>NZ_JCAOJA010000003.1:0-38445 GCF_059614085.1 Fructilactobacillus sp. YLN 2507 | reverse complement strand
TTACCGCTGAATTTTCCGTCTTTAAAAATCTGTTTAATTTCTAAATATCCATTTTCTTTTAATTCTTTGATTGCTGAATTAATACTTCTTTGTCCATCTTTGTCGCTATGCTTAACAATCTCAGATGAATAAAATTTCCAATCAGCAGGAAGCGATAACATAAATGCAAGCAATCCACGTGCCTTAAAAGACAATCTTTTATCATTTAGTAGCTGGTTTTTAAGAGTTGTAAATTCAGTTGTTATTTTTGATTTAATTACTGGCATTATTCCCTCCTAAATTAGAATGGAAGATCATCATCCGAAATGTCGATTTGGTCGCCACCGTTATTACTATTTTGATAATTGTTATTTGATTGGCTTTGCTGATTGCCATTTTGTCGTGACTCTAAGAAAGTAAATTGGCTAACCACAACTTCAGTAATATAAACTCGTTGTCCTTGATCGTTTTCATAGTTCCGGGTTTGCAATCGACCCTCAATTCCAATTAATGAACCCTTACTTACAAAATTAGCTAATGTTTCAGCTGGTTTACGCCACACAACACAATTGACAAAGTCTGCTTCCTGTTCTCCATTACTATTCTTAAATGGGCGATTAACAGCTAAATTGAATTGTCCAACTGCTGCTCCTGATTGGGTATACTTCAAATCAACATCTCTTGTTAATCGACCTGTTAGAACTACTGTATTAATCATTGGTTTTGTCCCCCGTTTTCGGTTTGTTTTGTTTGACTACTAGCTTTGCTTTTTTCGGTTGCAATGTATTTTTCGAATTCTTCATACATAGTTTTTGCTTGAGAAACCGTCATCGTTTTAGGATCAATTTTGTTTTTATCCAAAACCATATCAAGCATTGCTTTTGTTTCGGTACCAGTTAATTTTGCATATTCTTCTGCTACTTTTTTAACGAGAGCTTTTTGATTTTCATTTGCTGGATCATTAGGATTGGGTTTTGCAGGTATCTTTTTGAGATTATTAGTTTGAGAACTTTTTCTTTGTGATTGTTTATTAGAAACATCATTTTCATTTGGTAAGTCTTCGCCAGCATAAAGATTTAGACCTAGTCCATGAAGTGCTAGTGCCTTAACAAATGCACGTTGTAATGCTTTATTAATTTGCATCAAATCTGGATTTTTAACTGCCTTATTCTTGTAATCCATAACAGGTAACATTTGTTTTTCTGCATGATTTTTAATAGTAACGGTAGCTTCAACGTATGTTCCTTGTGGAGTTACGCAGTAAGGAACCTGATCGCTTTCTGGTAGAGGTAAAAATGTTTGTGGATTAACTTGTTGGAATTGCGTATATTCAACCGTTGCGTCTTTGTCAAAGTCCTTCATGAAATTCCAAGCGTACGCCCAGGACAAATAATCAAGTCCCATTTTTTTACTTTTCTGCTTACTTACATCAATATTCTTAAGAACCGCAAATGTTGAAATTTGTTTAGCTTCTTTTTCTGCCATATTAGTCACCTATTTCAAACTCAAGTTTTCGTTTTCAACAATTTTGGCACCTGCCAAAACAACACCATTTGTAATTGCTTTTTTAATTTCTGTTTTATTAACCTTTGGTGTTGGGATAGTAAAGTATTCTTGAGGTAATTTACTTTCATCAATAATTTCAACCTTTTTAGATTTACGGAAACTGGCCGAGTGAAGATCAGTTTTAATTTTTCGTTTATCAAGGTTAATCATTGTGTATTTAATACGTTCTGTTATTCCTTCAATAGTTTTATTGTTACGACGTTTCAAATCGCTTAGACGTTTGATTTCAGTGTCTATTTCATCGTTATTAGCTTTAAGATGATTTATGAAACCAATGCAATCATCAAGTTTGTTATTTACGATGTTTTCAAAATCGATACTATCTAATGTATCTTTTAATACTTCTGGATCAGATGAGGCATCTTCAATTTTTCGATACATTTCATTCAATTTATATAAGCTAGCCATTTTATTCTCCAATTCTTGATTTATTTAGTTTCGACAGTTAGAATTGAGATGTTTAAGATATACCAATCTCAACAACTCTGGACTGTTCACGGTGCGACGTGAACGGTCTTTTTTTATGCAGTTTTTTAAGAATTTAATCATTTTGTGTCCCCTTAATTTTTGATAATGCCAAATCAACATCTGATTTTAAAAACTTTGGAAGCTTGTTATAAATCGTACTGTGAATGTTTAATCGGTTAATGAAATGCCTAAACGTTTCAACATATGGATCATATTTATATCCATGTTTATTTAAGTAATCCACCAGTTGCGAGGCATCAAGTCCCCTATCTTTTGCCATTTATTTCACCTCCTTTATTGTTTGTTATAATCACTTTAGAAAGGAGGTGATTATAATGAACGATTTAAATAAACTTTCTCGTAATCTTAAAAAAACCAGTAAAAATCTAAATGATCTAAATGGAACACACCAAGTCGAATTTTCAGAGTTGTTCACTAAAGAATTCATGCTTTCTCACACAAACAATAAATTCGATGATTTTTCAAAACTTTTAAAAGATGGAAATTTTGACGAGACTGACTTTGAAAATATTGATGAATCAAAACTAGATTCTTGGATTAAAAAACAAACGGTTTTCGATGATTGGAAAAGTATGATGACATCTGCAATGAACAAGTGGACCGAAAATAAAATTAATCAAGCGTGGAAGCTTTAATTTTTCTTAGTTTGTTCATTGTTTTATTAAGTTGCTTAGTTTGCCTTTGGGCTTTCTTAAGCAACTTTTTTATTTTTCTTAATTTTTTTATTCTCACTACTAATTGAACTGTGTATTTCATCTAAAACAACTCCTTGAAATGATTACCGCGACGTTTGTTTTCTTGAATTCGTTTTTCAGCTTGGCGTTTGTCATACCATTCAGTGAATTGAACTACATTAAATGCAAACGAGATTATTAGCCCTAATGCAATCCAATTACAAATAACTTCTGATACCATTTAAATTGTCTCCTTATATTCAACAGTATGTTTTGCAAGCCATTCTCTAACTTGTGTTTTAGTCCAGCGATTTTCTTGAAATTCAAACTTAGGAAAGTCTGGCTTGCATGTGTAATACTTTTTCAGTGTTCCTGAGTCTTTACAACCGAGAAATTCCATAAGTTCCTTTTGGTTCATAACTTCTGAGTCGGTAGCTGACTTTTTGCCAATTTCTAAAATTTGATAAAAGAAGTTCAGAATATTGTTTTTGATTAATTCATCCAATGACATAACTTTTTCTCCTTACCTGATATCAAAATCTTCTAGAACTCTTAGAATAAATTCATTTGCAGTTTTACCCTTTAACTTTCCTTTTAGTATTTGGTTAACGGTTTGTCTTGATTTGCCATAAATACTTCCTAATCTAGTTTGAGAAATTCCATTTCTTTCTAGATATTTAATAATTAAAAGCCTTCCGTTTGTCGTTTCTGGCATATTCCCTCTCCTCTCTTTGTTTTTTTGTAAAACTAAAAGTAAAAGTAATCGTTAAATCATGTTGACTATATTTACACGTTTGTGTAAACTGTAAACATAACAAATGGCGATTATAACAATCAATAACCTTTAATTCTTCCAAAATTCCAGTTATTTGATATATATTTTTAATGCCTATTTGTTTAACAATCTTAATTACAAATATAACTATAACACGTTCGTGTTAATAATCAAGCATTAATTACACATTCGTATTATTTTTATATAAAAGAAATGGATGAACCTTATTATGACAACGTTTGATAACATAAAATTTTATTCTAAAAAGCGTGGTTACAACTTAAGACAAACAGCAGAAAAATCTGGATTAAGTTCAAACGCTTTGTATAGGTACAATCAAGGCATTGAACCGAAATTTGAAACTCTTAAAAGGGTTTCTAAAGCATTAGATGTTCCAATCTACAAACTATCTGATGAATATAAAGAAGATTCAAATATTAAAAATACTGAAAACGTCGCTGATATCGATGACCTTTCTCAAATTATGAGATTTCAAGGAAGAGAAATTCCTGAGTCTCAAAGGGAAATTGTTTTAAAAATCTTAAAGGAATTAAATGATGAACACAATAATAAATGATTTACTTAATGAAGCATTTTCAAATGGAATATCTATCAAAATATATAACGATCCAGAATATACTGCTACATCATTTTCTAATCCAAGGTTTAAATTAATTGCAATAAATGAACTTTATGAAAAAAAGGAACAGCTTGCTTTTGTTGTTGCACACGAAATTAGTCATGTATTATATAGCGATGGAAATGATGCTGAATATGCTTTTACCCTTGGATCAGACAACATTTATGAAAGTAAAGCTAATTTGCACGCTATTAAAATGTTAGTTCCGTATTACGTAGATGAGTTAGATGATATAGAGCAAGTAGATGTCACGATATTTATGAAATTATTTGATATTCCAAACAATATGATGGAAGAATGTAAAGAATGCCTACTTCAATACATTTACTAAGGAGATAATATGTATACATTTATTAGTTTTGTTATTGCTATAATAATTATCATTTATATTATTAAAATCGTTATGACAAAAGATGTTAAACGGTGGTCAATAAAGGGAATATTTGGTGGATCTAAAAAGTATTATTTAATTGCAATAATTTTACTTTCAATGATTGCTTCCCCTTTTGCTCCAAAACAAAATGGAAATATAAATAAAAACAATAACAAACCAATAGTAAAAAAAGTTCATTCCACTAAAAAAAGTGTAAATGAAAAGAAAGATGAAACCTCAGAAAAAGATAAAAGTAACAAAAAAACTGAAGATAAAAAGACAAGCGAAGAAAGTTCAGATGATATAGTTAAAAGAAATAAGGAAGCAACTATGAAAAGGAACGAAGACAAGAGTTTAACCAATGATGCTGCTAAAGGTTTTGGAACTGTCCCGATAGATAAATTACAAGACAGAGTGGGTGTTATATATTCATCTATACAAGTTTCTCCAACTCAAATGGAATACGGATATCAAGCTATTGTTAATGGAAAAAAGAAGACATTAATAAGAGTAGATGATACCAGCACAAAAATTACTAATGTTTATTTGTATGATAAAAACAATCCAAATTTAAATAATCAATCACCCCTCTATACTGGTCAGACAATTGAGCAAAAACAAAGACCAAATTATGTATATTACTAATTAGGAGAGTTAAAAATGTTTAAAACTAATAAATATAATAAAGTCAAACAATATTTAGTCACAAAAGACGGAAATACCCATACATTAATGATTAATAATAAACTAAAAACTGCATTTCAAGAATTGTATGTAGATAATAATTTCAATGTTGATTTAAATGAAATTTTAGTTGGCATGCAAAATGATGGATATGAAATTATCAACGTTACTAATAGCTCTTATATAACTGAAAATCATAATATTTACTACCAAACATTAATTATGTATAAGTAATCACGCCCACCACACTCGGTAACAATGAACAGTTAGACTCCATTTTAGGAATTTTGTAATAAACGTGCAAAACTGATCCACGTTAAAAGCTGAAATTTATATTTTTATAGGAGGTTGTTCATGAAAACAACAAAATTAGTATTAGGTATTTTAATGATTGTATTGGCATTCATCATTGCACTTCAATCAATGGTTGCTGGAATGGGAAATGCTATGGCTAGCAATGGAGAAACTTCAGGAAGTTTAGGATTTTTAATTGCTATTTTCTATCTAGTAGCTGGAATTGTATACATAGCTACTAAAAAGGCATCTAAATTAACTGCAGATATCATCAATGCTGTAATTTTATCTTTAGGTTGGTTAATTGCTATCGCTGGAGCTGGTAGCTACGCAGATTTGAATGTTTGGGGTTGGTTAGGTTTAATTATTGGTCTAGGTTTCTTGATTTGGCACTACTTGAATTTAAGAAAAGCAAGCGATAAATAAGGAGATAACTTATGCAAAAAAAGTTGTACAAACAATGGTGGTTTTGGCTAATTGCAGTGATTTTATTAATTGGAGTATTCACCCTCTTTAGTAAATCAGGAAAAACTACTAGCACCTCTTCTAGTGACAAAAGCGAAACTATGTCTAAACCAAAACAAGAAAAATATTACTTTGATGGTAAAACTGCAAAACTTCATGATGAAAAAATTGAGATTACAAAATCAAAAGTTATCCCGGTTGGAGAAACTGGCAACGAATATGGGGGAAAACCAGTCCTTGCCATTTGGTATAAAGTAACTAATTTAACCAATAAAGATATTGATCCAAACGTTGCTTGGATGTCTGTATTTGAAGCTTACCAAGATAACGACAAAAATCGTGAAAATAAATTAAATGTTGGATCACTACCTGATGAAAAATTTATAGATAGTCAAATGGATAAAATCAAGAAAAATGGTACTGTTGAAAATGCCGTATCTTACGAATTAGACGATACAGACACTCCTGTAACATTAAAAGCAAAACAAGGAATTGATGGAAAAGATTTAGGACAAAAAGTTTACAAATTGAAATAATCAATTGAAATAATTAGTCATTTTTATGGCTTTTTATTTTTTGAATTCATTAACGAACATACGTTCAAGAAAGGAAACTATAATGGCAAGTATCCAAAAAAGAGGTAAAACATGGCAAGCTAGAATGTTTTACACAGATAGTAACGGAAAAAGACGTTCTATATCTAAATCTGGTTTTAAGACTAAGAATGAAGCAAATGTTTATATAAGCCAAATAATGATTGATAAAAATAACAATAAGCTTATTTCTAAAGAACCCCCTATTTTCTATGAATACTTTTGGAATTGGTTTGAAACTTATAAAGCAAATACAGTTTCAGAAGTAACCGCAAATCAATATATACATGTTAGAAATGTATTAAAAGAATATTTTGGTAATACACGAATAGATAAGATAAATCGTGAAAGATACCAAAATTTTCTGGATGCTTATGGCAAAAATCATGCAAAAGAAACTGTTAAAAAGGTTAATAATCTTGTTCATGGAAGTGTAAAAGATGCTATTTACGACGACTATATAAAAAAAGATTTTGTATCTCGTACCCATATCGTCTATAACAAAGATAAGACTTGGAAAGTTGAGTATCTATCTATTGCTGAAATAAAAAAACTGACTAAGTATTTACTGGAAACTAGAACAAAAAATTCAATCACTAAATATATGATCTTAATTGCAATTTATACTGGTATGCGAATTGGAGAAATACAAGGTCTGCAGTGGGAATATGTAAATTTGAACTTTAAAACAATTCAGGTACAGAAAACTTGGGACGACGTTTTGAAAAAGTTCAAGCCTACTAAGACAGAAAGTTCAAAACGTATTATAAATATCAACGATACAGTTGTTACTTTATTAAAAGAGCTTCATGAAATAAACAAAGGAAAAATGGTATTCACTAGCCGAGCTGGGACAATCCCAACTTCTACAGCTGCTAATAAGGCACTCAGAGAAGCTATGAAACAATCAAATATAGTTAAGCGTAACTTCCACTTTCATTCAATAAGACATGCACACGTTGCATATTTATTAGCTAATAACATTGACATCTATATTATTAGTAAACGACTAGGACATAAAAATATCACAACAACTATAAATAAATATTCATACTTGATCGACGAGTATCAAAATAAGTCTAATGAACAAATCGAGGATGCATTGAATAAAATAGATGACATAAATAAAATTAAACAAACAAAAAAAGCTACTAGTTAATAACTAGCAGCTTTCAATAAATGTGTGCAATTTGTGTGCAGCAGATTACTCACTATACGATGTTATTCCACTGAAATCTTTTAAAATGCTTTTATATAGGCATTCTTACAAAGAATATAATGGAATAAACATCATCAAAATGCTGATTAGAGGCATTTTAAGCGCTGATATATCAACATTCATAAACGTTTTGTGTGCAATCTGTGTGCAATATTTTATTGTCGCTAAAATTGGTATACTTGATTTAGTAATTTCAATTTCTACCATATTAATGTGAACGAGAAGGCGGCTATTAATTTAGTCGTCTTTTTGCATACTATCTTTTAAATCTTGTAAAACATCAATTGCGTTTTCCATTGCAATTTCTGCACGTTCATCCGTGTCAGGTCCTTCATCATAATAACGGTTAAATGAGATGTTGTTAAAACTTCCACCATTTAATCCGTGCCAAATAATTAAATCTTCAAGTTCATTAACAGTGTCTTTATTCAAATTCTTGTGATCACGGATAAATTGGATAATTGGATTACCATTTATGTCATTCAGCTCGTTTAATGTATCGCCAATATTGCTATGAGTTCCAATAGCTAACGCTTTGATTATCTTAACGCTCATGTTTTCAAGCTTCTTTTTACCAGAGTCGGCCAAGGTAGTTTGGGCTATTCCCGAAATTTTAGATATTTGATATCGAGTGGTCCCATGTTTTTTAGCATAGATGTCAATAATGTTCATTAGATATTAGCTCCTGATCTTCTTAAATTTTGCCGACGATTTCTAACAGAACGTTTAACGATTGTTTCCTTTGATACTCCTTCAGAAGCAGCTTGCTTAGTTTCTTTTTCATCAAGTGCTTTGAATTGTGCTTCCATTCTTTCTTGGTCTCCCTTGTAATTTCTAACCCAAACTCTTAATGGTTCGCCTTTCTTATTGTATTGAACCATTACATCGTCTACTTCTTCAAGTACGTGTGGGTAAGGAATTGCTAACATTGCTTTTTCTTCTTCAGTTAATTGTAATACTTTCATTTCTTTGTTCATTTTAATTTCTCCTTTTAATATTAAAGTCTGTCTTCTCTAATCCAGTTACTTAATCCACTTTCTAAAAAGAACCATTCACCCTTACCAGTTTGTTTCCAGTTAGTTGATTTTTCTCTTTCTTGTGGATCAGTAAGTTTTCTGTCTGTTTCTTTGTTACTTTTAGCGTTTGTGTTCATTGGGTTGTTAAGTCCTGCTTTAGCCATTCTGAAGTTCTTTGAGTACATCATTTTAATTTCTCCTTTTTCTGTTCCTTTACTATGTTTATAGTGTACTACGTAATTACGTAGTATGTAAAGAGTTTTATACCAAAAAGTTTAAATTATTTTTCAAAAGAAACATAAGCATTGCTATAACAACATTTGTAGCGTTAAAGATAAATTTCGAAAAATAAAAATTGCAAAACAAAAAAGCCCACTGAATTAATCAGTGAGCTTTAAAAATTTTATATTAAAATAGATTATTTTATAAACTCTACGCCAGTTATATGAGTTCTTCTTCTGTTATTATACTGATTATTTTTGCTCTCGGTGTGTAAGGTAGTCAATTTGAAATATTTGCTATCTTTATCTTTTCTAAGACCTAGGATGACAGACTCTCTTTTTTTGTTATACATGAAAACTACGTCTAGTTTCAATCTATTAGGTTTCATATCACGTGTTTCAACAAAAAAATCAATATCTTGATCAATAAAAATTCGATGTAAAAAATTATAATTTAGACTTCTTTTTCGAACATTCTTCCAGTTTTCTTTTTTCATAACTGTCTTTTTTGTAAACTTACCAGAATCAATTTGCTTAATTATTTGAGAAGAACTATATCTTGTAGTTCTTAATTTTTGTAATCCTAAAAGGTGGGGTAAATCTTTTTCATTAAAAGAAATATAAAACTCACTTAATATATTATAATTTGTAGTAATTTTCACTATTCGTCCGGCAAAATTTTCTCTATAATCATCTAACATAAGTTTAAAATCGATATCATTTGCATCATTTATTATTAAATAACCTAAATTAATATTTTCTTCCATTTATATTATTCCTTGATTTATTTTTGATACGTAAATAAAAAAAGTCGCTAGTTAGTTTAACTAGCGACTTTTTTAGGTACGGGTTATAAGATGTCTAAATAACCGCGACTAGTGATGGGATTTAAGGCCTCCGTCAGGCAACATAACGTACCCCTATTATGTCATAGCACAGACAATTTAAGAACAAGACATAGACGACAACACAAGAAAATCGGTCTCGTTCTTCATGAGTAATATTAAATTAATATTGTCTAACTGTCAACAAATTAACAATTATTGCAACAAAAAAAGCCCCACTACCAATTAAGGCAGTGAGGTTTTAATTGCGTTCCGATACATAAATGAACTATTAAAATTATAGCATTTTGCTCTACTTTTTCTATTCAAAATAGCTAAAACAGTTGATTTGATGGCATCTTTTCTATACGTTAACGATAGAAATAAATTGGTTGTCCTTGGTAAATAGTGGAGTAATAACCGTTAGTAAATACATCTGGGTTATTAGCCACAATAGTTTGCCAACGATCACCAACCAAGTAGCTTAATCTCGTCAAAGTATCATTCGATTGAACATAACGAACTTTTTGAGTTAGTCTACTAGACTTAATATTGTTTACTAATAACTTTTGGCCAACAAAAATAGCATTAGGATTAGTAATGCCATTATTAGCTACGATTGTTGCAATACTATCCCCAGTTTTGTCAGATACAGCAGTAAGCGTATCGCCACTTACAACCGTGTAACTTTTTGGCTTCCAATTTGAAACTGATTTAGTTTCTTCTTTAGACTTTTTGTCGACAGGTTGTGGTTCGGCAATAGGCTGATCAACGGGGTTAACATTTGTATCTTCAGTATAACCTTTGTCGGTATCTCCATTTAAATCAACGTTTAAATCCCGTGGACTGTCATTGAATTGCCAAATTGAAACTCCATCCATACTTGGGAAGTAATTGTAATTAGGTGTATTACCACTTCTTTGATAGCCTGCTATCCAAAGTGGGTCTTTAAATTGCTTATTAACCTCTGAAACATTAACATGTGCTAATAAATAAGGCTTGTAACTATATAACTTTGGAGTAAACCCTGCCTGACGAACTAACTGCATAGCATAAATTACGTTAGCAGTATTAGCATCTTTATCATTAGTTGCACCGTCTTCATAATCAATAGCTACGATTGACCCATATGGCGTTTTAATATCTCTTAAGAAGTAGTCAAGTGTTTGCTTAGTTAATGCTTGATTTGCTCCAGTGGCTAACCAAATATAGTTGTGCATTCTCAATCCCATATTTTGGCCTTGATAAATCTGGCTTGAATATGGTGCCTGATCATAAGTTCCAATAGTTTTGTCATACCCACCGATTTGAGCAATAGAAAACTTATCATTCCCCGAGTTGTTAGTTAACTGTGGTTGAAATCTTGAAACATCAGTTCCTAGGTCGTGTGGCGCTGCGTGAACTGGTTCATTAGTTGCTAAACCGACACTAGCCATTCCAAAAATGATTAGCAATGGTAATAAACTATTTTTTAATATTTTTTTTAATTCCACTATCTATCACTTCCTTTTTATAACTTCTTTTCGTTTTCATCAGGAACTGGGTCATCAGTGTGTATGGATCCAGGACGCATTTTCTGTTCAATTTTCTTTTCATCGAAAAATTGGCGCCACTCAGGATTAAAAGGTAGACCCATTGCAATCCAATTTTCTAAAAGGCTTTGGCCTTGTGAAAGCACTAAAAAAGCGATAACTGTATCACCAAAGTATCCGTATCCCATTAAATCAATATATGGGTACAAAAACATTGGAATGATAACAATCATCGCATGTTTAGCTAATCCATTAACGGCAATAGTTGAGTTGACCTTTTTTAACGAAATTGCCCTCGCAATTCCTAAAACGATATCTAAAACAACTACACCAATTAACAGTTGAAACATCACTGAACTTAATCCTTTATCCATCGAGTTCATATACAAATGAATAAAATTTACTGAGCGCATTTATCTAACCTTCTTTACTAGTATCCGTAACAGGTTCATCAACTTCATCTGATAAAGAAAATGCCTTGGTATTAAATTCGGCAAGATCTGCTTGTACAGCTGCTTTATTAGCATCGTAAAGCGTTTGATTTACGATTGTTGCATTTAAACTTGTGTTACCGTCCGACTTTACATTGGCTGAGAAAATCATTGCTGATTGCCCGCCAAAGTCACTGCTACCATTTAATTGAATTGATTTAGTTGTTTTTAACATCGTTTTCTCCTTCTTTAATTCCTGCGTCTTCTAGTGCTTCAATTAATGTTCCATAAGCGATTAAGTCATCGCCCTGCATACTACCGCCATAGTTGATTAAAGCGTCATAGAGCGTTTTAAATTTTCCCTTATAATCGTCAATGGTTAGTACTGAATTTTCTTTAAATAGCTCTTTTTGAGCATTGGAAAAGGGAACCAAGTTATCTTTGGGAATGTCTAAATTTCCATTCTCCAAGATTACTGGTTCCCCTAATTTGTCTAAATTAGCATAGCTTTTTGACATTTCAAGAACGTCTTCATTAATCTCTTTTAATTTTTCATCAAGCAATTTTAAAATTCTAAATCTTGCAATATTAATCTTACTTCCACTTAAATTAATATTTCTAATAAAACTAACAGTCTGTCGTAGGTTGCCTTTTTTAATTTTAAGTTGCATAAATTTCTCCTTTTAGTTCCAAGTTTGATTTCTTCCAATGCTATGAATGATTGCATCTAAGTCATACCAGCCAGTTGAGACTTTTACAAATACTGTATTACCAGAGATTGCTATTCCAGCATTAGCTCCCCAAGGCGCAGTTAATCCAACACTTTCATTTCCTGAAATCGTTGCTTTTTTAACATCTAAAAAGTCGTTAGTTGGTGTAATTAATGCTGGTAACTTAACTGGCACGGTAAATTTAAATGAATTGCCTGGATTATCTTTATAGGGGTTTTTGTAGTAAGCAAACTTTATATCATAAAGATTTGTACTTGGATTGTGAACACCCCACCCCATAAAATCACCAGCTTCATCTAAATCAAATTGAAGACCATTATAAGAATGTAAATCTGTCATGTGATTTGCGTGTATCCAGCCAACTTGTTCATTATTTTCTGGATCTGAAACTCTCATACCACTTTTATTAAAAGTTAAAACGTTGTTTCCGTTTTCGTTAATGTTAAATCCGTAAGGTGAGATGCTTAAATTAGTTAAGCTGTTATTCAAGCCAACCATAATTGCATTAGCAGCCATTTTATCAGCTGTAATTTGATTAGCCATAATTTGGTAGCCGGCGATGTTCATAACATCAATTTCTCGACAATTAATAACTCCGACAGTTAACTTGCTAGCACTAAGACTATCAATATTGGCATCTTTGATTGCTGCGTTATCAATTACAGTCTGACCAGTAATGTGGGTCTTGTTACCGTCAATCAAAATTCCTTCATTGCTAATGTTAATTTGATTAACGACGTCATTTTTTTGAACTCGCATATTGATGTTATCGCTTAACTGAGTTATTTGAGATTGAGTTGCTAGATCTTCAGGTGCAGGTGACCAGTCAGTAGCCATGTTTCCTTCTTCGACTTTTATCCCTGCAACATAAAGTGCTGATGGTGTCTCAGAAGCCTGTTCAATGTCACAGCGTAATCCATTAGGATTAATAGCTTCACTAGCAACGAAAGTGACGCAATATCGTTTCCATTCAGTTGTTAAGCGATTAGTAACCATAGCCCAACTTCTAGGACTGTAAAATCTAACGTCACAGTCAACGTTAGAACTTCCACGAAGCCATGCGCTCACTGTGTAAGTTTTGCCAGCTTCTAAGACATTTTCCTCCATTGGAAATTGAATGCTTGAAAAGGCCCCCAGTGCCCAAGTCGTTGTGAAGTCTTTATATTGATTAGTTGGGTTAGTTTCAATACCAGCACCATGATCACTGTTGAAAACCCAAGTTCCGTCTAAAGTTTTTGTATTCTTTAATAGGTTAGTTCCACCAACTTGTAGCCCATCTATTTTTTGGACAGTAGAACTTATTCCGTCAGCAAGCTGATTAGTTTTGCTAACAAATTCTTGATTACTTACTTTAGTATTAATGCTGTCGTTTAATTGAGTAATTTGAGTTTGCGTTGCTAAATCGTTAGGACTTGGTGACCAGTCTGTTCCTACATTGCCTTCTTCTAGTTTAATTCCTGCAACATAAAGTGAACCAGCTACATTTCCCCAATTACCTGAAGCTTCAATTCCTCGTCTGTCCCCAAATGGATAAGTTGGGCTTTGAGCAACAAAAGTTTTTGAATATCGCTTCCATTCTCCACTAATATGATTAGTTATTTGAACGATATTAGCTGGGGCATATGGTTCATAGTAATTTATACCAATATCTCCGCCTTGAATTCCTCGAGCCCAAGCGCTAATTGTATAAGTGTTACCTGGGACTAATTTAGGATCGTATTGGGTAGAATAACCTGACCAATCTCCCCAAAAATGTTCAACAGTAAAGTCTTTATATCCGTTATTGTCATAAACATAGAAGTCAGCACTCGTTCCATTTTTATACCAACCATCAAATGTTTTTGTGTTGGGAAGAAGATTAGTTCCACCCACTTGAAGATTATCAATTTTTTTAACTGTTGAAGATATACCATTACTTAATTGAGTTATCTCAGAATAAAATGTATCACTACTAACTTTAGTATTAATAGCATTATCTAATTGGGTAACACGACTATTAAAGTCGGTACTACTAACCTTAGATTGAATAGCACTATCAACTTGTTGCATTGAACTACTAAATGTTGAACTATCAACCTTTGTCAAAAGTCCATTTTTTGCATCATTAGCAATTGTGATAGCACTATCAGCAGTAATTTTAATATTATCTGCTTTTGTATCTACATTTTTAATGTCACTATCTAAACTAGAAATCTTATTCTCGTTTTGTTTTAAACGACTATCAATGATAGCTTGAGCATTGTCAGTATCAATTTTAAGCTGCTTAACATCTTCTTCAGCTTTATCAACCATGTTTTTGATTTGTTCGCCAGTAGTATCATCAATTAAGATTACCCATTGACCGTTTTCGTATTTTTTCATGACAACGGTTCCGTCAGGTTGCCTATCGTACCAAATTGTCCCTTCTTTCGGGTTCCTTGGCTCGTTAGAACCCCACTCAACGGTAGTTCCACCATTATCAATAGCAAAGTTAGCCTGGTTAGTGGCTTGATCTGCAACGTCCCGAGCTTTGTATGCAGCTGATTGTACACTTCTGTATCTATCAGCCGCTGTTTGAACGAGTTTGTCTCCTAAAGTAATCTGTGAGGCTTGCTCGTTTTTTCGGTTCCAATCAATTTTAATGACACGTGTTTGATATTTGATGTCTAAATCATATCGGACAATTGCTACTGTTTCGCCCAAATTCAAAAAGCCTACATCTCCAACAGTTGCACTAAATTGCACTGCTGGAATTGCAGACTTCTGTAATTCTTGCCAAGTTTCTTTTAATAGATTGGCTGGGTCTTCTTCATTCTCAAACTCGACTATTCCAAATCTGGGCGTTCCGTCAGAGTAACCAAATTCTTTGGTAGCTTGTGGCCACTCAATCCATTCTTGACCAAGTGGCTTATCCATTGGGTCGCCTTTGTCTTTAGACCACTCAACGTCGGCAAAGGTGATTTTACGGCTATAACCGCCAGTGTCATTGCCATCATCATCTTGTTCGGCAATACCAGAACCACGACCAATCAAAGCTGTATAGACATCCGTATCGTTGGACTCTTTGACGATTTCTAGTGCACTTTTACCGTAAACAAATCGCTTACCAGTGTTACCACCCATTTGTTGGTAAAGATTAACGTATTTTCTTGTAATCTTGTTACCTTCAATGTTAATGAATGGTTGAATTTCAATGGTCCAAGTGTCTTCAATTGATTTGATAGCGTCTAAGTAAGTTAGGTAGTAGAAGTTAGTATCATGAATTTCGGCTGTACTTGAATTCAATGCTGCGTCAACATAATCAATGTTCCAACGAGTATTGCCTAAGATTAATCTAACTGCTTGATCAGCGTTAATGGATCTTGGCCGCTTGTCTTTGATGTATCCATATGCTTTTAAATCATCATAAAAAGCGTTAACGCCTTGAATGAGAATGTCATCATTTTCAATTTTAATAATTGTTTTGCGATACATCCAAAGGTTATGTGGGTTATCTCGATCGGGAACAGCAAAGTATCTAACTTCATCAAAGTTCAATGACTTATCTAGCGTAATGGTAGCGTTAAGTACATCTGCTTGGTTGATTTCAAGCGTTTGATTTAATTCTATGATTTTTCCGTCTGGTATAACTCCGATAACGTTTTCGTTTTTATCAATAAGAAATAAATTCATAGTCTAAACCTCCTGTATTTAATAATGAAACTGCCGTCAACGCTAGCTCTAATGTTGTTAGTCATCGCAAAGTTTTCAATGTCTGAAGCATAACCAAACCATTCTGTATGATTAGTTCTATTCAATATAATTGAAGGAACATGCGGCTTGATGATGATTGTGTCGCCACCGTTCACGGTTCCGTCAATAATCATACTTTGGCCGTAATCGTTAGTAATTGTGAATTTTCCAACTAATGCATTAGGCTTAAAATCAATCTCATCAATTTTAGCTTGAGAGTTGATAGGCTGATTACCATTTGAAATCTCAATAGCTGAATATTTGAACGGGTCAGAACAAGTTATTGTAAATGACCCACTAGCTAATAGCTTACCTTTTTCAGGAGCTTCAAATGAACTAACAGTTCCTCGATAATTCCATTCACTATCGTCTTTAAAATAAAACCAGAACTGCTTATCAAGTAGTAAGTTAGTTAACTGATCTAACTTTTTGATAAATTGTTCTGGTGTTTTTGAGTCAATAACATATTCAACTGTAATTTCACGTACTGGTAAATTAGCACCAATAAACATTTGACCGTCCCCACCACTAACATCATTAGTATGCAGAGAATAGCCAAGCATTCCACGGCCTGACACGGTTAGCGTTTGATATCCAGGGACGATATTTTCAATAAAATCATTAAAATTAACCAAGTACATAGCTTCCGACGGTAGCATCTCTGTCGGCATTTGACTTGAGTTCTTATTCAAATCATTAAATTCATATTTACTAATTTTAATCGCCTCCTAGTATCCTAATTCTAAGTGTGTATTTTGGTCTTGTTGATCACTAATATCTTTAACAAATGCACGATAGTTTTGATTACCCAGCTTAAGATTGATATTGGCTGGTTGTTGAGTAAGAGATAACTCTGTGCTTGCGGTTGCATTAAACTGATGATCAATAGAAGCGTTTGCACTTGCGATATTATCAGCTAAATCAGCATTGTTAAAAGTTGGTACCATATTTTTAGTGTTAATCTCTGGAATTGCAGCTTGTGCTAAAGCATCACTAGCATTCTCAACAGCACTAATATTATCAGTGATACCAAGTGCCATACCTTCACTTATGAAGAAACCAACCTGCTTCTTCATTACTCTTGAAGGAGAATGAATACCCAATGCATGTTTTGCTGCATTCAAAGCACTTTTAGCAACATTTTTAGCTGCATCAACAACCCATTTAATACCATTCCGAATTCCTTGAGCAATTCCATGAGCAATATTAGCTCCAGCTTCAACGAACCTACGAGCAAAATTAGCAACAGCATTATATGCGGCATGAATACCATTAGAAACCGCGGACTTTACAGAACTCATTTTGCTAGTAACTGCACTTACCATGTTCCCGAATATTGAAGAAAGAAAACTTGATACGCTTGACCAAATACTATGCCAAATGGAACTGATTGTACTCAAGGTACTACTAATTACACTAGAAATTGTGCTAATTGCACTACTGATAAATGAACTAATAGCAGACCAAACACTAGAAGCAACTGAACTTACCGTTGACCAAATACTAGACCAAACAGAACTAATTGCACTTAATGTACTGCTAATAATGCTTGAAATAGTGCTAATTGCACTACTAATAAATGAACTTATTGCTGACCAGATACTTGATGCTACAGAACTTACTGCCGACCAAATACTTGACCAGATACTGCTAATTGTACTTAATGTGCTACTGATGAATGAACTAACAGCACCAAAAACTGACATCACAACACTTGAAATAGCGTTCCAAACAGTTGACACAACTGTCGAAATAGCATTCCAAATTGATGACCAAACAGACTGAATTACTGATAGACCAGTCTGTATAATCGTTTGAATTGTAGTCCATACTGTTGTAATCGTAGTAACAATTACATTCCAAACAGTTGTAACAACCATTACAATCGCATTCCAAATAGTAGACCAGATTGTTTGAACGACAGTTAGTCCAGTTTGAATAACTGTTTGAATTACAGTCCATACAGTCGTAATAACAGTAACAATCATGTTCCATACTGTAGAAACAACAATAACTAATGCATTCCAAATCGTTGTCCATATGGTCTGAATAATAGTCAATCCAGTAGTTATGATTGTTTGAATAACAGTCCACACTGTTGTGATAACTGTGACAATACCATTCCAAACAGTTGTAACTATAGGACCTAATAAGCCCCAAACTGTTGTCCAAATCGTTTGAATTATTGTAAGTCCAGTGGTAATTATTGTTTGAATTACAGTTATAACAGTAGTAATCACAGTTACAATAACATTCCATGCTGTTGAAACGATTGTTGACAATATATTCCAAGTGGTAGTCCAAATAGTAGTAACAACACTTAGAACAGTTGAGATAATTGTCCCAATTATTGTCATTGCAGTAGTGATAGCTGTTTGGACAGTTGTCATAATTCCTGAAACTTGTAGAAATTGCATAAAACCCGTTACTAAATTAGCAACAAAAGTAATTACATTAGCGATTACAGTAATGATAGTTCCTAGTATTGTCCCCATTAATGAAAATGCACTACCAACACCACTAACAGTTCCCTGAACACCTGCCATACTCATTAATTTATTTATAATAGTTCCGACAATACTTATAATTCCACCAATAATAGATCCCAAAGCCCTAAAGACTGCTCCAATAGCCGTAATGATTGCTTTAATAGCTCCAGTTTTAGCAAAAGCCTGAATAAATCTAGCAACATAGCCAATTACAGTACTGATAATATTTCCCATTATTCCAATAGCAGTTCCGATTGCGTTAAAAATTCCACTTATAATACTAGCTCCTTGAGATGAGCTAACAAATTGTGTAACACCACTAACTATTTGAGAAAATATTGGTTGTAATGACTGTATAACTGACTTAATAGAATTAAATATATTACTTGCAGCTCCAGTTTGTTGAAATCCTTGTATTAAGTTTTGGACTGCTTGAACAACACCGCCAATAATTGACTTTGCAGTTCCAAAAACACCACTCCAATTAATAGAATTTAAAACTGCTGCTAATCCATTACCAATTAATGTAACTAATGAACTAATCGTGCTCATAATTCCGCTAAGAATACCCTTAGTACTTCCGCCAAACGCTTTACTAAATGCATCTCCAATCGTTCCAACTGCATCTCTTAGTACTTTACAATTTGAATAAGCTGATACTAGAATTGCAATCACACCTGCAATTGCTACAATGGCTAATCCCCATGGAGTTACTAAAAATTTACCAACTGATGCCATAGTTGTTCCTATTCTGCCAACAGCAGTTAGGAATGCACCTGTTGCTGTAATTCCAGTACCAATAGCTGGTGTTAATCCGATAAATCCTCTAATAACACTAGCTATTCCGCTTTGACTAGACTGTGCCCAAGTTAAAACTTTATTAATCATGTCTAACATTGCACTATTAAATCCGTTTTTTGCAGCTAAAGATGTATTTAAAAGGTCATCCCAATTTCCGCCTATTTGTTCAAGTTTAGAACCGATATTCTGCTGCATTTCTGATGCTTGGTTAGATAGAAACGAGCTTGCAGTCCCAACATCTCCACTATCTTTTTGAACTTGGCTTGCAAAAGCATTCCAACTAGTGGTTGTTGAACCAGTTTTGTCTTTGATAGAGTCGAGTAAAGGAAGCATTGCTCCCATACCTGCAGTACCAAACAAAGTTTTTAAAGCAGCTGCACGTTGCTGTGGGTTCAACCCGTCAAGAGCTTTACTAATATCTTGAAGTATTACTGGAAATGGCTTCATGTTCCCTTGCGCATCCGTAAATGATAGCCCTAAAGCATTCATTTGCTCCTTGGCTTTTGCACTTGGGGCTTGCATTTGTAAGATTGCATGGTTAAGGTCTTGTGATGCTTGAGCAGCACTAAAACCACGGTTAGTAAGTAAACCAATCGCAGTTGAAGTATCTTGCATGCTCATTCCCATGTTGGAAGCAGCACCACCAACATTGGCTAAAGCACTACTCATATCTTCCATTGAAGCATTAGAAAGATTAGCTGTATCAACTAAGATAGCAGCTGCACGCTGTGGAGACTTAAGTGACTTTCCCCAAATATTCATAGCATTTTCAACTGTATTAGCCGTTACTTTAACATCAGCTCCCGCAGCAGTAGCCGCTTCTGCAATTGCTGGGAAGTATTGCTTAATTTTTGAAACATCAGCACCAGCTTGTGCCATTTCTACCATAGCATCGGCACTATCTTGTGCTGATAAAGGTAAGACTGCACCCATTTTATTAGCAACTTGTGCTAATCCGTCGATATCTTTAGACGTTCCACCAGCAGTAACGGCTGCTTTATTAAGTGATGACTCAAAACTACCAAAAGATCTTAAAGCTTTAATACCTACGGCTGTTGTAATTCCACCAACCACAGTTAAAGTCTTGCCCATTTTTTCGGCAACGTTAGCTGCATTTTGGAACGCTGAACCAAAGTTCTTATCAACCGCAGATAGTTGCGCTTGCACTGAATAACTTTCTGGCATGTTTACCCTCCTTTCTTATTTTTATGTAACTCTTCCCATTTTCGTTGTCGCTTAGCAAATATTTTAGCTTGCTGTTCCTTTTTACCACTTTCACTGACTATAACTGGCTTATAATCTGGGTCATAATTTAATTTGATTTCGTTCTCTTGAGAAATAGCATCAAAGAATTTATCAAATGAACTATATTTCGGCTTAGGGTGCTTATCACTACCAGTAGTAGCTTGAACAGCTTGATTAAACCAGCTTTGTAAAGCCAAGTTTTTTTGAATATCGACTTGTTTTAGCTGATAAGCCTCAAGTCTTGTGTAATATTCATTGATCGTCATTGTTTCGATTTTGTACATATCAGTTAAACCGAAAAATCTTAAACAGTTAACGACCATTGCATGGTAAGTCTGCTCGGAAGTTTCTTCTACTTTCCGAGCTTCATCTTTTTTGCTACTAATTTTGTAGCATTGCTTTGTGCGATTTCTTTGATTGTGGCATTAAAGACAACTTCCAAATCAGCATCAGACTCTAAATAATTATCAATTTCATTACGTGTTAATCGTGGCTTTTCAGTTGCATTAGCAGCGAACAATACGTCAGATAATGCAGATGGATCATCAGTTTGTAGCCCAGGTAATGTAGTAGATAAAGCCATTCCAAATTTCATACCTTGCATGGTTGCGCCAGCTACATCATTTAAAGTACGAACAAATGCAATTCCAAATTTAAAGTTATATTTCTTTCCGTTGATAGTTAATTCCATGGTTTTTTCTCCTTATTTAAAAGCCGCCCGCTAAGCGTACTGTTCATTTCATAGGCGACTTGGGTTATTTATTGAACGACTTCTGGATCAGTAGTTGCTTTGAATGGAGTTCCACCACCGTTGGTAGTACCGTCATCCTTTTCAATACCTTTGAAGATGTAATTCATTTGGTCTTTAGCATCTTCAGGAAGCGTAGTCCACCCGCGTTGTGGTGTTCCTTCAACTGAAAAAGTAGCGTCACGAGTTGAGTTATCGTCTGAGTCATTATCGTTTTCATCTTCGCTAACCGTTGCACGTAAGTACCATGCATAGTATTTACCGTCTTTAACTCGCTTGCGATTAATAATCCAAACCTCAAGTTTTTCATTTTCAAAAAGTGAATCATAGAACATGTCTGCAATTTCACTAGTTGAATTAATAAATTCAACTTCGAAATCAGTTTCAACACTAGAACTAGTTGGCACCATACCGTCTTTAGTCGCGGTAGTATCTACCTTTTTGCTTGGATCAAACTTAGCTGAAGTTTGATAAGGTAATAGCTTACCTGTCTCAGTTGCTGCGTCTTTTAATTTACGAAAGTAGGCTACTGTATCAATCCCTTGAAGGAATTGAAGTTCTTCTTCTGTCCCTGCCATATTAATGTCCTCCTAATAATCTAAATTCAAGTTCCAGCATTCCATGCTTCAAAATGGAATTAGGAACGCTAGTGTCATCTAATAATCTTGTAGTTGATGATTGATAGTGAAATTGCACCCTATAGTCACCAACTGTCTCTAAATTCGCTGCATACAAAAAGAGAGTGTTCATCATGTCGGACACTCTCTTTCTTTGCTTTGCATCTCCCCATATATTCACAGTCAAGGATAGAGAACCTTGAATACTGCCGACAGTTACCATTGGGACAAACTGAACTTCGCCGATATTAACAAACGGATAAGTAGCATTCTCAGTTCCAAGTGGCAAATGGTCATAGGTTGAATAATTTAGTGCCATTGAAGCTTTAAACAACTCATCAAACAGCGCTTGTTCTGGTGCTTTATAAATCATAGAACACCCCTATTTCATAATCTTTTCTAAATCACTGATAAAGATTGGCTTTTGGACTTTGTAAGCTGGACCCACATGTGGAGTTCCAGCCATGAAACGAGTTCCCCACTCTTGATATCCAGCGTAATAAGCGTCTGACGTTACTTTAGCAGTCATCCCATTGTCAAAATAAGTAAGATGGATATTATTTTTAAGTGCACCAGTTTTGACTGGAGCATTACGTTGGGCACTGTTTTGCATTCGGGTACCGTTCCGCTTAACAATTTGTCTAACTGCAGTTAAATCTGTCCGTTTTTTCAAACCAATCTTTAATTCGTTTAGCCCTGTAAATTTAACCGTCATTGTTGCTCACCCACGATTAAGGACGTTCCCTTTTGGGTATTAACAATAGTTTTGAGAACGTATTTTTTGGTGTCTTCTCCAATTGTTAAATACTGCCACTTGTCAGGCAAAGGTGTTCTTAATCTAATAGTCTTCGTGTTAGCGTTTAAAGCTCCGAATAGTTGCATTTGTTGATTAGTCCCAATGTCAGTGACGTTCGTATACAATTCTGTCGTAGCATCGTTGCCAGTCTCGTATTCCCCAGTTTCTGGGTTGTAAACGTCATCCGTTACGCTATGGAAGCTAACCAAATCACTATATCTCATCGCTTATACGGATTGAGAACGTGCAAAGTACCCAAAGACTTAGATGCAATATTCTTTTGGGACTTGTAATCGTCGATATCTGACGCGAAGTCATCAAAATCAGTTGATTGGTATGTGATTGACTCACCTTCTTGAGAATAGGCTGACATTCCTTCGTTGTTTAGTCGGTTAAATCGTCTGATAGACACTTCAGTAACGATGTAAGTTAATTCATCAGGAATTCCTTCATCCTTATCCAAGGCTAATTTAACCCGTAATGAAGCCGTTGTGTTTTTGATGATTACCTTTAGTAAGTCGTCCTGGTCATCTTTTTTTAAGCCAAGCATAACTTTGACTTCTTCTAATAAAGAATCGTCCATTTAACTACCTCTTATTTAACCAATGCCAATAGGTCATCTTTAAGGGTAACACCTGTATGATCAATGCCATGCTCATCCAAGTAAGCAGTGATTTCTTCAACAGTACTTGCTGAAGTGGGTTTTACATCAGTTTGTTCTTCTGGAACTGTAACACCAGAAATTGTTCCATAAATTACCTTTTCATCGTGATATAAGTATGCTGCGTAATGTTGATCACCTGTAATCTTATCAAGCTTGAAATCAATATCACGAGCAGTTTCAATGCTTGCTTTACGTTTTAGAACTAATTTAAAAGCAGCATCTAATTCATTAGAACTTGCTTTAACAAATAAAACTTCATTATCCTTTAATCTACGAGTACGTACTAATTGAACCCCATCAATATCACGGTAAGTTCCTTTGATAATTGAGTCAGCACCAGCTTCAGTATCAGCATAATGTTTAGTAGCATCATTTCTAAATTTACGTGCAATTTTTGGAGACGCAAATAAAACTACCGGGTTATCATCTTCATCATTGTAAATGTCTAGTGCATCTTCAATACCTTCCAAGTCAGGTGTAATGGTAATTTTTTGTGTTGCCCCTTTTCCCGCATCAAACATATCGTTATCTGCTTTAGATCCAATAGCTAAACCAATTTGATGTCCTGCTTCATTAATAGCATCACCATAACCAGATAGTTTAGCTTCATCTGTAACAGTTACACCTTTACCAGCTTTTTTAATTTTCACTTCTTTGGTAGTAGTACCTAGCTTACTGATTGGAATAGCTTCACCTTCTGCAACATCTTCCGCATCACCAATGTATGTGTATGCTGGGAACGTTAACGTAGAACCTGGGCGACCTTCCAATGTAGTATCAACGCTAGCTAGTGGTAATAATCTAATTGCATTTTTTAGTTCATAAGAAACAATTGGTGCAAGCACTTCTGGATCAATTAATTGACCTAATTTCGTAACATTTTCATTCATGTCTATACTCCTTCTGATAATCTTCTAAATTCTTCTGGGTTTTCTTGCTTTAGTTTTTGCTTTTGCAAATAACCCAATCCATTAAATTCTTCTTGTGTCCAATTTTTAACTGTTTTTCCAGTTGCTGTTGGAGTTTTACCTTTTAAAAATTCTTGCTTTGCTTCTGTGCGAATTGTGTTTGCAAAGTCGATTAAAGCCTTAGCATTAGCGTAAGTCTTTTCATCGTCAGTATTAACGACCATTCCAAGTACATCAGAGCCAACGTTTAAACCAGCTTCTTTGAATACTGCATCCGTTTGTTGAGTGCTTTCTGCTAATTTTAATTTAGTTTCGAGCTCTTTAATGTGATTGTCCTTTTCAGAAGCAGCTTGTTTAGCTTTTTCTTCTTCAGACAATTTAGAAACGGACTTAGCTTTCTTTAATTCTTCTAACTGCTTTTGCGCGTCGGCTAGTTGTTTAGCATAGTCATTTTTTTCTGATTGTTCTTTGCCAATGCGCTTTTGTAACTTTTCCACGATTTTATCTGAGTCAACTCCTTGACCTTGTTCGTTGTCATCGGTCTCAGTTGCTTCCGTTTCGTCAGTTACATTTGTTTTTGTTTCGTCATCCATGGATAGACCTCCTATAATCACGCATTTAAAGTCTTGGGAGACTGGATATTAAATACACAGATTGTTCTTTTAAGCCTGCAACGCATGGAAAAAGGCATAAAAAAAGCACCTAACGTCTAGTTAAGTGCAAAATAAAGTGATGTTACTTTTTTCCTTTTCTTTCAAGTTGTGCATCGTCTGGTTCATAAGCAGCTAAACTGCAACGACAATTTGGATGAGCTGGCAAATAAGGTACTTCAGTAGTTGAATAGATACCTTCTCCCATTCCGTCGTTGTTCTCAGAGATGTCAGTACATATCTGACAAGCAGTCGGTTCTGCTATCCAGTGACAGTAGTTGATGTCGTACTTATCAAAACTAGCCAATTGAACTTGAGTCTGTACTCTTGCCGACTCAGTCCTTGCTATTCTTTCAGCTGCATAACGTGCACTGCCAACTTTGCTACTAACTAACTTCTTTAGATCACGTGCAATCTCGATTGGAGAAATTCCACGAACCATTTGTCTGGTCAACAGAACGTCTAACTCGGCTTTTAACGACGCTTGGTCTTGCCAAATTCTATCACTAAATGAAACGTCCCCAGTCTGCGCACTAACAATCTTTGTTATCTCTTTTACGTCAGGTTTAGCACGGTTCTTACCAAGAATACCAGATTGCCTTTCAAACTCATCTAATGCGTCATTTTTGAGCTTGTCATTGATTTCGGAGTTAACGTTGATACCATTTTGAACAACATCTTCGCCAATCTGTGCCTTTAACATCTCTAAACGATTAATTCTCATAGTTGCATTATAAAGTCGCATACGTTCATTAACTTGGTTAGTAAAGTCAGCATAATCAACTTTGCCATTCTTTTTGTAAATCTCACGCGCTTGTTTAACCAAATCTTTTGCTTCTTTTTCAAACTTAGTAATATCTGCTGATTTAACTTTGGCCATTGCGTCAGCCATGGTATAACCGTTGTTCTTACCAAGACTAATGTATTCTTTATTAATCTTGTCCATGATGTCATCAGTTAGCTTACTGTAATGTTGCTCAAGGACTTTGTCAAAGTCTTTGTCATTCTTGATATTCTTATCTATCCAGTCACGTTCATTCTTAGCACGATTAGCCCAGTAATCATCATTCTTCATAATTATTCACCCTGGTCAGTAATATTTCCCGCAGCTTTCTTAGCATTCTCAACTTCATTAATGTGTTCGTCTGCCATGCGTTGAATTTCCTTTTTGGGGTCATCAACAAATGATAGTGTCCCAAGCTGAGTTTCCTTGCTGACAATTCCTTCAAGCGAACGAGCAGTACTAGCTTCGTCAGCTGTGTTGACTGGTAGATTTTGATAGAACTTAAACGATAAGTCTTTCCATGCGTCCACGTGGTCATTTTTGAGAATGGTATCAACACTAAAAATAGTTTTGAATAACTGACGCATCGACTGCGTGAACTTTCGTTCTTTGTTGACTGCCATATTCTGCATTGGTAGCAACTTGTACTTCAAGGCGACACCTGAACTATTACCAGCAAATGCTTGATCGTTGAGATTTGATACCATTGAGATTTGATAAATCAAGTTGGTTAATCTATCAATCATGTGTTCTTGCATATTGTCTCCATCAGGTTTTTCGATGAACTTAACGTCAGCGTCCTTTGCGTTAGCTTCTGGTGAATAGAATACTTGGTTGCCGTCTAAATCAAATATTGGGTTACCATCTTCGTCAGTTGGCAATTCCAATCCTGTAATTGATAAATAAGAGTTATCAAAGTATTCATTTTGGTTGGCTTTCTGGCTTAGTGCATTATCCAAAGCGTCGTTAAGGCTCTTAATATCAGTGATTAGCCCTTGCTTGTAAACGTTAGAACTAAACTCAACCGCTGGCACTGCGTTAAACGGGTTAATCTCAGCGTTCACATCATTGAGCTTGTATGTGCTATCAAAGTTATATTGATAATCTGCAAAATAGATTGTTCCGTTGACTTCTGTATCTTTAAATGAATAGCGTACATAAGCAATTGGGTTCATCTCAACAGTATCATCGTAAATAATGAATGATGTCTCTGGTCCAGTGTAGGTTACCTTTGTGTTGCTATACTCATCTTGATAAACAAACGCAATTGAACGTCCATAAATGTCACTTTGCCGACTAATTTCACTTAACTTGTCTGCAAATGAATTTGAATTCATCCAGTTTTGAAGTTCTTCGTTATCTTTTTCGTTATTAAGCGTAATGTTAGGCGGAACCCCAATAAAATATCCGTTAAACGTTTCAACAACATACTTCGTAAGATTAGCCATTAAACGATTATCAGGTCTTAAACCGCCTTTTTTCTGCTTATCAAAGATTGGGTGTTGACCGAGATATTCTTTTTTTAAAGCAACGTAACCAGGTTTCAAAGTATCGTTGTGATACTCGACAAAGTTCTGTAAATCATCAGTGGTCATTACTTTGTCTTTTGGATAAATAAAACTACCGTTGTCACTAATCTCACAGTCGCCATTTAGAATTTTAATGCTTTCTGCCATGTTCTCACTCCCTTAAATAAAGTTATTTTTAAATATCATTGCCTTTGGCGTTGCTCGTCCGTTAATTGGATCTAAAGCATAACGGCATGCGTCAATACAATGGTTGTAACTATCGACTGGATAATTAGTGTATTCGTTAGTCTTCTTATCCTTTTTGTATGTGTAATTTTCCAATTCCTCAATCAATTTCACACATCTGTCATCAACTACAAACTTGAATTGGTTCATAAATGCAATACCTTGCACGATTGAGTCAGGGCCTTTTAACGCAGCCTTAATACGATGGACTCCATCACGTCTAATTTCAGCGATTGACTTTCTCTCGGCTCCGTCCGCAGTAATTATTTCTTTTGCATATCCCATTTGCTTGATTGCTTTAGCGATATCATCGTTCAACATGTGTTGCTTGACGTATTCTTCCATGAAGTAGATTATTTTATTCTTTTCATCAACTTTCAAATGCATGAATGCTGATGGATCATTTGTAAAACCAAAATCAAGTCCAAAGTAACTTGGTAACCTAACCATTTCTGGAGTATCAGGGTTAAGCCGTCGCTTTTCGTAATGTGGAAACACGAGCTTATCCAACGTAGCAAACTCTCCTAAAGCATAGATACGATAATAAGCTGGGTTAGTCTGTTCCAGTTGTTGAATAGTCTTGCGTGCCCGTTCATCTAAGAAACGATTATCTCGGTAAGTTGAATGGATAATCTTAACGTCAGGCTGTTGTTTCTCAAAGAAGTGTTTGTATACCCAATTAAGTTTTGATACAGGGTTAAACATCAGAAATATCTGTTTGTCTTTATGTTTACGTTCACGTAGTCTCAAAGTAAGTTGGGTATAATCTTCTAAGTTGAACTCAGTCGCTTCTTCCATTACCACATCTGATAGTCCCTTAACCGACTTAATCTTTTCTGGATCATCAAGCCCAGAGAACAAAAAAACAGCCCCGTTAGGTAGCTGTATTTCATAGTTTGATTTATTTACTTTGCAACGCTGAAGAAGTCCAAAATCGCTTAAACATGACTGTACATCAGCAAAGATTGACTCTTTCACATTTGCCCCAACCTTACGTAGCCAAAGTATCTTTCGTGGATACTTCCATTGCTTGCAAGCCTTGAGAACGACCTTTTGGACAACGCCATGTGACTTACCTGACGATGCACCACCATAGTAGACTTCGGTAAAGTTTTTATAGTTGAACAAGTTTTTTTCAAATTGCTTATTAAATACCTTATCGGGATGCGGGAACTCTAACTCAATCGCCATCAGTATCGCCACCAATGACTATCTTGATATCAGAGGAGTTGACATCAACAACGTCCTTCCACAACGAGTATCGCTTACCGATTAGTTCTGCAGCTTTAATTCTATCTTTAGTGTTAGTCGGAACTTCTAAAACATCTCCATTACCAGCAACAACTTGTTCTAAAACATTCCCACGCAACACATCAGTTAAAAAGGTTAAGACTTCTTTCTGGTCAGCAATCTTGCTGTCTGCAATCTCTTTCATCTTTTTATCAATGTATTCTTTTATGTTAACTTTTGACAAGTTATCAGCGCCTATTTGTCTAGCCGTCTTATCACTATAACCAGCTTTAATAGCAGCTTGAGTAGCGTTACCAGTCTCAATATAATTATCTGCGAACTTCTGTTGTTTTGCTGTTAATTTGATATCAACCACCTCCTTAGTTTAAGTTTTATAAAAATTACTCAATTAAATATCTTGCATATTTCATAACTTCTTTTGAAGTATCTGTATAAAATTTACTTTGAACTTCCAACGACTCCACAAGTTTTTCTAACGCTTCATTAAAAATATTTTTATTAATAGCATTATTTTTAATATTGCTTATTATCATTTTTAAACTGTCCTGATTTAAGGATATAAATTTTGCCAAACTTTCTGTAACGTTTTCTTGCATAGATGAACAAATATCAGTTCCCTTTTCTAAATCTATAGATTTTTGGATTACAAAGAAAGTGTCTGACTCATCTGTAAAATCATTAAGAATATTGCTTATTTTAGATACAATTTCAGATATTTCGATTAGTTGTTTGTTATTAACATCATTTGATGAAATAACTATTTCGATTTCAGAAATCATCTTTTTAATTATTTTTGCATTTTTTAAGCTCTTAGTAGCAAATTCAACATAATACTTATAATTTTCAACATTTATTGATGAGTCAAAAGAATTTTTTCTCTCAGATTTAAGCTGCCTTTCTAACGACTTCTTTTGCTCTTCGTTTTGTTTATTAACCTGCCAGTATACTCCCCAAATAGCAATTAAAGCACCAACGATTGATGCTCCAGCTTGTAACCAATCACCGCTACTAATTCCTAAAAACATATAATCACTCCTTTATGAGCAATTATATCAAATCATTACTATCTGTTACCTGCCTCTAAAAGTAAAGCCCAAGACGCTAGTATTAAGCTTAAAAACCCCTCAATAATACCAAAGGGTCTATTCGCTAACACAGAACCTAACATGAGAAATACTGAAGCATATAAACCAAATAAGATTATCCATTCAATTATTCTTTTCAACATAATCACCTCGTAGCAACTATAACAAAAAAAGGACACCCAAACGGATGCCCTAATCTTTAGATAGCATAATAACCAAATCTTCCATACTACAATTATCGCACATAACAGCTCCGATAGAGTTACGATAAAACTCCGACAAAACTCCGATTTTTAATCTTCATAGACTGTTAAGTCGACGTCATAAACGTCTAATGCACAAGCAAAATTAATTAATGCTAGGTTTTTCAAATCATGATATCTTGATTGACTGTACCCAATTTCTTGTGCAACTTTCCAATCTTGTTTGCCTTCCAGATACACAGCGTTGATGATGTAAGCTTGCAACTTGTTCATTCCCCTAATTGTATCAGCAACTTCTTTAACGTCACTTTGGCGTTGTATCATTGTAACAACCTTATTCTCATTTGAATTGCCATGTACACTTCTTGAAGGCATATCGCTAATTGCTGGAGATTGAATGCTTAACGAACTAATTCTTGCTTGTGACATCATTTTAGGTAATTGCTTAGTTAAAAAATTCTTAGAGTTTCTGATTGTTTTCTTCTCATCGACTTCTGGAAATAATTGCATAAAGACCTCCGCTAAATGGTATAATGACAATATCTGCTAAGGTCTGCCATTTACGTGGCGGGCTTTTTTTATGCACTAATTAAATAACTTATTTTTTTATTTTATTAAAAAATTTCTTTTCATAATCACTCCAGTCTTTAAAAAAATCATCCATTAATTTAAGATTTTTTACATTAATGAATTTCATGAACCAAAACGAAACTGAAAAAGATACAATTCCACTTACAAAAATCACAATAATTAAGTTATTCACATGATCTCCTTTTGATAATTTTCAAATAATGCGTTAATCATCATTACAGTTAATGCAGGAATTGAGATTTCCCAACCAAAGATGATAATTAACACTACTAGACATAGAAAGTAAGTAATCAAATCTGAGCAACTAACACCTAATTTAAACAATGCTAGAAATAAAATAAGTATTAAAAACGTTAAACTTACAACCATTAACTATCCCCATTCATCTGATAAAAGTTTTGACTAATCGCCTTTTGTATATTTTTTATAAAAATATCTGTGTTGTATGCCGATATTTGTTGAAATAAATCATTAACTCCGTCTTCTGTTAGTTCGATAAAGTTATCATCTGATTTATTATCGCAACTCATGAAGTGAGTATCTTCTCCACTTTTCATTTGTGCATATGAATTAATTGGGAAATAGATACGTTGCGTTCCTTTTGATTTATTTCGTTCTTCATATTCCCTTTTATTCAGCATTTAATTTTCTCCCGCACATTGGGCAATAATTAATATACATGTCCCATCTCTGTCCATCATCTAAAAATAATTTAGCGTATCTTTCTGTGAACTTGATATACAGCGGGTGGTTTATTTCATCAAAACATTGTCCAACTCTGTCAATAAGTGCTGGATTCATTTGAAAAGGTAATCCTGCACCACTCAAATAAGGAAAGCCTGTCCATTCATGACAATACATACAATTATCTTGCCGTTTAGTCATCTTCTACCTCGTATCCGTATTTAATAGCAATCGCAACGTCAATCATATGTTCAGCAATATATTTGCCAGCAAATGTTCTATCTTCAGATAGTGAGTTGCTGGAGTTCAACAAAAAAACTAGAACTGTATCATCTCTAACTTCAGAAACTTCTTCAAAAATTGCTTTTATGTTTTTAGCAGCTTCAATTTGTTCTGCTAGCCATCCAGGAATAATTGGTATTGTTACTAACTTCTTAGCCATTTTTATTTCCTCCAAAAAGTTTATACATCGTTAAATAGACAAATAAAGTAAAGATTAATGTTGCTATAACTTTTTGTACATTATCGTTGAATATAGCAATTTTTATAAAAATTTCACATTTATGAATTAAAAAGGCTAAAACAAAAACAACTAGTGTAGCCGCTGCCGCTTTTACTGATGGCTTTTTAACAAATCTAGCTAATTTATTCATCTTTTTCCCCTTATTCATCTAACCAATCTTTAATTATTTCGCACATCATTCCCGAATAACCAAAGCGTTTATCTAGCTCTATTACAAATTGTTCAGACGTTCCATCATATTTCTTAAATTCTTGAATAAATGTTTTCTTACTTACATCCTCATTACTATAAGGGTTAATATTAAACTTTTCCCAATTTACCTTATTCATTTTTATTCCCCCTTTATATTTTCGTTTAATTCTTTAATCTGATCAGGCGTGTAATACTTCATTAAATCTCTAACTTGCAATCTGTTTTGAATGTCTTTGTTAACCGTCACGATAATTCCGCTAACAATTAAAATAACTACGATTACAAATACCATTTCCATTAATAAAATCATTTCGTTCTCCCAAAATAATCGTCTAGTTGTTCAATCACGTCATGTTGGTTAGTAATCAACTCGCCGTCTACATACTTTGTTTTAGTTGCTAGACATCCAATGCCTTTGACTCCACCAACTCTTTTATAGACTACATAACTCAATCGCGACTTCTTAATTACGACTTCTTGCCCATTACTCAACTTAATGTTGATAAATTTACTTTTCATTTTGTTTCTCCAATTCTCCAACATTGGTTAGTTTTAACTTTCTGAGGTTATTAAAATCAAATTTCAAATAATACCATTTCATTCCACGTGAACTGTTACTCCAACCCTTTAAATAATTACGTATACCGCTATCAGCTTTAGATAAAATACAACAATCATATTTGTTTATTCCTATTACTGGTTTTTGTCTTTTCCATGCTTGCCTATATTTAATCGTTCCATAGTTTGCATTATATTTTTGAGTACACCATTCTAAATTGGAAGCATAATTATTAGATTTATTCTCATCCTTATGATTAACAATTGGTAATTTTTCAGGATTAGATACGAATGCTTTTGCAACTAATCTATGAATATATTGCTGTTTACCGTTTACTTTAATGATTTTGTATCCATAACCATTATCAGAGACTTTTAATTCTTTAAATTTGCAATAAGTCATATCTGAATCATTATAATAATTGCCACTTTTTCTAACTCGACCTAGATTAGAAATTTCAATAAAATCTAATTTAGTTTTATTCCAAATTTCGTTAGTTTTACTTTCAAAATGTTTTTCTCGATCAAAAACATTTGCAACTAGCCTTATTACTTTCTTTTGATAGACTTTTCCGTCCTTACTTAACCCAACGACGGGTCCACCATATTTTCTTTTTAATCGTTTCAATTCATGTATGCCATTAGAAAATTGATTTGAAGCATCATTTTTTAAGGAAAATACTTGCCCACTTTCATTTATTAGGTATCCATCAAAACCTGGTATCGGTTTAAGAATTTCATTGTCCATCTTTCTTCTCCTGATAATATTCAACTTGCTTTTTGCTTTCTAAATTCAAAACTATAACATCATCTTTAGTTAATTTGATTGGTACAATTTGATTCCGTTGGAAAAAAGTAATTGCACCCATGGTATGAAATTTTTGGTGACAAATTCTACAAAGAGGTAATACCCTTTTACCAATATGATCTATTTTGTTTCGATTAAATCCGCGTCCGACAGTATCTATATGATGAATATCAGCGTGTGGCTTGCCACATACTATACAAATACGATGTAAAAGACATTCGTGAACTAACCTATAATCATTTTGTATTTCATCAATCACTTTAGTTTTGAACGGTATATCTTGCTTGATACAGAAATCGATGATGAATGCTAAAAACTCGGTTGCAACAGTCATAGAACAATCTGCCATGCTGAACCACTTTGGGTGTTCTAGCTGACAAATATAGCGGTATTTCATTAACTCTTCCATTTCTCTTAACGAATACCCGGTGTATTCGGCCATATCATTCAACATTGCAAATATCTTTTTCCGTTGGTCAACTGAGATACTTCGCCCGTCGTCAATAAACACTTCCAGCTGTGGCTGTTTGCCGTCAGATAGCTTCGTAAGTTGGTTAACGTCTATTTCATCACTCAACTCAATAGTGACCTTAGAACCGCTTATATTGATTAACTTACCTGTTGCGCTTTTTGCCATTTTCGTAACTCCTAACAATCAAACGGCCAATCACTACTTCGACTATCCAGATTAGTAGGATAAACACGACATATTCGATGTGGTCACTAATCCATGCGAAGAAAAAGTAAAGATAAAAAATCATTGGTCTTCAACTTCTTCAACAATCCACATGCCCTCAGGTTCATCTTTTAGGAAATCGTCAACTTCTGATTGTGTGAATTGAGTTCGATACTCAGAATGATTATCTTTGTCAGATAAAATATAAGAACCGTCCACATCTAAATTAAGATAATTGTTGCAACCTAATTTATTTGAATTTAATCTAATGTATTTAAATTTTGGCTTTTCAATTTCATAACCTAATACATACATACGGGCTAAATTTCTTTCTAGTTCAATTTCACTAATTAATCCATATTCTTCTGCAATTTTGTAATGTGAAGAATATAGTTCATAACCATTGCCATAATTTGTTTTAAACCTCTCATAATCTTTTGCCAATTTCTCACTTACAACTGGTTTTTCCATTTCAACTTTTGTCATGTCTACACTCCTTTTTAGCTTCGTTAGCCAATCTAGCTTCAAGCATCCGCCGCTTCTTTTTCTTGATAGCAGACTTTTTGTGTTTCTTTGGTTTATTAGCCATTATCTATTTCATCTATTTCTGACTGCGTCATTTCAGGAACATCAATTTCAACTTTTCGAATATGCCAATAATCAGCCTTAGGATCATATGGAGTTGTATTTTCAGCATCATCAATAGCTATATCTTTATTTTTGTAAAGTTTTGGTGTTTGCCTAGGAACAGCAAGGCCAATGTCATCAAGATCTAAAAAAGAAGTCAGATCACCTTTTTTAGAATAGTTAGCGATATAGTAATAAGTTTTCTTAGTCATCATCTACACTCTTTTCTGCCTCAATTAAAACTTTATATGATTCTGGAATAGGATTTAATACTTTGTACATGGGTATAATTTCCATTTTGCTAATGTTGTAATCATCAAGTGTTAAATCGTAAATCTGTTGAGAAAGGTACTTCCCAGCGTCAATAGGTCCAAAAAGTTTTTTTGATATTCTAATAAATTTATCCATCTAACTCACCTACTTTCATAAATACAAGCCACCTAGTTTTGCTTCTTTTGTCGCCAAGCTTTGGCTTTTGCGAAAACAATTTCAAAACATCATTCATTGGAATTTGTTGAGTGTTCCATTTAAAAATCAGTACACCATTGAATTTTAAAACCCGCCAACATTCTTCAAAACCTTTGCTTAAATCTTCTCTCCATGTTTGTTTATTCAACACACCATATTTTTTAGCTAGCCAACTATTTTTGCCAGCTCTTAACAAATGTGGCGGATCAAACACAACTAATGAAAATGAGTTATCTTCAAAAGGCATATTTCTAAAATCACATTTAATATCTGGGGCAACATTTACTTTGTGGCCAGATTGTAATTTTTCACTAAATACACGATTATCAATAAATAAAGCATCTTTGTCATGCTTATCAAACCAAAACATTCTCGATCCACAACAAGCATCCAATATTGTTTTAGCCATCTAACTCACCTACTGGAATTAAGCATTCATCTTCATCACCAAAATATAAATTAGGCAAATCGCGTTTAGCTTGCTCAAAATCATAATAAGTAAATTTTGTCTTAGTGGTTATACCTTCTACATGGGTATCAATAAAGTATTTATTCAATGTATTACTGTAATTTAAGAAACTATTTTCATCTTCGCTTACATCTACACCAAGGAAGATGTAATAGAGATTTTCATTCATAATCAAAACTCACTTTCTTCAAACATCTTCGTCCGATAGTCGTATTTAGCAACCGTCACTGGTATTTGATACTTGTACTCAAATAAATTCATTCGCAAACTGGCGTCGGCAGTAATCTTTGATGGCTTAACGTCGACCACTTTAATTAGATTTTCATTTTCGTCATAGATACAAAAATCGGGCGAATATACTCGATGACGTTTATTTTTCTTCCCGACTTTAAATTTAGGAATTATTTCAAAACTTTCATGGCACGAGAAATGCTTGTAGCGACCTTTTACGCTAGTTAAGTAGTAGTTTGCCTCGGCTTTGCTGTCGAACGTGATACCGTCGATTTCTTGCCGTTTTGCGTGGTATTTATTAGTTTTAGCTAATCTAGTTCTGCGAATAATCATTGATCACTTCTAGATATCCCCAATCAAAATCTAAATTTCCGTTTTGTAATTCTTTTTCGACTGAGCGTTCACTAATTGAATAATTACCATCAAAATATTTTTTCAATCGCTTAACCATTTCACGGATACTAGTCATTTCCATAATCTTTTTGCCATAATTGTCATAGGCGCAATAGATGCTTTTTTGCCCTCTGTTATCGTCATTTTTCGTTTCTAATCTCAATAAAAAGCAAGCAGCTTTAAAGTTCTTATCATTCTCTGGAATATTGTTGATTGAACGATGAGGTTTAATCTGATCATCATATTTATAATCAACGTACTCATCTTCTAACCAGCTAATTGATAGCAAAGCTAGATGTCTATAATCTTGTGGTTTTGGATACTCAAGACCTTTTTCTTCAAGCGATTTTGCATAACTATTGAGAGTATTAATCGCTTTATCCTTTGTATCCTTGATTTGGCTATGCATTACTAGCCTCCTTTAATTCCATATTGCGTGGGCAATACTTATCAACGAAATATCGTTGACCCTTGCCAGTTACACGTGGTGTTAAGCCAATGCCAGGCTTTCCGCTATTGTGCATGAAAGATGCTTCAGACACTTTAAAAAGTCCCATATCCATTGCTTTTTGAGTTGGTAAATTATAGCTTGACCCTTTACGTTTAACTAAGTGACCATCATTCCTAAGCCTTTCAAACAAGCGTTTTTCACCAATGTTTAGTCCGTTTTGTCTAAGTAAAACAGCGAGTTCACGGATTAAAATTGTCCCACTGCTATTAGCTACTGTGTCGGCGAACAAAGCTTTTGGCTTCATTACTTCGTTCTCAGCGCTAACTTTATTTAGTTTGTCCTTAGTGTTAGCAAATTCAGTCAGTACCTGGGCTAACTTACGTGGATCTTGCATAAAATCAACAGCTGCTTGTTTAGTCATGTAAGTACCGTTACTTCTCAAACTTGGTAACACTTCACTAGTAACCCACCGTTTAAACTTTTTAGCAGTTGGTAATTTGCTAGAAAGAACTAATGAATACATTCCAGATTCATTAATAACTACCATGTTTTGTGTTCCAAAGGGGGTGGCAATTCGCCCCTTCCTCTTATCTTCAATATCTACATGACTCGAAATTGCTTTTCTTGTATCTTTATATCCCAAAGCAAGAGCAACATCTTTTCCGACAAACATTGGTTCATCATCAATAATCGTCGTTCGAACGTCCATTCCTTCAAAATCAAACTTCTGTACATTTCTCATAGTTTTCGCATCCTCTTTCTTGGCAAATAAATTTTTGAATTTGACGAGTATTAAAATCGCCATTTAATAGTTTTTGAGTTAGCTGCTCAGACGTTAGATTGCTTTGTCTGCAAATTACTTTAAACAAAGCGCGTGTCTGATCAGTAGTAGGTTCATTGTCAAAGTCATAATGCTCATGGTGGTTGTATTTGTCTATCTTCCACGCAAACAACATTGATAATTCAATTCTTTCTTTTACACTTCTAGCCATTAGAAAGGTAATTCTCCTTCCTTTAAGTGGATATCTTCAGCTTCAATATTTGAACTAGGCTCAAATTGGTATCCGTCTTTAGCCCAATCGGGTAATGTCTCTTTGATATTCAAACCACGATTAGAATTATTTCCTTGTGGTAACTGTTGCTCATTGACGTACCCTTCAAACTTAGAAGCGTTGAACAAAGTAAATGGGCGCAAATACTTACTCATTTTTGTATCTTTAGACCACTGAGTAGTTTTGTTATCAATGGCTCGCTTAAAATCCTTTAGTTCAAAGCCTTCTTTAACTCGTGCATTGATTAATCTCTTATTAGCTGGGGTTTTTCTGAAATGTCTGCCAGATTTCTCATTCAAGTAATCAATCACTTGTGACGAGATACCGTCGTGTTCGTCAGAACTCGACATATTCTTATTACTATTTTTATTTGTATTATGTTTATTTGTACTATTAGTTATTTGTAGTACGTCATTTTGCGTGTGCGCGTTTTGCGCGTCTGCATTTTGCGCATGCGCATTTCGCACATCCGTTGTTTTTAACTTAGGATAGTCATATACTACCCATTCA
>NZ_JCAOJA010000002.1:0-108989 GCF_059614085.1 Fructilactobacillus sp. YLN 2507 | reverse complement strand
CTTATAATTATCTAAGCTAGTATTCAAATCATTTAATCCATTTTTTGAAGAGTCTAATGTATTGTAATTATCTAAACTAGTATTCAAATCATTTAATCCATTTTTTGAAGAGTCTAATGTATTGTAATTATCTAAACTGGTATTCAAATCATTTAATCCATTTTGCAATTCACTACCCAATCCTTGACTATTTTTAGATGAACTTTGAATAGCACTATTTACAAGTTGAGCTTTGCTGTCTTTAAACTTACTTGAACTACTAATTAAATCTTGACCTTCATTAACTACGCCATCAGAACTACCTCTAGCGGACTTAATTCCATTAGATAATTCTCCATAATTATCATTGAGATTTTTAACAATACTATCAAGACTATTTATATTGTTACTAATGTCATCAGAATTTTTTGCCAAATTATCACTATCAGTAGCAGATTTATTAGCAGATTCATCAATCCCTGGTACACTTTTCAAAGTTTTTACAACATTAGGAAGAGAAGCCATGATTAACTTCACATCTTCTTGGCTTTCAGAACTTGCTAAAGGTGATTTATCAATATCCTGAACAATCGGAATTAATTTATTAATTGTGGCAATCTGTTCACTTAAAGTTTCAATACTTCCCTTAATGGAAGTAGCATCGTCCTTAATCGCTGTTGTGTTTTCTTTTTGAGTTTGTGATAACTCTATGTTTTCATTAAGAGAAGCTTTAGCTGGTGTAATGTAATTACTATTAATATTATTTTTAACCTCAGCATCAATAGTATTGTCTTGATCAAATTTAGCTAGATTATCTAAAGCACTTTGATCATTACTATTAATTTTTTGATTATTATTATCAATTTGTTCATTCTTAGTAAGAATATCTTGAGCTTTATCTTTTAAAGTATCATCGGTAGCTTGACTATCTTTCATCTTTGCCAAGTCACTCACATCGATTGCCTTTAACATTACAACATTATCAATTAATTCACTTGAATTTTTTACAAAATCAATTGTATTATTAACCGTTGTAAGATCAGTTTGACTATCATCATTTAATTGTTTAGTTTGTTTATTAAGTACTCCTAATTGGTTATTTAAATTACCAAATTGTGTAGTGTAATCATTAATTGATTTATTGGCACTACTAGTACTACCGGATAGGTCAGTTAAACTATTCCCTACACCAGAAGAGTTTTCTTGAAGGTCAGCTAAATTAACATTTATTTTTTTATTGTTAATGGTTAATGTATCAATTCCATTTGATAGGGTATCAATTTGATTATCGAAGTTACTAGAAAGTTGATTGAGTTGAGAATCTACATTTTTTTGATTAGTATCAATCTGATTATTGAAGTTACCAGAAAACTGATTAAGCTGAGAATTCATATTTTTTTTGTTAGTATCAATTTGATTATCGAAGTTGCTAGAAAGTTGATTGATCTGAGAACTCATGTTTTTTTTGTTAGTATCAATTTGATTATCAAAATTACTAGAAAGCTGATTGATCTGAGAACCAAATTTATCTGAATTTTCATTTAATTGATTAGACAAAGCTTCGGAATTTTTATTAATTTGTCCATCAATATTTTGTGAGACATCTTGGAAACTAATCATTTTCTTAGTTAATAAATCAAGATTACGAGAAACTGAAACTTTTCCAGATTTAACATCTAAAACATTCCCATTAACCTGACTACTTCCTTTAGAAGCAATCTTCATTTGATTTCCCATTTCTTTAATATCATTTAATAAAATTTTAGCGTATACTGCTTGTACATTTTCTGCTACATGCTGTTTAACGTCATTCGCAATTTGCTGATTAACTTGAACCGATAAAAAGTTATTATGTTTAGCCATCATAATCTTTAAATTACTAACTCTTGGACGAGCAGTTAAAGCCGAAGCAGCATTAATTGAAAGGTCTGTGGGAATGATTAGTGCCATATCAACATCACCCTTATTTAATTCACGTTTCGCCTCACGTTCAGAAACAAAGTGCCAATGAACCTGACTTTTCTTGTCATCACGTAATTTGTTAACTAATTGTCCACCAACATCCCATAAACGATTACTCTGTTGAGTTGGTCGATCTTCGTTAACCACGGCAACTTTAACGTTATTTACCTTATAAGACGAACTTGCTTGAACTAACTGATATGCTTCATATGCAATTAAAATTGGAACCAAACATGTTAATGAAACCAATAGAAATTTAATTATGTTACTTTTGAAATGAAATTTTTTCATTAAAATACTCCCATACATTTATAATTTAAAATTATAAGTAGCTATAAATCAAAGTTATAATTTAAAGTTTTCTTAAATTATACACTAATAAAGAAAAATCTAAAATAATTATTGAAAGGTTTTTCCTTAGTAAATCTCGTTTAATGCTACAATATAACTTGTTTTTCTAATAACTTTCATTAGAAAAAGATGAAAAAGTAATATGAGTTATTTACCCTAAGAAGTAAGCTAATAGGTACTATGTTAAAGCATCAAGTATACTAGCTTATTAGGTGAAAATTTATAATTCGATGGTCCCCATTGCATTAAAAGTGAAAAAACACGCAAAATATATTCAAGGTATTCAGAATTAAAAAGAGAGCAATGAATATGTATGATTATTTAAAAGTAAATCTTCATAATTTAAAAAGCGAAGATCAAACTCTTGTTTTCTTAAAAAATATTAAATATGCTACTTATTTTAGTGAGAGAATAGAGTTATCCATAAAACCATATCCAAAAAAGACATGATTAGTAAAATTGATATTTACTATTACAAAAAAAGCTTTATCGAACAAATTAGTCTAGGCAAAAGTGAATTATCAGCACTAAGAAAACAGATTAACTAATAAAAAGACAAGCTCCTACAAAGAAAACGTTATTAAAAAAATTAATTGATATAACTAAAGTTTCAGCTGAGTTCACGGACTTATCAGTGGCTTCATCACAAGATGCAAAATTCATAAACAATATTGGTTTATTAACGGTGATGAACGTGAGCTTTTATGGAAAGGGTTAAATGATATGAGCATTAAATACTTTAATGAATTTGTGAATACCACTAAATAAAAGGGAAGTGTGATATAACTAGCTTAAAAATAAATATAGGACGAAAAATCAAAATTTGATTTTTCGTCCTATATTTATTTTTAAGAATTTATCTAAGAGGCTGTAACGTAAGTCTCTTAATTTCAAGATTAATTTGACAAAAAGTCTATGGCTATTTCTCAAAGTTAAGCATATATGCTTACTATAGTTTGTAAACAACAAATAATTTTAAATCAGAATTTATAAAACTACAATTATTTATAAATAATTGTGGCCTTACCGTTTTTTTCAAACTGAGAAACATTCTTTAAAGAAGTGATAATGGCTTCTTTTCCAGTTTTTTTAACAAAACTTATTGATGCACGAATTTTTGGTTCCATAGAACCCTTACCAAATTGACCTTGATTGAGATAAAGATTAAGATCATTAATATTAATTCTACCAATATTTTTTTGATTTGGAGTGTTGAAATTAATGGCAGCTTGATCAACAGCTGTTAAGATGATTAATTCATCAGCATTGATTAATTCAGCAATTTTAGCAGCGGTGAAGTCCTTATCAATAACTGCTTCCACACCAGCAAAATTTCCATTTTGATCTTTAACAACGGGTATACCTCCTCCTCCACCTGCGATAATAGTTTGACCATTATTTACTAAATCATTAATTTGTTTTGCTTCTAAAATGCTAATTGGCTTTGGAGATGGGACAACCCGACGATATCCTCTACCAGAATCTTCAACAATATTCCAGTTAGAATGTTGTTTTATAAGTTCATCTTTGTCCTTGTAAAAGGGGCCAATTGGCTTACTAGGATTTTGAAATGCTGAATCATTAGCATCAACCAATGCCCTAGTAATAATAGTCACAGCATTCTGTCCTTGGTTTCCAAGAGAATTTTGTAACCAATATCCGATTTCACCTTGGGTCATAGCTCCATCAGTATCAAGAGGCATAACTGGATTATCTTTGGAATTGCTGTCAAGCTGTTGCAACAATAAATTACCAACTTGAGGTCCGTTTCCATGAGTGATAATGACTTGGGTTTCTTCGTTTGAATTATCAATAAATTCTTTAATTTTTTTGGCAGTACCATCTAATGTTTTTTCCTGTGCTTCAGCGCTGGGTCCATCAGATAGAATGGCATTGCCACCTAATGCGATAACTACTTTTTTCATTAATTTACACTTACCCTTCCTAAAGCTAATGCAATGATTGCTGAAACAGCTGAAATTGTAATAATTGCTATTAACATCCATTCCCATTTATTAATTTTATAATTATTGTCCTTACATGATTTGATGTAAAAAGCAAAACCAAGTAGATATGCAATTGAACAAAGCCATAAAAATTGTAACCCAGAAAATGCGATTCCAACAACTTCAAAAATAACTGCAATAGAGCCTGAAATAATCATTTTATATGATGATTTTTTTAAACCAATTTTAACTGCATATGCACCAACTAATGCATAACAAACTACAATAGCAGCAGTACATAAAGATATTGCAATATTATAAGCTTTTTCAGTGAAAATTAATGAAATTAACACAACTTGTACTAATCCAGCAGTTAACAATAATGAGTTAACAGGAGAACCCTTTTTGTTTAGTTTCCCAAACCATTTTGGCAGCAATCCTTGTTCTGCCATGTGAGTTGTGCACTCAACTGGTAACATGATCCATGAAAGCCAGGCTCCTAAGATACTAATAATAATCGCAATGCTAACTAACATACCGCCAATTTTCCCAATCATTGCTTCCAAGACATAAGTCAAAGCTGGATCATTCAAGTGAGCTAGTTGAAACTGAGTTAAATACCCGTAAGGAAGCATTGAAACAACAACATAAATAATTAATAAAGATAAGCAACCAATTACTGTAGCTTTACTTGCATCTGATTTCTTTTTCGCTCTTTCAGCCATCATGGTTGCACCTTCAATTCCAACAAAAATCCACATCATAGTAATAATGCAACCTTTTATCTGACTAAAAATTCCAATTGGAGTTGCTTTATAATAAGTAAAATTATTACTAAAATTTTGCCAAAAATGTGCCGTAAATACTTCAGTTTTAAACATTATAATTCCTAAAATAATAAATGCAGCAATTGGAATTAATTTAATAATTGTAATAATTGTATTTACAAAAGCTGCACTTTCGACGCCATTTATAACAAATAAAGTTAATAACCAAGAAATAATAGAAGCAAGTATAACCGCAGGAATAGAATTCCCAGATTTAAATGATGGAATAAAATAACCAATTGCTGACATCATCATTGTTGCAAAAGCAATATTACCTAACCAAGCTGACAGCCAGTATCCCCAACCAGAAATGAAACCAGCAAAGTTACCAAATCCTGCTTTGGCATAGTCTGAGACACCGTCCAATTCAGGGTATAATTGACTTAATGATTTTAAACTAAGAGCTAGGCAAAATATTCCGATTCCAGTAATTCCCCAAGCAACCAGAGCAGGACCTGGGGTAGCAACAGCAGCTAATTGTTGCGTTGCGTTAAAAATTCCTGCACCGATGGCTGAACTAATAATAAGCATTACTAGTTCAATTAATGAGACACCCTTTTTGTTTTCTGACATCTTTTACCCTTTCTTAATCAGACTAATATTCTTTAAATAAATTAAGATCACCTAGGGTTGCTGCCATAATTGCCATAATAGAGTGCTTTCTATTTCCTGCTTCTTCAAATTGACGACCAAATTTACTTCTAAAAACTTCGTCTGTAACTTCCATTTCAGGAGTTTTAAGCTGGTCATACTTTTCAAAAGCTTCATTACCTTTGATAGTATTTTTATCGTGAAAAGCGGGTAAGCAATGCATAAAAATCAATTGACCTTCTGGAGTACCAGTTTTTTCCATCATTTTCATATTTACTTGATAAGGTAATAATGCATTAATTCTATCTTCCCAGTTGTTTTCACCCATTGAAACCCAAACATCAGTGTAAATAATATTAGCATTTTTAACACCCTCATCAATATTTGAGGTAACCATTGGTTTAGCACCAGATTGTTTAGCATAAATGCTAGCTAAATCTTTAACTTCTTGAGTTGGTTGCAATGAATCTGGAGCAACAATATGGATGTTAACACCAAGCATTGACCCACAAACCAATAAAGAATTTGCCATATTATTCCTACCATCTCCAACAAATGCAAGAGTAATACCTTTTAAATGCCCAAAGTTTTCTTTGATGGTCATAAAGTCAGCAATCATTTGAGTTGGATGCCATTCATTTGAAAGACCATTCCAAACTGGAACACCTGAATATTTAGCCATAGTTTCCATATCAGTTTGTTCAAAGCCACGGTATTCAATACCATCTGCTAATTCACCAAATACTCTAGCGGAATCTTCGATGGATTCTTTTTTACCAAATTGACTTGAAGTTGGATCAATATATGCAGTATTTGCCCCTAAATCATCACCACCAAGTTCAAATGATAAACGAGTCCTTGTTGAAGTTTTTTGGAAAAGTAGAACGATATCTTTATCATGAAGATAATGAGTAACCTTACCTTTTTCTTGTTTTTCATGTTTTAAATTAATACCAAAATCAATTAATGCTTCAATTTGTTCTGGAGTAAAATCTGATTCTTTTAAGAATGAATGACCTTGCATTGATTCTAATTCACTTTTTAAATTCATAATATTTTTCCTTTCAATTAGTTATTAATATCTTCTCGATAAATTGGTTGTGACATACAACGAGCACCACCACGACCACGTGCCAACTCAGATGATGGAATTTCATGAACTTTAATACCATGTTTTTTCATTAAGTCGATAGTTACGTAATTTCTGTTATAAGTAATAACTTCTCCAGGTGCAATGGCTAAATTATTTGATCCATCGTTCCATTGTTCTCTAGGAGCAGCAACTGGATCTCCTCCAGCAGTTTCAATTAAATCAAGATCATCTAAATTAAGTACTTCTTGTAAAGTCTTTTTTAAATTAGTACGATGTTCCATTGTAATTGATCCATTATTACCAGGATGAAGAATATTAATGTTCATTTCTCCCTTATCATCCATAATTCCTGGAAACACAGTAAATTGATCTTTGTTTACCATCGTAAAGACAGTATCTAAATGCATCATGGCATGATTATGTGGGATTTCAATAGCAACAATTGTATCAAATTTGGAATTGGAACTTTCAAATAATTTGTGAGCTAGTTTTTGAATTGATCGAGAACTAGTTCTTTGAGAAACCCCAATAGCTAAGGTATGCGCATTAAGAACTTCCTCATCGCCACCTTCTAAACGGGAATCACTAGAACGGTCTTGCCAAATATCAACCTTTCCAGAAAAACGTGGATGGTATTTCATAATATATTCTGTAATTAATGATTCAGGACGACGAGCTTCAAAAGTCATATGGTTAATGGTTAGCCCATCTCCCATCATTGCTTGCGGATCTCGAGTAAAATATGCATTTGGAAGTGGATCGAGCATAAATGGATCATTTGCGTCAGATCCTGCAATATCATGTAAACTTGGATGTTTAAAGTTTACTTTTTCTCTTCTTAGTCCTGCATAAATAGTTTGAACCAAATCATGAACGGACAAAGTCTTAAAATAATTTTTAATATCTTCAGCTGCGTCATCAGTATAAAAGTGTTCAGCTAAATAAGTAGTTAAAAATTGATCTCTAATTTTAGAATTTTCTAAGATATCTTCTAGTAAATCTTCAACATATACAACTTCAACCCCATTGTCTTTTAATGTTTGGGCAAAAACATCGTGTTCTTTGTCAGCTAATTTTTGATAAGGAACATCATCAAATAGCATTCTTTCCATAGTTTCTGGAGTAATATTTTCAATTTCCTTACCAGGTCTATGAAGTAAAACTGTTTTTAATGGACCAATTTCAGAATTTACGTGAATAGCATTGAGCATAATGACTCCTTCTTTAAATTAAAATTGTTATCTAGTAATATCAAAAGAATGTAAGCGCTTTCCATTCGCCTATAGAATAGGCCCATTTTTTTGTTATGTCAATAATTATTAAAACTATTTCACAATTAAAATAATTAATAATATAAAGAATAATTTTTATTCACAAGATAAAATCAGAAAAGAAGCAGGAATTATGGTGATGGCATTAAGTATAAAAAAAGCAGTCTCATTAGGGACTTTGGGGGATAAATTCTTAAAAATAAATATTAACGAGATTTGCATTGGTTGTCTCTTTTCATTTGAAAATCAATGTTAATAGTCGTTTGACCGCAACTATTAAATTTAAGGGTATCCCCTTGATGGATGCTCTTTTTTATGGTCATTAATAATATATATTTAATTTATTTATAGATAAAAACTGCTAACCAATCGATTAAAAAGTTAGGTTGTGCTAAATTTTTAGGTTGATCGGCGGCCGCAAACATCAACTAGAGCTATGGTTTTGCGTGGATTATATGCCTTCATGGTGGCTTGTTATGTTTTTAATTGTTTTGTATTTCTTATTATTTATTTACATATTTCTAGGTTTTATTTATTATTTGAGTATTTTGTTGTTAATAGAAAAATGGTTGCAGATATTGAAGAAAAGAAAATGAATAATAAGTCATTTAGTCCTCTTTTACCTCCAAAAAAATATGTTACCAAAAGCAAAGGCACGTTAATAGTTAATAAAGCAGGTTGTGAAAGGCTTTTAGAGAATACTAATCAAGCTGGATTTTCAACTAATTCAACCAATTTTCAACCAGTTTAAAATCATCATTGGTGGCAATTTTGGAAATAAATGTTGATTGAATTTTAAATATAGAAAAAGGGTACTCAATTGAGTACCCTTTTTCTGCTATTTTCGATTGCTGCAAATCGCAACTACGATTATAGCTAAACAAATCAGTGAGATTTCCATGTCTTTATACCTCCTTTCATTAGGAGTTGTAACCATTAAACGCTGACTGGGCGTTTTAAGTTACTAAACTATTGTATCATTGAACGTAATCATTTATAATTGCCCTAGTGAGATTTCCGTGTTGTATACCTCTTCTAGGAGAAAACGGAATTAGTCGTTTGACCACGACTAAAAATTTAAGGGTGCCCTCTTGATGGGTGCTCTTTTTTTTGGTCATTAATAATATATATTTGATTTGTTTATGGATTGAGACTGCTAATCAGCCAATTAAAATGTTAGGTTTTGATAAGTTTTAAGGATAAGAATTGCTATTTAAGTTCAATCAATTTCACAAACAAAAAAGCTGTGAAACATGCGGTTTCATCGGGTCGCTTTTTCGACTTTGCAAAATTCACAAACTATAAAAAAACAAAACCCCGACAAACGTTGATTTGTCGAGGTTTTGCTGTGCTACTTCGCCTAATTGGCATTATGTTAACTAACTAAAAAACAGCATTCATTTTATCCACTTTGAAAAGAAAACTTATATAACTAAAGCTTGTTAATCTGGATACTTTTCTTGTTTCCATTCATCATAAATTTCTAGAAATCTAGTTTCTTCATCATTAGTAAAACCTTTAAAAATAACTTTATCAATATCATCTTGATTGAAAAAAATGGTCGTTTCCGGATCGATTCCAGAAGGATAGAGAACGGCCATGTAATCTGAAAACTTTTCTTCCCCAGTTTCAGGATCGTTATAAACGGCACCTCTTCCAACAATCATCAATTTTTGTAAACCATCTTCCAATATTACAATGCTTCCTAATGGTAACAATTTTGCAGTCTCTGTCATGTTAAGCCCCTCTTATTTATTAGTTTCGTTGTCTTTTAACCCTTTAAATTTTAGATATAATTTCCCATACCATTGTTGATAGGTTTTCTTTTCAAATTTACGATATTCTTCAGGATATTTATGTAAATAATATCCAAATAGGATTGGTGGTAATATCATATAAACTTCAAAAAGAATTAAAACTAAACTAAGAATAAATAGCATTAAACAAATACCAAAGAAATTATAGTTTACTTTAAAAGTAATGTGAAAAAGTAATCTAGCAGTTACTTTAATTATTAAATATATTGATATAAACATTGGTACAAAAACATATAAAACATGAACAAGCTTTTTCATATTATTACCTACGCTATACTCTCTATCGTTAAATAACAAAGCTTTGAATAAATGAATTCTATGTTTAATAGTTATAACCAAAGAAATTATCAATATAGCCATAAATATGAATAAATATATTTGTTCATATTTACTAGCACCAGAAAAAAGCAATAATTCCGTATCAGTTACTATCCATATTGGTCCAATAAAAAATAAATTAAAGCCCTTAATAAAGGGCTTGAGATAATTAGGAAATAAGAAGAAAACAACCCATGAAATTAAAAAAATTATTAATACAATTGAAAATATAGAATAAGAAATGAAACTAATATAACCTCCTGAAGAGGCCGCTACATAAGAAATAAACAAACTGGATAATACTATGAAAAAGCAACAAAGCAAAGTAAAAAATTCTCCAGATTCCTTTGTTTTACTAGCTTTGCTTTTATTAGTGTTATTTCCTCCACCATTTTTTTTCCAAAAAAAATCGTTCAACAAATTTTGACTTTCATTAAATGTTGCTGAAAAAATACTTCGTTTCATAATTACCCCTATCCTACGTTAAAAAAGGTGCTCAAATTAATTTTATTGTTATAAACCTCATGATTAGCAATTTTTTCACGATTTTTTTGAGCATTTTCAAGCTTATCGTATAACTTATATGCACCAGTTTTAATATCAGAATAAGCATGTGGGAACTTAAAATTAAAGATAGCATTAGCTCCCCCAAATGCTGTACCTGCTATTATTCCTGCAATTGTTCCTACACCAAATCCAGCAAAACTTCCAGCTTCTGCGCCTGAAACGGCACCAGCTGCAGCTCCTCCAATGGTTGCGCCGATAAATGGTCCAACGCTTTTAACTGTGTCAATTCCTCCTCCAACAACAGCTTTACCAATGCTTCTAGTTTTTGGAAATTCTGATGCAACACTTGAAGCAAAAGTAATTCCTAGGGTTGCCCAAGTGGCAATATTCCCACCTTTTCCGATGACTTTTTTTACAACAGGGATCACCTTTAAGCTTTTATCTGTGATTGATTTAAGCGGAGAAAAGATGTAACCCATATACTTAGCCGATGCACCAATTCTATTTATACTGACAAATTTCGCAAAAGTTTTATTACCAAATTTCTCATATTTAATTAACCCCTGAATTAATTTGATTCTACTAGCTGGTTTTAAATAAGCTTTTGTAACCGTCCAAAATTCCTCACTAGCTATAACCTGTTTTACAATTCCTTTAGGATATAATTTTAATATTTGTTGCAATCTAATGACTGCGTCATTATTAGAAAGATCTTTAGTATTTTTAAGTAAGCCTTTTAGTTCTTTCATCAAGGAAGAGCTGGTTTTAACTCCACTACTATTAACACTAGTTTGGACATGCGTAGTTTCTTTAATCCCAGCTTCAAATAAACCACTAACCCGTTGATTATAGTTTCTTAAATCATCAAGTTCCTTTTCAATGGCGTGTAAGCCTTCATGCTGTCCATCAATCTGCCATTGAATTTTAGAAGCGAAACTCCTATAAATCAAGGATAAGTCAGAGTCATGAGCTTTACTACTTTTTCTTCGGTAATCATGTTGCATGTTTTTTAAATTACTAATTTGTTTTTGAATCTGTGATTTAGTTTCTTCTAGATGTTCTTCATCAATGTGACCATAGTGGCTAACCTTTTGGTTAGCGCTCTTATACTTTGCTAAATCTCTTTTTAATTTATCAGTCGCTCTTTTTAATTCTTGAACTTTATTTTTAATTTGACCACTGAAAAGTTTTTTCCCGCTTTCGTAAGCTTTTCCAGTAATTCCATCTTGACCTACGCTTGATACTAACTGATCAATTCCACTTTCAGCCTGTTGAATAAAAGCTAAGGCTAAACTAATGGTTTCTTGTAAGGCAGAAATCATTTGTTGAGATTCACCGCTATCATATTTTAGTCCCATAATTATTCCTCTGCTTTATGTTCTAGTTGTCGTTTTTTGCCTTGAAAATATTCGTTTGTAGTTTTTGACATGGTTCCTAACAAACGGCTTAATTCTAAATCTTGAGTCGCCATGTATTCTGATAATCTTTGCATTTCAGTATCATCATTAGCCCCTAATGAATATAGGCTAGCCATGATCTTTTTCGACTGATTACGGAAATTTTGGTAATATGTATTTTCTTGCTCTTCCTCTTTAGCTTGCTCGTTTTTTAAATCATCGAGCTGTTCATTTAATTTTTTCTGCTTACTTTTATTATCCATTATTCAAATCCTTGAGCTAAACTAGCATCATCATTATGTTTTTTAGAGTCAATTTTAGTAAAAGCAGTTGCTTTATTTTGAATCATTTTTTCCATTGAGTTAGTTGTTTTAGCTAACTTTCCAATGCTCTTATTACCAGATCTCAAGCCGTGAATGTTGCTATAACTAGCATTTGATTTATTAACGTTGATCGGACTAAAATGTTTTAACCCGCTTACAGCTCCCTGAATTGCATCACTATCAGAACTAATTTTTACCATGCTTGCACCCCTAAGTATTATTTAATCTTATATTTATTATATTAAAAAATTATAATCATGTAAAATCGTTGGTATAACAACATTTATGTTATAAGATAGCCAATTAAATGAAATAATGCTTATATAAACTTCTTTTACCAACCATTTATTTGTGCTTGATTATGGATCTTTTTTTATGTATTTTAGAGATGTTTCAAAGTTCTCTATGTATCGGAACTTCTAACCGCCCTATCAATGATAGGGTGGTTTTTGTTTTACTTTAAACAAACCAGTTTGGAAAAGTAAAGGTTTTGCTCTTCGTAAATTTTGCCAAAAACGGTAAATATTTTCTGTAAAGACCTTATCTGTACAGATTTTTTCCATAAACAAACTACTCCTTTAAAAAATCATCTAATTTACCAAACATCGAACCACCTTCATTGAAAATGGACTTCCCATCATTATTACTATTGAGTGATATACGATCTATCAAACTTTCATTATTATTTATTATTAGTTCTACTTCAATCCCTCCCATCGGATTGTGAGAGATACTACTATGATCAATTTTATAAGAATGTATTTTCCCCTGTTTAGTAAAGGATTTTTTATCTAGGAATTTTAAATCATCTACATAAATTTTATTGGCTTGTTCACTATTTGCAATTCTAATCACATCTTGATTGAACTTATTATTCATATACCAAATCCCCCCGACACACGCAGCTACTAGCACAACAAATATACTCACGGTAATGCTAAGAATGATTTTTAACTTTTTGTGGGTCATATTTGTACTCCTTAAAAATTATTTATTGACTGAATTCTAACATAATAGTTCTAATTCAATAATTTCTGCCATTAGTACTAACCCCTTAGTAAATTTTTTTAAAACTAAATTTACTAAGTTACGAAAATAAACGAGTAAAAATGCACATAAAAAATACCTGTACGAATGTACAAGTCTTTAAAAAACTATGTTATTTTCCAGATAAATGCTTTAGCCACTCATTGAATTCTTCTAGTGAATTAAATGTCTGTAATTCACCATTTTCTACTTCTTTTTTAGCTTCTAGAGCTTCGACAGAATTTAAAAAATCATCTTCTAACATATTAAAACCTCTAATACTATATTAGTTTTTTTAAATAATTTATCGTCATCTAGTTGATAAATTAATAGCCAGTCAGCACTAGCATGTATTTCAAATATCCTAACCAATTGCCTTTTAAACTACGATTACTAAATGATTTTACTAGTAAATCCTCTTTAGTAATAATCGCATTGATTGCGCCACTTAGCTTCTTTATATCATAATGCTTTTTCTTTCATTTTTTAAAATCTCTTCTAAAAGTTGGTGATTCTATAATTTTCATTAACTATCTACACATTTATTGAAATCATCGATATTATACCCGATATAATGAGTATTACAGCTTTCTACTTCTTGCCTTGCAATTGCACCATCTATTTCATTAATTGACATAGAAACAGGAAAACGACCTGTTTTGGCTGTCTGAGTTAAAACAATATTGATTGCTGTATACATATTTAGACCTAGTGCTTCTAAAACGTCATTAGCTTCTTTTTTTATTTCTGGAGAAACTTTTGCAGAAACCGCCGTTGTTTTTTCAGTCATATCAATCACTCCTTTAAACCATTATATTACTGAATGGCAGATTATTACCTTTCTCTTTCATTTTTTGATTTTCACGACTTTGTGCATAAAACATTTGATCCTATAACTGTTTATTTTTCTGTTCTATATTCGCTAATTTTTGAATATTAAACTCCTGTTCTTCAGGTATACTATTAACCATTTGACTCAACGATTTACCAATATTATTTAACTTATTTTTAGAATATTTAAATATTTTGTCTACCCTTTAAACTTAATTTGTTTATCATTTACAGACTTATGTAATAATAATTTTAGATTCTTATAATTATTAAGGTTATCTTTACCAAATTTTTTATTGTTTTTAATTTTAAGCTTGATTTCTAATATACTGAAGTTACATTTATTAATCTTATTAGTTATTTCTGGATATATTTTTACTAAATCTTGATATGCAGTTATTTTACTAAGTTTCAACTTATTTAAAATACTAATTTTATTTAAAATACTAATTTTATTTAAAATACTAATTTTATTATTTCTAATTAAATTAAGTTTAACCATAGTTTCATTAACTTTATCAATCGGAATATTCACAGAATCAACATATTTATTATTTAAAAAATTTAGTTTTTCTTTTTGTAAGTCAGTTATTTCACAAGTTTTTCTCTGTATTAATTCATTAAATTCAACTTTTTCTCTTAACTCACTTAATATATACCCTTTGTTGATTAATCGGTGCTTTTGAAGACTAGTTAGTTTGGTTGAAAAGGAAACTACATTACTATAAATATTTGAATTATTTTTTTGTGCTTTAATTAAATTATTTTTTAATTCTTGTACCTCATCTTTTGTTAAATGATAGGTAAAATCATTAAAATTACTGGTTAATTTTCTGCCCTTAGCATCAACACTAGTTGCCAAATCACGATCAGTATAATCAACAAACTTAGTAAAACTTTTACCAGTGCTAGTCATTTGATGTGCTGATTTAAATTGTGTAATGAATATAACATTTGCTGCATTTTTTCGATTGATTTTGATTTCATAAATTTAAGTATAAAATCAAATAACCCTTTTTTATAAGTTATGCAATTAAATTAATTAACAAAAACCCCTTTCATTTAAGAAAGAGGGTTTCTGTTAATCTTTAGTTCTAGTGAAGTAATCAAACAAAAAATCAATTAATTTTTCAATTAAATGAATTAAAGAGGCTACTAACACTGGGACAATGATTATTTGTAATAGAGACATAATCTCACCGGCGGGAATAGTTAGTATTGTGGTGTAATTACCCGCCACTGATATTATATCATTGACTAAAACCAAATATTAGATATAATTAAATCAGTAATAGAGGCATAAAGTCATCGGTTTGTGGTGAACTAATGAGTGAGCCTATCAGCTGGAGCTGATAGGCTCTTTTTATTTTCTAATTTTATTAATTATAAAATTAGGATTATTAACAAAACAAAAAGGGAAGGGAACTGCAACTATTAATTTAAACAATTAAATAAAAGCGGTTTTAGATAATCTTTATTAGGCAACTGATTTTCTGTATTCAACAGGAGTTCGGTTTCCTAATTTCGTTAGTATACGTTTTTCGTTCCAAAACTTGATATAATTACTAAAGCAAGTAATCATATTCGATAAACCCCATTGGGTTATCTTTTGTGTAAATCATTTCCGACTTTAGTGAGGAGTGAAATGATTCAATAATAGCGTTATCAGCTGACATTCCCTTACGGGACATACTTCTGATGACGCCTTTTTTACGTGATAATTCAAAGTAATCAAATGAAGTATAAGTTGAACATTGATCACTATGCAGAATTGCACCTTCAATATTATCTAATTGATTTAAAGTATCAATTGCTAATTTGGTATTGTCATGTATTTTTCTATATCCATATAAAAACTTCGTTTTTATGCATGTTTGTTGTAATTCTGACTCTAAGTCAGTCAATTCATTATTAATTAAATTATTTTTACTATAGTAATATGTTTCCCTTGAAATACTCAGAATTTCACATATACGAGTTACATTTATTTTTTTCTTTAAACTATCTATTAATATAATCGTTGAATTATTTACCACAACCCTTCCTTGATTAAATATTTTTTTATAACTTCTAGTTCTTCATATTTTTGTTTTATTGTGAGTTTTTGACGTTCAACTAAAGATAGTTCTGCATCACCTTTGTTTTATTTATATTGTTTTCCTGGTTGTTGTCTAAGACTGTGATAATCACCATTTCTTAAGTATTTTCTCCAAGTATAGATAAGAACATCACTTTTTAAACCTAATCTTTTACATATTTTTCTTCCAAGAACAACTTCATTTAGAATCCTTATGGCTTCAAGTTTAGTTTCATATGAATATCTATTATTTACCAAACTAAAAATACCTCCGATTTTAATTAATTCTATCAAGAATAATTATCGAAGATACTTTTATTTATTGTTTAATATTATAACTTCAGTTCCTTTTCCTTAATTTCTTTTTCAAATTAATATCCTCACTATTCAACATTTACTAATTTTCTTAAAATAAAATAGCTAAAACAAGTAAAGAAAATAGAAATAAACATAATAGATAACATGAATAACATTAATGTTTTATTTGGAAAACTATGACATAAAAAATCATGAAAATTAATAGCAAGTAATAGAAAGGATAAACTGCTAGATATGATAAAAATAGTAGACAAAATAATTATTAATATCATGTTTGCAATGTTTCTTAAATTTTTAGATTTAAACAATATACATTCATTCCTTTCAATCATTGATTTTTAGTTGCTTTATATTTTTTATATTCTTCTCTATTTGCTCTCAAAAAATTTTCGTTAATTTTTAATTTTTGACAAATCTGTTTAGTAGTTAATCCAAAACTTTCCAACATCATTGCTTTTTCAAAAATTTTGTTCTTATCAGAATAACCACTTGATTCAAAATTTACATTTCTCAACTCAACAAGTTCAACATAAAGTTCGCGTTCTTTTTTTATTCTCTCAAGGTCAGCCTCATCAAACCTTTCAAAATCTTTTACCTTTTGGAAGGTTTTTGTTTTTTCATCATAATCACCAATTTCTTCAAACCAATGATGTTCCTTGCAATCGAATTGGTCTAATTCTATAACTTTTTGAATTAGTTCTGGACTCATTTTTGCTCCTTTCTATTACTCATCGTGGTACTTCTTTACATGTAACTTTTTCTTATCACGATTAACTGAATTCTTTGATTGTTTAATCAAATTACTAAAAGGATTATCTGGATCAATTACTGAATCAAAAACTCCATCTGGATCATAATCAATGGCATTAATTGATCGATTTATATTCAATAAGATATACATCATTGTTTCAAGATCATCTTCCACAAAATCCATTTTTCTTTTTAAAATTTGATCAGCACTATTTTTAACAGAATTAGTATTTTGCTTTGCTTTCAAATAAAGATTAATTTGGGTTGAATACTTACTTCCTACATTCAAAATAAATAATTGATAAAAAGTTTTAATTATAAAATTCATGATTTCATTGGTAGAATTTTTATTCAATATTTCATTACCCATTAAATATTTTGTTATTTCTTTAAATCTTTTATCATTAATTTCATTAAGTCGAACGGTAATCCTTCGATCTTCCAATCCTAATCATCTCCTAAGATGCTTTTTAAAATTTCTTTGTCTGCTGCATAAATTTGATTATTTTCATTAACTGCAAAAGTTAAATTATCAATTCTTTTATCGATCCGATCAAGTAATAATTGACTAGGCTTTTCTCTACCAAACGGAACTCCATTACTAGCAATTACTTTAAATTGATTTCTTAAAAACTCGGATAAGTTATCATAACCATTTTCTTTAGCAATAATAATTAGCTTTTGCTTTGCTTCATAAGGAACGCCCTTAACTTTAATTTCCGTAGCATGAATCATAATAAAACCTCCTTTAAAATCATCATCGGATTAATTTACTAAATCAATCCGATTCAATAAATCCCTAAAAATAGTGCATTATTGAATGAGCATAAGGGAAACAGTCCCCTCGTACCTCGTGGAGTTGGCAGTGCCAACGTTTCCTAAGAGACCTACGATTGTTAGTTTGCCGACACTTTGCTGACCTTATGCCGACACTTTGCTGACGGTTTGCCGACACTTTGCTGACCTTTTCTACTAATGATGGGCTTGCTCAATTTTAGTGATTTGTTGCTTAGGTGGCATTTTAAATTGACCATCTTCATTTGCTTTTTGTTTCTTTTCTAGTAACTTAATTTTTTTCTTTCCAATTTCAATTCCGTGTTTATTTTCCCCAATAATTTGCTGATTTTGTTCAATATCACTCTTCAAACTTTGCAAGTTATCATCTTTTTTTAGCAATTTTATTTCTATTTTTTCAATGTCATTTTTAACTTTCTCAATTTATTTTTTGGCAAATTTCTAAGCCAAATTCGTGTTCGGAAAATCTGAGATACTTTGTTTTTGTCAGTAATATTTATCTCCCAGTTCGACTAAATCTTGCTTACTAACTTCAACACTAACTATTCTAAATGTATGCAGTAAGGTGCGAATGTTTGCCGAAAATCCTCCTAAATAATGACCTCTTTTATCATCTCGTTCATAAAAGATTGGATATTTTTTATTTAAATATTGGAATGCCAAAGCCTTAGTTTTAAAAATTTTAGGAACAATTTGATGACCTTTGAGGTTTTGTAATGCATAAATTCTTATCATGTAAATTACCTCTTTTGTTATGCCGTTATTCCATATTTTCGATCCAGTTCATCTTTTAACTCATCATTAAAAATCGATAATTTATCAGCAAGTTTAGCTATCGAAGCTAAGTTTTCATCATATTGATCAAAGGTAACTAGTTCTAATTCATCAATTAATTTATGCCCTTTTCCGACCATCTCAATTAATTCCTTGGTAACTTTTGCAGCAGTTTGCCGAACTTCTTTTTCTTCACGTAAATTATCAATCGTTTGTTTCAAACGTTCCACATTCTCTTGCTTATGTTCAAATTCAACTTCAGTTTTGGCATATTTAGCTGCTCGTGCTTTTAAAACATCAATTGACTTATACAACTCCACTTTTTCCCGTTTGTCACCTTTAATTTGAATTTCATTCATCGCAATTTTACGTTTTAAATCTTGATAATCACCAGGTTCTTTAATTCGTTCTACAATTTCTGTATTAGTAGCAGCTTCAACTTTTTTTAATTGTTCTTCATAGTCACTTCTTTCGCTATTTAATTTTTCATTTAAAGTTTGTAGTTTTTTGTTAGTTGCATTTAGCTGCATAGCAAGCTCATATTGCCGATCTGCGTCCTTTTCTCTAGTTTCCTTAAGTTCTATCTCAGTTTGCTTTTGACCTTCTCTAGCTTCCTTTAATTGTTTCTTCAAGTCCCTGATCTCTTGTCTAGTCATATCTTCAGGAAGTTTAGACTCCCCATTACTAGTAAAATGTTCTTTATTACGTTCTTCCGGTGGAAGAGTTGCAATTTCATAGAGAACACTCATATTCAAATCAGGCGCCGGCGCCTGATTTGAATCTCCTAATTCAGAAAATATTTGTATAGATCTTCTAGCAAAAGAATCTCCAATATTCATAGATTCTAGCCAGGTTAGCCATTCTCCATGCGCTAAATCATGATCCTTAACCCATTTCAAGCGTCGGCCAATTTCAAAAACAGCTTGTCCGGCCATATTTTGATATCCTTTAATTTCAGCCGTAATAACATTTAAATCATTACTTAATTTTCCAACTTCCTGCGTATACTTATCATGTGTAATATCTTTCATCAATAATCCCCTTCCTTGATCTACTTAAAGTAGCTAAATCATTGCAAAACTCTACTAATTATAGTGAAAAGCATCAAAAAAAATAGACTCTTTCTTTTCTCCAAAAAAATCCTCAATTTTTTGCATGGTTTTATATCGTGTAACTCTTCTATTAGTTTCCCAAGCACTAATACTTTTACTGCTAACATTCAATTTTGTGGCTAAATCCATTTGACTTACTTAAATGAGAACTAATCCTTAATTCTTTCAATTTGTTCATGCTCAACCTCCTACTCAAGTAATTTTATTCTACCATAAGTAGAGTTACAATAAGAATATATACCAATAGTAGATATTTAACATTTAATTCATTTTATGCTTTAGGCTACAAGTAGTAGATAAATAATTATTTATCTACTTAAAGGAGAATACAAATGTTTCAAACAAAACTAAGAGATTTAAGAAAACAAAGTAATCTAAGTCAATCTATGTTAGCAAAAAAATTAAACGTTTCTTCAAAAACTATAAGTGCGTGGGAACTGGGAAACAGACAACCTTCCCTTGAGACTTTAAATAAGATATCAAATATATTTGGAGTAACCTCAGATTATCTTTTAGGAAATGAAAGAAATAAACCTAATTGGGCTACTAATCATGATGCTTTAGAATTAGACAAGTTTTTAGATACAAATGGTGCAATGACATTTGAGGGCGTTGAATTAAATAAATCACAAAAAACAAGAGTTAAAAAGATCTTAACCGAAGTTTTCTGGGAAGAACTTAAGAAAGATCGTGATAAAGGAATTAGATAACTATGAATATGTATAAAACACTAGCTATAAATATTGGAAAACAACTTAAAACTTTCGATCCATTTAAAATAGCAGAATTTAAAAACATAGAAGTCAAATATAAAAATTTTGACATAGAACCTAAACGTGAAGCAGTCAAATATTTCAATCGTTCAATAATATTGCTAGATATCAGTTTAAAAAACATTGATAAAAAATATTTCGTCTGTGCTCATGAACTATGCCATGCATTAGAACACACAGAACTAGCAACTTACTACATTTCCAACTGCAATATCAAAAATAAATTCGAGTACCAAGCTGATCAATTTGCAATTGAACTACTAAAATCACTCTATCAAGAACAATACGATATCCCAGCATTAACTAAAAATGACCTTCAAATAGCATACGGAATTCCTGAAAAAATAATATTTAATTCATAAAATAAGACCTACCTCTTAATAATTCAAGGGTCTTTTTTATTTTAGAATTAAATTAGTTAAAATAATAACTAAAACAAAAGCTAAAGAAACAGGATACATGAAATATCTTATTGGCAATTGGTAGCACTTGCCTCTATCCCGTATTAATCTCCCCAATATCAAGGTTTATAGCTACTTTATCTTCATTTTTTAATTTAGTTATTTGTTCTTTTAAAGTGTTAATTTCTTTGATTTCTTGCTCTGTAACCTGGTTAAATAGATTTACCCGATATTGTTCTTTTTTGGTCTGTAGTTGCCTTACAAGGGCATATAACGTCACATATGCTTTAGCGTGATTATGACCAGTATCTTTTACAATCAATTGATTATGATCTTTTAAAGAATTCAACACACGACTTAATGAGCTAGGACTAATTCCTAACTCTTTTTGGATTTTCCTGGTTGAAATTACAACTCCTTCATGGTCAGTTGCTTTTTGATTGAATAATTTAATTAAATCTTGTTTCCATTCACTTTGATGTGAATACTTACGATCTTCACGTTTTTTAGCAAATTTATACCAGCTTTTATTTTTGGCTTGTTTTAATTTAGCTCGTTCTTCCGTAGTTGCCCAGGTCTCAATTAGCTCTTTAATGTAAATTGAACTAGCACCTTGATATACACCTGAATAAGCGTCTCTCACACAACGATTTAGATCACGTTGGTTGAGTGGCACCTTCAAATTAGTATTAAATTCGTCTAAAAGATCATAACAAACTGATTCTGTCATTTTCGATGAATAGCAAGCTAATGCTAATGTAAGAATGGTATTGTGTCTACCAATTCCCATACCAGGCTTGATATCAGTTTTATGCAGCAACCAGTCAAACCATGGTTGTTTTACTTGTTGACCATATGAAACTCGGTCTGAATTAACCACTTGGAGCTTAGGTCGATGTTCCTTGTAATATTTTTTACTCCAATTTAATATTTCAGAAAATCTAACTGTCATTTCTGGTTCAAAGTAAATTACATTGTCTTGACGTGGAATTCGAAAAATACCAAAATTATTACAACCGACGTCAACCTGACCTAGCTCACTCTTGATTGCTGATTTAATATTACTAGAAATCATTTTTGCCACTTCTAAAACTGGATACCTGATACCCTTTTTACTGACAAATGCAGGATTATTTAAAACGTAGTAAACCTGGTACCCTTTATCAGTTTCTAAAATTAAAGTGGGAAAAATAATATACCCAAGTAGTAGGTTTTCCATCACTTTATTTTTATTCAAGTCACGCTCTTTTGCATCTTTAAAGTCTATATCAACTACAAAGGTATTAATCTGATTTAAATTATGTTCTGAATGACCTTTTAATTCATGTTTATCATTTGTATAACCAAGCCAAGAAAATTCATTAGGTGTCCAATGAGTAAGTTTATTATCATTTTCAAACAAAGCTTCGTAAGAACTAATAGGAAAGCCTTGTGCCTTAGTCATAGCTTCTTTACTACGGAAAGCAGCAATTGCTCCTTTTTTATCATTGTCATTTCTATTAGTTAAGGGAACTACTTTATTTGAATTTTTAACTTTTGTTTTCGTTAATCCATTATGTAAAATTAATCTTAAAATACTATGTAATTTGTTTTTATCAATATTGGTCATCATTTTCACCTCTTTTCAGTAATTGATCTTAATCATCATATGTACTGAATTCTAATTAAGTAAGTAAATGCAAACAAAAAGAGGAACAAGTAATTTTTACCTGTTCCTCTAAAAACGCACTTACTATCTAAAAAAGATAATGAAATGTTGACATATTTGGCATTTAGAATGTATTATATAAGTACATTTAAATATTAAATATATAACTAGGACGTTAAAGAGTCACAAGTGGGTGTTCACTTGTATGGCTGGTTAAGAAGTACTACCAATATTTCTTAATCAACGTTCTTTTTATTTTGAATAAAAGTCATACCTTTTAGGTGCGACTTTTTTGTTACGTTAAATATATATTACTATAATAACGATTGCAACAGCTTTTTGCTCGTTTACTACAAATAGTAAAGAATACAAATAGTAAAGAATACAAATAGTAAAGAATACAAATAGTAATTTTTAATAAAAAGCATAATTTTTATTTTGTCTACTTTAAAATTAAAGTTGATTTAACAGTAAGTAATAAGGGAAGTTCGAGTTATCATTACTATTTGTAGTAATGTATATTGATTAGCTATGTAGTGATGTAGTATAATATAAATGTAGTAATGTAGTTCAATATACAAGTAGTAATCTTTTTAAAGGGGATAAAAATGAGTAAAAAAATAGTTTTTGGTAATTTTAAAGGCGGCGTAGGAAAAACCACTAATTCTGTAATGACTGCATATGAATTAGCAAATATGGGCTATAAAACCTTGGTCTGTGATTTAGACCCTCAATCAAATTCAACTCAATTATTAAGAAGAACTTATAAACTTCAAAATAATAAAGATCTTAAAATGGATAAAACTATGATGGTTGCATTAAAAGAAGGATCTATAGATGATGCAATAGTTAATGTAATGAATAATTTAGATTTATTACCATCATATCAAGACTTTACAAACTACCCCGATTTCTTAGAGCAAAAATTTTTACCAACAATTGAAGGATACAAAGAAGAAAGAATTAGGTATTTTAAATCACTTCTTAATTCTGTAGAGGGGAATTATGATTACATAATTTTAGATGTTCCTCCTACCCTTTCTATCTATACTGATACAGCATTATATGCATCTGATTACGTAATTGTTGTATTACAAACTCAACAAAGATCACTTGATGGAGCCGAAGCATTTTTTGAATATTTACAATCATTTTATGATAATTATCAAAATACTGATTTTGATGTAGCTGGTGTTTTACCAGTTTTATTAAAAAATAATGCTGGAGTAGACAATTCAATATTAACTGAAGCAAAAAATATATTTGGTGAGGACATGGTTTTTGATAATATCGTAAAACATATGGAAAGATTAAAAAGATATGATAGGCTTGGAATTTCAGAAAAAAATCATACGTCTAATTGGGATTTCCATGATACAAAGTTACACTACAAGTACACCCAAATAACATCAGAAGTTATTGAAAGGACTAAACATTAATTATGAGTCAAATAAGATTTAATAAATCAAGAACACCAAAAAATGTAGAAGAAACAACTATTACAAAACCAGAATTAACATATACCGCAGATAATACCACTGAAAAAAAGAAAAAAAGAAAAAAGACATACAGTACCATTAGAGTAGAAAAAGAAAAAGTTCATAAGTTAAATGCATTACAAAATTCATTAGGTTTTAATACACAAAATGAATTTTTAGACTTTTTACTTGATGGAGAAAAGGAAAAACTTACTGGTAGACAAAGAACTATGTACAATATGTATATGGATACATATGAAGCTAGAGACAGAAGGAAAAAATGATAATAATCATGTAGTAAAATAGTAAAATATATTTTACTATTTTACTACTACTAATTAACAAAGAAACATAAAGGAGCCATATCTATTTATCATTGTCTAATGTTACTTATCAAATAATATATCGGTTGTTATCTAGGCAGACCTAGATAATTTATAAAAAACTATTGTTGATTCTCGTAGTAAAGGGCTTGTTGAAAATAAAAAAGTTCCTGTTATATTAGATGAATTAAGTGATAAAGTAAATTTTAAAGAAAAAATTGGTTTAAAAAAGATTTATGTCTGCTGACTCGTTTTAGAGAGATTAATTTTCACTCATAAATTTTTTGAAAATTAATTTAAATAATTTCATAATTAAATATTGATTATCAAAATCGTTAACTTATACATCAAATTAACCTTCCTTTTTAACTCAAGTAAACTATAATAAAACCGTGGAGAGTTATTTCATAATCATAAGGAAAAAGTTCTAGATTAAAACTCTTTTTCTTATCTCAATTCTAATTAGAAGTATATTTTCATGGAGCGAAAAATGAAATTAAGTTTTGGAAACCATATTTTTAATTCCTACGAGGTTAAACGATTGAATGCAGGAAACATTGTTGAATATAATGCAACGTCTAGAGCTTGCCCTTATACTGTTTATCAATACAAAGTCAAATTAGTAGATGGTAGGATTGTACAGTTAAAAAAGCCGAATAAACTATTTAATATTAAAAATAATCCGCAATATCAAGAACAATTTGACTTATTGACCAAAAAGGAAGCATTAAATACAAAACAGCTACGTTTATTTTAAAATAAACGTAGCTGTTTTGTATTTAAGTCAGTGATATGAACCCCATAAGCTGGACAAAAATCTAACTTATTGGGTTTTTGTTATGCCAAAAATAAATTACGAGTTAAAACAGCAAATTATAAAAGAATATTTCACTGGTACTGGGGCAATTACGTTGTCCCAAAAATATAAAGTTTCAAAATCAGTTATTTTAAGTTGGATTTATTATTACAATAATTTTCGTATTAAAACAAAACTAGGAGGCAAGTCTCCGATTCAATATCGAAAACTTGTCTCCTAGAAAAACTAAATAATGTGTCCAACTTTATGAGTTCACATCAACGGCTAAAATGAATGATCCTTTTTCGTTAGTTAACATATCCTAGAATAATCTAAATAGTTAAATAAAATCATCGTAACTTAAAATTTACGATGATTTTTTGTTATTTTTAAAAATTAAAACGCTATTGATTTTTGTTAGTCACTTTTGTGTATAATCAATCTAGTTTAATTTTCACTATTGTTAGTTAGTAATTTTAGTGTGTATGGAGTAAATAATATATTCATTAAATTAATTGAGAATATTTCAGGAGACTCTGGAACTGGTTTTGTAATCCATATTTGAATACTTGCTAAGATAGTTCTAGTAAATAAATCGCTGGCTGTTTTTAAGTTTATATCTCCCTTTTTGATTAATCCTGTTTTAAAAAAGTTTATGTAAATTAATTCTGAATACTTATTAAGTAAATAATGTTTCCATTGACCGTATAGAGTTTTGTTATAGGCAACTCTAATTTTATCTTTATTTTTATAAATTTCATTAGACATAATAAAAATCAATTCAATAGCATCTTTTTTATTTTTGGGTGTATGTAATTTATTTATAATGGCTAAGTATGTTTTCTTATCAATATCATTAAAAGTATAGTTAATTAAATCACTGATATTTTTAAAATTATTGTAAAATGATGGTTCTGAAACTCCTGCTGTAACAGTAATATCCTTAATTGTTATTTTACTTAATGGGTTACGTTTTGATAAATTTAAAAATGAGATTACTATTTTTTGTTTGGTTTTGGTATGTCTAGTTTTCACGTAATTAATAACCACCTTTAATTTTAATATGCCACATTATTGTTACATTTTTATTACATCATAGTTTTTGTTAATTTATGCATTAATAAAATTAGCAAGTGTAAATGCTATATAAGGTTTATGTTTTAATCTAATTTTTAGCAATTATAAAAATAGTCCTTGAGAAAATTTTTTAATTATAGGTTATATTTAGAAAGTAATAAATTAAATATAGCAAATTATATAATAAAGGGAGATTTTAAATGTTTAATAATGATGGTGAAAAAATACATTACAAGATGTACAAATCCGGTAAGAGTTGGATATTTGGTGCTATTACGGTATCAATGTTTTCTGCTGGAATTTTTGGTGGAACGTTTTTATCAAATGGCAAGAATGTACATGCTGATACATTAACTACAACTTCAACCAGTGGAAAGGAATCCACTGATGACAATATTCAAGCCACCGAAATAAAAAATACTGCAGCAACTTCGTCAACTAGTGAAAATGTTGTGCTAACTCCAAGCAACAATAAACAAAATAATGATACTTCAAGTAACACTGCACAAATTAAGCAAACCGCAGACGCTGTTTCAGCTGATAATAACCAAAAAACAAGTGATGTGGTTGTATCTTCTAATTCACCAACACAAAAAAAAGCTACACCAATTCAAACTCAAAAAAATGTCCAATACTCAAGTGATAGTAATGGTAAAGAAACTTATAATCGAATTCAAAATGATAATCAAGTTTCTTTATTTGATAATCATGAAGATACACAATCTACCAATAGCTTAGATAGTAAAGAAACAAATACAAATGAAACTGATAAAAACAGTACATATAATTTAAATGACATTACTGATATAAGCGATCAATTTTCAAAAGATAATAATAAAGTTAAAGATTCCATAAGTACCGCCAATCCAAATAATGATAATTCAGTTCCAGCTCAATTTATTAATAACAATGTTTCAAATGTGGTTCTTGCTACTAATTCGAATAATGAAGTTCACACAGGAACAATGGATAATGGTGCAACATATTCTTTTAATAGCAATAATGGACAACTTGAAATCTTAAATGGAAATATGGACGCTATTGTTTATGATAGTAAACTACAATTAATTGCTAAGGATATACTTAGTATAAAAATTGACCCAAATGTAACTGCAAGTATACCCACTCTTTTTGGTTATTTAACTAATCTTACAGAAATTACTGGTTTTAAAAACTTATCTATTTCTGGAAATATGTCAGGCATGTTCTATGGTGATACCAGCCTAGTTAATTTAAATGACATAAATGATTTAGATACTTCTAAAGTTACTAGTATGAATAATCTATTTTACAAGGATTCTTTATTAGTTTCTTTAGATCTAAGTAACTGGAATACCAGTAATGTTACTAGCATGTCATCAATGTTTTATACAAATTCTCTTATAGGAGCAACTAATTCAAAATTAACAAGCATTAAACAAAATTTTGATACAACCAATGTTACTGATATGTCATTAATGTTTTGTGATGATGGTAATCTCATTAATCTCGACGTAAGTAATTTTAATACTGCTAACGTTACTAGTATGAAATGGATGTTTGATGAAGCGAAAAGTTTAAAACAAATTAATGTAAGTAATTGGGATACATCCAAAGTTGTGACTATGGAATGGATGTTTATTAACTCTGGAGTTGAAGAATTAGATTTTACTAATTGGACAATTACTCCTAACACAAAAACAGCAATGATGCTTCAAACCGATTATGGTAATTTTGAACCCATTAGGATTATTAAAATTGGAAAAAATGTACATTTTAATACAACAGATGATTCTTATGATCCTGTTTTGAGAGATCCTGGAGACCCTTCTAAATGTTGGCAAGCAGTTGGATCTGGAACAATAGATAATCCTAATGGTAAAAAAATACCTCGTAATCCCTATGCGGGAAATGATCCAATTTATCAAATGACTCCTGGAACATGGGTATGGGGAAATATTAATGATGATAACAAGGAATCAATTACTGGTAAAGATGTAACTATTTATGCTGGTGATCAATTAAACAATGCTGACTTTGATGCCAGTGCTACTGACAAAGCTGGTAATTCAGAAGCAGTTACAATTGATACTTCCAAAGTAGATGTTAATAAACCAGGGGTTTATACCGTAACGATTACAACTGCCGATGGTCAAAGTAAAACAGTTACCGTAACTGTTTTAGCTAACAAGGAATCAATTACTGGTAAAGATGTAACTATTTATGCTGGTGATCAATTAAACAATGCTGACTTTGATGCCAGTGCTACTGACAAAGCTGGTAATTCAGAAGCAGTTACAATTGATACTTCCAAAGTAGATGTTAATAAACCAGGGGTTTATACCGTAACGATTACAACTGCCGATGGTCAAAGTAAAACAGTTACCGTAACTGTTTTAGCTAACAAGGAATCAATTACTGGTAAAGATGTAACTATTTATGCTGGTGATCAATTAAACAATGCTGACTTTGATGCCAGTGCTACTGACAAAGCTGGTAATTCAGAAGCAGTTACAATTGATACTTCCAAAGTAGATGTTAATAAACCAGGGGTTTATACCGTAACGATTACAACTGCCGATGGTCAAAGTAAAACAGTTACCGTAACTGTTTTAGCTAACAAGGAATCAATTACTGGTAAAGATGTAACTATTTATGCTGGTGATCAATTAAACAATGCTGACTTTGATGCCAGTGCTACTGACAAAGCTGGTAATTCAGAAGCAGTTACAATTGATACTTCCAAAGTAGATGTTAATAAACCAGGGGTTTATACCGTAACGATTACAACTGCCGATGGTCAAAGTAAAACAGTTACCGTAACTGTTTTAGCTAACAAGGAATCAATTACTGGTAAAGATGTAACTATTTATGCTGGTGATCAATTAAACAATGCTGACTTTGATGCCAGTGCTACTGACAAAGCTGGTAATTCAGAAGCAGTTACAATTGATACTTCCAAAGTAGATGTTAATAAACCAGGGGTTTATACCGTAACGATTACAACTGCCGATGGTCAAAGTAAAACAGTTACCGTAACTGTTTTAGCTAACAAAGGACAAGCACAAATTAACGTTAATCCATCAGAAACCTTATCAACAGGGAATGATTGGAAACCAATTGACAGTATCAAAAGTATTATTGATGAAAATGGTAATAACATTAATGTCCAAAATGCTTTAAACAATGGAAGTTTGAAGACTACCTTAACATCTTTAAACAATAATAAAAATGATGTTAAGTTTATCTCATTTGCACGGGTTAATGATGATGGAACATCATCAATTGTTACATTAGATGATATCCATAACGTAAAGGGGACTTATATTTGTACGTACCTTTTTGAAGGTCAATTAGCACAAACTACTTTATTTGTTGGAACAAATGATACTGATAGTATGGCTAATTCAATTATCTTTGAAGATCCACAAGGGAATGTAGTTAGCAGCCCATTCGTCATTACTGGTAAACCGGGTGATACTGAAAACATTACTAGTCATATTCCCTCAGGATATCATTTAGTAAACGATAATGATAAAATCATCACACTGTCTGGGACTAAAGAAACTTTTATTATTTTAGTTGAAAAAGATTCAAATATACCAAGTAATAATGGGGGAAATATTCCTAATAATAACGTACCAGGCAATAATATACCAAGCAATCATAGTAGTGATACTTCAACTAATGGAAAATATTCAGAAAACAGCACTACAAATAAAAGTATTATTGATGGAACTACTGAAAATGATAATTCTTCAACTAAAAAAGTTAGTGGTCAAGTAAACAATAAGATAAAAACTAATCAAAATAGTGAAAATAATTTACCCCAAACTGGGGAAGAATCAAAAGTTTCAAGTTTGTTGTCAATAGTGGGTGCAATCTTGTTAAGTATTTTAGGCTTATGTGGCTTCAGAAAAAATAAATATTAACATTAAACTAATTAATGTAATATTTGTAATGTTGGTATATGAAAACATTAATAAGAATATATCTATAAGGAATCGTAAAATTTCTAATAAAAAAAGAATAAGACACAACTTAAGACTTACATTAAACCTGTGCAATCACGGAAGAAAAACTAAATTAAGACAGACCAAAAAAGTAATAATTAAATAACAAAAGCAGGTATTATTTTACTATTAATTTCAGGAATTATGGATATTTTGGGATTACTCTGATTTATAAGAAAGGGTAGCAAAAACATATAAAATAAAGTTTAAATGAATTGTGAATGGAGCCACTTAAATTGGGAATCCAATTTAAGTGGCTCTTTTTATTTAGTTTACTTGTAAAGCAAGTGGTTAAATATGTGTACATATTTAATGTAGTTTATTAGAATAGGATTAAATAATACTTAGGGGTGCAAGCATGGTAAAAATTAGTTCTGATAGTGATGCAATTCAAGGAGCTGTAAGCGGGTTAAAACATTTTAGCCCGATCAACGTTAATAAACCAAATGCTAGTTATAGCAACATTCACGGCTTGAAATCTGGTAATAAGAGCATTGGAAAGTTAGCTAAAACAACTAACTCAATGGAAAAAATGATTCAAAATAAAGCAACTGCTTTTACTAAAATTGACTCTAAAAAACATAATGATGATGCTAGTTTAGCTCAAGGATTTGAATAATGGATAATAAAAGTAAGCAGAAAAAATTAAATGAACAGCTCGATGATTTAAAAAACGAGCAAGCTAAAGAGGAAGAGCAAGAAAATACATATTACCAAAAGTTCCGTAATCAGTCGAAAAAGATCATGGCTAGCCTATATTCATTAGGGGCTAATGATGATACTGAAATGCAAAGATTATCAGAATACATGGCGACTCAAGATTTAGAATTAAGCCGTTTGTTAGGAACCATGTCAAAAACTACAAACGAATATTTTCAAGGCAAAAAACGACAACTAGAACATAAAGCAGAGGAATAATTATGGGACTAAAATATGATAGCGGTGAATCTCAACAAATGATTTCCGCCTTACAAGAAACCATTAGTTTAGCCTTAGCTTTTATTCAACAGGCTGAAAGTGGAATTGATCAATTAGTATCAAGCGTAGGTCAAGATGGAATTACTGGAAAAGCTTACGAAAGCGGGAAAAACCTTTTCAGTGGTCAAATTAAAAATAAAGTTCAAGAATTAAAAAGAGCGACTGATAAATTAAAAAGAGATTTAGCAAAGTATAAGAGCGCTAACCAAAAGGTTAGCCACTATGGTCACATTGATGAAGAACATCTAGAAGAAACTAAATCACATATTCAAAAACAAATTAGTAATTTAAAAAACATGCAACATGATTACCAAAGAAAAAGTAGTAAGGCTCATGACTCTGACTTATCTTTGATTTATCGGAGCTTTGCTTCTAAAATTCAATGGCAGATTGATGGACAGCATGAAGGCTTACATGCCATTGAAAAGGAACTTGATGATTTAAGAAACTATAATCAACGGGTTAGTGGTTTATTTGAAACTGGAATTAAAGAAACCATGCACGTCCAATCTAGTTTTGATAGCAGTGGAATTAAATCAAGTTCTTCCTTGATGAAAGGACATGATAAGAAAACGATTATTAAAAACTTTGAAAAAGCATATGGACTAGATCATAACACTGCAGAAGACTTATATGAATTTACCCAAAAGTTTAATAAATATGCTGTCAAAATGAAATGGAGCAGGCAAGAAACCGCCTATCAATTTGCACGCTTTATTGCGTCATTATCAACCGCATACAGTGGAAAACCATGGCGAATCGCAGGTGGGACGTTATTAGCACCTGAAGCTATTAATATTTTATCTAAAGCTGGATTTTCAAAGAATTTTTTAAGTGGATTTTCTGATCATCTATCTAAAAATCACATTAATAAAAGCAAAAAGGCAAAAAACGATTTTGTTCATACCATGGGTTCATTATCAGTTATCCTACATCAATATAAAACTAATTCATCATTAACTGGATCTATAAACGATCAAGCTAGCAATTTTATGATGCGTCTCGGGACCATTAATGTATATAATGATGATCCCATACGCTCTTACTTCGTGATGTCTAATGGATTACCTGGATTTTTTGTAAAAAATATGTTGACAGATAACAACGTCAAAGCTGACGCTACGTATCGAGGAGATATTGCTTCAGGACCTAAGGGAATAAGTTCTAATGACGTTAAATCCGATTTTGATGCCTTAAATTTAGCTAACCGTATGCAAAATGGCGATTCTTTAGAGAAAAGTATAAATGGATATGGTAATTACCTAAACTCTGGGAACAATCGTGTGTGCGAACTATATAAATCACTTGGTGACGGAAATATTAATGAAGGACGAAAAGAATTTAAGCGTCAAGTTTTCAAGCCTACCACTGATCCAGGAAGCATTGCCATTAGAATAACTACTCCCTACTATGGGCCAGATGTTAAAGCAACTGATAAATTTTGGCATTTAGTTAACGAGGAGGAACAAAAGTAGTGAGGAAACATAAAATATTTATAATAGCTGGGATTACATTAAGCATTGTGGTACTTGTCATTAGTCTTTCTCTTTATTGGCAATATAATTTGTATAAAAGTAAGAATGCCTTTTACTTCAGTTACAAAAATCACGAAAGCCTAGATAAGCAAACTGATGCCTTTGCAGACTCTGTAACTGTCAAAGATATGAAAAGAGCTGGAATTGAAAGTAGTTCTAATGATGGAAGCAAGTTAGTTGTTGCATTTTACGATGGAAAGTACCAGTTTATGCCAAGAAATACTGATAATTCTTATAGTTTTGATACACCTTTAGTTGTTGGATTTGAAAATAATGATGAAATATTTCATTATTATAAAGGTTTTAAAAAAACTGGTGGAGATAAAGTAAGCTTGCAAGATAAAAAAGAAGCTTTAAAAGCCTATAAAGAGGTTTTAAAAAAGACTTATGATCACTGGCAAATTAAATATAAGTTTCCTTTTGCAAACGACTAAAATTAAGAGCTTTTTAGTTAGTTAACATATCCTAGAATAATCTAAATAGTTAAATAAAACCATCGTAATTTAAAATTTACGATGGTTTTTGTTATTTTTAAATTAATAAATAGAAGAACAGCGATTTATTAAAATCTGTAATTTAGCGAAAAAGAAGCCACAACTTAAAACATTTAAAGAATATAGTCTATTGATCTTTGCTAATTTACAAATTCAAGACACACTTTTACAATTAAAAAACTATATTCAAATTGCTAATAAGAGGTGGTTACTAAAAATTATACATTTCCCAAAAACCGTTTGACTACTAATGTATAACTTTATTAGATCACATCAATTTTCAATCATTTTTAATAAATTGTAAAAACATTATATTTGTTTTTACTTTGGATTTATATAATTAATTAGTAATTGAAATTCATTGTGAAACATTTTACAAGATATATGGCTAATGATATGTTACTATAAAAAAGTTAATAGATAGTTAATAAAACATTAAGGAGATAGATGTGCTAAAAAAATATGAGGATTTCAATAGTTTAAATAAGAAAATTATACAGTATATTGAACTAACTAAAAATAAACACATAAAGTTAAAGATTTTGTTAGGGGCAGCTTTTATTAGTTCTGCACTTTTATATACTAATAATGCATATGCAAGTTCAGATAGTAATAATACTGTGAAAACTAGTTATGTGAGTACCAATCAGATAAATAGTAATATAAATAGCAATTTAACTTCTGACAAAAATGTTTCAAGTGATAAATTGACAAGCCCAGAAGTTAATAAAGATACATCAAATAATACTGTTACAAATAACAGTTTAGATAATAAGCAGTCTGAAGATAGTAACCTTAATAAAGATACATCAAATAATACTGTTACAAATAACAATTTAGATAATAAGCAGTCTGAAGATAGTAACCTTAATAATAGTCAATTTAACGTCAAAAATAACGTTGATAATTCAAATAATGAAGATGATGTATCAATAAAAAGTGAATCTGAAAAATTAAAAAATGAATCGAGTTCTTTTATAAAGTTAGGAAACGACTCTCAGCAACTAAGTTCTGAACAAGATGGTTTTAAAACTATTGATGGTAAATATTATTATTATAAAAATGGAGTTTTGCAAGTTAATCAATGGGAAGAAGAATGGGGAAATACTTATTACACCGACAACAATGGTATAGCAGTCCAAGGATTCCAAAATATTGGTGGAAATCAGTATTATTTTGGCAATGATAATACATATTATTTAAGGAAAAATCAGAATATTGACTTGGGTAATGGAAATTTAGATTATGCAAATAATGAGGGAATTGTCACACCTCTTCATGGATATATTGATAACAAGTGGTATGACAATGGTCAATTGTATACAGGTTTTGCCAATTATTATAATAAATATTATTACTTTAAAGATGGCATTAGGCAAGAGCATCAATGGATTTATGCTTATGGACTCACATACCATACCGATAATGAAGGTGTAGCTATGTCTGGTTTTCAAACTATAAATAGCAAACATTATTATTTTGGTAATGATAATACATATTACCTACGAACAAATCAATTTTTTAATGATGAAAATAAAACTTATTATTCTAATAATAATGGTGAACTAATTCAAGGCTTACAGACAATTGATGGCAAGATGTATTATTTTGGTGATGATGGTACATATAATATGAGAACCAATCAAGCATCATTGGATCTTGGAGCAGGAAATACCATTAAAATTGATGGCAATGGAGTCGTGACACCTCTTCATGGATATATTGATAATAAGTGGTATGAAAACGGACAATTATATACAGGATTTGCTACTTATTACGGAAAATATTATTATTTCAAAGGCGGAATTAGACAAGATAACCAATGGGTTAACGCATATGGACTCACATACCACACCGATAATGAAGGTGTAGCTATGTCCGGCTTACAGACAATTGATGGAAAAATGTATTATTTTGGTGATGATGGCACATATAATATGAGAACCAATCAAGCATCATTGGATCTTGGAGCGGGAAATACCATTAAAATTGATGGCAACGGAGTCGTGACACCTCTTCATGGATATATTGATAATAAGTGGTATGAAAACGGACAATTATATACAGGATTTGCTACTTATTACAACAAATATTATTATTTCAAAGATGGAATTAGACAAGATAACCAATGGGTTAACGCATATGGACTCACATACCATACCGATAATGAAGGTGTAGCTATGTCTGGCTTACAGACAATTGATGGCAAAATGTATTATTTTGGTGATGATGGTACATATAATATGAGAACCAATCAAGCATCATTGGATCTTGGAGCAGGAAATACCATTAAAATTGATGGCAATGGAGTCGTGACACCTCTTCATGGATATATTGATAATAAGTGGTATGAAAACGGACAATTATATACAGGATTTGCTACTTATTACGACAAATATTATTACTTTAAAGATGGAATTAGACAAGATAACCAATGGGTTAACGCATATGGACTCACATATCACACCGATAATGAAGGTGTAGCTATGTCTGGTTTTCAGACAATTGATGGAAAAATGTATTATTTTGGTGATGATGGCACATATAATATGAGAACCAATCAAGCATCATTGGATCTTGGAGCGGGAAATACCATTAAAATTGATGGCAATGGAGTTGTGACACCTCTTCATGGATATATTGATAATAAGTGGTATGAAAACGGACAATTATATACAGGATTTGCTACTTATTACGGCAAATATTATTACTTTAAAGATGGAATTAGACAAGATAACCAATGGGTTTACGCATTTGGACTCACATATCACACCGATAATGAAGGTGTAGCTATGTCTGGTTTTCAGACAATTGATGGAAAATTGTATAATTTTGGTGATGATGGTACATACTATATGAGAAATCTTTATGTATCTGCTAATCAACTATTACAACTTGGATGGGTTGGAGTAACTGACAAAATGGTTGAAGGTTTGAACAATTGTTTGATCAAATTTGGAATTACAACTAAGGCTAGAATTTGTCATTTTCTCAGTCAGTGTAGTGAAGAATCAGGTGCAGGTAAATGGACTGAGGAGTTAGGTAGTGGGGAAGAATATAACGGAAGAACGGACTTAGGTAATATTTATCCTGGTGATGGTGTTAAATATAAAGGTGCTGGTTATATTCAAACTACTGGTAGAAGTAATTATGCAAAATTAGCTGATTTTATGGGAGATAGTCGTATTTTAAGTGAAGGAGCAAGTTATGTAGCCGCAAATTATCCATGGGCAAGTGCAGGATTTTGGTGGTATTCAAATGGAATGAATGCTTTATGTGATGCAGGTGCTTCTGTTGCTCAAGTAACAAAGAGAGTTAATGGTGGTTATAATGGACTTTCTGAAAGAGAGTATTACTATAATAAATGTTTATCAATCTTTGGATAGTTAATTTTTTTGTATCGGAAATTTATCATCTATATTACTAAGTAACTAATATTTAAGACTTAAAGAAGACATAATTTAAAGAGAGAGACCATACTGATGGTCTACAAAAAAAGTTAGACATTTTTATAGTTAAATTATTTTCAAGAACTTATTTCGATATTCAATCGGGGTAAGTTCTTTTTTTCTTGAAATTCTTTCGTAATTAAAACAAGTTTTATATTCTAAGCATAATTTCTTTAACGTAGTTAAAGAGATAGGTATATTTTTTAATGCAAAGAAAAGCTGTTTTGTTTTTAATAATTATTGAATTAAAATCATTAAACCAAAAACTTTTATTTTGATAATTTAATGAGATAATTAAAGGAAAAGTGAGGTAAAGGTTAATGGAATATTATACATTGTCTTCAGGTATGAAATTGCCCAAAATCGGTTTCGGAACTTATAAACTAAATGGATTTTCTGGTGCCATGTCAATAAAGTCAGCTATTAATAATGGATATCGATTATTAGATGATGCTTATAATTATGAAAATGAAGGGGCATTAGGTAATGGAATTAAAAATTCAAATACCAATCGTTCTAACCTAATCGTTACTTCAAAATTACCTGGTCGTTATTATGAACATAATAATGCCATTAAAACTATTCAAGAATCTCTTTACCGTAGTAGATTAGATTATTTTGATTTGTATTTACTACATTGGCCTAACCCTAAAAAAGAAATGTACGTAGAAGCCTGGCAATCACTAATCGATGCTAAAAAATTTGGTCTAGTTAGAGAAATTGGAGTATGTAATTTCTTACCTCCATATTTAGATAAGCTAGAACAAGAAACTGGTATAATTCCTGTAATTAACCAAATTGAACTACACCCATATTTTAATCAACAAGAACAACGTGCCTATGATACTAAGCATAATATTTTAACTGAGGATTGGAGTCCCTTAGGTCGTGCAAGTTTGATGCTAAAAAATCCAATTTTAAATAAATTAGCTAATAAATACAATAAAAATGTATGTCAATTGATTTTACGTTGGGAAATTCAATTGGGTACCTTACCAATTCCCAAAGCATCTAATGATAAAAACCAATTAGGCAATTTGAATATTTTTGATTTTAAAATCGATAATAATGACATGGAAACAATTAATAGTTTAACTCAACCCAATGGTAGAACGCATAATCAAGATCCAGCTGTATACGAAGAATTTTAAAGATATGTAGATATATATTCATGCTCCTTACAATTTATTTGAGATAATTAGGACAAATAATACTATTGAAAAATGATAACGATGTTTTTGCAGCATTGAAAAAAATTGTTTTAAATAAAAATGGCTTAACTAATTAATATAGTTAAGCCATTTTTATTATATGACGAATCTTAATATTATTTAGAACGGTAATAAAGACAAGACACAACTTAAAAGTATTGATTAAAGGATTTTCGTTAATAACGAAGGTTCTTTTTTATTGACTTAGAGCTAGCTATAAGTACTAAACTAACATTGTTAGTTATAGGAGAAATAATAATGAAAAATATATTAATTTTGGGAGCTCATGGATAAATTGCTCAGATAGTAAAACAACGCTTATTAGCAGAAACAGATGTTCATCTGACATTATATTTAAGAAATGCAAAAAGAATTACAGATTTGAATTCCAAACGAGAAACAATTGTTGATGGTGACGTTAATGATTATGAAAAATTAAGTCAAACAATGCAGAATCAAGATCTCGTGTATGCTAATTTAGGTGGTCAATTTGAACCAATGGTTAAAACTATTTTAAAAGCCATGGATGCTAATCAAGTTAAACGCTTGGTCTACGTAACCGGTCTTGGTCTTTATCATGAAGTTCCTAATCCATTTGGTAATTGGGTTGAAAATTCGGTTGGTCATGAAGTTATGGAAGATACTAGACGGGCAGCCAAGTTGATTGAAATTTCCGATGTGGATTATACCATTATTAGAGCTGCCTATATGGATAATAACAATGAAATTGACTATGAATTAACAGAAAAAGGAAAAGCATTTAAAGGAACTATTATTTCACGAAAAAGTATTGCTGATTTGATTGTAAAAGTTATTCAAAATCCAAATCTTTATCAAGATAGTAGTTTAGGAATTGCTAAGCCAAATACCAATGGACCACGGCCTATGTTTTAATTGCCAAAAGATACTACGTGCTTCGTCCTACTAACAAATTACTTAAATTAAAAGACTATAGTGAAATACCCCATAAAAGTTAGACAAAAATCTAATTTTAGGGGGTATTTTTTATAATTTTATTAGATTATTTCTAAAGTTACTTAGAATATTTTAAAAGTAGTTTTGAAATTAATACTATTTCTTAAATCAACCAAAAGTATAAAATTAGTCTTGATTGATTTTGAATATCCTAATAATCCATGAAACCCTGTATATAATGTTTAAAATCCGATTTGTGATAACCAGTTTTTTACTTCACTTTTGACTTGTTTTTTTTCTTTACCTTTAATAGCTAAAAGAACACCATTAGTTTCTTGGCCACCCTTTACTGAAAAACCCTTTAACACAGTTGCTCCAGGCGTAGCATCTTTGATTTGTGAAAAAGTAGATCCGGCACCGAATCCTCCATTAGTATTAAAGGGAATAATGGTTTTATTATTAAAGTCATATTGAGTTAAAAATGATTTTACAGCTTGTGGCAAAGCCATATTCCATGTAGGAGTTCCGATAAAGATATACTTATAGGCAGCAAAATCATTAACTTTAGTTTTTAATTTAGGGAGAAAATTTTGTTCCTGTTCTTCGGAATTTTGTGATACTTGCGTTTGATAGTTACTTGGTTGCGGAGTAACTGTTTCGATTGGGAATAAAGTGCCATTAACATCATTGCAAATTAATTCAGCAACTGTTTTAGTGTTTTCGGTACGTGTGTAGTAAGCAATTAATGCTTTTTCATTTTCCATAAGTTAATTCTTCTTTCTTTTATTTAATTATGAAATTATTTTACTACCTAAAGTGTACTTTAAGGCAAGGATAAAAATAATTGTTGCATTAAAGCTTACTTTAAGGATTAGACTTTTAAATATATTGAATGATTAATATTTTAAGATAAAGAAGGAGTTCTGATGAGTAAGAAGAAACGAATTATTTTAGGAATTATTTTAGTTGGTTATTTTATGATCATTCTTGATAATTCAATTATCTTTACAGGTACTGTCAAGATTGCACAGACCATGCATTTAAATGAAGTTCAGTTATCATGGATTCAGAATGCATATGCATTGTTTTTTGGTGGGTTCATGCTTTTAGGAGGTCGAGCTGGAGATATTTTTGGTCGAAAGAGAATCTTTGAATTAGGTTTATTTATTTTTGCCATTGGGTCGCTCTTAGTTGGTTTAGCCACAACTGGTGAATTTATGATTATTTTTAGAGCATTTCAAGGAATTGGGGCGGCAATTATTGCCCCAACTACTTTAGCTTTAATTATGGATAACTTTGTTGGTAAGAAGAGAACTAAAGCGGTTGCTTGGTATGGTTCTATGGCTGGAGTTGGCGAATCAGTTTCGCAAATTTTAGGCGGTTTTTTTGCAGCGACGGTGGGCTGGCGATTTGGTTTCTTTATTAATGTTCCAATTGCTATTGCCATGATAATTATGTCATATAAATTTATTCCAGAAGGAAACAAACAACCTGGCAAATTTGACTGGTTGGGTGCTATTTTTTCGTTAATCGCTGTTTCAAGTTTAATTTATGCAATTGATGGGGCAAAGGGACCACTTTTATTTGGGATTATTGCAGTAATTTCTTTATTGTTATTTATTTTAGTAGAAAGCAAAGCCAGTCAGCCCATTATGCCTCTGGGAGTTTTTCTTAATAAGGTCCGAGTTGGTGCTTATGTTGGAAGAATTGCTTTTACAGGAGCCATGATGGCATTTTGGTTTTTTACCCCACAAATGTTACAGGAATATTTACACTATTCGCCCTTTGCTGCTGGAATTGCATTCTTACCGTTAACAATTGTCACGTTTATTTTTTCATTACAAGTTCCTAAATTAACTAATAAACTTGGTAATGGAATGTTGTTATTAATAGGAATTATGATTACTTTAATTGGAATGGGAACAATGATTTTTTACCAACATGGCTATTGGCTAGAATTAGCTCTTCCAATGATGATTGTAGGAGTCGGACAAGGATTGGCTTTTGCTCCTTTAACGGCTGCTGGAATTTTTGAAGTAGACGATAAAAATGCTGGTGCAGCTTCAGGAGTTGTAAATGTAATGCATCAAATTGGTGCAGCATTTGGAATTTCTTTAGTCACTAGTTTAACTGTAGGAATTCATAATCCAGTAGTTAAATTTAGTATGTCAATGAAGTGGATTTCTATTTTACTTTTAATTGTGGTCGTTGTTACGATATTGTTTATTCTTCCTAAAAAATCAAGGAAAGCTAAACTATGAAAAAGATAAATCCATTATTAATTATTATCTTGATTATTTTGATGATGATTGCTATCAACGAATATCATATTTATTACCATTAGTTTGAATCACTTATTTAAATTACAATTAAGATGTTGGTGTACTTTTGTCTAATTCCATGGTTGATTTTATTAAAGTGTTTAGCAAACTGTTTTCTTGTTTGAGGTTGGTAGGACTTGAATTTGCTTTTTGTGATGGGGTGGAGTGATTCGTAATAATTTTTTCAATAGTTATGGTAGCTTAATTTATGCCATCCAAAAGTTCGTTGTTCATTACTAATTATTCTTTTTTCATAGATAGATCCTAAAGTATGGGATCTAGCTTTTCTTTTAGTTTCAGTTTTATCAATAAAAGAAAGTAGTTAGAAAACTTTTTTGATTTAAATAACATAATTGATAGTCAGTATCATTTACCAAGAGATTTAAGGGATTGATAAACAACTTTAATCTTATACCTAATAATCAACTATCTTTTTTAGATTAAATTTATTGCCCAGCTTAAGGGGTTCATATTATTATCGCAATTTTTATTTTTAAACTATTGCTTTCAAGTTGACTTGAAGGTATATGATTAAAAAAATTAGAAAAGAGGTCTATTATGAAAACTTTAACAAAGAATAAATTGCTGGTGGTAGTGAGTACTTTAATTATTGGAGTGGTTATTGGTGTAACCAGTGCCTTTTTAGTCAATAATCATAATTCTTATTCGGCAGCTTCACGTTCAAGTTCAGCTAGTATGCAATTTAGTAAGCCTAAAAATAATGATACAAAAGGAAAACGAGTATTTTTAAATGCTAGTCAAAATCAAGATGGAAATACTTCTGAAATGGCACGAAAATTATTTGGCAACAAATCATACGATCAGATAAATCTAGCTGATTATAAAATTCCTCAAGTTGGTCAAGGAAATGGTGATTTTCAAACAGTATTTGATAAGTTGAAAGGTGCTAAAGTGATAGTAATTGGTACTCCGGTTTATTGGTCAAATATGTCTGGATATTTAAAGACTTTTATTGATCATTTGCAAATCAATGATGATTTAAAGGGTGCTGATTTATACGTCATCGTCCAAGGTCAAGAAACCAATCAAGATGAAGCACGTCAATCTACTTATAATACCCTAAAGCATGTTGCTAATCGTTTTGGACTTAACTTTGTTGGGATTGCTTCTAATGATTCAGAGATTAATAAGTTACATGCTAAATTAATTAATAAATAAACTGTTATTTCACAAAAAAGTATTGCTGATTTGATTGTAAAAGTTATTCAAAATTCAAATCTTTATCAAGGTGGTAGTTTAGGATTGCTAAGCCAAATACCAATGAACAGTGGTGTGGTCTATGTTTTAATTTAAAAAAGATAACTTTTTATTTGCTATAAAGTGCACTTTAAGGAATACACTATGTTTATAGTTTTGAAAGGAGAAAGATTATGAGTAAAGTAATTGTAATTACAGGAGCTTCATCAGGGATTGGTGAAGCTACGGCTAAGTTATTAGCAGAGCAAGGCAATCAGATTGTTTTAGGAGCTAGACGAGCAGACCGAATGGAAAAAATAGTAAAAGATATTGAAAATGCCGGTGGTCAAGCGATTTATGCAGAGACAGATGTGACTGATTTAGACAGTGTTAAAGGGTTGGCGCAAAAAGCACTTGATTCATTTGGTCGTATTGATGTCTGGATGAACGGGGCTGGTTTGATGCCACAATCACCATTTTCTGAAGGTCGAGTAAAAGACTGGAATATGATGATTGATGTTAATATTAAAGGTGTCTTAAACGGAATTGATAGTTCTTTATCAATTATGAGAAAACAAGGAATTGGCCAATATATTAATATTGCTTCAATTGCTGCCCACTTAACTCATGCTAATGGTGGAGTTTATAGTGCTACAAAAGCAGCGGTTTGGATGATTAGTGATGCTTTGCGTCAAGAAGAAGCAGCTGCTAAATCAGGTATCAGAGTTACCGTTGTTTCACCTGGTGCAGTTAATACTGAGTTAGTAGCTAACATGACTGATCCAGAAGTTAAAAAGGGAACGGAAGAATTTTACAAAAACTATGCCATTTCTCCTGACCGAATCGCTAAAGCCATTGCTGAAGCAATTAATTTGCCAGAAGATACTAGTATTAATGAAATTGTAATTCGTCCTACTAATCAAATTGCTTAAACAAAATCAAAAGAGACAATTCACCTTTAAAGTGAGTTGTCTCTTTTGATTTAGACTTTTTCTTCTGTTTCTGCTTGTTCGTAAATTAATTTTTCGTTTTCATAATTCAACATATGAGAACCAAAATTATCAATTTTATAATTAAGATATTTAATGGTTTTTTGCATTTCATTAACTTGTTTCAACATTTCATTGCGTTGTTCAATCAACATTTGTTTTCGATCATTGTCAGCATTCGGATCACGATAAGTACTGATGAATTTTTTTAATTTTCCAACTGGCATTCCTGCCTTTCTTAAGGCTTGTACATAGAAAATCCAATTTAAATCCATTTGTTGGTAGTCTCGGTAACCGCTCTGATTTCTTCTGACTTTTGGTAATAAACCCTCATCTTCCCAATAGCGTAGAGTTGCTTTGGGGAGATTGAATTCTTTGCTAACTGTTTCAATATTCATAATATGCTCCTTTCTTTTAAAGATTATAACGCTTCAAGTACACTTTAAATCAAATTATAAAACTTTACTGTTGCATTAAAGTGCACTTGAAAGTATAACATGAAAGTATACTGATTAGGAGGAGATTATTTATGCAATATTTTACTTTAAATGACGGAAACAAGATTCCAGCGGTTGGATTTGGTACATTTCAAATTCGTGACCCTAAAGAATGTGCTCAAGCAGTTTCAGATGCAATTCAAGTAGGTTATCGGTTAATTGATACTGCTCAATCTTATTTTAACGAAGAAGCAGTTGGTGAAGGAATTAAACAATCAGGGGTTGCTCGTGAAGACCTGTTTATTACTTCTAAGTTATGGTTAACTGACACTGGTTATGATAAAACCAAGGCTGCTTTTGAAGAAACTCTAAAGAAATTGCAATTGGAGTACTTAGATTTATATTTGATCCACCAGCCTTATGGTGATGTATTTGGTTCATGGCGTGCGATGGAAGATTTACAAAAAGAAGGAAAAGTTAAGTCAATCGGAGTTTCTAACTTTGCTGACGATCAACTAACTAATTTGGCATTATTTAACGATGTTAAACCAGCTGTAGATCAAATTGAAATTAATCCATGGGATCAACAAAAACAATCTGTTAAATACTTAGAAGAATTTGGTGTTCAACCAGAAGCATGGGCTTCATTTGCTGAAGGTAAGCATGACATTTTCAAAAATCCTGTTTTAACTGAAATTGCTAACAAATACAATAAAGGTGTGGGACAAGTTATTTTGAGATGGGATGTACAACGTGGTATTATTCCACTTTCAAAATCTACTCATAAATCACGAATGGAAGAAAATATTGATATTTTTGATTTTGAATTATCAGCTGATGATATGCAAAAAATTGCCAGTCTTGATAAAGAAGAAAGTCAATTCTTTGACCATCGTGATCCTAAAGTAATTAAAAATTTAATGAATTTGCACTAGAAAGGAATTTTAAATGACTAATACTTTAATTTTAGGAGCTAATGGATCAATTGCTCAGATGGTAGAAGCAAATTTATTAGCTAAACCAGATCAACATTTAACTTTATACTTACGTGATGCTAAACGTCTTGAAAAGCTTGCTAACAATCCTAAGGTAACTCTTGTGGAAGGCGATGTTTTGGATAAAGCTAAATTACAAGACGCTATGAAAGGTCAAGATGTAGTATTTGTGGCCATGGGAGCAACAAGTACCCCTAAGTTGATTGAAAATGTAATTACAGCTATGAAAGCTGAAGACGTGAAACGAGTAATTTCAATCAATGATTTAGGAATTTATGGCGAAGTTCCAGGTAAATTTGGCGAATGGAACCAATCAATGGTTGGTAGTGGTTTGCCAGTTGGAAAAGAATCAGACGAATTATTAGAAAAATCAGGATTGGATTATACCACGCTTCGTTTAGCATGGCTTGGCAATGGTGATGATTCAGATTTTGAAACAACTCAAAAGGGTCAACCATTTAAAGGAACAACGGTTAATCGTAAAGGGGTTGCCAAATTAGTAACTGAGATTATTTTAGACCCTAAATTGTATGATAAAGAGAGTATCGGTGTTGACAGACCTGGTACTGATGGTGATCGGCCAGTGTTTTAAAATATAATTAATTTAAAAAAATAGACGCATTCTAAGTTAATCGAATGCGTCTATTTGCGTTTTAATTTATTTTCTAGTGGTAGAATAAAATTATCAGGGAGCTGAATTTATGTTTAATCTTTTTGGGAAACCACGTGTGATTACAAATGTTATTCGTCATCGAAAAATTAGTTGGTTGGAATTGTTTTATGATTTGATTTTTGCCGTAGTAACCGAAAGAATCACAGATAGTGTTGTAGAACATTTTTCTTTAAGTGTAATTTTAAATTCAATAATTATTTTTAGTTGGTTCTTTTGGAGCTGGCATGAAACATCTGGTTATTTTGATAATCATGGTAATGATTCGGCTGTTAATATTATCATTATCAATCTGCAAATGATTTTTACTGGAATTTCGGCAATTTTTATTCCGCAGGCCATGTTAGGCAACTTTCAGCCATTAATCATATCATTACTTCCTATCCAATTTATATTGATTATGGCTTGGACAATGATTGGGTTTGTTGACCAAGATCATGGACCAGCTTCTAAAAGATATGCACAGGTATTTTGTGTTTCATTTGTATTTTTACTGCTTAGCTTAGTAGTTAACGAACCCTTTAAAGTGATTTTATTAATCGCAGCCTTGGTTTTAAATTGTTGTGCAATTTTCTTTACCAATTCTAAATTAGAACAAGAATATCAAAGAATCAACATGAATTATGAACTTAAAGACTCGCTTTTGGAACGCTATGGTTTAATGACTATGATTGCTTTAGGTGAAATGATTGCAGGCTTATATGGAATGGTTGACCATGTTGAACCAAAGGTGTTATTTGAATTCGCTATGGGAATTATTTTTGCAGCTATGATAGCTGCCGTTTATTACCAAGTAATTGGGGAATTACATGTTAAAATGAAGAGCCCAATTCAGGTAATGGGAATTCGATGGTTATTTTTATTGGAAATTTATTTAATTGTTTTAAATTCAATTCTGTTGCAGTTAAATTTTGAAGAAAATAAATATTCATTTAAGCTATCATTAGTAATTATTTTGTTTTTTACTTTATTAGTAATGCGGATTATTCAAGCGTTGACCTCGGATAAAATTCCAGATTCAACGGCAGGACTTGGCTTTTTTATTGTTGAGATAGCTTTTTTCTTAGCGGCCACATTATTCCCGGCTTTTTTGATGGTTGGTGCAATTGATTTGATTTTGATAGTTATTATTGTTCGTTATCATTATAAAATTAGTAATTATCATAAGGATATTGATTAGAAATAAAGTTACAATCTACTATCGTAACTGTTTATATAATTAATTTTAATGATTGAAAAATGAAAAACCTACTGATTATTTTTCAGCAGGTTTTTTAATTGGTTATATCTAAGATGATTTATGCAAAAATATGGCCAATTCTTTTTATTTTACTATATTTTTGTATTTCTTCATTATTAAGATTGCGAATATCAATCGAATTTTGCATGTTTAAAAAATAAGTGTCAGTAGCACCAAAATATTTTCCTAATCTGATTGAAGTATCGAGACTTATTTTTCTACGATTGTGAAGAATATCTTGAATTCTTGAAATGGGTACATCAATGTCTCTAGCAAGTTTAGACGCTGAAAGATTATAAGGAATCATAAATTCTTCCTTTAAAAGTTCACCCATGGTTATTTTTACTGCATTATTCATATTAAATAATACCTCCTTAATGATGATAATTGGTGATTTCTACATCATTTAATTCATTGTTACCAATTGAAAAACAAATTCTATACTTACTGTTAATTCTTATACTAAACTGTCCTTCTCTATCTCCCTGTAGTTTTTCTAAATGATTAGATGGCGGTACTCTTAAGTCGTTATAGCTATTGATACTCGACAAGGTTATTAATTTGATAGCAGCTGTTTTTTGTATTTCAGTTGGTAATTTATTTGGTTTTCCTTGATATAATTTTTGGGTATTTTTATCTTTAAAATTAATTTTCATAAAATTAGTTTCATATCCTTTTCTATATTTTCATACTACACGTTAGACGTGTAGATGTCAATATATATTATACGGAGTTGGAATTATTTTGTCCGATGAATAAAATGTAATTTATCAATAAAAAATATTAAATTAATTATTCAAATTGGATGGTTTAAATAAAACATAACTTAACAGTTGTGTCTTCTTTTTTTGTACCCTATAATTAAAGAAGTTGCAGCACGTCATAACTAATAGTCATAAGGGAGCCTAAAAAATGAAGTATGGATATGCCAGAGTAAGTACTACTGATCAAAAATTAGAAAATCAAATAGAATCCTTAAAAAATGCTGGCGCAGATAAAATTTATCAAGAAAAATTTACGGGGACAACTACTTCTCGCCCAGAATTTAATAATTTACTTTCTACAATTAGTTCAGGAGACACATTAATAGTAACTAAGTTAGATCGTTTTGCCAGAAATACCAGGGAAGCATTAGAAATTATTCAAGACCTTTTTAAAAGAGATATTAAAGTCAATATTTTAAATATGGGAATGATTGATAACACCCCCACAGGTCAATTGATATTTACTATTTTTAGTGCTTTTGCTCAGTTTGAACGTGATATGATTGTTACTAGAACTCAAGAGGGCAAGATTTACGCTAAAGTCCATGATCCATATTTTAAAGAAGGACGTCCACAAACTTATACGGACGAACAAATTAGATTTGCATATGATTTAAGAAAACAAGGAATGACTTATAAAATGATTGAACGAAAAACCGGAATTAGTGTAAGAACACAACAAAGAAGATTTAAATCATTAAAAACTACATTAGAAACTACATTAGAATAGAAGAAAAAAATGATAATGTTGCTTTTTGATAGCGGATAAGCTATAATAAAGCCATGAAAAATAAAAAAGAAATTTAAATTTGATTATTATGATTATCCAGAATTTGAAAAGTTTTTGGATTCACTAAGTAATAAAGATGCAGCTAAGTTGGCTTTTAAGATCTCTTCAATAGAAGACAAAGGGATTTTAGAAGCTCGAAGAACGCAATGGGTAAAAAAGTTAGATGATAATTTATTTGAAATTAGATCTAACTTTTCATCTAACATTCAAAGGGCTTTATATTTCCACATTGAAAATGATAAGTTTGTCATTACTCATGGGTTTACAAAGAAAACAAAAAAAACACCAGTTAAAGAAATTAAAAAGGGAAAATTATTAATAGATAATTATTTATCACGATTGAATAGGAGGGGAAGATAATGACAATGAGTAAAATTGATGAATACATTGCTAAAAGATCAAAGAATAGTCCAGAATTTAAAAAATCGATTGAAGAAGAAAAGTTAGCAACTCAAGCAGCTTATGCTGTGTATAATCTTAGATCTAAACTAGGATTGTCTCAGAGAGAATTTGCTACTTTAGTTGATAAGCCACAATCTACAATTTCTAGAATTGAAACAGGTGAAATGAATCCGTCTTTTCAGTTATTAAATGAAATTGGTGAAAAAACAAATTCTAATTTAGAAGTTAAATATGTTTAATCTAACAGGACATTATAATAAAAGGTTGACGATAGAAACTGTGAAAAGTTTCTATCGTCAACCTTTTTATATAGTTACACTATCAGTCTTTAAAGTTTTTAACTCTCCACTCCATTTTCATAAGATCTAATTCTTTAAATTTGTTAGAAAATCCTAACGGTAAACTTAATATTATTTTTTGTGCTTCTAAAGCAACCATATTTCCAATTAAGCCTGAAATTGAAGCTAAGCTTCCTGATTTGTTAGCACTACCTTTTATTAATTCAAAGTCAGAATCTTTTGTATCATCTTTTTTAGCTTTTTTTCTGATTTCATACCATGATAAAGTTTTTCCAGGAATAACTGATACACCAGGAATCCCTATATTTCCACCATAGCCTCCACCAACAATGTGTGGAATTGACATTTCTTGACAAGCATTTGCAATGGTATCAGATAAACTCATTACATCAGGATAATCACCACAGTTAATTACAACATCTGAATCATTACAATATTTTTTTACATCATTTTCGTTTTCTATTCCTAATTTAAATTTATTTATTATGGTTTTAGAATTGATATTATTAACGTTGTTCTCAATACAATCAACTTTATTTTTTCCAATATTATTTTCACTGTAAAGAATTTGTCTATTTAAATTAGTTTTTTCTACAATATCAGGATCAAATACATTTATTTGTCCTATACCAGAAGCAACTAGTGACATTATTACCCATGTACCTAAACCGCCAGCACCAATAACACTAATTTTAGAATTATTAATTTTATTTTGCATTTCATTTCCATTTTTTGAGCTAGATGGGTATGAAGCATGCAGTTCATCAAAGAGTTTAACCTGACGATCAAATTTTGTATCATTATAACTGTTTTCTGTGCAATTGATTAATAAATTATCGTTATTTAATTGATTTAGTACTGCTAATAAGTTTTGTTCTGAGAATTCTTCATACTTTTTTAATTTTTTTGAAAGATCTTTAATTGTGTTTTCTCCAGTTAAAATAGTTAATAATTCTGGAACAAAGTCAAAAACATCATATTCAAACATTTTAAAATCAATTAATGAGTATATTTTAATAATGGAAAATTTTTTATAAATAAGTACACTATCTCTAACCTTATATTTATTATTTAAGTAGTTTTTCAATATCATACCAAATCTCCCATTCACCATAATCATAAGTAACCAATTCTTTTTCCAATATTTCCCAAATTTTATCAATTGAATTAGCAACTGATTCGTCATCAATACATGGTTTTATTAAATCATAGAATTTAATATTGAATGTTCCATTTCCGTTAGAATGTATGAATACAGGTACCATTGGCGAATTAGAAAGCTTACTTAATATTGCTGGACCAAGTGGAACATTAATTTTTTTACCAAAAAAATTAACGTTTTTAGTATGATTTCCCTGTCCATTGGGATTATATTCTGGAAACATAGTTAGACTAATTCCATTTTTCAAACTTTTAATTATATGCTTAATTTTTTGATTTTCATCAACATTTACTCCAATAATATTTTCTTTTATATTTGGAAAGCATAGACTACGTAATTGCTCTAAATTCATTTTATTAAACATAGTTAATATTTTAAAATCATAGGCTAACATTACAGGAATAAAATATGATGGGCCAACATGCATTGGTAAAAATATTGGAGCAGAAGAATATTTTTTGAGATTATCTAAAACATTTTTATTTTCAAATTTAATTATTTCATCTAATTTTTTCTTATTGTTTGCCCATGTTAATAAAAATGTGAATTCAAATTGAAGCTTCGTTATATAATCACTAAATTTTGATGATTGAATTTTATTATCATTTAATTTAGGAAACCTATTCATAAGACGTAAAGTCTTATTTCTAATTAATTCGAAGTCATCATCTGTTCCCTTTAATTCTTCTGTAAGACGTATAAAATCTAATTGTCGTATTTTATCCATTATTCTATAAGATTCTAGGGGTTCTGTACTAGTAAATGATTTATAAAAATCATAGTTTTTTTGATAATCAAAACAATTAATAATGGGCATTCTCATTTTACTTCTCACTTTTTATAATATTTTTAGTATTTTGTAGATAAATATCTCCATTTGAGGTATTTACAAATGTGTTTTTAAACTTAGAATTAGAGTTTGTTATATTAGTATCACCATTTTTATTGCATATCTTAGAATCTTTTTCTGCAATATCAGTATTATTTAATGAAACATCACCATTTTTATTATTTACAAACAATTTCCCTAACTTTGAATTATTAATATGGGTATCTCCATTTATATTACTTATCATTAAATTACCTAAATTAGAATTAGTTATTTCAGTATCACCATTTTTATTTGTAATACTAATTGATAACAGATTTAGACTATTAACATTTCTAAATTCGTTGGAATTAACATTAATATTTTTAATATTATCAGGGATAGTGACTTCAGCTCTATCTAAGTGGTTATCACCAATTGTTATAGTTTTTGAAATTTTGGAAAAGAAAGATTCTGTTTTTTCTGTTTTTTCCACATAAATATCTTTTTTATTATCACTAATAGAAAGATGTGGCTTTTCAGTAGAATAATATTTTACTTCTAATCGATTTCCGCTTTTAACAGAAATATTGGCAGGCAATGATAATGATAAATTATTAGATTTATCATTATTAGAGTACTTTGTTTCTATATAAACTTTTTTATTATAGCTATTTTCAATCAAAAAATATAATATAATTATTAAAAATAAAGAAAAAATTATTATAAAAATTAAGGTTATTGGTTTTTTCAAAATATAACTCCTTGAATTATGTATAAAAAAAGTCACTTTTTAAGTGACTTTTTTGTTTTTATGAACATAGACAGTTATGTCCACATAATAATGCTAAACCAGCTTTTACTTGTTTTTCATTTACTTTTTTCATTTTAATATCCTCCCTTCTGTTGTTTTAAATAATATAACAAGCATTTAATGATAAAGCAATACAAATTTAATCAAAATGTAACTAAAATGGCTTGTTTTTTTTAAATTATATGTCCATTTATACAATAAACTTAATTTGTTTATGAATTATCTTCAATTTTTGTTCAATTTATGTGTTTCATTTCAAGATAAGATTATAATGCATAAAAAGTACCTTTAAATATCAGTTGGTATGTTTATATCAAAATGATATGGGGGTACTATTTTGTTTGGTAAATATTTAGGTAAAGGTAGAAATAAAAGAACTCAAGCACAAGGGCCATGGTGGTCACAATCAAAAAAGTTATTAATTACAGCTGTGACGATCACTGCAATAATAGGAGTTTCTGTTGCAGGATACATGTCGCAAATTACTTATAAATTGTGGATATATTTAAAGTATTTAAGGCTGTATTTTAATAACAATAAAGTTAATCCAATAAAGTTGAGCGACATTTTAGACTTACATGGTTTTTGGATTTTTAATGATTTATCATATCCAACATTGGTCTATTGGATTATATTTATTGCATTTGGATTGAGTATTGTTTGGTATAGAATTTTCAGGTCATATATCACCTATAATAGTTTTGAATATGGTAATGAAAGCTTTGAAAATAATAAAAAAGTTGCCAAACAATACACTAATATTCCAGATCGTAGGCAAACGTTTAATGGTTATGGAGGAATCCCTGTTCTTCATAAAAACAAATTTTCAGGAAAAATGATGCAAATGTTTACTTATGTTATTTTTCCAAGGGCTAAGAAGGCAATAATTCCAAGTGATCGAGTTCAAGACCTTATTCAAAAAACATTCAAGAAAATTAAGGTATTAGGAAAATATATGATAGACCAAGCTACTAATAATACCTTAATTTATGGGATTACTAGATCAGGTAAAGGAGAAACCTTTGTATTTCCTTTAATTGATATTCTTTCAAGGGCAATGAAAAAAGTTTCCATTTTTGTGAATGATCCTAAGGGAGAGCTTTCTCGATCTAGTTTTTTCACTTTGATTAAACGGGGTTATAAAGTAGTTATTATTGATTTGAGTAATATGTATAAGTCGGCTAGTTATAATCCGCTTCAGGTAATTATTGATTATGCTAAAAAAGGATATACGGATCAGGTACAAATGGAAGTTAATAAGATTTCAACTTCTATTTATCAGACTAAACAAGCAGGGAGTAGTGACCCATTTTGGGCAAATTCATCTTCCAACTTATTAAATGCTTTGATCTTGGCACAAATTGATTTAGCTAAACGTAATCATGATTGGAATAAAGTAACATTATTTAATATTTATCAAATGCTTACTCAAATGGCAGGAAAAGAAGTTTTAGTTGATGCAGATGAAAACATTACCAATGATGTTAAAAATGGTAAAAGAGAATCTATGCTTACACATTACTTTAAATTAATGGCCAAAGCGCCTTATGATCCATTTAGACAAATGGCTCTTGATGCATTTAGTCAATCTGCTTTTGCTGGATCAGAAACGCAAGGCTCAATTTTTTCATCAATGATGGAAGGAATTAAAATTTATCAACAGCAAGATGTAGCTAAATTAACTTCTAAAAATACCGTTGATTTCAAAGAAGCAGCATTTCCTAGACGTCTCTCAATTAAATTAATGGACAATCTCCAACTTAAAACGGCGAACGTTACGTTCAAAGACGCCTCAGGAAGGGTTATTGAAGCAAGAAAACAAGATATAGACACTTTGGGCTATTTAAATTATGCAGTTAAGTATAAATTACCTGGTAATTTTTCATTAGAAATTGATGTTGAAAATCATTTTTATGTATTTACAGGTGAAATTATCAGAAAAAGAAGGTTTTAGGGAACCCACCTAAGCCAGGTAGTAAAACTGTTCGACAAAATTTTAAAGTATTAAAAAATAACGAATTAGTTTTTAATGATAAATTATCAAGTGATGATAAATATGAAGATGCACAATTAAAATATTCTGAGCAACCAGTTGCAGTATTTTTTGTTACTCCTCCTAATAACGATGCTTATAATCAAATTGTTTCTTTTGCCATCGATCAATCTTTTAACCAGATGTATGAAATGTCTACGCAAAATGGAGGAAAATGTTTTAGACGGGTTCATTATGTATTAGATGAATTTGGTAATTTACCAACAGTTAATTCTATGAATACGAAAATTTCAATTGGATTAGGACAAGAAATTTCATTTGATATTGTGGTACAAAATGATGAACAATTAAGCGATAAATATGATGAAAAAGTAGCGAATACTATTAAGGCCAATTGCTCAAATACTATGTATATTTTAAGTAATGATGACAAGACAACTGAGTTAATTTCTAAAAAAATTGGTAAAACTACAGTAATGACACGAAACCATTCAATAACGCCAGATTTAAGTGTTGGTAGAGATACAATTAATACCAGCCAAACTAGCCAAGATGTAATTACGCCAAGTGAGTTGCAACATTTAATGGTAGGAGAACAAATACTTTTAAGAGCAAACACGCGTCAATCTATTTATGGAAGTAAAATTAGGAATAATCCGATCTTTGCTCGAGGTTTAACATATGAGATGCCTTCTCGTTGGCAGTTTCTACAAGATACTTTTGATACAAATACTATAATGTCAGATATTCCTCTAAAATGTCTTCATGCAAAAATGAATTTACAAGATAATGCTTATACTTATTTTAACAATGGTAGTAATTATAGTGAAAGTAACGAATTGGATAAAATGAATAAAATGGCTGGATTAAGTGATAACAATAAATCTAATGATCTTAATGATTTTTTCGACAAGTTTAATAACAAGATTAATGATAAAAGGAAAGCATTGATTGACGAAAAGACTCTCGAATCAGATAAAAAATATCGAACTGAAAATATGAGTCAATCACCTTTATTAACTGAAAAAGAGGTTAGTGATGATTCAATTTTAACTTCGTTATTATATAAAATTTATAAACTTGATAATGATAATGGTAGTAGACTAAGTTCTGAATATTTTGGTGACTTAGATAGTAAAGATAGAATTGAATTTATAAAGGAAAATAATAATTTAGATTTTTGGAATGATTACGGAATTAATCGTGAGACTTTGAATTTGGATAATTAAAAAACACCCATAATGTATATTTTTACATTATGGGTGTTTTAATACTGATAAAATTTTACATAAAAAAAGAGCCTACCAACTCCAGCCGATAAGCCCAATCATCAGTTCACCACAAACTGGTAATTCATGCATTTCATACTATTCTAATTATATCTAATATTATTGAATAGTCAATGATATACTAGTAAAGGCGAGTAATTACACCACAATACTAACTGTACTCGTCGGTGATATCATGCATTTCATACTTTTAATATTTGTTCCAGTATTAATAAATTCATTGACTCATTTAATTGAAAAAATTATTGATGCTTTATTTGAATTATTTAATGGAACAAATAAGTAACAAGAAAGCTCTTTCTTAATTGAGATATATGAACCCTATAAGTTGGACAAAAATCTAACTTATGGAGTTTTTGTTATGACAAAAATAAAGTAAGAGTTAAAACAGCAAACTATAAAAGAATATTTCACTGGTACTGGTTCAACTACGCTGTTCAGAAAATATAAAGTTTCAAAATCAGTTATTTTAAGATGGATTAATAGAATTCAAAATGAATATCTAAAAAAACAAACAAAGAAAAAGTAATGGTAATTGATAACCTAAGGCGTAAATTCAAAGTTAGTATTAGATTCATTTTAAAAGCTATTAATTACCTAGAAGTAACTATTAATATGCGACTTCGTCGCATATTAATATACAAAGATAAAAATATAATTAAATTAATAAAGGGTATTAAAGAAAGCAATCCTAATTATGATTATAGAAGGGTTATGATATCCCTTCATAACGATGGCTATAATATTAATTGCAAACGTGTTCTTCGTATTATGAAAAAATATAATCTTTTATCATTAGCTTTTGGAAAAAAGAAAATATATTTCTTATAAAGGTAATTTTGGTAAAATATTTAAAAATAGATTGAATCGTCGATTCAATACATCAATTCCATTTCAAAAGTTAGTATCAGACACTACAGAGATAAGACATGGAAAACAAAATATAAATGAGCGCATATATTTAAATCCAGTATTAGACTTATTTCCTGGAGATACAATTTCATATAGTATTAGTGACCATCCAGACTTTAATTCTGTCTTTTCACCAATTAAAGAAGCTATTTTAAAGCTACCTAAGACAAACTTCAAAAGATTCTTCCATTCTGATAAAGAAGTTCACTATCAAAATAAACGTTTAAATAAATTTCTAAAGAAAAACCACATTACTCAAAGCATTTCGCGTAAAGCAACCTGTTTAGATAATGCAGTTATTGAATCATTTTTTTACATTTTAAAAATTGAAATAAGAAACAATTTTAATACTAAAGAAGAATTAATAAATTCCGTTAGGAATTGGATTTATTATTACAATAATTTTCGTATTAAAAAAATAGGAGGCAAGTCTCCTATTCAATATCGAAAACTTGTCTCCTAGAAAAAGTAAATAATGTGTCCAACTTTATGGATTCATATCATCTTTAATTTTAAGTAAGACCTTTTTAATCCTTTAATCTCTGTCAAATACTTATAATTGTATTGTCTTTATTGCATTACATAGATAATTTTATGTTCGTAGAAAACCAATTAGGCTTTTCTAAAATTTGGTCGAAAAATATATCATTTTTAAGGCTTGGTGTATGTTTGTATGGTATGTCAAAAGGTTTAATTTTGTAATCGTTATTTTGAGATAATTTCCATATTTTATCCATATTTAATAATACAAATTTCAAATGATGATATTTATAATTTCCCCATTTGTTTCTAGTTTTCGCATCATTTGCGTCACGTGTTCCTCGCCAAATTAGATTATAAATTTGACCTGGATTCATTGTTTTTAACATTCTATTAAATATATTTTTTACATCTTCAATATTATCACTCTCATTTTCATTGTGGCTGACAAATTTAAAATTATATTCGTTCATTTTTGTTATTAATAATTTTAGTAATTCGGACATTACTAGTGATTTATAGACATTTTCAATCTCATTAGAATCGTATTTATTAAGTATGTCATCTTTTATAAATTTTAGTTTTTCAAACGAACTATTAACATTAATATCAAACATAATTTTTGCTGGGTAAAAAACATTAGGGAAATTTTCTGTCATTTCGAAAGATTCAATTGGACTATTTGGTGAAACTAATATTAAATGTGCATCGATTAAGTGTGACACTAATTTATAGTATTCATAACTATCCAGGTCATTATAAGCAATTATATCTTTATTTGATTGTGCATGATTAATTTGTAAAATTTCTGCTAAATTTAATCTATCCATTAAACTTATTTCGTTTAACTCAATAGGATTTTTATTATCATTATTATAATATTCTCTTATTTCTTCTTCATAATGTTTACGACAATTATCACATCTACAATTAGTGGCTTCCTTATGGCCGCATAATACACATTCAAAATCATTTTTATCTATATTATTAAAACGAATTTCTTCTTTAGACGGCATTTTTTTGATCATTAAATTGTTGTCGTATGGACATTTGGTATCACTAGCTAAATTAGGAAAGTCTGCGCGAAGATTAGTGGGTTTAGTATTTAAATTATATTTCTTGATTAATTTAGATAAAGTTAGTGAATTAAAATAATAATCAATTAACATTTTTGTTAATTGTTCTTTTGAAAGGTAATTTAATGATTCTCCCCTTGAATCATAGTTAAGGTGTTTTTTAAGGTAATCTGTATTCAATTTTATCCTCCAATTATAAAATAAAAAGTTATTTCTATTATAGAATATAATAAATCTTGTTAGCATATGAAATGGTTTATACATTTAACAGGAGTATCAAAAATCCTGTGTAAATAATAATTATTGAATTTAAAAAGGGAATGTCCCCCCCATAAGATATAAGTACCACACCAATATCAAGAAAGAGGATATTCCCCATGTAAAATTTTACCAAACAAATTGTAACAGCACTAGCACAAAATAACGATCTTGATGAAATCTTCAGATTTCACTTAGAAAAAGCTATTAATGAACTTATGAAGAATGAAATTTCTTCTTATTTAGGTTATGAAAGTTATGATAGAGATGGCTTTCATAATGGTAACTTACGTAATGGTCAATATTTTCGTAAAGTTAAAACTAAATATAGAGAATTTAACCTTACAGTTCATAGGGACAGAAATGATATTTTTTTACTAATTAGAAGAAGACCTCTTATTCGTGATGAACGGTCTAAATGGCATACCAGAAGCAATTACTAATCTATAGCCACATTCTAAGTGGCAACAGTGTTTGGTTCACGTTAGTCTAGTCATAAAATATTATCGATGACTAAAGTTAAGGATCGACATGAAACTATTTCTAACTTCAAAGAATTACATAAAACTAAAGAATTAGCTGATGATCAAAAAATAATCAATAATTTTCTGACCATCAACATTATAAAGGAATAAAATAAGTTTTAAAGCGATTATAAGACTTAATGGACACAATTAATTTGAAAAACTTTATAAATCTTTACCAAAAAAGGATAGATAAAAGTTAGTATCAGTTATACATAATATTAGTGATTTAGGCATTCAAACTTCTATAAAAATGCAATGGGTTAAAAAATCAGGAACTAATATTTATGAAATGAGATCCAAAGTTGGAAGCGATATTAAAAGAACGCTGTATTTTCATTATATTGATGGTGTATATTACATAACGCATGGATTTACTAAAAAAACACAAAAAACTCCAAGAAAAAATAAATCATGCGTTATTTATAAAAAATGAATTTATTAAAATAAGGAGAATGGGAATGAAAGCTAATAGTGTAAATGTTGAAGATGTTTTTGCTAAAGATATGAAAGATTCTGAATTTAGAGCAGGCTATGAAGAAAGTAATGAAAAATTAGCTAGTGCTGTTTCTATAATGGAAGCACGTGAAGCAGCTGGATATAGCCAAAGGGCTTTAGCTAAAATTACTAAGGTTCCACAATCAACTTTAGTTAGAATTGAAGCTGGTGAAAACACAAGTATGAATACAATGAGCAAAATGGCTCATGCCTTAAATAAAAAATTAGTGGTAAAGTTAGCTTGATATATTTTTATTTGGTTTATAATAAATATATAAGATTTAATGCATTAGGAACTGCAACTATTAATTTCAACAATTAATAAAAGCAGATTTCGATAATTTTAATTAGGCAGTAAATTTCCTGAATTCTACGGGTGATTGATTGTCTAATTTTGTAAATATACGTTCTTCGTTCCAAAACTTGATATAATTAGTAATACACCTAATTGTTTCTGATAAACCTTTTGAGTTATCGTAGGTGTAAATCATTTCAGACTTTAGTGTGGAATGGAATGATTCAATGATGACGTTATCAGCTGTAGTTCATTTGCAGGACATACTTCTGATAACGCCTTTTTTGCGTGATAAATCAAAATAATCAAATGAAGTATAGGTTCACTATGTGGTATTGCACAGTCAATATTAATAAGTTTGTTTTAAGTTAACGAGATTACCATTTAATTTCACTGATAAATTATTTCCTGATAACAATGAAATATTTGTATTATCGTTTGAAATATTTATTTGTAATAATCGACCTTGAAATTTAATTCTAAAATTATAACTTTCCCACTCAACAGGTAATTTAGGATTAAAGCTAAGGACATTATCTTCAATAACCATACCGCCAAAACCTTCTATAATACTCATCCAACTTCCACCAAGGTTAGCGAGATGCAATCCATCAGCAGTATTTCCCTGTAAGTCTATCAAATCCATTCTTACAGTATCCATAAAGTAAGAGTATGCCTTCTTCATATTACCCAAACGTGCAGCCACTATGCCAAAAATCGACCGTGATAATGACGAATCGTGAGTAGTAATGGCTTCATAATAATCAAATTCTTTTTGCAATTGCTTTTTAGAAATAGAATTAGGAAATAGGAAGTCAGCTAAAATAGTATCTGCTTGTTTGTCAACTTGGTATTTGTAAATTGTTAAGGGATGATAATGCAACAATAAAGGATAATTATCTTTAGGTATTTTATCAAATGGCCATACTGGTTTATTGAAGAAACTGTCATCTTGTTCATTAATCTGTTTTTCGTTACTAAAGGGCAAAAAAACATTATCAGCAATTTTTTTAAAGATATTTAATTCTTTTTTATTACTAATTCCAAAACTTTTCAAGAATCCTGGGAATCTATCCTCTAGCAATTTACCAAATTTATATGCTAATAGCATGTTATTCTTGGCCATCATATTAGTGTAATAATTATTATTGACTAATGCCGTATATTCGTCAGGCCCCGTAACAGTATTAAATACAAACTGTTTTTTATCATTAATTTTTTCCCAGTTGCCAAAGTTTTTCCAAAATCTAGCTGTTTCTAATAGTATTTCAAAACCATACTTTTTCATAAAGTCCATATCAAGAGTAGATTCGTAATATTTTCCAACAGAATAAGCGATATCTCCATCGATGTGATAGGCTGCGGTACTAGCTGGATAATATGCAGAAGTTTCTTGACCATTAATTGTTCGCCAAGCGTATAAAGCGCCATTTTCAATCCCCAGTTCACGTGCACGATTTTTAGCAAAATCCAAAATGTTATAACGGTAAATAATCAACTTTTTAGCTTCATCAGGTTGTGTATTGATAAAATAAGGTAACATATACATTTCTGTATCCCAAAAATAATGTCCTTCATATCCAGATCCAGATAAGCCTTTAGAAGCAACATTTGTTTTACCATCTCTACCAGCAGATTCATTTAATTGAAAAATGTTGTAATGAATAGCTAAATTAAGATTAGGATTACCATTAATAGTAACATTGCTTTTTTGCCAAACTTGAAGCCAAAAATTGCTATTATCAGTAAAAAGGTCGTTAAAATCAATAAAATCACATTTTGTTGATTTATCATTGCTTTTACCTTTAACAGCAAAGCTAACTTTAATATTAAAGTAAAGTTTTTTTGGTTTAGCTGCTAAATCGATGATGTTATCGGTTAAAGTAATATCATCATTAGCTATAAGACTTAATGTAACATTTAAATCAGAATTAATAGCTCTAATATTAATTATTTGTTTATGAGTAGTCTGTTTTAATTCATTAATTTCGATTGTTTTAATTTTTCTACTTTTACGTGGATCATCTATATTAACTCCATTTCGTTGCTCATTTTTGCTGCTATTTTCAGTTTCAATTACTTTGTTAACAATTACTTTACCAATATATGATTCTGGTAAAATTTCATAGGAAATTCCATAATCTGTTTGATGATTTTGTCCAATCAACGATGATAATTTTAAAATAATCGTATCATTATTAATATTACTTAATTCATAAATTTCATTAAGTAATCCATTAGCAAGATTTAATTTAGCATCAATTAATTTGGTTTTATCAAATACAATATGATCTTCAGTTTCAATTTTAAGTTTACGTAAGTTTGGTAAATCAATAATTGTTTCATTTTCTTTAGGATAGTAAGCAGCAGATTCACCGTAAGTAATAGGTGAAAATTCAAAAAACCCGTTTACTAAAGTTCCACTAGAAATGGTACTAGAAATTGGATCTGTAGCTTGAACTCCAAAGTGACCATTAGCAAGTGAAAATAACGCAGGAAAATTTATTTTTTGACTTGAAGTAGGGACATCTTTTAATGTAAGCACCGGTATTTCAACTATAGTATTTGAAACATTTGACATAATATTATCCTCCTTAATTATATTTACAATTACAAACCAATTTTAGAACACATTGCAAAAAATGCAAGCGCTTACATTTGGTGGTATACTAACATTAGTAAATATTGGTATGTTTAAAGGAGGAAAATATTATGTCGAAGTTTTCTGAAATAAAGGGTTTTATTTTTGACTTAGATGGTGTTATTTCTGTTACATCTAAGCTGCATACCAAAGCTTGGCATCAAATTGCTAATAAAATAGGCGTTATTTGGACACCTAAATTAGAAGAAAGCCTAAAGGGAGTGAGTCGTGTAGATTCTTTAAACTTAATTCTAAAAAAAGGTGGAAAAGAAAATAAATATTCTGAAGAAGAAAAAATTAAATTAGCTGAAGAAAAAAATAATTATTATTTAAAATTAGTTGATAAAATGACTAAAACCGATGTTTTACCTGGTATTCCTGATTTTTTACAAGCTTTAAAAGACAATGGTTATCAAATTGCCTTAGCTTCCGCTTCTAAAAATTCATTTAAAGTGTTAAAAAAAATTGGATTAGCCAATTTTTTTGAAAAAGTAGTTAATCCTGCTGATTTAAAATATGGAAAGCCAGATCCAGAAATTTACCTTAAAGGGGCTGATTTATTAGAGTTAACCCCAAAACAATGTATTGGAATTGAAGATTCTGTAGTTGGAATAAAATCTATTAATGATGCAGGAGAAACTTCTATTGGTATTGGCAATAAGAAAGTTTTAAATGATGCCAATATTATTTTTTCATCTACTAAAGACCTAACTTTAATTAATATAAAAAATGCATTAGAATAATACTTAATTATTTTGTAGCATTAATATAAAAGGATTATTGAAATAATTTGTTTCTTGATTTAAAAATGTTATAGCAAAAAGTCTATTATATAAATCACATAAGTGATCTAATATAATAGACTTTTTAATTTTAAAAATGTTTATAAAATTAAATACTAATTTTCTTCAATAATAATTGCTTGAAATGGTAACAGTTTATTATTCTCAGTATTTGTTAAATTTGAATTTACGACTATTTTTCCATTATATGATTTTTCTAAATCAACTTTTTTATTCGATAAGTTAACAAGCACAATAATAGACTTATTATTGTATTCACGTTTATAACCGATTACATTATTAGGAGTATCATCTAATGGAGTAATCGATCCATCTATAAATAATTTTCTAACACGATCAGCTTGCCTATATTTAACAATTTTACGATAAAAGTTTAAGACTGAATTCTGATTATTGTCTTCATTTTTAACGCTAATGTTTTTGCGATTATTTCCCATCTTTATCCATGGTTTGTGAGTTGAAAAACCACCATATTTACTTTCATCCCATTGCATTGGAACTCTGCTATTATCTCTAGAACGTTCATTAACAAATTTAAATGCTTCTTCTTCAGAATAACCATTCTTTAATGCCATGCTATAGTTATTAATTGATGAAATATCATTAAATTCAGTCATATCTTTTCTTTCAAAATTTTTCATTCCTAATTCTTGTCCTTGATAAATTAAAGGAACTCCTGGCAAGAAAAAATAAGTTACTGCTAATGCTTTTGCTGCATCTGGGGTTTGATCATTAGGATCTTGTATGAATTTTGAAAGAGCTCGTTGTTGATCATGATTTTCTATAATATTAGTAAAGTAGGCGTTAGCTTTCTTAGCAGCTTCTTGACTACTAAAAATACTTTGTTCCCAATCAGAAATATTCCATTTTCTCTTTAAGTACCAACGATTAACATCTTCAAGATCTGGATTCATTATGTCAAAATTAAAAATCATTGAGAAATATCCATTAGGACCAATATATTTTGGAAGGTCTTTGGAAGGGACCCCATAAGCTTCACCTATTGTAACAGCATCGTATTTTTCAAACGTTTCTTGCTTTAATTCTTTCAGAAAATCACCAATTCCTGGACGATTTAAATCTTTTTTCTCTGAATTTACTAATCCATCAACGTCATCAGCTGGTAAACTAGCATAATCTTGATCCTTCTTTAGTTGCATAATCGCATCTAATCTAAAACCTGCAATTCCTTTTTCAAGCCACCAATTTATAATATTATACATAGCTTGTCTTAGTTCGGGGTTTTCCCAATTTAAGTCTGGTTGTTGTGGAGCAAAATTATGGAAATAATAAGTTCCAGGTTCTCCAGGAACTTCAGTCCAAGTTGATCCACCAAAAGCTCCGCGCCAATTATTAGGGGCTTTTCCATCATGAGTGTGTTTGAAAATATAGTAATTACGGTATTTAGATTTTGGGTCTTTTAAAGCAGCTTGAAACCATGGATTTTTTTCTGAAGTATGATTTGCAACTAAATCCATAATAATTTTAATATTACGTTTTTTTGCCTCAATTATTAAATTATCAAAATCCTCCATAGTTCCAAAAATTGGATCAATTTCTTGATAATTTTCAATGTCATATCCCATGTCTACCATTGGTGATTTATAAACTGGCGAAATCCATATAGCAGTGATTCCTAAATTATTCAAATAATCTAATCTGGAAATAATGCCATTGATATCACCCACTCCGTCACCATTAGAATCTTTGAAGGATCTAGGATATATTTGATAGATGACCTCATCTTTCCACCATCTTTTATTGCTATGTTGCAAAGGTTTTAATATATTTTCATTGTTCATAATATTCTCCTAATTTTCTTATTTTTTATTTTTAACAATTAAAGTTGAAAAAGTTGCAAATCCATAAATTATTCCACCAATTAAAATTATTGCTGGTAAAGAATCATTAACTAGTGGAACTAACCCAACACTTAATATAGATGCTACAATTTGTGGAATACAAATTTGTGCATTAAATAAACCAAGATAAATTCCCATATACTGAGCTGGAAGATCATCAGTTACAAATGCAATTGGATAAACCAGTATACCTGCCCAACCAACTCCGATAAGAATAAAATCAATAATCATTAATATTTCACTATGACTGAAGAAAAATAAGATAAAACCAATTGTTCCAATTAACATAGTAGAAAAGAATGCTTTAATATAGTGTTTACGTGGTATTTTTGATAATGCAACAGAAACGATTGCCGCAGAAAGTGCGTAAATTGCAGATAGAATCCCAAATAAATTACCACCCATTTGATATGCTGCGCTAGTTGGGTCTATTGCATTATATACATTTTTAGCTACAGCTCCTGATCCATAAGTCCACAATAATCCAAAAGTAATAAAGCCAAAAAATTGAACTAAAGCTACTGTCCAAAATGATTTAGGTGCATCTTTTAATAATTGTAAAATACCTTTTTTAATTTTGATTTCATTATTATCTACACCGTGAAACTCATTAAATTCTTTTGGAGAATATTCGTGAACTTTCATTACAGTTATAATTGTGCAAAATGCAAGGACAATGGCAGCAATGTAAAAGGAATATTTTACTGTATCAGGGATTACACCCTTAGACGCTGTATTTGAAACACCAATCTTAGTTAATACCCATGGAGCAATTGCAGCACAAACAGTTCCAGCATTAGTTAGAATGCTTTGAATTGAAGACGCTTTGCCTTTTTGGTCTTCATTAATCATGTCTCCAATCCATGTTTTATATGGTGCCATGCAAATATTTGAGGCAATCATATACAAAAAAACAATGGAAGATCCTATAATTAATACACTATTTAATGAAAGTCCCCAATTACCACAATTTGGTAAAATAAAAAGTGCTATCATAGATAATAAAGTGCCCCCAATTAAATAGGGCATTCTTCTTCCAATCTTAGGAATCCAAGTTTCATCAGAATATTTCCCAACGATGGGCTGAATAATTAGTCCTGCAAATGGAGGAATTAAAAATATTATTGCCAATAATTTTGGAGAAGCTCCTAAAGTTTGAAATAATCTTCCTAACTGTGAACTTTCTAATCCTTGAGACATTTGTGCTCCAAATATTCCAAAACTTAGGAAAAAAAGCATTTGAAAAGTAAGATTAGGCAACCCCTTTTTTTTATTTTTCATAATTTCATCTCTTTCATATATACTGTATAATCAAATTTTATGTAACCGCTTACAAATAAATGTTAACATAAATAATATACAATACAAGTTAGAATCTGAAAACTTTTTACCCGCTCACTTGTATTGATGGAATAACTTTTAAACAATAACTAATACAAAAGTAAGGAAAATAAGTTGAATAAAATAACTATAAAAGACGTTGCCAAAGAAGCTGGAGTTTCTCCAGCAACAGTATCAAGATACAACACTGGTAAATATAAACTATTATCTAATGAGAATTTTATTAAAATATCTAAAGCACTAAGAAATTTAAATTATACTCCAAATAAAAATGCTCAAATTCTTGGTAGGAAAAGGAAATTTTAGTTAGTTTTTTATTATATAAATTTTCCAATTCTTAATTAATAATTATTATCGCACTAGTGATATGAATAAATTGAAAAAATATACTTACGATAATTATATTAAAGTAATAGACAGTAGAATAGTAAAAAATATATCCATATTCAAAAAGGCATTAAAAAATGATTTTTAATGATGAGGAATGTGAAAAAAATTAATTGAGATTAAAATTGTATAGGGCATAAAAAGTACTTTTAAATATCAGTCGGTATGTTTATATCAAAATGATATGGGGGGGTACTTTTTTGCTTGACAAATATTTAGGCAGAGGTAAAAACAAAAGAATTCAAGCACAAGGGCCATGGTGGTCACAATCAAATCAATTATTAACTACAACTTTGACGGTACCTCAGTAATAGGGGTTTTTGTTGCAGGGTATATGACACTTGTGCTTGAATTCTTTTGTTTTGATTGTTACCACCATTGGTATATTGAATTATGTTTATCACGTTTGGTTTTAGTATTGTTTGGTATATAATTTTAAAGTCATACATTGCCTATAATAGTTTTGAGCATGGGAACTAAAGTTTTGAAAATAATAAAAAAGTTTCCAAACAATATAATAATATTCCAGATCGTAGGCAAACTTTTAATGCTTATGGAGGAATTCCAGTTCTTCATAAAACTAAATAAAATAAAAACTCAAAATAATATCTTACAATGGTAGTGGATAAACACACTGTAGAGAGAAATTACTTTGAGTTATTTTATTTTAATATCTTTTGATTGTAACTTGTTGTCCCAACTCATTAATGAAGAATTTTCACTTCGTGAGGTATCTGAAATATTAGGTTTTTCTAAATTAAATATTTTTTATAATTCTTCATAAGTGGCAGGATCTTGGTTATTAGTTCTACCATCTAATCTAGTTAAGCTGTTTATGATGCTCATATCATTTTCAGAAATTTCGAAATCAAAGATATTAAGATTATCAATTTGATTTTTATCACTAGATGACTTGGGTATTGGTAAGGTTTTTAATTGAACTTCCCAACGTAAAATTAATTGTCCTACATTTTTTCCATATCTTTTTGCAAGCTCAATTAAAGCTGGGTTATTTAACAAATCACTTGCTCTACCTAGTGGGCTCCAGTCCTCAGTTAAGATACCATGCTCATTATTATATTGGCGTTGTTTTAATTGATTAAAGTATGGGTGTAATTCAATTTGATTGATTTGTGGCATAACACTAGTTTCATTTTCTATTCTGTCTAAATGAATTGGTAAGAAATTACATACCCCAATAGTTCTTACTAAACCAAATTTTTTAGCATCAATTAATGCTTTCCACGCTTCTACGTACATATCATTTTTAGGGTTTGGCCAATGAAGTAAATATACATCAAAGTAATCTAGACCGCTGCGGTAAAGTGATTCTTGAATTGTTTTAATTGCATTTTTACGATTATAGTAACGACCTGGTAATTTAGAGGTTACAATTAAATCAGAACGATTAACATCAGAATTGCGAATCCCTTTGCCTAGTGCTCCTTCATTTTCATAACTATAAGCACTATCTAATAAGCGATACCCGTTATTAATTGCAGATTTAATTGACATTGCACCATCAAAACCATTTAACTTATATGTTCCAAAGCCAATTTTAGGAATCTTCATTCCATTTTCTAAAGTATAATATTCCATTACTTTTCCTTTCACGAATAAGTATGCTGAATTAAATTTTACGTGTTGCTAAAAGAAAAGTTAACTCTACCTTAGTTAACAATTTAACCTTAACACGTTTTTAAATTTAACTTTCTAAAATGGACTATAGTCTTATCAAAAACAAAATTTACTGATGTGACTTCTAAACTAGAAAACTAATATCAGTGAATTAACATGAATTATGAACCTAAAGACTCACCCTTGGAATATTATGAATAACGCAACAAAAATAAATATTTTAATAAGGCAATAAAAATGGTTAGTTAGAGTAATATAAAAATTAACCAATGTATCCTATGTGGTATATACTAGCGTTGTTATATTATTTATAATGGAGATTAATTATGGAATTAACTAGAGAAATAACTAATTATCCAAATGGGTAAATTCAAAAACAACTAGAATTCCAAGCCAAATTATTAATCAATTAAATTTAACTGGTAATCAAACAATGATAATTGAAGTTAAATTTAATTGATTATTATGACTCCCAAAAATAAAAAGCCAAATAACATTCATGAGTTATTTAATAGTTAGAAAGATGATAGCAAACGAGATCATGAACTTGTTTGGGGTCAAGCACAAGGTGATTAATTACCGTGGTAAATCAAGGTGACATTTTCTATGTTAACTTTAATCCTAATAAAGGTCATGAACAGATGAATTGGCTACCAGCCATTGCTTTAAGTAGCAACTTAGTTAGTAAAACAAGTAATATGACAATTGTTGCTCCAATTAGTAGTAAAGATTGCGAGTTTCCGATGTACTATCGACTAACTAGTAGCAAAAAAGTATATGAAAAGGTTTTATTAGACCAACCCATATCTTTAGATTTAAACACAAAAAAAGTTAGGGACGAAGTTATTGTTGATAAAGTTAATAATGAAGAACTAGAAGATATTATTTCAACTTATAAATTATTGTTTAGTATTGACAATTAACCATACTATCATATCAATAATGCTTCTATATTAAAAAATGGCACACAAACTGTCTAAGCATTGTGTGCCATTTTTTAATATAGGAACAAAAGAGCCTAAAAACCAAAGAAGTTGAATTTGAAATTCTAATTTCAATGATTTTAAGTCTCAAAGTCATTTTTAGAAAATAGTTACCACAAGGAAGAATTGTTTTGCTTCTTGATGCATTTTTATTATAGTAGACTATTTTAAGGAGACCAATACAATGAAATTTAAAAATAAAAAAATAAAATCAGGAAAACATTTAACTATAAAAATAATATCTGAAAAATTCCGTTGGAAAGGTTTTATAGAACTAGTTATTTGGATTATTTTAATAATACTATTAGTTTGGTGGTTTTTATAATGGCAATTTCTGAATCCAAAAGAAAAGCAAATGAAGAGTACTTGCTAAATAGCCTCTAATATGCAGAAGATAGAAAAAAGTTTAAAATATTAATAATATAATTTTTAATTATTTTTGTTACAGTACAAAAAAGCAGTAACATTTAGTTACTGCCTTTTCACAAAATATTAAGTTACTTACTTAAATATCTGATAATTACAGATACAATTAATACTACGACAATTGCGCCAATAATTGAAGGAATTACAGCTATTCTAGCAAGGCTTGGCCCCCAATCTCCTAATAATTTTTCACCTAACCAAGATCCCACTAAACCGGATACAATGTTACCAATCAAACCAAGCGCAGTTCCTTTATCAGTAAGCTTATTAGTTATCCAACCAGCAATTGCACCGATAATTGCACCAATAATTAAAGTCCAAATTAGTCCCATATCATTCACCACCTATATATCAATGTTAATATAAATTTAAGGTTATTTCAAAAAGTTAAAATTTATAAACACGATTATCTGTTATCTAAATTTAGTGTTCATTGAATGCTTAAGAAGATAATGATAGCTTGTATAATAAGATAATGATAGATTATAGATGTAAATAAAATAATTTTTAGGAGGAATTAACATGAAAGATTTAATTTTAGGTTTAAGTTTAGTTGGAAATTTAGCACTAGGTTATACATTATTAAAAAAGACCGATGTCTTAAGTGAGGTAAATGAAAAATTTGATGTTTTAAATGATCAAATTCAAGGTAAAGCTGAACAAGTAAAGGGTTCCATTACTGGCAATTCTTCAGATAAAATTAGTGGTAATCTTAAGAGTGCAAAAGGAAACGTTGAAGAAAAAGTTTCTGATTTAAAAGATAAAGTTAAAGATTAATTTTTACCACAAATAAGTAATGCAGATAGAATCCAAAAAGACGACTAAATTAATGATGGGCTACACATTATAGTTAAGTAGTTTTTAGGAACTTATTCCGATATTCGATCAGGGGTAAGTTCTTTTTTTGAAATTCTTTTGTTATTAAACCAATATACATAATTTTTTAATGAAGCTAAATAATTATTTACAACGACCAATTTAATATGGATTTTTTAGTTTAACGATTTGGCATGTTTAATATATAAATAAATGAATGAAAAAAGCCAAAATATTCCCCAAAAAACACCACCGACAACATCACCTAAATAATGAGCATTAAAATAAATTCTTGAAAAAAGAGTCCCAATCCAAAGTAATACTAAGATGAATTGAATAATTCTTTTTGTTAGTTTATTTTTAACGTTAATATCTACTAAGAAGAATAATGAACCCAAAAATATGGTAGATCCTAGCGAATGACCACTTGGGTAAGAATATCCACTATCAATAGCTAAATGATTAATTGGTCTTGGTCGTTTAAAAATCAATTTCATTATAATTCCTATTAATCCACCACTTCCAATAGTTGTTCCTAGCCACAAAGAGGTAAAATATTGTTTTTTTAAACATAATACCAGCATCACAGTTAAGGTCAATATGGTTACAGGAAGTATATTTCCATATTTTGCACAGATAGCTATAAAATTATGAAATAAGTTATTAGTATAATTCATTTTAAAGTTACCAAATGTAAGTTGTTTATGAATAAAAATATAGTCTTCAATATTTTTAAACCAATTATATTTTCCAAAAACTAAAAATGTAGTATTTAGAAATAAGAACAAACTAATCATTGCTGTTAATATAATTTTACGGTTATCCTCAACTTTTGCATTTTTCATTTTTATTTACTATTCTCCTAATTTAATTTTCATTTGTTATAATATTTATATTTTCACTTACTAAAATGAGAGCTATTGAAATTAAATCTAATTTGGATTATGTCGCTAGTTAGATTAATTTTGAATGACTTTCATTACATATTTCTTTAATTTTATTTGAAATTTCAAATAAAATGGTTATTATAGATAAAATAATTATAACAATCATTATCAAAAAAACGAGGTCTGTTTGTTGGAATACTTTCCCATAAGTATAAATATGTAATAAGATTGTATTTATATTTATGGAAGAGGTATTTAATTATATAAAATAAGTGTTAGAATTAAAAGGGACTCTTTTGTAAGCGCTTACAAAAACATTATAGTTTTATTTATATTTATAGGGAGGTTATAACTATGTTTTCATTTTTAAAACCAGCACCTGTTTCTGATAAGCTTATTCCAAAAAATAAAATTAAATCAGTTTATCATTGGAGACAATTAGGTGTCTTACTTTCAATTTGTATTGGGTACATTGGATATTACATAATTAGATTGATTTTTACAGTAGAACAAAATGACATCATGAAAGTAAATGGATTTTCTACTGCTCAAATTGGTTTGGTTTTGTCATGTTTTGGAATAGGTTATGGAATTTCAAAATTGTTTATGGGTGCTTTAAGTGATAAGAGTAATCCCAAACGATATTTAGCTACTGGTTTATTTGTATCAGCTTTTTTTAATTTCTTTTTGGGATCTACTAAAAATTTATTTTTATTGATGTTTTTAATGTTATTTATGTCAGTTGCGCAAGGAATGGGAGCAGCTTCTTGTCAAAAGACGATTCAATACTGGTGGGGTAAAAAATCAAGAGGATCAATCTATGCTATTTGGTCTTCAGCACACAACCTAGGTGCATTTGCATGTGTAGCTGTAGTTGAATTAGCTTCATTTTTATTTTATGGTTCGTTAAATGCTATTTTCATAACTTCTTCTATTATATCTATTATAATTGGAATTTTTGTTTTAATTGTTGGATCAGATCGGCCTGTTAGTGTAGGTTTGCCTAGCATAACTAAATATACAAATGATAACGTGGTATTAGCTAATGGGGAAGTCGATGATAAAGATGAATCAAATTTAACCCTTACTCAAATTTTTGTTAAGTATATTTTGTTAAATAAGTTAGTTTGGGCCATCACGTTAACCTCCATGTCGTTATATCTAGTTAGGTATGGAATAATGAGTTGGATACCTAGTTATTTAGTACAATATAAAGGATTTAATCCTAGTTTTGCAAAATGGTTAGTAGGAATTTTTGAATTGGCCGCTGTTCCAGGAGTAATTATTGTTGGAACGATCTCTGATTTTATTAGTAATAAACGTGCACTAATTTGTATATTTTGTGTTATAGGCTTATTTGCGTGCTTGTTTACTTATTTTTTCAGTACAAATCATGCATTAATTGTTACTGTTTTAATCATTATGGGAAGTTTGATTTATGCACCTCTAACTTTAGTTGGTTTAATGGTTAATGAAGCAGTTCCAAAATTTGCTGTGGGATCATCAACAGGATTTATGGGTTTCTTTCAGTATATTTTTGGAGAGACTTTAGCGACTGCATTAATTGGTACTTTGGTAGCTAAATTTGGATGGTTAGCAGGAAATATTGTGATTTTATGTGCAGCTTTATTTGCTTTACTACTCTTAATTTATATTTCATTTACTCAAATTAAAATGTCTAAAAACATTAATTAAAAATTAACTATTTTAATTGTATGCTTGTAATGACTTATTCCGATACTCAATCGGAGTAAGTCTTTTTTATTTCTAAGTTTATTCATCAGTTATTTCTAAATTATTAATAAACAATAAAACTCTTTTTAAATCAATAGATTGTGAAATTGTAATCATACAAGGGCTTCAATAAAATATTATTAGTCGTAAACACATGTAGTAAAGGGGTTCATGCGCATGTGATTTTATATATTACATTCCCTTTCATTGTGAAATGTAAATAATTAGAGTATTCTTTCGTCAGAAGAAAACGCTTTCATTTTTTGGTAAAAAAGGAGATGTTCTAATGAAAAAATATGTACTAGTTATTGATGAAGGAACTAGCAGCACGAGAGCTGTTATATATGATAAAGATGGGAAACCAGTTTCGAGTGATCAGCGTGAAATTACTATGTATTATCCCAATCCGGGTTGGGTCGAACAAGATGCTAATGAAATCTGGCTTAATGTTGAAGCTACAATGGCAACTTCCCTTTTAAAAGCAAATATTAGACCCGATCAAATTGTAGGAATAGGAATTACCAATCAGCGAGAAACCACAGTTGTTTGGAATAAAAAAACTGGGTTACCAATTCATAAGGCTATTGTATGGCAATCAAGACAGACTACACCTATTGCGGAAAAACTTATTGAAGATAATAAAACAGGAATTGTTAAAACAAAAACGGGTTTAATTATAGATGCTTATTTCTCAGCAACTAAGATTCGTTATATTTTAGATAATGTCCCAGGTGCTCAGCAAAAGGCAGAAAATGGAGAGGTACTTTTTGGAACCATTGATAGTTGGCTATTATGGAAATTAACAAATGGTAAAGTTCATGCAACGGATTATAGTAACGCTTCTAGAACAATGTTATTTGATATAAATAAATTGAAATGGAGTAGTACTTTACTAAACTTATTAAACATTCCACAAAAAATGTTGCCAGAAGTAAAAGACTCATCTGGAGTATTTGGGAACACAGCACCTGAACATTTCTTTGGTGGATCAATCCCAATTTCTGGAATAATTGGTGATCAACAGGGTGCGCTATTCGGTCAATTGGCCCTTACTCCAGGTTCAGTAAAAAATACTTATGGTACAGGATCTTTCATAGTTATGAATACAGGCAATGAAAGAAAAATAAGTAAAAATGGATTACTAACTACGATTGCATATGCCATTAATGGGAAAGTTACTTATGCTTTGGAAGGGTCTGTATTTGTTGCTGGCTCAGCTATTCAATGGTTGCGTGATGGAATGCAATTACTTTCAAAAAGCTCTGACAGTGAAAAAATGTCCAATGATTCAACTAGTAACAATGAAGTTTATGTGGTTCCAGCCTTTACTGGATTAGGTGCACCTTATTGGAATCCAGATGCTCAAGGAGCCGTATTTGGACTTTCAAGAGGAACAACCAAAAATGATTTTGTAAAAGCAACCTTGCAGTCGTTAGCTTATCAAAGCCGCGACGTTGTAGATGCAATGGTAAATGATACGAAAATACCATTAAAAAGTTTACACGTTGATGGTGGTGCATCGTTAAATAATTATTTAATGCAATTTCAAGCAGATTTATTAAACACACCTGTATTAAGGGCAAATAATGTTGAGACTACAGCTTTAGGGGCTGCATATCTTGCAGGTTTGGGTATTGGATTTTGGGGAAATATTATTGAATTAAAGGAACTACAGAACAAGCCTAAATTGTTTACACCTAATATGAAATCTGAAGTTGCTGAAGAATTGTATGAAGGTTGGAAGACCGCTGTAAAAGCAACTGAAACTTTTAGTGAAAGAGAAAAACAACTTAATAATAATGGAGGAGAAAATGAATAATTTTTCTTTTAAAGATAGAAATCAATATTTAAATGAATTAAAAAACACAAACTTTGATGTTTTGATAATTGGCGGAGGGATAACTGGAGCTGGAATTGCCGTCCAATCTGCAGCTGCAGGATTAAAAACTGCTTTAATTGAAATGCAGGATTTTGCAGAAGGAACTAGTAGTCGTTCAACTAAACTTGTTCATGGAGGGATTAGATATTTAAAAACCTTTGATGTAGATGTTGTTAATGACACTGTAAAAGAACGAGCTAATATACAAAGAATTGCACCACATGTTCCTAGAGCAGCTAAGATGTTGATGCCCATCTATGATGATAAAGATGCTACGTTTACTCCGTTAAGTGCTGAAATGGCAATGTCAATCTATGACAAATTATCAGGAACAAACCCGGATAACCCATATGCTCATAAACTATTAAGAGAAAAAGATGCAAAAGAATATCTTCCTGACATTAATCATAAAAACTTAAAAGCCTTAGGCATTTATTTAGATTATAAAAACAATGATTCACGACTAACAATTGAAAATATTAAACAATCTGTTACAGATGGTGCTGTGGCAATCAGCCATGTGAAAGCTAATGAAATTAAAAGTAGTGAGAAACTTAAAAGTGTTATCGCTACAGATTTAATTAATAATCAAAAATTAACAATTAAATCAAAAATTGTAGTAAATGCGACTGGCCCATGGCATGATAGTGTTGCAAAATTAATTAATGAAAAACATAAACAAAGAATTCGTGGAACAAAAGGAATCCATCTTGTGGTTGATGGAAAAAAATTAAGTGTGCCAGAAACTATCTACTTTGATTCTGGTCACCACGATGGTCGTATGATTTTTGTAATTCCTCATAATGGGAAAACATATTTTGGAACTACTGATACAGATTATCATGGAGACTATAGTAATCCGCAAGTTGAAAAAGAAGATGTGAATTATTTGCTTGAATCAATAAATTATCACTTTCCAAACTATAGATTAACTTTAAATGATATCGAAAGTAGTTGGGCAGGAATTAGACCTTTGATTGGTTCTGGTGATTACAATGGTAATACTCAAAAAAGAAATATAAACGATTGGGAATTACAAGAACTTGGACAAAAGATTAGTAAGTATTTTTCTAATAATATTAATAAAAAAGAACTAACTAAATATCTACAATCTTTAATTTCCCCAGCTAAAAGTGCCTCTCAAGTATCACGTGGTTTTGAAATTAATATTAAGAATGGAATTATTAATGTTTCTGGAGGTAAATTAACTGACTATCGACTAATGGGTGAAGATGTTATGAAATTAATTTCACAATACTTAAAAGATGAATTTGATCAAAAAGTAAAATTAATTGATTCTACTAATTATCAAATTTCTGGCGGTCATTTTAACCCTAATAACGTTGATGGTGAATTAAAAAAATATACGACTAATCTAGAAAAAGTTGGATTAAATAGTTCTGAAGCCTTAAAAATAGCTAACTTATTTGGTTCTAATTCAGACATAATCGCTGATTACGTTAAAAATGGAACTGTTATCCCAGGTCTTGATCTGGCAGAAACAGGTGTATTGAACTATTCATTGGATAATGAAATGGTTACTAGTCCTACTGATTTTTTATTAAGGCGTACAAATTATTTGTTATTTAATCCTAAAAAAACTGAAGAAATCCAAGAACCTATTATAGATGAAATGGCTCGTCAATTTCATTGGAATGATAAAACTAAGAATAAAATGAGAGAAAATTATTATAAAGTTAAAAACGAAACCCAACTAAAAAAACTAAAGGAGGATAAAAATAATGTGTAAGCGAACGAAATTTATTTTAGCAAATTGGAAAATGAATAAAAATAGCAATGAAACAATTGATTTTCTTAATGCTTTAAATAATAACTTACCTCCAGCAAAGCAACTTCAAGTTGGCATAGCTGCTCAAAATGTTTATTTAGAAAAGATGGTTAATTATGTTCGAAGTAATAATATACCACTTGAAATCTTTTCAGAAAATTTATTTTATACCCAGGAAGGCTCCTATACAGGAGAAACTTCCCCAGCAGCATTAACTGACATCGGAATAAAGGGATCTATTATTGGACATTATGAAAGAAGAAATCTATTTAAAGAAAGTAATGGAATCATTGGGCTAAAAGTAGCTGCCAGCTTGAAAAATAAATTAATTCCAGTACTAGCAATTTCAGAAGATACTACTGACTATGATCCAGAAAGTGCATCTATGTCACCACTTACAGAATTAGCAATTGCTCTTGCGGGTGTTGACAAAAGTATAGCTAATAACATTGTAATTGCATATGAACCTAGTTGGGCAATTGGAACAAATAAAACAATGACTAATTTAGACATAACACATGCTGCAAAAGTAATAAGAAAATCTTTGAAAATTATTTTAGGGGATAACATTGCTGATCAAGTTAGAATTCTGTATGGGGGCGCAGTTAATACACAAAATGCTAACACTATTTTCAATCTTTCAAATATAGATGGATTATTAATTGGACGTGCATCTTTATCTCATAATAGTTTTCTTGAAATTATTAATTCTGTAACTAATGTTTAGTTGGGAGAAAGTATAATGAAATTAAAAATTTTTGGTGAGACTTTAGGATCCTTCCTATTACTTTACTTTGGAACTGGATTATTGGTATTTTCGGGTCCATTTCAAGATTTACTTGGCCCAGCTGTTGGGTGGGGATTTGTCTTATCAGCTTTAATTTATTTGGTTGGTCCACTTTCAGGTGCACACTTAAATCCAGCAGTTACTTTAGTAATGTGGCTAACTAAAAGAATGCCTGGGAAAGATGCAATTATTTATGTGATTTGTCAGATGGTTGGTGGATTATTAGGAGAAATTTTTGTAGTACTTACTCTCTTATCTGTAATTAAGCATACAGACAAAACATGGAATGAAATTGTAAATACAAATTACTTAGGTAGTACTGTATTTCCCAATATTTCAACTCCTATTGCATTTATAACAGAAGTAGTGCTTACAACTTCATTACTATTACTTATATTATTTTTAAATCATTCTAAAACTAATATGTATGCTATTCAATCACCAATCGCTGTAGGACTAATGATATTTACACTTGTAATTGTTGGAGGAAAATTAACTGGTGCATCAATGAACCCAATTAGATCATTTTTCCCCGCAATTTTTGCAGGTGGTCTCGCGTTGCACCAAGTTTGGTTATACATTTTTGCCCCATTAGGTGGGTCAATAATAGCAGCACTTATTTATAAATATATTATTGGTGATGATGATCATTTAAAAATTAGTAAATTTAAAATAGAGTAAATTAAGAGGATAGTTATGAAAAAACCAAAGTTATTTTTAGATATGGATAATGTAATAGTTGATACTATTCCAATTTTAAATAAAATTGCAGAATTACCATTAATGAAACATAAACCAGACCAGGTAGATGGTATTTTTAGGGATTTGCCACCTATTGTGGGGGTCGTTACAGGCGTAAATGATTTAAAAAATTATTATGAATTATATATTATCACAACTGCCCCTTGGGATAATCCTAGCTCTTGGGAAGACAAATTGTTATGGATTAAACAAATTTTTGGAAAAGATAAAAATAATCCTTTTTATAGACATCTAATTATTACTCATAAGAAAAACTTAGTTAAACAAAAAAATGGAATATTAATTGATGATCGTCCTTATCATGGAGCTAGTAAATGGTTAGATAATGAGGTAGGAAGTACCTGGATCCAATATGGATATGATTCTAGATTAACTTGGGAAAACGAATTAGTTCCTTTTTTAATTGATGTAGCAAAGTTACAAATGTTAGGTAATAATCTTTTGCCAGCCTTAGAATTAGCTAATGATTCAAGTACAAAAGAGAGATATAAGTTACATGGTAGTAAAGAAGAATTTAATAAGGAACAATGGGAATTGAAAGGATAATTGTATAATGCTAACCAACAGTACCGAAATGCTTAATAAAGCTAGGAATGAAAATTACGCAGTACCTGCATTTAATGTTAACAATTTAGAATGGGCAAAATCTATTTTACAAGCTGCACAAATAGCAAAATCTCCTGTAATTTTACAGGTAACAAAAGGAGCCGCTAATTATATGGGAAGTTTCCGATTAGCTTACGATTTGATTGTTGATATTCATGATGCTTTAAATATTACTGTTCCAATTTCTATTCATTTGGATCACGGAGCCTATTTTGATGTCATCAAAACCTTAGGAATTAGTTACACATCAGTTATGTTTGATGGATCTTCCAAGCCATTTAAGAATAACCTAGAAAAAACAAATATTCTTAGAAAATTAACCAATGAATTAAATGTTAGTTTAGAAGCTGAAATCGGTACAATTGGTGGAGAAGAAGATGGCGTAATTGGTAATGGTGAATTAGCGTCTATTTCTGAAGCTGTATTAATGGCTAAGTCAGGGGTTGATATGTTAGCTGTTGGAATTGGTAATATTCATGGGAAATATCCTAAAAACTGGAAAGGATTGAACTTTACCCATTTAAAAAACATTGATAAGGCTATATATGAAGAAACGGGACGAAAAATCCCATTAGTATTGCATGGAGGATCTGGAATACCAGACAATCAAATTACCGAGTCAATTAAATTGGGAATAGCTAAAATAAATGTTAATACTGAAGGACAATTGGCTTTTCATAGTGGAATTAGAGATTATGTAATTTCAAATCAAGATTTAAATAAAAAAAATTATGATCCTCGTATCTTTTTGAAAGCTGGTAGCGATGAATTAATTAAGATGTGTTTAAATAGAATTGTCGTTTTTGGCTCTAGAAACAAAGCATAAAACAATTAATCCTTTCAATGAATTTTATGAAAAAATTTAATTATCTTGTTAAAAACGATCATTTTAGGAATTTTTATAATAAATTATGTACCTTTATAAGACACCCAATTTAAAGGTCCTTTCAATCATTTGATGGGTCTTTTTATATAATTTTCTTATTTACGTAGACTATTTGGATTATATTTTTTAATTGATTTGATAAGAAAAGTATACAAAGACAATTCAATATAATTAGATATTCAAAAACTTGAGCTCAAAGGGATAAGTACATACTTTCAGCTACTAAGTACACACTTGTAGACTTATTTATGTTATTATTCAATTAGAGGTGATTAAGATGGTAAATAATACTAAGTTAGAAAATGAATCTAAACTATTCAAAAATGGAAATTCTTGGGCAATTAGGATTCCTAAAAAAGATAAAGAAAAGCTCCATGCTGATGATAATACAGTTTTTGAAAGAAAAATTTCTGATGATGGAAAAACAATTATGTTTACTAAGGTTGAAGATGTTGATCCAGAAATATTTAATTATTTAGATCAACAGTACGATAAACATAAAGTATTAATGGATAGGCTTAAAAATTTATGAGATTTTTAACTAGTAATGAGTTAATAGAGATAAATAAACGAATAATTAAATACGCTGGTGAAGGTAGTTCTGGTGTTCAATATCCACAAGGATTAAATTTAATTATTGAGCAGCCAAAACAGATTATTTTTGGCAAGGAACTTTATCCTACCTTATGGTTAAAAGCTGCTTTTATTATGCAAAAAATAACTAAAAAACATATTTTTGTTGATGGTAATAAAAGAACTGCGATAATGACTACGACGATATTTATTCATATAAACGGTTATGAATTGGATTTTGAAGAAAAAGAAGCTGAAAAAATTATATTGTCAGTAACTGTAAATAATGATTCTGAAGAAACTATGATTAAGTTGGCTACGTGGCTTAAAGATCATTCATCAAAGCATTAAATTTATTTTTATCACGTAAATTTTAATAAACATCTTTTTTTATTTAATTAATATTATGCACATTGCATTATAGTGATGAGTTATAGAAAAAATAAGTGAAAATTGGTTAGAGGCACTTGGGGACGAACAGAAGTATATAAAAAGAACTTAGTACATCTTTGTATAAATATTTAATAATGATCGAAATAAAATTATTGATATTGTAATCATATGTCAAGAAATGACATAATTTTAGTTAAACAACCAATTGATTCTTTAGGAAAAAGTCATTTTCATTATATTCCATTTACATATGATCTTAATGATTAAGAAAATGTAATTGGAAGAGATTGTGGGGCCTCAATTCAGTTAGACAAAATCTAACTGAATTGAGGCTCTTTTGTTATGACAAAATATGATTTGAAATTTAAACTAAATGCAATAAACTTCTATGCAAATAATGATGTTTCCTTAAAGGAAACATGTAAAAAATTTAATATAAAGTCTCACAATAATTTAATATATTGGATTAATACTTATAAATGTAATAGGATTGAAGGATTAAAATTTAAAGCTAACAAAAAACAATTGAAGAATATAAATTATTAACAAAAAAGTTAAAGAAAATAATTATAGATTTAATTTAACCAACAAAACACATGAATCAAAATATCACAATTTTTTCATGGAATGCCAACAATTTGCTAAAAATTTATTAGTAGGTATAAATAAAATTGGAAATTAAAGTTTTTCGATCATATAGTATATTGGAGTTTATTTTGAATAAACAAAAAAATTTAGTTTTCCCATTATTATCCATATTATGATAAGCAATATAAAAATTATGTAAAAACAAAGTTTACCCTAATTACACAAGAAGTGGCGCATCTTTTATTTTGTTTAGAAAGCTATATTATATATGCGGTTGTCAATGATTTTAGCAGAATTAAAATTATGGGTAATCTATATGTGTAAACTGAATGTTTTGGCATTTAGACTGATGTACCTTATAATGTACATATTGAACAATCGCTTAATAAGGAGAATAAAGATGAAAAATTTTACACCAACACAAGCTAGAAAAGATTTGTTTAAAATTGCAGAAGATGTAAATACTAATCATGACATTATTAATGTTAATAATGTCAGAAAACCAAATAGTGATATGGTGATCATGAGTAGAGATGATTATGAAAGAATGCAAGAAACGCTTCATGTTTTAAATAATGGTCAATTGCAAGAAACTTTAGATAGAGCTAAAAAACAAAACAATGATAATTTTGTTGATGTGACTGATGGAATTGATTGGGACAAGATAGAGTGATATTTGCGTACACTATTAATATAAGAGGTTGTATTGATAAAATTAATAACTAAGGTAAATAATGATGAATGAGAAATATTTAAAAGTACCAACAATTGGTGAAATAATAAGGAAAGAATTTTTAGAACCCATGAATTTGTCTGGATATGAATTGGCTAAAAAAATGCAGGTTTCATATTCAAGAATCAATGAGATTCTTAATGGCAAACGTCAAATTACAATTGATACTGCAATCCGCTTAAGTATAGTTTTTGGTACTTCAATTGAGTTATGGACAGGATTACAGGCAGATATCGATGCTAGAAATGCAGAGCTCATTTCAGGAAGTGTATCAGAATTTAAAGAAGATACAGCTTGCTTAAAAAGGTTCTCTTAGTGAGAATCTTTTTTATTACAATTGACTGGAGAAAAAATGAAATTTGGATATGCCAGGGTTAGTTCTGAAAGTCAGAACTTAGACCGACAAATTAAGGCTTTAAAGAAAGATGGTTGTGAATATATTTATCAGGAAAAGGTTTCTGGTAAAAATTTAGAGCGGCCAGAATTACAAAAGTTATTGCAGACGATTCACGTTAATGATGAAATTGTTGTTTTAGACTTAGATCGATTGGGTAGAAATAATAATGACATTACCAATGTTATGAACCAAATTAGAGAAAAACAAGCTACATTTAGAGTATTATCTTTACCATCTTTTGATGGGGTTTCTGATCTTAATTTAAAGGCGCTTTTAAATAACCTAATTATTGAAATTTATAAGTATCAAGCAGAGGCCGAAAGACAAAAAATTAGAGAACGACAAAGACAAGGAATTGAAATTGCAAAAAGTAATGGAGTATATAAGGGGGGTTCTACAAAATACTCATTAAGTTCTAATAATCCACAGGGGAGAATTGTTGCTCGACAAATGGTAGAAATGTTCAATAAAGGTATAGGTAATAGCAAAATTTCAAGGGAATTAGGCGTTAGTAGAAAAACTGTTTATAATAAGCGAAAGCTGTATCACAAAAAACACACTATATAATGGTAGAAACTAGAAAACAGTTAGCTTAATTCAAAAAAATAATAAGAGTAAACGGGTAATTAATGTGCTATTAATATGCTGTGAGAAGTCTTATGAATGTACTAAGGATAGAAAGGTATATATGCAGAATATGTATAAAAATTATGCTATTGGGTCAGAAGCCGTTGCAAGAGCAGGAGAACTTACAATAGATTAACTTGAAAATACTGATATTGCGAGTATAACTATATATCCTACTAAACAAGGAATGTAACATATAATTTTTTTATGCATTATTTAATTTTTATTCACAAAAACCTTTAATTAACAAACTTAAGTTGTATCGTTCAATTAAAGTAAAAAGGAGAATTTACATATTGTAAGTGATCCATTTATATATAATTTTACTTTTGTATAAATAGAGAATAAAAATTATTAAGACTGACTTCTTTATAATCAGACGCAATTTTTAACAGTTTTTATGTCGGTATATTAACTTTATTCGAAAAGTTAATTGATTGATCGATTATTTCTTAATTATTTGGATTTTTGTGTTCCTTGTGGTACCATTAAGTAAAAGGGAGGTAATAGTCATGAAACAAATTACTGCACAAGTTCATTTTAGAGTAAATAATAATGAGAAAAACAAATTTGAGAATATTTTAAAAGATAGTGGAATTTCTTCACCAACAGAGGCATTTAAAATTTTTATGAAACAAACTATAACACATGGGGGATTACCTTTTGAAGTTGCTCAACCTAATGAACGGTTACAAAAAGCAATTAAAAGTGATGACTATATTAAATTTAAAAATCCAGAAGAAGGATTGAATTGGTTAAATGACTAATACTTATATTCCAGCATTTGAAAATAAATTTAAAAAACATTATAAGAAAATGTTAAAGCAACCCAATTACAATAAAAATCAATTCACTGAAATTTATAACATATTGATTACAGATAAACTAATCCCAAGTAAATTCAACGATCATGCTTTGGTTAACAGAAAGCCAGAGCGTGAATTACATATTAAACCAGATTGGTTATTAATTTATAGGTATGATGGACCATATTTAAAATTCATAGATACGGGTAGTCATTCAGAATTATTTAGATCATGATTCTCTTTTCAATTATTTTTTCCTGTTTATCTTAGATTATTTCTAGATCAATTTAAACATTGGTTAATTAATTGGTAGTTCGCTGATTTCCTAAGCAACAAATAAAAATCCTAAACTATCTTAAATAATTGACTTGCTTTGCTCCTATACTGAAAAATGGTACACAATACCTAGACAGTTTGTGTAAAATTACAATCAGACAGGAGTTTTTTATTATAACAAATTAATAAAAAAGATGTTAATTAGAATTCAAATAAAGATTCGTGACTTTATATAATAATTAAAAAACTCATTATACACAATTTCAAGAGAATATATGGTGACGATTTTCAAAATCAACTATTCATTATGAACTATCACGCGTAAAGCCTTATAATCCAAAATTAGCGCAAAAAGATGCAGACAGTAAGAGAAAAAATGTGGAAGAAAAACAACCTTATTCGCACCAATTATATGCAGAAGAATTATATTTGGATAACTTTATAAGCTCACTTAAGTCACCAGCAATTATTACTTAAGTTGGCAGAGTTAATGTTGATGAAATCAATCTTTATCTCAGTGAGTGTCAGTTTGGCAAGGGTTCTATGGAGCCAAAAATTCGTGAATTAATAGACTTTGTTGAAAAAACTGGAAAAGAAGCCATTATAACTTCTTTAGATAATGTTTCTCAGTTTAAAGAAAACAGTTATGCTACAATCATTTATAAATAAAAATAACATTCATAGCCTATATTTTAGGTTAATGACACTGGTAAGTAAATAGTTTAATAATTAGTCCTATATTATTAAGCGACTGAATTTTTTAATAATTAAGTCGCTTTTTTGAATACGATTAATAAAGAAAGAAAGCATTATTATCCTAAAATTGTAAAATTTATGTTCATTGATATAATAATTAAACTAGCTGTCTAACAAAAATTCAGAATAGATTTTAATCATGCATTTTTCAAATGATATTTTAAGAACATAAGAGAAAGAAACTTAATAATACTAATTTTTACATAATATTTTTTCTAGTTTACATAACATACATTATACGAAGTAGTTATAAATGCACTATAATATGAAAAATTTAAATGATTCCTAAATATTCTATAATTGTTTTGTAGATATAATTCATTTTAAAGCTTTTTAACAGAAATGATTTTATAATTTTAAATTTATTTATAAACGAAAAAAGGACTTGCTCGCTGTAAGTCCTTTTTTATATTTCATAAATTAAATTGTTTTTATTACAATTTATTATTTATCTTTTCTTTATGAATCTATCTAAACCTAAGACTTCGTAGGATTGTACTAATGATACTTAATTCTTAGGTGTTTCAGTAAATTTAAGGCAACTAACTTTATTTAAATGAATTTACTATACTATCTAATAATTTGTGTACCTGCCCACTTTTTTCACTACTTGACCTCCAAACCAATGAAATATATACATCAGGAACCATATCACAATCCAGGTTAATTTCCGCTAAATCATCTGTTGCGTCAATTTCTTCACTAAACAACATCGATATACCAACATTTGACTTAACTAATTCCTTTATCAATTCAGGATCTGTAGTCCGATAAACTACATCTAGTGATTTTGGATACTTTTTCTTAATTTTATTAATTACATCTGATTGAATAAATCCGTCACTCATTTGAATAAACTTTTCTGCATTTAAGTCTTTTAAACTAATTGTTTTTTTATCTGCTAATCTATTTTGTCGACTTGTTACTATTTTAAATTTATCTTGGGCCAAAATCCTAGATTCAAATCCCTTTAACTCGATTGGTATAACTGAAGCAACGATGGCAATGTCAAGTCCATCTTTTTTCATAATATTAATTAACTCTTTAGAAGTACCATCCACAATATCTAAGTTTAGCAACATTTTATCACTTAGATTTTTAGCTATTTTAGGCAGATAAGTATTATTAACCATTGGTGGAATTCCTAGTTCAAGGTTTAATTGTTGTTGATATTTTTTCATTTCATTATTAAGTAAAGGCAGCTGATCAACAATTTTTTTTGAATATTTATGCAACGTTTCCCCTGCTGACGTTAAAATTAATTTATTGTGCCGATAATTATGAATAACTAATAGACAACCTGCTTCCTTTTCTAGCCGTTTAATTCCCATCGAAATGGTTGACTGATAAACATCGAAAAAATCGGCCACACTACTATAACTTTTTAGTTTAATTAATTTTTCAAAATACTGTAAATTTTGTAAATTCATTTTAGATCGCCTCTTTTTATTTATTAACTTCATACATAATTATTGCTAAGCTTTTATTACAAAAGTATAAATTAGTTTTTAAACTTTATACAAAAAAGGGCCTACCTTTGGTAAGTCCCTTTTTTGATTTTAAAGATCACTACTAGTAACCATCAATTACTTATCTTCCTTTTTCTTTCTGAATCCATCAAGTCCGAAAAATCCAAGAATTGAAAGTAAGATTGTACCAATGATACTCATTAAGCTACCACTAGTATCTTGTCCAGTTTGTGGTAAAGCAGCCTTATTAGGTGTCTCAGCTGAATTATCACTTGTTGAAGTGTCAGTTTTAACTGATGTTGCAGAAGTTGAAACTGTTTGTGCTTCTTTAGCAACAGGTTTATTTGTTACTAGAGAAGTAGAGTCACTTGGTTTAGTTACTGTTTTTCCAGGTTGAACCGGGTTCTCAGTTTGAGTTGGTTCTTCCGGTGTAGTTGGAATAACAGGAGCTGCAACTACATCAACATTTACTGTGGTTGATACACCAGCTGCATCTGTAATTACAACTGGGTAAGTACCAACTTTTTGGTTATCAACCTTGCTTGTGTCTACTGAAGTAATGGCTACTGAAGTCTTACCATCTTTGCCAACTGCGGTTGCACCGTAGGCGCTTGGATCAGTTGGTACTACATCACCAGTGTGGATTGTAACACCATGTGCAGTGACTTTAGCTTGATCTGCTAAGACAATTACACTTACTTCTTTAGTTTGTCCATCTGCTGCTGTAATTGTTACTGGGTATGTTCCAGCTACTTGGTTGTTTACTTTACTAGTATCAACCGTTACTGCAATGGCTTTGCCATCTTCATCTGTTGCTGAAGCTTCAAAGGCACTGGCTGCTGGAACTGCTTCACCGGCATAGATAGTGACATCTTGGCCACTAATGCTTGCTTGGTTAGCAACCACTTCAACATTTACTGTAGTTGATACACCATCTGCATCTGTAATTACGACTGGGTAAGTACCGACCGTTTGGTTATCGACCTTGCTTGTATCTACTGAAACAATAGCTACTGGAGTAGTTCCATCTTTGCCAACTGCTGAAGCACCGTAGGCGCTTGGATCAGTTGGGACTACATCACCAGTATGGATTGTTACATCATGTGCAGTGACTTTGGCTTGATCTGCTAAGACAATTACACTTACTTCTTTAGTTTGTCCATCTGCTGCTGTAATTGTTACTGGGTATGTTCCAGCTACTTGGTTGTTTACTTTACTAGTATCAACCGTTACTGCAATGGCTTTGCCATCTTCATCTGTTGCTGAAGCTTCAAAGGCACTGGCTGCTGGAACTGCTTCCCCGGCATAGATAGTGACATCTTGACCACTAATGCTTGCTTGGTTAGCAACTACTTCGACATTTACTGTAGTTGATACACCATCTGCATCTGTAATTACGACTGGGTAAGTACCGACCGTTTGGTTATCGACCTTGCTTGTATCTACTGAAACAATAGCTACTGGAGTAATTCCATCTTTGCCAACTGCTGAAGCACCGTAGGCGCTTGGATCAGTTGGGACTACATCACCAGTATGGATTGTTACATCATGTGCAGTGACTTTGGCTTGATCTGCTAAGACAATTACACTTACTTCTTTAGTTTGTCCATCTGCTGCTGTAATTGTTACTGGGTATGTTCCAGCTACTTGGTTGTTTACTTTACTAGTATCAACCGTTACTGCAATGGCTTTGCCATCTTCATCTGTTGCTGAAGCTTCAAAGGCACTGGCTGCTGGAACTGCTTCCCCGGCATAGATAGTGACATCTTGACCACTAATGCTTGCTTGGTTAGCAACTACTTCGACATTTACTGTAGTTGATACACCATCTGCATCTGTAATTACGACTGGGTAAGTACCGACCGTTTGGTTATCGACCTTGCTTGTATCTACTGAAACAATAGCTACTGGAGTAATTCCATCTTTGCCAACTGCTGAAGCACCGTAGGCGCTTGGATCAGTTGGGACTGCATTACCAGTATGAATCGTTACGTTATGTGCTGTTACCTTGGCTTGATCAGCTAACACAATTACATTTACTTGAGTAGAAACACCATCATCATCAGTAATAATTACTGGATAGGTACCTGCAACTTGATTATTTACCTGAGAAGTATCAACTGACTTAATTCCTACTGAAGTTTGACCGTCTTTACCAACTGCAGTAGCATCATAAGCAATTGCATCAGTTGGAACATTTTCTCCAGTATAAATGGTTACATCATGTGCAGTGACCTTAGCTTGATTGGCTAAGACATGAACATTAACTTCCTTTGTAACTTCACCATTATCGGCTGAAATTGTTACTGGATAATCCCCTGAAACATTAGGATTTACTTGAGAAGTATCAATTGAAATTTGATCTGCTGGAATAGCACTACCATCATCAGCTGTAGCTGATGCTCCAAAAGCTGAAGCTGCTGGCATTGCATCACCGGCATAAATGATTACATCGTTACCATTTACACTAGCTTCACTAGCTTTAACTGTAATAACCCGACTAAAGGTTGAAGTTACATTTTCATCATTAGTTACACTATAAGCAATAGTATACTCGCCAGTTGCTGGATTGACTCCATCAGCTGGATATCCACCTAAATCAGTAACAGTAACTTTATCCGTTAAATTACCCGTAGTTCCATCATAAGCAGAAATTCCTGTCATAGGAGCATAAGTAACATCACCCTGCTTGTTTTGGTAAACTGTTTGATCTCCACCAACAAACCATGGGGTAGTAGCATTGACACCTGTAGGTTGAAATACAGAAATCATATTAGCCATCTGAGAGTCGATTGGATTACCATTATTCCAAGCATAGGTTCCATCAGGATTTTTAACTTCATTTTGCCAATTTAAATATCCTTGAACTTGAATTACATCAGTACTCTTAGCAGGAATATAGAAAACTATATCAAAATCCCCTTGACCAAAGGCAGTTGACGCATCAATACCGGAAACATCTGCAACTATCTTTGTTCCAGTTTTAGTCCATTTAACCCTAGAATCATTTGATATATCAATTACTGTGTTAGTTCCATCTTGTTTATGATAAAGTAAGTGAACATGATTTAAATCAAAATTACCACTATTAGCATTAATTTGTGCGGTTATTGTATTAATTTGGGTTCCACCAATTGCCCATGGATTTCCATTTACCATTCCAGCTACATAAGAACTTCCATCAGCAGAAAGTACCGTAGGATTATATAAATTGGTATTATCCTGTGTTGATCCAAGGTATCCCTTATAAGCTTGAGGATATGCTGGATCAGTCGGATAGCCAGATCCAGTTAAATCCATTGTATCAAAACCTGGAATTCCAGGCGCACCTGGTATCGAATATGGACGTGGTTTAACATAAATAGTTTGACCATCAGCAATAGGTGCATTACTTGTACTACCTTCATAATCATACGTAGCACTGACATTAGCAGTTACGACGTTAGGGTCGGTATTATTTCCAGTTCCGTCCCAACCATAACCTGGATCTTGTGCTATAAAATTAAGGGTTACTGTATAAACACCCTTAGCCAAGTCTTCATTTACATTAATAGTAAATGTACCATCGCCATTGTCTACCACATTAAACAAGCCAGCCTCAAAGTTAGGTGTAGACGCCTTCAAAAACTTACTCATATCGTTATTAGTTGGTGTACCAATCGCAAATTTAACACTAGTTCCAGTTGGAATTACACTACTATCATCTGAATTATTAGTAAACTTAATATCATAAGCAACATTATTATCAGGATTATATGGATCAGTTGCTGATGAAGGTACTTGAGCAGCAACATCAACTGAAACGTCACTTGCTGGTGCAGGTTGATCTACAGCCAAATTAACAGTGGCAGTATTAAGTTGCATGTTTTGATTATTAGTAGCTGTCGCAGTTTTATCTGCAGCTACGTCATCTGTAGAACTAGTTTGTTCAGATGCTTTTGTTTCACTAGTTGTGTCAACAGGCGTTGTATCTGTAGTTGCTTGTGAGCTTTCCGCTTTTGGTGCTTCATTATTATTTTGTGTATCAGTTGTAGCCTCTTTTTGTTCCTCAACAGGAGCTACCGTTGTCTCCAGTTGTGAGGTTGAATCTGTTGTATTTGTTTTTGCATCGGTAGTCGTCACAGTTGGATCTTGAGTCTGTGTTTCATTATCTGCTTTCGACTCTGTCTCAGTCTGCGCTTTTACAATCGTTGCATCATTAGATGTATTAACCGTATCTGCATGAACTTCATTTAAAGCAAAGCCTCCAGTAGCAATCATGGTAGTTGCAATTGCAGCAAACAACCAACGCTTACCAGCTTTGTACATTTTGTAATGTACCTTGGAATTATTTCTCAAAGTCTATACCTCCAAATGATATTTATAATTATGTTTTAAGTATATCATTTTTTATTATGAAAAGGATAACATTTCGTTATTAAGCTCATAATAGTTTGTTATAAAAATGACATTACTAACACAAATATTATAAATTTTCAAAAATTACCCTAAAATTATTTAAATACTAAAAGAAAAAAATCCTTAAAAAAGCTCAATATACCAATGCTATATTAGATAATTATCTTACGTTAAAAACATAGTATTTATGACTTTTACAAGCTCACCTTTTCTGTCATAATTGTTAACAAATATATTTGATAACAATTAAATTAGGAATTATTAATATGCTAATTTATACAATTAAGATACTAGAAATAACCACGGCTTAAAATCTAAAGGTGATGCCATTGAAGCTAAATAGTTTGAAATACTTTGAAAAACTAATAGAAACGAAAAGTTATAGCAAAACTGCTAAATATTATGGGGTTACACAACCAGCTGTTTCGATGAATATTAAGCGCCTAAAAAATGAATTTAATGACCAACTAATAAATATTGATCAATATACAAGAACTATAAACTTAACACCATTAGGAAAAGAATTTCATAAACATGCAAAAATAATTTTAAAGCAGTTTGAAATTATTGAATCTAAGCTTAAAGATCCAGATATGCCTGAAATTAATTTAGGAATTTCTCCTTTAATCATCGATGGTTATTTTCCTAATTTACTAAGTAGATTATTTAATGATGAAAATCATAAAATTAATCTAGTAGAAAACGACACTAATACGTTATTACAAGATCTGAAATTTGGTAATCTAGACTTAGCATTAGTTGAATCTACTGCCCCACTGAATGAAGATGAAATCACATCTGAAATTATCGAAAACGATAAAATTAACATCATCGTAAGTAAAAACAGCTCTTTATCCAAGAAACATTCTATCAATTTCATCGATTTAAAAAACAAAGCATTTATCACAATGCCAGAAAATTTTTTACAAGCAAAATTGTTTAAATTCTTTGAGGTAAAATATGGCACTTCTATCCCTATAGTTTGTTGTGTTCGTGATCCAAAACTAATCAATCAATTAGTTAAAAAAGACATTGGTTTCTCGTTTTCTTTAAACCAATGGCTTCCTAAAAATCAATGTAGTGGATTAGTTACCTTAAAACTTAAAGAAAATCAATTGCCAGACTTTGTCTTATCAATTTCTTATTCTAAAACACATAAATTAACTGATGGTGAAAAGATGATTATTAATGTCATAAAGGAACTATCAGCCGATAAAAATTAGTTATGTACAAACAAAAGACACAGATTTATTCAAAACTAGTTTTGAATAAATCTGCGTCTTTGCTCTATCTATGAAAAGTATTATTTTAAATAATCATAAACTGTCTTAGGCTGACCTAAGCTTAGGTCAGCAATAATATCGGTACCACCAACAATTTCTTTTACTGGTAAGTCTGCCACCGGTGCATGTACATGTTCAAATAATTGTAAACGAACGGGACTAGTCCACGCGGCTTTAACTTTAATATCATTAATTGTACTTTCAGTTAATTCACAGATTCGTAAAGAACCATCATAATTGCGCATAATATTTAAACGATAACTAGGTTGCGTAATGATATCAGTTGCTTTTTGCAAATCCATTGGTTGATAACGATATCCCATTGTTCCTTGAGCTACCCGTAAAGAACCATAATCAAGTTTTCCTACAATTGTATCTCCATCAACATAGACTTCTGGTTTTGCTAATTTTTTAGGAAAAGATGCCATTTCACGTCCAGAGGCAATCGCGCCAAAATTATCAACATACATTGCTAACGTAAATTCACCAACTTTTCCATTAAAGGTACAAGGAATTACTTGACCAGCTTCAGTATAATTGCCTAGTCCTGCAGCATCAGGCATTTTAATGAATTCAAATTTAACTTGATTATCAATGGGTTCTAAAGGTTCTGGCAATAATTTTCTTAAAGCATTTCCATCTGTTTTGTACATAAAATTTACAAACTCACGATCATAAAATTTAACTTTTGCAGGTGGAAATGCAGGATCATTAATTGGAGTAGTTACTTGTTTTAATAGTTCTTCTTTTTTCATAATTAATCGCCTCTTTAGTTTTCTTTGGTTAATAACTCAGAAAACTTTTGCATAGTATCATTAAACTCCGGCAACTTCCCAGTATTCTGTGCTTTAGTAACAATTTCAATTACTAAATCATTAAATGGAGTGGGAATATTGTGTTTTTTACCAGTGTCAGAGATAACCCCATTAATATCATTAATTTCAGTTTTTCTTCCCTTTTCTAAGTCTTGTAACATACTAGCTTTTAAATTTTTACTATTTTGCATAATCTTATTTAAAAATACCAACTGTTCTTTTTCATTGTTTTGAGAGTTAATTGCAAAAGAATTTAAATCTAATCCACCCATTTTAGCAAAATCAACTCCATCAGCCTTGCCAGCTTGTAAGCCTTCGTTAATAATGTTCAAAGCACTTTCAATTCCAATGTTATCCTCGGATACTTGTCCAAAGGTGGCATTACTGGCAGCTGATAAGCCACTAAAGGAAGCATTAATTAACAGCTTAGACCATTTAGTTCCCAATAAATTATCAGAAATTTCAGTGCCACCAACATTACTTAAAACTTCTTTAATTTTTTCAATTCTTGGAGTAGTTTGACCATCTAATTCACCGATTTGAAATGCTAATTTATTAAATAATGGCAATGCTGTCGTTAATTCGGATTCCACATTACTTAATAGAGTTCCACCAAATTCAACTGAGCCCGCAACCACATTTTTAGGATTAATTTTGTTAATTATTTTTACCTCTGGAACCCCATTTTGTAAGGATACTAAAGTTCCATCTACCTTTAAAATTTTTTTAATTTTCTTTAAAACTTCATCATTATGGGTTTGTTTCGTCAAAAGTAAGACAATGTCATAATCTTGATCTTTCAATTCTTCTGGAGTTTTGGCCGAAACAGGAACAGAAAAATCTACCGAACCAATTACATGTGCTCCTTTATCATTTAAATCTTGAATATGCTGTTTCCCATGAGCAATTAAATCTACACTGTTCTTACCATATTTTTTAGTTAGATATGCTCCAATAATTGTTCCTAAAGACCCTGCGCCATATACTGCAATTTTCATTAAAATAACCTACTTTCCTAACACAAAAATTAATATTGATATTCAATGGGAGACTATAAACCTTAAAAATCATAAAAGCAAAGTATCTGTTTAATTATATTTACTAAAAAATTAAATTAATTTGTTATACTAGTTACGATAAAACTAATTGATAGGATTAAATTAATTTTATTTATTTGGCTCACCCTTGAAAACAAATACAATAAATAGAAGAGGGCATTAACCAACTGGTTAATGCCCTCTTCTATTTATTGATGTACTTTTATTTATCAATTAACCAATCTTTTTTTCATAATAAAATCAATTTGTTTGTAATTTCCTAATACAAAAATATGTTGACCATCTCGAACAAAACCTTTATGTTGATAAAATTTTAGCGCAGCTGAATTTTCTGCCCCCCCGCCTAACCAAATTAATTTTTTATAATTTTCTTTAGCAAGTTGGTCTGCCTTTTTTAAGAAAGAACTACCTAGATGCATACCCTTATATTCTTCTAAAATATAAATTCTTTGGATTTCCAAACTATAAAAGCCCGCATTTTCAGTTTGTGCATCATTAATATTTAATTTAAGATAGCCTGCTAATTGACTATCAATATATCCAAAGTAAAAGAATGAATTATGATTATTTAACTCTTCAGTTAGTTTATTAAAACTGAATGCTTGTGATAAATATTTATTCATATTAGATTGGGAATTATCGTTTCCAAATGTTGCTGAAAATGTATTTTTACTAATATCTTGTAAAGCTTTCAAACTAGATAATCCAATTTTTTTAATTTCAAGTTTATGATCCATTTTTATTACTCCCATTAAAGCAACTATATAATCATTATTAATGAATATATGTTAGTGAATTTATACACGTACGTTCTTAAAAATTCATATATATAGTGAATACTTATTAAAGCTAATGTACCACTTGTCACAGAAATAGTTATCAATAAAGACTTTAAGTTAACCGAATAAACCTATACTAAAAAATTCCACACAAATAATTGGAAAATTTGTGTGAAATTATAATCAAGTAAATTTTTTTAATGGCATCTTACAACTTAATTTGGTGTTTGAAGCAACTATAGAACTATCTGTATCGTTTTCACTAAAATTAAAAAAGAGTTAAATATAATAATATTACTTATTTTAAATACTATCGGCGCCCTTAGTGAAATTGCCACGCTTTAATGATTCACATTTTCTGGTGGCAGCTTTCCCCGATTTTCCAGTCAATCCATTTTGCAGTTCATTTTTAGCAGTTTCTACGAGTCCATTTTTTTCTGATTTTAAAGCATTGATTGAAATTTGATTTTTAGTCTTTACGATTCGATAATTACTCATCATGGTAGCTGGTAGCCCATGGCGAATAACTGTCTTAGCTATTTTTCTTTTTAATTCATGCATGTGCTCTGCTCCATGCTCAATTGTATCAATTGCACTATCTAGGTAATTAATTAAGCTCATGTTATTACCTCCGTTTAAACTTTAAAAATGAAATTTTCCAGACCATTCCATATCTGTTTTAACTTGATCAGAAGTAGCCTTTTTTATCCCCGCTTGAAGTTCAGTAATGCTATGCTGCTGTTTGGTTACCAAATGATTAACATTTGAAATAGCTTCTCGACTAGCAACTTGTGTAGGCCTTAAACGATTCTCATTAATCGTTTCTTCAATAATGTCAGAAACATCGATATCAAACATATTTGCAAATTCATTTTTTACCTTTTTAAATTTAGTTTGCATTTGAGGAATAATTTGATTGTTTTTTTGCCGAATCTTGCTTAAAGTTGCACTGGCTTGCTCTAATACAAAGGTACTACTTAATGCTACACCCGTATTAACCAGGATTTTTTCTCCCGAAACAATTCCCATTCCAGCAAATAAACCAATTTTACCTGCGAAATCAGCTGCTCCAACTGAAGCATTAAAAATCTTATTGCCAACTCCCTTAGCCCTTTTAAGCATTGGTTTACTAGCAACATATGCAGTCCCAACTAGTCCTAACATTTTGGCCTGATTAATTACGAAATAAGGAATTGCACGACTCCTAACAAAGCTATCGTGCTGTAAATTACCTTGAAAGGAATTCATTGTTAATGCATTACCATGTTTATCAAATGTGTTTTTACTTACAAAAAAATCAGTCAAATGTCCACTAATACCTAAATTATTATATGTAAAATATTTTAAAAATTTGTTTAAATTTGCTGGACTTTTTCCATGGTGCAAAAATAATTGTTTAGAAAAATTTGGAACTGCTTGAGGAACGTCAGATACAATATCATCAATATGTTTATAATTCTTAAGGCGTTTATCAAAATATCCTGAAACAGCATGCTTTCTAAGCTTAGGGGTTAGCTCATAATACGGATTAGGTGCCGCAAAAGTAGTAGCTTTAGCATTATATGTTACTGCACCATAAGTAGCCAAAGCTCCACCAAGTGAATGACCTGTAAAAACTGAATTGGTTGGATTAAAATCAGCATGTTCTTTTTGCATTTTACCAACAAATTTTTTCAAATCTGTAAATTGAGACTGAGTCTTATAGGCATCTGGGTTAGCCAATCCACCATCTTGTTCAAAATCGGTTAATTGTCCAGCCGTTCCTCGAGAAGCTACCACATACTTTCCGTCTACTTTAATTAAGCTGGCTTGAAGTCCATGTGATTCAAAGTTTGTATGTGCAGTAGTTCCTACTATTTTAGATTTTGATATTCCAGGAACTCTTTTGTTTACTTTAGAATAGAAAGGCCTATATTCTATTCTAGAAATACTATATAAATTTTTATCACTGATATTTGACATGTTATTTAATTCCTTTTTTAAAATGATTAGGATGAAGTTTCAATAATTCTTGTTTAATTTGTGTTCCCGAAATGTTAGAATTAAAGCCCTTTTTCTTTAATTTCTCAATATCAATTGGTGTCAGTAAATAGTTATCTGGAGAACCACTATACTTAGCTGATTCAGGAACTTTAATAATAGGCTTATATTTCTCATCATTCGAATATCCAGATAAATTAACTACATTTTCATTATTGTCATAATCTGCCGTTAATCCTGATTCCTTTTTATTTCCGTTAAAATAAACCGTATAATTTAACTGTCTACTACCATCAACAGGATTCCTCCAAAATTTATTACTAGTGGTGATCTTATCTACACCAATATAATTCCACTTGTAGAATTCATCAATTTGTTTAGCTGACTTTTTAATCAATTTTGTTTGTTCTTCCTTAACATGATGTTCGTATGCCATATAACCGATCCCTCCAAATGCAATTACCACAATCGTACTTACTAATAATATTAATCCAACTTTTTTATTATTGTCCACATTTATTCTCCCATTAATGTATTTTATGTATATGTATTAGAACTATTATCTCATTCCTTCCTTAAAATGATTAGGATGTAGCTTTAGTAGCTCTTGCTTAATTTGTTCCCCAGTTATATTTGAAGTAAATCCTTTTTTCTTTAATTTTTCAATATCATTTGGTGTTAATAAATAATTACCACTTTGATTATTATATTCGGCAGATTCTGGCACTTTAATAATTGGTTTTTCTTTTTCATTTTTATCAAACCCTTCTCTACTAAAAACAATGTTATTTTTTTCATCATATGTAGCAGAGGAATCACGACGTCGATCTCCATTAAAATAAACAGTGTAATTAAGCTCTAATTCTCCGTCAACGGGATTATTCCATGTATGGTTACTAGTAGTAATTTTATCTACTCCAATATAATTCCACTTGTAAAATTCATCAATTTGTTTAGCCGATTTTTTAATCAGCTTTGTTTGTTCCTCTTTAACATGATGTTCGTATGCCATATAACCAATCGCTCCAAATGCAATTACCACAATCGTACTTACTAATAATATTAAGCCAACTTTTTTATTATCGTCCACATTTATTCTCCCACTAGTGTAATTTTATGTATTAAGATTATTATTTCATTCCTTCCTTAAAATGATTAGGATGTAGTTTTAATAACTCCTGTTTAATTTGTTCACCAGTTATATTTGAGTTAAAATCTTTTTTCTTTAATTTTTCAATATCATTTGGTGTTAATAAATAATATTCTGCTTTATTATTATATTCGGCAGATTCTGGCACTTTAATAATTGGTTTTTCTTTTACATCTTTAGAAAACCACCACAATACGATTTCATTATCATAATATGCGTAAAAATCAATTTTTTTGCCATTATTAAAGAAAACAGTATAATTCAATTCTAACCTTCCGCTAGCAGGATTTTTACGAAATTTATTACTAGTAGTAATCTTATCTACTCCAATATAATTCCACTTGTAAAATTCATCAATTTGTTTAGCTGATTTTTTTATCAATTTTGTTTGTTCTTCTTTAACATGATGTTCATATGTCATATAACCAATCCCTCCAAATGCAATTGCCACAATCGTACTTACTAGTAATATCAAGCCAACTTTTTTATTATTGTCCACATTGTTCTCCCATTATGTTTGAAGTTAATATGATACGTGCTCTGAAAACTAAACTAATTGATATAATATAATTCTTTTTTTCCAAAATTATAAATAAAAGGATCTTATCATTTATCGATAAGATCCTTTTATTTATAAAAATAATAATTAATCTAATTTGAAACTACCTGCATCAGATGCATCACGTTCAGCAACTGTTTGTGCATATTGGTTAAGTTGTTGATTAATACTTTGAAGTAATTCTTCAAATTGTTGAACTTTTCCATATAGTTGTTGATATTGTTCCAAATAAGCTTGGAATGCTTGACCTTGCCATTCTTCGGCAATGGTGTTATTCATGTTGTTAACAGTTTGAATTTGTTCTTCAATACCGTCCTTTGCATGTAAATAAACTTGTGCTTGTTGTTGAAGCTCTTCTGGGGTTACGGAAATTTTTGCCATACTATTCTCCTACTTTCCTAAAAAGGTTAAAGTTTTAAACAAATGAAAATCAATTCTCATTTGCCATAATTATATAACTTTTATTTTAATTTTCAAATAAAAACTAATTTTTTTCCTTATCAATTGATTTCTTTAAATTATCATGCTCTTCATATAAGTACTTCATTGCTCGTTTAAGCTCAAAATTTCGATCATCAAATAATTCCATCGCAGAATTATAACCATCTTTAAACTCAACTGAATCCATCATATTATTTCTTTTTCCAATATCAATAAACTGATCACTCATCTTCATTTGTTCTCTTCTGACGTCTTGAATTTGTAATTCTCCATCATCAAGTAGTCTATTAATTTTGTTTAATTTAACTTCTTTATCATCAAGTGATAACTTATCTTTATCTTCCATTTAAAACTCATCACTTTCATAATCGCTAATTTCAACCATTTTTATTTTTTCAATTTTTCTTCGATGATAAATGTATGCTTCATCGTCTTTCAAATCAGGTTCTCTAAGGCTTTGAGTTGTTTCAATAATTTGTTGGTCATTTTGTCGCATTAATAGCAATCCATCTTTGTTATTTTCTTTAATTAGTTGAGATACCGTATCATATTTTAGCAACCATCTATGGTAAAAGCCAATTATTAAGTGTTTTCCAGATTTATAACCTTTTTTAATCCAATCATTTAAAATTTTATTGTCAACATGGGAAAGAAAAGAGTTGGCATTTAAAATATAAACAATTGCTGGATTATTTTCTGAAATTTGTTCAATTCTTTTAATTGCCTCATCAAACTGATTACTATCAAAATACTCAATAGAATCATTTTGCATCGATTCAATCATATCTTCTGAGTCAACCACAATTAATGGATATTCGTTGTCAAAAGCTTCATTTCCAGCTTGAATTCGTTTTAACATATTAATTTGTTGGGTGTCATCTTCATATACAACCGAGAAAAAGCGACTGTCATCTAGCTTAATTCCTACTGGTTTAGCATCTTTAAATCGATACCCTAGTGGAAGAACACTTTGCTGATTAGCTAGTCGTTTAACGTCCCGATCATTTATAAAATCAAATTCAGTAACATCATTAGGAACCATTGGAATCTTAGCAGGTCGCTTTCCTGTCCAATAATTATCCATTTCATCAATTGTATTTTTCAAAATTAATGTTCGACTAGAATCATCATTGCCATTAACCGGTAAATAGAATTGAATTTCAGTTGGTGCATCTAATGATATCTCACCACGTCCATTAGTATCAGATGTTTCAATTCTCTCTTTGCCGTACAAAGTAATTAAATCATCATGATCTAATAAATAAAGCGACATTTGCGTTTCAATATTACTTCTCATAGATGAGTGCAAAGCAGAAACTCTACTTGCAGTTATAATTAGGTACATTCCTAATGAGGCACCTTCACGTAAAATATCATTTAATAATAAATCAATTTTTTCTCGATACTTACTATCAATCAAAGCATCATAACCATCTAAAACAATTAATTTAATTACGAAAGAGTCCCCAGTAGTTTGTTCATATTGTTTGTATGAGGAAACTCCAGCTTTTAACAAAGCCAATTTACGTTTTTTAATCTCGTGTTGAATTTGAGATATCATTTTATATAACTTTTCTGGTACGTCTAAACTAACAATATCACTAGTATGAGGAAGCCCAGCCAAGGCAAATAAACCATGGGCTCCAAAATCAAACAAGTTAAATTGAATTTGTTCAGGATTGTTTTCTCGCGCAAAGTTTAAAATAATAGTTTGTAACAAAGTTGATTTTCCATAGCCAGGACTACCAAAGATTGCAGTATGACTTCTTTTAGTTAAATCAAAATCAAATTGTTTCTGTTGTTGTTTTTTAGGTAAATCAAGCTCCCCTAAAGGAATTGATAAATCACGAGGTTGCTTCCAATCCTTTTTAAAGTCAATTGATGGAGTAACTATTTTATCTTGCAATGGTGGTAACCATGGTTTAGCAGGAATAACTGGATTAACTTTTTTAGTTGTTTTAACAATTTCATCAATTACTGCATCTAATTGAGTAGGAACGTTTTCTTCTTTATTATCAAATAAAGTACTTTTTAAAGATTGGTCATTATCATCGTCTATAGCAAGTTCATACTGACCTAATTCATTAATCTTCCAAACTCGATCATCATTTTTCCTAACTTTTTTAACCTTATTAGGTTCATAGTTTTCCCCTGACCAAGCACTTTGGAATAGTTCATAAACTTCGTTATTACCAACTTGCAAGTAGGCACGTCCAGGTTCAGTAATTCTTGCTGCATCAGGTGTTTTTAAAACTTCTTTAGAATCAGCTTCATCTTGCATTTTTAGTGCCAAATGAAACCGTGAATTAGACCAAATTTGATCATTAACCACTCCAGCTGGTTTTTGCGTTGCTAGAATTAAGTGAACACCCAAAGAACGACCAATTCGCGCAGCTGAAACTAATTCAGTCATAAAATCGGGTTGATTATCCTTTAATTCGGCAAATTCATCAGAAATTAAAAATAAATGTGGTAATGGTTCTATTGGATAATTATTTTTATCATCGTCAGAAACTGATTTTAATTTTCCTTCTTGATATTTTTTTGTGTATCCATTAATACTATTAACATCATATTTATCAAATAAACGTTGTCTTTTTTGTAATTCAGCCTTAATACTAGCCAAAGCACGAGTAGTAGCAGCTCCATCCAAATTAGTAATGGAACCCATTAAATGTGGTAATTTACGAAAAAGATTAGCCATTCCTCCACCTTTAAAATCAATTGGCAAAAAGCCAACGTCTTCTGGTGAAAAATTAACTGCTAAACTTAACAAGTAACTTTGTAAAGTTTCAGATTTACCAGATCCAGTAGTTCCTGCAACTAACCCATGAGGACCATGAGCTTTTTCATTTAAATCCAAATTAATTACATCATCTTTCCCCTTTAATCCTAATGGGACCGAAAGACTCTTAATTGGATTAGCAACTGACCAACGTGAAGCAATATTAAGTTGCTCGGTTTTTTTAACATTATAAAGATCTAGGAATGATACTTTTTCTGGAATTGAATTTTTCTTAACGGTCATATTATCTAAATTTGCAATATGTGTAATATAATCGCGTACATTAACATCTTGTGGCAGTACTAATGGCCTAAAAGATTGATTAACATATTTTCCGTTTTGATTGACTATAACTGCAGAGTCCTCATTTTCAAAAGTAATCATTGTATTAACTGTTGAAGGTAAATCATCAACTTTATTTTTAATCCAAATGACGGTTACTCCATATTTAGACATATCACTTTCTAAAAATTCATTTAATTCAGATTCATTTAGCCATGAATCTTCCATAATCACTAATACATAATGAACAGAAAATCTTAAAGTCTTTTCCTTAGCTTCTCTCAGTTTTTGTTTTCTTTTTTTCATTAACTGATAGAACGGATTTAAAATGGACTTTTTAGTTGTATCATTATGTACCATTCCTCTTTTACCAATTGCGTCGATAAATAAGTGTTTGAGCCAACGAAAGTCTTGCCAATCTTCTTCATGGTTTTCAGGTGCTAAAATCAAGAATTGAACATCATCATATGATTGAAAAGTAGCCAACTGCAATAGCATGGTTTTAATTGATTGTTTAACTGTCTTATAATCTCCTACCATTCCAACAGTTGTTCCAATTAAGCCTAATCCAACAGGAGAATCATTTAATTTTTTCATAGGATTAACTACTAATTTTTTAGCTTTTTGATAAAGTAGGTTTTTATTTTGATTGTCATTTTGCTGAAATTCAATCTTATAAGAACTATCAATTGTTCCCGTTCCCAACTGAAAATTTAAAAAGTCTTCATCAGTACTCTTCTTTTCGAAAATACGGTGATTATAATCCTTTACCATTTGATATAAATTACGCATCGACGGATATTGATAATGTAATGCATTTCGTTGTTGTTCATTTAAATCATGAATTTGCTTATTAACCCGATAAAGGTAAGCTTCATAATTACTTTTTTCTTCTAAATTACCATTTTTGATTTTCTTTTTATCTTTAAAATAAATATAAAGAGTCGTAAAAACCGTAATCAATGACATAGAACCCATTCCTAGCATCATATAAGGATTCATGCCTGTTAAAAGGGTCATTAATACTGTAGCTACCAACATTCCTGCCGCTGGGATAATTGTTCTAACTAAATCTGTATGCATTGTATCAGCAGATTTAGGCGCCTTAACCGTAATTTTATCATCAGGCTGATTTAAAATTATTCTGGGGGATCTAGAATAATTAGGAAAATCAAGTGGGGTCTGCGAAACAAACTTTTCAGCAATAAAGTAACTTGAATCAATATGAAGTGGTGCATAAATTTCGGTTATTTTTAATTGGTATTGATTTCGTTCAATATAAAGTCCATTAATAAAAATACTATCACCGACTTTAAAATTGCCGTAGGTAGCTGTAGTTAATAACTTATCATTAAAGTATGTTTTAACAGAACGATTAAGCAATCCAAAATTAAATTTATAGTCAAAATCTCCGCTTACACCCTTTTGGGGTTTTAAAATTAAGTCTTGATGGCTACCTTTAACTAGCCCGCTAAGTGGGGCAGCCTTACTATTACTAATAGTAACTAAATCATTAGGAAGATTAGTAGTTGTAATCTTCAAATCCTGATAAGGCTTGACAATCAAATCAAGACCATCAATTTTAATAACATGGTTAATTTCAATTGGATCATCATTAAGATATACCACCTTGTTACTAATCTTGATGGTTTGCTTATTGCTTAATTGGTATTGACTTTCTTTCACACTAAATTCAAAGTACTCAAACTCTTTTCCCCATGCAAAAGCAATATAAGTAATATCTTTTTTGGAGACAATACTATTATCAAAATTAGGAACATAGGGATAGTATTTTTTACCATTTATATTTTCATTTGATTTTTTATTAGTCATCACGCTACCTTTACTATTATCAATCATTTACCATCTTTATTATTTTTCGGAAAAACCTTTTTTTGGTATGAATTAACAGCATCTTGATATTCTTTGATTAGTTTTTGTTTTTTCTCACCACTAATCGAACCATTGTCCTTGATACTTAATAATAACTGTTGATAAGCATGCAATATTAATGAATTATCATTTAATTTTTTAGCATAATTCAATTCATCGTTATATTGTTTTCGACCATCACTAATCCAAAACATTACCAAATTATTATCAGAATTAGGAGACAGTTGACTTAAAAACTTTTGCTTGTCAGTATTATTTAAATTAGACAAATGTACATAACTTTGCGCTAAAACGTATTGTTCTTCCAAAGCTAAACGATTTGGATCTTGATCATCCATTATTTTAACTGCATCTTGATAACGCCCATCCAAATAAGCATTAGTAGATTTTAATTCCAGTCTTTGTCCTTCCATTTTATGTATTGATAATCCCCAGCTAATTAAAATAAAAATAGAAACTAATAGTAATGCCCCACTACCCCAAGTTAATGTTTTATATACCCATTTAGGCATCGTTTTTGTAATACTATTTTGATGTTTAGATTCAATTGAAGTTAGCTTAGACATATAATTTTTAAGATCTTGCATTGTTGTCAAACTAATAATTTTAGCTGCAAATTTGTTACTAGAGATTAAATCAATATCATTAATAATTTCATCAAACTCAACTTTTTTAACAACAATACTAATAATCATCATTTTGAGTTGCTTTAGTTGTTCATCAGGCTTAATTACCATCGGTTCCATCAAACCGTGAATTCCCCGATGAGCAACTTTTAAATCATTGTTGGGAGTTACAACAATGTTTCGTGGATTTAAAAACATTACAAAACGAAAATGAGGTGTATTAACTAAGTCAATTAATTTAAGTGCTAATTTTAAGCGATTGAAATAACTAGCATGACTAGCAACGTTTCTTAAAGAAATCATATTCCCTGGATTTTCGTAAATAATTTTGTAGGTTCCGTCTTCTTGATGATGTATTTTCCCAGTTAAAAATAAATTTGAATTATTTTCAAGATAATCATTAATAGCTTCTAACGTACCTTCTTGCACCTGTTTAGCAGTTAAAAATACCTCAATTCTATCTTCTTGATAGTTTATTTTGATACTCATCTTTCCATTACTAATTTCTCTCACTATCTTCTTCTCCTAAATATTCAATCTTAAAAACATCACCATCTCCGATAGCGTAATCATTTAATGGTAAGACAAAAAAACCACTTTTATTTTCAACTTTTAATACATAGGAATCATTTTTAACCAATCCCTCCCTAAAAAGAATTGGAGCAATTAATTTTTTAATTGCATCTAATGTCAATCGATTTGGAATACGCAAATCCAAACTGCTATTTTCATTTTTAATTTCAATATTAATGTGACTATTCAATTAGTTCACCCCAAAATTAATTTTAACGTAATTTATATCAAAGGTCCTTATAAATTTATTTTGATTTTATATACTGTCTGCTCCCTGAGAAAAGTTACCGTGATTAAGCTTAGATGCGGCCTGCTTAGCTGCGCTACCAGCTTTTCCAGTCAACCCCGAATTTAAAGTTGCTGAGGTCATGTGAATTTTTCCTTTTCTACTTATATTATGACCATTGATACTTGTCTCTTTTTTATACTTAATCTTCATATACTTGGCTTTTACAGCTGCCGGAAGTGCACTTGCAATTAACATTTTATAAGCTTTACGCATTATCTTTTTATTTTTACGAACATCAATACAATCAATTGCATCATTCAAGCTTCTAATTTTAGACATATTATTACCTCATTTTAGGTTATTAACCTAAATTAAACTTACCACTCCATTCGGAGTCGGTTGCTTCTTGATCCTTAACGGTATACTTAACTCCAGCGATTAAGGTTCGCATATTTTTCTTATGCTTGGTTACCTCACGGTCAACTGCTTTAATAGCACCAACGTCAGCATATTGTCGTGGACGTAATCCATTTGAATTAATTACTTCTTCAATTTCAGAACTCATATCAAGAGGGAACATTGAACTAAATTCATTAACCACTTCCCGTAATGCTCTTTCCATTTCAGGCAAAATAGTATCATTAGCTCGCTTAATTGAATCCAAATCTGAACTGGCACTATTTAATAAACTGGCAACTTTACCGACAATGAAAGTTTCAACCATCACTTTAGCACCTGAGCCAACTCCACCAAAATGACGATGCATCATATTAATGATACTTTTAGTCCTTTTACCTAATTTACTTTTGGAATAATGATGTCTTACAGATTTTCCAATTCGATTTCTCCAAGATAAAACTGATTGAGAAATTCGTTTAGACCATTTTTTAGCAGCTCTAATGTTACTATGAACTGCTTTACCAATTCTGTGAACCTCTCTTTTTGTGTAATGATAACCTCTTACCACACTTTGACTAATATGTTTATAAGAAGAAACTGCTCCATTTTTCACAAATCTAACGACTGGAGCACCAATTTTAATTGCTTGCTTACCAACCCACGCTTCAGCATTACGAACGGCAGGAAAGGTATTAACTAACCATGAGTTTCCCAATCCTACCAAAGCGCCTGCAACTATTACGGGAATAACACCAGTACCAACAATTCCTGCAGCAGCAAACGCAGCAATTCCTACGGTGGTAATAGTACCTGTAACAATATCTTTTCCGATACTCAATCGATTTTTTTGAGTATCCTTGTCATTTTTGAACAAATCAAACACCGGACTAATTGAAACTCCAGCAATACCACTTGAAACTTTACCTACCACTGGTGCAGCATTTCCAATTATTTCTGGTGCTAATTTATTAGCTAATTTGCCACCAACTTGATTATTAACCATACTATTGTCGACGACACTATTAGCATTGAAATTAGCAACAACTTCACTATTTCCAGCTAAAATATTTGATTGTTTCACTGCATTTGATTTGAGATAGGTTAAATCTTTAGAAAAATTTTGAGTAGCAACTGAATACCCTTGGTAAGCTTTCGTAAAACTTTTGGATGCTAAAGTACCAAAGGAACTTTTTATAACACTTTTAGCCTTATCAATGTGCACTAGATGATCCCCATAACCTTTTACTACACTATGTACAAAACCATAAGTATATTCATGATTATCTTTAAAATTTCCATTTAGTTCATTTACTTTTTTATACGTAGTACAAACACTATCCCAATTAGGATTATAAAGATATGAATTATTATTAAAGTTGTTTAAAACGTACCCCGGATAACTATTTTCCATTTATTCTGCGCTCCTTTCATTAATTTTTAAACGACTAATATCATTTACACTAATTTTAAATGATTTACCTAAGTTTCCTTTCACATTTTTGAAACCCATACAGGAGAAAAAAAACAGTATATACACACATAAACTAATAGCAGCACCAGTCATGATACCATGGAAAATTATTATATTAGTTGTTTCATTGTTATGAACAAATATAAATAGCCAAAAAAGAAATGCACCAAAAATTATTGCAAAAACCACTTTCACCATCATAGGATAAATTTTGTAAGCATTCGACTTATCAATATCAATTGAAACCTCTTGATTATTATCTTTAATTTCATTTATAGCATTGTTTAATTCATTAAAATTTGCAATTTTTTTATAATATTTTTGTTCAAAACGATGCTGAAACATTTTGAAATATGATCCGACTAAAATCAATGTAATTAGCATGGAACTAAATGCTTCTAAAACTGCTAACCAATACCCCGGAAATCCAGTTACTGGAAAAAGCATAGCTGAAACTTTAGTTAAAATTGGTACTAAAGAAAGCCCAATTGACATGGCAAAAAATGTTTCCCAAAATGAACCACTAAAGGTTTTAGGCCCAGAATTGTATTCACTTAAGCGGAATACTGGATTCTCAACTACCTCTTTGGAAACTTTCCATGACCGATGAGAACGATGCGTAATTAAATTTGGAAATTGATTTACTAAATACTTTGGCGTAAAAAATTCTACCAAATACCATTCATTATCTTTATTTAGCCACGCTAACGGTGGAAGCAACCATTGGCACTGAGCATTGTTTGTTTCTTCATCCTGATTAAATCTAATTCCATACAACGTAGCATTTCCATCTTTGCTCATTTAAGATCTCCAAACTTTTATGACTGATTCAAATTAAATAAATCCAGTGATTAATTTTGTTCATCTATAACTTGGGTTTTAAGCTCGTTGTCAATCTTATATTCACTTGCATGTTTTTCTTTCCAGTCTCTAATTAATTCAATATATCTTTCACTATCGTCATCTTCATATCCACGAAAAACAATTTTAGCGATGTCTTTTTGATTGAAATAATACATATGATCTACTTGTAAACCTTGTGGATAAACTCCACCCATGTAGTCCCAATAAGTTGGCAATTCATTATCTTCATTAGGAACTAATTGGCCATTAGCTAGTACCACCATTTTTACATTACCATCATTTAAATAAACAATTGAACCAACTGGAAGCATGGTTATTTTTTCATTCATCATAATTATCTCCTTAAATTTAAGTTAATCTTTTTCTAACATCTTACGTTCGTGGTATTTTTTTATTGCAAAATTAATTACAAATAAAATAATGGGGTAAATAATTAGAATAATCATATCAATCGTAAGAGTTGGCGTATACAAGAAACTATTAATTACATCATTAAAGGCTTTAACCCCATAAGTTAATGGTAATAGTAATGCTACTTTACTAAAGACTCCTAAAGCACTGGCTGGAATAACATTGTTAGAAATAATAACTTGAACTACCAACAATAAAATCATAATAATAAACCCTAGTATTCCCATAAGTTTATTCATAGCCAAACTAATTCCATTGAAACTTAATGCAACGACTGTTGAAATCATAATTAATAAAACAATATTACTTGGCGAAACATGGAAATATATTGAAACGAGAATCGCACCAATTGATTGCAATATAGAAATAACACCAACAGTTATATTACTTATATCAAGTTCTTTATGTTTTCGTCCATAAATTTTTAGCATGTATGTTAATAACGCACCAACATATAGAACTACGGCAATAATTGTTGGAGCAAACAATTTATTCAAAGTTGAGCCAAAAGTTTTACCTAGAACATCATTATTAACTGGGTTAACAAAACTATCAATGTTCTTTTGTTGTGTATTAATTGGAACAACCTTCTTGGCATTATCAGTCAAAAAATTATGCAAACGTTTATTATTATTAACCAAGTCTGCTAAAGAATCATGAATCTTATCATCATTATCTGATGCTTTATCTGAAGTATCGCGAGCAGCATCAGCAACGTTGGCAAGTTGATCATTATTTTTCTTTTCTGCTTGCGCAACCTGATCAGTCATACTCTCATTCATATTTGAAGGATTGAATGT
>NZ_CM184303.1:0-1485648 GCF_059614085.1 Fructilactobacillus sp. YLN 2507 | reverse complement strand
ACTCCTCCTAAGTTAAAGCGATAAAAATATTTTAGCATTATATTGGAAAAATAAAAAAGTTTTCCACAGTATAAAACACATTGTGGATATATGTTTCACATCAACGGGATAAGTTTTCCACAAACTTGTTAACAACTTAAAAAAGTGAGTTAATTTTCCACCTGTTAACAACTGATTGTGGATAGATAAATGTTGCTATCTCAATGATACTGAAACTTTTTATAACTTTTGCACAACTTGTGGATAAGCTTTAATAACTGTAGTGGATTTGTGGAAAGTAACGTGATTTTCCTGTGAGTTTAGCGACTAGTTATCCACATTAATCCACAGCAAAACTTTATGAAACTTTTTTTGTATCCACAGAAAGTTAGCTATCATCAATTAAGGTACTTTAAAATTAAGGCTTTGCTAGTTTACTGGTTTGTGCTATCATTAAAAAGAAGCGCTACTGGTTAAAAAACATTTAAACGAAATCGAATATAAGGAGGGCTCGTAATGAAGAGAACTTACCAACCAAAGAAACGTCATCGTAACCGTGTTCATGGTTTCCGTGCACGTATGCAAACTAAGGGTGGACGTAAAGTATTAGCTCGTCGCCGTCAAAAAGGTAGAAAAGTATTATCTGCATAGACCACTGACCATTCGGTGGCCTTTTTTATTATACAAATGTAAAAATTTGGAGATTATTTTAATGAGAAAATCGTATCGTGTTAAAAAAGAAGCTGATTTTCAGCAAGTTTTTGAAAAGCATGATTCGGTAGCTAATCGTCAATTTGTTGTCTATCAAATGGAAAAACCCAACCAACCTCATTTTCGGGTTGGAATTTCAGTTGGTAAAAAAATTGGAAATGCGGTTCATCGTAATTGGGTGAAACGTCGGGTACGACAATCAATTACTGAATTAAAGCCTTATCTAAAACAAGACGTTGATATTTTGATTATTGCTAGACCAGTTACTGATGGTCTGTCAATGAAAGAAATAAAGTCCAGCTTAGTGCATGTTTTGCACTTAGCTCATTTGTTGGATGCTGATTATAGCGAGGAAAATTAATGAAAAAGTTCAAAAAAATTGCTACAGCTATGATGGCTGTTGGATTAGGATTATTTCTGACTGCTTGTAGCAACGCACCCATTACTAGTCATAGTACTGGGTTGTGGGATGGATTAATCGTTTATAACTTCTCTCGTGCGATTATTTGGTTATCAAAAGCCTTTGACAATAATTATGGAATTGGGATTATTTTATTTACCATTGTGATTCGAATTATTATCTTGCCATTGATGATTTACCAAACTAAAAACATGAAAGAAATGGCTGAACTTCAGCCACAACTTAAGGCTTTGCAAAAGAAATATTCATCTCGTGATACTGATACAATGATGAAATTGCAAGCTGAACAAAAGGCACTTTATAAAGAGAATGGGGTTCACCCCATGGCTAGCATGTTACCGATGATTGTCCAATTGCCAGTTATCTTTGCGTTATATCAAGCTATTTGGCGGACACCAGAACTAAAAACTGGTCATTTTTTATGGTTAGAATTGGGAAGTCGGGATCCATACTTTATTTTGCCTGTTTTAGCGGCTTTATTTACGTTCTTTAGTTCATGGTTATCCATGAAGTCACAACCAGAAACGAATGCTATGACGACTTCAATGACCTTTTTGATGCCTGTGATTATCTTCTTTACTGCTTTAAATGTTCCATCTGCTCTTTCCTTATACTGGGTAGTGACGAATGCTTTCCAAGTTGCTCAAACTTTGGTTATCCAAAATCCTTGGAAAATGAAGCGGGAACGAGAAGCGAAGTTAAAAGCTAAAAAAGATCATGAACGAGCGGTTGAAAAGGCAATTAAACGTGCTAAAAAGAGTCATAAAAAACGTTAATTGTTATTAATAAGTTTCAGGAGATTAATCCTGAAGCTTATTTTTTTATAATTTAATATTACAAAGCTATAAAACACCTTTCGAAACCTAGTTACTTTGTGCTATGCTAACAAGGTTGATAATTAACTAGGAGAAAAAATACCATGCCAAAATACACAGGTAAAAATCTAGAAATCGCCATTGAAAATGGACTTAAAAACTTAAAAATTAATCGTAAAGATGCTCAAATTGAAATTATTCAAAAGCCAACTAATGGTTTTTTGGGATTATTTAAAAAAGAAGCAATCATTGAAATGAAAGTTGTGCAACATAATACCTCACAGCTAGAAAAAGAAAAGATTCAACCAGATAAAGATGGGTTAAAGGCAGTAAAAACTCCTGAAAAGACTGCTGAAGATCGGTTTGAACGAAATTTTACTGTAGTTAAAAAATTAGCCAAGTATTTACAAGATGTATTAGATGAAATGGGAATTAATGCAACTTTAGAAGTTGAAATGCCTAACAATAAACGAGTTTACATTGATTGCCAAACTGATAAAGAAGGACTTTTAATTGGGAAACATGGGCGGACCATCAATGCCTTACAACAGTTATGTGAATTTTATCTTAATAACCACGGCGTTAATTACGTTGAGGTCGTTTTAGATACCGCTGATTATCGAGAAAGACGTCGTAAGACCTTAATTGATTTAGCTCACCGGACGGCTCGGGATGTTGAAGCAACTGGACAACCAGTCCATCTTGACTCGATGCCTGCTTTTGAACGGAAACAAATTCACCTGGCTTTAGAAAGTTTTGACGATGTTTTGACTTATTCAGTTGGTAATGAGCCTAATCGAGAAGTCGTGATTGGTCCACGATAGTCGTTAATTGACAAATTAACTCAATCTAATTATGATAGATAGCATATAAATTGAATTGATAAAGTAGTGAAAGTACTTTGTCCCCGTGTCGTCCAGATACGTGGGGTAGGTACTTTTTTTATGGAGAAAAAATAGAAGGGAGTTTTAAAAGATGCCATTAATGACAACTGATTATGATACGATTGCAGCTATTTCAACTGCACCAGGAGTCGGAGGAATTTCAATTGTGCGAATTAGTGGATCGGATGCCTTGAAAATTGCACAAAAAATTTATCGGGGCAAGGATTTAACTAAGGTTGCTACAGATACGATTAATTATGGGCACATTATTGACCCTGCTAATCACGATAGTCGAATTGATGAAGTTATGGTTTCTGTAATGCGTGCTCCCAAAACCTATACTAAAGAAGACATTATTGAAATTAATTGTCATGGAGGAATTCAAGTCACTAATAAAGTACTTCAACTAGTACTGAGAAATGGTGCTCGAATGGCTGAACCAGGCGAGTTTACTAAACGAGCTTTTTTGAATGGAAGAATTGATCTTTCTCAGTCAGAAGCCGTGATGGATTTAATTGATGCAAAGACTGATGAAGCTCGTAAAGCAGCTTTAAACCAGTTGGATGGAAACCTTTCGGCGGCAATTCGTAAGATGAGACAAAAAATTGTTGATGTATTGGCTAACGTTGAAGTTAATATTGATTATCCAGAGTATGATGGAGCAGAAGAAGTTACCTCTCAATTAATGGTAGCTAAAGCTCAAGAAGTTAAGACTGAAATTGAGCAATTATTAGCAACAGCTCAACAAGGAAAAGTGCTTCGGGATGGCTTAAATACGGCAATTGTAGGACGGCCTAATGTAGGAAAGTCAAGTCTTTTGAATCGCTTATTGCATGAAGAAAAGGCAATTGTGACTGATGTTCCTGGAACTACGCGGGATGTTTTGGATGAGTATGTGAACGTTGCAGGGGTACCACTTCACTTAATTGATACTGCAGGAATTCGAGAAACAAACGACAAAGTTGAAAAAATTGGAGTTGATCGTTCACGATCAGCTATTAAAAAGGCAGACTTGGTCTTACTTGTGCTTAATTCTAGTGAACCTTTAACGGATGAAGATCGTCAATTACTTGATTTAACCCGTGATAGTAAACGAATAATTTTATTAAATAAAACAGATTTACCACTGAAACTTGATATTGCACAAATTAAGGATGAATACGGAAATAGTGAAGTAATTAAAACTTCCGCAATGGCGGCCAATGGAACCCAATCCCTAGAAACTATGATAGCAAAGATGTTTTTTACTAAGGGGATTACTAGCACACAAAATAGTGTAATGGTTACTAATGCTCGCCACATTAGTCTATTACAAAAAGCACTTGATTCAGTGCAAGCAGTGATTAATGGGATTGAAAATGGGTTTCCGGTTGACATTGCCCAAATTGATCTTCAGGAAGCTTGGGACGATTTAGGTGCAATTACTGGGGATAGTTATGATGATGAATTGATGGATCAATTATTTGAGCAGTTCTGTATTGGAAAATAGTTGTTTCACATGAAACATTTGGAGGAAACGATGACGGAAAAGAAAAATGCTTTAAAAACCACAGACGTTACGCATACTTATGATGCGGGTGATTATGATGTAGTAGTCGTAGGAGCAGGTCACGCTGGTAGTGAAGCTGCTTTAGCTGCGGCACGAATGGGACAAAAGACTTTATTGTTAACTATCAGTTTGGAAATGGTTGCTTTTATGCCTTGTAATCCTTCTGTGGGAGGACCAGCCAAAGGAACAGTAGTACGTGAGATCGATGCTTTGGGTGGTGAAATGGGTAAAAACATTGATAAAACTTATATCCAAATGCGATTATTAAACACTGGTAAAGGGCCTGCTGTGCAAGCACTGCGAGCTCAAGCAGATAAACATGCTTACCATCAAGAAATGAAAAATACGATTGAAAAAGAAGACAACTTAACGTTGCGTCAAGCTATCGTAGATAATTTAGTTGTGAATGATAATCGCGTTGAGGGGGTAATTACCAATACAGGTGCAATTTACCACGCGAAGACGGTGGTGCTTGCAACGGGAACCTCAGCTCGTGGTCAAATTTATATTGGGGAACTTCGTTATTCATCTGGTCCTAACAATTCGCTTCCATCCATTAAATTATCAGAAAATTTGGAAAAGAATGGCTTTAAATTGGAACGGTTTAAAACTGGAACTCCTCCTCGTGTTAATGGGAACACAATTGATCGTTCTGGTATTGAAGAACAACCGGGCGATGCTGAACCACATCATTTTAGTTTTACCACTCCTTATAGTGATTATTTACCAGTTAGTGAACAAATTTCGTGTTGGTTAACCTATACCAATCCGACAACTCACCAATTAATTCGTGATAATCTAGATCGTTCACCACTTTTTAATGGGGTAATTGACGGGATTGGACCTCGTTACTGTCCTTCTATTGAAGACAAAGTAGTTCGTTTTGCTGATAAAGACCGACATCAAGTTTTTCTTGAACCAGAAGGTCGGGGAAATGATGAATGGTACGTTGATGGAATGTCTAATTCCATGCCTGAAGAGTTACAACAAGAAATGTTGCATTCAATTAAAGGATTAGAAAACGCAAAAATGATGCGTCCTGGTTATGCAATTGAATATGATATTATTCCACCCCAACAAATGAAACCTAGTATGGAAAGTAAAGTAATTGAAAACTTATTTACAGCAGGTCAAACCAATGGGACTTCAGGTTATGAAGAAGCTGCGAGTCAAGGATTGATGGCGGGGATTAATGCCGCTCGTAAGGTTCAAGGGAAAGACCCGATTATCTTAAAACGGTCAGACGCTTATATTGGAGTTTTGGTCGATGATTTAGTTACTAAAGGGACTAATGAGCCTTATCGACTTTTGACGAGTCGAGCTGAATATCGATTATTATTGAGAAACGATAATGCAGACATGCGTTTAACTCCAATTGGTCATGAGATTGGTTTGATTTCTGATGAACGATACGAAGCCTTTTTGGCAAAGAAAAAAGCTGTTGAGGATGAAATCAACCGCCTAGAAACCATCAGAATTAAACCAAATGATCAAATTAATGAATTCGTGCAAGCTCACGGTGATAAGCCGTTGAAAGACGGAATTATTGCTGCTCAATTTTTACGTCGTCCATATGTAGATTACGCAAAATTGTTGGAATATATTCCAGCAACGGATGAGCCACTAGATCCACGCGTTGTGGAACAGATTACGGTTTACATTAAATACGCTGGTTACATTAAAAAAGAAGAAGAAAAAGTTAATCGCATGAAAAAAATGGAATCCAAAAAAATTCCCGCAAAGATTGATTATGATGCAATTGATGGGATTGCAACTGAAGGTAAGGAAAAATTAAAACAAATTCAACCTACTACGATTGCCCAAGCTTCACGGATTAGTGGAGTTAATCCATCTGATATTGCTATTTTGAGTGTTTACATTCAACAAGGTAAGATTGCTAAGACTGAATAAAAATAAAATTATTCTCTTGCGTTATTGTTAATTTTCGTTATAATTATTAATAACTAAAAGTAAGAAGGGAAAAGATATGTTAAAATTCGTTTTATTTAATAAAAATAACTGTTGCTGTACTTGTTACAAGTAATATCACTCTCATAGATATGGGTGTGATATACACCTGTATCTAAGTAGAGCCTTTTGATGGTCTGATTAGATACTTGCTTTAATCTAATTGACTTATCAAAATTATTTTGGTAAATATATCTTTTCTAAATAGGAAAGACCAATTAGATTAAAAGTCTAATTGGTCTTTTTTTGTTTAAAATTTATTTAATAAGGAGAAACAAAAATGAAATTCGATACGAAATTAATTCATGGTGGAGTTAGTGAAGATCAATATACTGGGGCAGTTTCTATGCCAATTTATCGAGCTAGTACTTTTCATCAAAGTGAACTTGGACACCCAGGATGGGAATACTCAAGAACTGGAAATCCAACTAGACAGGCCTTAGAAAACTTAATGTCAGATTTGGAAAATGGAGTAGCAGGATTTGCTTTTAGTTCAGGTTCCGCAGCAATTCATGTTGTCCTATCTTTATTTTCGGCCGGTGACCATATCATCGTAGGAAATGACATATATGGGGGCACCTTTCGACTAATTAATCAGGTTATGAAACGGTTTGGAATTGAGTTTTCAATTGTTGATACAACAGATTTAAGTACAGTTGATAATGCTTTTAAATCAAATACCAAAGCACTCTTTCTTGAAACCCCAACTAATCCTTTATTACACATATCTGATATTAAAAAGTTAAGCAATCTTGCCAAAAAGCATCATAGTAAAACAATTGTTGATAATACTTTTGCAACGCCATATAATCAACAGCCGTTAAGTTTAGGGGCAGATATTGTAGTTTCTTCAGCTACTAAATATCTTGGGGGACATAGTGATTTAATTGCTGGTATAGCTGTAACCAATGATAAAAATTTAGCACAACAAATTGGATTTTTACAAAACTCAATTGGAAGCATTCTTGATCCTGAAGATGCATGGCTTCTACAACGTGGAATTAAGACCCTTGGAGCTAGGATGAGAATTCATGAGGAAAATACCAATGCTATTTTTAAGTTATTAAAAAATGATGAACATGTTGATCAAATATATTACCCTGGAGATCCTAATAATGACAGCTATGAGCTTGCTAAAAATCAAATGAAAGGTTTTGGAGCCATGATTTCATTTGAATTAAAACCTCAATATTCACCTAGAAAATTGATTGATGCACTTAAAATAATTGGATTAGCTGAAAGTTTGGGTGGTGTAGAAAGCTTAATTGAAGTACCTTCAATTATGACGCATGGATCGATTCCACGAAAAGAAAGATTAAAAGACGGGATTAAGGATAACTTAATTAGACTTTCAGTTGGAATCGAAGATGAGTCTGATTTAGTTAATGATCTATCCCAAGCATTGACCAAATTATAGGGAGAATAAAACTATGAAATTTAAAAAAATATCACTTTTACTACTAATTGCCTTTTCAGGATTATTAATTTTAACTGGATGTGGAAACACGCAATCTGAAACAGAACATAAAGGAAAACTAACTATTGGACTAGAGGGGACTTATGCTCCCTTTAGTTATCGAAATAAAGAAGGCAAGTTAACTGGGTTTGATGTGGAAGTATCCCAAGCAATTGCTAAAAAAATGAAATTGAAACCTGAATACAAATTAACTGGTTGGGATTCTTTAATTGCTGGAATAAACAGTAAATCGTATGATGTTGTTTTTAATGATTTAGCTGTTAATCCACAAAGAAAAAAACAGTATCGCATGGCTACACCATATGCTTATTCCCGCGCTGTCTTGATTACTAAGAAAGATTCTCCAATAAAATCATTAACTGATATTAAGGGAAAAACTTTTGGGGAAGGAACTGGAACTGACAATTGGAAAATTGCAAAAAAATATAAAGCAAATGTCATTTCAGCACCAGAATTTTCCAGTGCTTTAAAAATGATTCAACAAGGAAGAACTCAAGGGTCAATTAATTCAGAACCTGCTTTTAAGTATTGGCAAAAATCTCATCCAAACTCATCTTTAACTTATCGATTAATCCCTAATAGTCAAGTTAAGAGCGAAGCAATTGCGCCAATGATGAATAAAAAATCAGCTTTATTAAACAAAAAAATGAATAAGGCGATTAAAGAGTTAAAACAAGATGGAACTTTAAAACGTATTTCAAATAAATATTTCGGTGAAGATATCACTGAAAAATAATTTGTTTAGATATAATTTTTTAAAACAAGAATAAAAACTGATTAAGTTTGTAAGAGTATCATAATTTATGTAACCTGAATTTGCTAAATTGTTTCTTTAATTAGCAGATTCAGGTTATTTTTAATAATTTTTATATCATTAAATTTGATTAAAGCGCAAAGAGTTTATATTATTTTCATTAGGAAGGAGGTGGCTAAAAATGAAATTAAGAAATTTACAATATTTTGAAAAACTAGTTGAACTGAGAAATTATAGTAAAGTAGCTGATCTCTTTAACGTTGGCCAACCAGCTGTTTCCATGGGAATTAAAAGATTAGAAAAAGAAATTGGGCATAATTTGATTGTTCATAATTATGAGACTAATGTAATTACTTTAACTCCTGCTGGAAAGGTATTGTATAAATACACTAAAATATTTATGCAACAACTAGATACTTTTGAAAGTGAGGTCAGGCAAAATCTTAGATTGTTTAAAACATAGATTAATAAGTAATGGGTACTTATTTACCTGTAAAAATTAGTTGTATATTTCGTTTTAACTAGGATTAGGCTTAAAAATTTTTTTAAGAATATTTTTGGTGGCTAACTAGGACTTTAATTATGGTTATATTTATCTAAAAAGATTAAAAATGGATTTTTTCAACAAATTTTTTTTGGAAAATGGAATATAGCTAATTTTAAACATTTATTTTTTAAATAATGGTGGATATTCTTATTAATTGTTAGTTATAATGCAGCAAAAATTGCCCTTATGCATTAAATAATGGGACAATTAATCTAAAATGTCCAAACTAGGTACACTCAAATTTTACAACTTGCTTGTATTAGAAAATTTATAATTTAGAACTGATAATTTTTGATACTAAAAAGCTCAGAATAATAGTTCCCAAATAAAAAAATAATTTCGTAATTCTATAAAAGATTGAATAACTGCCACAAAAACGCACTTAATTCAGGAAGTTGGATTATTTGAACTTGACGTATTTATAAAAAGAGATCTTACTTTTTGTAAGATCTCTTTTTATTTGATTAATTAATTTAACTTCGCTATGTATTGAAACTCTATTATTGTATGTAAAATTTAAGTGTACCCAGATAATACAAATTATAATTTGTTATTTATTTTATTTTAAGATTAGATTCTGTCTGCGTTTAGAGATAGGTATTGTATAATTAAATTTTACGTATAAATAAGGTGTAAAATATATGTTTTTATTGGGAGATTTTAAATGAAATTTGGTTATGCGCGGGTTAGTTCAGAAAGTCAAAATTTAGACCGGCAAATTAATGCCCTAACAAAAGATGGATGTGAGTATATTTATCAAGAGAAGGTTTCTGGTAAAAACCTAAATCGTCCTGAATTACAAAAGTTATTGCAGACGGTACACATTAATGATGAGATTGTAGTGCTAGACCTAGATCGTTTAGGCCGAAATAATAAAGATATCACTGATGTTATGAATCGAATTAGAGAAAAGCAAGCAACTTTTAGAGTTCTGTCATTGCCCTCATTTGAAGGAGTATCTGATCCAAATTTGAAGTCACTTTTGAATAATTTGATTATTGAAATCTATAAATACCAAGCAGAAGCTGAACGACAAAAGATTAAAGAACGACAGCGACAAGGAATTGAGATTGCTAAAAGTAACGGAATCTACAAGGGTGGGACTGTAAAGTATTCGTTAAGTTCCAATAATCCACAAGGAAGGATTTTGGCTAAACAAATGATTAAAATGTTTGAACAAGGAATCGGGAATAGTGAAATTTCTAAAACATTAGGAATTAGTCGACAAACGGTCTACTATAAAAGAAAGCTCTATAAAGAAAAACAAACAATCTAAAGCTTGAGGAGAAATGATGAATAAACGAATTGTAAAAGTAGTCAGGAATGGGAAACAATTGACTCTTCCAGTCACGGATGAAATTAAACTTAATTTAGGTGACCAATATTATGTTTCACAATTAGATAATGGTGAAATTGTGTTTACTCCGTTGTATCAAGATATTTTTTCCAGTCCAGAATTTGCTGATCTTGATTTTTCACAAGCAGAAATGGACTTTGGTAAATTTATGGGGGAGGAAAAGCTAGATGACTGAGGAATATATTCCGAAACAAAAAGATATTATCTATCTTGATTTTGACCCGCAAAGTGGTTTGGAAATTAAAAAGCGACGCCCGGCGTTAGTTCTTAGTAAGGGTGACTATAGTGACCGAACTGGCCTAGTTGCAGTTTCACCAATTACGCATGGACAAAAGAATCACGTAACGTCAATTTCTGTGAAAGGAAAAGAAATTGATGGCTACGTCAATGCGCTTCAATTTTATACCTTTGATTTTCGGACGCGGCGTGCACAGTATGTGGAAAAAATTTCTAATCGCGTGTTTATTAAAGTCATGAATGTTATTCGGCAAATCTTTTAAAATACAAAAATGAGATCACTTTCTGTTGGTCTCATTTTTTAATTTAGTTTAGTTCTTGGGCATGTTTTTGTATAAACGATTTGAATTTTTCGGCTGCACTAGTCATAATGATTTCGTTTTTTGCTAAAATTCCAATTTTTCGCGTAATGATAGGGTTCGTTGCTAAAATTCGCACTTGATGTTTGGATTCTAAGGTTTGATCAACTGGCATAATTGTATATCCTAGACCTTGTTCGACCATTAGCAAGGTTGAAAAACTATCGTGTAGTCTCATTTTGATATGGGGGTTTAAGCCTGCCTTTTGAAATTGATTAAGTGACTCGCTGTGTAAACCTTCTTCCAATAAAATATAAGGGTATTTCGTTAATTCAGCCAAATTTAATTCGGTTAAGTTAGCTGAAATTGGATACCGGTTTGGCATCACGCCTTTTAAAGTTTGTTCTTTTAAAAATTCGCACTCACAATCGGGAGCGGCATCTTGATTCAAAATTCCAAGTTCAGCGTCCCCATTTTCCACTAAGTGGGGAATGCTGACGTTGTCTCCTTGAATAATCGAAAAGTCGACGTTCGGATTTTGAAATTGAAAGGCACTGATTAATTCGGGAAGCCACTGTTGAGAAATGCTGGGAATTGTGGCAATTCTAATTAACCGATTGGCTTGATTGGTAATTTCATGTTGTTTATCCATCAAGGATTCTTGGTCATTAATTAATCTTATAATGAAAGGATAGATTTCCTGTCCCGCTTTAGTTAGCTTTAATTTTTGGCGTTGCTTAATAAGAATTGGGAACCCCATTTCTTGTTCTAAACTCGTCAACATTTGGCTAATTGCTGGTTGAGAATAACCCATGATGTTAGCGACTTTGGTAATGTTTTGCTGTTCTAAAACAAGTTTTAAAGCTAGGTATTTATTCATAATATAATTTTTCCTTATAATTTAATAAAAAATATTAATTTTTGTTATTTTGTTTTCCATTATATATTAAAACCATTATGTAATGGAGGACAATTGAAATGAAACAAAAACAAGGATTAATTTTAGCAATTACCGGAGCAGCACTGTGGGGATTAAGTGGGGTTTCCAGTCAATTTTTATTTACCAATGGTTTTTCTCCCGTTTGGCTAGTGGGAATGCGACTATTATTAGCGGGTTTTTTGATGTTAGGCTTTGCCTGGTTGAATCCTAATTTAAGAGATCAAGTATTTGATATTTGGAAAATTGCAGCAAGTCGTAAACAGCTTCTCTTATTCAGTTTTCTTGGCTTTTTACCCGCACAACTGTCCTTCTTTTTAACGATTAGTTATAGTAATGTGGCAACTGCCGCTGCTTTACAGTTTTTGAACCCATTATTTACGATTATTTTGGGAGCTATTTATTGTCGATGTTTTCCAACTAAACTGGAAACGAGCACGATTATTTTGAGTGTTATGGGGACCTTTTTACTTGTGACTAACGGCAATTTGCATAGTCTCGTTTTATCACCAAACGCGGTTTTCTGGGGTTTGTTATCCGCAGTTGGCGCGGTGTTTTATAGTGTGTTACCACAAAAGTTGCTCAAAGAATATGATGCGATTGTCGTGGTTGGTTGGGGCATGTTTTTAGGTGGGCTGCCACTTTCACCAATCGTCTTTACTAGCAGTGTTCCAGTACTAAATTTAACCTTAGTCTTAAATATTATTTTTATCGTTTTAGTAGGAACTCTCTTAGCTAGTTTAGCCTATATTAAAAGTTTGGCCTTTATTCCAGCGGCAATAACTCAAATGTTAAGTTCTTTTGAGCCCTTAGTGGCAACGGTTGTTTGTGTACTTGTTCTGCATGAAACATTAGGTTGCTTTGAATTAGCAGGAATTGTTTTAATTGTAAGTGTAGTTTTTCTGCAATTTGTTTCGGATAAATTAACCAAAAATTAAGCTTCCAATGCTAAAATAAGAATAATTAACGTGAGGTGAGACGAATGGTTAAATTTATTGAACGACAACCAACTTTTGTACCAGCAGATACTAGAGGAATTGAAAGAAAATTTATTGACTTACCGTATGCTAAAGAAGAGCGTCAGCGACTTGATATTTATTTACCCAATCAATTACAGAAACATTACCCTGTTATTATTGATATCCATGGTGGGGGAATGTATTTTGGACAAAAAAGTTCTAATAAATTGAATGGAGCACTCGAATTATTAAAACGTGGTTATGCCATTGTGAGTCCTAACTATTCATTAAGCTATATGGCAGACTTTCCTCAGCCAGTTTATGAATTGAAGGCTGTAATTCGTTGGGTTCGAGCACATGCAAATAATTATCATTTCGACGAGCAGAATATTTTCTTAATGGGAGAATCATCGGGTGCTCAGTTAGCGATGTTAGTTGCGGCTTCTGATGGTGATCAACAACTGCAAAGTGACTTTGGTGGAAATCAAGCTTTTTCATCACAAGTTAATGGGATAATTGCATCTTATGGTCCTTATGACTTAGCAATAATGCCAGCTCAATTTGCCGTTTTAGGACAAACGCCAAAGTTTTCAGAAACTGGTGATGCTGATTCTTTTGAAGGCCTGATGTTAAAGAGAAATCGACCTCTTGATGTACCAGAAATGAATGCTGCAGTTAATCCAAAAACGTATTTAACCAAACAAATGGTACCCGTTTTAATGTATGCTGGTAAACAAGATCGAGTGGTTCCTTACTTGCAAACCATTAACTTGGCTGCTGAAGTGGCCCAAAAAATTGGACCAGAAAAAGTTGAATTGCATCTGGTAACTGATGCTCCTCATGGACCAAGTGGCTTTATGAATGAAACGGTTTTTACGCAAAAAGATCAGTTTTTAAGAAGAAATTTACATCATTAGTGGTAAAATAAATTTGATTTATACAAAGAGGAGAGAAATATGAAAACTATAAAAAGCATCCTAGGATGGGTGCTTCCAGTGATTATTGGGTTAGCGATTGCGCTAATTGTAAGACAATGCTTTTTCACAGTTGCTCGAGTTGATGGACCTTCGATGGAACCAAATTTGATTAACAATGAACGAATTATGGTTTGGCGACAGGCCGAAATTAAACGTGGCAGTGTCGTGGTGTTCAATGCGGCAGGTGTTGATCCGCAAGCTGCCGAAAATGGTGGATTAGTTAAAGATTTATTAGGTACTAATGGAACTGATTATGTAAAACGAGTGATTGCTGTTCCAGGTGACACAGTCTCTTTTAAGGATGGCTCAATTTATGTAAACAATCATAAAATTGATCAAAGCTACATTAGTAGTTCAGAACAAAAGACAGGATCTGAATACAACATGCAACCAGGAAATTGGGATCTGCACTCACTTTCACGCAACTGGGAAAAGAATCAAGGTGCAGTTAAAGTTCCGAAAGGGCAATACTTTGTGATGGGTGATCATCGAAGCGTTTCAAACGATAGTCGGTACTGGGGCTTTGTTCCTAAAGACAAGATTATTGGGGTTGTTAAGACCTTTCCTTGGGACACTAGCAAGCAGCAACGAGAAAATATTAATGATCGTGATTAAATAGTTAAGACGACACTTAGTCGTCTTTTTTGTTATTTAAAATTTTAATTGTTACAATGACAAATAAATTGAAGGGATGAATCAAATGAAAATTAATCAACCACTTACGAAGCAAGATTTTGCACAAATGCACCAAAAGTTAAAGGAGCGTCCTGGGCACAAAATTGTGGCAAATGCAGTCATGACAAACGGAATTAATAAAACTTCGACCAATGCCAAAGTTTTGGCCAAGTTGAACCAGACTTTTTCGATTGATTTACCAACGGGAACGGTATCAAATCAAAAACACAGCGGTCGATGCTGGCTCTTTTCGATTTTAAATACGTTACGGCATCAATTTGCGACGCAGTATCAGGTTAAAAATTTTGAATTATCTCAAAGTTATTTATTTTTCTGGGATAAAATTGAACGCGCAAATGTTTTTTATGATCGAATGATTGCCTTAGCAGGACGTCCAACCGATGATCGGGAAGTAGCCTATTATTTGAGTTCACCAGGAACTGATGGGGGACAGTGGGCAATGGCAGCAGCATTAGTTCAAAAGTACGGGGTTGTTCCACGTGAAACTTTTCCTGAAACGGATGTAACTGAAGATACTAGTGATTTTGATATGTTATTAAATCGTAAAATGCGGCATGATGCCTTAAAATTACGTGAGTTAGTCAATCAGGGATTTACTGATACAGAAATTATGAGCTTAAAACAACAGTTTATGGATGAAATTTACCGAATTACTAGCCAATCTGTAGGTGTTCCACCCCAAAAATTTGATTTGGAATATCGCGATGATAATCACAAATATCATCTTGATCAAGATCTTACACCGCAAGAGTTTTATGCTAAATACATTGGCGTGGATTTGGATCAATATGTAGTGTTAGCCAATGCCCCTGATAAAAAATATGGTGAATTGTATGCCTTACCTAGTCAAAATAATGTTGAAGGTGGCAAACAAATTGAGTTTTTAAATGCACCAATGGATCAACTAAAAACGGCGGCAATTAAACAATTACAAGCTGGTGAAACAATTTGGTTTGGTAATGATGTTTTACAACAAATGGATCGCCAAAAGGGATTGTTAGATAGTGAATTGTTTTTACAAGATGAATTGTTTGGCATTGACACCAAGATGAGTAAGGCTGATCGACTTCGGTATCATGAAGCTGAAGTCTCACATGCAATGACTTTGACTGGAGTAGATGTAGTCAATAGTAATCCTGTAAAGTGGAAAGTAGAAAATAGTTGGGGTTCAAAAATTGGTAACAAAGGTTATTTTGTTATGGCTGATAATTGGATGGATGATTACACTTACGAAGTCGTGGTAAAAAAAGCCTACCTTAGTGATGAAATAAAATCAGGGCTAATGAAAGCACCAATTATCTTAAATCCATGGGATTCTTTAGCATAAAATATGGAAGACTAAATAAAATTTGTCTAGAGGTTCCTCAATTATTTCGGTTTTTATGGCAAAGTTTTTCATTATTTTTATAATTTTTAGTATAAACCAAATGTTATTAACAAAATAAGAAAGACTCTCTTCCACAAACTAAAAAAGAAGTAATCGTTTTTGCGATTTGATGTGAACCCATAAAGTTGGACACATTATTTAGTTTTTCTAGGAGACAAGTTTTCGATATTGAATCGGAGACTTGCCTCCTAGTTTTGTTTTAATACGAAAATTATTGTAATAATAAATCCAATTCCTAACGGAATTTATTAATTCTTCTTTCGTACTAAAATCGTTTCCTATTTCAATTTTTAAAAGGTGAAAAAATGATTCAATAACTGCATTATCTAAACAGGTTACTTTTCGCGACATGCTTTGGGTAATGTGGTTTTTCTTTAGAAATTTATTTAATCGTTTATTTTGATAGTGAACTCCTTGATCAGAATGGAAAAATCTTTTGAAGTGTGTTTTTGGTAGCTTTAAGATAGCTTCTTTAATTGGTGAAAAGACGGAATTAGAATCTGGATGGTTGCTGCTAATACTATATGAAATTATCTCTCCAGAAAATAAATCTAGCACTGGATTTAAATATATACGTTCATTTATACTTTGTTTTCCATATCTTAACTCTGTAGTATCTGATACTAACTTTTGAAATGGAACTGGTGTATTGAATCGACGATTCAATCTATTTTTAAATCTTTTACCAACATTACCTTTATAAGAACTATATTTTCTTTTCTTCTTTCCAAAAGCTGACGATAAAAGATTATATTTTTTCATAATACGAAGAACACGTTTGTGATTAACGTTATATCCATCATTATTGAGGGCCATCGTAACTCTTCTATAACCATATTTAGAGTTGATTTCTTTAATAACACTTATTAATTTAATTATATCTTTATCCTTGTCTATTGATTGCGACGAAGTCGCATAGTAATAGTTACTTCTAGGTAATTTAACAGCTTTTAAAATGAAGCTAAGACTAACTTTGAATTTACGCCTTAGACCATCAATTACCATTACTTTTTCTTTGTTTGTTTTGATCTAAGGCTTTCAGTTTTTTTAGATATTCATTTTGAATTCTAAGCATTAAGTTTTCTTCTTTAAGCTGTTTAAGCTCATCATCTTTTGATAATTTAGTTTGTTTTGTTGCTTTATTTTTATTCATTTTTGGATTACCTCGTTTTCTTGATAATCCGATTATACCTAATTCATCAAACTGACGCTGCCAAAAATAGATGGTACTTTCTGAATGTATTTTAAATTTGTTACATAACTCTGATAAAGTACAATTATTCGAATTTTTATAGCTTAATACTTTTATTTTAAATTCGACAGAATATTCTATTCGATGATGGTTTTCACTAGTAACCATTACAAAATTTTCATTTTTAATTCTATTAATCCATCTTAAAATAACTGAATTTGAAACTTTATATTTTTGGGACAACGTAGTTGACCCAGTCCCATTAAAATATTCTTTTATAATTTGCTGTTTTAACTCGTAATTTATTTTTGGCATAACAAAAACCCCATAAGTTAGATTTTTGTCCAACTTATGGGGTTCATATCAATTACTTCTTTTTTTCAACAAATAGTTTGCAAAATTAGGTAGAATAGAGTTAGTAGAAAATAGGAGGAGTTCCCATGGCAATTTTTTGGTCAATTTTAAATGCAATTATCCTTATTAATACGATTTTTGCGATTATCACTGTTTTTAGAACACAGCGGGACATTGCTGCAACGTGGGCATGGTTACTAGTACTAACTTTTATCCCAGTAGTTGGTTTCATAATTTATGCCTTTTTTGGTCGGCGATTACCTAAAAGTAGTTTACTAAGACTTAGTGGAAGTGCGAAGAAACAGGTTAAACGTCAAATTAAACAACAAAAGCAAAAACTCGGTAAATTTAATGAAGAAGAGAATCCTAACAATAAAATTGTGAATGAATCTCCTGAGTTAGTAAAACTTTTCATGAATACTGCTTCAGCCCCCTTATTAGGGCACAATGAAATTGAAACTTTTACAAGCGGTCCAACTTTTATTAAACAACTATTTGCTGATTTTGAGAATGCCAAAAGTTCTATCAACATTGAATTTTATACTTTTTATGCTGACAAGATTGGTCATCAAGCACTAGATGTTTTGGTAAAAAAAGCTAAAGAAGGTGTTGATGTGCGGGTTATTTATGATGCTTGGGGTTCAATGGGGACAACTGAAAAATTCTTTAAACCCTTAATTGACGCTGGCGGAAGGGCTTTTCCCTTTTTGCACAATAAACTAAACATTAAAGATATGCGTGTTAACTTCCGTGATCATCATAAGTTGGTAACTATTGATGGTAAATACGGATATATTGGTGGACTTAATCTTGGTGATCAATATATGGGTTGGTCAAAGAAGTTTGGTAATTGGCGGGACTGTATGATTAGGATTCATGGTGACGGAGTTTATGGCTTGCAATCTCGATTTATCTTAGATTGGAATGGAACAGATATTAAATCACGAATTGACCCTAATGATCCTAGTAAAATTGCTAAGTATTATCCTGAAATGAAGACTAATGGGAATGCAATCCTTCAAGTAGTTGCTAGTGGCCCTGATTCAACAATGGAACAAATCAAGATGGGTTACATTAAATTAATTGAAATGGCAAAAAAATCAATTAAGATTACAACTCCATATTTAATTCCTGATGAATCTGTATTAAATGCTTTGAAAATTGCAGCCAAATCAGGAGTGGATGTAGAAATTGTTACCCCAGACATGCCCGATCATCCCTTTGTTTATCGAGCTACGCAGTACTATTCTCGTCAATTAACTCATCTAGGTGTAAAAGTTTACGCCTATAATAATGGGTTTATGCATGCTAAAACCATAGTAGTGGATGGAAAATTAGTTTCAGTTGGTTCTGCTAATATGGATTATCGAAGCTTTGAATTGAACTTTGAGTGTAATGCTTTCGTTTACGATGAAAAGTTAGCCCAGAAAATGGAAGAAATTTATGCGGAAAACATTGCTGAAAGTACACTTCAAACGGAAAAAATCTTTAAGAATCAATCGGCTTGGCTTAAATTCAAGCAACAGTTCAGTCGGCTATTATCACCATTATTATAAAAATAAAATTAATCATCAAAACAGGTATTTAAATCTAAGAATTTTAAATACCTGTTTTTATAATAAGAAAAATAAAGCAACTATCATCACTAAAAATTATATAATATATAACAATGTGTTATAGTTAGGATAGCAATTAATCTCTTATTTGGAGGAAAATGCTTTGAAGATTGAGTTTTCTTTTTGAAATTTTTTATTCAAAAAACGAATAATATTTTGTTATATTAAGTTTTATTCGGGCTTGATGTTACGAAATGTAACAAGAAACCTAGTTTAATTTTGTTTTAACGCGTAAGCTTAAATTATGTATTCTAGAATTTTATTCTAGATAAGAAGATGAGGAGGGACATATTATGTCATATATCATTCAATTTAAGGATGTCCAAAAGTACTATGGCAATTTTCATGCACTTTACGATATTAACTTAGCCATTCATCCTGGTGAAACAGTAGTGTTAATTGGCCCATCAGGTTCTGGGAAATCAACTTTACTTAGAACCATTAATGGCTTGGAAACAATTCAAAAGGGGCAACTAATTGTGGATGGCAAAGATGTTTCTAGTGATAAAACTAACCTTAATCAATTAAGAACCGATGTTGGGATGGTTTTTCAACACTTTAACCTCTATAATAATAAAACGATTTTAGAGAATATTATGCTAGCACCTAAGATTGTTTTGAAACGGAATTCAGAAAAAAATCGCGAAATTGCAGACCAATTATTAAAGCGAGTTGGGTTAACTGACCAAGGTGCCAAATATCCTGCCCAACTATCAGGTGGACAACAGCAAAGAATTGCGATTGCAAGGTCACTTGCAATGGATCCAAAAGTCTTACTTTTTGATGAGCCAACTTCAGCCTTAGATCCTGAAATGGTTGGAAGTGTTTTAAGTGTTATGCGGGATATTGCTAAAAGCTCTTCCATGACTAGTTTAGTAGTAACACATGAAATGGATTTTGCAAAAGCAGTAGCAGATCGAGTTATTTTTATGGCTGACGGTAAAATTTTAGAAGACTCCTCAACTGAAGAATTTTTTAAACAACCGAAGACTGAACGAGCTCGCGAATTTCTTTCACAAGTTGAACATCATTAAGAAACGAGGATAAACCCATGAGTAAATTAAAAAGAAAACGCATTGGTTTACTGGCAGCAATTGTCTTAGTGATTGTTTTAGTTGGTAGTTTAGTGTTTGGCTGGACTTATCACGAATATCAAACGAAAACCAAAAATTCATTGGAAAACGTAAAGTCGTCACATATAATGCGGTGGGGTGTTAAAAGTGATACTCGTTTGTTTGGTTTGATTAGTCCAAAAACAGGACAAAGTGAAGGTTTTGATGTTGATATTGCCCGTGCCGTTACTAAGCAAATTGCTAAAGATCAAGGAACTGAGATTAAACCAGAATTTACGCCAGTAACTACTAGTTCTAAAATTCAATTAATTAAAAATAATCAAGTTGATGCTGTAGCTGCTTCAATGACAATTACCCCTGAAAGAGCTAAAGTTGTTGATTTTTCCAATCCCTATTTTCCGGCTGGACAATCAATTTTGGTTAAAAAGAATTCAGGGATTAAAAATATTCAACAATTAAATAATTCTAAATCAACCATTATTGGAGTTATGGGGACTACTGCTATGGAAACAACCAAGAAATTTGCTCCAAAGGCAAAATTGATTGCGATGCCTGATAATTCTCAAGCTTTTAGTGCTTTACAGTCTGGTCAAGGGGATGCCATGACGACTGATAATGCAATTTTATATGGCTTTTGTCAACAGAGTAAAGATGTCAAAGTTGTTGGTGGAACCTTTACTAATCAACCTTACGGATTAGCAATGGATAAAGGTCAAACTGATCTACAAAAAGCAGTTAACCGAGCACTCAAGGAAATTAGAGCTGATGGAACCTATGACCGTTTGATTAAAAAATGGTTTGGGGATATTCCTGGCTTAGATTGGAGGGAATTGACGAAATGATCAAAATTTTAACGGATAACTGGTCAACAATTCTCACTGGATTTGAATATACAATTCTTTCATCAATTGTTGGACTACTAGGCTCATTAGTTTTAGGAACAATTTTTGCTTTAATGGAAATGGCTCCTAATAAATTTTTAAAATTGATTGGAAATGCTTTTGTGGAATTTTTTAGGAATATTCCGTTACTTGTAATTACACTATTTTTCTATGTTGTTGTTTCTCATGCTGTTAAAATTAATGGTTTTTGGGCTGGAACAATTGCTTTAATTTTATATACCTCATCGTTTATTGCTGAATGTATTCGTGGAGGAGTTAATTCCGTTGATCCAGGGCAAATGGAAGGCGCACGAGCTAATGGATTAAGTTATACTCAAGCTATGATTCATATTGTTTTGCCACAGGGATTTAAGTTGGCCATTCCTTCTTTAGGGAACCAATTTATTAACTTAGTCAAAAATTCTTCAATTCTTTCCTTTGTGGCTGGTCTTGATTTGATGTATCAAGCTAACGTAATTTCTGGAGCAAACTTAGACCCATTTAACACTTACATTGTCATTGGGATTTTCTACTTATTGTTAACCGGTCCGCTCTCGGTTTTCATGGATCATTTAGAAAATAAATTAAGATAGGAGGTAGCGTAATGATTTATGCATCAGCATTCAATTCAGTCAATATGCACTATCTAATGGGTGGTTTAGGGATTACGATTGCTGTCTCAATTATCTCAATTGTGATTAGTTTTATTGCTGGGACAATTTTAGGAGTTATTTTATTTGAAGAAGTTCCTTATTTTTCCCGTACGGTTCAATTTATTGTCAATACAATTCGTAATTTACCATTATTGCTATTGATTTTCTTTACCTATTTTGCCATGCCAAAATTAGGCGTTGAACTTAATGCTTTTTCAGCAACCGTTTTTGCTATGTCGGTTTTTGAATCGACAATGGTATCTCAAATTATTCGTGGTGGGTTATTATCAGTCGGAGTTGATCAGGCTGAAGGTGCTTATTCAACTGGAATGACTAAATTTCAAACTTTATGGTACATTTTATTACCACAAGCGTTAAAAAATTCCATTCCACCATTAATTTCACAATTTATTTCTTTAGTAAAGGATACGTCGCTTGCAACAGCGATTGTGCTAACTGAAATGATGTTCCGTAGTCAAGTAATTTATGGACAAAATCCTAATTATATGATTCCGATGTTTGCCATTGTTACGGCACTTTACTTTATAGTTAATTACAGTTTGTCACTCTTATCAAAATGGTTCGAAAGACGACTAGCTACATCATAAATAAAGAGTTCTCTATTTAGAGAACTTTTTATTTGCAAAAAATTCAAGATGAGCTAGGATGAAGTTACAGGAATGAGTGCGAGTGCATTAAGGTTCTATTGATCCTTTGTAAAGCTGTAAAAAACGGCCCGTGCTTAGGCCTGCTTTTTTGCAAATAAATAACCTAGCCAATATTGGCTAGGTTATTTTTAATTTAATGGATTAAATTGTTGATACTATTGATTAATGAATTTACAGCATTGGTTAGTATTTGAATTAAATTGTTATTATTAGTAATTTTATCCTTTAGGCTATCCAAATCATTTTGAATGTTACTTGAATTGGGATTGTTTTGAATACTATTAATTCGATTGTTTAATGAATTTACAGCCTCACTATTGGAACCTTCTATGGAACTTAATTGTGATTGAATTCTGGCTAGTGAATTGTTCAATTCAGCTTTATCGTGATTTTCTTGATAGGTTTTTTGGGCTTGTTTAACTTGATCTAATTCTGTTTGAAGCTGTTGGTTTTGTGATTGATTAGCTTTAGTTTGATTGTAAATTGAACAAGAAGTTAAACCTAAAATGATTAATACAAAGATTAAAATTCCAATCCAAATTTTCTTGGCAGCCGATTTTTTGCGTGGCATATATCCTTGATTGCTGTTATTTGATTGAGGGATATGGTTATTTTGATTATTTACCACTTGATTTCCATTTAATCGATTGAAATCTTTAACGTTGATTTTGAATGATTGTTCTACTTTTTGGTTACCAATTTGGCACCAAATGATTGCTGTATAAGTTCCGCTTTGATATGGATTAACGTTTGAAGTATCAATAAAAAATTGGGGAGTAATTCGGACATCATTAACGATGGGATTGAGTTCGGAAATAATATTTTCGTCATTTAGTGGTTCGTTAATTTGGTGATTAATATATGAGAATTGAAGCGTAATTTGATTGTTCATAAAAGAGTCCTTTCTAATTCGCAATTGATTATGTTCATATTATCATATTTTGTAAAAGTTAAAAAAGTTACATAGTTCAATTAGAAAAAGTTTAATAATTGGTTCGATTAAAAAATTGACTTTTTTTGACCAAACTATTGACATCCTATTTTGAGTAGTATATAGTTAAATATTGTTGACGCGGAAATGTTAAGTTTTTAATGAGTTTTAAATGATTTTAAAATTTATTGAATAAAGTTCTTGACCTTTCTTGACCAATGTGATATATTAATAAAGTACCGTTTGAGACGGTACATTAATGAGTAGATCTTTGAAAACTGAACAAGATTTTGATTACAATAAAGTGTAAGGATAATTTTTAAACTTGGTTTAGAAATTAAACAAATGCAATGTCAATTTGCAAAAACAAATAAATAAGAGCTAGTAAAGTTCTCATTTCTAAAATGAGAGTTTGATCCTGGCTCAGGACGAACGTTGGCGGCGTGCCTAATACATGCAAGTCGAACGAAGTCGCCCATTTGAAGTTTGGTGCTTGCACCAAACTGATTTTGGATCCGACTGAGTGGCGAACTGGTGAGTAACACGTGGGTAACCTGCCCAGAAGAAGGGGATAACACCTGGAAACAGATGCTAATACCGTATAACAACAAGAACCACATGGTTCTTGTTTGAAAGCTGGCCTTGGTGCTAGTGCTTTTGGATGGACCCGCGGCGTATTAGCTAGTTGGTGAGATAATAGCTCACCAAGGCAATGATACGTAGCAGACCTGAGAGGGTAATCTGCCACAATGGGACTGAGACACGGCCCATACTCCTACGGGAGGCAGCAGTAGGGAATCTTCCACAATGGACGAAAGTCTGATGGAGCAACGCCGCGTGAGTGAAGAAGGGTTTCGGCTCGTAAAACTCTGTTGTTAGAGAAGAACGGCTGTGAGAGTAACTGCTCACAGTGTGACGGTATCTAACCAGAAAGTCACGGCTAACTACGTGCCAGCAGCCGCGGTAATACGTAGGTGGCAAACGTTGTCCGGATTTATTGGGCGTAAAGGGAGCGCAGGCGGTTTATTAAGTCTGATGTGAAAGCCTTCGGCTTAACCGGAGAAGTGCATCGGAAACTGATAAACTTGAGTGCAGAAAAGGATAGTGGAACTTCATGTGTAGCGGTGAAATGCGTAGATATATGAAGGAACACCAGTGGCGAAGGCGGCTATCTGGTCTGTAACTGACGCTGAGGCTCGAAAGCATGGGTAGCAAACAGGATTAGATACCCTGGTAGTCCATGCCGTAAACGATGAATGCTAGGTGTTGGAAGGTTTCCGCCTTTCAGTGCCGCAGCTAACGCATTAAGCATTCCGCCTGGGGAGTACGACCGCAAGGTTGAAACTCAAAGGAATTGACGGGGACCCGCACAAGCGGTGGAGCATGTGGTTTAATTCGATGCTACGCGAAGAACCTTACCAGGACTTGACATCTTCTGCCACTCTAAGAGATTAGAGGTTCCCTTCGGGGACAGAATGACAGGTGGTGCATGGTTGTCGTCAGCTCGTGTCGTGAGATGTTGGGTTAAGTCCCGCAACGAGCGCAACCCTTGTCTTTAGTTGCCAGCATTAAGTTGGGCACTCTAGAGAGACTGCCGGTGATAAACCGGAGGAAGGTGGGGACGACGTCAAATCATCATGCCCCTTATGTCCTGGGCTACACACGTGCTACAATGGACGATACAACGAGTTGCGAAACCGCGAGGTCAAGCTAATCTCTTAAAGTCGTTCTCAGTTCGGATTGCAGTCTGCAACTCGACTGCATGAAGTTGGAATCGCTAGTAATCGTGGATCAGCATGCCACGGTGAATACGTTCCCGGGTCTTGTACACACCGCCCGTCACACCATGAGAGTTTGTAACACCCAAAGTCGGTTGGATAACCTTTTAGGAGTCCGCCGCCTAAGGTGGGACAGATGATTAGGGTGAAGTCGTAACAAGGTAGCCGTAGGAGAACCTGCGGCTGGATCACCTCCTTTCTAAGGAATAATTCGGAACCTTACATTAATCAAAATCTTGCTCAGTTTTGAGAGTATCTACTCTCTTAATTTTGTTCTTTGAAAACTAGATAATATTATTTTCTGTAATAATTATATTTTTATATAATTGAACCGAGAAATAACCATTGTGTTATTTTTGAGTTTTTTAATTAGTTTTAATCGCTGAAACTCAAATAATTTATAATCCGTCGGATTATAGGTTAAGTTAATAAGGGCGCATGGTGAATGCCTTGGTACTAGGAGCCGATGAAGGACGCAACTAACTGCGATAAGCTTCGGGGAGCTGTACGTAAGCTTTGATCCGGAGATTTCCGAATGAGGAAACTCGACCAGTGTTATGACTGGTCACTGCATAGTGAATACATAGCTATGCAGAGGCAGACGTGGGGAACTGAAACATCTAAGTACCCACAGGAATATAAAGAAATTTCGATTCCCTAAGTAGCGGCGAGCGAACGGGGAATAGCCCAAACCGAACCCTTGTGGTTCGGGGTTGTAGGACTGAACATTTGAGTTACAAAAGTATTTGATAGTTGAAGTAGTTGGGAAGCTACACCAAAGAGAGTGATAGTCTCGTAAACGAAATCAAATACCCTCAGTTCAGGATCCTGAGTACGGCGACACACGTGAAACGTCGTCGGAATCTGGGAGGACCATCTCCCAAGGCTAAATACTCCCTAGTGACCGATAGTGAACCAGTACCGTGAGGGAAAGGTGAAAAGCACCCCGGAAGGGGAGTGAAATAGTTCCTGAAACCATGTGCCTACAAGCAGTCAGAGCCCGTTAATGGGTGATGGCGTGCCTCTTGTAGAATGAACCGGCGAGTTACAGTTGCATGCAAGGTTAAGCCGAAAAAGCGGAGCCGTAGCGAAAGCGAGTCTTAATAGGGCGCCATAGTATGTTGCCGTAGACCCGAAACCAGGTGATCTACCCATGTCCAGGATGAAAGTGCGGTAATACGCACCGGAGGTCCGAACCCGTGTACGTTGAAAAGTGCTGGGATGAGGTGTGGGTAGCGGTGAAATTCCAAACGAACTTGGAGATAGCTGGTTCTCTCCGAAATAGCTTTAGGGCTAGCCTCGGAATTAGAATCATGGAGGTAGAGCCACTGTTTGAGCAAGGGGTCCATCTAGGATTACTGAGTTCAGATAAACTCCGAATACCATTGATTTATGTCCGGGAGTCAGACGATGAGTGATAAGATCCATCGTCGAAAGGGGAACAGCCCAGACCGCCAGTTAAGGTCCCTAAATATATGCTAAGTGGAAAAGGAAGTGGAGTTGCATAGACAACTAGGATGTTGGCTCAGAAGCAGCCACCATTTAAAGAGTGCGTAATAGCTCACTAGTCGAGTGATTCTGCGCCGAAAATTTACCGGGGCTAAGCATATTACCGAGACTGCGGACGCAACTACGTTGCGTGATAGGAGAGCGTTCTAAGGGCAATGAAGGTAGACCGTAAGGACTGCTGGAGCGCTTAGAAGTGAGAATGCCGGTATGAGTAGCGAAAGATCAGTGAGAATCTGATCCACCGAATGACTAAGGTTTCCTGGGGAAGGCTCGTCCACCCAGGGTTAGTCGGGACCTAAGCCGAGGCTGAGAAGCGTAGGCGATGGATAACAGGTTGAGATTCCTGTACTAGTTAATTATGTTTGAACGATGGAGGGACGCAGTAGGCTAAGATTAGCACACGAATGGAAAGGTGTGTTTAAATCGTAAGTCAGTTTAAGAGTTAAATGCTTTTAAGCGAGTTGACAAGCGATGATGAGGATCGAAATTTAAGTAGAGAAGGATCTGACGTCACACTGCCGAGAAAAGCTTCTAGTTAGTAATTAATTACCCGTACCGCAAACCGACACAGGTAGTCGAGGAGAGTATCCTCAGGTGAGCGAGAGAACTATCGTTAAGGAACTCGGCAAAATGACCCCGTAACTTCGGAAGAAGGGGTGCTGGCCTCACGGCCAGCCGCAGTGAAAAGACTCAAACGACTGTTTATCAAAAACACAGGTTTATGCAAAATCGTAAGATGAAGTATATGGGCTGACGCCTGCCCGGTGCTGGAAGGTTAAGTGGAAGTGTTAGCTTCGGCAAAGCACCGAAATGAAGCCCCAGTAAACGGCGGCCGTAACTATAACGGTCCTAAGGTAGCGAAATTCCTTGTCGGGTAAGTTCCGACCCGCACGAAAGGCGTAACGATTTGAGTACTGTCTCAACGATAGACTCGGTGAAATTAAGATACCTGTGAAGAAGCAGGTTACCCGCGACAGGACGGAAAGACCCCATGGAGCTTTACTGTAGCTTGATATTGGGTGTTTACATAACTTGTACAGGATAGGTAGGAGCCATAGAAGCCGGGACGCTAGTCTCGGTGGAGGCGTCAGTGGGATACTACCCTTGTTATGTGAACACTCTAACCCTGCGCACTGATCGTGCGCGGAGACAGTGTCTGGTTGGCAGTTTGACTGGGGCGGTCGCCTCCTAAATAGTAACGGAGGCGCTCAAAGGTTTGCTTAGAATGGTTGGAAATCATTCCAAAAGTGTAAAGGCAAAAGCAAGCTTGACTGCGAGACATACAGGTCGAGCAGGGACGAAAGTCGGACTTAGTGATCCGGTGGTACCAAATGGAAGGGCCATCGCTCAACGGATAAAAGCTACCCTGGGGATAACAGGCTTATCTCCCCCAAGAGTTCACATCGACGGGGAGGTTTGGCACCTCGATGTCGGCTCATCGCATCCTGGGGCTGTAGTTGGTCCCAAGGGTTGGGCTGTTCGCCCATTAAAGCGGTACGCGAGCTGGGTTCAGAACGTCGTGAGACAGTTCGGTCCCTATCCGTCGCGGGCGCAGGAAATTTGAGAGGAGCTGTCCCTAGTACGAGAGGACCGGGATGGACATACCGCTGGTGTATCAGTTGCGCCGCCAGGCGCATTGCTGAGTAGCTATGTATGGATGAGATAAACGCTGAAAGCATCTAAGTGTGAAACTCGCCTCAAGATGAGATTTCCCATTCCTATATGGAAGTAAGACTCCTGAAAGATGATCAGGTAGATAGGTTAGAAGTGGAAGCGTAGTGATACGTGAAGCGGACTAATACTAATCAGTCGAGGACTTAACCAAGTAGAATGAAGATTCAATGGAAGTTAATCGGAAGAAAATAATATTGTCTAGTTTTGAGAGAACGAAGTTCTCACAAAAAAGTAGTGTGGTGGCGATAGCCTGAAGGATACACCTGTTCCCATGCCGAACACAGAAGTTAAGCTTCAGCACGCCAAAAGTAGTTGGGGGATCGCCCCCTGCGAGGATAGGACGTTGCCACGCAAATGAAAAAGACTTTAGCATATGCTAAGGTCTTTTTTTGTTGATAATAAAATAATTTTTTTCATCTGAAATATGAAGTATAATAACAAAAATAATTACTAATCAAGTACAATTAAGTCAGATATTAAAAATAAAGATTGTGTTAATTGTTTAGCTTAAAATATTAAAAGCTTAATTTATAAGGAGAAATAAATGCCAAAGAAAATTGCAGTTGTTGGGGCAGGAGTTGGTGGATTAACTACGGCAATTCAACTTCAAAATCAAGGATATGATGTTACAATTTATGAAAAAAATAGCCAGGTTGGCGGGAAGATGAATCAACTGGAAATTGATGGATTTAAATTTGATATGGGTCCTACAATCGTGATGATGCCTGATATTTATCGTAAGCCTTTTATTGATACGGGTGTTAATCCCGATGATTATTTTACAATGCAACGAGTTGACCCGTTTATGAAAGTTCAAATTGATAATCAGGATTATGAAATTTCAAGTGATTTAGTAAAGCTAACTCAACTATTTGAAAGCAGCAGTGATGCTGATATGCTAGGTTTTTTGAATTACTTATCTGATATTTATCGAAAATATTTAAATGCTAAGGATAATTTCATTTACCAAAGTTTTCGATCTCCACGTGATTTTTTCAACTTAAAAACGTTAATTAATGCAATTAAGTTGAAAACCTTTTCTTCCTCTTATCATGATATGCAAAAATTTATTCCGAACCAATACTTACAATACTTGTTATCATTTCAAACCCTATATATTGGGATTTCACCATTTAGTGGACCTTCAATTTATAATATTATTCCGATGATTGAATTACTTTATGGGGTTTGGTTCATTAAAGGTGGAATGTACCAGTATGCTAAGGCATTGAAGCGTAGATTTGAAGAGCTTGGCGGTACAATTCGATATCATAGTGAAGTGAATCAGATTATTATTAGTGGTCGAAAAGTAACTGGACTGCAAGTCGATGATGAACTAATTCCAGTAGACGCTGCCATAGTTAATGCAGATTATCCTTATGCAGTTGAAAGTTTATTAAGTTCTCAAGCACAAAAGCTAGAGAAAAAAACTCCAGAAAAAATTAATAAAATGGATTATTCGATGTCATGTTTGTTGGTTTACTTAGGGGTTGAAGCTCAATATCAACAACTTGATTTGCATACGATTAAAATGGCAACTGATTTTAAAGAGAATGTTCAAGAAATTGAAACTGGTATTTTACCACCAGATCCGTCTTATTATATTTATAATCCTAGTAAATTGGATGATACTTTTGCACCTGCTGGGGCATCTTCTTTATATATTTTAGTGCCAGTTGGTAATTTAAAGACTAGTAAGTTAATCGAACAAGAATATGATGATTATGCCAATCAAGTAATTGATAAAGCACAACGAGAGTTTGCTTTAACTGATTTACAAGCCAAAACGGTTGTAAAGCGAATTTTTACGCCTAACCAATTTAATTCATTATATAATAGTAAATTTGGAACTGCATTTGGTTTAAAACCAACCTTGTTGCAGAGTAATTACTTCCGTCCACACAATAAAGCACGTAAAATTTCTGGATTATACTTTGCAGGGGCTAGTTCTCACCCGGGAGCTGGAGTACCAATTGTGATTACAAGTGGTGAATTAGCTGCTAAGGAAGTAGAAAGAGATCTTTCAAATGAATAAAGAAAAGATGATGACATCAAAATTAACGCAGATGGAGTCTAGTGAAGCTGTTATAAAAGAGTACTCATCAACTTTTTACTATGCTTTTTCCAAGTTACCACGTTATCAATCTTTGAGTATTTTTGTGATTTACGATTTTTTACGTAAATTAGATGATGCTGCTGATTCAAAAGATGCTACCAAGTTTTTAGAACTCAAAAAGATTTGGGAAAGTGTAAAAAGTCAGCAACCAGCAACTCAATTAGGTAAGAATTTGCAAATAATTTTTGAGGTTTTCCAGATTCCTATGGCTTTGATGGATGAGATGATTGTTGGTCAGGAAGAAGATTTAAAACAAGTTGTTATTAGAACCCAATCTGATTTAAAAAATTATTGCTTTAGAGTTGCTGGAACTGTCGGGTTAATGATTATTCCAATTTTAACAAATAAAGAGTTGACTGATTTTGATAAAACTCAAATTGTAAACGTAGGAATAGCTTTACAATTAACTAATATTATTCGTGATGTTAAGGAAGACTGGGAAAAAGGATATCTTTATTTACCAAAATCATTGCTAAATCGATTTGAAGTGACTGATGCAGATTTAAATAATAATCGGATTTCCGATAATTTACGTAAATTATTAGCAGATTTAAGTAGTGAAGCTTTTAGGCTCTATAATTCCAAAGCTAAAGTTCTTCAATTATTAGAACAACGACGAGCCAAAGTTGCATTACGATTGGCGATTGATGGATATGAATCTATTTTAAAAAAAATTAGACGGGAAAATTATGATGTTTTAAAGGGACGCCAGTCAACTGGTAAATTAACCAAAAGTTGGCTTTATTTTCAGATTCGATTACGTTATTTGTGGATAAAGTAGTTTAACCCGTTATTAACTTATAACAATGTTAAAATTGAAGGTAAGTTAAATAAATCACAAGGGAGATTACGACATTGACTACAATTTTAAAAAATGATTTTTTAAAGGTTGAAATTGATCAATTGGGTGCCGAAATTAAATCAATTAAAAGTATTGACAACGATATTGAATATCTTTGGCAGGGAAATCCTGAATTTTGGAAGAGACAAGCACCAATTTTATTTCCAATTGTTGGTAAATTGAAAAATGATAGTTATTGTTACAATGGAAAAGTTTATCATATGACACAACATGGATTTGCACGCGATAAGAATTTTAAAGTAATTGCTGCAACTAATAATCAGGTAGAACTAAGTTTAACTTCTGATGAACAAACCAAGGAAATTTATCCGTTTGATTTTACTTTAAATGTTACTTATCAACTAGTTAAAAATAATATTGAAGTTGCGATTAAAATTACTAATGATGGAAAAAATGAGATGTACTTTTCAATTGGAGCACATCCTGGATTTAATATTCCCCTGATACCCAAACAAGAAAGTTTTGAAGATTATTACGTTGTGGCTGCTCCGCGCCGTAAGTTTGATTTAATGAAAATTAATGCGGATGGGTTGAGTAGTAAATCTAATAATATTCCACTAGATAGCCCGGTTCAGCTTTCTCATGCTTTATTTAAGCATGATGCTAAAATTTTTGACATTGGAGAAAATCAAACTAGTATGGTGATGCTTCAATCTGATAAAGCTGAACACGGAGTTTCAATTCTGGCTGATCATTGTCAGTACATTGGATTTTGGTCAATCAAAGATGCTGATTTTGTTTGTCTGGAACCATGGTGGGGTATTGCTGATACTAAAGATACTAATGGAATTTTGAAAGATAAAAAGGGAATTATTAAACTAGAGCGGCAGCAGGATTTGAACGTTAATTTTTCAATTGGAATTTTTTAAAAATTAATAGCTTAAGTAAAAAAGACTAAATTTTACAAAATTTAGTCTTTTTTACTTAAATTTAATTGTGGGAGCAGTTTGCAGTAATTTTATTGCTGACCAGTTGATGGTAACTCCAATTCCTGGGCATTGTGGAACTTTGATTAATCCATGTTGTACTTCAATAGGATTGTTAACGAAATCTTGTTCAAAATAATGGTCACTTGCTGAAATGTCTGCTGGAATCTGATTATGTGCTAGGCAAGCTGCTAATGCTAAATCAACAGAGCGGCCTAATCCAGAGGTTAGCATTCCCCCAATCCATGGAACTTTCCCTGCCTGTTTAATTAAATTAATTGCGTTTAAAGCAACAGAAATACCACCTAATTTCCCCTGTTTAATAGTAAAAGCATTGGCACTATTAAGGGTTAAGGCCTGTTTAACCGAATTTAGATCAATTAAACTCTCATCTAAGCTAATTAATAAATGTTTGAAATTACGTTGTAACTTGGCATATTCGGCTAGGGTTGCTTGGTTTAGGGGTTCTTCAATTAACGTTAAACCATGATGTTCTAATTTTTGTAAGGCCGTAATGGTAGCTAAATTATTAGCCCATGCTTGGTTGGCGTCAATTGTGATAATGATTTTTGGGGCAAGTGCTTTTCCTAAGTCAACCATAATTAAAGCATCTTTGTAATCATCGGTTTTTAACTTTATTTTTTGATATCCTTGTTTGACGGCAGTAGTAAACGGAATGATTGTTTGCTGAGGGGTATCCTGCATCCCAATTACCGTCCCAACTGGGATGGATTTTGGCTTTGCAATTGTTCCCCCGATTAGTTGAGTTAATGATTGATTAGAAGTTTTTCCGTAGGCATCCCATAATGCCATTTCTATACTTGCTCGTGCAAATGAGGTTAGTTGGTTAAGTTGTTTAGTTAGATCAGTTGGCTGATGAAAGTTATGTCCAATTAATTTAGGAAGAACCTGATTTAAAGCGGTAAGGGCTAATTTTTGTGTTTGTGGGGCATAATTATTATCTGAGAAAGCCTGAATTTCACCGTAACCTTTTATTCCAGAAGTAAGTTGGAGTTCAACTAGGGTAAGGGGACGTTGTAAAGTGGTTCCGTGATTGGTCACGAACGGATGCTTTAATTTTAAGGTAAGAGGAAATAAATTAATTTGCTTAATTTTCATATTGGGTTTCCTGATTTAATAAATTAGTGAATAGTTGTGGCTTTTCAAAGTGAACATTGTGTCCAGCCTCGACAATTGAAAAATGCTGGGCATTTGGTAACAAAGCTTTCATCTTTTGATTTAATTTGGTAAATTTGAAATCTTTTTCACCGGTAATTAATGTTGTTTGAATTTCAAGTTGCTGAAGTTGATTCCACCAACTGGGCATCGTACCTGTTCCAAAATAACGTAATGAATTAGCCATATTAGTTGCGTTGTGGCTTACACGTTGGTGATGCATAAATTGACGTTGTTTTTTACTAGTTTGTTGTTGAGAAGCAAATAAGGGCAACTTTTCCCAATGTTTGACGAAAGCAGACAATCCTAGTTGTTCGATTTGATTTGCCTGCTTTTGATCAGCGATTTGTCGCTCTTGGCGTTCGGTCAAATTATTAATTCCGGCTGTACCACTTTCTAAATATAAATGCTTAACTAATTGCGGATACTGAAAGGCAAAGGAAAGGGCTAGTCGGGCGCCCATTGAATAACCCACTAAATTTATTGAAGTTAGGTTTAGTTTCGCAAATAAACTTTTTAATTCTTGAACTTGGTGGTTCGTGGTGAAGTTAACTGCTGGTAGGTTTTGATCACTTTTCGCAAATCCATAAGCAGTAAGGTAAATTTTTGTTCCACGTGGAACAATCTTTGTGAAATCAGCCTGACTGCCCAAAAATCCATGTAAAAAGACCCAAGTTGGTTGACCATGGCCGACAATCTTAATTTGATAATCATAACCATTAATTTTCATGAGTAAGTCGTTCCTTCAATTCATGTAATCGTTGTTGATGAATCACTACGTTGTTTGCTCTCGTAGTTTTAATTTCGACAATTCTTAAACCGTGCCAAGGTTTTAAAACCAATTGGCGTAAGTCCGTAATCTTTTGTATCTTATGATACTCAGCATCATAAAGTTGAGCCACTTTGTCAATTGCTAAATGCTGAGGAGTTCCAAACATCTTTTCAAAGTAAGGAGCATTTGCTTGTGGTAAAAAGGAAAAAATTCCACCACCATCATTGTTGTTTACGATAATGGTTAAATCAACTTGAGTTTGTTTAGCTAATAGTAAGCCATTCATGTCATGATAAAATGCTAAATCTCCAATGACTAGCCACGTTGGATTTCTGTTTAATCCCATGCCAACGGCAGTCGAAATTGTACCGTCAATTCCATTGGCACCCCGATTGGCCATTACTGTAATTGGATGACTGGGATTGAAATATTGATCAAAGTCGCGAACGGTCATGGAGTTTGCTAAAAACAATTGATTAGATTGGGGCAAATTTGTTAATTCATCGGCAATACTGAGAGCAGTTAAATGTTGCTGGTTAAAACCAGTTAGTTCCGGTTTAAGTGGTTTCCAGATTTTTGTCCAATATGATTGCTGGCCCTGTAAATTACTGTTTAATAATTGGCGCACAAATTGTTTCTCATCAACGGCATAACTAGTTTGAGCCGAGCGGGTGTGATCTTTTCCTAAATAATTCATCCCAATTTGAATGATTTGTATGTGATTTTCTTTTAACCATGGCAATAATCTGGCTGAAATGGGAGTTCCACCAAAGCGAAGCACTACGTCAGGTAACATTTCGCTAGTTGCTGCTTGGGCTGCTAAAATTGTGTCCATTCCGGTGATTGTGTGAGAAGTTCCGCGCAATTGACTAAGTACATCAGCAATAATGGGTGCATTAATTTTTTGAGCTAAGTTTTCAAATTCGGTTTGTGACCATGATTGATCAGTGGGGCCAACAATGATCATAATCTTTTGGTGCATTAATTTTTGAATTAGTTCATTTAAAATAGCTGAGTTTAATTGAACATCAAGATTACCAAAGCTCTGTACAGAAACTTTGGGCCATGCTTGATTTAATTCGGGAAGAAGTGGTTTGCGAAGTGGTAAATTAATGTGAATTGGACCAATTGGAGCAGTTTGACTTAAATGCACTAGTTGCTGAACTTCATAATCAATATATTCAGTGACATCAGTATGACTTTCTTGCACATTTAGACAGGTGGTTGCTTTAACTTGGTCACGATATAAATTTGATTGATTAATGGTCTGAGGAGCACCAATGTTTTGCAATTCTTGTGGTCGATCAGTTGTTACTACAATTAAAGGAACGTGATAGCTTTGTGCTTCGGCAATGGCTGGTAAGTAATTAGCGGTAGCAGTTCCAGAAGTAGCAATTAGGGCCACTGGGTGACGTGATATTTTGGCAATCCCTAGTCCTAAGAAGGCAGCGGAACGTTCGTCAACAGCCATCGTAAATTCGGCATGTTGCTCAGCTAAGAGTAAAGCTAAAGGTGTGTTTCGTGACCCAGGAGAAATGACAAAATGCTCAACACCTTGAGCCTGTAAGGCTAAAATTAAATGTTTAAGATTATTAGTTAGGGTTTCATTCATGAGTTTGCTCCTTGATTAGGTCTTTCATGACCGACATTTTTAATTCGATTTCGTGTGCTTCTTGGTTTAAGTTTGATTCTGCTAAAATTCCTGCACCTGCAAAAAGCTTTATAGTCTGCTGTTTTTCCCAAAGGGATCGGATTCCAATTACAAACTCGCCATCCCCATTTGGTAAAATATAACCAATTGGGGCGGCAAAAAGGCCACGAGGATTAGTTTCGGTAGATTGAATTTGTTCAATAGCCCAATCTAACGGAATCCCCCCTAAAGCAGGGGTTGGATGTAATGCTTCAACTAATTGCAATAAATTAGCGTGGCTTTTTAAAGTTCCAGTAATTGGGGTATAGAGATGTTGGACTTGAGGCGTTTTTAAAATTTGTGGGGATTCGTTGTAGTCTAAATTAGCTAGCGAAACAATTTTGTTAGTAATTTCATTGACTACCAATTGGTGTTCATGTAAATTTTTTTGATCATGCTGCAAGGTGTCAGCTAACTTTTGATCAATTTTTGCACTAGATCCGCGAGCGATGGTCCCCGCTACTGCTGCTGTATTGATGTTCATTTGGTTTAATTGGATAAGACGCTCTGGAGTGGCTGAGACAAATGCTTCGTCATGATTTTTGATTATCATATGGTAAGAATTTGGCTGATATTTATTCAATGAAACAATTAATTTACCTAAATCTAACGGATGATCTAAAGTGATAATTTGCTGCATACCCAAGACGACTTTTTGTTTTTTTTGATTATTAAGCATTTCTTGAAGTGGATTTTTGGTTCTAGAGATCCAATTTTCTTCATTAAATATAGAAATTATTTTATTGGGTTGAAAAATTTGAGATTGCTTATCAAATGGCGGAAGTTCGCCCCAATGTTTCTCGGTTTGTGTATCAATTACGTATTGCGGTGCCAAAAAGTATCCATTCATTAGGTTACTATTTAAGAGCTGTTTATCAAATGGAATTCCGCCAAAAATTGGCGTATTTTGGTTAGATTGCCATTTTTGGATTTCACTAATTGAGTTAGAACTTTTTTCAGTTTTTTTCCCAAAACCAAAGTAGCAATGCTGATGGTCGGCAGAAGAGAAATAAACGGCATGCTGGTATTGATTGAATTTTTCAATTAAATTTTTTTGCTTCATGATTTCATGCTTTCTAATAAAAATTTTTAGTTTTTCATCTTTGATTATACGTGTTAATTATTACAAAACGGCTACTTGTACGCCCTTAATTAATTTTTTTGAAAATAAATTAAACTTTTTTGCACAAAACCCTTGACCTTTCCTGACCAATGGTTTATAGTTATAAATGTTGAGAGGGACGAAGTCTCTTTTAACTGAAAAACTTTTTTAATTTTATTATTCAAAAGTGTTGACATAGTTAACTAATCCGAGTAATATATTATATGCACTGAAAATAGTGCTTGAGTAGATCTTTGAAAACTGAACAAGATTTTGATTACAATAAAGTGTAAGGATAATTTTTAAACTTGGTTTAGAAATTAAACAAATGCAATGTCAATTTGCAAAAACAAATAAATAAGAGCTAGTAAAGTTCTCATTTCTAAAATGAGAGTTTGATCCTGGCTCAGGACGAACGTTGGCGGCGTGCCTAATACATGCAAGTCGAACGAAGTCGCCCATTTGAAGTTTGGTGCTTGCACCAAACTGATTTTGGATCCGACTGAGTGGCGAACTGGTGAGTAACACGTGGGTAACCTGCCCAGAAGAAGGGGATAACACCTGGAAACAGATGCTAATACCGTATAACAACAAGAACCACATGGTTCTTGTTTGAAAGCTGGCCTTGGTGCTAGTGCTTTTGGATGGACCCGCGGCGTATTAGCTAGTTGGTGAGATAATAGCTCACCAAGGCAATGATACGTAGCAGACCTGAGAGGGTAATCTGCCACAATGGGACTGAGACACGGCCCATACTCCTACGGGAGGCAGCAGTAGGGAATCTTCCACAATGGACGAAAGTCTGATGGAGCAACGCCGCGTGAGTGAAGAAGGGTTTCGGCTCGTAAAACTCTGTTGTTAGAGAAGAACGGCTGTGAGAGTAACTGCTCACAGTGTGACGGTATCTAACCAGAAAGTCACGGCTAACTACGTGCCAGCAGCCGCGGTAATACGTAGGTGGCAAACGTTGTCCGGATTTATTGGGCGTAAAGGGAGCGCAGGCGGTTTATTAAGTCTGATGTGAAAGCCTTCGGCTTAACCGGAGAAGTGCATCGGAAACTGATAAACTTGAGTGCAGAAAAGGATAGTGGAACTTCATGTGTAGCGGTGAAATGCGTAGATATATGAAGGAACACCAGTGGCGAAGGCGGCTATCTGGTCTGTAACTGACGCTGAGGCTCGAAAGCATGGGTAGCAAACAGGATTAGATACCCTGGTAGTCCATGCCGTAAACGATGAATGCTAGGTGTTGGAAGGTTTCCGCCTTTCAGTGCCGCAGCTAACGCATTAAGCATTCCGCCTGGGGAGTACGACCGCAAGGTTGAAACTCAAAGGAATTGACGGGGACCCGCACAAGCGGTGGAGCATGTGGTTTAATTCGATGCTACGCGAAGAACCTTACCAGGACTTGACATCTTCTGCCACTCTAAGAGATTAGAGGTTCCCTTCGGGGACAGAATGACAGGTGGTGCATGGTTGTCGTCAGCTCGTGTCGTGAGATGTTGGGTTAAGTCCCGCAACGAGCGCAACCCTTGTCTTTAGTTGCCAGCATTAAGTTGGGCACTCTAGAGAGACTGCCGGTGATAAACCGGAGGAAGGTGGGGACGACGTCAAATCATCATGCCCCTTATGTCCTGGGCTACACACGTGCTACAATGGACGATACAACGAGTTGCGAAACCGCGAGGTCAAGCTAATCTCTTAAAGTCGTTCTCAGTTCGGATTGCAGTCTGCAACTCGACTGCATGAAGTTGGAATCGCTAGTAATCGTGGATCAGCATGCCACGGTGAATACGTTCCCGGGTCTTGTACACACCGCCCGTCACACCATGAGAGTTTGTAACACCCAAAGTCGGTTGGATAACCTTTTAGGAGTCCGCCGCCTAAGGTGGGACAGATGATTAGGGTGAAGTCGTAACAAGGTAGCCGTAGGAGAACCTGCGGCTGGATCACCTCCTTTCTAAGGAATAATTCGGAACCTTACATTAATCAAAATCTTGCTCAGTTTTGAGAGTATCTACTCTTATATGGGGAGTTAGCTCAGTTGGGAGAGCGCTTACTTGCTTGCAAGTAAGAAGACGTAGGTTCAAACCCTACATTCTCCATTGACACGTTAGTGTCATTTTTGTTCTTTGAAAACTAGATAATATTATTTTCTGTAATAATTATATTTTTATATAATTGAACCGAGAAATAACCATTGTGTTATTTTTGAGTTTTTTAATTAGTTTTAATCGCTGAAACTCAAATAATTTATAATCCGTCGGATTATAGGTTAAGTTAATAAGGGCGCATGGTGAATGCCTTGGTACTAGGAGCCGATGAAGGACGCAACTAACTGCGATAAGCTTCGGGGAGCTGTACGTAAGCTTTGATCCGGAGATTTCCGAATGAGGAAACTCGACCAGTGTTATGACTGGTCACTGCATAGTGAATACATAGCTATGCAGAGGCAGACGTGGGGAACTGAAACATCTAAGTACCCACAGGAATATAAAGAAATTTCGATTCCCTAAGTAGCGGCGAGCGAACGGGGAATAGCCCAAACCGAACCCTTGTGGTTCGGGGTTGTAGGACTGAACATTTGAGTTACAAAAGTATTTGATAGTTGAAGTAGTTGGGAAGCTACACCAAAGAGAGTGATAGTCTCGTAAACGAAATCAAATACCCTCAGTTCAGGATCCTGAGTACGGCGACACACGTGAAACGTCGTCGGAATCTGGGAGGACCATCTCCCAAGGCTAAATACTCCCTAGTGACCGATAGTGAACCAGTACCGTGAGGGAAAGGTGAAAAGCACCCCGGAAGGGGAGTGAAATAGTTCCTGAAACCATGTGCCTACAAGCAGTCAGAGCCCGTTAATGGGTGATGGCGTGCCTCTTGTAGAATGAACCGGCGAGTTACAGTTGCATGCAAGGTTAAGCCGAAAAAGCGGAGCCGTAGCGAAAGCGAGTCTTAATAGGGCGCCATAGTATGTTGCCGTAGACCCGAAACCAGGTGATCTACCCATGTCCAGGATGAAAGCGCGGTAATACGCACCGGAGGTCCGAACCCGTGTACGTTGAAAAGTGCTGGGATGAGGTGTGGGTAGCGGTGAAATTCCAAACGAACTTGGAGATAGCTGGTTCTCTCCGAAATAGCTTTAGGGCTAGCCTCGGAATTAGAATCATGGAGGTAGAGCCACTGTTTGAGCAAGGGGTCCATCTAGGATTACTGAGTTCAGATAAACTCCGAATACCATTGATTTATGTCCGGGAGTCAGACGATGAGTGATAAGATCCATCGTCGAAAGGGGAACAGCCCAGACCGCCAGTTAAGGTCCCTAAATATATGCTAAGTGGAAAAGGAAGTGGAGTTGCATAGACAACTAGGATGTTGGCTCAGAAGCAGCCACCATTTAAAGAGTGCGTAATAGCTCACTAGTCGAGTGATTCTGCGCCGAAAATTTACCGGGGCTAAGCATATTACCGAGACTGCGGACGCAACTACGTTGCGTGATAGGAGAGCGTTCTAAGGGCAATGAAGGTAGACCGTAAGGACTGCTGGAGCGCTTAGAAGTGAGAATGCCGGTATGAGTAGCGAAAGATCAGTGAGAATCTGATCCACCGAATGACTAAGGTTTCCTGGGGAAGGCTCGTCCACCCAGGGTTAGTCGGGACCTAAGCCGAGGCTGAGAAGCGTAGGCGATGGATAACAGGTTGAGATTCCTGTACTAGTTAATTATGTTTGAACGATGGAGGGACGCAGTAGGCTAAGATTAGCACACGAATGGAAAGGTGTGTTTAAATCGTAAGTCAGTTTAAGAGTTAAATGCTTTTAAGCGAGTTGACAAGCGATGATGAGGATCGAAATTTAAGTAGAGAAGGATCTGACGTCACACTGCCGAGAAAAGCTTCTAGTTAGTAATTAATTACCCGTACCGCAAACCGACACAGGTAGTCGAGGAGAGTATCCTCAGGTGAGCGAGAGAACTATCGTTAAGGAACTCGGCAAAATGACCCCGTAACTTCGGAAGAAGGGGTGCTGGCCTCACGGCCAGCCGCAGTGAAAAGACTCAAACGACTGTTTATCAAAAACACAGGTTTATGCAAAATCGTAAGATGAAGTATATGGGCTGACGCCTGCCCGGTGCTGGAAGGTTAAGTGGAAGTGTTAGCTTCGGCGAAGCACCGAAATGAAGCCCCAGTAAACGGCGGCCGTAACTATAACGGTCCTAAGGTAGCGAAATTCCTTGTCGGGTAAGTTCCGACCCGCACGAAAGGCGTAACGATTTGAGTACTGTCTCAACGATAGACTCGGTGAAATTAAGATACCTGTGAAGAAGCAGGTTACCCGCGACAGGACGGAAAGACCCCATGGAGCTTTACTGTAGCTTGATATTGGGTGTTTACATAACTTGTACAGGATAGGTAGGAGCCATAGAAGCCGGGACGCTAGTCTCGGTGGAGGCGTCAGTGGGATACTACCCTTGTTATGTGAACACTCTAACCCTGCGCACTGATCGTGCGCGGAGACAGTGTCTGGTTGGCAGTTTGACTGGGGCGGTCGCCTCCTAAATAGTAACGGAGGCGCTCAAAGGTTTGCTTAGAATGGTTGGAAATCATTCCAAAAGTGTAAAGGCAAAAGCAAGCTTGACTGCGAGACATACAGGTCGAGCAGGGACGAAAGTCGGACTTAGTGATCCGGTGGTACCAAATGGAAGGGCCATCGCTCAACGGATAAAAGCTACCCTGGGGATAACAGGCTTATCTCCCCCAAGAGTTCACATCGACGGGGAGGTTTGGCACCTCGATGTCGGCTCATCGCATCCTGGGGCTGTAGTTGGTCCCAAGGGTTGGGCTGTTCGCCCATTAAAGCGGTACGCGAGCTGGGTTCAGAACGTCGTGAGACAGTTCGGTCCCTATCCGTCGCGGGCGCAGGAAATTTGAGAGGAGCTGTCCCTAGTACGAGAGGACCGGGATGGACATACCGCTGGTGTATCAGTTGCGCCGCCAGGCGCATTGCTGAGTAGCTATGTATGGATGAGATAAACGCTGAAAGCATCTAAGTGTGAAACTCGCCTCAAGATGAGATTTCCCATTCCTATATGGAAGTAAGACTCCTGAAAGATGATCAGGTAGATAGGTTAGAAGTGGAAGCGTAGTGATACGTGAAGCGGACTAATACTAATCAGTCGAGGACTTAACCAAGTAGAATGAAGATTCAATGGAAGTTAATCGGAAGAAAATAATATTGTCTAGTTTTGAGAGAACGAAGTTCTCACAAAAAAAGTGTGGTGGCGATAGCCTGAAGGATACACCTGTTCCCATGCCGAACACAGAAGTTAAGCTTCAGCACGCCAAAAGTAGTTGGGGGATCGCCTCCTGCGAGGATAGGACGTTGCCACGCAAATGAAAAAGACTTTAGCATATGCTAAGGTCTTTTTTTATATAAAAATTAAAAAAGTCACAAGTTTGTTGCTTAAAAGCAAAGCGTTCGGAAATGGTTTAACATAATTCGTTTTAAACACTTTTTCTCCGATCGATCATGCAAAATCATCTTTTAGAAGCGAAATTAATGATGTATACTCGAACTAGCATAAAAAAAGGATGGGAACATGATGAAAAAGAAGTTTAAATTCACCTTAGGCTGGCAAATTGTGATTGGTCTAATTCTAGGAATTATTTTAGGATTAATTTTTTACCATAATAAGTCAGCCATTACTGCAATGCAAAGTATCGGCACTATGTTCATTGGTTTAATTCAAATGATTGTGTTACCAATTGTGGTTTCTTGTTTGACAGTGGGAATCGCTAGTATGGGTGATATTCGAAAAGTTGGTCGAATTGGTGGAAAGACCCTCTTATACTTTGAAATTATGACCACGGTAGCGATTATCTTAGGGCTAGTCGTAGCGAATATTTTTCATCCGGGAACGTTTATTGATATTCATCAAATGCATTCTTCCATGGATATTAGTTCTTACGTTTCAACTGCTAAGCATTCCCAAAATGCTTCTCTTTGGACCATGCTAATTGAACTTATTCCAACTAATATTTTTGGTGCACTTTCTAAAGGTGACATGATGCCCGTGATTGTCTTCTCTGTTTTCTTTGGATTAGGAACGGCGGCCATTGGCGAAAAAGGAAAAATCATTGTTGACTTCTTAGAATCAGTTTCTCAAGTGATGTTTAAAATCACAAATTGGGTCATGCATCTTGCACCAATTGGAGTTTGTGCTCTAATCGGACTAACCTTAGCTGAACTAGGTGTGAAAGTTCTTCTTCCCCTTAGTTACTTTGTGGTTTTGGTGTACGCAACCATGTTTTTCTTTGTTTTTGTGGTAATGGGAATTGTAGCTCGACTTTGTCATTTCAGCCTTTTCAACCTTTTATTGGTTATGAAAAATGAAATTGTGCTTTCCTTTTCAACGGCTAGTTCTGAAGCCGTCATGCCTAAAATGATGGAAAAAATGGATAAGTTTGGAGTTAGTCCTTCAATTGTTTCCTTTGTAATTCCAACGGGTTATACTTTTAACTTAGATGGGTCCGCCATCTATCAATCAATTGCAGCGATTTTCTTGGCGCAAGCCTATGGAATTCATCTTTCAATTGGACAACAAATTACGCTAGTAGTGGTCTTAATGATTACTTCAAAAGGAATGGCCGGGGTTCCCGGAGCATCATTTGTGGTTCTTTTGGCCACGGTTTCGACAATTGGGGTGCCTATGGCTGGGTTAACCTTTATTGCTGGGATTGATCGTTTTGTTGATATGGCTAGGACGGTTGTAAACGTGGTTGGTAATTCACTTGCCACAGTTGTCATTGGTAATTCTGAACATGAATTTAATCATGCTCAAGCGGCGGCTTACGTAAAACAACTTAAAACGAAAAAAACTGCCTAATAAAAATGAGTTAGCTGATTCTCAGCTAGCTCATTATTTTTTTATCGTCAAATTGTGGGGTTGTACCGCTTGATAAGGATCGTGGCTTTTGAGATATTCAATCGTTAAGTTTTGGATACTGTCACTAGTTTGTTTAACTAGTTTATCATTACCAAACATCGAATAATCTCCACCACCAATCCCGCGATAGTTATTCATTGCAACTAACAAACTTTGGTCGTCGCTAACGGGTTGGTCGTGATAATTGAGTTTCGTGACTCGCTGACCAACTGGTTTGGTTAAATCAAATTCATAGTCAATTCCGCTATAAAAATCGTAATTGAACATTTGCAACTTGGGTTTCTTAAATTCAGAACTAATCTCAATTTCACCGTTTTTTAAGGTAAAAAAACTAGCACAACGTTCTAAGGCTGCTCTTAAATCTTTTCCACTGACTTTTTCTAAGAAAGCTAGATTGGGGTAAGGATAGTTATTGATAATTTCCCGCATGGAAACGTTTCGGCCGTAGCCATTCAAATCATCGTTGAAGAGAGCGGTACTAGCAATGTCAGTGCTTAAAGCATCCATTTGGACCTGATTGATTAATTCCAAATAAGGATGGCCATGTAAACGTGCTTCCATCGGATTAGTAATCCGCATATCAGCGCCAGTAACGGTTCCCATGGGTTGATCAAGCCAGTTTTGAACGGTTGCTTCTAATTCAGGGTTAGGGATTAAATCAGGATCAATTTCGATGGGAGCAGTTTTAATTAATTGACTAGCACTAGCCATGACGTGATTTTCGTCATCAAGTTGGAGGGTAATTTCACCAACGTTGGTGCCGTGCAAGCCAGGTTGGGTAAGTGGTACCCCGTTAATTTTGGTTGCTAATTCCCGATGTTGGTGTCCAGTGACGAGGGCATCAATGCCAGGAACTTCGTTTAATAAACGAGCTCCTTCATTTTCGACCGTATATTTTTCCGTTGGTTCACCTGTCTTAGGATCAGCTTCAATTCCCCCGTGATAACTTACAATGACCACATCCGCTTGTTTACGGAGTTCTGGGATTAATCTTTTAGCCACTGGCAAAATTGAGTTAAACGTTAAACCAGGGATGTTTTTTGCGAGTTCCCAATTCGGAATAAAAGCCGTCGTTAAACCAAGAATTGCAATTTTAACTCCCTTTTTTTCAATGATTTGATATGGTTGATCAGCAATTCCAGCTTCGATGGCACCGTCAAGATTGGCAGCTAAAATTGGATAATTGCGGTTTGCTTCACTATTTTTAATGTAATCAAAGCCATAGTTAAATTCATGATTACCTAAGATTCCAGCATCATAACCGATTTTCCGCGTAATTGAGCTTAAAAAATCTTGATGATCAGCATGATCAGCTAAGTAGCTGGTAAGTGGGGAACCTTGAATCAAGTCACCATTTTCAATGGCCACGACAATTTCGTCGTCTTTAGCATGTGCTTTCGTTTGTTTAATATAACTCCCAGCTTTGAGTAAACCCAATTCGGTCTGATTATTCCGACTACTAAAATCAGTGGGATAAACAAAACCGTGGACATCACTGGTTGATAAAATTTTAATTGTCTTCGACATAACGTGGATGATCCTTCTTTAATTGTTTAATTGACATCATAACGCCAAAACTAATGAGGTAACAGATACTCATAAAGATTACCACAGTTGTGACCGTTGAAACATCCATTATGTATCCGACTAAGACGGGCGAGAATGTTCCAATCGTTTTGGCAACTGACATAATCGTGTTATTAGCAGTAGCACGATCTTTGCTAGGATAAAGGTTGCTGACGATGGCTCCATAGCCACTGTACATTCCATCAGTTAAGAATCCGACAATGGTTCCTGCTAAAATAAATTCTAGTGAATTAGTTGCCATAATTAAGAAGAATACTGAAATAGCTGATCCAATTAGAAAAATTCCATAAGCAAGCCGACTACCATATTTATCTTGTAAGTAACCAAAGACGGTCATTCCGAGAGCCATTCCAAAAATTGTAAATACCATCCAAAGTGAAGAATGTGCCACATTAACGTGCATTCGTTCTTGAGCAATCGTTGGAAGCCAGTTCATTACGGTTCCATAACCAGCAATATGAATTAAGAACATGATTACGATTCTAATTGAAAGAAACGCTTCGGCAGGAGTGGCAAATAATGACCAAACGTCTCCTAGTTTTACTTTTTCGCCATTTTCGGCAGCTTGTTTGTTTTCTGTAAAATCTTTACTTTCTGGAAGTCGGAAACGAATATAAGCTGCTAAAATGACTGGAATAATTCCAATGAAGAAGAGCATGTGCCAATCTGGCAAAATCACGGCCGCCAATAGTGAAGCAATCACAGCACCGACTTGACCAGCTACTCCAGCTGCTGACGAAATTCGACCCATGTATTTTTTTTGAAAGGCTTCGCTAAGCATTGTTAAAGCAATTCCGTATTCACCGCTAGTTCCTAATCCAATAATTACTCGACAGAGCAAAAGGAGTGGAAATGAATTAGTGAAACCCATCCCAGCTGTTCCAATCGCATAAATAAAGATTGACCAACTTAGCGTTTTAACTCGACCAAATTTATCGGCTAAAATTCCAAATCCTACTCCTCCGACTAATGAACCCACTGCTGTAATTGCTGGAATTAACCCACCTTCTGCTTTTGAAATATGTAAAGTTGCAATGATAGAAGCTAAAGCTAAACCCATAAAAGCTGAATCCATCCGCTCTAAAATAAATCCTAATCCAGTTGAAATGGAAACGCCTTTTTGATACTTTGTAAACTTCGAAAAATTCATTAAAAATTCCCCCAAATAAAAAAGTGATTTTGTAATGGCCGGTTCAGGTCACACAAAATCACTCTGGGTGTTTGTCTAGTTTAGGTACAATCCTCGGGGTAAGCTTGTGGTTTCTCTGAACCAGTTAAAGCTAATTTCTTTAAGATTTATCATACCACTCTGACATGAAATTTCAATTTTTATTTAGGAAAAATTTAAGAAATACGGGTTGATATAGCCAAGTTAATCAAAGATTGGTCAAAAAAATAACTGTCTTAGCTTGACATAGTTAACGGTTATTTAACCAAATTAGAAATTTGCTGGAGTCTCTGTTATACCTCAGGAAGTGCACTACTAACAAAATCTTATCAACCTGTAGAACGCCAATCTGCTCGGGGAAAAGGTGAATTATTTCCCGTATTAGGTTTGGCAATTGGTGGGTTATTAGCGGGACCTTTCAGCAAATGGTTGGCTTGGACTGATCAAATGATGATTATCTTAGTTTTAATTTTAATTAGCTTAGCAATGGTGTTGTTTGATTGGAAAAAATTATCATAAATTAGGTTCGTCATAGTTGGCGAACTTTTTTATTGCCTTAAATTAGAGCCAAACAAAAAAGAGCACCCGTTAAGCGGGTACCCTTAAATGTGTGGAAAAGCTTTCCAAAAAAGAGATAAAAATTTGCTTTTGTTTTTATTTGTAGTAATTAATTTCATTTTCGTCATTTGTGCAAGCAAGTACGAAAATAAGGAGTAATTACGTTGAAAGGGGTCATTCATTTGAATGGCCTTTTTTTATTAGTTTTATTGAGCAGTGTAGCCACCGTCTACTACCATTTCAGTACCGGTAGTAAATGCTGATTCGTCCGATGCAAGATAAACACAGGCATAGGCGATATCATCTGGTTTTCCAAGATGACCCATAGGGGTTTTACTTCTTTGTGACATATATTGATCAAGTTCTGCAGGAATCATTGGAGTTTTAATGTATCCAGGATTAACACAATTAACTCGAATTCCATAGTCTTTTAACGCACAATCAAGGGAAGCTGATTTTGACATCATTTTCACTCCACCTTTAGAAGCATTATAAGCACCTAAGATAGGATCACCAACGATTCCTTCAATCGATGAGATATTAATGATTGAAGCACCATTATTTTTATTTTTCATGTGATGAATTCCTTCACGAATCCCATAAAAAGTTCCGGTTAAATCGATTCCAATTACTTTTTCCCATTCTTCGTCGGTTGTATCTTCAATGGATTTACCAATTCCAATTCCCGCGTTATTTACTAGCGTAGTAACAGGTCCAAAATCGGCTTCGGTTTCTTCAAAAATTTCTGTCCAACGTGCTGAATTAGAAACATCTTGTTTTTTGAATTTGGTACTGTTAGGAAATTCTCGATTTATTTCTTCAGCAGCTTTCTTTCCTTCAGTTTCATTTCGAGCAGTAATTACAACTGATGCACCTGCTTGAGCAAAACGGCGAGCGGTTGCAAAACCAATTCCCTTAGAACCTCCGGTAATAATGGCAACCTTTCCTGATAATCTTTGATTCATCTTTAACGATCCTTTCTATTTTTAAAAAGTATATACATTTCTATTGTAGACGCTTCAACGAAAAATGGTATTTTAAAGCTTATAATGCCAATTAAAAACACTTTCGATTTTAATTAATTATCTCAAGAATAATTATCGAAAGTGCTCTTTGTTTTTCAATTCAGTATTATGATTTCAATGCTATTTATTAAATGGTTCAATCACAACCTTGGTGCCCACTTTATCGGGTTGTGAGAAAGTGTTGTAGAAGTAAACGTTATCAGGCAAACTCATTTGGATACAACCATGTGAATTAGGGTGACCAAGTCGACCTTGACGACTCATAATTGGTTGGTTATCTTTGTTCATTACGACTGAGTGGAAGAGGTAAACTCCGTGATCCTTAAAACTGACGAAGTTTCGTGCCCCTTCAGCAACATCTGGGTTGGCATTGTAGAACCAATCTCCATGTTCTGGTTCAATTGCAAAGGTTCCAACTGGAGTAGATGTTTCTTTGGTACGTTTTCCAGTTGAACAAAGGAACTGTTCAATTAATTTATTATTTTTATAAACGTTCACCGTTTGGTGTTTTTGATTAACCACAATTTTTAAATCTTTGGCTGGAACGTTAGTTAAATCAACGTATTTCTTGGCAGTTGGTTTCTTCCAATCAACTACTTTTTTGCCATTCAGTTCCGTATAACTAGGTTTTAATAAGTTAGCTTTTTGACTAGAAAAAAAGAATAATGAAGTTACTGAAATCAGTAACCCAATTAATAAGACAATTTTTGTCTTTTTTATCATGTATAAACTTCTTTTCTTATTTTATTAGTTTACTATAATGTGAAATGTTTTTAATGATTTGTGCAATTCGATTTCGATAGTAAATTTTTTCTGATTCCGCTAATTCTGGAATAAAGTTTCCATCTTCTGCAAAGACTTTTTGGATATTAGCAAGTTGTAAATTGTGGTTTAAGGTAATCATATTGAGAACTTGGAAAACGGGTAATAAAGCCATCATGCCTAGTAATCCACCGACTTTTCCCATTGAATAGCTAATGACTTGAACGGGTTTGCCATCCATGCCTTTGGCTAAATAATCCAAGGACGTTTTTAAAGCACCTGGAATGGAATAGTCATATTCGGGCGCTAAAATTAAAATTCCGTCTGCATCAGAGACATCGTTGACCCATTGCTTGGCATTTTCTGGCAAGTTATTGGGATAATCGGGTGTGGCTAATGGGGGTAGTGGCTGATTATAAGGTTTTAATTGATAATCTCCCACCTTGATAAAGTTTAATTGAATTCCATTTTCAGCTTCCAATTCCAGTTGGTTATTTTTTAAATAAGTAAACAAGCGATTTCCCATAGAAGGTTCACGCACGCTACCTAGAATTACGTTAATTTTAGTCATTATCATGCCATCCTTTAATTAATCTACTTCTAGGATAACACTTTCTTTTAGTAAGCTATTTAAAATTAGTTTAAACTTTTGACCCAAGCTTGATAATGGTTTTCTTCATCAGTTGGTTGATAAGTTCCTGCGGCAAAATGATAGTCAAATAAATCTTTAGCATCAATTGTAAAAGTTCCTAATTCAGTGGCGTTTGCAATTAATTGAAGGTGGAAATCATCTCCCGTTTTTTGGACGTGTACTTTAACCATCCCGCCCGGATTATATACAGTGATTATGCGATCAAAATCACCCTCATAATGATTAAGAGCATAGGCTAAACTGGTTGAAGTCATTCCGGTTCCACATGCGTTTGTGAAACCCACTCCTCGTTCAAAGGTGCGCACAAAGAGCGTATCAGGCGCTAGAATGTTTGCAAAGTTAACGTTAACTCCATCCGTAAAGTAGGGATTTTCTCCATTTAAGTAAGTTCCTAATTTTTCTAGCTTATCGGTCTTTAAAACGGCATCAGGAACAAAACTAATTAAATGCGGATTAGGCACAGCAATGGCAGTGAATTTTAATTGATCATCTAATTGAGGTAACATTTGATCATGAATTTCGTCGGTCCCTAAGTTTTCAAAGGGAAAATCTTTATGGTCAAATCGTACTGGGGAAATTTGGACTCCATAAGCAGGGACATGCCCTGCTAAATCAGGTTCCTTTTCAACATCCAAATCGGCATCTTGCGTTTCCACTTTGAACTTTGTTTTGCCAAATTTTTCGGCTAAATAACGAGTGATGGTTCGTAAACCATTACCACACATTGATGCTAAACTACCATCTGCATTAACAACGGTCATTTTTCCTAAACAATCAGGATGAGCAGATTCCTCAACGACTAAAATCCCATCAATATTGTTTAAGTTGGTGTTATTACTAGCTTTCATTGCGACTGCTAATTTTGAAATTTCCGTATAGTTAGGTTGTTTTTCAAATTGAGTAAGATCAAGAATGTAAAAAGTGTTTTCTGATCCATGGACCTTGAGTAATTTTGTCATAAGATTAGCCTTTCTAATCAAAAATTCGATTATTATCAAAAAAGTGTTGGTAAACTAATTTTACCGCTTGTTCGGCATCAGATTCATTCGTTCCTAACATAATTGCAATTTTGGAAGCTCCTTGATTGATCATGTGAATTTTAATTTTATGATCACTGAGAGGACGAATGATATCTTCAATGGTATGGGGACTTTTTTGCATTCCTTCACCAACAATCATAATAATGGCATAATCATCAATCCATTCCAATTGATCAGGCTCTAAAACGGTTTGAATTTCAGCACAGATTTGGTTGATTAGCTCAGGCGTAAATTGACGTTTATCAAAAATGATAGTTAAATCATCAATTCCAGAAGGCATGTGTTCGTAAGAGATATTGTATTTGTATAAAATTTTCAATAATTTGAGGGTAAAGCCAGTTTCCTTATTTAGCAAGTAACGGTGTAAATAAAGAGCTGCAAAGCGATTTGAACTAGCAACTCCTGTTACTAAGCCGCTGGGTGTGAAGTTTCGTTCAGGGACAATCATTGTTCCTGGTAAATTAGGATGGTTCGTATTGCGGACATTGATGGGGATTTCAGCATCAATTGCTGGTAAAATCGCTTCGTCATGAAAAACGGAAAAGCCAGCATATGATAATTCACGCATTTCACGATATGTCATTACTTTAATACTCTTTGGATTTTTAACCATTTGTGGATCAACGGAATAAATTGCATCAACATCGGTAAAATTTTCGTAGACATCGGCAGCTAATCCTTTCGCCACAATTGATCCAGTAATATCAGAACCACCACGGGAAAAAGTTGCAATTTTACCATTTTTTGTAAAGCCAAAGAAGCCAGGAAAAACTAAGTGTTGTTCGGAATTACGAAACTTAGTTAAGTTTTTATAAGTCTCAGCCAAAACGCTAGCGTCTTGTGCATTATCACTCACCAAAAAACCTACTTTTTGGGGGTCCATAAACTGGGTAGGAATGCCAATTTTGTTTAAAATTGCAGCTAACAAGAAGGCATTTAAATATTCCCCTTGAGCTTTAAAGGCAGCCATTAAGAATTCGTCATCCGCATAAGTTTGGGTTGGGAGCGCTTGGATTGTGGTTGCAATTCGTTCCATTACGTTTTCTGGTAGCTCAAAGTGGTCAGCAATGGCTTGGTAACGTTTAATAATTTCAGTTTGGGTCTTTTCCGAAGGTTCGTGACTTAGTACTTGATCCGCATACCTGATTAATAAATCAGTTACTTTAATATCACCCTTAAACCGAGTTCCAGGAGCAGAGACAACAACGGCTTTTCGTTCGGGGTCACTTTTAATAATTTTAATAATTTGTTCAAAATGGTCTGCATCAGCTAATGAGCTACCACCAAATTTTACAACTTTCATTTTTTCCACCTCGCAAATTTGTTAAACCGAAATTATCACTATTTTAACAGGTCGGCAACCCTTTTAGGGATAAAATACGACAATTATCCGGTTTAATATTATAGAAATAAATAAATTTACGAATGATACATTAAATCGAGGAAAAGTATTGACGAAAGTTGCTGAATTCGTTATGATTTAGTAAATCAAATAGAGGTCGCAAATAATAAGACTAGTTTGGGGAGTTCCCATTGGACTATGAAACAAACGAAAGGGTTATTTGCCGAAGCACTAAGTGAAATGGAGCTTAGTAAGCTGGGACATAGTTGAATAAACTATGGACTGTCGGATTTAATTCCGGGGAGCTATGTATAATCGATTCTGAAAGTGTTTTAAAGGAGTCTATTTTTGCGGAGCTGCCGCAAAATAGACTCTTTTTTTATAATTTCAATTTAATCGAAAAAAATTGGAGGATCCATACATGTTGGATAGCAACGAAGTTCAAGATAATCAATTAATAATCGGTGGAATTCCAGCGACTGATTTAGCCGCACAATATGGGACGGCGCTACAAGTTTATGATATTAGTAAAATCAGAAGTCAGATTCACGCGTTTCAACGCGTTTTTAAGGAAAATGACATTGATTATGCGGTTAGTTATGCCAGCAAAGCTTTTGCTTGTATCGCAATGTATCAAGTTTTAGCCCAAGAGGATGCTCATGCTGATGTGGTGTCTGGAGGCGAACTTTATACTGCGATTAAAGCTGGTTTCCCAATGGATCATGTTAGTTTTCATGGTAATAACAAGTCTCGCGAAGAACTGGAAATGGCCGTTGACCACCACGTCGGAGTGATTATCTTAGATAATTTTTATGAAATTCAATTATTAAGTGATGTGTTAGCTGAAAAAAACGCCACGACGGATGTTATGTTACGGGTTTCACCTGCTGTTTCGGCTCATACGCATGAATTTATTCAAACTGGTCAGCAAGATAGCAAGTTTGGCTTTGATATCTTAACTGGGCAAGCTGATGAAGCTTTACAACAAGTTTTAAAGGAGCCAAACATGAATTTAGTGGGGGTGCATTCTCACATTGGTTCCCAAATCTTTGAAACGGACGGTTTCAAGATTGAAACCGAAAAATTAGTTAAATTAATGCAACATTGGCATGATGATTTTGGTTACATGCCAAAAATTATCAACGTTGGTGGTGGTTTTGGAATTAAGTATACAGATGCTGATCATCCCATTCGTCCCGAAGATTTTGTACAACAAATTTTAACCACCTTACGGTGCGAAACCGAAAACCGAGGGTTACCACTTCCCGCTGTGTGGATTGAGCCAGGTCGTTCGATTGCCGGACCAGCGGGAACGACCCTTTACACGGTTGGATCAAGTAAAGCTATTCCAGAAATTAGAAAGTACGTCGCCGTTGATGGAGGAATGGGAGATAACATTCGTCCCGCTTTATATGGCGCTGATTATGATGCCGTGGTGGCAAATGATGTCCACGATGACAATGTTGAATTAGTAACGGTTGCTGGAAAGTACTGTGAATCTGGTGATATTTTAATCAAAGACATTGAACTTCCCGTTTTACATCCAGGGGATGTGATTGCAGTACTTGCAACCGGTGCGTACGGTTATTCGATGGCTTCCAACTATAACCTCAATCCACGGCCCGCTGTCGTCTTTGTAGAAAATAGTAAATCACAAATTGTAATTGAACGAGAAACTTATGCTGACCTAATTCATTTAGACAAAAACTTAGATATTTAAGAGGAGAAAAACATGACTGAACTAAACGCTCACGAAATTATTCAATACATCGCAAACGCTAAAAAGAAAACCCCGGTTAAAGTTTACTTAAAGGGTGATTTAGCGAAAATTGATTTTCCTGATACCATTACCACTTTTATCAATGGCAACACGGGGGTAATTTTTGGTGATTGGGCCGCAGTTGAACCGATATTAACTAATCACGCTGCACAAATCGAAGCTTCTGAAGTTGAAAGCGACGGCCGGAACTCAGCTGTCCCATTATTGAATACCAAAGACATTGATGCCCGAATTGAACCAGGTGCTGTGATTCGTGATCAAGTTAAGATTGGTAAGGATGCCGTGATTATGATGGGGGCTTTAATTAACATTGGTGCTGAAATTGGTGAAGCATCAATGATTGATATGGGTGCCGTGCTTGGTGGTCGAGCCTTAGTTGGAAAACACTGTCACATTGGGGCTGGAGCTGTGTTAGCGGGAGTAATTGAACCAGCTAGTGCCGAACCGGTTCGGATTGACGATGATGTTTTAGTGGGGGCTAATGCCGTTGTGATTGAAGGGGTTCACGTTGGAAAAGGTGCCGTTGTTGCTGCCGGTGCCGTGGTTACTGAAGATGTTGCTCCTTACACGGTGGTTGCTGGAATGCCCGCTAAAAAAATTAAGGATGTTAACCAACAAACCATCGATAAGACTAAATTAGAAGACGATTTAAGAGGTTAGACACTATGGTAGAGCTTGATCAAGATTTACGTAAAATTTATCAAGATTTACATCAAATTCCCGAATTAGCTTTACACGAATTTGAAACTCATGACTATTTAATGAAACAAATTAAACAGTTTACGGCCAACACTGATTTTACTGAAATTAAAGTACCCGAAAAGTTACCTACAGCAATTCTCGTGTTATTGCATGGCACCAATCCCAAACGTACAATCGGTTATCGGACTGACATTGATGCACTCCCTACTAATGAAGAAACAGGCTTAAGTTTTGCTTCCAAACATGCTGGTAAAATGCATGCCTGTGGGCATGACATTCACATGACAGTCGCATTAGGCACGTTACGTTACTTTGCTGAACATCAACCGCAAGACAATCTCTTGTTTTTCTTCCAACCAGCTGAAGAAAGTGAAAACGGGGGTAAGTTAGCTTACGAAGATGGGGTCTTTACTAATCAATGGCGGCCTGATGAGTTTTATGGGTTACATGATAACCCCCAATTAGCTACTGGAACAATTGGTTGTCGAATGGGAACCTTATTTGCTGGAACGACCGAAGTTGATGTTGATTTTACAGGAGTTCAAGGGCATGCGGCTTATCCTCAGTTTGCCAATGATATGATTGTCGCTGCCAGTCAATTTGTTAATCAAGTACAAACGATTATTTCTCGAAGTGTTGACCCAATCGAAGGCGGCGTTATCACTTTTGGTCAGTTTGAAGCGGGAACAATTCGAAACGTGATTTCTGGATCTGCTCATTTAAAAGGTACGATTCGGGGGTTAACCCAAACCATGATTAAACACATTGATGAGCGGCTGCAATCAGTTGCCAATGGGATTGCCACTAGTTACGATTGCCAAGTTGATTTGAAATTGAATCAAGGCGGCTACTTACCTGTTGAAAACAATCCGAAATTAACCGCTGATTTCATTAACTACATGGAAGAAAATCCTGAGATTAGTTATCAAGAAACTGAGCCAGCCATGACTGGGGAAGACTTTGGTTATTTATTATCAAAGATTCCGGGAACCATGTTTTGGTTAGGAATTGGTGATTCAAATCATCAACTTCATTCTAGTCAATTAGTTCCTAATGTAAATGCTGTTCAACCTGGAATCACAGCCATTACTGGCTTTCTAACTCATCGAATGAACGAAAAGGAGTAAATCATGTTTAATAATGCTGATATTATTACCGCACTTGTCACCCCATTTGATTGTCATGATCAAATTAACTTTGCTGCATTAGCAAAATTAACGGATCGTTTGCTTCAAGAAGGGGGGACTGGTTTCTTAATCGGAGGAACTACTGGGGAAACACCAACTCTTTCTCACGATGAAAAAATCGAGCTTTATCAAAAATTTGTTAAGATTGTTGACGGTCGCGCTCCAATTATTGCGGGCACGGGAAGTAACAGTACGCAAGCTACAATTGATTTCACCAAGGAAGTGGCACAAATTCCTGGAATTGCTGCTGCTTTAGTGGTGGTCCCTTATTACAACAAACCCAATCAAATTGGAATGAAAGCTCATTTTAAAGCCGTGGCAGATGCTTCTGATTTGCCAATTATTATGTACAACATTCCGGGTAGAACTGGCGTTACGATGGACGTTGATACGATTATTGAATTAAGCCATTATCCGAATATTATTGGAGTTAAGCAATGTGGTTCAATGGAAGACTTTGAACGAATTGTAGAAAATACGCCTGCAGAATTTCTTACTTACACGGGAGAAGACCCTCAAGCTTTGTTTGCTAAAACAGTCGGTGGTCAAGGTGTTATCTCAGTGGCCGCGCATCTTTATATGTCAGACTTACGACGCATGTATCAATTAATGAATAGTGATATTCAATTATCTGGACAAGTACAACGAGAATTAACTCCTAAGATGCAAGCTTTATTCATGTTCCCATCACCTTCTCCAGTGAAATTTTTGTTAAACCATGACTGGTTAAACGTGGGAGGGTGTCGGTTACCAATCGTTGATTTAAATGAAGATCAACAAACTGAATTATTAATTGCAGTTGGTGAAAAGGAGGCCGAAAATGATTAAAGTATTAGTAGCAGGCTTTAGAGGTTCTATGGGAACTCAAGCTTGTAAGATGATTGAAGCAGATCCGGAATTGAAATTAGTGGCCGTTTACAGTCCTAATTTAAAAACAACGGATGCGGCTGACTATGGGTTGCTAAATGACTGTCAAGTGTTTAACCGACTAGCTGATATTCAAACGGATGCTGATGTGTGGGTTGATTTTTCCACTCCTACTGGGGCCTTTGAAAATGCTAAATTTGCGTTAGAACACAAGATGGTCCCTGTGATTGGAACGAGTGGAATGACCGAAGCTCAAGTTGCTGAATTAGAAAAGCTTGCTGAACAAACGAATGCCAAAGGCTTAATTGTGCCTAACTTTGGTTTATCAGCTGTGCTCTTAATGCAATTTGCTAAACAAGCAGCAAAGTATTTCCCGGATGCTGAAATTATCGAAATGCACCATGCTGATAAAAAGGATGCACCTTCTGGAACTGCCATTAATACTGCCAAAATGATTGTGGCCGGTCGCGAAACTAAGGGACCTGAATACCCAACGGTTGAAACGCTTCCAGGAGCTCGTGGGGCCGACTACGAAGGCGTTCACATTCACGCCGTTCGTTTACCAGGCTATGTGGCTCATGAAGAAGTGCTTTTTGGCGGACAGGGAGAGGCTTTAACGATTCGTCAAGATTCTTTTGATCGGGCTTCATTTATGCATGGGTTGAATATTGCCATTAAAAACATTCAAAAATTGAATGGCTTTGAAATTGGTTTAGAAAACGTTTTATAAAAAAGAGGATAATTAACTATGAGAGAATATAATGTCGCAATTTTAGGTGCTACTGGGGCTGTTGGAACCCGAATGATTGACCAACTAGAAAAATCATCAATTCCAGTTAAAAATGTTAAATTTTTAGCTTCTAGTCGTTCTGCTGGGAAAGTTTTACAATTTAAAGGACAAAATGTTGTAGTTGAAGAAACTACTCCTGAAGTTTTTGATGATGTTGACATTGTATTGGCCTCTGCTGGTGGTGCTTCTTCAAAGCAATTCTTACCAGAAGCTGTGAAACGTGGAGCGGTAGCGGTTGATAATACTAGCGCTTTTAGAATGGATCCTGAAGTTCCATTAGTAGTTCCCGAAGTAAATGAGCAAGCGATTTACGATCACAAGGGAATCATTGCGAATCCCAACTGTTCTACGATTCAAATGGTAGTTGCTTTGCAACCAATTAAAGAAGTTGCTGGTTTGAAACAAGTGGTTGTTTCTACTTATCAAGCCGGCTCTGGTGCAGGACAAACCGCCATTAACGAGCTTGATCATGAAGCCCAACAGCATTTAGATGGTGAAAAAATGACTGCTGAAATTTTCCCTGTGAAGGGTGAAAAGAAACATTATCCATTAGCTTTTAACCTTCTTCCTCAAATTGATGTTTTTGAAGAAGATGGTTCAACTCATGAAGAATGGAAAATGGTTCATGAAACTAAGAAAATTATGGCTGGCGACATGAATTCTGCCGAAATCAAAGTTAATGCAACTTGTGTTCGGGTTCCGGTTGTGATTGGTCATGGTGAATCAGTCTTTTTTGAAGTTGAAGATCCAAGTAAATTGGATACCAAGAAGGTCCAAGAATTAATCAAAAACGGGGATGGCTTAGTGCTTCAAGACGATCCAGCTAACCAAATTTATCCTCAACCAATTGACGCTGAGGGGCATACAGAAACTTTTGTTGGTCGAGTACGTAAAGATCCTGAAAATCCAGGTAGTTATAACATGTGGGTGGTGGCTGATAACTTGTTAAAAGGTGCAGCTGCTAATACAGTACAAATTGCCGAAAAATTAGTTGAGCATGACTTGGTACATGTTCCTGATGAGTACTACGGAAAATAATTTATAAAGTAGCTTAAATCCCATCATATCAACCAAACAATTGGTTGTAGTGATGGGATTTTTGTTTTCGTAATTATTCAGATAAGTATATAATTAAAAAGGATTTACAATAAAGTTAATTAATCAAATAATATGGGAATGTAGTCTAAATTATGGAAAATAAAAAAGTTAAACATCGATTTGTTACCGGATTTACTGGGTTGAGAGCCTTGGCAGTAATTGGAGTGATTTTGTATCATTTTAACCCACAATTATTTAGTGGAGGTTATTTAGGTGTTCCCATTTTTCTAACTTTGTCAGGATATCTAGTAACTGATCACTTAGTTAGTGAATATCGTTTGACGAACACGTTTGATTACGGTAACTTTTGGTATAAACGAGTCAAGAAACTGTACCCAACTTTGATTGTGATGCTTTTTGCGACGGCTGCTTACATTACTTTCTTCCAACGTAATTTATTAGCCAACTTGTGGCAAAGTATCATTACTAATTTAACTTATACTTATAATTGGTATGAAATTTTAAATGGACAATCTTATTTCCAAAACTTTGCTGGATCCCAGTCGCCCTTTACTCATTTATGGACACTGGCAGTGGAAGGGCAATTTTATTTAATTTGGCCGTTGATAGTATTTTTAATTTTACGACTTTTTAATCGAAATCGATCCGTTACTGATAAATTACAACAAAAGCCAGTTTTATATGCTGCTTTGGGGTTAGCACTGTTATCTATTATTGAAATGGCTTTGTTATATCGCCATGGGATTGATCCTAGTCGGGTTTATTATGGTACTGATACCCGTATGTTTTCGATTTTATTTGGAGCTGCTTTAGCAGTGATATGGCCAAGTGATCGGTTAATGCATAAAGTTGGTAAAGAACAAAATGTTTTTTTTAATTTAATTGGTGGAACTGGCTTAATCGGAATGGCTATTTTAGTTTTTACCGTTGGAGCACAATCGACTTTTCTTTATCATGGAGGAATGGCACTCTTTTCCTTTGCCACGGTTTTAACAATGTGGGCTGTATTAGCAAATGCTGGAAGCTGGAATAAGTGGTTAACGAATCCGATTTTTAATTGGATTGGTTCACGGAGTTATGAAATTTACGTTTATCAACTACCTGTGTTTGTCTTTTTTGGAGATAAATTCAAAGATATTGCTGATCATCAATTTGTGTATGGTGTAATTGAACTGTTATTAATTGGAGTGTTTTCTGAATTATCATATCGATTTATTCAAATACCATTTGGTCGCTACGATTATAAGTCGTTGACACATAAAATTATGCAACAACTTAAAAAATTATCTAAATTACAAATTGTTTTACTAATTGTCTTAGCTTTGGGGATTGTGGGGATGATTCAATCTACATTGGTTAACCCACATCAAGCTAACCATACTCAGTTGGCCAAACGGATTCAGCATAATTCGAAGCAGGAAAAACAGCAAAATAAAAATTTAGCTAAAAAAATTAAAAATAAACAAGCGATTAAACGACCTAAAGCTGATGTTAGAGAATTTGAGAAAGAAGGCTTAACTGGTAGCCAGTTAAATAAAGCTGAGAAATTCTCCGGTTGTGCAATTGGTGATTCAGTGATGTTGGCAGGACGGGATGATTTACAAAAAATCTTTCCACGACTTTACATTGATGCTGCTGTTTCTCGGCAAACTAATGATGGCGTTGCCCGTTTACAAAGTATTGCTAATCAAGGATTAATGGGTAAAAATGTCATAATTGGATTAGGAACTAATGGTGAAATTAAAGATGAAACAATTCAACAAATTATGAAAATTGCCGGATCAAAACGACATGTTTATTGGATAAACGTTCATGTTCCAACTCAATCTTGGCAAAATTCTAATAATGAAGTTTTGAATAATGCTCAAAAGCAATATCATAATTTGTCGGTTATTAATTGGAATGATTACGTTAAAGATCATTCTGATTGGTTGTACAGTGATGCTACTCATCCCAATAAAGAAGGATCAATTAAATATGCTAGCTTTGTTGCGAAGGAAATTTTGAATAGGTAATGTTAAAAAATATCGCATGTGTAACAAAAAAACAACTAAATTCTGATAAAATTCAGAATTTAGTTGTTTTTTATTTTTAATTTTATTACCAGTATAAGTGTTAATAGTTGCTAAATATAGAAATGTTAGTAAACCGCGCCACACTGTAATTTATTACAATAATAAATTTTTTAAATTCCATTTACATCAAGATTATAAATGTTAGAATAAGTGAGAGATTATTACTAAATACCCTTAAAAATTAAATAGTGGGATTAAAACTAAACTTACTAAAATAATTGCTAAGATACTAATCACCACTTTTACCATTATGTCATGTTTATTTAGTTGCTCAGGCTCTGGATGCCCTTTTTCTAATTGGTCAAAGCGTTTTTCCAGATCGCTTTCAAGTAAACTTTTATTATTTTTCATAGTGGGGTCATTATATAATTTATAAAATCTAAAAGCAATCACGTTAAAGAAAGGTGGTGGTAATCATTAGCTTAATGCAAAAGCAAAAGTATCAACAGACTGTTAAGAAAATTCAAACCTTAGCTCCACACTATCAACAGATGAGCGATGAAGATTTACAACAGCAGACACAAGTACTACGGCAGGAAGTTCAAGATAATTCAAAAAAAATGAAACATGTTTTGCCGCAAGCTTATGCGATTGTTTGCGAAGCCTGTGAGCGAGTCTTAGGGATTCGTCCTTTTCCGGTGCAAATATTGGGAGCGGTGGCCATGGAAGACGGTAACATCATCGAAATGAAAACCGGTGAAGGAAAAACGTTGACAGCTACGATGCCAATGTATCTTCATGGATTGTTGGGGTCCGGCAACTTTTTGATTACAGCTAATGAATACTTAGCTGCTCGAGATGCCAAAGAAATGGGTAATTTGTATCGTTGGCTTGGTTTAACGGTTGAAAGTGCAGTTCCAGAAATGGGTCAAAAACCAGAGGATCGGGATTTAGATAAAATTTATGCTGCTGATATCGTGTATACTACGAACAGTACATTGGGTTTTGATTACTTATTTGATAATTTAGCTAAGTCAATTAGTGACCAACATTTGCGAGAATTAAATTTTGCTTTAATTGATGAGGCAGACTCGGTTTTATTAGATACAGCGCAGACTCCGTTAGTGATTTCAGGAGTTCCACGAGTTCAATCAAATTACTATCAAACGGCTGATCAAGTGGTTAAATTACTTTCTGAAGATATTGATTACAAGATTAGTGATGATTTAAAAAATGCTTGGTTTACACCTGAAGGTATTGTTAAAATGGAACAATATTTGGATGTCAATAACTTACTCGCCAAAGAATGGCAAGATTTGTATCGACATTTAGTATTGGCTTTACGAGCAAATTACGTTCAAAGACGAAACCAAAATTACATTGTTAAAGATGGCGAAGTGGTTTTGATTGATGCGGAAAACGGTCGTGAATTACAAGGAATGAAGATGCAAGCCGGGATGCATCAGGCTTTGGAAGCTAAAGAACAAGTTGAGATTTCTGTGGAACAACGAACGATGGCTACAATTACTTATCAAAGTTTATTTCGAATGTTCCATCAATTAGCGGGAATGACTGGAACGGCAGCGACTGACAAAAGGGAATTTCTGGAAGTTTATAATTTGTCCGTCTTTAAAGTTCCCACCAATAAGCCTAACATCCGTAAAGATTTGCCTGATCATCTTTTTATTGGGAATCGAGCTAAATTAATGGCTACTCTAAATGTTGTAAAAAGTGCTCATCAAAAGGGGCGTCCGGTTTTAATTGAAACTGGCTCTTTAGAGCTATCAATCCTTTACTCTAACTTACTATTAAAAGAGCGTATTCCACATAGTTTGTTGAATGCACGGAGCGAGGTTAAAGAAGCAGACATTATTAAACATGCTGGCGAAGTTGGAGCTGTTACCGTTGCCACTTCAATGGCTGGACGTGGAACTGATATTCGGATTGACAAGGAAGTTGAAACTTTAGGCGGATTATTAGTGCTTGGAACTGAACGGATGCAAAACCGTCGAATTGATAACCAGTTGCGGGGACGAGCAGGACGTCAAGGAGCGCCAGGCGAAAGTGTCTTCTACGTTTCTTTAGAGGATAAAGTTGTTACCGAAAACGCGCCTAAACGCGTACGGAAGTTTGCATATCGCAATGCTAAACGAGCAAAACAAACTTTGAGCAATAAGGGAAGATACCGAACCGTAATTAATGCGGCTCAACGGACTTTGACTAACCAAGAACGAAACGCGCGATTTGATACCTTACAATATGGAGAAGTTTCGCGAATTCAACGAGATAGTGTCTACCGAGAACGAAATTTGATTATGCAGTCTGATAATTTACAGCCAGTTATTGATTTCTGTTTTAAGCAAGTCGCTCATCAATTTGTTAATGATAAAGAAAAAATGTATAATCCTGAGAGTTCGCTATTGGAGTTTATTTATCAAAATCTTGATTCTACCTTTCACACGGAACAAAATCTAAATGATTTATCTGATAAGGAACAGGAACAGCTTCTTCTACAGGTAATGCAAAATCGCTTGAAAATAATGCAGCAAAAGTTGCCGCATACTGATCAATGGCGATACTTTGCTCGATTAGCAATTTTAAAGGCGGTTGATCAAGGATGGGTAGAACAAGTTGATCAGCTGGATACGTTAATGCGAGTTACTAAGAGTCGTTCAATTGCTCAAGTTAATCCCATTTTTGAATTTCAAAAAGAGGCGCAAAAAGCTTATCAAAATATGCGGAATACCATTAACTTGCAAGTAGTGAAAAATATTACTAATTCTGATGTAATTCCTCAAGCTGATGGAACCGTTGATATTGAATTTCCATAAAGAAAGGAATTTCCATAAAGAAAGGGAAGTTACTAATTAAAATGAAATTTTTACGAAAACATGATTTGCTAACGCGAACTCTTTGGATGTTTTTTTTCTTAATTGTTCTGTTAATTGGACAAGACATAACCTTACCGGGAATCGATACTGCAGTTGCACAGGCAGCCTTAGAAAAGGAAACTTATTTACAATTCTTTGGAGTGGCAGTGGGGGGACAATTTAGTATTCCCACGCTTTTCTCCCTTGGATTAGGACCTTATATGACCGGATTAATCATTTGGCAAGCAGTTGTTGCTTTAGATTTAGATTCAGTTAAGCGACTTTCAATTAGCCAAGCAGGTTATATTCAAAAGCTAATCACTTTGGGCTTGGCTTTCTTGCAAGCTTATCCGTTACTACAGTACGTTAAGCCAGCGTTGAGACCAGTTTATCTAGATGGCACTCAACTTTCAGCAGATACGATTAATTTCGGGGCAGTTTTTGTGTTAGTTGCCGGAGCGATGTTTACCGTTTTTCTAGGAAATATGAATGATCAAAAAGGTCTAGGTGGAATCTCAATTATGATTTTGCCAGGAATTTTGATGGGAGTTTCCAAAACCTTGCAAGATGGTTGGGGAATTTTAGACTACAAATTAACTACTTCTCATTTGATTGTTGCAGCGATTGTTACGCTAGTAGTAATTATTATTTTAGTTATGCTTCTTCAAATTGAACTTCGAATTCCCCTTCAAAAGCCACTAATGGAAGGAAGCGGCAGTAAATCATACTTACCTTTCAAGCTATTAATTGCCGGAGCCATGCCTTTCATGTTTTCATCAACGTTATTTATGCTCCCACGTGAATTAGTTCAAGATAATTATGATATCAGTCAAAGTAGTTTTGGAAAGTTTGTTTTATTATTAACCAATCATCACTCTATTTTGGGAATCGCTAATTATGGAATTATTATCATGCTCTTGACCTATGCGTTCGGGTTTATTACGGTACAGCCGCTAAGACTTACTGACCAAATGGAAGAAAGTAATGAATATATTTTCCAAGTTTTTCCAGGTCATGAGACGAGTAAGTACTTGTTGAAACGTTTCTTCATAATGGCAACTTTTGGGGGACTATGCTTAGTGATTATGGCTGTAATTCCGTTAATAATTGGATTGCATGATACTAGCATTGCTAATTACACTCCTTATATTGGAGTTATTGCGATTCTAGTCACTTTGATAAAGGTACTGTGGGATCAAATTCGAGCCTTATACAGTAAGAATCGTTATCGTATTTTCTAAGGAGAGTTGTAATTGAGCTTAATTATTCCAAATTTTAAAGACCATCATTATCAAACACTAGCTAATTTACCAGAAGTGGTTTTGGCTAAAATGTTACATCATGCTGAAGAGCCTGTTCAACTAGCTTTTTTACAACAGTCTTACACCTTGAATCGTGATCTACAAACTACCGGGTTACAAGATGTTCCTTATTGGAATGCGTTTGATGATTTGCAGCAAGTCCAAGAACGGTCTGGATTGCCACTTACTATTTATGATTTTTCACTTACTGATGGACTTGAACCATTTTTTAATAATAGTGGAAATCAAGTCTTACTATATCAAGACGATGAATTAAAAATGGAAGTTCGCGTTCATAATCAAGTTGAAATTGAACAAGTTATTCACTTTTTGGCAGACGGTGGTCAACAAATTGATGATTATGATGATCGAGGTTTTCTTAGTACATCGCGATGGCTTACAGCAAATCAAGAATTACAAAAAATGGAATGGTTTACTCCCTTTCACGAAGTAGTTGCTGAAATGGATGTCAATCACCAAGTAGCTATTGCATCACCATTTCGGACAATCTTTTGGCAAAAACAATATCAAAACTTAAACCAGTTAGTTGGCGAGCTTTATAAACGACATTTTAAATTTCCATTGCTGGTGATTGCGGCTTTTCGTTCTGGAGTCGCCCAACAAAATCGCTTTTATCTCGAATTACCAGCTGTACGTAAGATTGCCTTGCTAGACCAAGATGTTTCGGTACCTAAAGTTAGTTATACATCAACCGCTGAGCAAGAAGTTAAATGGGTTTTCCCGAGTCAAATTTTAGAAAAACAGTTTCATACTCAGGAAAGTTCGAAATCAAGCCTTGATACAATTGCGATTGAACCATATCCGACTGCTTTTAACTTAGGGTCTAGTAATGAATTTGAAGCGCAAATGGTTTATTGGCAATTTCAGGAACAAGATAATGACACTATTTCTGCTAGTTTACAACAAGTTTTTCCACTATTATTTAAGCATGAAAAACTAGTTTTATTACTTGATGGAACAAGGGAACAACGGGGACTATTTAATGAATTAGGGAAAAACTGGTTTCAAGGTATCACAAAAACTGATACAAACGTCAATAGTTATCAATATCAACGTTACTTTGAAGTGGGGAAACCTGAGGAATTTAGTACTGAAGCTGAGTGGATTGATTATTTAGATGAGCAAATTGATGATGAGGAAATTAACTTTAATCAAGAACAGCTGCACCAGCTTTATCAAATGGGTAATTTTCTTGCTCGAATTCAAGTTGTTGATGATGAGGCTGACTTACATGAGGTTTTTGCAAAGGCACGCCTGTTTATTGACCAAAGCTGCCAAGCTGATTTACGTAAACAAATTTCAGCAATTTCAGCTGGAGTGCCAATTATTAGCTTTGCACCGACTGATTTGGTAATTCCTAAAGGGAACGGATTTCAGGATACGAAGATTGATAAATTGTCTGAACAAATTAACTATTTTCTTACTGACTTGCATCATTGGAACCAAAGCTTAATTGATAGCGTTGAGCTTATAGAAAAATATGAGTCAGATCAATTATTGCAACGCTGGAAGGAGGTGATGACGGATCGCTAAACCAAAGATTGTAACTCCTGTGCTTCATTTTGGTAAACAAGATTGGTCAAAAGATGCTGAGTATTTAACAGATGATTATCAGTACTATCATTCAGAAGGTGCTGATTTACACCAAGTATTTATTCCCCAAAAGCCATTGTTTAAAACTGGCGGTCAGCTAAATGCAGCTTATCGTAATGCTATTTTCATTTTGGATGGTGAGTTTCCTTGGCTTGATAATTTAGATGTGATCAAACAATTACCTGCCAATGAGCTATTAGTTAAGGAAGGTCTTCCGTTAGACAAAGAAGTTAAACAGATTTTGGAACTCAAAGGGGCTTTCTTCTTTGATGAAAAGACTACGTCTCACCAACTTATGAGTGATATCCAACATTACTTTTATTACGATCCTGATGGTTATCGACTTGATCCACGAAGCTGGCACATTAATCATAAGTCAGTTCAATCCATTTCTCGTTATGGTGAAATTTATCAAAAACTTGAATTACAGCCAAGCAATGATTGGCAATTGTTGATGACGCCTAATGAATCTACTTATTTACCTGCTAAAATGGCCAATAAAGTTTCGCTTGATTATCAAAGTGGTTCTGATAATGAATTGGCAATTAAAATTAGGCAAATTGATGCCCAGACTCATGAGGTAATTCAGACAGTTTTTTTACAGAGTAACCAACTTAATGAAAGTTTTTCTATCTCAAGTGATGAAAAAGCCACTTTTTTCCAAGCTCTAATTTATGGAAAAGGTAAAGGAGCAGTTAAAGTTGGGACTTTGCATATCAGACGATCTCGTGGTCAATATGGAGAAATGATGCCAAATGATATCGTGCTTAGCGATAAAGCTTTACATAGTAATGTAGGAATTTATTTTGATGCAGGTGACTTAAAACCACCACTTAATGTCTACTTTGCTGGGTATCGGACCAAAGAGGGTTACGAAGGTCGTCGAATGATGCAAAATTTCGGAGCACCTTTTTTATTAATTTCGGATTGGAGATTGGAAGGAGGAGCATTTTATCTTGGTGATGAAGCATTTGAAAACCAAATTGTAAAAATTATTCAATCAACTTTGAAAAAGCTTCATTTCAAAGAAAGTGATTTGATTTTAGCTGGAATGTCAATGGGAACATTTGGGGCTATGTACTATGGGGCTAAGTTAAATCCTAAAGGAATTGTGGTTGGAAAGCCGCTAGCTGAAGTTGGGACAATTGCTCAAAATGGTCGAGTTAAACGACCAGATGATTTTAGAACTAGTGAAGATATGCAACTTTACTTTGAAGATGATTTGTCTAAAGCTTCTAGTCATAAATTAAATCAGCGTTTTTGGCATAATTTTGAAAATGGTTCTTTAAGTGATACCACGATGGCAGTTGCTTATATGATGCAAGATGATTATAATCGCGATGCTTATAAGGGGTTACGGCAACGTTTTCCTACTTTGAATCCAACGGGAAAATTATTAGCTAAGGGATTTGAGGGTCGACATAATGATCAAACGGGACCAATTGTAGCATGGTTTCAGCGTAATTATTGGCACTTATTAGAACAATTTGGCCGTAAACGGCCCTTTAAGCTTAAGAAGAAGAGGGGGAAGAAAAAGTAATGGAAACCATCTATATTTTAAAATGGGATTCTGATGATACTAATACTGATACTTATGGATCGCAAATTAGTTATCAAAATGATGGTAGTGTCTACTATCAAAATGAACTGCAACCAGCGGGGAAAAGAATTCACTGGTGGCAAAGTAATTATTTTGGCGATCCTGATCCATTGCAAAATTCACGCTATGGAAGTAAACGGCTTCCCCAACTTCCTAGGAATCAAGCTTTTTCATTAATTTTTGATGGTGATGTAACTCCTAAAGCATCAGTTGGATTAACCATTCGAAGTTTTGATGAAGCTGGGCAATTAATTAACCAAAAAATGACTTTAGCAGATACATTGAGCTTTCAATTAACCAATGAAGAACCAGCTTATGAAGTGGCATTGGTTAAGTTCAATAACAGGAAACTTGATTTTCAAAACTTGCTTATCATTCCAGAGACATTGAAAGAAAAGTATCAAGTTCAACTACACTTAAAGCAAGGCTTCATTGACTTTATCCCACGAAAATCAATGAAACCGGGCAATGGAAATCTTATGGTTCGTCAAGCCCATCGAATAGTTGATGCAATGTCAATTTCTGATCAAATTTCTAACGGTCCACTGAGAGCGATATTTATCAATGATCATTGGAATACCCAATATTTGCAACAACTTGAAGATGATTTCAAAACCCAATTTAAAGTACAGCAGGTTCATTGGTCAGCTAGCGATTTAAAGGCACAAGCATTATTGAATAGAAAGTAGGAATTTTTATGAATTTTTTCATTAATCAAGCAATGGGAATGGGTAATTCAGGGGTTGAACATGCTGAATTTTATCGAGCTCATCGTTTTAAGCAAGCTAAACTTCCATATCGTTTTATCTTTTTAAATCTGGTTCCTGAATTACATCGAGCAATGGATTGTTGGAATCTTAAGGATAACGAAGTGCTAAACCTTTGGGAATATTTTGTACTTGGTGGCGATTATCTTAAGACAGGTTTAGCTAAAAGAGTCAAAGGAGACAAAGGAACGATGGTTGTCGATTCAACCAATACCAATCGAAAACGTGAATTTGTAACTGATTCTGGTATGCGTGTAATTCAACATTTTTATAAAGGACGGGATAAACAACATCCTGATAATTCAGTCCTTCAAGTTGGAACTTCTCGAGTTGAACTTTATAATGCAACAACCGATGAACGAAAAGTGATGTATGAGATTGAAAATGATGAGCATCGTGGTTCAAATGTTGTTAATATTCATCTCTATAATGAAAATGGTAAACATCTCTTTTTTCGTAATTTACACAGTCTTCATCGCTACTTTTTTGAAAAAGTTAATGCAGCCTACGGTGGTAAAAGTAACTTTATTATTGATCGGGGAGAATTTGTGGATGACGTTTTGATGCGTGATCGAATTCCTGACTCTAAATTAGTCTACATTGTGCATGCTGATCAATTATCAAATCGGGATGATAAAAAATACCCACTTTGGAATGATCATTATGAATTTTTATTAGAAGACATTCACAAAGTTGATCAAGTAGTAACTGCTACTAAGTTGCAAAGAAAAGACATGCTAGTTGATGATCCCACTGCTAAAGATTTGATTACTGCCATCCCGGTGGGGGGAGTTAAAGATGATGTTGTGAAACAAAAAGCTCGGAAAGCACACACCCCATTTCGCTTTATTACAGCATCTCGGTTAGCTGCTGAAAAGCATATTGACATAGCAATTAAAGCAGTTGCTAAGCTTCATGATCAAGGAATCGAAGTTTTCTTTGATATTTATGGTCAGGGAGAAGAACAAAAGAAACTAAAAGAGACTATTACAGCCGTACATGCTGAAGATTATATTCATCTCAAAGGACTTTCTCATGATTTGGAACATGTTTACCCTGAATATGATGCCTTTGTGTCAACTTCATTCTCAGAAGGGTTCGGTTTAACTTACATTGAAGCTTTGAATGCTGGCTTACCAGTGATTACCTTTGATGCCCGGTTTGGTGCTCAAGAATTAGTGCACGATGGGGTAAATGGTTATCTTGCCAATCTTCATCGTAGTGATGATGATTACAATATCACTCAAATTGAAGTAGCTATGCAAAAACTATTGAATGGTAATTATAAAAAAATGCAGGCAGCTACAAGTAAATCTGTAGCTGATTTTCAAGATCATATTATCGCTAAGCAATGGAAGGAGTTACTCGATGGATTACGTGCTAGTAAATAATGTTAATTCTGACGACCAGTGGAAAAAAATTAAAGCTGAGTTTAAAGGAAGCCGGACTCCAAATGTAATTTCGTTGGTTTCGGCACCTAAAATTGGGGCTTACTTTGGTGAATCACGTGTCAATGGCTATAATCTTTTAGACCATTTGACGCATCGAAAGTATCATTTTGGGAGCTATCGGTTCTTTAACGATGTTCCCGTGCCAACTTGGTCAAAAGTTTTTGTAAACCGAGATGGCAGTATTTCAATTTTGGATCGTGGCGAAGAAATTGGAAAAGAATACTTATATCCTAATACCAGACGTGCAGTTCAAGACATTCGCTATACCAATGAGGATGGTAGTCTTGACTACATTGAAGAGTATGCGTTTGATGGGACGATTTTTAGTAATCTTTTCTATGCTGAAAACGAGATGTTAGAAATGGTCTTTTATGATCAACAACGACGTCCCGTGGTTCGCTACTATTTATATGAGGGGGTAATTAATTACATTACAATTGAGGATCCAAAAACACATGAGATTCTCAAGCATTATGATAACTTGAATGATTTTTATAATGATCAAGTTAAGCAAAAGGTTACTGCGAAAGATAGGGTTACTATCTATTATATGGGAGTTGAATTAGCCGCTTTACGTGGAACCGAATCACACAATATTCTCAAGCTTAGTGAGAATCCTTTAGATGATAACGGCAAAGTACGAGGAAACCTTGCCGATATTCTCTATAATCGAGTACCAACGATTCAAACTGTGCAAGTCACCCAGGACGATTACGCTATTTTGAAAGAGAAGCAAATGCCACTCGATAAAGTAAAAGTAATTGTAGCCTAATGAATCTAACTAATTAAGAGTTACTTAATTAGTTAGGTACAGTCAATGGAATATAGTAAAGGAGTGATTCCATGAGTAGATTTAACGAAAAAAGACGAGAAACACTTTTTGCAAATAATAAAACAGTTCGTTTTAGAATGTATAAAGCTGGGAAACAGTGGCTAGTTTCCGGAACCGGAACCGTAACGGGAATTGTTGCAAGCCTATTTTTAGGGGCTCCAACGACCCTGGCTGATGCCACCCAACAAATTTCTAAGCAGGCTGATACACAAAATGATTTATTAGTTAATCAGCAACAAGCTACAATTCCGGCTACTTCAGAATCAGCTAGTTCACAGTCTGACAGTAAGACTTCAACTAGTACCGATTCTCATTCTAATTCTGAAGATGATGACTTAGTTTCTAAGAGTACTTCAACCAGTAAATCAACTAGTACCTCATTTTCCCTTTCACAAAGTACTAGTGAACAAGAAGCTCATAAATCAACTTCTACTTCACAAAAAGATGATGCTGTCAAAGACAATACTTCTAACAAAACTGATGGTCAACTAGCTAGTCAGTCACAAAGCAACGTCGACAAGGACGCTAAGCCTAGTGCTAAACAACTACGGCAAGCAACCCGCTTTGCTGCCGTAACTAGTTTATCTGATACTCAAACTAATCCTCAAAGTACGTCTAATTCAGATAGTAACACCTCAACTAATGACAGTAACAATTTCACTAGTCAAAGTGACAGTCAATTAACTGACCCTGAATTGCAAGCTTCACAACAAGCTTCAATGTCAACCCAGACTGAACAAAGTCTCTTTGTACAGCAGTCCACTTCAATTAGAGATGATTCCCAAAATCTAATGAGGGCATCTTTCACTAATTTAGCAGCGACCCAAAACCTTGCTACGGATGATCCTAATTACAATCCAGAAACTGGGGAAACTGTTATTACGGCAGCAGATTTTTTGGATTATTTCCAATTACATGGTACTGCTACTTATGATCCAGAAACAGGAACTTTAGTTCTTACCAATGCTCCCAGTCAAGCTGGGAATGCTTCCTTAAATAATAAGATTAATGTTAATCAAAGTTTTATTTTAAAGGGTGAAGTTTCCCTTGGTAGTCAATTTGGAGCGGACGGAATGGGATTTTCTTTCAGTCCGGGAAACGTTGGGGAACTTGGTGAAAAAGGTCAAGGAATTGGAATAACTGGTCTTTTAAATGCCTTTGGTTTCAAGCTTGATACTTATAATAATGGAGCTCCTAGTGATCCTACTGTTAATAGTAAGGGTGATGCTATTCAACCAAATTCTCGAACTAATCCATATGGTGGATTTATAAAAACTGGAGCTGATGGACAACTTATTACTCAGCCAAGTCCATATAGTAATGTAAATATTGCTCCTACTGACATTCAGTTTCTTCCAGATGGAACAGCATCCACACCTTATAATAAAAGTTTATTTTTGCCATTTACCTTAGATTACAATGTAGCTGATCGGAAAATGACCATTCAGTATGATGGGCTCACTTGGAGTAGACAAGTTGAGACTTCCTATGATGCCCTTTCCTTTGCTATTAGTGCTTCAACTGGTATGGATTGGAATGTTCAACAATTTAAATTTGATAGTTTTAATTATTTTCAAGCTGCAACGGTTAACGTTAAGTGTACCGATAAAAACGGAAATTTGATTCCTAATCCTGAAACCGTTAGTTATCCAAATGGACAATATCGTGGGATGGACTACTCTGCCACAGCGCCTGCCACACTTACAAAAGATGGAGTTACTTACAAATACATTGGTATGGGACCTGGTAGTATTCCTGCGTCTGGGACGCTAGCTCATTGGGGCAATAATGGAGATATTGTCTTCGTTTATGATGTTGATTCAACTACAATTCCTTCACAAAGTGCCTCTGTTAGTGCATCCGTCAGTGGGTCAGCAAGTACTTCTACTGCAAGTGATTCCGCTGCAAGTGTTAGTGACTCAACTAGTACGGCCAATGATTCATTATCAAAAAGTGCAAGTACAAGTACGTCAATGAGTGTTTCAACCAGCACCTTAATTTCAGGTGAATCTAATAATTCCTCAGCTTCAGCATCAACCAGTACTTCAATTAGCATGTCAAATATGAAAAGTACTAGTGAATCGTTTTCAAATCAGCCTTCTACCACAGATTCTGACAGTTATTCGAAGTCAGCTTCAACTAGCGATCATAGTAGTACTAGTTCCTCAGCTTCAACTAGTAAATCACTAAGTGTCTCAGTTTCTGGGATTGCTAGTGCTTCTGATGCAAGTACCTCAGCTTCTGTTTCAAAAAGTACTTCTGATTCTCGAAGTTTCAGCAAGAGTGGTTCAACTGTAAAGAGTGCAGATGACTCAGCAAGTACTTCAACCAGTGCTTCAACTAGTATTTCAAATAGTTATTCCAATACTTACAGTAATTCAGAGTCATACCAAAAATCGTTGTCTGATAGTGTTAAGCGTAGTACTTCCGATAGTACCAGCTCATCAGCAAGTCGTTCAAAATCGGCTAATGACAGTAATGATTCACGGTCAATTAGTGATTCATTTGCTAGCATGAGTGCCGCAGCAAGCACTAGTACTTCAAGTAGTGTCTCAGCAAGTCGCTCAAAATCTACTACTTTAACCAGCGACAGTGCTAGTGCTTCCAAGAGTGATTCATTAAGTACTTCAACCATGAAGAGTGAAAGTATTTCACTTTCAACAAGTGGAACTGGGACTGATGAAAATATTGCTTCCGCGTCAGCTTCAACTAGTTCAGTTGCGAGTGATTCAGCTGCCAAAAGTGCTAGTTTATCCGTTAGTACTTCGGCTTCTAATAAAAGTAGTGCTGATTCATTAAGTACTTCAGCCAGCACTTCAACGATTGCTTCTGATTCAAAAAGTTTTAGTTCAAGTACAAATGATTCAGAAGACAACTCAATTTCAGCTAGTAGTTCAGACTGGAATTCAGCCAGTACTTCCGGATCAAATGATTCGATTAGCGCTAGTGAGTCAGCTTCATCAGCCTCAACGAGTGCTAGTAGCAGTAAATCCTTAAGTGCTTCAGCACTTGATAGTAGAAGTATTTCAGCTTCAATTAGTGGTTCAGGAACCAACATAACAAGTAATGTTGCCTCACTTTCAACTAGTGCTAGTGAAAATAATTCAGCAGTAGATAGTGATATTACTTCACAAATAAACTCAGCAACTTCTGAATCAATTAGTAAACAACCCTCAGTAAGTGCTTCATTAAGTAAATCAACTAGTATTAGTACGGTAACTAGTAAATCTACTTCATCATCTGATAGTGCGATTTCACATTCAACTAGTGCTGCCAATGCAAGTGATAGTGCTGCCAATGCAAGCAAATCAAACTCTGAAAGTGATAGTACTTCCGGTGTAACTAGTGTGTCAGCTAGTGGTTCAGCCTCAACTAGTACTATTCTTTCTGAAGTTAGAAGCGAATCTGCATCAGCTTCAACTAGTACCTCAATTAGTGCTTCATCCCGGACTAGTGAATCTGATAAGCAAGCTAGCATTTCAGACAGTATTTCAGTTAGTCAATCTACTGAAAGTACATCAAGTAGTAAAAAGGCAAGTGAGATTAATTCTGAGTCAGCATCAACTAGTAAGTCTAATGATTCACTTTCTAAATCAGTTTCACAAAGTCAATCAGAATCAGCTTCAAGCAGTGCTACGATGTCTACCTCATTTTCTGATGCTTCAACTAGTGCATCAGTAAGTAGTAGTCAAAGTTTATCTGGAGTTAAATCACAATCAACTTCGGTTAGTGAATCAGCTAGTCAAGAATCTGAAAGTGGATCTTCATTTGGACCAACCAGTGATTCAGTAAGTACCTCAGCTTCAGAAAGTGCTTCTACATCTGATTTATCAAGTAAATCAGCAGTTAAAAGCGGTAGTGAATCAGCAAGTACTTCAGCTTCAACTAGAGATTCGTTAAGTAACGATAGTATCTCAGTTAGTGTAAGTGGGGCTGGAAGTACCTCAACTTCTGCTCAAAGCGATTCTACTATTAAAAGTGATGCTTCTGCTTCAGCAAGTAACTCTCATTCAATTTCATCAGAGTCTACTTTAAATTCTAAACAAACTAGTGAGTCATACACTAATAGTGCCGTGAATAGTACTTCAGTTAGTGAATCAGCATCAACAAGTACTTCTATTTCAGCTAGTGCTAGTGCTTCCAAGAGTAAAACAACTAGTAATGCTTCTGATTCTAATAGCGGATCATTTTCTGATTCAGTAAGTATCAGTATTGTTGATAGCGATTCAGCTATTAATTCTTTGAGCAATTCTGCTGATAAGAGTACTTCAATTAGTGATTCAACGGTTACAAGTAACTTTGAATCAAGTAGTAAGAGTAATTCAACTGTAGATAGTCTTTCTAATTCTCGATCAACTGGTTCAACTAGTGCTTCTAATTCTATTTCAGCTAGTTTGAAGAGTGATTCAGAAACTTCTAATTCGATTTCTAAATCGGATTCAGAAAAATCAACTTCTATTTCAAAATCTAACTCTGACAGCATTACTTTAAGTGGTTCAGCATCAAGTAGTGCTTCAACTAGTTCTTCATTAAGTGCTTCACATGCTAAGAGTGAAAGTACTAGTGTTTCGGATGTGGTTAGTGAAAGTATTTCAAAGAGTACTTCAACCTTTAAGTCATTGAGCAATTCAATTGCTAGTGGTAGTGAGATTACCAGTACTTCAATTGATAGTTCATCGGTTAGTGCCAGTGAATCTACTTCACAGAGTGATCGAGACAGTATTTCTAAATCTCAAGCTTCAACAACTGATAGTGAAAGTACATCAAACAGTACGGTAAATAGCGATTCAGCAGTTAAGAGCCAAAGCGAATCTACTTCAAAAACTAATTCAGGAACTAACTCAATTAGTGCTTCTAACTCGGCTTCCACAAGTAAGAGTTCAAGTGACTCAGCTGATGCCAGTGTTAGTGATTCAGTAAGTACTTCAGCTTCAAGCAAAGATAGTGCTACTTCAGCCAGTGTCTCAGCAAGTATTTCAACGGTGAATTCTGATAAAACTAGTACTTCAACCAGTACTTCAACTGTGAAGAGTGCTTCTGACTCATCAAAGAATTCAACTTCAGAATCAGCTAATGCTTCATTAAGTACTTCACTTTCTGACAGTGTTTCAATTTCTGATGGCAGTGGTTCAACTGGCTCAGCAAGTATTAGTGTTAGTACCAGTGTTTCAGAAGTATCAACTAGTGCTTCAACCAGTTCTTCAATTAGTGAAAAAACTTCTGAAAGTTTGAGTAATTCAGCTTCTGAAAGTTTGAGTAATTCAGCTTCTGAAAGTTTGAGTAACCGTTCTGATAGTAACGCTTCCAATAGTATTAGTGCTTCAAATTCTGCTAATTCAGCTAGCACTAGTGATAGCACTTCAGCAGTAAATAGTGTTTCAACTAGTGTTTCAGTAAGTGCTTCAGTCTCTGATAGTTTGAGTACTTCAAAAGCTAAGTCGACTAGTACGTCAGTTTCTATTACTAGTGATACAGCCAGTGCCTCAACTAGTGCTAAATCAACTACTAACAGTGATAGTACTTCTGAAAGTAAGAAGACTAGTGCCTCAGCCTCAACTAGTGCAGCTAGTGATAGCACCAGTACTTCAAAGAGTATTTCCGATAGTGCCTCGGCCGTTAAGAGCCAAAGTGAATCAGCTTCAATCAGTGGCTCAGGAACTGACTCAGATAGTACAAGTAAGTCAGCTTCAACTAGTGCAAGTAATAGTAAATCAGCTGATGATAGTATTAGTGCTTCAGTAAGTACGTCAGCATCAGAAAAGAGTAACACTGATTCGGCAAGTACAAGTTCCAGTGAGTCAACGAGTGCTTCAGATGCTAAGAGCACCTCGGAAAGTACATCAACTGTAACTAGTGCCACAGACTCAGCTAATGCATCAACATCAGACTCTGCTAGTGCATCATTGAGTAAGTCAGGTTCAGATACACGCTCTGAATCAAACCCAGAAAGTGAAAGTGCTGCTAAGAGTGCCTCAACAAGTACTTCAGAAAGTGAAAGTACTTCGACAAGTTTGAGTAAGTCAGCTTCAACTAGTGCTAGTCTTAGGTCAGAAAGTAATGCTTCTGATAGTACGAGTGCTAAGTCAACGAGTACTTCAACATCAACTAGCGACAGTGTTTCAACCTCAACGAGTGCGTCAGCTAATGCATCAGTAAGTGCCTCAGTATCTGATAGTATGAGTGCTTCAAAGCAAAGATCAGAAAGTGACTCAGTATCAACTGATAGCAACTCAGTAAGTAAGTCAACTTCTGCTAAATCAGATAGTGCAAGTACAAGTAAATCTGATAGTGATTCAACTAGTGCATCTAAGTCAACGTCTTCATCAAATGCCAGTGATAGTGCCTCAACAAGTAACAGTGATAGTACTTCAACTGCACATAGTGAAAGTGACTCAGTTTCAATTAGTGGTTCAGGCACAGATTCAGCAAGTACTTCAAAATCAGCTTCAACGAGTGCGAGTGCCTCTGATTCAGCTGAAAAGAGTACTAGTGAATCAGTAAGTACTTCAACTTCAGAACAAAGCAATACAGATTCTGCAAGTAATTCAGCAAGTGCTTCAAGTTCAGATAGTGCTTCAACTAGCACTAGTATCAGTACCTCAACTGAAAAGAGTGCCAGTGATTCTGCAAGCAAGTCAACCTCAGCATCAGATAGTGCATCAATGAGTAAGTCAAGCTCAGACCCACGGTCTGAATCAAACTCTGATAGCGAAAGTACTTCAACCAGTGCTTCAAAGAGTACGTCAGATAGTGCAAGTACATCAGCAAGCTTGAGCAAATCAGCTTCTACAAGTACGAGTGATTCAGCTTCAGTAAGTGCTTCAAGTTCAGATAGTGCTTCATCAGTAAGTACCTCAACTTCAACGAGTGCTAGTGAATCAGCGTCAGCAAGTACTTCAATTAGTTCAAGTGCCAGTGCTTCAGTATCTGATAGTATGAGTGCTTCAAAGCAAAGATCAGAAAGTGACTCAGTATCAACTGATAGCAACTCAGTAAGTAAGTCAACTTCTGCTAAATCAGATAGTGCAAGTACAAGTAAATCTGATAGTGATTCAACTAGTGCATCTAAGTCAACGTCTTCATCAAATGCCAGTGATAGCGCCTCAACAAGTAACAGTGATAGTACTTCAACTGCACATAGTGAAAGTGACTCAGTTTCAATTAGTGGTTCAGGCACAGATTCAGCAAGTACTTCAAAATCAGCTTCAACGAGTGCGAGTGCCTCTGATTCAGCTGAAAAGAGTACTAGTGAATCAGTAAGTACTTCAACTTCAGAACAAAGCAATACAGATTCTGCAAGTAATTCAGCAAGTGCTTCAAGTTCAGATAGTGCTTCAACTAGCACTAGTATCAGTACCTCAACTGAAAAGAGTGCCAGTGATTCTGCAAGCAAGTCAACCTCAGCATCAGATAGTGCATCAATGAGTAAGTCAAGCTCAGACCCACGGTCTGAATCAAACTCTGATAGCGAAAGTACTTCAACCAGTGCTTCAAAGAGTACGTCAGATAGTGCAAGTACATCAGCAAGCTTGAGCAAATCAGCTTCTACAAGTACGAGTGATTCAGCTTCAGTAAGTGAATCAGCAAGTGATAGTGCTTCATCAGTAAGTACCTCAACTTCAACTAGTGCTAGTGAATCAGCGTCAGCAAGTACTTCAATTAGTTCAAGTGCCAGTGCTTCAGTATCTGATAGTATGAGTGCTTCAAAGCAAAGATCAGAAAGTGACTCAGTATCAACTGATAGCAACTCAGTAAGTAAGTCAACTTCTGCTAAATCAGATAGTGCAAGTACAAGTAAATCTGATAGTGATTCAACTAGTGCATCTAAGTCAACGTCTTCATCAAATGCCAGTGATAGTGCCTCAACAAGTAACAGTGATAGTACTTCAACTGCACATAGTGAAAGTGACTCAGTTTCAATTAGTGGTTCAGGCACAGATTCAGCAAGTACTTCAAAATCAGCTTCAACGAGTGCGAGTGCCTCTGATTCAGCTGAAAAGAGTACTAGTGAATCAGTAAGTACTTCAACTTCAGAACAAAGCAATACAGATTCTGCAAGTAATTCAGCAAGTGCTTCAAGTTCAGATAGTGCTTCAACTAGCACTAGTATCAGTACCTCAACTGAAAAGAGTGCCAGTGATTCTGCAAGCAAGTCAACCTCAGCATCAGATAGTGCATCAATGAGTAAGTCAAGCTCAGACCCACGGTCTGAATCAAACTCTGATAGCGAAAGTACTTCAACCAGTGCTTCAAAGAGTACGTCAGATAGTGCAAGTACATCAGCAAGCTTGAGCAAATCAGCTTCTACAAGTACGAGTGATTCAGCTTCAGTAAGTGAATCAGCAAGTGATAGTGCTTCATCAGTAAGTACCTCAACTTCAACTAGTGCTAGTGAATCAGCGTCAGCAAGTACTTCAATTAGTTCAAGTGCCAGTGCTTCAGTATCTGATAGTATGAGTGCTTCAAAGCAAAGATCAGAAAGTGACTCAGTATCAACTGATAGCAACTCAGTAAGTAAGTCAACTTCTGCTAAATCAGATAGTGCAAGTACAAGTAAATCTGATAGTGATTCAACTAGTGCATCTAAGTCAACGTCTTCATCAAATGCCAGTGATAGTGCCTCAACAAGTAACAGTGATAGTACTTCAACTGCACATAGTGAAAGTGACTCAGTTTCAATTAGTGGTTCAGGCACAGATTCAGCAAGTACTTCAAAATCAGCTTCAACGAGTGCGAGTGCCTCTGATTCAGCTGAAAAGAGTACTAGTGAATCAGTAAGTACTTCAACTTCAGAACAAAGCAATACAGATTCTGCAAGTAATTCAGCAAGTGCTTCAAGTTCAGATAGTGCTTCAACTAGCACTAGTATCAGTACCTCAACTGAAAAGAGTGCCAGTGATTCTGCAAGCAAGTCAACCTCAGCATCAGATAGTGCATCAATGAGTAAGTCAAGCTCAGACCCACGGTCTGAATCAAACTCTGATAGCGAAAGTACTTCAACCAGTGCTTCAAAGAGTACGTCAGATAGTGCAAGTACATCAGCAAGCTTGAGCAAATCAGCTTCTACAAGTACGAGTGATTCAGCTTCAGTAAGTGAATCAGCAAGTGATAGTGCTTCATCAGTAAGTACCTCAACTTCAACTAGTGCTAGTGAATCAGCGTCAGCAAGTACTTCAATTAGTTCAAGTGCCAGTGCTTCAGTATCTGATAGTATGAGTGCTTCAAAGCAAAGATCAGAAAGTGACTCAGTATCAACTGATAGCAACTCAGTAAGTAAGTCAACTTCTGCTAAATCAGATAGTGCAAGTACAAGTAAATCTGATAGTGATTCAACTAGTGCATCTAAGTCAACGTCTTCATCAAATGCCAGTGATAGTGCCTCAACAAGTAACAGTGATAGTACTTCAACTGCACATAGTGAAAGTGACTCAGTTTCAATTAGTGGTTCAGGCACAGATTCAGCAAGTACTTCAAAATCAGCTTCAACGAGTGCGAGTGCCTCTGATTCAGCTGAAAAGAGTACTAGTGAATCAGTAAGTACTTCAACTTCAGAACAAAGCAATACAGATTCTGCAAGTAATTCAGCAAGTGCTTCAAGTTCAGATAGTGCTTCAACTAGCACTAGTATCAGTACCTCAACTGAAAAGAGTGCCAGTGATTCTGCAAGCAAGTCAACCTCAGCATCAGATAGTGCATCAATGAGTAAGTCAAGCTCAGACCCACGGTCTGAATCAAACTCTGATAGCGAAAGTACTTCAACCAGTGCTTCAAAGAGTACGTCAGATAGTGCAAGTACATCAGCAAGCTTGAGCAAATCAGCTTCTACAAGTACGAGTGATTCAGCTTCAGTAAGTGAATCAGCAAGTGATAGTGCTTCATCAGTAAGTACCTCAACTTCAACTAGTGCTAGTGAATCAGCGTCAGCAAGTACTTCAATTAGTTCAAGTGCCAGTGCTTCAGTATCTGATAGTATGAGTGCTTCAAAGCAAAGATCAGAAAGTGACTCAGTATCAACTGATAGCAACTCAGTAAGTAAGTCAACTTCTGCTAAATCAGATAGTGCAAGTACAAGTAAATCTGATAGTGATTCAACTAGTGCATCTAAGTCAACGTCTTCATCAAATGCCAGTGATAGTGCCTCAACAAGTAACAGTGATAGTACTTCAACTGCACATAGTGAAAGTGACTCAGTTTCAATTAGTGGTTCAGGCACAGATTCAGCAAGTACTTCAAAATCAGCTTCAACGAGTGCGAGTGCCTCTGATTCAGCTGAAAAGAGTACTAGTGAATCAGTAAGTACTTCAACTTCAGAACAAAGCAATACAGATTCTGCAAGTAATTCAGCAAGTGCTTCAAGTTCAGATAGTGCTTCAACTAGCACTAGTATCAGTACCTCAACTGAAAAGAGTGCCAGTGATTCTGCAAGCAAGTCAACCTCAGCATCAGATAGTGCATCAATGAGTAAGTCAAGCTCAGACCCACGGTCTGAATCAAATTCTGATAGCGAAAGCACATCAACTAGTGCTTCAAAGAGTACGTCAGATAGTGCAAGTACATCAGCAAGCTTGAGCAAATCAGCTTCTACAAGTACCAGTGATTCAGCTTCAGTAAGTGGATCAGCAAGTGATAGTGCTTCATCAGTAAGTACCTCAACTTCAACTAGTGCTAGTGAATCAGCGTCAGCAAGTACTTCAATTAGTTCAAGTGCCAGTGCTTCAGTATCTGATAGTATGAGTGCTTCAAAGCAAAGATCAGAAAGTGACTCAGTATCAACTGATAGTAACTCAGTAAGTAAGTCAACTTCTGCTAAATCAGATAGTGCAAGTACAAGTAAATCTGATAGTGACTCAACTAGTGCATCTAAGTCAACGTCTTCATCAAATGCCAGTGATAGTGCCTCAACAAGTAACAGTGATAGTACTTCAACTGCACATAGTGAAAGTGACTCAGTTTCAATTAGTGGTTCAGGCACAGATTCAGCAAGTACTTCAAAATCAGCTTCAACGAGTGCGAGTGCCTCTGATTCAGCTGAAAAGAGTACTAGTGAATCAGTAAGTACTTCAACTTCAGAACAAAGCAATACAGATTCTGCAAGTAATTCAGCAAGTGCTTCAAGTTCAGATAGTGCTTCAACTAGCACTAGTATCAGTACTTCAACTGAAAAGAGTGCCAGTGATTCTGCAAGCAAGTCAACCTCAGCATCAGATAGTGCATCAATGAGTAAGTCAAGCTCAGACCCACGGTCTGAATCAAACTCTGATAGCGAAAGTACTTCAACCAGTGCTTCAAAGAGTACGTCAGATAGTGCAAGTACATCAGCAAGCTTGAGCAAATCAGCTTCTACAAGTACGAGTGATTCAGCTTCAGTAAGTGCTTCAAGTTCAGATAGTGCTTCATCAGTAAGTACCTCAACTTCAACTAGTGCTAGTGATTCAGCATCAGCAAGTACTTCAATTAGTTCAAGTGCCAGTGCTTCAGTATCTGATAGTATGAGTGCTTCAAAGCAAAAATCAGAAAGTGACTCAAATTCAACTAGTACATCAAGTAGTGCAAGTATGAGTGCATCCGTTTCAACTAGCACATCAAGTAGCACAAGTACAAGTGGATCAGCCTCAACCAGTACATCAAGCAGTGCAAGTATGAGTGCATCCGTTTCAACCAGTACATCAAGTAGCGCAAGTACAAGTGGATCAGCTTCAACCAGTACATCAAGTAGCGCAAGTATGAGTGGATCAGCCTCAACAAGCACATCAAGTAGCGCAAGTATGAGTGGATCAGCCTCAACAAGCACATCAAGTAGCGCAAGTATGAGTGCTTCGGCCTCTAACACAACTTTGAAATCTGAATCTGTTTCAAACAGTGCTTCAGAAACTCAAAGTGAATCAACAAGTAAATCAGCTAGTGTGACATTGACTTCAGTAAGTGCTAGTCAGTCTGGTAAGAAGCCAGGAGCTGAATTACCACAAACTGGACAAGATAACTCAAATAGTTTGATGGCTTCAATTGGTTCAGCAATTCTTGCTATAATGATCATCTTGGGTCTTGGTAAGAGAAAGAAAAAAGAAGATAATAATTAAATTGTTTACTTTCTTATTTTCATAAGTAAGAATTAGCGACATTAAGCGACTGAATTCGTAAATATTTCAGTCGCTTTTTGTGTTCAATAGAATTCAAAATAAAAAGACAATCACAAATTTATGTGATTGTCTTTTTTAATGGAATGTATTTTTGGTATTATTCAAAAACTATAAAATGGTGATTACTATTAAACTAGCATAATATTACAATTAGAAAATACTTTCTATTGCTACATTTATGTTCTCAACATAAGGTATTAACATAATATTTTATTTAAGAGAAGCTTATGAAATTTTCAAGAATAATTAAAGATAAACGGACTGAATTAGGAATGACACAGAATGATTTAGCCGAACAATTACTAATTTCTAGCAAAACTATTTCAAATTGGGAAACGGGAAAAACAATTCCTGATTTAGACCGATTAGTTCAAGTATCAAAAGTTTTAGGTTTATCATTAGATAATATTTTTATGGAGGATTATAAGATGATTAAAAATATCGAAATAATTCATGAATTGAAAGAAACCAAAAGATTTATAGGTTTTGCTTCAGTCACTAATCTAAGTTTATTAATGATTGAGATTGTGGGATATGAGTTAAATGCAATGAAACCAATTATCATTTATTTAGTTTGTGCTGCGATTTTTTCTAATGCTATAGTTTTAATTTTATTGAACAATAAATATAAGAAGCAGTTAAAATTAGTGAAGGGTAAGTAAATAATTAGATTGTACATAGTACTATTTTACATTAGAAAAAGTTATTTTAAAATCTTTGAAAAATCATAATTTAAAAAGAAGTTGGCTATTAATATATTTTATAGACGATAATGAATTGATTTTAATCTTAACTAGGACAGGAAAACATGATAATTTATTTTAATATTATGTATTAATGATATGTTCTTAACTTTCCGTTGACACGCCTCCCACATTCAAGTAAACTAATAAAAAACACGAAAGGAAATCTCAAATAATGATAAATCACAACTCAAAGACAAACATTTATTATTTTGCGTACTTTTGGCGATTAGCTGACTAGACGCAATCACTTTTGCGAGCTGTCGGCACATTAATTCCGATAGCGAGTTAAGAGTGATTTGAGATTTCAAATAAACTTTTAAAACACATCGGGCTTAATGTCATTGATGTGTTTTTTTATATATAATTTGGAGGAAAAAGATGAATTTATTGAAGCGAATTTTCAAAAAAGAAAGTTTAAACGCTTACTTGGATAATGATAAAGATTTGCAGCGAACCTTAACTGTGAAAGATTTGTTGGGACTAGGAATTGGAGCCGTGATTGGAACTGGAATTTTTATTCTTCCCGGAACAGTGGCTGCGACCACAACTGGACCTGCTGTCGTAATTAGTTTCTTTTTGGCTGCAATTGTATGTGCTTTGGTAGCAATGGCCTATGGGGAAGTCTCATCCACCTTGCCAATTGCTGGGTCGGCTTACTCATACGGAAACGTAATTTTCGGCGAAGTGGTTGGTTGGGTTCTTGGTTGGGCTTTAATTTTGGAATACTTTTTAGCTGTAGCAGCTGTAGCAACTGGATGGTCAGCTTACTTTACGAGTTTGCTGGCTCCTATCGTTAAATTACCAGCGGCCTTTACTGGGGCTTTTGATCCAGCTCATGGAACTTACGGTAATTTAATTGCAGTCTTAATCATTCTTTTGATTGCCTTTTCGCTTCGTAAAGGAATGAAAACTTCAAAAAATTACGAAAATCTATTAGTTTTAATGAAGATTGCCATCATTTTAATTTTCATCGTGGTTGGAATTTTCTTCGTGAAGAGTTCTAATTACCAACCATTTATCCCAGCTCGAGTACATGGAGCTTTTGGATTTCGCGGGATTTTAACCGGAGCTGCCATGGTTTTCTTTGCTTTCTTAGGGTTTGATGCCTTATCAGGTTCGGCTGCTGAAGTTAAAAACCCGAAACGCAATTTGCCACTTGGAATTTTAGGTACCTTGTTAATTGCTGCCGTGCTCTATGCTCTCGTTTCATTTGTATTGACTGGAATGGTTAATTACAAGCAATTAAATGTAGCTGATCCAGTTTCCTTTGCCCTTCAACGAGTAGGACAAAACTTTGTAGCCGTCATTATTTCAATTGGGGCCTTGATTGGAATGTACACAATGATGTACACCATGATTTATGCTTCTTCACGGTTAATTTATGCAATTGGTCGGGATGGATTGTTACCAGGTAAAATGGGAAAAATTAACCAAGATGGAGTTCCTGGTCGAGCTTTATTAGTTTCAACCATCGTGATTGCATTTTTTGCTGGGTTAATTCCTTTAGACAAATTGGTTGATTTGGTTAGTGTCGGAACGTTACTAGCCTTTACAGTTGTTTCCATTGGAATCATTCCTTTGAGAAAACGAAAAGACTTGAATCATGAGGGATTTAAAATGCCAGGGTACCCAGTTATGCCAATTATTGCAGCCTTATTTTCAGTTGGATTGATGTCACAACTCCACGCTGAAACGTTAATTTTTGCCTTAATCTGGTTTGCGATTGGGTTAGTAATTTACTTTGCTTACGGGGTTAAACATTCAAATTTGAATCAAAAATAGAGGTAGGTTTATGAGTCCTAAACAATTTTTCCAGCAAGCTCAAGCTGAACATGTAATTCCGAAAAATGCTGAATTACAAAGTAGTTTTCAATTTGGCGTTGAAGCTGATGAACTAGCAAAGTTAGTTCTAACGGGCCAAAAAACGGCCACAACGAGTCAATATGTTCAAGGTGCGGATGTTTTACCTAAAGAAAAAGCTTATGATGTTGTTTTAGATGGTCAGGATCAGCCAGTTTGTATTATTCAAAATGATCAAGTTTCGGTGGTTAATTATTTAGACGTTGATGAACGACATGCTTTTGCAGAAGGTGAGGGAGACCGAACTTTATCATCTTGGCGCAAAGCACATGATGAATTTTTTACTGAAGAATGTAAAAGTGAAGGAACTAAATTTGATCCAGCTACTGCACAAGTCGTTTTAGAAAAATTTCATGTGGTTTATCCCAAATAATTGAAAAATCGCTCCGATAATTTATTTATCAGAGCGATTTTTTATTTCTATACTAACGTACTATGATTATGTTGAACTTTAGTGCGGGCAAAGAAATCTGTGAAAAGCTTTTCTTGTTTTAAGTCTGCTTTCCAAAGATCTTCTGGATGCCATTGCACTCCCATTACTAGCCCATTGTCGTCTTCTAATGCTTCAATTACCCCATCAGGAGCAGTGGCAACTACGTGTAGGCCATCGCCCAATTTGCGAACCGATTGATGATGACGTGAATTAATTTTTGCCTTTGGACCTAAGGCATTCACTAAGTAACTTTCATTAGAAACGGTCACATTATGAGCAAATAAATCTCCGGTATCACGTTGTTCATGCTCAACATTAGAAGAAAATTGTTCGGGGATGTCTTGAAATAAGTCACCACCTAAGGCCACATTGATTAATTGATGACCACGACAGACTCCTAAAAGTGGTTTTTTGGTTCGAATTGCTTCCTTAATTACGGCTAATTCAAATTCATCATGGGGGATAAAATATTCATCAGCTTTAGCGTGTGCTTCATCATTGAAAAAGCATGATGCAATATCTTGTCCTCCTGGAATAATGACTGCGTCAACCATGGAAACTAGTTCAGGTACCATAGTAACAGGAACTACGGGGAAAATGACTGGGATTTGGTTATGTTTTGTAACCACTTCAATAAAGCTACTAGGAGTTACGTTAGCAAATGGTAAGCAAAATTTGTTGGGTTCACCAAGGTTGACGTTGGCAGTTATTCCAATTTTCATGATTTAATTCCTTTCAGTTAGTGATGTCAGATAAGTTTCAAATTCTTGGTCAGTAGTAAATGTTTTGATTTGATCTCTAAAGTTTATGGTTAATAAATTTTCTGAGATAGAAGATTTAAATCCTAATTGATGAGCTTTTTGGTAGGCTTTTAAAAGTTGTTTTGGCACATCTTTAAACTTACTAAAATCAGGTTCGAGTCTATAATCATTTTTAATCATTTCACCCCGTTGCATTCCAAAGGGAACGAGTGACCCAGCCTGAATAAACGTAGTTAGTTGAGCGCTGGTAGTTTGTTTCGGATTTTCTAAAGCTAAAATTGCAAAGTTTAAAGCCTTGCTAAAATCAATTCTTAAATTAGCTGGGGCACTTTTTACTATTTCAGCTAAACGCTTAAATAAACTAGTAGCTGCCAAGCGAGCTTCCGCTGGAGCAGGTTCATTTGGATGCTGTAAAGCAACCTCATCATTTAATTTTTCTGCGTTATCTATTGTATCACGATTCCAGATTTGGGGATTAATGATGGCATCCATAATTAGTAGATGTAAGAAACTCATTGTATTTTGATTAATACCATCTTGGGTAAATGGATTTAAATCGAAAATTCTAAATTCTAAATATTGAGCACCAATTTCAGTTAGAGCCTCGAAGGTTGGAACGCCTTTTAACCGAATTGGGCCATGAAAATCGCTTGGAGCCACTAGTTTACCAGTTTTAATAAAATGTTCAAGTTGGTCAATAAAGTTTTCAAGGTTTGAATAATCAGTTTCAAAGTTTGCTAAGTTATTAAAACCATATTTACTGGAGCGATATGAACGAACGGGTGCTAGGGCACGTTGTGGTGCGGGAATTGTATCGGCCTGATTTTCGGTTAAGGGAGATGCTCCAAAGAGATAGGTTAAGAGCCAACGATAACCTAAAACTTGTTGCACAATTTGAAATAGCATGTGGTTGTTAGAGGAAACCTGACTTGGATAATCATGCTGATTTTGATACCAAGCTAATAATTCTGGAGTAGGTGCATAGTTAATGTGAATTCCAGCCATTAGTCCATAATAAGGACCGTATTTTTCGACCATTTTTTCCAAATAACTTTGATACCAAGGTCGTTGCTTGAAGCCTTCCGGTAAATAGTCGAGGTCGTCTTGATCGAGTTTGGGGGGCATTGATAAGGGCCAGATTACATCTTCAGAGGCTAAGCTGGCCTGCAACATTGCTTGTAGACTATGGAGATGGTTTAAACAAGCTTTAGTAGAACTGTGGGGAAGAGAAACCAGTTCCTCTTGACTTTCAGCAAAATCAGTTTGAAAGAACGGATGTCCATGTCGTTTACCTAAAGTACTCGGATGAGGAAGTTGTGATAAGCTGCGACGATTAGTACATACCCGATGTTCCTCGACTTCAATTCCAAAAGTACCTTTGTAAAGACAATTTAATAGGTTTGGATCAGTTAGTTTTTGTTTCATGATTTCACTCCTAGATATAAAAAAACAACCTATCCAATTTAGGATAGGTTGTTTAAAAGTTTCAACCTACCGTACGATGTGGTAGGTGTTTTTTCATTAGTTACACAAATAACCAAGGATCATTCACTTACCGATGGGCGAATAATTACTTGGTTAATAATGCGATTATTGATTGAATTATATGCTTTCTGGTTCATGAATGTTCATCTCCTTGCTGTTTTTAATAACTATATCAGATTAATGTTCGTTTATCAATTGCTTTTTTATTTTAAATTTATGCTTGACCAATTGAAATTCATCCAGTAAACTAAGAAGAAATAAAACATAACAAAACGACTAAGCGTAGCTAAGTAGTTTCAGCTGTGATTTTAAGAAAGCCTCAGTTTGCTGTGATGAGGTAATCCCACCGAAACGAAAATCATCTACAAGTTTCAGATATGAACTAATTAATATCTGATGGGATTGCCCATTATAGCAAGCGAGTATCGTCGAAATTTTGGCCGTACTCTGAGAGCCGATTACTAGTAATTGGAAATATGGGTGGTAACACGCGAAAGCGTCCCTAGCTGTTGTTGATTCGACAGTTGGAGGCGTTTTTTTTATTTCTAATGATGCAATTTTGCGCAGGATTGCTAAGGTAATTGGGAACATGGGTGGTAACACGTGTAAAAACGTCCCTAATTGGATTTTATTCCAATTTGTGGGCGTTTTTTTAATACCATCAATTTGCTACCTTTCATAAGGTTATGGATTTTATTTAAAAATTAAACTAAAGGAGTTAGATCATGGATTTAACTAAGCGAACTAGTTTCAAACAGCACTTATTATTATCATCACTTTTATTTGGCCTTTTCTTTGGGGCTGGGAACTTAATTTTTCCCATTCATTTAGGACAAATGTCAGGACAAAATTGGGTACCGGCTACCTTAGGTTTCGTTATCTCAGCTGTATTACTGCCACTATTTTCAATTTTAGCTTTAAGTGTGACTAAGAGTAAAAGTATGTATGATTTAGCGTTACCAGTTGGCGCAACCTTTTCATTAGTATTCTTAATTGCCGCTCATGCTTCAATGGGACTTTTTATTGGTTCACCTCGGTTAGCCACAGTTTCATTTACGATGGGGGTAAAACCATTTTTGCCAAATGAGAGTTGGACACATTCTGCTTTATTCATTTTTTCGGCCTTGTTTTTTGGCCTCATTGTCTACTTGGCCTACAATCAAAATAGTATCGTAAATAGCGTTGGGAAGATTTTGAATCCACTTTTTGTCGGTTTATTATTTTTCCTTTTCTTTGTAGCTTTTATCGTAAATGGTGATTTAACCAACTTACCTTTAATGCCTGCTGCAGGTAAAGGAACTGGTTCATTCGTTAATGGGTTCTTAGAAGGATACAATACGATGGATGCGTTGGCTGGATTAGGCTTTGGAGTAACAATCATCACTGCTTTGAAAGTTTTTGTGAAAGACGAAAAGAAACAGGCTTGGTCAGTGGCTAAGGTTGGGTTCTTTGCCCTTGGTTTTGAAGCAGTCATCTACGTATTACTAATTGCTTTAGGAGTTGCTAGTTTAGCTTATACTAAAATGAGCGCTGATGGGGGAACTGCCTTTACCATCATTATGCGACATTATACGGGCGCCGCTGGAGCAGCAGTTTTGGCAGCTTTGACGTTTCTAGCCTGTGTGACAACTGCTTTAGGAGTTTTACAATCTTTTTCGCAAGATCTAGGAAATCGTTTTCCCAAAATCGGTTATCATAAGTTCTTATTATTCTCTAACTTTGTAGCATTTTGTCTCGCTAACTTTGGGTTAGATCAAATCATCTTGTTTTCACTTCCAGTCTTAGTGTTCCTTTATCCACTAGCCATTACTTTGATCTTACTTGCTTTATTACACCACTTCATTGGAAAAAACGGAGTCGTGTATAAAGTTACGATGGGCTTAGTTTTAGTCCCCTCTGTTTTAGATGCCTTACATGCGTTACCACCTGTTTTACATGGACCATTTGTTGGATTAGATGCTTGGTGTACAGCCCATATTCCACTCTTTAGTATGAGTTTGGATTTCATTCCGTTCATGGTAGTGGGCTTTGTGGTGAGTGTGTTATATGTAAAGCTTTCTGGAAAAAGGGTTACGGGTGAGTGATTAATGATGATATTAAAAAAAGGCCTCAACGTGGTTGGGGTCTTTTTTAGTGGCTATCTTAGTTATTTTTCAATCTTTCGTAGTAGTTAACCATCGTTCCATAGTAGTAAGGAATGAGCCAAATTAATCCGATGCCAGCTGTAAACATCGATAAAATAAACCAACCAATAAAAGAAAGTTTTAGCATAAATAATTCAGCTTTGTGACCATTCATCATTTCGCGACTCTTAGTAATGCAGTCAAGGAAGCTAGGATTGTCAGTCCCCATAGTGACTTCATCTTTGTAAATAAAAATTGCTTGAGAATAGGCCATTGTTTTAATAATTCCGGGAATGATGAATAACAAGCTCCAAAGAGTAGCGAACACTTCGGTCAATAATGCAACTAAAAAGGGACCGAAAGCATTCGGCGTTGCAAAAATTTCTGTTATGGATGATTGTAATGGAGTAGCTGGAATGCGTTCACTGCGAAACCAAATCAAGTACGTGTATGATATTCCCACTAATGTAAAAGTTGATAGAACTAAGTAAGGAATCATGGGTACTGATCCAATGAAGAAAACTAGTAAAGTTGGAAGAGCAATGATAATGGCCTGGGACCAATTTCCGTTAAACTGTTTGAGTGTTTTTTGCTTTAAAATTTGATTCATTTGTTTCTCCAATCTGTCTAATAAATTAACTACGATTCAACTATTAATTTACAGGTAAATTAGATAAAGTTAAAGCTATTAAACATAGACTAGGGTGAAATGGTATCAATTAGGAATGTAACCTAATCGTAGACCACTAAATTTATAAAAATTCCAAGAATAATTTTTAAATAAGGTATAATAATAACAGATTATGAATCTCGATAGGAGAACTTTGGTAATGGATGTTGCAAGTCAATTAAAAAAATTAAGACAAGAAAACGGGTATACTCAAGTACAATTAGCTGAAAAGTTAAATGTTTCTCGAAAAACGGTTTCAAGTTGGGAAAACGGGCGAAATTTACCTGGGATTCCAATTTTAATTGATTTAAGTGATTTATATGATGTTACCATCGATAGCATGGTTAAAGAAAATGAACATGCTTACAAGGCTAAAGCTGAAAAAGAAAAGACGACGGTGCAAAAATTATGGTTGACTCCGGTGTTAATTATTGCAATTATTATTTTCATTATTTCTTGTTATTATTTTGTACAAGATACTGATAGTCAAGCTCGTTCGTGGATTATGTTATTGAATATTTTATTATTTTAATTATATGAGGTGTGAAAATGTTTACGGATTCTGACTTTTTAGTTTTTAATGACCCCACTTTAGACGGACGGATGGATAAAATTAAGTCTATTTTAGATCCAAAATTCGAAAAAATTGCAATTCCAATGATAAAAATGCTAGAAACAGTTACTGGTGAAGCTTGGTATGCACATGTAGCCAAACATCAAATGCGGATCTTAAACGCCCCAGACACCACGTGGGTAGCTTTTTCTACTAACAAACGTGGTTATAAAATGTTGCCTCATTTTGAACTTGGTTTGTGGGATGATAATCTTTACTTATATTTAGCTGTAGAAAGCAATATGAAGCCCAAGCAAACGGATGAAATTTATTCAAAACTTCAGCAATTGTCGGATGAGGTTGCTAATTTGCCTAAGAAATTTGTGCTTAGTCAAGATCACATGAAAAATCAAACTGAACCATTAACTGAATACACTGAAATTGTAGAAAAATTTAAAAAAATAAAAGCCCTTGATGTTTTAATTGGAATTAAAGTTGAACGTGGAGATTCACGGTTTGGGACCAAGACAATCGATGATGACTTGCTACAAGCCTTAAAGACGTTGATCCCACTCTATGAAAAATTAAGTTAACTGAAAGGTGGTTTTACTAATGAGTCAAACAAATCAGATTTTGGTTTTTAAAGCTTTGTCAGATCAAATTCGTATTAAAATTATTAAGTATTTAAAAGAAAATCCAGCCGAAATTACTTGTGGTGAAATTGGTAAGATTATGCACATTAGTAAAACATCTGGATCGTATCATTTTAAAATTTTAGAAGCAGCTAATTTAATTACGACGCGAAAAGAAGCACGGGAAAAGTACATCAAACTAAATCAAGCCACCATTGATGAATATGTGACAAATTTTTATACAAGTCTATAGCAAAAAAATCGATAGCAACTATATTAAGCATACAGGTTGTAATCGATTTTTTTATTATGTTCGAAATTAATTAATCAGTCCAGTACTATGCAAAATTTGAAGCACAGCAATCCAAACTGGCATGATTACTACTGCAATTAAGGTTGAAATAAAGGAAGCGCTTGAAGTTAGCAATGCATAACGATTAAAATTAATAGCATAGGCTGAAACTACTGCAGCAGTAGGTGTAGCCATCATAATTACCATGGTTGCAATTGCCGTAAAACTGAGTGGCAAAATACCGAGGGCTGACATGAGTGAAGTTCCAACTAAGGTAAAAAATGGAACTAAAATAACTTTGTTAAAGCCATAGTACCAGACAATTTTACTGGAAGTCGCTTGTCTAAATGATAATGATCCTAAGGTACAGCCAATTGATAACCAGGCTAATGGGGAAGCTAACTCAGCTAAATAATGAATAGGCGTCCACAACCATAATGCTGTTTGATCAATTCGGAAAAAGGCCACCGAGTGCAAGCCTGCTGTGGGAACAATGGCTCCTTTAACAAAGGTTGGTACTGAAACTTGTGGAACATATGGTTGAATTAACCACATCAACAAACCTAAAAAAGTAGAAAGAATAATTGGATTTAATAACATTTTTTTCAAATTATCGAGTTTCAGTTTAATCCCTGACATTTTAATGTATGCATAGGAATAAATAAAAATATGATAGCCTAAATTAAAAATCGAGCTATAAATAATTCCCTTGGTTCCTAAAACTGCACCAACAATCGGAATTCCGAAGAAAGTAGTTGATCCAAATGTGGTTAAAATTCCTAGAACATTTTGTTCATCTACATTAACTTTAGGATATAAGTGAGGTGCGACCAAGATTAAAATAATGATCACCAAAAATCCCCAAATTAAAACACTTAGACTTTCTAACAAAACTCGATTGTCAATGTTAGTCATAAAAGCATTAAAGTTTAATGCAGGAAGAGCCACCGCCAGTGATACTTTGGATAATGTTTTACCAAATTTATCGGGAAAAATATTTTTCTTTCGAAGATAAAATCCTAGTAAGATAATAAAAATGGTTGATGTAATGGCATTTGTAATACTATAGTTTGTCAGCGTCTTAGTAAAGGCTTCAGTAATATTCATTGGTTTGCCTCAAGTTTTATTTGTTGTTTGGTGTTATCTTTACAAAACTGAAGGCTAACAAACCAAGTAGTAAAATTCCAGCGGCAAAGTAGAAACCAATTGCCATACTTCCCGTTAAATCAATAAAGACTCCGGTTAAGTATGGTGCCATAATGGAAGCAATCATCCCGAAGAAGTTGTAAACTCCTAAAGTAGTTGATAATTGGCCCCTTTTGGCGTTTTTGTTAACTAGATAAATTAAAATTGGATCAATTGACATTTTTCCGGTAAAACCATACACCAAAAGGGAAATTACAAGAATTGCATAGGAATTAATTGTCATTCCAATAATTAGAGCAAGAGCTGAAATGGGAACAACGATATAAAGTAATTTTTTAGGATTTGACATTTTGTCGTTCATTTTGGCAAAAATAATGGAGCTGGGAATTGAAGCAAATGGAATGATTGATGAAATCCAACCAACGCTATTTCCCGTAATTCCACGATTAGTAATTAAGAACTGGGGTAGCCAAGTTAACATGGCAATTTGTCCGTAAATGGCAGCGAATAACATAAAATAAGTAATTACTAGGTTTTTGGTAAATAAAGCACGGACATCAATCTTGGTGCTTGGTTTAACTGATTCAGTAGTTTCATTAGTGTCAGCAGACTGTGATGGAGCTAGCTTAGTCCGCTTAACGAAGAATAAATACATAAATCCTACTACGACTGTTGGAATTGTAATTACGATAAATGGTGATGACCAGTGCATGTGGTATTGTAATACCAAAAAACTTGATAAAAGCGTCCCAGTCATTTGGCCAAAAGCTTGACCACAGTTGATTAAAGCCGTTCCAAATGTTAATTTATCGCTGGGAATGTTTTCGGATGCCAGACTATATGAAGGACCATAAAACATACCTTCACCTAGCCCAGTCATTGCTCGCATGATTAGGAAGAGGCCAAATGTAGTTACAATTCCAGAGAAGAACGTCATAATTCCGAAGAAAATAAATCCGATTCCAATTACCCATTTCTGTCCTATTTTATCAGCCAGAGCAGCAAATGGAATCTGAGCAACAGTATAGGTTAAGAAAAATATGGAAGAAACTAAACCTAACGAGGCGTTATTAATTCCAAAGTAATGTTGAATGTTTGGCATTACTGGATTTAAAATCGTCCGATCAGCGTAAATAAATATCCAACCAATAAAATTTAGTAAAACGATTTTTTTCCATGATTGTTTAAACTGTTTTTGTGTGTTTGTCATTTGAAGCTCCCCTTTACAACGTTTTTCATTAGTATGGGGAGCTTTTTTGATAAATACACTAGACATTTCACACAAAAAATTAATCTGCTTTTGTGACTTTTAACATATAGAGCCGAATTGCGAGCTGGAGTTTTTCGTTGTCGGCAAAGTTATCTAGCTTAAAGCCAAGAATTTTTTCTAACTTACCAAGCCGATATAAAGCAGTGTTACGGTGAATAAAGAGTTGTTTCGATAACAACGAAATTGATTGATTTGAATTGTAGTAAACTTCGATGGTTTTGAGCAACTGTTGTCGTTCATCAGGATTTTTAATTTTCAAAATTGGATTTAAAACAGATTTAATAAATACGTCAATTTCGTGAGCTGGCAATAGTTGTAATAAATCACTCACTTGTTTCGGTTGAAAGCGCACTAGTTTTTTTGTCCGACTATTTAAGGCCATGTTTAATGCTTCATCGGCTTCTAAGATTAACTTTTCGACTTTTACTAACGTCCGATGGTTTTTTGTATAACCAATTTTAAAGGTATTGTTAATTTTCTTTTGATTGATAAATTTTAATAATTTTTTGAGCTCCTGCTCACTGTCATTAGCTGCGGGAATTAAAATGAACAATCTAAAATTCCAAAAAACGGTCATGATATCAATTTTTTGTTTAGAAAAATACCAGCGAGCTAATAATGCCACATCTTGTAATAGGGAATTATGATTGAGGGCATTAATCGCATTTTTATCTTCAATGGCCATGGCAATATATTCATCAGTTCCGTTTAACCGGTTTAATTGGAGATTATTTAAAATCGTTTCTTGTTCTAAATTTTGATTAATGATGGTTACGAATAAGTTGTTTTGACGTTCTATGCGATTATGTTCGTTAATTTGGACTTTCATATTTTCTAGGCTCAATAAATTAACGATGTTTTCCAATAGTAATTTTCGTTCAGAATTATTAATAATTTCATCTTTAATCACTAAAAAGCGCCGATTTAAATATTGATCAATTTTGAGGGGTAAAAATAAAAATTGATGTTCATTAAGAGAAATAATTTGGTTATTTTCCAACTGTAGTAAATCTAACTTTTTTGTATCAGTTTCTAACTCATCCTTAAATTGAAAACCACTATCACTAAAGCTCACAACTTCACCAAAAGAATTGACTAAAAACACATCTTTATCAATTAGGTTGGCAATTTGATTCAAAATTTGATGATCAGTTTTCTCTTTTAAAATTAGTTGGGAAAGAGAACTAGTTTGGTTAATGATTTCAGTTAGTTGGTCAGTTTGTTGCTCTAAAACAACGTGTAACAAATCTCTAACCAGCACAGAAAGTCCGACTTCAGCTGGTAAAAGTAAAATGGGGAAATGAAGTTCATTCGCTTTCACAATTACTTCTGGAGGAATATTAGATAAATAGCGTTTATCACGAATTCCAATAGCTGCGGCTTTTTTATGATGCATTACTTCAATTAATTCGATTAAAGCCGGAATGTTATTTTTAAAATGAAATCCAGTGGTAACTAAGAGTTGTCCTTTCACAACATATTCCGAAATATCGGGTGCTTCCATCATTCCAATTGTAGTAACATTAGTTTTTAAATTAGCCTGTTCATTGATGGTTCTAATTTTTTTAAACTGTGGTTGAGCTAATAACTTGTTTAACTGCATTTTGCCCCTCCTTTGTGAGATTTAACTAAAAATATAAAGATTATTAGGCATAATTACAATGTTTAATGATGCGTTTTCTGACATAATAATTAAAATTACTAAACGGAAAGGAGCTAAAATGAAAAATGAGAATAAGTTATTAACTTTAATTGATCAATTCAAAAAAATTGGTCGGACGCCTGAAAATGGGGTTATACGTCCTGTCTATGATGAAAATTGGACGAAAGCCCAGTTAGAATACGCAACGGAGGCAACTGACTTAGGTTTATTTGTTTCTGTGGATGAGATAGGAAACGTGTACGCAGCTACAACAAATCAGTTAGACCAAACTCCAGTAATCTTAACTGGTTCTCACATTGATACGGTTATTAATGGGGGGACCTTAGATGGAACTTATGGTGATTTGGCTAGTTTAGTTGCTGTTAGTGATTTAAAAAATGAATTGGGAAAACCTAAAACTCCGCTAGTTGCAATTTCTTTTTCCGAAGAAGAAGGTTCGCGTTTTGATGCAACTTTTACGGGTTCTCGTTTTTTAACTAAACAAGCTGAACCGACCACGGAGAGTTTAGTGGATGCAGATCAAATTGACTTTACGACAGCTCGGAAAAAAGCTGTAGCAAAACTACTCAAAGATTATCCTAAACAAGCTTCTCTTAATGTCCAGAAATACTTAGAACTACATATTGAACAAGGACCAGTTTTAGAACATCAAAATTTAGACATTGGCGTGGTAACTGGAATTGTAGGGCAAAAGCGAGCTTTAATTACGGTTCATGGCGAAAGCAATCATGCGGGAACGACACCGATGAATATGCGAAAAGATGCATTACGGTCAGCGATAAAATTAATTACTAGAATTCAGGATTTACTTGATCAGTCTCCTGAAATTCGGTATACGATTGGACAGTTAAATCTTAAGCCCAATATTTCAAATGTGATTCCAGGCAAAGTAGTTTTTTCTTTAGATATGCGTAGTGTTGACCAAGCTAAAGTAGATCAACTTTTTCAAGATGTTGCTGAATTAGTGAAACAAACAAAGGCAGAATTACTTCCTACCACGAACGTACAAGCGACTTTGATGGATGAAAAATTGCAAATGACCATTAGTGAAGTAACTGACAATCTTGATTTATCATCTATTAAGATGGTTTCAGGAGCAGGGCATGATGCCCAAATTATGTCTTATCGAGTTCCGACAGGAATGATTTTTGTTCCAAGCATTAAAGGAATTAGTCATTCCCCACAAGAAGCTTCGACGGATGTTAGTTTGCTAAATGGATTGAAGGTTTTAGAAAAAACGTTAGCTAAATTAAGTTATTAAGGAGAGAGAAGTATGTCATTAAAAATTACTGATCGACAAATCATGACCCCTGGCCCAACGATGGTCGATCCACGCGTTTTACAAGCCGGTAGTAACCACATTTTAGGGCAGTTTGATCCAGCCTTTACCGATATTATGAACGAAAATATGGAATTATTACGGAAATCATTTCAAACGAAAAACAAATGGACCTTCCCAGTTGATGGAGCTTCACGAGCTGGCTTAGAGGCAGTGATTAATTCCATCATCGAACCTGGTGACAAAGTTTTAATTCCTCGTTTAGGTCGTTTTGGTGATTTAGCAGTTGAATTAGCCGTTCGGGCCGGTGGTGAAGTAATCACTATGGATACTGAATGGGGAACGGTATTTGACCAAGATGAAATTATTGCCAAAATGCAAGAAGTTAAACCAAAATTAGTGGCGATTGTACATGGGGAAACTTCTACCGGAAGATTACAACCAGTTGATAAGTTAGGTAAAGCAGCTAAAGCACTTGGTAGTTTCACTTTAGTTGATGCCGTTGCCAGTTATATGGGTGTTAACATTCCAGTTGATGAATGGGAACTGGATGCTGTCGTAGGAGGGGCTCAAAAATCACTTTCGGCTCCTGCTGGAATCACCCCCCTAACTTTTAATGACCGTTTTGCTGAGAAAATTTTGCAACGTAAACGAGTTGAAGCGGGAGTAGTAAGTACAGATTCAGAAATTTCTGAGAACTTTATCAACTCTAACTATCTTGATTTGACTCAACTAATGGATTATTGGGCACCTGCTCGTTTAAATCACCATACTGAATCCACCATTTTGAATTATACGTTGAATGAAGCACTCCAAATTGCAGTTAACGAGGAAGGGTTAGAAAAACGGTTTGCTAGGCAAAAAGATAACCAAATGATTTTGAAAGAAAGTTTAAGAAAATTAGGCTTAGAAATTTTTGGGGATGAAGCTCATGAAATGCCAAATATGGTAGCTGTAAAAATTCCAGCGGGAGTTAACGGTGACGAACTTCGTGCTAAGCTTTTAAATGATTATGGAATTGAAATTTCATCTAGTTTTGGACCAATGGCTGGTAAAATTTGGCGAATCGGTTTAATGGGTTACGTAGCACAAAAAGTTTACGTATTAAGATTTCTTTCCATTTTTGCAAATGTTTTGGCTCAAGCTGGAGTAGACGTAGATATTAAAGCAGCGCTTGACTATGCAACTAATGGGTACCATTAATTAGGATTTAACTAAGTGATTGAATTTTCATAAAATTCAATCACTTTTTTATTTACCTTGTTATTTGAAAAATTGAATGTTATTCTACAATAGTACAAAAGTATTTGAACTATTGTACTTGGCTATTAATTTAAAAATGAGGTGGGGAGGAATAATGAAGAAAGCATATAAATGGATTTTAGTTTTAACATCATTAGGCTTTTTTATGTCGATGATGGATTCAATGATTGTTACAACGGCTTCAACTGCAATTAGAGCGGATTTTAAGATTTCAGTTGATATGTTGCAATGGGCATTAAATGCCTACAATATTACGATTGCAGCAGTTTTGTTAGTAGGAGTTGCTTTAGGCGATAAATTTGGGAGACGTAAAATTTATAATCTTGGAATTTTAATTTTTACGATTGGATCAGTATTTTGCGCTCTTTCACCAAGTATCAGTTTTTTAATTATTTCTCGAATTATTCAAGGAATTGGCGCTTCAGTAATGACTCCTATGTCAATGGCAATTTTGACCAATTCAATTCCAGCTTCTGAACGGGGAAAAGCACTAGGAATTTGGAGTGGAATTGGTGGGTTAGCTTTAATTATTGGACCATCCTTAGGTGGATTAATTGTTGCACAACTAGCTTGGCAATGGATTTTTTGGATTAACGTTCCCATTGGCTTACTTACGATTTATTTTTCTTGGCAACATTTACCAGAAAGCAAAGGAGAAAATCAACCAATTAATCTAATCGATGCAGCTTTAGTCATTCTTGGGTTTACTTCGGTAATTATTGCTTTAACGGAAATTACAACAGTGAAAAAAAGATTAATTCCCATTCTGATTATACTTTTCAGTATTTTAATTGGAATTTGGTTTGTCAAAAGACAACATCGAGAAAATCAACCGATGATTCCCTTAAAGTTATTTAAATCAAAAGTATTTACTGGAGGTAATTTTGCTACATTTTTACTATATGCATCAATGTATGGTGTGGTTTTCTTTTTACCGCAATTTTTACAAGTGGTTGATCATAATAATGCTTTAGAAGCAGGTCTCAAGATGCTCCCTTGGACAGGGACTTTAGTCGTGATTGCTCCATTTGCTGGAAAAGCAGTTGATAAATTTGGTGAAAAAATAATTGCTATTTTAGGTTTACTTTTGCAAGGAATAGGATATATATTATTAGCAATTTTAGTAACTAATGTTAGTAACTATACATTAATGGTGTTTCCTTTAATTATCTCTGGAGCAGGTCTATCTATGGCAGGTCCAGCTTTACAAAAGGCTGTTTTAGATTCAGTAACTAAAAGTTTAATTGGGAAAGCATCTGGAATTTATAATGTTTTTCGTCTTTTAGGTGGGTCTGTTGGTACTACCATTGCAGTTGGTGTTTTTTATAAATTCGGCAGTACTTTGACATCTAATCTTTTTACTAGTGGGTTTAAAGCTGCTATATTCAGTGCTGGATTAATTTCAATAATTGGATGCATTTGTTGTTTGAAATTTAAACGCTAAGATTTATTTTTCAATTAATTTTTTTAACAGGTTTAATAATAATTAAAAAAGGGACCACGCACTAATATTTTAGTGAATGATCCTTTTTTTATAATTTATTGAATTTCTTTTCGATTACCTCTAATTTTTACAAGGTATAGAGCACTAATCCACACAATTGATCCGATTAAGGCAATTAGAGAAGTTGTTTGGAAAAGTAATACGACTGCAACGAATGCTAAAAATGCTAAAACTAGGTAACTTGAAAAGGGATACCATGGCATCTTAAACTTCAATTGGTTCTCTTTACCTGCTTGATCCACTTGTTTCCGATATTTAATTTGGGCCAAAATGATTAAAGTCCACATAAATAAGAAAAGCGTAGTTGAAATACTAGCGATGAAAACAAAGACACCTTTTGGAATTAACAAGTTTAGTAGTGTAGCAGTAGCAACCACTAAAATGGAGAAAGTAATTGCATTTTGCGGAATTTTTCGCTTTGATAAAGTCCCTAATTTTTTAGTGAATTTTCCCTTGCTGTTGTTAGTCATGGAAAACATCATTCTACCAGTAGTGTAAATTGAAGAATTACAGGCAGATGTGGCTGCTGTTAAAACTACAAAGTTAATAATTCCTGCTGCTCCTGGAATTCCAATATTTTTGAATACTTCAACAAAAGGGCTGGCATTTGGAGAAATATTTTGCCATGGAAGGACACACATGATGGCTGTTAAAGCTCCAATATAAAAAAGAATAATCCGAAAAGGAACTGCGTCAATTGCTTTTGGAATGACGTGAGCAGGATCTTTAGTTTCTCCAGCAGTCATTCCAACCATTTCAACACCAGTTAAAGAAAAGACGACCATTTGGAACGAAAGCATAAATCTTTGCCAACCATGACCAAAAAATTTATGACTATATAAATTACTAATTGATACATGTCCAGCTGGTGTTTTGTAATTAAGAATAAGTAATACAATTCCAATGATAATAATGCCACAAATGGCTATGATTTTGATGAGAGCAAACCAAAATTCAGTTTCACCATATGCTGCAACGTTAATAATGTTTAACATATAAATTAGGGCTAAGATGACTAATCCAGTAAACCAGGTTGGAACCCCTGGAAACCAATAATTAATATAAATTCCGGCAGCAGTTACTTCAGCAATTGCTCCGATAATCCAACACATCCAGTAGGTCCATCCAGCTACAAACCCAGTTGTAGACCCTAAAAATTTAGTGACTGGTTCAATAAACGAATTAGCTGATAAATCGGATAGCAACAAAGTTCCTAAAGCACGCATAATTAAGAAACAAATGATTCCTGTAATGGTATAAGCTAATATAATTGAAGGGCCGGTTAAACTAATTGATTCTCCAGAACCTAAGAATAAACCGGTTCCAATCGTTCCACCTAAAGCAATCAATTGTACATGTCGATTTTTGAGTCCCCGTGACATTTGTTTACTGTTTGAAATATTTTGCTCTTGTGACATGAAAATTTCTCCTTATGGTAACTATATAATGTAGCCCGCAATACGTACTTATATATTAATTATATATAAAAACGATAGTTTGTGTTATACATAAATTAATGCTTTATGTTGATAAAACATTATCTATCTAATTTATCAATCGATTAGCAAGGTTAATAGGTAAGCAGTGTCTATATTAAAAATAATTAAGATTAATTAAGCTAATTTTTTGCTTTTTTATAGTTATGGGCCTATAGTTCCTTATTGTTCAAATTAAAATTTACAATATAGAAAGTGTGATTTGTATGAAAATTGCAGTATATGGAGCGGGTTCTTTAGGAACAATTATTGGAGCATATTTGACTAAATCAGGTAAATATAATGTTGATTTAGTTGCTCACAATAAAAAACATATTAAAGATTTAAATGATAAAGGTGCACATGTAACAGGAACTATTGATTTTACTGTTCCTGTATCGGCTAAAACTCCCGATGAGCTAAATAGTCAAGATTATGATATTGTGTTGCTTTTAACGAAACAAACGCATAATGATGAAGTGTTAGAAAAAGTCAAAACGATTTTAAAACCAAATGGTACACTGGTTTCACTTCAAAATGGAGTTCCCGAATTAAAAATTACAAAAACAATTAATCCACAAAATGTGGTTGCTGGATCAGTTGAATTTGGTGGAACTTTATTAAATAATGTTGAATCAGAATTAACAACGGCTCAACCACTTTTTAAAAAGTCGGCTTTTCAAATTGGTGAGTTAAATGGACAAGATACACCTAGAATTCAAGAAATTAAAAGTGTTTTAAGCGAAGTTGGTGGTACCGAAGTTTCTGACAATTTATTAGGAACTAAATGGGCTAAATTATTAATTAACGCTTCATTTAGTGGATTATCAGCAGCTGGAAATGCAACTTTTGGACAAATTGCTGATAATGAAATTGGAATTCAAAGCGCTTTGCATATTATTAGTGAAGGGCTTAAAGCTGGTAAAAGTGATGGAGTTACCTTTGCTAAAATGGGTAATTTAGATTTAAATATTTTTGCAATTAATTCTGAAACTGATCAAACAAAGCAATTACAATTTTTACAAAAGATTATGCAGCCAAGTAAAAATCTTAAGGCAAGTATGCTTCAAGACTTAGAAAAAGGACAAAAAACCGAAATTAATGATATTAATGGTGTAATTTCAGATGCTGGTAAAAAACATGGGATTTCAACACCATTTAATGATTTAGTTATTAAAATCGTTACGAAATCTCAAAATACTGGTAAATTACCAGATTTTAAAGATACAATGCATCAATTTTCTGAATTATTAGTAAGATAAAGGAAGCAACTATATAATGAAAAAAGAAGAACTTTTAAAACAGGTAACTACTCCAATTGATGATCCAGCCTTTCCTCGAGCTCAAGTTAAATTTTATAATCGTGAATTTGTGAATTTTGTTTACCAAACGGATGAAAAGGCCTTACGTAAGATATTACCAGAACCATTAGAACCAATTGATAATCAAGTTAAGTTTGAATTTATAAAAATGCCTGATGCAACTGGATTGGGTAAATATACCGAAGCTGGTCAAGTAATTCCGTGTACCTTTAATGGTCAAGTAGGTGAATTTACGCTTGCTATGTATGTGGATAATTTTGGTGCAATTGCTTCAGGTCGTGAAATGGCATCTTTTCCTAAGAAATTAGCAAAACCAAAAGTTTATGTTGATGGTGATACAATGATTGGGAAACTTGATTATGGATCATTATGTGTAGCTCAAGGAACAATGGGATATCGTTATCAACCAATGGATTTACAAAGTGCAACAAATTTAATTACTGAACCAAGTTATCGTTTAAATATTATGCGGAATTATAATGGTTCTTTAAGAATTTGTGAGTTGACGGAAAGTGTGATTACAGATATTAAAGTAAAAGCTGCTTGGAATAGTCCAGCACGATTACAATTGTTTGAACATGTCCATGCACCAGTTGCAGATTTACCAGTTAAAAAAATGCTTGGGGGAACTGACATCATTGCAGATTTAAGTTTAGGGCAACCTAAAATGATTTTAAATTACTTAAATGATTAATTCTATTTCAAATAAAAAGCCGTTATTTAACCGGTGATAAGCATTCCATTTTTTCATCTAAAGAATATAAAAAACTTCCTAAATTATTGTCCAATTTAGGAAGTTTTTTATATTCTTTTATTTATTTTTATTGTTCTTCGTACCATGGGTAATGGAAGTTACCTGGGCGATCAGTACGTTCGTAAGTGTGAGCACCGAAGTAATCACGTTGTGCTTGTAACAAGTTAGCAGGAAGCACTTCTGCACGGTATGAGTCAAAGTATGAAACAGCAGCAGCTAATGAAGGAACTGGAATACCGTATTCAGTAGCAAAGGCTACGACACGACGTGCTGAATCTTGGTACTTGTTAGCAATATCGCTAAAGAATGGATCCATTAACAAGTTAGCAAGGTTAGGGTTCTTTTCGAAGGCTTTAGTAATTTCGTCTAAGAATTGAGCACGGATGATACATCCTTCACGCCAAATTTGAGCAAGTTCGCCATACTTAAGATCCCACTTATATTTGTCTGATGCCATCCGCATTTGTTCGAAACCTTGAGCGTAACTCATAATCTTACCAAAGTATAATGCTTGACGCATATCTTCAACGATATCATCGCTACCAAACTTAGGCTTCTTAGCTGGGCCATGAAGTACTTTAGAAGCGGCAACCCGTTCGTCTTTTAACATTGAAACGAAACGTGCGTAAACTGATTCAGTAATAACTGATTGAGGAGCACCTTCGTCAAGCGCATCTTCTGATGACCATTTACCAGTACCTTTGTTGGCACCACGATCAAGAATAGCATCAACGATAGGTTTGTTCTTGTCATCACCAAGATCATCTTTTCTAGTTAAGATGTCAGCAGTGATTTCAATAAGGTAACTGTTAAGTTCACCCTTGTTCCATTCTGAGAAGATTTTTGCTAAATCATCAACTGAGTAACCAGCGGCATTTCTAAGAATGTTAAATACTTCATCAATTAATTCTTCATCACCATATTCGATACCATTGTGCACCATTTTTACGTAGTGACCAGCACCATTAGGTCCGATGTAAGCAACACAAGGCTTGCCATCTTCGGCTTTAGCAGCAATCTTTTCTAAGATTGGAGCAACCCGATCGTAAGCTTCTTTTTGGCCACCTGGCATAAGTGAAGGACCTTGTAAGGCACCAAGTTCACCACCAGAAACACCCATTCCGATAAAGTTAATACCAGATTTTGCAAGTTCTTCATTACGAGCAATAGTATCGTGGAAGTTAGTGTTACCACCATCAATAAGAGTATCACCCTTTGATAATAGTGGAAGAATTTCGTTGATAACTGCATCAGTTGGTTTACCAGCTTTAACCATCATTAAGATAGTACGTGGTTTTTCAATCGATTCTACGAAATCTTTAAGATCATATGCAGGAACTAAGTGTTTGTCACTGTGATCCTTCATAACTTGTTCAGTTTTAGCAGCAGAACGATTGTAAATTGCTACAGTATATCCGCGGCTTTCGATGTTAAGGGCAAGGTTTTTACCCATAACAGCCATACCAATAACTCCAATATTTGCTTTTTTGTCAGCCATAATATGCCTTCCTTTTTATAAAAAGTAATTTTATATTTTTCTACACTAATAGTTTATCATTGTATTTTGAAATTGTGAAATAGTTTCATCTATTTTTTGAAAACGCTTTATCGCTACTTGTTAGGGAAATACCAAGAATTTCCATCACGAGCCAAAAGTTCATCAGCAGCCTTTGGACCCATTGAACCAGGTTTATAGTTTGGAAAGTCTGGTTGGGTAGTGTCCCAAAGCTTTTGAACAGGATCTACGTACTTCCATGCGGCAGCAACTTCTGGCCAACTTGCAAAGTACGTTCCGTCACCCTTAAGAATGTCATGGAAAAGACGTTCGTATGGGAGGGGAACTTCAGCTGCACGTTCATCTGATTGAAGGTAACTTAAATCAACAGTTTCAGTATGCATTCCTTGTTCTGAGTTCTTAGTGTTGATTTCTAAGGTAATCCCAATCTTAGGATCAATCAAAAGAGTTAGAACATCTGATTGAAGTTCAGCAGGTTGGTGAGTACCCTTAGCAAAGATATCTACAAGTGGTTTCTTAAATTCAATATCAATTCGACCGGTTTTAGATGCTAACTTTTTACCAGAACGAATGTAAAAAGGAGTTTTACCCCAACGGTGATTATTGAAAACAATCTTTCCTGCAGCATAAGTATTGTTATTTGAATCGTTTGGAACTCCTGGTTCATCACGATAAGCAGGACTTCCATCTCCAGCACCATATTGACCACGGACAAAGTTTTCTTTTACGCCTTCAGCATCATAAATTTCCATGCTTTCTAAGGCTTTAACTTTTTCGCGACGAATCTCAGTATCAACAAATGAATTGGGTTCGTCCATTGCTAAGTAACTAACAATTTGAAGGGTGTGGTTTTGAATCATATCACGAAGTGCACCGGCAGTATCATAATATCCTGCTCGATCTTCAACCCCAAGTTTTTCTGCCAAAGTTACTTGAACATCCTTAATGTAATTTTGGTTCCAAACAGCTTCGATAATAGGGTTACCAAAACGAATTACTGGGATTGCTTGAGTAGTTTCTTTACCTAAATAATGATCAATTCGGTAAATTTGATTTTCGTTAAAAGCACTCGTTAATTCGTCATTTAATTCTTTTGCTGATTCATAGTCACGACCAAAGGGTTTTTCAATTACTAAGCGGTTAAAACCACCATTGGTAGATAAAACTCCTTGTTCTTTAAGATTTTTGGCTACAATTCCGAAGAAGCGTGGTGCCATGGAAACGTAAAAAATTCGATTTCCTTCAGTTTCATATTTTTGATCTAGTTCGTCAGCGATTTTACCTAATTCTTTGTAATGATCGGTATTAGTTACATCGTGTGATTTCCAGTAGAAATGGCTAGCAAACTCTTCAGCTTGAGTTTTACTATCAGTTTCTGATGCGATTGATTCGATAATCTTAGCTCTGAATTCTTCGTCAGTTAGTTCTTTACGCGAAAGTCCAACTAAGGCAAAATGAGTGCTTAAACTACCTTTTTTATAAAGGTTAAAGATTGCAGGATATAACTTACGTAATGCAAGGTCACCTGTACCACCGAAAAGCATAAAAGTTGCTCTTGTAGGTTTTTCTGTTGGCATATCGTTCACTCCTTTTATAATTTCTATACTCTTACAGAGTATACCATATTTGATGAGATTAAAAGGGGTTTATCTTCCTTTGATAGCTTAAATGAAAACGCTATCTTAGCTTGGACATTTTCTTGATAAAATTCTATTTTTTGTATCTGAGTTCTAATTTATGGCATGCTACAATTGATTTAATTCAAGGAAGTTTTATTGATGACAGTAAAGTTGCTAAAAAATACTAATTTTATAAATGAGTTTTTATTGAGAAAAGGCAGTATTTTCCTTTAAGGTATATAATGGAGCTAGATGATAAAAATGAAAAAGGATGGTATTAATTATGAAAATTGGTGTACTAGGAGCCGGTCACATGGGTAGTGCCATGATTCGCGGTTTAGCAAACAAATATGATGTTAATGATATTTTTGTAAAGGGACACCGAGTTAGTTCTCGTTTATTAGCTTTTCAAAAAGAAGTCGGTTTCCAAATGATGGAAAATAATGACTTTTCTGAAATGGATATTTTAATTGTTGCTACCCCTGCTCCTGTAACAATTGATTCATTATTGAGCGTGACAGTTGGTGATGGCACAATTGTTGTTTCTGCTGCTCAAGGAGTTTCTGCTAAGGGCATTAAAAACATTTTCCCTAAAAATTCAGTGATTTGTATGGTGCCTAACATTCCAGTAGCAGTTAATGCTGGGTGTATTGCTGTTGAAGAGAGTGATTTTGCTACTTCTGCAGATAAGGAAAAAGCCAATACAGTTTTGAGTTCAATGGGAACATTAATCCCAGTTAAAGCTAAAGATTTAGGGATTGTTGGAACTGTTGGTGGTTGTGGGCCAGCCTTTGTCGATGTTTTCTTAAGTGCTTTAGGTGATGCAGCCGTACAAAATGGTTTGGATCGGGAAACTGCTTATAAAGTTGCTGCTAGTATGGTAACGGGAAGTGCTAAAATGGCTTTAGATACAGGGCTTAATCCTTCAGATTTAAAGGATCAAGTTACTTCACCTGGTGGTTCAACAATTAAAGGGGTAGTTGCTTTGGATGCCAATGGATTTAGAAATGCAGTTAATCAAGCCGTAAATAAAGCAAATGGGACTTACAAAGATGAATAGACATAAATTAGACTTAGGAATTGCATTGATTTCATTATTAATTTCAATTATTTTGATGGTAACTTATGATGGCTTCTTATTTGATTTTACCTTTAGTCCAACTAGTCTAGGGCTAAACATGTCATTTTCAGTAATTGTTTTATTGATTTCATTGATATTTTTCTACCGTGCTCACAAGAATAAACATTTAGATGAAAAAGATTAGTGTTTACTAATCTTTTTTTGTTGCAATTTATCACACATTTCTTTAGCATAAATGGCATTGGGAAAAATAAACAGATTAGTAAAAAGAGGTGTAAATTGTGGATCAGATTTCGTTAGTAATTATTTTATTAGCAGCATTAGTAACCCCTTTAGTTTTAGCTAGATTTAATATTTCAGTTTTGCCTACAGCAGTAGTTGAGATTTTAGTGGGGATTTTGTTAGGACCTAGTTTGTTGAATTTAGTTCATCCGGATGCGGTTTTAACTGGTTTATCAAATACAGGTGTGATTGTACTTTTATTTTTGAGTGGATTAGAAATTGATTTTGATCTATTTAAACCTAAAAATAAAGCTCCCAGTGCTTTGGAAGCAAAGAATAATGCAAAGGCGCCAAAATATTCATCGGTACGGTTAGCTTTATATGGATATGGAACCATTGTAGGACTCTCTCTAATTCTCGGATTTGTATGTAAATTTTTAGGATTATTTAAGGATCCTTGGCTTGCATCAATCCTATTTATGACTGTTTCTTTAGGAATTGTGATTGCTACATTAAAAGAAAAAGAGATTCTTAGTACTTCACTAGGACAAACGATTTTGTTAATTTCTGCTCTCGGTGAAGTAATGCCTATTTTGGGATTAACGGTTTACGTTTCAATTTTTGGAACTGATTCTAAATCACTTTTGCTAACGTTAATTTTATTTGCCGTCGCAGCCTTAGTATTTTTCCGATTTCGTAAGTTTTTTGTTTACTTGGATAAATTTAATAAGTCTACTACGCAAGTGGATGTACGGTTAGCTTTCTTTATCATTGCGTTACTCGCTACTATTGCGGTTGGAGTTGGATCTGAAGCTGTATTGGGTGCATTTGTCGGAGGAATGGTATACAAATTATTACAGCCATCTCCTAATACAAAAGAAAAACTTGATTCAATTGGTTATGGATTCTTTATTCCAATTTTCTTTATGATGAGTGGAGTTGGTTTAAACATAAAGCAATTACTAGCTGATCCAAAAACATTATTGCTGATTCCAATCTTTTTAGTGAGTTACTGGTTGGCAAAAGCTTTAGTGTATCCAGTTTTACGTTTACGTTTTGATAATAAAAATGCTTTAGCTGGAACAGCCTTAGTTTCAACAACCATTACGATGGTTTTAGCAATTTTAAAAGTTGCTAGTGACATGAAAGTAATTACACCACAACAATCCGGAGCGTTTCTATTAGCCGCAATTATTACTTGTGTGGTTGGTCCCTTGGTGTTCAATAAAATGTTTACACCGAGTCCAGAAGTTTATCATGAAGTTAAATTAAATATGTTTGGAGCTAACTTAGTTACGATTCCGGTAGCGCAACAGTTAGCAAACAGTTGGTACGATGTGACTTTATTTACCGATAATGAAAAAAATTATAAGACCCTAGATAATAAAGCCCACGTTCATTTGCTAAAATCATTAGATGCTGATTATTTAAAACAAAATGGATATTTTGATGCTGACATTGCCGTTTTTGCTTACTTAGATCCAGATGTTAATTATACATTGGCGAAAGTTGCTAAAGAATACGGAGTTAAGCGGGTAATTGCTCGGTTTGAAGAGCGAGATATTTTAAATGCTCGGGAAAAAGAATTAACCGATCTAGGCGTGGAAGTTTATAATACCTTCGCAGTTAATGTTGCAATGTTACGTGAAATGATTGAAGTTCCATCAACCTTTAATATGATTAAATCCAATAGTTCTGAGCTACACGAGGTTACGTTACGTAATAGTAAATATGCAGGGATGCCAATTAAAGATTTACCATTTAGTGATGACATTACGATTGCCCGAATTTTCCGAAACCGTCAGATGATTCATCCAGTTGGCACGACTGTTTTAGAATTAAATGATCGGATTATTTTTGCGGCTGATAAAAATATTAGTAATAAGGTGCGTCAAGAAATTAGTACTCTAAATTAAACTAAACAAAAAACCAATCACATTCGTTGTGATTGGTTTTTTAGTGCTGTTAGAAATGATTAACACATATCCATTCCCATTTTTTTATATGATTCTAAACTTTTAATTTTAAGTTGATCTGGCTTACAATGACGTTCTTTAGCTAATGCGTTCATCAAAGTATCCATACTCATTAATTCATATTTCTTATGTGGGTCATCCTTGGTCCAAACTTGCATTTGGGCCATCATCCCCCCATCTTCGTGTTCAATGATATGACAATGATACATGAAGACTCCCGGGTAATTGAACCGCATCTTAACTCGAACGGTTTCGCCAGGGTTAACGCCAATGGTATCTTTGTACCCCGTTTCGTTAGGGTAAGGAGCTTCACCATTTCTAGAAATAACTTTAAATGAACCACCATGAGTATGGTATGGATGAATCATGCCACCACAACAATCGTTGGTGTTAGTGATATCCCAGTATTCAGCAACCCCTAATTCTTGTCGGTCGTCAATTCGCATCATCCCGAATTTTTTACCGTTAATCATCACTTCTTCATCAGTTCCAGACATAACCACTTGATGAACAAGAGCATTCTCGTCAACTTCAGGATAAGGGACATCAGCTAAATGTTGTGGAATTTCAGTATTGTCAGGCTCAAATTCTTTAATGTTGAATTTTAAAATTGGCGTATCATCAGAATATAAGGTAACTTGGTCGCCAGGTTTGTAGTCTTTGAAATCAAGGACAACTTCAGCACGTTCAGCACAAGTTAGCATTAATTTTTTAAATAAAACTGGTTCTGGTAATAAACCACCGTCTGAAGCAATTTGTGTCATGACTAAGTCATCACTAAGATGTAAACGCCATTCCCGACGATTAGATCCATCCAATAAACGAAGTCTTAGTTTTTGGGTGGTAACATCAAAAGTAGGGTTAACCGTTCCATTAATTAGTGCTGTTTTCCCTTCAGTACCATCTGGATCGTAATTTTTGTCATAGTTCCATTGATTATGTTCGTCAAAGGTTCGATCTTGTAAAATGACGGGAATGTCATCCACTCCGTAATTGCGTGGCAAGGGAAGACTAGCTTCGTGTTCGTCTTTTACGACGACAGCGGCAGCTAAACCATGCCAAACGTCCCAACCAGTTAAAGGACATGGATGAGCATGGAGCCAGAGCGTGGCAGCCGGTTGATCAACTTTGAAAGTAATTTCTTTAGGTTCTCCAGGAAAAACAGGGGCATGACAGCCACCATCGATATATGGGCCTGGAACATCAAGACCATGCCAGTGGAAGGTCGTTAATTCGGGCAAGCTATTCTTTAGCGTAACGTGATAAGTCTTTCCGCTTTGATAAACAATCGTTTGACCTAATAAACTTTGGTTGTATCCCCAAGTTTTCGTTTTTTCGCCAGGTAAAATTTGCGTTTCACCCGGTTGAGCTTCAACGGTGTACCAAACATCTGTATCCGTTTCTTTATCAGGCTTTAAAATGGATGGAATTACTAATTTACTCTCTGGGGCATCTGATACCTCAAGAGGGATATAGCCACCGTCATGGTAGTCATATGCTGATTCATTAAAAAAATAGTGATCGATTGGTTGTTTTGATTCAGTCATAAGTTCTCCTCCTCTGTTTACACTAATAGTGTACTACAATTCTATTAGGGTATGTTAATATTAATTGTAATGTTTCTAATAATAGGAATATTAAATTTAGTCACGGAGGATTCCTATGATGAACAAAAAACTTAGTTGGATTTTAGTCATATTTTGGTTAGTAACTTTAGCCATGTTAGTAATGGATAAAGGAATGATGGCCATGTATATGATGGTAATTGGAATGCTAATTGATTCCTTATATAGTGCTCTTCATAAGTAATGAGGAATTTAAAAAAGTTCAATTTATTATTTTTTGATAATAAACTGAACTTTTTTTATTTTAAATTTTAATGTCTATCCGAACTAGGTTTTTTCATAAATTTCCAGACAACTGTAATAACTACTAAGATGGCTAAAATCACGCCACCAATAGTCCAAGCTAAATGATGATTATTTTTTGCTTTTTTATTATTGTTTTTCTTAGCATTGGTAGTTTTAGATGGTTTTCCATTATTATCTGAATGATCAACTTTATTATCGTTAGAGTTTGAAGCGGTTTGCTTGTTTGACTTTAGTTTTGAATTAGAATTGTTTTTATTAGAGCTACTTTTGGAAGATTGTTTGTTACTAGGTGAACTTTTACCATTATTTGCAGGAGCAGTAGTTGAACTATTACTACCAGAATGGTCTGTATTTGATGAATTGTTATCAGAATTTTTGTTAGAATCAGATGTCTTACTGCTAGTGGCATTGTAAACAATAGTCATTGACATGACACTAGTTACAGGATCTCCTCCTCCAAAAGTCATTTGTGGTCCATTGGCATTATTTTGACCATTTTCAATACTTGAGTAAGTGTATCCTTTGATTTGCGGAACGGATGCTACATAGGTTGTTCCAGTCGTTCCAGTAGCAACAGTTTCTGGACGAATTTGTTTACCACTTTGATCAACGTAATGAACAATGATTTTCCCTTGTTCATTACGTTGGGTAGTAGCATCTGCTTTAGCTGTTACTTCTGAAAAATCATGAAAATAGAAACCTGTACCTAATAGTAATCCTGTTAGAGTAATAATTACTAAACTTTTTTTGATATTCATTTTAAAAACTCCAGTCATAATTAATTTTCATTACTATATTACCACTTTGTTAAAGTTAAAGTTTTGTTATAATTAGGATTATATTAAACTATAAAACAACGGAGTTCGTTTATGAAATTATTTAAAAACTCCCAGGCACTCCAGCTTGGTAAAATTATTAGCTTTGTAATTATCTTTATGGTGGTTGATACTGCCACCGCCTTTTTCGGAGTCGGCATTGTTTTATTATTAAAACATTTTAACTTGATTTCATTGTTTAGTATGCCGACGCTCATCCTGTTTGAATTAACCATTAGATATGGATTAGCCTTTATAATCATTGTTTGGGTAAATCGTCGGTACTTTAAACAAATGGTACGATTTAAATCAATTATTCCTTTTAAGAACCAAGCTTGTCCATTATCATTAGCAGTTATCATGATTTTAATTTATGTTTTTACGGTTAATCTGGGAATCTTAAAATATGATGCTAATAACGTTAGTTTCTTTATGTTTTCTCTTGGTTCAGCACTTGTAGAAGAATATGGATTTCGGGGTGTGGTTTTTCCAAAAGTTATGCAAGTTGTAAAGGGGAGCACATATCGCAAACTAATGTTTGGAGTGACAATTAGTGGAATTTTGTTTGGCTTAATTCATTTTCAAAACATTTTTTATCAGCCATTTCCAGATACGTTACAGCAGGTATCAGGGGCAATTCCATTTGGAATTTTAATGGCTATCTTGTATGTAAGAACCTCAACTATTTTGGTTCCCATGGCATTTCATTTTGCTAGCGATTTTAATTCATATTTCACAACCAATTCATTCTTTGCTGGTTCATTTTATAATGGCTGGTGGCAAGTTTTGCTTGATTATTTCATTGTGTTCATAATGGCAGTTGTTTTTTTAAGACCGGCGATTGCTGATAAAATTAAAATATTTGACAAATAACAAAAAACTTACGAATTTTAAATTCGTAAGTTTTTTGTTATTTATTTAAATTGTTTAACTTCTCTTTGATTTCATCAATTGATAGGTCACCATTAAGATATTTTTCATATTCTTCATGGTTAGATGAATCTTGAACATCATCGCGAAAATCATATGCTTTAATTAAACTAGCAGTAGCCTTTTCGTTTAGATTTTCTAAACCTGGGGTATTAATGTAGGTCATTAACCAAATTGAATAAATATTACCTAAACTACTTTTTGATAATGTTTTGGGATCCAAGTATTCCGCATTAGCGTTCCCAAGGGCAACAGCCACTCTAAAGTCAGTTACATCCTTATTTTCTTCTGGGTTGGTTCCAAAAACTGCGATTTCTTTTTCTAAAATTTTTTGACTAATAAATTTGCGATCTGCCATGTTATTACCTCACTTATTTTATATTATATTAACATTTTAGTTATTAAACCTTAAACGAGATGCCTTGAAATGGGACACTAAAGAAAGTTTTAATGATTAGCTAAATGGGTGTTCTTTTAATAAAGTACTATAAAACGCAATTTCACTAATTGTTTTAGTTAGTCTCATGGTGTAATGATTTTTGGAAGGAGCGTCAGGTTGATAATTACCATCTGGTTTGAAATTTTTATCAACTTTTCCGATAATCGTTGGTTTAGGTAAGATGATTAGCCCAAGTTGATTTAAGATTGGAAGTAATGATAAAAATGAAAATTGACCACCACGACCGTTATTCGAATACGTAATTATCTTAGCAGGCTTACCCTTAGCCTCAAACGCTAAAAAGTCTAAGGCATTTTTTAAAACTGCAGGAGCAGCATGATTATATTCTGGGACTATGAATAAATAACCGTCGGCGACCTTCATATCATTAATCCACTTTTGTTCGTTGTTAGGTAATACTCGATTTTTATTATCCATTGGAGCAACATCTTCATAGAAAAAAGGTAAATTATAATTAACTAGGTCCATAAAATGCAGCTTGATTTGATGATTTGTTTCCAATTGATCTTTTTGGTTTTCTAAGTTTTTAAATAAACCACGACCTAATGAAGCAGGTCGTGAGCTACCTAAAATTACGTTAACGGTTGTCATAATTGTTTGTGTTTCCCTTCAAAATGATTAATTTCATTACATCTATATCATAGTACAAATTGGGTTACAGAGAAATTTAATTTAGTTATAATTATGCTTAACTAGTCTAGTATAGGAGAGAAAATTTATGATAGAAAAAATGTTAGTTACCACGACTGAAGTACCAACTGGATATGAAGTTGACCACGTAATTGGAGAAGTTTTTGGAATGACAGTTCAATCAAAAAATGTAATTAGTAACCTTGGTGCCAGTATCAAAAATGTTTTTGGGGGCTAAATTAAGTCATATACCAATATGTTAGAAACGGCTCGGCAAGAAGCGATTTATCGAATGTGTGAAAATGCTACTAAACTGGGTGGCAATGCCGTAATTATGATGCGTTTTGATTCAGGCTCAATTGGAACTGATCGGATGTCAATTACAGCTTATGGGACGGCGGTTGTGTTGAAAAAATAGTTGAATTTTATCTTTAACAGAAGCATTCAAAATTTTTATGAAACAAACGATTACGCATGGTGGATTACCTTTTGAAGTTGAACAACTTAATTATGATAAAAAACAATTTACTGGAATTCATCATATATTAATTACAGACCAGTTAATACCTAGCAAATTTAGTGATTATTCATTGATTAATAGAAAGCTAGAATGTGAGTTTCATATGAAACCAGATTGGTTATTAATCTATCGGGATCATGGAAAATACTTAAGTTTTATAGATACAGGTAGTCATTCGGATTTGTTTAATTATAAAAGCATCAAAAAAAGGCAGCTTATCACCGATATACTATCAATGATAAGTTGCCTATTTGTGACTTGAATTTATTTTTCTAAATCTTTCATTTTTAAACGGTTAAAAATTAAGACAAATACGATTCCAACTACGAGTCCTTTAATTAAGTTGAAGGGAGCAATTCCGGTGATAACCATTTTTGAAATTGGTTGACCTAAATTAAACCCTAACATCTTAATGTAAAGGGGTAGGAAAACAAAGTAGTTCAAAATACTCATTACAATCATTAAAACAATTGCTGAAACAATTACAGGAATGTATTGTTTAAAGGTCTTGCTTTGGACGTCTCTTCTAAAGAAATAGAAAACGCCGATGAAGATTAAAGAAACTACTAAAGAACTGGAAAGTCCGATTAACTGAATCATAGAAAAACCATTGGTTAACCAGTATAAGAAAAGTTTTAAAATGGTAATTTCAACAGCTGCCACTGGTCCTAAAGTAAAGAGACCCAATAGAATTGGCAAATCAGAGAAATCTAATTTTAAAAATGAGACAAATGGGAGAATGGGGAAAGCGATAAACATTAAAACATATGCGATTGCAGCTAAAATTGAAATTAAAACAAGTCGTTTGATACCTTGGTTATTAACTGACATACTATCACTCCTAATTAATTTATTTTGTAATAATTAAAAAATACCAATAAAAAACGCCCTGCAAAAATGCGGGGCGTTTAGTTTATTTTCAAACTGAATAAAACCTTAAAATGGCATAAAATACCACTAAAGTAATGTGCTTCAATAAGAACTTCTTCTCCCATCCAGACTATACTGTCGGTGCTAGATTTCCACTAGCTCAACCGCTTAACGCGGGTCACGGACTTCAAATTTAATTTGTTACCGTCGGTTGGGAATTTCACCCGGCCCCGAAGAAGTATTATTTAATTATTAATTATAAATATATTATAGAATGGAATAATAAGCAACCCTAACTTATAGTAAAATCTATTGTAATGAGTTGAAATCTAAATAAATTAAATGGGTAATATTAAAATGAAAAAGAAAGATACTAAAAATCATAAAGTTATCACGCTGCTGATAATTATGGTAATTGGAAGCGGATTATATTTGGTGATTCAAAACGGTTTTGACGAAAAAGTTGGCGAAAGTCAAACGCAATCGACTGCTAGTGATACGTTAAATGATTCTAATGGACATCATTTAAAAACAATTAAGCAACATAATGAAGAATTTTCGGTAAAGTCAATTGAAAAACAAGACCGGATTTTATATCAAACCAAAAAAATTTCAGTTAGCAAAAATGAAAAAGCTAAGAAGCAAAAGGTTACGGATGCCATGGAAAACACATTAGATAAAAAAATTATTGGTGAGGTCAGTAATTTACAAAATGATGCTCAACCTTTGAAACAAGCCAATGAATTAAATCAAAAAATTCAACACTTGAAATCTTTATCAAAACAGTCAAAAGCCCAATTTGGGCAGGAAATTGAAGTTATTAAGCAAAATGTTCAAATGACAAATTAAGGAGTGTGAATGATGGCAAATTATATTAAAGAATTACGGGCATTAGTAGGGCATCGTCCATTGATTTTAAATACATCTGCGGGGGCACTTTTAAATGATAAACAGGAATTATTATTACAAGAAAGAACGGGAAATAATGACTGGTGTTTTCCTGGCGGATTTATGGAATTTGGAGAAACCTTATTTGAAACTTGTAAACGTGAATTTAAAGAAGATTCAGGAGTTGAAATAGAGCCAATTACTTTATTGAAAACTTTTGACACCGATATCTATACTTATCCGAACGGTGATCAAACCCAACTAATTACGAATTTGTTTTTGGTGAAAAAGGTCGGTGGACATTTGTTAAGTTATCAAACTGAAGAAACTATTGATTTAAAGTATTTTGCTTTGAATAATTTGCCGCACTTTTTTAATGAACAATCTGAAAAAATGGGACAAGCAGTGATTGATTATGTAAAAAACGTTAAATAAAAATACTGAGAATTATCTCAGTATTTTTATTATTCGCGATTTTCTACTTCAGTTGGTTTGCCATTCGGATTGCCAAAGGCTTGCCAATCACCATACCAGCCAGTACGTTTGTCTAAGTCAAGATCGTTAATTGCTTTAATATCATCATCAGCTAATTCAAAGTCAAAAACTTTTGTATTTGATTCGATGAAATCTTCGTGAGTAGACTTGGGAATCGTGATAATCCCACGTTGTAATTCCCAACGAATAATTACTTGTGCAGGTGTTTTGTGATATTTTTCAGCAATTACTTTAATGACTGGATTAGTTAAGGCGTCACCATGACCAAGAGGCCCCCAAGCTTCGAGCTGAATGTTATGGTCGTCGCAAAAAGCTTTGATATCAGCTTCTTGTTCAAGCGGATTGAATTCCATTTGGTTAATGACAGGCTTAATGGAAGCATATTTTAACAATTTTTTGAGGCGTATAATGTTAAAGTTAGAAACTCCAATGGCTCGAATTTTGCCTTCAAGATAAAGTTTTTCAAGAGCTTTCCAAGTATCAAGATATTTACCAGGAACAGGCCAGTGAATTAAGACTAAGTCAACATAATCGGTTTGTAAATTCTTTAATTGGCCTGCAAAAGCATCTAGGGTTGATTGATAACCTTCATCACCAATGAAAATTTTTGTAGTTAAAAAAATGTCGCTTCTGGTTAAGCCATTCTCGGCTAAACCACGAGTTAATCCTTCACCAACTCCAGGTTCATTTCCGTATTTTTTGGCAGTATCAATTAATCGATAGCCATGTTTAATTGCCCAACGAACTGATTGAGTAGCGACTGCATTACTAGTTTGCCATACTCCAAATCCAAGTCGAGGCATTTCTATACCATTGTTTAAAGTGATAGTCGAATTAATGTTCATTTTAACTTCTTCCTCCCTTTATTTTGACTCATAATTTCTGAGTTTTCTAAGTATGTGGTTCCCCAATTTGCCATTGCTTCTATGACAGGATTCATACTTTTTCCTAAATTAGTTAAACTATACTCTACTTTAGGGGGGACGATAGGAAATACGTTTCTTAAAACTAATCCATCATTTTCCATTTCCCTAAGACTTTGAGTCAACATTTTTTGACTGATTCCGGCTACGCTATTTTTTAAGTCGGTATATCGCTTTGTACCGCTAAGAAGGTCACGCATAATAAGGACTTTCCATTTACTACTTAATAAATCAATAGTGGTTGCTACAGGGCAAATTCCATTTTGTTCCAATAATTTTCTTGACATGAATAGCTCCTTTTTAATTTAACTCTCTATTAGTTCGTTAATTACCACAAAGTGCCTACTTTTTAAAATCATCTAGATATATTATATTTATTAAAGAAAATTATGACAAATTTAAAAGATCACGAGGAAACTACAGATGATTAGTTTAATGAATGTTAGTAAAAAATATGGAAACGATACAGCGCTAGATAAGATTAATTTGCAAATTAATAGTCATGAATTTTTTGTATTGGTTGGACCTTCCGGAAGTGGGAAAACGACGTTACTTAAAATGATTAATCGCTTGAATACTCCAACTAGTGGAAAGATAAAAATTGATAATCAAGATATTAGTGAAATAAAAGATATTAGAGAATTCCGGCAAAAAATTGGTTATGTACTCCAATCTAGCGCATTATTTCCCAATTTAACAGTTGCACAAAATATTTCTGTAACTTTAAATAAAGATATAAATAAGCAGGTTAAAAAAGAAAAAATTGAAAGAATGCTGAAACGAGTCGATTTAAATCCAGCAATTTTTATGAATCGGTTTCCAAATGAATTGTCAGGTGGGGAAGCACAACGGGTTGGAATTGTCCGTGCACTTATTTTTGATCCAAATATTATTTTGATGGATGAACCATTTAGTGCTTTAGACCCAATTTCAAGGCAGCAATTACAAGATTTGCTAATAGATTTACACCGCGAATTTAAAACAACAATTGTTTTTGTTACTCATGATATGCAGGAAGCACTCAAAATGGCTTCTCGACTAGCAGTTCTTAATCATGGGAAACTCCAACAATTGGGAACCCCTTCTGAGATAACCTTTAATCCACAAAATCAATTTGTTAAATCCTTTTTTTCTAGTGCAACACAGATACCAAGCATCCAAGACCTATTAGAAATGGGGATTGGAGAACACGTTTTAACTGAAAAACAAAATTTGCCACAATTATCGGACCAAGATAATATTTATCAATTAGCAAAAGAAATTGAAGAGTCAAAAAATTATGCTGTATTAGTGAATGATAAAAAAATAAATGCAACCGACCTGATTAAATATCTTTCAATGAAAGCTGGGAAATAAAATGTCAGGATTAGAAAATTATATTAGTCAAAATTATACTGATATTATTAAAGCCTTGTGGCAGCATATTGCAATTTCGCTTATTGCATTAGTTATCACAATTGTAATCGCTGTACCATTAGCTATCGTTCTACTTAACTATCCTAAAATAGGTGGTTTTGTTTTACAGCTTTCGAGTATGATTCAAACGATTCCTAGTTTGGCAATCCTGGGGTTATTGATACCCTTCGTTGGAATTGGGAGTGTCCCTGCTGTTATTGCTTTAGTTTTATATGCAATTATGCCCATTTTCTCTAATACTTATCTCGGTCTAAAGTCGACTGATCCTAATTTAGAGGAGGCAATTGAGGCATTTGGTCTATCCTGGTACTTTAAAATATTTAGAATAAAATTACCCCTTGCAATGCCAATGATTTTAAATGGAATTAGAATTGCAATGGTCATGATTATTGGAACTGCAACACTTGCTTCTTTAATCGGGGGAGGAGGTTTAGGAACTTATATATTGTTAGGTATTCAAACGAATAACAATAATGCACTTCTAGTTGGTGCAATTTTATCTGCACTTTTAGCATTAATATTTAGTTATGGACTTAAATTTCTTTCTAAGATTCCTTTGAAATCTTTGGCATTGTTTTTTTTGGCGATTACTTTATTGATTGTTTGTAGCTTCGGTTATCAAATGATTAATCAAAAAAAACAGCAGACAGTCATTATTGCTGGAAAAATGGGAAGTGAACCGGAAATTTTAATCAATATGTATAAAGATTTGATTGAACAAGATAATGAGAATGTTTCTGTTGAACTTAAACCTAATTTTGGGGGAACAACTTTTTTATTTAATGGACTAAAAAACGGTAAAATCGATATTTATCCAGAATTTACGGGAACCGTATTACAATCATTGGTTAAAAATGATACTTCGGTCCCTAAAAATCCTGCTGTAGCATATCACGACTCTTCACAAAAGTTGAAAAGTCAATTTGAAATGGACTACTTAAAGCCAATGAAATACCAAAATGATTACGCAATGGTAGTCAGAGCAAGTGATGCACAAAAATATCATTTGAAGGATATTTCTGATTTAACGAAAGTACCTCAATTTAGAGCGGTTTTCGATCCAGATTTTTATCAACAATCGGATGGATATCCTGGATTGAGGAAAGTCTACCAACTTGATTTTAAATATGTAAAAACAATGGAACCATCTTTGAGGTATGAGGCTTTGAGTAATGGACAAGCAGATGTAACTGACGCCTATACGACAGATCCACAAATTAGAAAAGATCATCTGGTAATTTTAAAGGATAATAAAAAATTCTTTCCACCATACCAAGCAGCGCCTCTAATGAAAAGTAATTTTGCTAAACAAAATCCTAAAGTTGTAACTAGTTTGGAAAAGATTTCAGGAAAAGTAACTACCAAACAAATGCAGGAAATGAATTATGAAGTAAGCGTTAAGCACAAAAAAGCATCCGTCGTTGCTAAACAATTTTTGGAGCAACATCATTTAAATTAGAAAGGAATAATGATGAAAGCAATTGTAATTAATGAGCCTGGTGGGCCAGAAGTCTTGAAAACAACTGAATTACCAAAGCCTAAATTAAAAGACGGTTGGTCGTTAGTTAAGAATAAAGGATTTGGAATAAATCATTCTGAAATTTTTACTCGGGAAGGATTATCTCCAAGTGTTACTTTTCCTCGAGTCCCGGGAATTGAATTGGTTGGAATAATTGATGAAACCACTGATACCAAAAATTTGCCAATTGGTACAAAAGTAGTTAGTTTAATGGGGGAAATGGGACGTGATTTTAATGGGAGCTATGCAGAATATACTTTAGTACCCAATCATCAACTATTTGCGATTAAGAGTAATTTGAGCTGGACAAAATTAGCGGCAGTACCTGAAACTTTTTATACAGCATTTGGAATTTTTAAAAGTTTGCAAATCAAACCTAATGATAAAATATTGATTAGGGCATCTTCAAGTAGTGTTGGAATTGCAATTTTTAAATTAATAAAAGCACTTCCTTTTCAAGTTACAATCTTTGGAACAACAAGAAGTTCATCCAAAATAAAAGAGTTAACTAAAATCGGTTTTGATCAGATATTAGTTACTGATAAGAAAAATAGTTTAAGTGATAAAGAATTGATGTTTGATAAGATTGTTGATTTGATTGGTCCAACGACTGTACCAGATTCTTTGGAACATTTAAATGAATTTGGAATAGTTAGTTCAACGGGCCAATTAGGTGGAGAATGGACTTTAAATAATTTTGATCCGATTATGGATATTCCCAATAATCGTTATTTAACTGGTTTTTATTCTGGCGAAATTAAACAAGATGAGATACAGGTTTTATTAAATTATATCGAAAAATATCATGTGGATGTTACACCTAATAAAGTTTTTTCATTTGATCAAGTTAAAGAAGCACATAAGTATATAGATGAATCCAAAGTAATTGGTAAAGTAGTAGTTTTGCTTTGAAACCATGGGAAAATGAACATTTCTATTTTATGGAATTAGGATATCATAAACCTAGACTTCTAATTTTATGTTATTACGTTGTGCTTATAATTAAGAAAATAGTCGAAGTTTTCTAAATGTTTCACTTTTATTAAAATTGAGTAATTATTTAATAGTTTATTAGACTATTTATTAAGAAATAGACGATTTATTAATAAATGAAATCTTAATTAATAATTATTTTGAAAAAGAAAATGGTTCAACAATTAACAAAAATGTTGTAGTTATTTTTTGTAAGTGCTATACTAAATAAAAAATTCAAAGGAGACCTAATAAATGAAAACTTGTTGCTGTTGTTGTATGCCAAACTAACTAATGTTTAAATCGGATGGATTTTCTCATTAGTTAGCCAATTCGCTAAATACTTGGGGAAATTCATACTGATAACAGTACTTTTTTCGATATTTTATTAGATCAAAAAGAGATCAGTGGCTATCATTATGGATAGTTATTGGTCTTTTTTATTCGGAATTTATCAAATGTTATTAAAGAACAATTTCTCCAAGTATTAAACACCATTTTGTTAATTCGTAGTCAATTACATTATTAAGAGGAGATTTAATTATGAAAAAGAAGTATATTATTGGATCATTAATTGCTATTTTTGGAGTCATCTTTATTTTTAGTTTTGTGTTAAAACCCAAACAATCTGAAACGAATACGATTCGATTAGCCTCATCACCAGGTCCTTACAGTGACTTGTTCTTAAAAGGGGTTAAACCAATTTTGGAAAAAGAGGGTTACAAGGTTAAGAACCAATCCTTTAGTGACTTATCCTTAGCCGATGTTGCCATTAACAACGGTGAAGCCGATTTAAACGTTGATCAACATACCGCTTACATGGACAACTTTAATAAAGAAAAACATGCTCACCTAACGGCTTTAACTAAGATTCCAACTGTGCCAACTGGAATTTATCCAGCTAAAAAAACTTCACTTAAACAAGTTGCAAAGGGTGATACGGTTGCCATTCCCAATGATCCATCTAACATGGCTCGTGCTTATAACGTGTTAGTTAAAGCTGGTTGGATTACTTTGAAAAAAGGGGTTGACCCAATCAAAGCTACCAGCAAAGATATTGCCACCAACAAATATGATTTGAAGATTACCGCAATGCAAGATGTGCAAATTCCACGGTCACGTTCTGATTTTGATTATGTTATTTTACCAGGTTCAACGGCTTACCCAGCTAAGATTTCGACGAAGACGATGCTCATTTCCGAAGACATCAAGCCTGATTACTACTTGGTTGCTGCCGTTAATAAGCAAGATAAAGACAAGAAGTGGGCCAAAGCAGTTGATAAAGCTTACCACTCAAAAGCATTTAAAGAATACCTTCAAAAACATAACAAAGATAGTTTCTGGAATATTCCTAAGGGTGAATAGTCTATGTTAAGGGTTTATAATTAGTCATGAAAAGTTTGATTAATTTACGAAACTGAGGGCTAATTATGAAAAAATTATTATTAATTGCAATTGCATTATCAACTTCACTAGGTTTAGTAGCCTGTGGAAATGAAGATAATTCTCCTAAAAAACCAAAGCAAGATGTTAAAACAGAGCAGCAAAAAACAAAAAAATCTAAAAGTAGTACAAAAAAAGATCATAAAGTAACTGATAAAAATAATAGTAGCCAAGAAGAAACACCAACTTTCAAGCAAAATACTTCAACTAGTACTGAACCCACAACTAAAAAAACGACTGCTAACACCACTACAACTAGTGATACTTCAGAACAAACTGCTACACCAGCAACTCAATCAGTTCGCTCCCAAAAGGATGAAACTAATGGGAGAGGTAATATTGTAAATAGTGCCAGTCAAGCTATTACTACCTTGAGTAATGGATTAGGAAATAATAGTGATTTCGCTTATACTTTGTTATCTACCGAAAATCATATGTATGAAATCCAAGTTACTTCAAAATCAATTAAAGCTCAAGGTGGTTCAGGAACCATTGGAATTTATGATGTGATGGAAGATGGGACATACTTTTTAAGACCATAATTTTTATCACAATACAATTCATACAATAAAAGACTCGCAAATTAACGTTTGCGGGTCTTTTTGATTGAGCCTATTTAAATTCATTTTGTACAGATTTTCCATTAATAATGGCTAATACATCGTCAAGACTAATTTCAACCATGTTTTGTACGGCCATATTAGTGTAAAAACCAATATGAGGAGTAATCATGACATTGGGCATCGCATGCAATGCGTTGAAGTTTTGATCTGGAATCGGGCGACCTTGTAAATCTTTATCAAAAATTGCTGCCTCACCTTCAATTGTATCGAGAGCTGCACCAGCAATTTCTTGATTTTGTAAAGCTTCAATCAAGGCTTCTGTTACAACAACTGGACCTCGAGCTGCATTAACTAAAAAGGCATCATTCTTCATGTGTTTAAAAGCATCCGCATCCAGCAAGCCTTGTGAAGTTTCATTTAAATCAACGTGAAGATCTACAACATCAGCTTGTTCAAGTAATTCATTCTTAGTATCAACATAAGTTAAAACATCTGTTAATTCATCATGATGAACGGGATCAAACGCAATTACTTCGGCATCTAAAGCATGAAATAAACGAGCAGCTAGACCACCGATTCGGCCTGCTCCAATAATTCCAACGGTTAAAGTGCGAATTTCACGAGCAATTGGACCACGTAACTTGTAGTCATTGTTATCACTTCGTTTTTCAACAATTTCGAGATTCCTAATCAAACGCATCGTTTGGGTCACTGACATTTCCGCAACTGAATGGGGTGAATAAGCAGGGACATTGGTGACAATTAAACCCGCTTGATGGGCAGCTTTAAGATTAATTACATCAACACCAGCCGTTCTCGTGGTAATTTGTTTGATTCCTAGATCAGTTAATTTAGTATAAATTTGAATGTTGTCACTAATTGGACCACGTTGTTGAATCACAATTCCGTCGTATCCTTTAGCTAAATCTACAGTCTCGTCGTGGAATTCCTGATCAGTAGTATCAACTGTTACATGGTGGTCTTTACTCCATTGCTTGATTGCGGGCTGTTCATCGTCACGCACACTGTACATTAATATTTTTGGCATTAGGCATTTCCTTCCGTTGCAATGTATTTTTTAAGATTGTGGATGGCTTTTTGCAAATTCTCCATTGAAGTTGCATAACTAATCCGGATGTAGCCTTCACCACCAGGACCAAATGCACTACCTGGAATAACCGCTACTTTACCTTTACGGGCTAAGTCGTAGGCAAATTCCATACTATTTTGAATTAAATTAGCGGGAATTTTAGCAAAAATGTAAAAAGCACCATCTGGATTAGCAATTTCAAAACCAAGGGATTTTAGTTCTTGGTAAACGTAGTCACGTCGTTTTTGGTATTCGGCTTTCATGGCAACTGCGTCATCAGCACCGTTTTCTAAAGCTTCAGCAGCTGCAAATTGTGCATTAGTTGTTGGTGATGTAATCGTGAATTGGTCAATTTTTTCTAATTGGCTCGTAATATCTTTAGGAGCGGCCATAATTCCAATTCTCCAACCAGTCATTGCATGAGATTTTGAGACTCCGTTTAATAAAATAGTTTGTTCAGGAAGTAAGTTGGCAATCGAAACGTGTTTAGCATCGTACGTTAATTCACTGTAAATTTCATCTGAAATCACAAAAATATCGTGTTGTTTTAAAATGTCAGCTAGTTTTTGAAGGGCTTCTGCATTGTAAGTTTTTCCCGTTGGATTAGAAGGGAAGTTTAAAACAATGGCTTTAGTTTTAGGATGTTCTTTTAAAGTTTGTTCTAACTGTTCTGGGGAGAGCACAAAGCCCGTTTTGGAAATATCCATGAACACTGGTTTTGCTCCTCTAAGTAAGGCGACTGGAATGTAGAGAGGGAAAATTGGCGTGGGAATTAAAACTTCATCACCCGGATTTAAAACGGAAGTTAGCGCTGTGTAAATTCCACCAGTGGCCCCAGCTGTGATAATGATTTCAGTTTCCGGATCATAGTTTAAATCGTATTTACTATTAAGAAAATGCGCAGCGGCTTCCCGGAGTGGTTTGGTACCTTTAGTGGGAGCATAGTGACTTTCATCGTTTTTGATGCTAGCAATTGCGGCATCTTTGATATGTTCGGGAGTGGCAAAGTCTGGTTCCCCTAACGTTAAGGGAATAATTCCCGGAATTTGGCTTACCTCATCATTGAATTTTAAAATTGACGAAGGGGATAATTGCAACATTTCTTGGTTCATTTTACTAACTAAATCTTTTGACATAATTCGCTCCTTTTACTTGTAGTTTAATTTAAGGTCGGTTGATTTTTGGAAATGCAATTTATCTGTGAAAACATAACGGCTAACGAATCCCATAATAATTGGTAAAACAATGAATAAAACTATGACCATGATTAAGTGAAACATTGAAGCATGGGGATGTGCATCAAGATCAGCTAGCGGGCCAACTAAACCAGATAAGCCAAATCCAGCACTAACAGGAGTTCCCTTGATATTAAAAATAGCACCTAATCCACCAAGAATTCCTGCATTAATAATTGAAGGAATTAATAATTTTGGTTTTGCCAGGATATTGGCCATTTGAATTTTTGGAGTTCCGATAAAATGTGAAATGGTAGTTCCAAATGAGTTAGATCTGGATCCTGCAATGGCAATTGCAAATGAAGCAGCAACAATTCCTAAGTTAGCTGAACCAGCTGCAATTCCATTAATTCCAATTGCCGTTGCAATACCTACAGAACTGATGGGTGAAACTACCAAAATTGCAAAACAAATTCCAATTAAAATTCCCATCAAAATCGGTTGTAACCCAGTAATTTTTTCAATGCCCAGCCCAATTGCCATCGTAAATTGATTAACTGGATTGAGCGTTAACATTCCAATTCCCCCACCGATTAACATGGTTAAAGTCGGAAGTAACAGAATTGTTAAATCTTTGAGCTTTTGCCCTAAAAAGAGAATCAAAGCGTATGCAACTGCAATCGTAATTCCAATATTTAAGACATTTCCACTTCCGTTGGCAGTGATGATACCGTTAACGACATGGGCATTTCCTGCCCCAATGGTTGCAGCTAAAGCCAGTGAAGCAGTTTGAATTGGAGTGAACTTGGCAAGCATTCCGACACAAACGGCACTTGTTGCTGGTAATATCATCGCAGCTAAGCTTGTGAGGACCAAAATAAATCCTAAAAAATGTGCATGTGGTAGTAACGGTTTTACAATTGCATTTAAAATGGCCCCCGGAACTAAGGCGACGATGATTCCAATTGACATTCCATTTAAGATATTCAGCGTGTGTGCTTTAATGTTACTTTTCATAATGAAAAATTCCTTTCGTATTCAACAAAAAAATCCCAGTTAGCGATGGGAAACTAACTGGGATTACACACACGTTATCGGCAAAATAATTATCCAATCTGTGATGAACCTAGTTAGCATCCTTAGAGTATCTAACCAGGCAACCAAAATTACCTTACTTAGATACATGGAGATACCAAGCAAAGTAAAAATAAAATTTGGTTTGATTCATCATTTGAGTGTTCATAATTATTTTCCTCTCTTTATTTGTTACTAATATTAAACAATTAATTATGCTGTGTGTCAATCATTTTCTCGAACTTTATTTATAATTAACTGATTTAATTTGAATAAAAACGAACTATTTTTCAAAAAGCAGTTGTACTTTTGGATAATCATGCTATGATAGTAAAAACTTAAAAATTTAAACGTGAATTAGAAAGTAGTAATTTTACTTAAGAGTTTCAGTGAGGTATTGGCTAGTGCGAAATATCAGATTCTTAAAAAATGAACGTCATCTAATTGTTGTATGCGATTGAAAACCATACTGGGAGCTCCCATTACCGAGCCAACGATTCGAAGCTGGATTGGGAGAGGTGTTGTTTTGACAACATAATAAAGGTGGTACCGCGTACAAGCGTCCTTTAGTTAGAGATAACTAAGGGGCGTTTTTTGTTTGGAGAAAAGGGGAGATGAAAATGAAAAAATTTTGGCAATTACTGTTGCTGGGTTTAATGGTGGTAACTGGTTTGGCAATTAGTCAGCCAGCTCATGCTGATGATACGTTACAACAGGTGAAAGAGAAGGGTGAATTGACGGTGGCATTATCACCGGATTATCCACCGTTTGAATTTCAAGTTAATCAGAAAGGTCATGATCAAGATGCCGGGTTGGATATTGAAATTGTTAAACAGTTTGCACATGATTTGGGCGTTAAATTAGTGATTAAAAACATGTCGTGGTCTTCAGTACTAGTAGCCGTGCAAACGGGGAAGGCTGATATGGCAATTGGTGGAATTAACCCCACCACCGATCGGGAAAAAAGTGCTGACTTTTCTAAAATTTATTATCAAGGTGGCCAGTGTTTCTTAATTAATAAGCAAGACGCTGAACAAATTAAACACCAAACTGATTTAAAGGGAAAAGTAGTGGGTACGCAAACAGGAACTTTACAACAGGATTTAGCCAAAAAATATCTAACTAATTCTAAACTCACTAGTATGGAAAAAACAAATGACTTAATTTTGGGCGTCAAGACACATAAAGTTGATGCTGTGGGAGTGGAAAAACCAGTTGGTGAAGCCTATGTGCAAAATGATCCTGATTTAAAAATGATTCCTGCTGATTACCAACTTAGTAAAAAAGATACCGGGTGTGCGATGATCTTTCGGAAAGGTGATACTAGCATGGTGCATGCGGCTAATCACACGATTGATCAAATTGAGAAAAATAATTTAATCCCTAAGTATATGAAGACGGCTAGTCAAGAAATGAAGGCTAATACCGTTGATACCTCAATGTGGCACTATTGGATGTACTTTGCAAAAGGGTTGAAATATACCTTATTAATTTCGATTGTAGCGGTTTTAGGTGGAATTATTTTAGGAATTTTATTAGTTTTAATGAAAATTAGTCATCATATTTGGTTGAGTTGGCCTGCTAATACTTATGTCGAAGTCGTCCGGGGAACCCCATTGATGGTTCAAGTTCTGTTAGTCTACTTTGGAGTTGGATTATTAGTGAATTTTCCAGCTTTAGAAGCTGGTATGTTAGCTGTCACATTGAACAGTGCGGCTTATGTTTGCGAGGTAATTCGGGGTGGGATTGCTTCAATTGATAAAGGCCAAGCAGAAGCCACACAGAGTTTGGGGATTTCTAAAACAGATACCATGCGATTCGTAATTTTACCACAAGCTTTGAAAAATATATGGCCTGCATTGGGTAACGAGTTTATCTCGGTCATTAAGGAAAGTTCGATTGTTTCGATTATCGGAGTCACCGATTTAGTCTATGAATTGAACATCGTGCGGGCTGATACCTATCGGGGAGTTGCCCCAATTGTAGTCGTAATGGTGATTTACTTCTTACTAACCTTCACGCTAACCAGATTATTGAACTGGTGGGAAAAGAGATTACAACATAACTAACTTTAATTAAGAGGAGCAAGCAGATGACGAATTTACAATTATTAAACAGTTTTCAAGGACAATCATTTTTACAGGAAACCGATTTTACGCCTGCTCAATTGCAGGCTTTGATTGATTTTGGTTTACAAATTAAACAGGAAAAACAAGCAACTGGAAAAGTGCCCCAATATTTACATGACAAAGATCTTATTCTGCTTTTTCAAAAAACTTCGACTCGGACGCGGTTGGCCTTTGAATTAGGTGGGCAAGACATGGGAGCACACACCGCCTACATTGATCCCACAGCCAGTCAATTTGGAAAAAAGGAATCTGTGGCTGATTCAGCCCAGGTGTTTGGTGAAATGGCGGATGGGATTGAGTATCGGGGCTTTGCTCAAGCTGATATGGAAACAATGGCCGTTCAAGCTGGAATTCCGGTGTGGAATGGTTTATCAGATGAATGGCATCCGACGCAAATGATTGCTGATTTTATGACAATTAAAGAAAATTTTGGCACACTTGAGGGAATTACTTTAACGTTTGTGGGAGATGGACATAAAAACGTGGCTAACTCATTGTTAGTAACGGGTGCCATGCTAGGCGTCAATATTCACATTGTGGCTCCCAAAATTTTACAACCAAATACAGAAGTACTAGCATTAGCACAACAAGCGGCTCAAGCATCAGGTGCCCAACTTTTGATTACGGATGATTTAGACAAAGGAGTTCAAGGTTCTAATGTAATTTATACTGATGTTTGGGTTTCAATGGGTGAAAATAATTGGCAAGAACGGATTAATCAATTATTGCCTTACCAAGTAAATGCAACTTTGTTGAAAAAAACTGGAACTCCCACTGATAAATTAATTTTCTTACACTGTTTGCCAGCTTTCCATGATGCTAATACTGAAGTAGCTCAAACGGTAATTGAAAAATATGAGGGATTAAGCACGCCAGAAATGGAAGTAACTGATGAAGTATTTCAAAGTCAATTTGGCCGACACTTTCAACAAGCAGGAAACCGAAAGTATTCCATCATGGCAATTATGGCGGCTACGATTGGTGATTTAAGCTTGTTACCAAACTAAATTAGACCACAAAAAAATCTCAGAAACCAATTCTGAGATTTTTTGTTTAAACTAATTCATTTGGACAAGTTCCAGTGGTTAAAACATCATGGAAATTTTGGTAACTAACGGAAATCATGTCTTCTAAAGCTGGTTCAGTAAATGAGCCAACGTGGGGCGTCACAATTACATTGGGAAATTGTTGCATCATTTGAGTGACGCCAGCATTGGTTAAATCACTCAATGTAGTAAAGTCATTACCAAAAATGGCTCCTTCATCAACGACCACGTCAGCACCATAGCCACCAAGTTTGTGATCGGCAAGGGCTTTGGTTACTGCTTCCATGTTGACCACTTGAGCTCGAGCAGTATTAATTAAGATTGCATCATCTTTCATCATTGCGAGTTCTTTAGTATCAATCAGATTTTCGGTATCACCAGGAATGTAAGGTACGTGTAACGAAATAATATCGGATTCCTTCAATAGAGTTTCTAAACTAACCAATGGAACCCCATTTTTAATGTTTTCCCCATTAGCATGATTATCATAACCAATGATCTCAGTCCCCATGCCACCGTATAAATTAGCTTCAGTTGCACCAATTCGTCCACAACCAATGATACCAACAGTTGAGCTGTGAATTTCTTTACTGAAATAGGAATCTAATACCTTAAAGTTTCCATTGTGAGTGTTAGTCATTTCGGCACCAACTTTGCGGAATAAAGTCATTCCTAACGTCATGGCTAATTCGGCTACAGCATATGGGGAATAACCAGGAACGCGGGCAACTTTGATTCCTAATGCTTTGGCTGCTTCTAAATCAACGTGATCAAATCCCACGGTCCGAGTAAAGACGTAGTCAATCCCCCAGCTTTTAAATTTAGCCAAGTTTTCTCGGTCACCAATACAAGTTCCCCGAAGTAAAACGGCGTCTGAACCTTTGGCAGCAAGTGCGTTTTCGTGATCTAACATTTCAGGAACTAAGTTTAATTCATAATCATAAGTATTTAATTTTTCGAAGTATGGAACTTCAATCGGTCTCACACCATAAGCGGTGATTTTCATAGATGAACGTCTCCTAATTATTTAATTAATCCAGCGCTATTAATAACTTGTAAAATGGCAATCCAAATGGGCATCATGATTACGGCTAAGACCGTTGAAACTAGTGAAGCGTTGGAAGCCAAAATAGCATTTCGATTAAAACTAATGGCATAAGCAGAGGCAACTGTGGCCGTCGGGGTTGCCATCATGATGACCATGGTAGCAATTGCCACAAAGCTCATTGGGAGAATACCCATAGTTGAAAGTCCACCAGCAACTATTAAAGTAAATAGTGGGACTAAGATAATTTTGTTAAAAGCGTAGTACCATGAAATTTTACTAGAAGCAGCTTGACCAAATGAAATTGAACCGAGCGTAACCCCAATTGATAACCAAGCAAGTGGGGATGCTAATTGAGCTAAGTAATTTAATGGTGTCCAAAGCCATAGAGCAGTTTGATCAATTCGGAAGAAGGCCACGGAGTGCATTCCAGCTTTAGCATCAATGGTTCCCTTAACGAAAGTTGGCACGGTAACCTGTGGTGCATAAGCTTGTACTAACCAAAGGAAAAGTCCTAAGAAAGTGGCAATTACGATTGGGTTAAGAACCATTTTCTTGATATTTTTCATTTCCATCTTCAAACCTGACATTTTTATGTAAGCGTATGAATAAAGAAAAACGCGGTAACCAATGTTGAAAATTGAACTGTACATAATTCCTTTAGGTCCAAGAACGGCACCCACGATGGGAATTCCAAAGAAGGTGGTAGAACCAAAGGTAGTTAAAATGCCCATAACTTCTCGTTCGTTTTTGTTAATTTTAGCGTATAACAAGGGAGCTGCAAACATTAAAATTAAGATAATTAAAAAGCCCCAAATTAAAACACTAATTCCTTCTGATAAGGTTTTAGCATCGATGGTTGCCATAAATGAATTTAAAGCAAGTGCTGGAATAGCAACAGTTAAAGTTACCTTTGCTAGGTTTTTGCCAAATTGTTCTGAAAAAATGTTTTTCTTACGAAGGTAGAAACCAAGTAAGATGATAAAAATTGTGGAAGTGATAGCGCTAACAATACTAGGATTAGTTAGTGTTTTCACAAATGCGTCTGTAATACTCATGTAAATCCTCCTAAAAAAATACTTATTTAATGTAATCGCATACATTGTTTCCAGTTTTATATTTTATCATAGGAAATTAAACTAGAGTAGCTGTTTTTTTTGAAAATAGTTGTATTTACAACTATTTTATTTTAAACTATGAATAAAACAGGGGGCGAATATATGATGGAAATTAAACAAATTGGTTTAGAAGAATTAGCTGCGTTACAAAAGATTAGTCGGGTGACTTTTGCTGATACTTTTGGAGCAGAAAATTCAAGTGAAGATATGGAAAAACACTTAGATGAAGCTTATAGCACTCAGCAGTTAACAAGTGAAATGAAAAATCCAAATTCGTTTTTTTACTTTGGATATGTCGATGGTCAGTTAGCTGGTTACCTCAAACTTAATGTTAACGATGCTCAAAGTGATGATGAAGGCAAAAACTGTTTAGAAGTTGAAAGAATTTATATTTTACCCACCTTTAAACGGCAAGGGTTAGGTAGTAAACTAATTGAAGTAGCAGAGCAAATTGCGAAGGAAAAACATAAGTCTGAAATTTGGTTAGGAGTTTGGGAGGGAAATCCTAACGCAATTGCTTTTTATCAGGCAAAAGGATTTACTCGAACAGGTGAACATGTTTTTATTTTAGGTGATGATCAGCAAACCGATTATGTTATGAAGAAACGGGTTTAATATGGAAGAAAATGAAATTTTAAAAACCATTGGGGCAATCCACCATGCTTTAGACTTTATTGCAAATGAGGAATTTCGAAAGCTCGATTTGACGAAGGGAAAATATCAATATTTGAATCGGATTGCAGAACACCCAGGCATTACCCAAACGGAATTGGGGGAAATCCTGCGTTCGGAAAAATCAACGGTTTCACGAGCAGTTTCTAAATTAATTAAAGATCAATTAGTAGTCGCTGAATATACGGGGAATAACAGTAAAAATCGCCATTTGAATTTAACTAATCTTGGTCAACGTTATGCTGAAATTATTGCACGAGAAAATGACTATTCAACTAACATAGCATTAAATGGATTGAATGATAAAGAAATTCAACAACTAAATTCCTTATTAAATAAAGTTGATGAAAACATTAAATTATCTTGGCTGAAAGTTAAAGATGGAATTAAGCGAGAATACTAAAAGACGAGTTTGACCTTGGTCAAACTCGTCTTTTCTGTTTTATTTGCTTTTAAATCTTTGAGAAGCTGGTAGCCAAAATGTTTTTATTTCTTTTTTTTGTTCGATTTTAAAATCAATAATTTTGGTGAACAAATTAGTTGGGATATCAATATCATAAGGAATCTGGATAGTTTTATGACCATATTTTAAACCTAATACGTCTAATTCAGGTATGAAGTGCTTCACAATTTCTTGACCTTCGAGTCCAATACTATAGTGGTTTTTAGCCGCACTAAATCCAGTGATGTAAGAATTATGGTCTAAAAACATGGGCTGGTTGTATTTCATTACAAATTTTAAATTTGGATACTTGGTTTTGACCCAGTCTAAGACTTTAGTAAATTTTTGTTGATGTTCAGGATTAGAAATCTCTTTTAAATATTCGGGTAAGGTTTTCATATTAGTGCTCCTTAGCGTTGATAGCCTTAATTTTTAGACTTCTTGTATAAAATTTTTCCAGCATTAAATGCAAAATATAAAACGGAAAAAATAAGTGTAATGAAAAGCCAAGTTGGTAAAGATTTATAAATTAGGCAATAAATCCCTTCTATTACAAATAATAAACTGATAATCCAAGGTCCATTCCTTCTAATGATACGTAAAATGTTTAACATAACTAATCACCTTAATTTTATTTTTGTTTAAAATGAAAATAAACTTTTTCACATAAACCATAAGTAGAAAGTAATACTGTAATTCCCATTAAAATTTTAAACCAGAATGAGGTATTAGATTGTGTAAAACTAGCAAGTCCACTTAAAATAAAAAATATAAAAATTGCACAAGCTAAATTATTATTTGGCTTTTCTGGCATAATTAATCACTCCTTAGTTAACTTATACTAGATTAACATATTTTAACCCTTTAAATATTCTAAAATTTACGATGCTTGAACTTTAAGATAACTGTTTTAATAATGAGTATTTGTTTTTAGATATATTTTAGAAATCTATACAAGAATATTGCGAATACATTGAAGAAGAGAATCACGATTTAAAAACTTTTCTTTGGGTAGATATTATTAATATAGTTTTATTTGCTATTCTTATTATCTCTAACTTTTTTTAGTAATAAATACAAAAAGTACCTCGCAAAATTTAAAATTTACGAGGTACTTTATTTATAGAAGGATGCTATTTTAATTAGCCAAAAGTTCTTGCATATCTGGAACAGAAACTATTATATTATGTTTCTTTTTGTCAGTGGTGAAGTAAATATACTCACCAATGCCAAATCTTCCCGTTCGATCTGGTCCGGTGACAGTTGCACGTTGGACTTTGTCGTTAATCGTAATTACATTATTACCAATTACATTAGCAATAATCTGACCACCATTATTTACAATTTCCACTTTGACCATTCCGATACTAATGCTCCGGTAAACTGGTTCTTCGATTGCCATAATCGTCATCCTCTCTATATTAAAATGTCAAACAACAGTTGAGTCTCTCTCAACAATCACAGTATATCATGGAGTCAAATTTAAGTGGGGAAATAGTTGCTTAAAATTAATGAAAACTAGATTGCAATTTCAAATTGACAAAATGCACGTTAGAATTGCTATGTTTCAATCTAACAATTGACAATTTAGTTACATAAAATGCTGTTCGATTTATAAAATATACTGATATGTATGTCACGTCAAGCAGTTTCACGATGGGAAGCTGGTGATGTAACTTCAGATTTAGAAACTATTATTAAAATCGCTAAAATTTTTGAAAATTATTAGATCGGAAATGGTGGTTAATTTTTCCGATTACTTTGATAATTGTAATTATTAACGTTTCTGAAAATGGAGGATATTAAAACTAATACTAATATTAAAGGGAACACATTTGAAGTGTTCCCTTTTTGTTGAATTCGATTAAAGTTGCTATAATAGTAAAAATTGCGATGTTTTAAAAATCGAGGCAACTAAAATGAAAATTAAGCGCATAATTACCATAATCATAATAATAATCTTTATTTCAATTACTTTATTAGGGTATCTTGGGAGCCAGTCAGAAAAACAAAAAGAAAATGAAGCCATTCAATTAGCTAAGACTATTAAATTAAAACCAACTACTCCAACGACTTTGGGAAAAGGAATTATTATTAAGGTTAATGATAAAACTGAAGGCTATCAAGATTTTTATGTGCAACTTGATAATGGAAAAAGGATTGAATTTAATTATAATCAAGATAATAAATCTTACGATAATGATAGTTTCGATGATAAGCTTGCTTATGCTCAATACGATGGTCCGATAGTTGTTGGGCAAAAAATTAAAATTATACATAAAAATTATAAAGTGTTGGGAAAAGTGAAGGAATTCAAAGAATTATCTACTAATGCTAAAGAAAAAGTCTTTTTGAATGTTGTTTTTGATAGTTTGAATTTTATATATCAAGGTGGAGATTACTTTATTTCTTCGCATCAACAAACAAATGAAAGGTCAAAAGCTGAAATTTATCGAGCATACAATATTGTAAATGCTAAGGATACACGCGACGTTTCGCCTGTAATTGAAGCAATTAATTAAGGAGTCCCCCAATAGTTATTAACTAATTTTGGGGGCTTTTTTTGACTATTTTTGAATTAAAACCGTTAGCACGGCTGAACTGAGAATTAAAACTAAGCCCAGCATGGTTACGATGAATTCAGTTTTAGTTTTACGTTGGTGTAACCAGAAAATTCCCGTTAAAGTAGCAACTACCACGCAAAGTTGTGACATGACGTAAGCAGTTGCCAAACCTAACATATTTGGTTGAGCCACAATGAAGTAAGCTAAAATGCCAAAACCAAATAAAATTACCGTGGCCATTTGTTGATACGAGACCTTGGCCGTAAAGGCATTATCAGTTTTGATTGTGAACAGACAATAGAGACTCGAGCCAATTACCATGCCAATCGTTTGGGCTAAAAAGACTTTAGGTCCGGGAATGTTAATGAACCGGGGAGCTGCAGAATATAACCAATAACCGAGTGATCCTAAAATCTGCAATAAAATTGCAATTCGCATTGTTTTAATGCTGCTTTTTTTCGGATTTTTCGACCAAATGGTTAAATAAGTTCCAATTGTGATAATAACTAATGCGCTGAAACCTAATATTTTATCACGAAGCGTGGGCCAATTTCCAAGTGCAATTACGCCCCACAAACAGTTGACGACCAATTGAATTCCAGTATGCAAGGGAAGAGCACGTGATGATCCTACCATTTTGTATCCAATGAAACCCATTGTCTGACCAAATGCCCAACCGATTCCGGAAATAATTCCGATTAATAAAATTAATAGTGACGGTAAAGGAATGTGAAATACAAAAGTAATGATGACGGCTACTAAAAGTGCTCCTAGAGAAGCACCGTAAATTTGTTGATTTGGTTTTCCGCCAATCATCGTGGCAATGGTAGGAAATAAACCATAAGAAAAGATGGGAACACAGCCGATGAGTAGAGCTAACATTTTTATTCTCCTAAAAATATAATAGTGACTAAAATAAAAAGGACCAGCATTAATAGCATGGTCCTTAGCTGTCATTATCCATATTTTTAGAATAAAACTAAGTGGTTTCCCTTCGCCAGTACTAACTGGAGCAGGTTCCATGGGTATTTCTCAGCTAAATTGAATTAGCACCCCAAACCAAAGATATTAAATTAGGTTACAAAGTAATTAAACGTGATAATCGGACTGATGTCAATCTTAAACTTTAAAAATGTGTGTTATACTCGTAACCAATAAAATAAAAGTTGGGGTGCGTTGAGCTGAGATTATACCCATGGAACCTGATATAGCCAACACTATCGCAGGAAACTTTACTAACTTGAAGGGGATTTTTGTCATCCTTTAACTAATTTACTTTGGAGTTCTCAGCTCAAGCTGAGAACTTTTTATTTTATAAAAAATTAGATGAGGTGAAGAAATGACAAATTTTTCAGAAGATTTAAGAAAACTTGGTAACAAATATTTAGATCAAGCGTTACAACAAAGTTTTATGCAAGCAGTTATTAACGGAAAAATTACAGATGAACAAGAGGTTTATTATATTAACCAAGATGGTATTTATTTGGCTGGATATACAGAAAATCAAGAAACGATACCCGGATTTTTTGCTGATTTAACTAAAGCCACACGCCGTTTTTCAGCATTAAATGAGCAGTCTAAATACAAAGTTTTAACAAATGAAGCAGATGTTGAAGAAGATGAAGTTCGCGATGATTTTATGCAACATTATCAAAACTTTGTTGGGAAAAAGGATCCAAAATATGCACAAGTTGGTAAAACAACGAAAAAATATCTTAAATTTTTAGCTGATAATCGTGAACAACCGCTACTAATCGCTTTGGCTAGTTTGCAACCCTGTGCTTGGGGATATGCGGCCCTTGCTTTCAAACTCCAAGCATTGAAAAAAAGTTATGTCCAACCTTGGGATAAGTGGATTGATTTTTATACTAATCCAGATTTTGCTAATGAAGGTGAACTACTCTTTGAAGAAATTGAAATTGTAGCACAACAATCCTCTGCTGATGAACGTAAAAAGGCACGTGAAGTATTTGAAGCAAGTATGAAATTAGAAAATGAATTTTGGCAACAATGCTTTGATGTAGAGGTGAAATAAAAATGAGTGAGTTTAATTTACAAGCTAAGGTATTAGAACATCGATCAGAATTAATTGAGCTAGTTGGAAAACTAGTATCTTATCCAACCACTGCTCCAAATGGAAGGAACACTCACGAGTTACAACAATGGATTGCAGCTTATTTGGAAAAAATTGGGTTTACTACTGATAAATGGGAATTATACCCCGAAGATGATGAACTGGTTGGGATTCATGAGGGGGATTCAGAATATCAAAGTTTGATTTTGAATGGTCATATTGATGTCGCTCAAATTAATCCGGGCGAGAATTGGGAACAAGACCCGTTTAAAATGTTAGTGAAAGATGGTAAATTAATTGGTCGTGGAGTTGCTGATATGAAAGGGGCAGTGGCAGCTTTTATGTTAGCTTTGAAAATTTTATATGAAGCAAACATTAAACTGCCAGGTAAAATTATTTTTGAATCAGTCACTGGTGAAGAAGTAGGAGAAACAGGAACTTTATCTACTTTAGAAAAAGGCTATACCGCGGACTTTGCTTTGAACGGTGATGGTAATAATCTTGAATTACAAGGTCAAGGTGGAGTAATTACGGGTTGGATTACGATTAAAGGTCCCCAATCATTTCACGATGGTATGAGAAGAAAATTAATTCATGCCGGCGGTCAAACTAAAGGTGCCAGTGCAATTGAAAAAATGGCAAAAATCATTAATGCCTTGGGAGAATTGGAAAGAGCTTGGGCAGTTGAAAAAGTATATCCAGGATTTCCCTTAGGAACTTCAACCATTAATCCAGCGGTGATTGAAGGCGGGCGAAATCCTGCTTTTATTGCTGACAAATGTCGGATTTGGATTACCATTCATTTTTATCCGAACGAATCGTACGAGTCTGTGACAAAAGAAGTGGAAGATTATGTGACGAGAGTTGCGGATGCGGATGTTTGGATGCGTGATCATCATCCCACGTTTGAATGGGGTGGAAAATCGATGATTGAAGATCAAGGTGAGGTCTTTCCGGCTTTAGAAATTGATCCTACTAGTCAACCCATGCAACTGCTAGAAAGAGTAGTTGCAGACGTGACTAAAAAGTCGGCAGTTACCAGTTATAATCCTTCTGTAACCGATGGTGGTTGGTTTAGTGAATATCAGATTCCCGCTGTGATTTATGGTCCTGGAAATTTAGGTAGTGCCCATTCAGTTAACGAAAGCATTAAAATTGATGATTTAGTTAAATATACTCAGACAATCATTGAATTTATCGTTAAGTGGTCAAATACTCGTAAATAGTAAAAAACGGATAATGTCAGCTATTAAAAGCTGATGTTATCCATTTTTATTTGTTTTTTAACTTTTCCATTAATGGTTTAAATCGCTGGGTAAATTTATTGATGTTATTAATTAACCATTTCTCAGAAATTTTAATAGTCATTGATCTGTTTCCTTTATATCTTTTTGATGTGATTAATAATTCATTTGACTATGATTAACGATATTAGCAAATTGACCGCTCACATCTTGGTTACTAGTAGGTTTGAAGTAAATTGCATTTTCTGGATTGCCTTGATTTTGTTGGGTAATCAAGACTACTGGTTGACCACCATGAATGGTAAATAAATAAAGATGCGCTCCTACCGTATTTCCTTTATTTTGATCAGAATTCAAATCTGAATAAATGGCCACAACGTTATAGTCATTATCTCCAGTTCCATTATCAGACCAGCCAATTGAAACGGGACTACCATTTACACGAACATTGCCCTTTGAGAAAACTTCAGGAAAACGATAACCCATAAAATTATCTTGATTAGCTGGATTATATGAATCATAATCTTGGTGCATATCACTGCCCCAACTTGCCATAAAGCTGTCTAACTTAGTGCTTTTACTCTGATTCCAAATGGCAGAATTAGCTTTGGTTGCAGTGGATTTGGTTGAACTAGAATTGTCAGAAGTTGGTTTGGATATTTCTGCATTATTTTGCTTAGCTTTACTGGTAGTTGCTGAAGGTTGCTTAGTTGAAACCTGGTTAGTGGCACCACTAGTAAATAAATAAACTCCCGCACCAATTACAGCGATTAAAGCAATAATGATTAATGTCAAAAATAAATTTTTGTAACTTTTAGGTTGAGAGTCACTACGATTTAAACGTGTTTTTTGTTTTATTTGGTGACCGCATTTATCACAGAACTTGGCATTATTAGCAATTCTATTACCACAGTGGGGACATAATTTCATAAGAGTTCCTCCTTTCTCAATAATAACCACATTATACACTATTGAAAAGTGCCGAAATCTGCTGTTAAACGGTTATTTTCTTTGATATACTGTAAAAGACGATTGCTATTTTTAAATATAAAATTAATGTTAATCTTTTGGGGGAATTTAGCTTGGATAATCAGAAGTATAAATTTAAAGTTATCTCAAATAACGAACGTAATATGAACTATTGGGATATGTTTGCAACCTGGTATGGTGCCAATGCTAATAACGGAACGTGGTTTATTGGCGGAGTGATTGCAGCCTGTGGTTTATATGGTGGAATTGAAGCCATGCTAATCGGGGGAATTATCGCTTACTGTTTCTTAAGTTTGATGGGATATGTTGGTTATCAAACTGGTGCAACCACTACGGTCCTTGCGCGTGGATCATTCGGAATTCGGGGAAGTTTGATTCCAACGGTCATTAATTTAACGCTATTTTTAGGCTGGACGGCGGTAAATACCTTTATTGCGGCAACTTCACTAGCGTTTATTTTTCATAGTTTCTTCAAGTGGCCACTTTTTGGTCAACCTGGTGGGAATCTGGGGTTAATCGTGGGAATTTTAGTAATGAGTGTTTTACATATTTTAAGTATTGTAGCCGGACAACGCTCTGTTCAACTAGTGGAACGAATTGGGGTTGTCTTAGTGATTATCTTTGTAGTTTTAGAAGCAATTGTCGTTTTCAAAAATGTTTCATTCACTCAAATTGCTCACTATGTGGTGCCAAAAGATCAACGAATGCCATTAGGACTTGCAATTGATACGATCGCGGCTTCCAGTTTAGGCTGGGTAATGGGTGGAGCAGATTTTACTCGGTTTACTGGTAAAAAAGGAACCTCAATTACCGCACCTTTTTGGGGAGCGTTATTAGGCTTGCTCAGTTTTGGAATGATTGGAATTTGTACCACGATTAGTGTGGCCTTAACTTCAGGAACGTATAACCCCAATAATTCTGATCCTAGTATTATTGCGAATAAATTAGGTCTGGGATTAATTGCGATGTTGGTAATTGTTTTGACTAGTATGACTGCCAACGCTGTTAACATTCAGGCTGGAGCCTCCGCTTTAAATAATATGACGCCGAAATTAAGTCTTAACAAATCATTAGTCGTAATTACGATTGCTTCCATGATTTTAACTTTTATTCCAATTTTAAGTGGTAGTTTCTTGAATTCCTTTATTTCCTTCTTGGATTACACTGGAATGTTATTAGGACCAATTATTGCGATTATGATAGTTGACTACTTTATTTTAAATAAATCTAGTTATAATCAAACTAGTTTATCTGATGCTAATGGGAAACTTTGGTATCACGATGGTTTTAACTTAATTGCTGTAAGTTCACTAGTGATTGGAGTTTTGCTTTATCTCGGTTTGAAACAACTAGCCGTTATTCAAGACTTTACAGGAGCTACCTTCATTACGATGGGAATTGTTGCTGTTCTTTATTTGGGAGCTAGCAAACTTTTTCATAAATAATTGCTAGTCAGAAAAATTATGCTATACTAAGCACATAAAAATAAAAAGTTGGGGTGCCTTGAGCTGAGATTATACCCATAGAACCTGATATAGCTAATACTATCGCAGGAAACTTATTACTTTATGATTAATCCAATGCCTTTTTTGGCATTTAAAGATATTAATGATGGAGTCCTCAGCTCATGGCTGGGGACTTTTTATTTTGTCAAAAAATGGATAGGAGATTGAGAATGACAAACACATTATTATCAGAGCAAATGAAGGCGAACGTTGCTGATATCATGCCACAGTTTTTTGAAAATGAATTTGTGAACGGGATTGCTGCGGGTAAGTTACCCAAAGCCGCTTTAATTAGGTACACGCAACAAGATAATTTATACTTGGCAAGTTTTTTGCATTTGTATCAAAAGATTTTAGGGGCATTAGATCCAAAATTATTGGCGGTCACTGAACATGATATTGATATGGAAAATGGAGCTCACCAAGTTTTATTGCGTGTGGCTGAAACTGATACTGAGACGATTATGACGAATGATCTTCAGCAAAAAGTGACGACCGCACATTATCTAAACCATATGCAAAAGTCATTAGCGAAATCACCCGAGTTAGGGTTAGCTTCGATGCAAGCCTGTCCTTATGTTTATAACTACGTGGCAAATGAATTGATCAAACAAGGAAAAGACAATGCTACCAATCCCTTTAAAGACTGGATTGACTTTTATGCTAGCACCGAAGAAAACTTTGGTGAAACGATGTTTCAGTTATTGGATAAAAAGGTTAATCATAAAGATTATGACGCTGCAATTGCGGCGTTTCGTATTAGTGTAATTGACGAACTTAATTTTTTTGCTCAAGCAATGGAGGCTTAATGATGGCTGAATTAACCCAATTTCCCGAAGCTTTAACGATTGCCGGAACTGATTCTGGTGGTGGAGCTGGAATGGAAGCTGACATTAAAACGATGCAAGCTTGTCACACGTTTAGTACAAATGTAGTGGTCGGGGTCACGGCCCAAAATACTTATGGGGTGCAAGACTTGTATCCACTACCTAAATCAATTATTGATGCGCAATTTGCCTCAATTATGACCGACTTTGACATTCGTGCAGCAAAAACAGGGGCCTTATTTGATTCCGCACGAGTCAAGATTGTAGTAGAAAATTTACAGAAATATCATATTCCTAATTTGGTAGTTGATCCGGTAATGGTGGCAAAAGGTGGTGCGAAATTGCTAACGGATGAAGCAATTCAAACCTTGAAACAAGAGTTGCTACCCTTGGCTACGTTAGTCACCCCTAATTTACCCGAGGCTGAATTGTTATCTGAGCAAAAAGTGGAGACACAGGTTGATATGTTAAATGCAGCAAAAAGAATTCAAGAGCTCGGGTGTCCCAATGTCATTATTAAAGGTGGTCATGGTCATGAAGACGTGGTGTATGATTTTGTAAAACTAGGGGAAGATAATGAATTCTGGTTGGAATCCAAGCGAATTGATACGATTCGGACGCATGGAACTGGTGATACTTTGTCATCAGCAATTGTGGCTTATTTAGCACAAGGAATCGATTTAGCCACTGCGATTCGGCAAGCCCATCAATATTTAGTTACTATTATTAGTCAACCATTGCCAATTGGTCATGGTCATGGTCCGTTAAATCACGGGGAATGGAGTAATCATGAAATTTAATCCAAAATGTTTAGCAGTTTATCTGGTAATTGGGACGCAAAATACCGAAAATAGTGCGAAACAATTATTAACGATTGTGCAAGCCGCTTGTGAAGCAGGCGTAACTGCTGTCCAATTTCGAGAAAAAGATGGCAGCCAGTTAGCCGAAAAAGAAAAGTATGAATTAGGAAAGTTAGTGCATAAAATTACTCAGCAATATCAAATTCCGCTATTTGTGGATGATGACTATGAATTGGCTAAGGCGATTGGGGCAGACGGAATTCACGTTGGCCAAACTGATGAAAAAGTGCATGTGATTCGTGAACAATCACCGGATTTAATGATTGGATTATCGGTTCATGATGTGACCGAATTAAAGAAGAGTGCGCCTGAGTTGGACTTAGTTGATTATTTAGGGGTTGGTCCAATTTTTGCGACGACCAGTAAGCAAAAAGTGAAAGCACCAATTGGCGTAAGTGGGGTAACGAAAGTTGCTGAACATACCCAATTACCAATTGTGGCGATTGGTGGAATTCATACTAATAATGTCGCTGAATTACAGAAAGCACCGATTTCGGGTGTATCGGTCATTTCTGCGATTGCTAAAAGTGAAAATATTAAGCAAACAATCCAAATTTTAAAAAAGCGAGGAAAATAAAATGAATGAAATGATTAAAGAAGTGCGGGCTAAAAGTCCGATTGTTTTAAATGTGGCTAATCACGTGACTCCACAGCACGTGGCGGATGGGATTAATTACATTGGTGGATCGCCAATTATGATTGCGGATCCATTAGAAGCTAAAGAACTCACTAGTTTGGCAAATGCCGTGACTTTAAACCTGGGATCAACTAGTCCAGTTTCGCAAATGTTGATGTTAACGATTGGGGAAAAGGCGAATGAGATGGGAATTCCCGTTGTCTTTGATCCCGTTGCCGTAGCAGCTTCCACGATTCGGACGGAACGGGCGCAACAATTATTGAAAAACGTTCAAGTGGCTGTTGTTCGGGGAAACATGGGAGAAGTAGCTGCTTTGTCAGGCGTCGCTTGGGAATCACATGGCATTGATGCGGGAAGTGGTGACGGTGATCGAGTTGAAATTGCAAAACAAACGGCGCAAAAATTGAATTGTAAAGTTGTAGTTTCTGGGGCAACTGATATTGTGACGGATGGCGAGCAAGTTTATTTAATTGAAAATAACGCACCGCTACTTTGTACTAATGTTGGAATGGGGGATGTGTTAGATGGCATTTTAGGAGTTTTCCTTAGTCAAGATGCTTCATTAGTTGCTCTCGCTTATGCAACTGGTATTTTACCGGTCGCTGCGGAATTAGCAATGCAAAAATTTCCTGTTCAGGCGGCTAGTTTTTTAACGGCCACCTTTGATAATTTAGCTATGCTTGATGATGAAACTTTACTGGCTAATTTAAAAGTTAAGTTGCTTTAAGAAAAACTTATGCTATACTAAACACATATAAATAAAAAGTTGGGGTGCCACGAGCTGAGATTAAACCCATTGAACCTGATATAGTTTGTACTATCGAAGGAAACTTTCTAACTTTAGATGATTAAAGATTGTATTCGCGATACAATCTGCAAAAATTGATTTTTCTAAAGCTCTCTGCTTGTGGCCGAGAGCTTTTTATTTTGGGAAAATTAATTTTTGGAGGAAGATTATGAACAAATGGCATTTGAAAGACATTATTTTAGTAACTTTAATTGGGATTGTATGTGGACTGATTTTTTGGATCATGGATCCTATTTACACTGCAGTTACTGCAGTATTAACTCCAATGGGATTAGCTCCCTTTAGTGGTGCCATTTTAATTGGGTTTTGGACAATTGGTGGTCCATTAGCATTAATGGTAATTAAGAAACCTGGTTCAGGATTGCTTGCTGAATTTCTAGGAGCAGCTGTTGAAATGCTGCTAGGTGGAATTTGGGGAGCTGCAACTTTAATTTCAGGTTTAGTACAAGGAATTGGATCTGAATTAGGTTTTGCCTTCACTGGTTACAAAAATTATGGAAAACTTGGGATGTTTTTATCAACTTTAACGACGACCATTGTAACGTTTGGTTACCAATTAATTAAACACGATTATGCTGGGTTTAGCTTTGGCATGATTGCTGCGTTATTTATCGTTAGTTATGTTTCAGTTTTTCTTTTTAGTGGAGTACTCTCAATGGCAATTGCTAAGATGTTAGGCCGGACTCATTTGTTAGATAAATAAGTAATTTAACCAAAATAAAATTCTCTCATAATTGTGTGGGGGAATTTTTTTTGATTTTGAGTTAAAGTTTTACCTATCAGAAACCTTTATTTACCAAGCTTTCTAACATGTAACCTATTTATAGACATTCGATTTTGGCAGTGCTACGATAATTAGCTAGGTAAAATAACTATTTTAACGTACGATAACTTTAATGAAACAATTCTATGAAGGAGAATTATTATGTTTACTTTATTAGTTATTTTACTGGCACTCGCTTTTGATATTTTAGTCTATTTTACAGCAGGAAGTTTTCTGGCAATTGAATCTTTGGGAATTTTTGCGGCAATCATTTATTTAATTCCAGCCTTGTTAAATGGCGTAATTGTTGCAACTGGTGTGATGGAAAACATTAAGTTTCGGTTTTTAAAATATATTTTACCAATGCTAACTTTATCGGCTTATTCAGTTTTTGGTAAAATGGTGGTTTATAGTTCCGATTGGAACGAATTTGTAAAAAATAATACATATAATAGCGGATCATTTTCGATTCAGGTTTCAAAGAATTTACTCGGATTAGAACAAGTCTTATTTATTTTAATTTTTAATTTTGTAGTGGTAATTGTAGTTAAAAAGTTCGTGGTTTATTTTAATCAGAGAGTAGCTGATGATAAATGAAAAATATCGGTGCAGATGTTTTTTAATACAATCATTAATCACTATGATAATTTATATTTTATTGGAAATGAGGCTAATTAAGCCGGCCTTGAAAATAACAGAATTGTTTAACCAAAAATTCAGATAATAAAAAATCGGTCTGCACATGGCAGATCGATTTTTGCTTATAAATATTGATTTAAAGGATATCCACTAGTTAGATATAGTCCTAATCCACCAACCAGTAAGATGAAGAAAATGACCAACCAGGCAAGACCTAATGATAAACGTTTCCGACTTTTAGTGGCAAAGGCCATTTCAATGACCCCAATTAAAACGATTCCTAAAATAACTTTAATAATGGTTAAAGCTGGATGATTGGGAAACGCATGGCTGACTAGTAATACACCAGTTACAATTGCAAATAAGTATCCAATCCGCGTAATCATCATTGAAATCGTACTCAACTTTTGTGATTGAGTAAATAATGCTAATGTCGTGGTTACCAAAATGACCATCCAGGTGATTAAATGAATCCAAACTAAGTACATAATTAATATTCCTTTCAGTGCGTTTAACTCTATTATAGAACTAAAACACTCAATTAAAATCTAAAAATTAGTCTTTATCTTGAATTTTTTTAACTTGTTCATATTGGCTATTCATCCAATCGAAATAGTTAGTTCCAGCAGGCACTGTTTCTGTTACTTTAACTACTGGTACATTATGTTTTTTAGCGAGCTCAACTAAATCGTTGACCGTCTTATTTTTTGATTGTGTATTTTCGACAAAAAATGCGATTTTGTGATGTTTGATTTCATCGCGAACTTTAACAAGGTCTTTTGGTGATGGATCAACATCTTTTTCAATAGCGTTAGCAAAATCAGGGTCAGTAACTTTGTAACCCATGGCCTCAAGAGAATAATTAAAAACTGGTTCACTAACAGCAACTTTTTGATGATCACTCTTAGCAGCTAATTCTTTGACTAATGCTTGATTTTTTTTCATTTTATTTTTATAAGTGGTGGCATTTTTTTCAAATTCTTTTTTGTGGTTGGGTTGAATCTCACCATAAGTTTTGGCTAATTTGTCAGCCAGGATTCTCATGGTGTTAGGATTATACCAAATGTGTTCATTGTCTCCATTTTTTTTATTCATTAATTTACCAACATTGATAATCTTTGGTTCATTACTATTATTACTGTCCAACTTCTTCATCCACTCATCATAACCAAGACCATTTTCAATGACGACGGTTGCCTTATTGACAGTGGCTGCATCAGAATTTTTGGGAGTAAATTCATGTGGATCAATTCCAGGTTTTACAATGTACTCAACTTTTCCGTGGTTGCCTAAAACTGCTTTGGCAGGTTCTGAATAAAAATTAGTTGTGGTTACTACATTGATTTTATCTGATTTTTGGCTACTTTGACTTTTACAACCAGTTAAAAATAATGCTATTGTAATAAATGAAAATAAAATACTAGAAACTTTAATGATCTTTTTCACTTTAATTCTCCTAAGTAATTTTTAGCTACATATGCAATTAGATAACACTGTTACTTTATTTAAGATAACATCGTTACTTTAATCTTGCAAGAAAAAATATCGAGGTACGAAAATGGGAACAAAACGTAATTATGAAATGACTAATGAATTACTGCTAGCATCGGCAAAACAGTCTTTTTTAGAACAGGGTTTTAAAGATACAAAATTGCGAGATATTTGTCGTCAAGCTAATTTAACGACGGGAGCTTTTTATAAACATTTTAAATCAAAAGATGATTTATTAGCACAGTTAGTTAGTCCGCTCTTGTATGATTTAAAAACAATTTATACTAAGCAAATTAATGAAGCCCTTCAATGCATGAGTTCAGATAATATTAATCAGATTTGGTTAGAAAAAGTTTTAAATATGGATGATGTAATTCATGCAGTTTATCAAAATCGGGAAATTGCTGAATTACTGCTATTTAAAACCAATGGGTCTAAGTATAACAATTTAGCGGAAATGATTACTCAATTTTTTACCGATAAAGTAGTTCAAGTTATTGCTAAAATGGAACAAAAGAACATTTTACCAACTGATTTTGTACCAGATCAACGGCAAATTCACTTTTTTGTGTATTCAAATACGGCAACTTTTTATGATATTTTAAAACATGCTTTTACTGAAGATGAAACAATTAAACTAGATCGAAATCTTTGTCAATTTAGTTATTATGGTTGGATTAATGTTTTGAAATTGAATTAAAGAATCCTGCCAGAGTTTCGACAGGATTTTTGCTCAGCTTAAATTTACAAATTTATTATTCCAAATTTTCCAATACCAGTTATTAATTTGATTGGCTGAAAAAGTAGGAGTATTTAAAGTTGAAAAACAATTTGGGGTTATGGTTAATTTAAACCCTAAATGAAAACCAACTTTAATTGTGGTATCAACACAATATTCGGTTTGTGCTCCACATAACTCAATACTTTCAATCTGATTCATTTTTAAGTAGCTTTCTAAGCCGGTATTTAAAAATGAATCTGGATGGTATTTGTTAAAGTACTTATCATCATTTGTGTTGTGAAGTTTTTCAAATAATTGCCAATTTTTACTAACAATAGGCATTTCTTTATCAATGTGTTGCATGAAAATAACTTCCTGATTTTCTTTATGATATAAATCAATTCGTTGATTAACATTTAATAGAACTGAATCAAACTTTTCAATGTTAGATAATCCGTTTTGCATATCAATTACAATTAAGGCTTTTTTAGTCATCAAAATCACCATTCCTTTGTCTAATTATAACTTTGAATCGTTAATAAAACTACGAATCCAATTGGGCAAATTCTCCCGATAATGCAGCTGCTAATGATAATGCAATATCATTTACTTTGGCATTTTTTGATAGATTTAGTAGTTTTGGATGATTTAATTTAATTTCAAAATAATTTGAAATTCCAATCGTTCCAAAGGTGGCTGCAATTTGAAGTAATAGAGGATTTGTAACATCTTCATTTTGGTAAATTGTAGCTAGGGGTTCGCTTAATTTATTATTTTCTAAGGCAAAACAAAATAACAAGTTCTCAGAAACTGGAGGTTGTTGGATGATTTCTTTTAATAACTTTTCAGCAGTTTCAATCGTAGGAACTTGGCTATAAAGTCCTTGATAATTAACTGCTAGCTGAGCAATCTTAGTTATAGAAATGTTGTAATTTTTCAATTGTTGCAAGATAGAACGATAAGTAGATGACATGATTTTTCCTTAGTGAATAAAAATAATTAACTGAACTACGATTAAATTTGCTAATAAAATAATCCAATCTTTGAGATGAATTTTGCTAATTTTGAAAAAAGTTCGTGGCTGATTTTCCACAAATCCCTGAGATTCCATTGCTTGAGCCAAGTCATTTGACCAGCCAATGGCGACAATTAAGGCTTTAAAGTATAAAGTTGGCATCCATGGGTGCAAAACTTTGCCTCGCATATTACCATTAGCTCGAATTACTCTAATTTCGTATTGTAAACGTGGAACCAGATTAATGGCAGCTAACACACCGTAAACAAATTTTGCAGGTACATGAGCATTTTGTTCAAGTGAATTGGCTAACTCAACCATGTACGTGGTTAAAGAAAAACTTAATCCCAAAAAAACATAAGCGTAAAGCCGAGTTAATAAGGCTGTGCCCATTACTAACCCATCACCATAGTAAAATTGAGAGAAGAAAATTCCTAAAGCAGGGAGAAGGGCAATTAAGCAAAACATTCCAACTGTTTTAAAGTTGACACGTTTCCAAATTAAGTAAGCTAGACAGACTACGATAATCACCACGTTTAGAGTGATGTTAGTGATAAAAGAAATTTCAAAGGCAATCAAAAAGACGAGTAATAACTTAATGGCAGGATTCATTAGAGCACCTCCTTGTAAGTTAAGGCTTGGTCAGCAAATTCAATGTGATAATCAAAGAACTGATTGAAGTGGAAAATTTGGTGACTGATAACTACTACGGAATGTTGTCGTTTGATAAACTCAGTTTGAATTAAGTTTTCCACGATTTCTACTGAATGGCGGTCTAGTCCAGCAAATGGTTCGTCTAGTAACATAATTTGAGGGTCCCGAATTAACATTAATAAGATTTGTAGTTTCTTTTTTTGTCCACCACTCAGCGTGTAAACCACTTGTTCCATTTTATCGTCAAGTTGTAGGGTCTTTAAAGTAGCTGTAATTTTTTCATCAGTCCAAAAGTCTGATAGGGCAGTTGCTTTTGCTAATTGTAGTTCTTCGGCAACGGTTACGTTTAAGAATTGGTCGTTGGCATTTTGAAAAATTAAAGCAATTTGTTGATAAAATAGTTGATCCTTTATTTTTTTGATATTTTTTCCATTTAAAAAAACATCTCCACTGTACTTTTTGAGCTTCGTAAGTGAACGAAAGAGCGTCGATTTACCAATTCCACTGGCACCAGTTAGCAAGGTACACCCTTGATAAAATTTAAAATCAGGACAAGTCAACAAAGTGTGTTGTTGGGCTTTAAAACTAAAATCAGCTACATTAATGTCGTAATTTTTCATTGGCAAATTAAAATGTATATCTGGTTGATAATCGTTATTTAAAATTTTGTAAGTTTCCGGAGCTGAAAGTTCTTTAATTGAAGTTCCTTCCACTCGGAATAAATGCTTAACTAAGCCTGCATAACCAGTTAAATCATGGTCCGAGATGATGATTGTCTTGTGCCTTTCTTGTTGCAGTTTAACTAATTTTTCCAGAATGGCTTGCTTAGCTGGTAAATCAATACTAGCAAAGGGTTCGTCTAACAACAGAATGTCAGAATCTAAGGCCACCATGGTTGCCAGAATTACTTTTTGTTTTTCACCACCAGAAAGGGTGATGATTTTTCGTTGTGCCAAAGGTTGAATCTCACAAAAAGCTAACGCCGCTTGGACCCGAGCTTCAATTTCCGCTGGAGGAGTTTGAATGTTTTCTAACGCAAAAATTAGTTCTTCACTGACTTTTTGCATGACAAATTGTTGATTGGGATCTTGAAACATCATGCTAATTAGTTTGGCCCGTTCAAGTGGCGAAATCTTTTTAATGTTGGTTCCATTAATTTTAATTTTCCCACTGTATGTGGTCTTACCAGCTAACCCCGCAATGATCATCATCAACGTTGATTTCCCACAACCGGATGGACCTGTTAGGAGTGAAATCTCACCACCGGGAAAAGTGACATCGACATTTTTGAAAATTGGGTTCTCATTTTTTTGATACTTAAAGTTGAAGTTTTGGACCTCAATGTTGTTCATCATAGCTTCCTCCAAAGAAAAAGCCATCTTCAATTAAGAAGACGGCTTTTGTTTTATTAAAATTAGACAACTGTTTGTCAGATTACCTCCGCTAGCATTACCTAGATCAGGTTCAATGGGTATAATCTCAGCCGTTAAGCACCCCAGCTATTTAATTGTGTCTTTATTATACCAAAGAAAGAGCTGAAATGCTTTGTGACCTTGAAATTACTAACGATTTTTCCAAAATAAAAACTCCCAAAATAGTCAATTACGATTATTTTGAGAGTTTTTTGATTTAAACGTCTAAAGTTGGATCTTCAGCTGGTTTATCAGTTTCCTTAGTTGCCTTTGCAGGCTTTTCTACTTTTTCTGTTTTAGTAGGTTCTTCTTTTTCAATTCCGTAGGCTACCCGAACTTTGTGATTTAGTTCTTCCACTAATTCAGGTTTTTCGTTCAAGTTGGCGACGGTCTTGTTAAGACCTTGACCTAGACGTTCTTCACCATATGAATACCATGAACCGGATTTGTCGATAATATCTTTATCAACCGCTAAGTTCACCATATCAGCAACGGGTTCAATCCCTTTACCAAAACTCATAAGGGTGTCCACAGTCTTGAATGGAGGAGCCACCTTGTTTTTGGCAACTTTAATCTTGGTTTCTTTCCCAACCACTTCCTGACCGTCTTTTTGTTGTTTGGTTCCACTAACTCTTAAACGGACACTGGAATAGAATTTCAAGGCCCGACCACCAGGAGTAGTTTCAGGATTACCAAACATCACTCCAACTTTTTCCCGAAGTTGGTTAATGAAAATCACAACGGTATTAGTTTTGTTGATGTTGGCAGTTAATTTACGAAGAGCTTGTGACATTAAACGAGCTTGTAAACCAACGTGTGAATCACCAATATCACCTTCAATTTCTGCCTTAGGAACTAGGGCAGCGACTGAATCAACTACGACTAAATCAATTGCACCAGAGCCAATTAAGGCATCGGCAATTCGAAGACCTTCTTCACCAGTTCCTGGTTGTGAAAGAAGGAGATTATCGATATCAACCCCGAGTGCCTTGGCATATTCGGGGTCCATGGCGTTTTCCGCATCAATATAGGCAGCAGTTCCACCATTTTTTTGTGTTTCTGCAACGGTTTGTAAGGCAATTGTTGTTTTACCAGAAGATTCGGCACCGAAGATTTCAACCACACGACCACGAGGAAATCCACCGACTCCAAGGGCAATATCTAATGATAAAATTCCAGTCGAAATTGCACTAACTGAGTTTTCGGGGGTTTCACCCATACGCATGATTGCTCCAGTACCAAATTCTTTTTTAATTTGTTTTAATGCTTTATCAAGCTCAGCTTGACGAGCATCTTGAGCGTTTTTCTTAGAACTTGAGGCCATAAAAACACCTTTCTATTTTTAAAATGTGAACGTTTGTTCGCTTATCGATATTCTTTATTTTACTCTATTATTTACGTAATTTCCACCATAATCAATTCATTTTTATACGTTAATTATATTTGATTTTAATTTTAGCTAAAAATTTCCACAAATTAATTATATAATAATTAAGATTATAAATCGAAAGTGAAGGGATGGATCCTTGTGAATAGTAATCTATCAGTACGTTCCGGAATTAAAGATACAATTCCGACTTTATCAGGCTACATTGGGGTTGGCTTAGCATTTGGAATTGTTGCGAAAGCGGCAGGATTAAATGTGTTAGTAATTGTTTTGATGTCAGCAATCACGTATTCGGGGGCAGCGCAGTTTGTCATCGTTAGTATGCTGGTCGCAGGAGGGACAATGCTATCAATTTTAGTTGCTGTTTTTTTACTGTCAGCCCGGATGTTATTGATGGGGATGACGGTGGCACCGTATCTGAAAAAGGAATCAATGACGCGCAACATTATTTTAGGTTCACTTCTAACTGACGAAACCTTTGCCTTAACCATGAATAAATTGAACTATACCCATCGGATAATTACCTTTGAATGGTTAAATAGTGCGAACATCATTGCTTATTTAACCTGGGTCTTAGCATCTGGCGTAGGTGGCAGCCTAGGTAGTTTGATTCCTGATCCTAATCAGTTTGGCCTTGATTTTGCCTTTATCGCCATGTTTATTGGGTTACTGTATCTGCAAATTGCAGCAGATAAAACGATGCCTTTCAAACTACAAATCTTGATGGTATTAGTCACGTTAGTTTTAACTTACATTGGCTTGATTTTTGTCCCCAGTAGTTTGCTCCTTTTGGTAGTGAGCTTGGTTGGGTGTTGGTTAGGAGTGAAAATTAAAAATGCTTTCTTTTAAATTTGTGATATTGGTCATCATTGGTTGTGGCATTGTAACTTGGTTAACGAGGGTAATTCCATTTATTCTATTAAAAAAGTTTGAATTACCAATTTCAGTTGTTGAATTTTTAAGTTTTGTACCAGTCGTAATTATGTCAGCACTGTGGTTTAGTGGCTTATTTGAACAACATTTAGGTCACTTGCCTACGCTAAATATTGAAAATTTATTAGCTTCAATTCCTACTGTAATTTCAGCAATCATCAGTAAAAATCTATTGATAATTGTGGCAGTGGGAATTATCTCGCTTGCAATTATTCGAATTTTAGCTTAAAAAAGACCCCAAAAAATTTTTCGGGGTCTTTTATTTTAAATTAGGATAATGAAGATGAAAACAAAACCAATTAATAAGATGGTTAATGCGGCAAATCGTTTTGAGTGCCAAGTGTGTTGGGTTTTATATGACCAAACTAAACTGGCAATGGTTACTAAGATTGCGGCAAGAACCATAATAATCAATTTGATTAAAACTGCTTCATTACTCATTTAAAACTCCTATTAGTGTAATTCGATTTGGTAAGCGAAACGATCGTCGTCTTCGGCTTTAGTTCGGATAATTCCTTTTTTAGTAAACCCACAGGATAAAATGATGTGTTGCATTCCTTTATTCATTGGGTGTGTATCAATTCTAACATCTTTAAAGCCAAGTAATGATGAGACGGTGAATAATCCACTGATTAATTTACCAGCTAAGCCTTGGCCGCGGTATTCGTGTGAAACTGAAACTCGGTGAATTGCTGAATAATGAGCAGTTGCTCCGTTATCCCATTCTCCTTCTTCCATTTCAATGTAATCAGGGTCAATTCCTAAATGAAGAGTAGCCGAACCGGCAACCTTTCCGTCAACATCGATTACATATGAAGTACTATTATCAATGTCCTTTTTAATGTCTTCAGTAGTTGGATAAGCACCTTGCCATTGGTTGATGCCTTGCTCTTTTAAGAAGCCACGCCCAGCATCGATGATTTTTTTAATTTCTGGCAAATCCTTTTCAGTTGCTTTACGTACGTAAACACAAGTCATAATTAAACACTTCCTTACTTATTTATTAACGATATTCAATTATAAAGAATAAAATCTAGTTTTACAACTAAAGTATTTAGAAACTTAGACCGTATGAATACTCATTGCCATACCCATACCTCCACCAATACAAAGGGTGGCAATTCCTGATTTTTGGTTAGTTCGTTTTAAATTGTTGATTAGGGTGATGAGGATTCGTGCTCCAGAATCTCCAAGCGGATGACCTAAAGCGACTGCTCCCCCAGTAATGTTTAATTTTTCCATAGGAATTTGAAGGTCATTAGCAACAGCTAGACTTTGAGATGCGAAGGCCTCGTTTAGTTCGAATAAATCATAATCAGCAATCTTCTTTTGGTCTTTTTGCAATAATTTTTCTACTGCGTAACGAGGAGCATACCCCATGATATCTGGGTTGCATCCTGTTTCTGCAAAATTGTCGATGATTGCTAAAGGCTTTAAGTTTAGTGATTGTGCTTTACTTTCCTTCATTAAAATTAAGGCTGATGCTCCATCATTTAAACTGGCAGCATTTCCAGCGGTGACAGTTCCGTTATTTTTAAAAACTGTGCGTAATTTGTTTAATTGCTTAATTGTGGTATCGGGACGAACGGTTTCGTCATTTTTAATTACGGTGGTTGATTTTTGGTTTTTAATGGTTACAGGTGCAATTTCTTCTGCAAAATACTCATTTTTAATTGCTTGAGCAGCTTTTTTGTGTGAATCAAGGGCAAATTGATCTTGATCTGCACGAGAAATGTTGAATTTTTCGGCTATATTTTCAGCCGTAATTCCCATGGGAGCATTGGTGCGAAAATCGTTTAAGCCATCCTTTTCGATACTATCTTCCATGGTGAAGGATCCAAATTTGTGGCCTTGGCGAACTTTAGAATTTAAGTAAGGTGCATTTGACATACTTTCAGTTCCACCAACCAACACTATTTCAGCATCACCAGTTAAGATTGCTTGCTGACCTAAACGAATAGCTTTCATTCCAGAACCGCAAACTTGATTGATTGTACAAGCAGTACTAGTATTTGGAATTTTGGTTTCTAACTCAATTTGACGAGCAACGTTTTGTCCTCCACCAGCTTGAATGACATTTCCGAAGATTACTTGATCGATTAGTTGTGCATCTAAATTAACTGCCTTTAGGGTAGCTTGAGCTGTAATTACTCCTAATTTTACTGATGTTAGGCTACTGAGTTGACCGTTGATTTTACCAATTGGTGTACGTTTAGCACTCACGATTGCAATTTTTTCCAATTCTAAAAACTCCTCTGTATCTATTTTTTTCTATTATACCTATCTTACGAATGATAGTATAATATTATCAAAGGAGCTGAGATTAATGGATAAAGAAAAACAAACCCGAGTAGTAGGTGAAATGATTGATGGCTGGTTAGATGCTATTGATGCTGAAGCAGATGTTGCTAAATTAAACTCGGAACAAGTTCGAGCAATTGATGCTATTATTGATAGTTTTTCAGAAATTGCGATTGTAGGTTTAGATAAAGAACCAGCTCAATGGAATGCAGATCTTTTACAGGAAATAATGTTTTCGCGGTTTATGCTTTTATTAGAAGAAGACGAAAAAACAAAGGAAATGTATCATATCATTCCCTTTGCTTTGAAAAAATTATTTAAGTATTTACAAAAACAGGGGATTATAAATAATGGTCAACATTTAATTGATTGGGTAAATGTGAATGCTAAGCAACTTCAATCACTTTACAATCCTCAATTTGATAAATTTTATCGAGGCTTATTTGCTGATATGCGCAGAAGTGGAATTAATACAAGTGATAAAGCAGCAGTTGATAAATTCACAAAAAATTATTTAAATCTGCATCCAGAATTAGGAATTGATCTATATAAAAAAGAAGATTAAGTATTTTGACTTTTTTTGACCAAAACGTTGACAAATTAAATTTATTAGTATATAGTTAAATATTGTTGACGCAGAAGTGTTAAGCTTTTAATGAGTTTTAAATGATTTTAAAATTTATTGAATAAAGTTCTTGACCTTTCTTGACCAACGTGATATATTAATAAAGTACCGTTTGAGACGGCACATTAATGAGTAGATCTTTGAAAACTGAACAAGATTTTGATTACAATAAAGTGTAAGGATAATTTTTAAACTTGGTTTAGAAATTAAACAAATGCAATGTCAATTTGCAAAAACAAATAAATAAGAGCTAGTAAAGTTCTCATTTCTAAAATGAGAGTTTGATCCTGGCTCAGGACGAACGTTGGCGGCGTGCCTAATACATGCAAGTCGAACGAAGTCGCCCATTTGAAGTTTGGTGCTTGCACCAAACTGATTTTGGATCCGACTGAGTGGCGAACTGGTGAGTAACACGTGGGTAACCTGCCCAGAAGAAGGGGATAACACCTGGAAACAGATGCTAATACCGTATAACAACAAGAACCACATGGTTCTTGTTTGAAAGCTGGCCTTGGTGCTAGTGCTTTTGGATGGACCCGCGGCGTATTAGCTAGTTGGTGAGATAATAGCTCACCAAGGCAATGATACGTAGCAGACCTGAGAGGGTAATCTGCCACAATGGGACTGAGACACGGCCCATACTCCTACGGGAGGCAGCAGTAGGGAATCTTCCACAATGGACGAAAGTCTGATGGAGCAACGCCGCGTGAGTGAAGAAGGGTTTCGGCTCGTAAAACTCTGTTGTTAGAGAAGAACGGCTGTGAGAGTAACTGCTCACAGTGTGACGGTATCTAACCAGAAAGTCACGGCTAACTACGTGCCAGCAGCCGCGGTAATACGTAGGTGGCAAACGTTGTCCGGATTTATTGGGCGTAAAGGGAGCGCAGGCGGTTTATTAAGTCTGATGTGAAAGCCTTCGGCTTAACCGGAGAAGTGCATCGGAAACTGATAAACTTGAGTGCAGAAAAGGATAGTGGAACTTCATGTGTAGCGGTGAAATGCGTAGATATATGAAGGAACACCAGTGGCGAAGGCGGCTATCTGGTCTGTAACTGACGCTGAGGCTCGAAAGCATGGGTAGCAAACAGGATTAGATACCCTGGTAGTCCATGCCGTAAACGATGAATGCTAGGTGTTGGAAGGTTTCCGCCTTTCAGTGCCGCAGCTAACGCATTAAGCATTCCGCCTGGGGAGTACGACCGCAAGGTTGAAACTCAAAGGAATTGACGGGGACCCGCACAAGCGGTGGAGCATGTGGTTTAATTCGATGCTACGCGAAGAACCTTACCAGGACTTGACATCTTCTGCCACTCTAAGAGATTAGAGGTTCCCTTCGGGGACAGAATGACAGGTGGTGCATGGTTGTCGTCAGCTCGTGTCGTGAGATGTTGGGTTAAGTCCCGCAACGAGCGCAACCCTTGTCTTTAGTTGCCAGCATTAAGTTGGGCACTCTAGAGAGACTGCCGGTGATAAACCGGAGGAAGGTGGGGACGACGTCAAATCATCATGCCCCTTATGTCCTGGGCTACACACGTGCTACAATGGACGATACAACGAGTTGCGAAACCGCGAGGTCAAGCTAATCTCTTAAAGTCGTTCTCAGTTCGGATTGCAGTCTGCAACTCGACTGCATGAAGTTGGAATCGCTAGTAATCGTGGATCAGCATGCCACGGTGAATACGTTCCCGGGTCTTGTACACACCGCCCGTCACACCATGAGAGTTTGTAACACCCAAAGTCGGTTGGATAACCTTTTAGGAGTCCGCCGCCTAAGGTGGGACAGATGATTAGGGTGAAGTCGTAACAAGGTAGCCGTAGGAGAACCTGCGGCTGGATCACCTCCTTTCTAAGGAATAATTCGGAACCTTACATTAATCAAAATCTTGCTCAGTTTTGAGAGTATCTACTCTTATATGGGGAGTTAGCTCAGTTGGGAGAGCGCTTACTTGCTTGCAAGTAAGAAGACGTAGGTTCAAACCCTACATTCTCCATTGACACGTTAGTGTCATTTTTGTTCTTTGAAAACTAGATAATATTATTTTCTGTAATAATTATATTTTTATATAATTGAACCGAGAAATAACCATTGTGTTATTTTTGAGTTTTTTAATTAGTTTTAATCGCTAAAACTCAAATAATTTATAATCCGTCGGATTATAGGTTAAGTTAATAAGGGCGCATGGTGAATGCCTTGGTACTAGGAGCCGATGAAGGACGCAACTAACTGCGATAAGCTTCGGGGAGCTGTACGTAAGCTTTGATCCGGAGATTTCCGAATGAGGAAACTCGACCAGTGTTATGACTGGTCACTGCATAGTGAATACATAGCTATGCAGAGGCAGACGTGGGGAACTGAAACATCTAAGTACCCACAGGAATATAAAGAAATTTCGATTCCCTAAGTAGCGGCGAGCGAACGGGGAATAGCCCAAACCGAACCCTTGTGGTTCGGGGTTGTAGGACTGAACATTTGAGTTACAAAAGTATTTGATAGTTGAAGTAGTTGGGAAACTACACCAAAGAGAGTGATAGTCTCGTAAATGAAATCAAATACCCTCAGTTCAGGATCCTGAGTACGGCGACACACGTGAAACGTCGTCGGAATCTGGGAGGACCATCTCCCAAGGCTAAATACTCCCTAGTGACCGATAGTGAACCAGTACCGTGAGGGAAAGGTGAAAAGCACCCCGGAAGGGGAGTGAAATAGTTCCTGAAACCATGTGCCTACAAGCAGTCAGAGCCCGTTAATGGGTGATGGCGTGCCTCTTGTAGAATGAACCGGCGAGTTACAGTTGCATGCAAGGTTAAGCCGAAAAAGCGGAGCCGTAGCGAAAGCGAGTCTTAATAGGGCGCCATAGTATGTTGCCGTAGACCCGAAACCAGGTGATCTACCCATGTCCAGGATGAAAGTGCGGTAATACGCACCGGAGGTCCGAACCCGTGTACGTTGAAAAGTGCTGGGATGAGGTGTGGGTAGCGGTGAAATTCCAAACGAACTTGGAGATAGCTGGTTCTCTCCGAAATAGCTTTAGGGCTAGCCTCGGAATTAGAATCATGGAGGTAGAGCCACTGTTTGAGCAAGGGGTCCATCTAGGATTACTGAGTTCAGATAAACTCCGAATACCATTGATTTATGTCCGGGAGTCAGACGATGAGTGATAAGATCCATCGTCGAAAGGGGAACAGCCCAGACCGCCAGTTAAGGTCCCTAAATATATGCTAAGTGGAAAAGGAAGTGGAGTTGCATAGACAACTAGGATGTTGGCTCAGAAGCAGCCACCATTTAAAGAGTGCGTAATAGCTCACTAGTCGAGTGATTCTGCGCCGAAAATTTACCGGGGCTAAGCATATTACCGAGACTGCGGACGCAACTACGTTGCGTGATAGGAGAGCGTTCTAAGGGCAATGAAGGTAGACCGTAAGGACTGCTGGAGCGCTTAGAAGTGAGAATGCCGGTATGAGTAGCGAAAGATCAGTGAGAATCTGATCCACCGAATGACTAAGGTTTCCTGGGGAAGGCTCGTCCACCCAGGGTTAGTCGGGACCTAAGCCGAGGCTGAGAAGCGTAGGCGATGGATAACAGGTTGAGATTCCTGTACTAGTTAATTATGTTTGAACGATGGAGGGACGCAGTAGGCTAAGATTAGCACACGAATGGAAAGGTGTGTTCAAATCGTAAGTCAGTTTAAGAGTTAAATGCTTTTAAGCGAGTTGACAAGCGATGATGAGGATCGAAATTTAAGTAGAGAAGGATCTGACGTCACACTGCCGAGAAAAGCTTCTAGTTAGTAATTAATTACCCGTACCGCAAACCGACACAGGTAGTCGAGGAGAGTATCCTCAGGTGAGCGAGAGAACTATCGTTAAGGAACTCGGCAAAATGACCCCGTAACTTCGGAAGAAGGGGTGCTGGCCTCACGGCCAGCCGCAGTGAAAAGACTCAAACGACTGTTTATCAAAAACACAGGTTTATGCAAAATCGTAAGATGAAGTATATGGGCTGACGCCTGCCCGGTGCTGGAAGGTTAAGTGGAAGTGTTAGCTTCGGCGAAGCACCGAAATGAAGCCCCAGTAAACGGCGGCCGTAACTATAACGGTCCTAAGGTAGCGAAATTCCTTGTCGGGTAAGTTCCGACCCGCACGAAAGGCGTAACGATTTGAGTACTGTCTCAACGATAGACTCGGTGAAATTAAGATACCTGTGAAGAAGCAGGTTACCCGCGACAGGACGGAAAGACCCCATGGAGCTTTACTGTAGCTTGATATTGGGTGTTTACATAACTTGTACAGGATAGGTAGGAGCCATAGAAGCCGGGACGCTAGTCTCGGTGGAGGCGTCAGTGGGATACTACCCTTGTTATGTGAACACTCTAACCCTGCGCACTGATCGTGCGCGGAGACAGTGTCTGGTTGGCAGTTTGACTGGGGCGGTCGCCTCCTAAATAGTAACGGAGGCGCTCAAAGGTTTGCTTAGAATGGTTGGAAATCATTCCAAAAGTGTAAAGGCAAAAGCAAGCTTGACTGCGAGACATACAGGTCGAGCAGGGACGAAAGTCGGACTTAGTGATCCGGTGGTACCAAATGGAAGGGCCATCGCTCAACGGATAAAAGCTACCCTGGGGATAACAGGCTTATCTCCCCCAAGAGTTCACATCGACGGGGAGGTTTGGCACCTCGATGTCGGCTCATCGCATCCTGGGGCTGTAGTTGGTCCCAAGGGTTGGGCTGTTCGCCCATTAAAGCGGTACGCGAGCTGGGTTCAGAACGTCGTGAGACAGTTCGGTCCCTATCCGTCGCGGGCGCAGGAAATTTGAGAGGAGCTGTCCCTAGTACGAGAGGACCGGGATGGACATACCGCTGGTGTATCAGTTGCGCCGCCAGGCGCATTGCTGAGTAGCTATGTATGGATGAGATAAACGCTGAAAGCATCTAAGTGTGAAACTCGCCTCAAGATGAGATTTCCCATTCCTATATGGAAGTAAGACTCCTGAAAGATGATCAGGTAGATAGGTTAGAAGTGGAAGCGTAGTGATACGTGAAGCGGACTAATACTAATCAGTCGAGGACTTAACCAAGTAGAATGAAGATTCAATGGAAGTTAATCGGAAGAAAATAATATTGTCTAGTTTTGAGAGAACGAAGTTCTCACAAAAAAAGTGTGGTGGCGATAGCCTGAAGGATACACCTGTTCCCATGCCGAACACAGAAGTTAAGCTTCAGCACGCCAAAAGTAGTTGGGGGATCGCCTCCTGCGAGGATAGGACGTTGCCACGCAAACAAAAAGACACTTATCATTATGATGAGTGTCTTTTTGTTTAAAAAAATTAAAATTTTAGTTGACAGAATTTGAATTTACCTTTAAGATAATAACAATCAAATAAACAAATTGTAGAGCTGAGTATTTATTGGAATTTCTAAGAGAGTCTCTGGTTGGTGTGAAGAGATGAAAAGAAAATAAAGAAGATGGGCTTGAAATCAATCACTAGTGAGTTTTTAAATGAGCTAGTGGCGGGGTTGCTACCGATATCTTAGCAAAGTTTTTCTGATTGAGACGCGTCGTCAGAGAAATTTCTGAGGCAGATTTCAGCAATGATCTCTGTAAACTAAGGTGGTACCACGAAAGCATTCGTCCTTTTATTATAGGATGAATGCTTTTTTTGTTTATTAAAATAAATTATAAAATAAAGGTGGAAATTATCATGAAAAAATCAGTTAAATGGATTATTGGAATCATTGTTTTAATTGCTATTGTAGCAATTGGATGGGCAAGTTTTGGACCTAAAACTTCTAGTACATCCGACGAAAAAGTAGTTAAAGTTGGAATCATGAGTGGATCAAAGGCTGATGATGCTGTTTGGAAGTCAGTTGCTGAAACCGCAAAAGATAAGTATAATATTAAGCTAAAATTTGTCCACTTCACTGACTATACACAACCTAATGCGGCTTTAACCCAACACTCTGTTGATCTTAATGCTTTTCAACATTATGCATTTTTAAAAGATTGGAACAAAAAACATCACACTAACATCGTTTCAGTTGGTAATACTGTTATCACTCCAATCAGACTTTTTTCTGATTCTTACAAGAACGTTAAAGATCTTCCCAATGGAGCATCAATTGCAATTCCTAATGATGCAACTAATGAAAGTCGAGCTCTAGTGCTTTTGAAAAATGCGGGGTTAATTGATTTGAAGCACAAAGATGGGCTTCTTGGAATTAATGATATTACTAAAAATAACAAAAACTTGAAGATTCAAGAAGTTGATGCATCACAAACTCCAAGATTATTAAATAGTGTTGATGCTTCAGTAGTTAATGGTAACTATGCTGCAACTGCCAAATTACCAAACGACAAAGCAATTTTCACAGAACCACTTAATAAAGATTCAAAGCCATGGATTAATTTTATCGCTGCTAATAAAGATCAAAAAGATAATGATACTTACAAAAAAGTAGTAAAAGCTTACCAAACTAAGAAAACAGCTGATGTAATTGAAAAAGAATATGGTAAGACTGAAGTTCCAGCTTGGAATCATAAATTTAACTAATCTTAAAAATTATCGAGGTAGAAAAAATGGACTTTCCAGAATCTAAAATTTTACAATCTTTGCCTACCCAGTTCTTTGCGACTCTGGTTAAAAAAGTAAATGCTAAAATTGCCACAGGCGCAGATGTTATTAATTTAGGTCAAGGTAATCCAGATCAGCCAACCCCCACTAACATTGTCAAAGCAATGCAAGGAGCAGTTGCAAATCCAGATAATCACAAATATTCACCATTTGATGGCCTACCAGAATTGAAACAAGCAGTCGCTGATTTTTATAAGCGAGAATATAATGTTGAATTGAATCCAGATACAGAAATCGCTATTTTAGGAGGTTCTAAAACAGGATTGGTAGAACTTCCTTTGGCAATTTTGAATCCAGGTGATACTATGTTATTGCCAGATCCAGGTTATCCAGATTACTTATCAGGAATAGATTTAGCAAAGGCTAAATTAGAATTAGTGCCTTTGAAAGAAGAAAATGACTTTTTGCCAGATTATGGTACGATTAGTAGTGAAGTAAAGGATGCAGCTAAGCTGTTATACCTTAACTATCCTAATAATCCAACTGGAGCAGTTGCAACTCCTGCTTTTTTTAAAAACACGGTCGAGTTTGCGCAAGAAAATCAAATTGGAATTGTACATGACTTTGCTTATGGGGCATTGGGATATCATAATAAACCACTTAGTTTTTTACAGACACCTGGTGCTAAAGAAGTTGGTATTGAAGTATATACGATGTCTAAGACATATAACATGGCAGGATGGCGTTTAGGATTTGCCATTGGTAATCCTGACATGATTAAAGCAATTAATTTGATTCAAGCCCATTTATTTGTGAGTGTTTTTCCAGCAATTCAAGTAGCAGCAATTGCGGCTTTATCTGAATCTCAAGAATCAGTCACAAAGTTAAATGATTTGTATGATAAACGGCGCGATGCTTTTGAAGGAGCAGCAGCAAAAATTGGGTGGCATGCTTATTCGGCTAAGGGTTCGTTTTATTCTTGGATGCCAGTTCCAGAAGGCTACACATCTGAAATTTTTTCTGACTTGTTACTTGATCAAGCTGCTGTTGCGGTAGCTCCAGGATTAGGTTTTGGAAAGTCAGGAGATCAATTTGTCAGAATTGGATTATTAACTAGTCCTGAAAGACTAAAAGAAGCCGTAGCCAGAATTGCTAAATTAAATTTATTTAAAAATCACTAAAAGGAGAAAATAATGACAGATAATATTGTGGAATTTAAAAACGTATCGGTCGATTTTACCCAAGATAAAAAGCAAATTAAAGCGGTTTCTGATGTTACTTTTGGAATTCCAGAAGGTCAAATTTTTGGAATTGCAGGATACTCTGGAGCTGGAAAGTCAACGCTTGTTCGAACTATAAACTTATTACAAAAGCCAACTAGTGGTGAAGTTAAGGTCTTTGGAGAAACCTTTTATAAAAATATAGACGGTAAGGTTGAAATCATTGATGATAAACAACTAAGAACAGAACGACGGAAAATCGGAATGATTTTTCAACATTATAACTTATTATCACAAAAAACGGTCCAACAAAATGTAGAATTTGCTTTAAAGCATGCTGGTTTAAAAGAAAAGGAAATTGCTGAGAAAGCAAGCAGTTTATTAAAAGATGTTGGTTTAGCAGATTATGCAAAACATTATCCCGCTCAACTATCAGGGGGACAACAACAACGAGTTGCCATTGCTAGAGCATTAGCTAATGATCCCAAAATTTTGATTTCTGATGAAGCAACCTCAGCACTTGATCCTGAAAATACTAATCAAATTTTAGATTTACTTCAAGAATTAAACCAAAAGCGTGGTTTAACCGTTGTTTTAATTACTCATGAAATGGATGCAATTAAGCGGATTTGTGATCAAGTAGCAATCATGGATTCAGGTAAAGTGGTTGATCTTGGTACTTTAATTGATGTTTTTGTTAAATCCACAAACCCAGTAACACGTAAAATTGTTGGAGGAGATTTTGATGCCTTTTCAATCTTAAAATCACTTAACATCGATACTAAAAATCGTCATCTTGTAAAATTAATTTACTTCTCACAAGCCATTTCTAAACCAATTATCATTGACCTTTATTCAAAATTCCAGATTGCTGCCAGTATTGTGTATGCTGATATTGAAAAATTCAGAAATGAAGCTGTTGGAATTATGATTGTCGATTTAAATGGTGAAGATGCTAAACGAAAACAAGCAATTGAATATTTGCAAAGTTTAGATGTCGAAGTTAGTGAATTGAGAGGTGAAGCATAATGAAAGAATGGTTTATTACGAATTTCCCCAACGTTGTGCAACAAGGCTGGTACGGTGAAACCGGTTGGTGGACTTCAATCGTACAAACCTTATATATGACTTTTTGGTCAGCAATTTTTGGTGGAATTGCCGGATTGATTTTTGGAGTTGCCTTAGTGTTATTTGATAATGATGGAATTATGCCTAACAAAGTAGTCTTTAATATTGTTGATAAGTTAGTTTCATTGTTCCGTGCGGTTCCATTTATTATCTTATTAGCTTTCATTGCACCAGTAACTCAAAAGATTGTGGGAACACAAATTGGAACTACTGCTGCTTTAGTTCCATTATCAGTGGGAGTATTTCCTTTCTATGCTCGTCAAGTTCAAGTAGCTTTACAGAGCGTTAACAAAGGAACGATTGAATCCGCTGAATCGTTAGGGTCAACTAATTGGGATATTATCTCAGGTGTTTATCTTAGTGAAGCCTTTCCAGAATTAATTAGAGTTTCAACCGTTACTTTAATTAGTTTAGTTGGATTGACTGCAATGGCCGGAGCAATTGGAGCCGGTGGTTTAGGTAACATGGCTATTTCATATGGCTATAACCGTTTTGCTAATGATACGACCTTAGTGGCAACTATTTTAGTGGTTATTTTGGTCCTTATCATTCAAGTTGTAGGAGATATTTGGGCTAAGTTGGTCGATCATGGATCTCAAGCATAAAATTAACAAATAAAAAGACTTTCCAAAAATTGATTTTGGAAAGTCTTTTGCTTATAAAATTAAAAAGGAAGTTTATCCGTAACTTTTTCAGCAACTTTAGCTAAAATTGAAAAGGTAAGTAAAATTCCACCTAAAGTTCCAAAAATAAAAATTAGAATACCAAATAAATTGCTATTTATCAAACTAATGATAGCGAAAATAATTAAAATTAGGATTAACAATCCAAAAATTAAATTAGCCTTTGCAACTCGCTTAAGGCTACCAGTCATTTTGCCTGCATTACCAAATTGAGGCATATTACCAAAAGCTGATAAATCATTTAAGTTAATCACTTTCATGATTTTTTTAACATCATGATAAATAAAAGTAAACATAATCCAAATTGATGATAATAAACCAATTAAGATACTAAAAATTAGCATCATAAAGTTTCGGCCACCCCCTTGGTAAACCACTACAGAAGCTGTTAAAAATATAATGGCAATCATGGGAATGAAAAAGAAATATTTATATTTTGCTAATTTACTTAAAAATTTGCGCCATTTTTGAAGGTAGCTTTGAATTTCAAACATAAATTAAATTCTCCAATTCTTATTAGTAAAAATTATTATACCAGTTGGTTCAAGGTTAAATCAAAAATGAAGAAAAAAACTCCGACAAAAATCGGAGTTTTTTGATTATAACTTTTCGTCAATTAATTGATAGTCAGCATCAGTTAAATTAATCTTTAAGGCTTGAACGTTACTTTTAACTTGTTCAGGTTTTTTAGCACCTGGAATTACGACTGAAATATTAGGATTTTTGATGTACCAAGCAAGCACAATTTGAGCAACTGTAGCATTGTATTTTTCCGCAATGGGACGAATATCGTCAATCCCGTCAATGATTTTTTCAAAAGTTGCACCTTGGAAGTCAGGATCATCGTGACGAATATCATCAGCTGGAAAAGTAGTTGCCTTAGTATACTTTCCAGTAAGTAATCCCGAAGCAAGTGGGAAGAAAGGAACAAAAGAAATGTTATGTTCTTTAAGATAACCAAAGCGTTCTTGTTCAGCATCACGGTCAAGTAAATTGTATTTTTCTTCATCAACATCGACTAAATTATCAAGATTAGCTTGTTTAAGTTGTTCCATTGATAGATTGGAAACTCCAATGGCTCTAATTTTACCTTCTTGTTTCAACTCATTAAGAGCAGCAACAGATTCATTTAAAGGAGTCTTCCCATCAGGAAAGTGAATGTAAAAAATATCTAAATAATCAGTTTGAAGGCGTTTTAAACTGGATTCAACACATTCTCGAAGATAATCAGGTGAATCATCAATAATGATGTTTCCATCAGCTTCCACTTTTTGACATCCCTTAGTGGCAATTTGAATTTTTGAACGGTCGTAACCCTTAATTGCTTCACCAATCAATTTTTCTGATTCACCCATTCCATAGGCAAAGGCTGTATCTAAAAGTGTAATTCCAGAATCTAAAGCTGTTTTAACAATTTCAATCCCGGTTGAATTCTTAAGATTAGGAAAAAGATTATGACCTCCTACAGCATTTGTACCTAAACCTAATGGTCCAGTAATTACATTTGATTTTCCAATTTTAACTTCTTGCATAATTAGTTCTCCTATTTAATTTCAGCTTTAATTGCTGGTTGTTGTAATAAATATTGATAAATGATGATTGCTTGATTATGTTTTTGATCTTTAGCACCATACAAAATAATTACATTTTCTGTTTTGAGCTTTTCAGTTACTAAGTCCACCAATTCTTTGGTTGCAGGATTTTTGGATAATTCAGCTAGATATTTAGTTTTGAATTCAGGAAAACGTTCAGGAATATGATTGAACCACTTCCGTAATTCTGTTGAAGGAGCAATCTTTTTGTCCCACGTATCTAACGCAGCTCTAATTTTGGAAATTCCACGAGGCCAAAGTCGGTCGACTAGAATTCGATAACCGTTTAAATCAGTCGGTTTAGTATAAATTCTTTCAAGTTTAAGTTCGATTTTACCCACCACCTTATCTAATCTAAGTATACAACAATCATTTATTACTTACTAAAGAATAGTTTATATCAATTATTCAGGGACTACTTGCCAAAAAGTTTTTTGATAATGCCGATAAATGAAAAAGCTACTGATGACAATCATAATTAATACCAATAAATTAGCAAAAAGTGGGAAGTAGGCAGTTAAAAATCCGATTAACCCAACTATTAGACCACCAAAAAGCATGGAGCCAAAGGTCATCATAAAGACGCCCCAATTACCTAATCCGCGACTAAGTAATTGGTTCGGATCAGTCCAGTTTAAGGATAAAAGCCGCCAATCCCGGGCAAAATAGTAGAGACAACCCGCGATTTGACTCAAAATAATTCCGAATAATAGTGGTAAAATTAGTCCAATTTTTAAGCGAATAAATAGTGCAATGGCGAGGCTTAGGATGAGCATTAGACTAATTTGAAATCCGGTTGCTAACCAAAATTTAATTTTTAAGTAGTGAGTAAATTTAATGGGGAAACTACGCATCATTTCCAAGTTTTCCCCATCCAGAGAAATAATATTCCCCACGAGGGCGTAAGCATTAAATGTCATGCATGAGAACATGACCCCAATTAAAAAGAACACGCCGGCATATTCTAAACCCATGTGGTTAGTAAGATCTTTACTGCCATAACTAAACCCAAAGAAAAAGATAAAAGGCATCATAATTGTGTTCATGAGAACCTGAGTCATAAAAGAGGGTTGACGCAGCAGCTGTAAATTGTAACGAATGAGTGTTTTTTTAAGTGATTTTTGGGCCACTGGGTGCGTTGAAGTCTTTCGCTTTTTGGTACATGAACTTTTAATTTGCAAAAGATCGCTATTGCTTAATTTATTTAAAATGAAGGTACCCCCAGTAGTAATACCAATTAAGACTAACAATGTGATTAGCGATGTCACATTAAAAGGTTGCGTAATTAATTGAAAAACTGGTTCTAATGGCTTAAGGACCGTTTGATCGGTAGCATGCGGTTCATTTTGGGTGATACTTAAAAGCACACATCCAACCACAATCGCAATTGTGGAAACCCCTAGAATCAGGCTGTTTCCAATTTGCTTGTGAGTTTGGAAAATCCGATTTTGGGTAATTAAAAAAGTCAAAAGGGAAGTTAAAATAAAAATGCTGCCAAGGTAAAAAGTAAGTGAAATCAAGGAGACGATAATGGCAAAAACCACGTTATAATTGCTTTCATAAGCTGTCATGACAAATACCGCCAGCACTGGAATGGCAAAAGGAATCATAGTAATGACAATCGTAATTAATTTGGCCGTCCATAAAGTACTAATTTTTACTGGTAAGGATAAATAATTTTGCAAGTCTTGATTGTCCAAAAAAACGTTGTTAATAGTTGAGATTAATTGGGACATTAATAAGAGACTAAATAAGGCTAGGAAATGAGTGAAAATTCCCGGAGCGTGGGATAAATTAATCGAGAGCAATGAAAAACTAAAGAGTCCCATCAAAAGGAAGCCCGTTAAAACAGCCCATAAAATCGCTGATCTAACAATTTGATTGATAGTTTTACCTTTTTTTCGTTGGCGCTGGGTGCTACTAGGGTTGGAGTAGAGCAAATTAACTTTAATGAGCTCGGTTAATTTTTTATTCAGCATGTGAGCCACCTTCAAGCTGTTCAATTTCTGGTTGATTATTTTTGCGACCAATTAAATTAAGATAGATTGTTTCCAGCGATTCATTGGGATGCGCAGCTAAAAGTGATGCAACCGAACCATTAAAAATCATTTCACCTTTTTTTAAAATGGCAATTTCATCACATAATTGTTGAGCAGTATCAAGCACATGAGTCGAAAAAATGACCGTTTTGCCTTGTTCCGCATGGGCTTTCATGACTTGCTTCAAATCGAAAGCTGCTTGGGGATCTAATCCTTGAATTGGTTCATCTAAAATCCAAACATCTGGGTTAACCAGTAAAGTTCCAATAATAATGGTTTTTTCGCGCATTCCGTGTGACATATCCTGTATTGGTGTATCAAGATTGTCGGATAAAGCAAACAAGTTTACTAGCTCATCAAGGCGTTTTTGCACTTCAGTAATTTTAATGTCGTAAATAGAAGCAATTAGATTCCAATATTCTTGGGCCGTTAATTGTAAAAAGATATCGGGAGAATCGGGGACATACCCGATTCTTTGCTTAATTTCAGTTCGATGTTGGGCTAAATCTAATTCATCAAAGTAAATTTTACCGGATGTTGGTTCAATGATGCTGGTTAAACTCTTCAGCGTCGTTGATTTGCCTGCTCCGTTGTGACCAAGAAAGCCAAAGATTTTTCCATTGGGAATTTCAAGGTTTAAATCTAATAAAGCAATTTTATCGCCATATTCTTTGTGTAAATGTTCAATCTTAATCATAAATAGTTCTCCTAATTATTATGGGGGGATAAATGAATTAATTTGATTTTATCAAATCTCACTGTGAAACGATAGAACCCTTTTAATCTGGTATAATTTATAAAAAGATGTTATGAATTGGGAGTAATAGTAATGTGGAAAACCAAGGAATTTAAAGACTTAAGTTTAAACGAACTCTATGAAATTTATCGTGCACGGTCCGATGTATTTGTTGAAGAGCAAAAAATTACAGAATCTGATCCAGATGAAAACGACAAATTAGCACTTCATTTATTTGAAACAAATGATAATCAGATAACTGCCTATGCTCGAATTTTTAGCGAGCAACAGCACGTTACTTTCGGTCGAGTTTTGACAACCAGTCAAGTTCGCGGAACAGGAAAGGGACGTGAATTATTACAAGAAATTATGCGACAAATTAAACTTCACTTTCCTGGTCTTCCAATTGAAATTGAAGCGCAATACTATGCGATTGGTTATTATGAAAAAGGTGGCTTTAGAGTAATCGGGAAGCCCTTTTTAGAAGCAGGCATTAAACACATTAAAATGAGTCATGACGCTATCTAAAAAACTAGCATCTAAAAACTGATGCTAGTTTTTATTATTTATTCATTTTCGTGCTTATAATCAGTAAGCATGATTGTTTCTTCATAGTTAACGTTTTGTCTTAATTTTAGACCCATTCCTGGTCCTATATGATTATTTTCAATTAATACTTCAATCGCTTTTCGTTCTGCTTCGAGAGCTTGCATCCGAAGGGTAATAACTTGACGTTCATATTCTTTTTCTTCAGCCGCAGAATCACCAAATGATTGGGCTTCTTGAATTTGTCTTTCATAATGAACAATTAAGAAATGGACGGTTTGGGCAGAAAAGTCCTTTTCGTCAATATCTTTACTGTTTAAGAATTTTTTGACAGCATTAATAGCACTTTGAGAGCCAACTTTTTGAATTAAACGTAAGTCAGACTTGGTTGCTTCACTTTCGGATTCATTCCATTGCCAAACTTTAAATGCTCGCACCAAACGACTGAAAATACTTAAATGTGGCATCGTACGATGGGTTTGACGGTCACCAGCTGCTTGAGATAAAAGATATTCTTGTTGATTTAATTGCCGACTTTTAATCCAGTAAGCATCTTTATTGATCATGCCATTTTCGTAAAGACTATTTACGGCATCACGAATTCCATTTAATGCTACCCGACGCAAGGCTAACATTTCGTTCATTGTTTGCGTTGTTTCAGTTCGGTTATGTAGACGATGTTGAATTTTTCGAATGTTGACTTCATAATCCATAATGATATCAAATACAGCACGTTGGGTATCTTCTGTTTTGTTATTTTCTAAATTAGCAATGGCAGAATTCATCATATACAAACGTGCCACATCATAAGTTACATACTCAGGAGCATTATCGTCATTGTCGTCATTTTCTCCTTCGTCAATTACCGACGCTCGAGTTTCCAAAGCTCCTTGTCCTGGAGCAATAAGAGGTAAGGTGATAGAGGCAGCTAATAAACTAATAACGATGACTGATGCCGCAATAAATAACATTAAGGAACGGTCAGGAAAAGCTTTGCCACCGTCGATTAAGGCAGGTACGGAGAGAACTCCGGCCATTGTAATGGCACCACGGACTCCTGATAAACCAGCTAAAAGTGCAACGGAAAACTTTGGCTTTTTCTTTTCCTTTTTTGTTACATAATAAGCAAACGATTGATAACCAATAATCCAAACTACTCGAATCACTAAAATCATAAACCAAATGGCCAAGGCATATCCTAAAGATTCAAAAGTACCATAGGTTTTACTCTTTATGACTGCATGCACGGCAACTGGCAATTCAATTCCTAAGATTAAGAAAACTACTCCATTTAAACAGTAAATGATGATATCCCAAGTTCGATTAGTTAATAAAGTAATTTCTGGAGTTTGACCACGCACCTTTTTTTCAGAAAGATGTTCTAAAATTCCAGCTGTCACTACAGCAATTACACCTGAAGCATGAAGATAATCTTCAGCGATTACGTAAATTACAAATGGAGTTAGAATTTGGAGAACTACACTAAAAATTGCGTCATTAAAATTGATACTGTGAAGCCAGTTTCTAAGCCAAATTAATCCAGCCATTAATGCCATTCCAGCAATTAGCCCCATAAGTGACATATAAACGAAGTCACCTGCTGCTTTTGAAATGGAAAAGTATCCAGTTACTACAGCAGCGATAGCATATTTAAAGGCAATTAAACCACTGGCATCGTTAATTAAACTTTCACCACTAACCAAATGTAGAATGTTCTTTGGTAAATTAACTCGTTTCGAAATTGATTGTACTGCAACAGGGTCAGTGGGGGAAAGAATGGCAACTAACGCAAAACTAACTCCTAAAGGCATAGTAGGGACTAACCAACTTACGAAAAAACCTCCTAAGATTGTGGTTAAAAAGACTAGTAAAATTGCATTTTCAAAAATAGGTCCGCGCAATTTCCAGAGTTCTTTTTTAGGAAATTCACGACCATCGTTAAATAATAACGGAGCTACAAATAATAGCATGAACCAGGTTGTATCTAAATCAATTTTAAAGTTGAAAAGGACAGCAACGATAACTCCAAATGCGACTTGCAGTAGACTGACTGGAATGGCCGTAAAGTAATGACTGGCCACATTGGAAATTAAAACCAAACTAAGCAGGATTAAGACTGCTTCTAATATCTCCATAAATAAACCTCCAAAAGTAGTGTTTATCTTAATTATACCAACAAAAAGGGGGGATATAAATTAAAACTATAATCCTGAACCTTATTAGCGAATAATTTAAAAGGGAGTGCTACAATCAAAATATCAAAAATAATAGGAGTGTTAGTTATGAAAAAAGTTGCATTAGTTACAGGTGCTGGACAAGGAATTGGTGAGGCAATTGCTAAACGATTACATAAAGATGGTTTTGCCATTGCATTAGTTGGTAGAACAGAAACTAAAATTGAAAAAGTTGCTAAGGAAATTCAAACTGATTATGGGGATGCTATTGCCATTGCTGCTAATGTAGCTGATCGTGATGCAGTATTTGCAGCAGTGGATAAAGCTGCAAAACACTTTGGTGATTTTAATGTCATGATTAATAATGCTGGGATAGCACCAACAACTCCAATTGAAGAAGTTACCCCAGAAATTTTAGAAGATACGGAAAAAATTAATGTTGGTGGTACAATTTGGGGAATTCAAGCTGCTACAAAAAAATTTAAGGAATTAGGTCATGGTGGTAAAATTATTAATGCTTCTTCGCAAGCAGGTATGACTGGAAATCCTAACTTAACTGTTTATGGTTCCACTAAGTTTGCTATTCGTGGAATTACTGAAACAACAGCGCGTGAGTTAGCCGATTTTGGGATTACTGTTAACGCTTATTGTCCTGGAATTGTAATTACACCAATGATGAATGATATTGCGCAACAAGTAGCAGATAATGCTGGAAAACCCTTTGAATGGGGAATGGAACAATTCGCAAAAGATATTGCCTTAAAACGTCTCTCAAAGCCAGAGGATGTTGCTGGATGTGTTTCTTATCTAGCTGGTCCAGATTCAGATTATATGACTGGACAATCATTATTAATTGATGGTGGAATGGTTTTTAACTAGTCATATTAATAAAAGTGAATAGAAAAAGATTCCCACTACTGCACAGTAGTAGGAATCTTTTTAATTTACCCAGGTATAAATTTATCTATGATCCTCGCAATACAGAAATAGCGACCACTAAGGCACAAATTAAAAATAAACAAAAACAGTAAATTTTATCAAAAAAATTATAGGTATTTTTTTGTTTTTCAGATGGATTTTTCACAAAAACATATACGACTGCTTCTACAATTAGACAGAATAACATCATTAATACTAAAGTTGCTGCAATCATTTCTTTCATTTTTATTCACCCCATCTAAATAGTAATTACCTTTATTATAATATGAAATAAAAAAGAGCGGTAAGAAAACCGCTCCTTTAGATAAAATTTTTATAAATTTTCGTTGATTTCTTCATCAGTATTGACATCTGATTCATCAAGTGCAGAATCAGCATGTTTCATTCCGTAAGCAAAGTAGATGATTACACCGATTACGAACCAAACAATTGAGTAAAGTTTAGCTTCAATATCAAGCCCCATGAAGATGGTTAATGAACCTAGAAAACCAAAAATTGGTAGAACTGGGAAGAATGGTTGTTTGTAAGCAGCTTTAGGAAGACTCTTACCTTCTCTTTTTCTCAATGGATACATGGCAAGAGAAACCGCCATGAAGGCGATTAGAGTACCAGCAGAAATCAATTGAGCTAAGAAAGTAAATGGGAAGATTGCTCCCATTACAACACCAACGGCAGTAATAATCCAAAGGGCATTTTGTGGGATTTTCTTTTGATTAAGTTTACCCATTGATTTTGGAAGCATTCTATCACGACCAAATGAGTAAATTAAACGTGATCCAGCCATCATCATTCCAATTAAAGCAACTAGCATACCAGCGACCGCCACAGCTTGCACAACTGATGCAATTACCACGTGGCCTTGTTGTCTAAGGGCCCAACCTACTGGTTCGGCGTTACCAAAGTAATCAGAATATTTAAACATTCCTACCATTACTAATGATACAGCAACGAAGAAAACAGTTCCGATTAAAAGAGAGCCAATAATTCCGCGTGGCATTGTTTTTTGTGGATCTTTGGCTTCAGCAGAATTAGCAGCAATTGAATCAAAACCAATGTAAGAAAGGAAGATGGTTGAAATTCCAGCATAGATTCCAGACCAACCGCCCACGAATTGAGTTCCATCAGGAAGTGCATGTGGTTTAGGGAAGAATGGTACGTAGTTTTGGGCTTTGATGGCAGTTGCACCAACAACTACGAAAGTTATGATAGCAAGTAATTTTAAGACAACTAGGATGTTGGCAATTTTAGTAGTTTCGGTATCACCACGAAGCAAGATGAAAGTAACTAGTGCGACTACGATTACTGCTATGATATCGATTACTCCACCATTTGTTCCTAGTGGGTTAGCCAAGGCATTGGGAAGTTTCCAACCTAATGGAGAAATTAAGCCTTGCACGTTAGCAGATAATCCGGCGGCAACGAACGCCACTGCGATTAGATATTCAGCTAGAAGCGCCCAACCAACAATCCAACCCCAAAATTTACCAAATAATACGGAAATCCAAGAATAAGCTGATCCAGCAAATGGGAGTACCGAAGCCATTTCAGCATAGTTCATCGCTACTAGGCCAGCTACTACGGCTGCTAGTAAAAATGAAATAACTACGGCAGGACCCGTAAATTTAGCAGCAACTAATCCTGGAAGAGTAAAGATGGAAGTAGAAAGAATGGTTCCAAGTCCTAAAGCTAAGAAATCTTTAACCGTCATCGTTCTTTTCAGTTGTTTATCTTTTGATGCGTAAAAATGAAAGTCAACTTTTTCATTCATTTTTTTGAAAATATTTTTCATGTCATACTCCTTAAAATTTTTACCAGCCCATTGGTTTAGCTGGTGGTAACTTTCCATCATTTAATTCTTGCATTGCTTGTTCGATGATGCTAAAAGCCTTATTTAAATCAGATTCTTTAATTACTAGTGGTGGTTGGAAACGTAAGATATTTCCACGTACGGTAATCATTAAAGCCCCTAATTCAAAGATTCGTGTGATTAATTGGGTAGCGGCGTCATCATCTGCTTTTCCCGTGTTTGGATCGACAATGTCAATTCCACCATTTAACCCGTAAATGCGCACATCTCCAATAAAATTAAATTTATCTTTCATTTTACCAAAAAAAGCCTTCGCTTGCTTGCCTAATTTGGCACTTCGTTCAACTAGGTGTTCATTTTGAATGACATCCAAGGTTGCATTGGCTGAAGCAGTTGTCACGGGATTGCCAGCTGTAGTATACACATTTCCGGGAGCATTCAAGGCATCCATCACTTCAGCTCGTCCTAAAACGGCACTGAGTGGGAGGCCTGATGCAATTGATTTACCAACGGCAATTAAATCTGGATGAACATCAGGAAAATGTTGAATCGACCACATTTTGCCACTCCGCCCTAAGCCTTGATTAACTTCATCAACCGCAAATAAAATTCCATGTTTTTTAGCAAATTGATAAACTTGATTGAGATAACGTTCTGGAGCTTTGATAAAGCCACCGTCACCTTGAATGGCTTCGATTTCAATTAATGCTGTTTCATCAGCGGGCAAGTAAGTTTCAAATGGCAACTTGAAAGCCGCAAACATGCGATCCGAAAAGTCATCATCACTCTCGTTTGGCAAACGATACCAAGGACTTGGAAAGGGAACTTTAACTACTCCAGGTAATAAAGGACCAATTTTACGAGTCATGTTTAAACTAACGCCAGAAGTAGAAATTGATCCATAAGTCGATCCATGGTAAGCCCCAGTAAAGCTGACGATGTATTGACGGCCAGTATAAGCACGAGCAAATTTGATAATGGCATCATTGGCGTCAGAACCAGAGTTTCCGTAAGCGACTTTCACAGGTCCGTCGATGGGAGCTAACTCTGCTAATCTAGGGGTTAGTTTAGCTTCCGGTTCGTTAGCAAAATAAGCAGGAGTATATTGGATTAAACGCTCTGCTTGTTGTTGAATTGCTTCAACAACATGCGGATGACAATGACCAGTATTAGTGGCTGAGGCACTTGAAAGTAAATCAATGTAATGATGATCATCTTCGTCAGTTAAAATGGCACCCTTACCAGCTTTGATAACGATATCAAAATACTTAATTCGAGCAGCTTTTGCATAATGCTGTTGTTCATGATTTAAAGTTTCTTGGTTAGACAATTTGCACCTCCTGTTTGTAACAAAAAAGTCCTCAGTTCGATGAACTAGGGACTTTAACCAAAAGCAAATCCCACAGTTGTGATGAGTAACTGTGTGGATATGTGAAAATTCAGATGTGCCAAATTAACATTTTATTATCCACACAATTTTGGAGAATTGAGATGACTAAAATGAATAACAAAATAATAATGTAAGTAACTATTGACATATTAGTAAACTTCCTTTGCTTAAGATTTATTTAAGTTTTTTAAAGTATAAAACGAATGAAATTCAATGTCAATGATTATTTTTCGGTTTTTAGTAAATAAAAAGCCAACCATTATTTAAAATGATTGGCTTTTGTAATTTAATTAGAAAAGTGATGGTTAATGATCCAAAGATCGATTAGTAAGAGTGCGGTGTAAATAGCTCCTCCAAAACCTAAAAAAGGCATTCCAATTGAGTTCACGATGATTCCACCAGTGGCAGAACCAACGGCAATTCCAACGTTGGTAAAAATTGGATTAAAGGAAGAAGCCAGGACTAATGATTGAGGATATTTATCTTCTGCAATGCGCATATAAAATAACTGAGTCGTTGCTCCTGCAATCGCAAGGGTGAAACCTAAGATGATAATTAAAACTAAATCAATTGCTGAGACGTTAAAAAAGATTGAAATGCCCAATAAAACGAATTCTTGAAGAATGTAAAACTTGAAGATTCGTTTCATTCCATCTTGAGAAGCCAATCGACCAGCTACTTGATTACCAAGTAAGTTAGCAATCCCATAAATGATTAAGAAAATCGTAACAAAGTTAATACTATAACCAAACGAATTAGTTAGCATTGGCGTTACATAAGTATAGACTACATAGCCACCACCGGTCATTAAAATAGGGACTAGAATTCCCAAAAGAATTAATTTATCTTTAATAATTTTAAATTGATCGGTAAAGTGTTCCACTTTCTTTTGACGTAAGTTGTGAGGTAAAGCAATCATAAAGGCAATTAAAATTAAGAGGCTTAAGCCAGCAATAATCCAGAAGGTAATATGCCAACCGACTTGATTACTTAACCATGTTCCAGTGGGAACTCCAAACACAGAAGCAATACTAAAACCAGAAAAGACCCAAGATACAATCCATGCTCGTTTATTAGGCGGAGTAATGTAGGTGGCAAAGGTAATTGCAATTGAAATCGTGATTCCAGAGACTAGCGCTGTGATAATTCGAGAAATAGTTAGGACCAAAAAGTTGGGTGAAACGGCTGATAAGATGTTTCCAAAAATGAAAATTGACATGATTAACACCATGACTTTATCTAACCGACGTTCTCCAACCATTAATGACAAAATTGGGGTTGAAACAGCATAAACTCCCGCAAAAATGGTAGTTAATAATCCAGCCGTCGAAATCCCAACGTGAAAAGTATTGGCAATATCCCCTAAGATTCCCACGATAATAAATTCACTGATTCCTAACATGAAAGCAATTGAGATTAGGATTAAAGTTTGAATTTTAAAGCTTTTCATAAATAACTCCTTAAAAACACAAAAAAAGATTCTAGAGCGCCTAGGCTCTGGAATCATTAAATACAGTACACTTATTATACCATTAATAATCGTTAAAAATCTTCAAAATAGATGAAAAAAGACTTGTTAACTACTTAATGTGACCATTTACTAAGATTTGCATTTGTTCTTTGAATTCCATAATCCGTTGGGCATGTTCCGCAAATCCTAATTTTTCAAATTCCATAATGGTACCGTTAACTGATGATTTTCCAATTACCAAATCCTTTAAAAGTTCATTGTAATAGTTGCACATTAATTTATCATAAATTTTTCTGGGTGAATTTTGCGAAATTTTATTTAAATAGCGGGTATAGAATTGGACGTCTTGGAATTTTTGACGTTCAAAAGAGAGAATGATGCAATTATTAATAAAAATAGCAATATCATCCTTATAGCTAGCAATTTCACTCAAAAGTTTGGTTTTTTTGAATAAAGTATTAAAGGTTCCCCGGATGTATTCACTACTAAAAATGTAGAGACAATTTGAAAAAAGGGAAATTTCAAAATGACCCCATTGTTGAATTCCGTTTAAATAATTTTTGATTAATTCGGTATCTTCTCTGACATCAAAAACGGCTTGATCGTGAGATTTATTTAAAAAGAGTTTTAGCTCAATTGATAAACAGCAAAAGAAGAAATCATGATAATCTTTGTATTTCGTTTGATAGTTTACGATTCGCTGTTGAATTTCATAATCTTTGGCTTGATAGATGTTTTCGTTGAAATATTGAAGGGCATATTCTTTTTCCGTTTTGGTACTGTTATTTAAATAAAATGTATACTCTTGGACGGAAATATTCATTCTTTTTAAGAAAGCAAATAATAGTTCACTTGAAATCCGGGAATGATTGTTTTCAAAAGAGGAAAGGGTTGTTCGTGTTGAAATTCCAGCTGCTAGTTGTGATTGGGGGATTCCGCGTTCTTTTCGTAATTTTCTAATTAATTCTCCATCGGTCATGAATAGCATCCCTTCCTTTAAGTCAGCATATAAAACGAATTATGACGAAAAGCTTTACATAATGATACCCCTTAATTTATACGCATGTAAACTATGTTAAACAGGGTGCTGAAAATCATGAAAGTTACACTATTACATCAAAGACAATTCAGAAATTTTTTTATATCAGATATAATCTCGGGTTTTGGAGTCGGACTTACAACCGTCGGGGCTAATTGGTATGTCTTGGAGCAAACCAATTCAGATAGCATCGTAGGAACCTTTTTAGCAATTAATGTATTAGCGGGATTTTTAATTTCGCCATTTGCGGGTTATGTAACTGATAAATTTACTCGCAGAAATGTAATTATTGGGACCTTTTTAATTCGAGCGGTTCCACTTGGTATCATTGCAGGTTGGTTAGTTTTGTTTAAATTTAACTTACTGGCAATGTATACCTTAGCAGCAATTACCGGAGTCGGATGGGTTGCTTATATGGCAGCTTCTAGAAGTTATATTCAATCGATTGTGCCGCAAAAGTTACTCGGAAGTGCTAACTCATTTATCGAGGTTTCTTTACAGGTTGGCATGTTTTTAGCAGGGGGCATATCTGGTCTCTTACTAAAATATACGGGATTTATTGTAATTTTAATCATCAATATTATTTTATTTATCGGAGCCATTTTACTAATGCTTAATTCGCCAGTTGATCAATTTACGAAAGGGATTGAAAAAGATAAATTTAGTCATGGATCAGTCCTTAAATATTTAATTAAGCATCAATTAGTTTTGTTTCTTGGAATTTTATCAATCTTACCATTATTGGTAACCCAGCTATTTAATGTTTCAATGCCAGGCTATATTAGTCATATTTTGCATGCTAGTAGTGTTAGCTACGGTGTTACCGATATGTTTTATGGAATTGGAGGCTTAGTCGCTGGTTTAATCACAGCGAAATTATTAGAAAAAATGGCAAAGAAAAATTTATTAATCGATTTTTTCATAATTGCTTGTTTTGCCTTGTTGTCATTATTTATTTTTAGATTCAATCTTTTAACGTTTGCTGCAACGTTTTTAATTGGACTATCTAATTCTGCATTGCGAGTTGTGATTAATACAATTCTAATGAATAAAGTCGAAAAAAGTTACATGGGAAGAACTACAGCAATTTGGACTGGTGGGGCTCAATTTATTGAAATTTTTGCTTCTACTTATATTGGTAAAATGAATGATAAGTTGGGCTCAAATTATGGATTTTTGGTAATGTTTTTTATTATGTTAATTGGTTTAATTAGTAGTTTGTTAATTAAAAAACAAAAACTTAAGCATGATTGAAGTTAAATATAATATGTAAGTTTCTTAAAGACCATTTTCACTTTCGTGAAGATTGGTCTTTTTATTTACTAAATGTTTACAGGAAAAATAAAGTAAATTTACATTCCTTTTCTATAATTGACATTGTAACCAGAAGAGGATGGAGGGGAAACTGATGACAAGAACACGACAACAAAATTTTTTTGTGATTGCTTTAATGATATTTATCTTTTTAATGATTTTTTTTACTATGTTTGATTTGCAAGTTAGTCAATTCGCCATTAACTATCACAGTTATTGGGCAACAATTTGTCAGACCTTTGGTGAATTTCCAATTTATTTTGTATTGATTGTGAGTGGTGAAATTGCAATGGCCTATGCTTTACGTCAACCTAATGTGCTATTTCAAATCTTTTTATTTGTTGGGGGTTTTGGATTATCATTGTGGCAATTAAAACAATACGTAAACGAAGTTGGATCGTACTGGATGCTAGCAATGCATAATTTACAGCGAGGATTGCCAGTCGGCACAGCTAGTAAAATCAATGATACGAGTAGTACTGTCAGCAATTTACAAATGACTTTGGTTTGGATTTTCTTATATGGTTTCATTTCATTTTTGATTCAATGGATTTTACATAAACAAACAGCACAACAAATTAAACGATTAATGTTAATTGCAGTTTTTGCTAGTTTAACGGTGTGGTTTGCTTTAGAAATAAATCTTACTTTAAAGTCACTATGGGGTCGTTATCGTCCTTATGAAATTGGTTCTCATTTCCAACATTTTACTGACTGGTACCAAATTAATGGGACCAATGGTCATAAATCGTTTCCTTCAGGGCATGTAATGGCATCTACGTTGGCAATTTTATTTTCTTGGTTTTTTCAAGGGAAAGTTAAAAAAGTATTATGGGTCTTCGGAGTCTGTTATGGGATTTTAATTTCGTTGAGTCGGTTGGTAATTGGAGCACACTTTTTATCAGATATTACCGTTTCTTTCTTTATTACAGTAACTATTATTTATATTTTTGGGGAACTTTTAAAAAACTATGTAGATTATCAACCAGATTCTGATAAGTTAGAAAAATGGAAAAAATAATTTTGGTTACGGACCGACTTCAGATGGCGCAACAACTGTCGACAGAGTTTGCTTTAGCGGGTTATCACGTAGAAAGTTTATATCAGTTAAGTAAGGTAATTTCGACTGCCAAAGAAATTCAACCTCATGGGATAATCTGGGACTTGAAAACGGTTCAGCTTGAGCAAGCCCTGATGACTATTAAAGCCCTAAGGAATTTCATCATGATTCCCCAATTATTAATTGCTGAAACGTATCAAGTTAGTGATGCGATTGAGTCCTTTAATCATAATGTTGATGATTATCTAGATTCAACGGTTCCGATTGAAGAAATTGATGTTCGTTTGCAACAACGAGAAAAGGTTTATCAGTTAGTAAATCATCATGAAAAGCAAGAACATAAATTAGCTAAGTATCAATTGGGTGAAATTACGATTGATATTGAACAAAAACAGGTTCAAAGGGCGGGTAAAGTTGATCCACTTGGTCTAACCCCCAAAGAATTTAAATTATTAGTTTATTTTTTACAACATCGAAATCAAGTACTTAGCCGGGAACAATTAATTGAAGGAGTTTGGAATGATTTTTATATTTCTAATACATCACGCATGTTAGAAATGCACATAAGTCATTTGCGCGACAAAATTGAAGTTGATCCTGCTAATCCCAAATTAATTGTGACGGTTCGTGGGTTTGGTTATCAACTAGTTTATCCTAGTGATTAGGCTTTTATTTACCTAAACTTTATTAAATAGTAAATAAAACTTACTAAGAATTTACTTTCATTTTTTATAATTAAATTGTAAATCGAAATATTATTACAAAAGGAGCTTGGAAAATGAAATTAAAGAAAAAGTTGATTGCGGTAATTACGATTATAGGGGGACTTAGTTTAGTATTAGTTGGTTGTGGTTCTCAATCAGGGAAAGGACAAACTACTGGAGATTCAAGCAAAATTACGGCAGTTGGCTCGACTGCATTACAACCGCTAGCAGAAAAAGCGGGGACGCAATTTCAAGCTAAGCATCAAGGTACCTCTGTTAATGTTCAAGGGGGAGGATCTGGAACCGGGTTGAGCCAAGTTCAGGCAAAGGCGGTTCAAATTGGGAATTCAGATATTTTTGCTGCTCAACAACCTGGAGTTAAGGATCAAGAGTTGGTTGATCATAAGGTTGCTGTAGTTGGAATGGCACCGGTCATTAACAAAAATGTTGGTGTGACAAATCTTACGATGGCTCAATTGAAAGATGTTTTTACTGGTAAAATTACTAATTGGAAAGACTTGGGTGGTAAAAATCAAAAAATTGTGGTTGTTAACCGTACTAAGGGAAGTGGAACTAGAAAGACTTTTGAAAGTGCAGTTTTAGGTAAAGCGGATGCAATCAAAGCTCAAGAACAAGATTCAAATGGAACGGTGCAAAAGGTAGTTTCAACGACTCCAGGAGCGATTAGTTATTTGGCATTTTCATACATTAATAAGCAAGTTCAGCCCATCTCAATTGATAACGTTAAGCCAATTGCTGCTAATGTTAAAAATAATACTTGGAAGATTTGGTCTTACGAACATATGTATACAAATGGGAAAGCAACAGGAGCTACGAAAAAATATCTTGATTACATGGTTTCCAATGAAATTCAGCACAAGTTAATTGAAAAATTAGGATACATTAGTATTCATGATATGAAATTTGAGAAAGATGCGAATAATCAGGTTAAAGCAATTAGTTAAAATTTGAAGTAAGATTGTTATTCAATGCATGTAACAATATTCTTTAAAAGAATTGAAGATTAAAAAAAGAAGTTGAAATTTTTAAATTTCAGCTTCTTTTTAGTATTATTCGTATTCAATTGTTGCAGGTGGCTTACCGGTAATATCATAAAGTACGCGGTTAACTCCCGCTACTTCATCAACGATTCGTTTGGAAACCTTGCCTAAAACTTCCCAAGGAACTTCGGCAAATTCAGCAGTCATTCCATCAACTGAAGTAACAGCACGAATATTAACGGCTTCATCATAAGTTCGTTCATCACCCATGACACCAACGCTTTTAATCCCAGGAAGGGCAGTGAAGTATTGCCAAACGGTTTTGTTTAAACCAGCTTTGGCAAATTCATCACGCAAGATAGCATCAGAATCACGTACCATCCGTAATCGTTCGGGGGTAACTTCGCCGATGATTCGAATGGCTAAACCAGGACCAGGGAAAGGTTGACGCCAAACTAATTCTTTTGGCATACCTAACTTTTCACCTAATTCACGAACTTCGTCTTTGAATAATTTGTTTAGAGGTTCAATTAACTTGAATTTCAAGTCTTCGGGAAGACCACCAACGTTATGATGAGATTTGATGGTTTGAGCAGTATCAGTTCCAGATTCAATTACATCGGTATAAAGAGTTCCTTGAGCTAAGAAGTCAACATCGTCAAATTTACGTGCTTCAGTTGAGAACGTATCAATAAATTCTTTTCCAATGATTTTCCGTTTGGTTTCTGGATCAGTAACCCCTTTTAGTTTACCTAAAAATAGTTTACTAGCATCAACAAAGTCAATATTCAAACCAAAGTCATCACCTAATGCATGGAGAACTTGTTCAGATTCGTTTTTTCGTAATAAACCGTGATCAACAAATACTGAAATGAGTTGGTCACCAATGGCACGGTGCAAAAGGACTGCTACTACTGATGAATCAACTCCACCAGAAAGACCGAGGAGCACTTTTTTGTCACCAACGGTTTCTTTGATGTTCTCAATTGCATCATCAATGAAGTCATCCATTGACCAGTTTGCTTCAGCACCAGCAATATCAAAGACGAAATGGCGTAGCATTTCGCGACCTTCTTCAGTTAAATTAACTTCCGGATGGAATTGTACAGCATAGAATCCACGCTTTGGGTCAGCCATGGCTGAGATAGGGCATGAACCACTAGTGGCTGTAATTTCAAAACCATCGGGAACTTTGGTAACAAAGTCACCGTGACTCATTAAAACGGTTTGTTTGTCGTTCATGTCTTTGAAGAATGTGGAATCTTTGTCAGTCACTTCAATTTGAGCTTGACCATATTCACTATTATCAGCAGTGACAATTTCGCCACCTTTGAGGTCTTTGGCCATTAATTGCATCCCGTAACAAATTCCTAAGATTGGAAGACCTAAATTGAAAATCTCGGGATCAACGGCTAAAGCACCGTCGCCATTAACACTATTAGGACCACCGGAAAAGATGATGGCTTGGGGATTCATTGCCTTGATTTCTTTGGCGGTCATGGTGTGGGGTTTAAGTTCTGAGTAAACTCCCATTTCACGAACTCGACGAGTAATTAATTGGTTATATTGGCTACCGAAGTCAAGGACTACGACAGAATCGTAGTTACGTTTAGTTTTTACCATACTTATCTCCTATTTTTTGTAGTTAGGGGCATCCTTAGTAATGATAACATCGTGGGGATGCGATTCACGCAAACCAGCGCCAGTAATTCTGACAAATTGAGCTTTTTTCATGTCGGCAATGGTATGTGAACCGGTGTAACCCATTGAAGCACGAAGACCACCCATCATTTGGTAAATAATTTCTCCAGCATCACCCTTGTATTCGGTCTTGCCTTCGATACCTTCAGGAACTAATTTCTTTTCAGCTTTTACTTTACCTTGGAAGTAACGGTCAGAAGAACCATTTTCCATAGCAGGAATTGATCCCATTCCACGGTAAACTTTGTATTGGTGACCACTTTTATCTGATAAAATTTTTCCAGGAGCTTCAGTAGTACCGGCAAGCATGCTTCCAAGCATAACAGCATCACCACCAGCCACTAAGGCTTTAGCGATGTCACCAGAGTATTGCATTCCACCATCAACGATGATTTGTTTACCATATTCTTCGGCAATTTTAGCACAATCATAGGCAGCGGTAATTTGTGGAACGCCGACACCAGCGACAACTCGAGTAGTACAAATTGATCCAGGACCAATTCCGACTTTAACAACATCAGCACCAGCATCAAAAAGGGCTTTGGTAGCTGCAGCAGTTGCAATGTTACCAGCAATTAAAGTTTTATCAGGAAATTGACTTCTGATTTCTTTAATTTTATCAAGTACACCTTTAGAGTGACCGTGGGCAGTATCAAGCACAATGGCATCAGCACCGGCATTAAATAATGCGGTAGCACGATCAAAAGTTTCACCATTAATTCCCACAGCGGCTGCGACTAAGTAACGACCTTGGGCGTCAACGGCAGCTTCGTCACCTTCGACAGGAGCGGCTTTTACAGCGGATACTTCGGCGGCTTGATCTTCGGGTGACATGTTTTTATGAATGACACCTAAACCACCTTTTTGTGCCATTTCGATTGACATTGCTGTTTCTGTGACAGTATCCATTGCCGCACTAAGAACGGGAATGTTTAAGAGAAGATTATTGCCTAATTTTGTTTTTAAGCTGACTTGGTTAGGTAGCACATCACTTGCTGCTGGAACCAATAACACATCATCATAAGTTAATGCTTGATGTTTGCCAAACTTGTTTTCCCAATTATCCATGAAGAAAATCCTCCTGTTGTTAAGTTGTAGTAATTAATATAATAGATTAGCAGATATTTTGCGGAAAAGCAAAGGAAAATGCGAACAAAAATAAAATAACAACTAAAAAATGTACGTAACCGAATTATTGAATTGTAAATTAATGAAATTATCCGACATTTACCCAAAAAAGCGATAATTAATGGTAAAATTTAAGTAAATCGATTTAAACAAGAAAGCAGGATTATAATGGACGGAAAATTCAAACGAGTACGAGGAATGGAAGATATTCTCCCCAACGAAATTGCCGTTTGGCAACGAATTGAAGGAACTGCACGCGATGTCTTTTCAAGATATAACTATGCTGAAATGAGAACACCAATGGTGGAAAAGACCGAAGTTTTTAGCCGAACTTCTGGTGATTCATCAGATATTGTGACAAAACAAATGTATACTTTTGAAGATAAGGGAGGAAGAAGCATTACTCTTCGCCCTGAAGGAACTGCCGGGATGGTACGTTCTTTTGTTGAAAACAAGCTTTTTGGTCCAGAACATCCTAAGCCAGTAAAGCTTTACTACATGGGGCCCATGTTTCGTTATGAACGTCCGGGAGCAACTCATAACCGGGAATTTCACCAAATTGGTTGTGAAAGTATCGGAGCTGTTAGTCCACAAATTGATGCTGAGGTAATTCGCTTAGCAATTGACATTTTCCAAGGACTAGATATTCGTGATTTAAGAGTGGAACTAAATACGTTAGGTGATGACGAAAGTCGAAATGCTTATCGAGACACTTTAGTGAAGTACTTTGAACAATTTAAGGATGAACTTAGCAACGATTCACAACGTCGTTTGGAACAAAATCCTTTACGAATTTTAGATAGTAAAGATCGTAACGACCAAAAGATTGTGGCTGGTGCGCCTAAGCTAGAAGATAGCCTAAATGAACGTTCCAAGAATTACTTTAATGATTTGAAAAAAGCCTTGGACATCTTAAAAGTAGATTATACTGTCGATGACCGCTTGGTTCGGGGGTTAGATTATTACACAGATACGGTTTTTGAAATTCAAGCTAAAGCACCAGAATTCGGTGATGAATACACGACCATTTGTGCCGGTGGACGTTATAACAACATGGTGCAAGAATTTGGCGGCCCTGAAATGGGTGGTGTCGGCTTTGCTTTTGGTGAGGAACGACTTGCGACAGTCGTTAAATCTGATGATGAAGAAAATGCAATTGATTACTTTATTTGTACTGATACCAAAGGGAAGAGTGCAACTGAAATTAATGCAATTTTTGATCAAGCCTTAGCCAAAGCCTTTGAATTGCGCAATCAAGATTATACAGTCGAAGTTAATTTCCAAGAGCGTAGTATGAAGAGTCAAAAGAAAGAAGCTTACAAGTTAAATGCCAAAAATACCTTGGTAATTGAATAGCATTGATATTGATATAGTAGAAACAACTAATTTTTAAAATTGGTTGTTTTTTTTGCATTTAATTTATAAATAACCCTTGCGAAATCTTGTTAGATTGTTATAATAATATTTGTAAGTTAATCGAGCGGTTAGCTCAACTGTTAGAGCAACGGATTCTTTGTCCGTGAGATTGAGGTTCAAGTCCTTGACTGCTCATATTAAAAAAGAACGTTCGTTGCGAACGTTCTTTTTTAATAGTTAATATTGTAAATCCAAATAATAATTGCTTAATTCATTGGATATTTCATGTAAAACTTAACAAAATTTAAAATTTGTGTTGCTATTTCATTAAATACCATTTATAATTCAATTAACGATATGAACGAAAGAGTAACCTATTGGTGCTGATTGAGAGAGTCACGGTAGCTGAAAAGTGACCAGTAGCGTAGGTGAACCACACTCGTGATCATTGATATAGCAAAACTATATCCGGCCGACGTCGTTAAATGTCGCACCCTGCATTCTAGAACGCAAGGTGCCTGAGAGTCTAGTAGCAATGCTAGGCTGAACAGAGGTGGAATCACGAACTAATCGTCCTCAAGTTATCAATTGATAACTTGGGGACTTTTTGTTTTGGTGATAAATTCAAGGAGGAATAAACATGCACTATATATTAGAGATTTTACCCAGTTTATTAGATGGATTGAAGTTAACTCTTGGAGTCTTCTTTCTAACATTGATTATCTCCTTGCCATTGGGTGTGATTGTTTCAATGGCTCAACGTTCTCGTTTTTTTGCACTACGTTGGATTACTAATATTTACATTACGATTATGCGGGGAACTCCACTATTGCTTCAAATCGTGTTTGTCTACTATGGTTTAAGTCTGGCTAATATTGCGGTTTTACCACGGTTTGAAGCAGCAGTTTTAACCTTTGTTTTAAACTATACAGCTTATTTTGCTGAAATTTTCCGGGGTGGCATTCAAGCCGTTCCTGCTGGTCAATATGCAGGGGCTAGAGTGTTAGGGATGAATAAAATTCAAACTTTTCGTTACATTGCATTGCCCCAAGTGATTAAGACAGTCATGCCATCAGTTGGGAATGAAGTGATTAACTTAGTTAAAGACACTTCGTTAGTTTATGTAATTGGACTAGGTGATTTGATGCGAGCTGGTACGATTGATGTGGCTCGAGATGTAACTTTGGTACCATATTTATTGGTAGGGGTCTTTTATCTCCTATTAACTATGATTTTCACTGTAATTATGCGCTATATTGAAAAACGCTTAAATTACTATCGTTAGGAGGGAAAACAATGTTATCAATTGAAAACTTAACTAAGTCATATAATGGAAGAATTATTTTTAAAAATTTATCTTTTACGGTTGCCCCAGGTGAAGTGTTAACGATTGTGGGTCCTTCTGGAATCGGAAAAACAACTTTCTTAAATATTTTAGCCGGTTTAATTCCTGCTGATAGTGGATCAATTAAATTAGATGGTAAAGAACTTGCAATTGATGGAACTCGTCAAGGATCAGAAGTTGGCGTGATTTTCCAAGATTTTAATTTATTTCCCCAATATACGGTTACCGAAAATATTACTTTAGCGCCACGAATTGTAGCAAAAGAAAAAAAAGCTACTTATACTAAAACTGCTTCAGAGTTATTAGCTGATTTAGATTTGACTGAACACCAAAATAACTATCCCTTTGAATTATCTGGAGGACAAAAACAACGAGTGGCAATTGCGAGAGCTTTAGCGATGAAACCAGGAGTTTTAGCCTATGACGAACCCACTTCTGGATTAGATGAAGCTTCCACTGATCGAGTAACTTCAATTATTCAAAAATTACAAAGTCGTAACGCTACCCAATTAGTCGTAACCCATGATTTACCATTTGCGCAAAGTTTGAATGGTAAAGTATTGGATTTCTCAAAGGATGTAGAACGATGAAAACGAAAAAACAATTTCCTAAGTGGTTGGGTAATGCTTTAATTCTAGTGATATTAGTTTTAGTGATTGCCGGAGTATGGTATAAAGGAACCCATCGTGCCGATACTTGGAATAAAGTTCACCAACAAAAAACGGTTACCATTGGAATCGATGATACCTTTGTGCCAATGGGCTTTCGTGATAAAAATGGTAAATTAATTGGTTATGATGTTGAAATGGCCAAAGCTGCATTTAAAAAAATGGGCTTAAAGCCAAAATTTCAAGTGATTGATTGGTCAATGAAAGAAACCGAATTGAATACGGGACACATTGATGCCATTTGGAATGGGTACACGATGACGCCTGAACGTGCCAAACATGCTGCGTTTACCAAGCCATATCATGAAGATAATCAAGTTTTACTTACCAAAGCGAACTCTGGCATTAATACACCACAAGCTATGCGTGGTAAACAACTAGGGGTTCAATCAGGATCGGTTGGTTTTGATGATTTTAATCAAGATCCAAAAGTTTTGAAGCAGTATTTAGATACTAAACCTGTTCAATATGATACTTTTGATAAAGCGATTAATGATGTTAAAGTTGGCAGAATTAATGCTGTGTTAATTGATGGAGATTATGCTAAATATTACTTAGCACACAATCCTTCAAAGGAACCTTTGAAACTAGTTAAAACTAATTTCCCACCAGATTACGATGCGGTTGGATTACGGAAACAAGACAAAACTTTACGTGAGAAGTTGAATAAAGCTATTGAAGAACTTCACCAAGACGGAACTGAAGCTCGATTATCTAAAAAATATTTTGGCGACTCGAACGTAGGAAAATAAAATATAAAAATAGTAGATTAGTGATATATTGCTGAACTACTATTTTTATATTTTATTTATGTAAAATTTTGATAATTTTTGTATACATAGGTATAATTTTTGGTTATGATGGTAATCGTGACAATTTAAGCTTCAAATATTTTTAAACCCTTGAATAAGCAAAGTAAGGAGCAGTGATTTTGAAAAAACAAGATACAAGATTACATTACAAAATGTATAAGTCTGGTAAGCAATGGGTATTTGCATCTTTAGCAACCGTAATTATGGGAACTTCAGCAACAACCATGACTACCCATGCTGATAACGATATCTCGTCAAATTCAGATACAAACAAGACATTAAATGAAGATAAAGTAATTGATAATTCCCAAAGTAATAGTAATGACAATTCTTCAATTGAAGTAGCTCAACAAGTGAATATTAGTAGCAATCCGATTGATACCCCTTCCAAAGATTCTGATAACCAAGCAACGACACTTGTTTCTAACGAAAATCAAAATAATGTAACAGCTGTGACAGAAACTGATGATCAAGGTCAAGAGACAACTGTAAATGACAATGATGCTCAGAATCAAAAAGATGATTCAGTAGTTAAAAATACTCTAATTTCAGATCAAAATTCAGATGAACAATTGAATTCTAATTTAACTCCGTTAAACGAAAATAGTACAACTCCGATTTTTACTGAAAATTCCAATGAATGGAATCAAGTTACAAATGAAAGTCAGTTAGATTCAAATTCTGTAGCAAATAATAATGACCAAACTACTAATAGTTTTGAAAGTAGTTCATTACAAGAATCTGATTTGAATTCAACGGATGTGCCTAGTGATAATTTAAAAGATTCAACACCTACAGCCATGGATATCACTAATACTGATGTTAGTGCTGAAGACCCCAAAAATAGAAATTTGATTTTAGTAGTAGAACAAAATGCTACGGATGCTTTAACCGGAACTTGGGGAACGGTTGATTGGTCATATGATAATGAAAGTAATAAATTAAGTCTTAATACTTCTGGTATTCTTGGAATGAGAGATGAAGATGGTAGTCCTTTCATTGATCCAGAAATTGTGAAAAATATTAAAGAAATTGATGTTAATGCCCAAATGAAATTACCATCAGATAGTACTAATTTGTTTACGTCGTTGCCTGTCCTAACTACCATTAATGGATTAGATAAACTTGATGCAAGCGATGTAACAAACATGAATGCTATGTTCTATAACGATGATATGATTACGACTTTGGATCTTAGCAGTTGGGATACCAGTAACGTTACCAGCATGAGCAGAATTTTCCAAAGTTGTGAAAATTTAGAATATTTAAACGTTGGTGGAAAATTTGGCCAAAATACTGGTCGAGTTACTGATATGAGTTATATGTTTTGTGGTTTATACACTTCAGGGGGTCCTTATGACGATGATAGTGTTCCCAATATAGGTATTCAACAAATTACGGGATTAGAACAACTTGATACTCATAATGTTACGAATATGGCATACATGTTTAATGGAGATCAGTTATTAACTAGTTTAGATGTTAGTAATTTTAATACAGAAAATGTTACTAACATGGAAGCTATGTTTAAATATATTTACGTTAGTGCCTTAAATCTGAATAATTTTAATACAGAAAATGTTACCAATATGAAGGAAATGTTTTCTACCGACAACTTATTAAACTCACTTGATTTAAGTAGCTTTGATACGCGCAACGTAACTGATATGACTAACATGTTAGGGAACACGGTTGTATTAACTTATGATGCTAACAAAAATATTATTAGTATTGGATTATGGCAACTAATTTTAGGTGAAAATACGATACTAAATAGTACTGCTGGGTTAAGTACGATGATCACTGGTTCAATTATTCCACCAACCATTGACTTACCTACTTCTGGGTTATGGCAAGAGCTTGGAAGCGGAACATTACCAGATGCTCCTTATACAACGGATAGCAATGATTATGCTCCTAATGGTCAACGATTAAAGTCGTCTTCTTTAATGGATGGACAATCTCATGAAGGTATCTGGGTTTGGGCAGTTAATTCAATCGAAATTTATGGAAATCTTAATGATGATTGGAATATTAATTCTGATAAAGCGGAAAATTGGAAGCCTGAGGATGAAATTAAATCATTAATTAATTCAGATGGTTCGTCAATGACTGCCGAACAAATTCAGACTGCCATTTCAAATGGTGAATTAACGGTTAAATATCAAACTACCAGTGGTGAACAAGTTACAGAAGATAGTATGCGAAGCGTCCCAAGAAAATATGATGTTATTTATAATTGGTATGGTAGTCCTAATTTTTTTTATGGTGGGAATAGATGGTATTACAAAACGTTTACTTGTGAAGTAAACGTTACTGACAATATTCAAAGAGGTATTTGGGGAAGTGCTCCTTGGACTTTTGACGATAATTCTGGAATTTTAACTTTTGATGGCGGTGGTTCTTTACGAAGTGTTGATGGTGGTCCTTGGGGACAGTTACCACTAGCAGCTGGAAGTGTAAAACATGTTGATTTCGCTACCAAAGTTGAAACTGATATTGATGCACAAGGCTTATTTAGGGGTACTACTGGTAACGGTGAACCAAGTTGTTTCTCAAATGTGACAAGTTTTGATCATATGGGAAATTTGGATACTAGTAAATCAACTACGATGGATGATATGTTTGGAAATGATGGTGCTTTAACGAGTATTGATTTAGATAATTTCAATACCAGTAATGTAATTTCAATGACGGGGATGTTTGCTCGTTGTGGTGAATTAAACGAAATTAAAAATTTTAATCATCTAGATACTAGTCGTGTTATAGATATGTCGAATTTGTTCATTGGTGACGATAGCCTTATTATCCTTGATATCACTGGAATGAATACTAGTAATTTAGTAAATATAGATTCAACTTTTGCTAATATTCCTAATCTTAAACAAATTATAGGCTTGAACACTTGGGATACTAGTAAAGTAACCAGTATGAAAAATTTATTCTGGAATGATCAATCTTTAGAAAGTATTGATGTAAGTAATTTCAATACTAGCAATGTGACGGATATGAGCGGTATGTTTAGTAATGATTTATCATTATTAAATTTAGATTTGTCTAATTTTAATACTCATAAAGTTACAACGATGAATGCCATGTTTTATAATGATCCAGTTTTAACTTCAATTAAGGGTTTGAACAATCCAGACTTTAGTACTGAAAATGTGACTGACATGTCTTCAATGTTTGCTAATGATGATTTATTAGTAGATGTTGACGTATCTGGATTTAAAACACCAAAGGTAACTACCATTCATAATTTATTTTTAAATGATAAAAGTCTTAAGACGTTGACATTGGGATCTGGTTGGACAAATGATTCATTAACGGATGCCCGAGCTGCCTTTTATGGAAACTCTTCTTTAACGACGCTTGACTTATCTTCCTTTAAATTACCTGTAACTGTTACACAGATGTGGGCGATGTTCAACGGGACTTCAAATTTGAAGATGTTAGATTTATCTGGTTTTGATACTCGGGGAATTTCTAATCCTGGGAATCAAGATTCCAATATGGAAAATTTGTTTTCCGGATCTGGAGTTAATAAATTAATCTTAGGTCCTAATACAGTACTTAACAATGCCGATCTTCCAAGTGCTAATCCAAGCATTTATCCCGTAGATGCCCAAGGTAATCGAATTGGAACCTATACTGGTTTTGATTGGCAATTAGTTGCGGATGGAACTGATGCTAATCCTGCAGGTATTAAATTAAGTAATACCGATTTAATGGATAATCAATCACATCCTGGAATGTGGGTTTGGGAGCAAACTACTGAAAAGGTTAAAGTTGCTGAAATTAGATATGTTGATGAGCAAGGAAATGAAATCCATTCAACTGATACTTTAGATATTTGGCCAGGTTCTGCAGTACACTACCGTGCTACGCCATATACGGATATTATCGGTTATACATTAGATGATAGTAAGTTACCTGATAATACAGATATTAATGTTACAAATGCACAGCTTGATAATCCTACACAAGTAATTACTTACGTATATGCACCAAACACAGAAAATGTAAAAATCAATTACGTTGATGGACAAGGAAAAACTTTGGCACCAAGTGATAATCTTTCTGGCTTGTTTGGTGAAAAGTACAAAACAACCCCAAAAGTAATTACGGGATACCATGTATACAAAGTTGAAGGAAATATAACTGGTACGTACAGTATAGAAAATCCAGAAGTAACTTATGTATATGCACTAGATGCAGAAACAGCTATTGTAAATTATGTAGATGATGCAGGAAATACAATTAGTAGTGCGCAAGTAAGTGGAAAATTTGGAGACGAAGTCTCAACTTTAACCAACATTCCATCTGGATATCATTATGAAAAAGGTGCAGAAGCTTACACCTTTACAGATGGAAAAGAACAAAGTGTAAATGTAACGGTTGCACCAAACACTGAAAAAGTACAAGATACAGCAACGGCAAACGAAACGGTAACGTATGAAGTAGCCGATGGAATCCAAGCACCAACAAGTAAAACTTATACAGCTCACTTTACGCGAGATGGAATCAAAAACTTGGTAACGGGAGAAATTATCTGGGAAGATTGGAAATCAAGTGATGCTGCTTATGATATCAAGTCACCAGAAGTAGCAAACCAAACTCCTGACCAAGCCGAAGTCCGTGGGACTTTAATGCCAAATGAAACTCATAGTGATCAAGTGGTTTACCGTGCTAATACCGAAGCTGTTCATGATGAAGCAACAGCAAACGAAACGGTGACGTATGAAGTAGCTGATGGAGCAACAGTACCAGCAAAGGGAACACACACTGCTCACTTCACAAGAGATGGAATTAAGAACTTGGTAACGGGAAAAATTATCTGGGAAGATTGGAAATCAAGTGATGCTGCTTATGATATCAAGTCACCAGAAGTAGCAAACCAAACTCCTGACCAAGCCGAAGTCCGTGGGACTTTAATGCCAAATGAAACTCATAGTGATCAAGTGGTTTACCGTGCTAATACCGAAGCTGTTCATGATGAAGCAACAGCAAACGAAACGGTGACGTATGAAGTAGCTGATGGAGCAACAGTACCAGCAAAGGGAACACACACTGCTCACTTCACAAGAGATGGAATTAAGAACTTGGTAACGGGAAAAATTATCTGGGAAGATTGGAAATCAAGTGATGCTGCTTATGATATCAAGTCACCAGAAGTAGCAAACCAAACTCCTGACCAAGCCGAAGTCCGTGGGACTTTAATGCCAAATGAAACTCATAGTGATCAAGTGGTTTACCATGCTAATACCGAAGCTGTTCATGATGAAGCAACAGCAAACGAAACGGTGACGTATGAAGTAGCTGATGGAGCAACAGTACCAGCAAAGGGAACACACACTGCTCACTTCACAAGAGATGGAATTAAGAACTTGGTAACGGGAGAAATTATCTGGGAAGATTGGAAATCAAGTGATGCTGCTTATGATATCAAGTCACCAGAAGTAGCAAACCAAACTCCTGACCAAGCCGAAGTCCGTGGGACTTTAGTGCCAAATGAAACTCATGGTGATCAAGTGGTTTACCGTGCTAACTTAGTAACATCAACTGAATATACTACGGGCAGAGTAACCATTAATTATGTTGATCATCAAGGTAATCAAGTGGCCCCAACAAATGTGCAAAGTTGTGGATTTACTAGATCAGTTATTAAAGATGATATAAGTGGTAGAATCATTGAAACTGGAGTTTGGACACCTACTAATGAGGTAGATTATTCAGTTATTACGCCATTACTTGTAAATCGGACTGCAGATCAAATGATGGTTAGTGGAAGATTAACTCCTGATGAAAATCAGACGATTATGGTAAGTTATGCTGACAATGTAATATCAGTAACTGACCAAACAACTGGATCAATTACCATAAATTATGTTGATTTAAATAATCATCCAGTTGCTCCTGTTAAAAACATTGAAGTTCCGTTTACTAGAGCCGGAACTAAAGATTTAGTAACTGATCAAATTAATTGGAATCCTTGGGAATCAACTTCTGACATTAATTATCAGATTACGTCACCAGAAGTTCTTGGGATGACGACTAATCAGCCAAGGGTTAATGGACACATTCAAGTTAATCAACATGATGTTAAACAAGTTGTTTATACAGTTGTTCCTGTACAACCAGTTGTACCCACAACACAAGTACAACCAGAAGAACCAGCAAAGCCAAGTCAACCAGCTGTGCCAGTAACACCAGTGCAACCGGAAGAACCAGCAAAGCCAAGTCAACCAGCTGTACCCACAACACCAGTACAACCAGAAAAACCAGCTGAGCCAGCTCAAACAATTGTTTCTGACAAAGCAGAGCAACCAACTGCAGTTTCCGCTAAACCAGCTGCAGCACCGAAGCAAAATGCTTTGCCACAAACAGGGCAGGATGATAATACTAGTTTTATGAGTATAACTGGTACGATTTTACTTTCGCTTCTTGGAATTTTCGGGATTAATGGTTTTAAAAAGAAGAAAAAGTAATAGAAGATTATGCTTGCTTAAATAGATAATAAAAATAGCTTATACTAAGGAATTCTTTTTGCTAAAGTATAAGCTATTTTTTGTCTTAAATAATTAATGTTTTTTTGAAATCAAGTTTTAATGAAAAAATAAACAATAGATTACTATCACTTTTAATGATACTATTGAGTATATAATTTATGATTTTATTGACTAGTGTTTAAATTGTAATTTTTTAAATATTTAACTGTAATAAAACTAGGAGGAAATTATATTGAAAAAACAAGATACAAAATTACATTACAAAATGTATAAAGCAGGGAAACAATGGATATTTGCAGCAGTGGCAACTGCTATTATGGGAACATTTGCGACTTCTTTGAAGACTAATGCTGATGCTAGTAGCCAGCAATCAAATGTAAACACTAGTGAAGTTTCGACTGATAAGAATGTGACGACAAACACTGATACTTCGAATAATAATGATGGTTCAGCATCAATTAAAACTACACCACAAGTAAATCTTAGTTACAGCAATGATATTGTGCAAACTCCAGATGTTCCAACTGATAGTCAAAATAATTTAACAGCTGTGACAGAAAATGATAAAGAAACTTCGTCAAATGACAATGATACTCAGAATCAAAAAAATGATTTAGTAGTTAAAAATAGCTTGGATAATAATCAACCATCATCAAACGTTAAACAATCAGTTATTCAATCTAATGCTACTAATAATCAATCTAATTTGCCAAACGGAATTGAAATTACTAGTGATGAAATCGCTAAACCTGAAAATAATAATTTTAATCAATTTGGAACGTTAACTGTAAAAAATGTTGTTGATGTTACCAATACTGCAGCTGATATTAATATTGGTGATCGAATCAAATTTAATGTTGCTCATAGTGATGATGCTGGTAGTGATGCTCTAATGAAAAACGCAATTAATTGGAATGCTATTACAGTAACTGGTGGTGAAGATTATGGACATTGGTCAGTAGATAAAAATGAAGGTTCTGTTGACTATATTTTTGATAAACAAATCACACTCACAACTGGTTACTTTACGTTTGATTTGAATGTTCCGTTCCAACAAGCGTCAAATGGTTGTGGAGTTGTGTTTTCTTCCATTTTTCAACAAAATGGTAATGATTATCCGTTGAATAGTTTTTATTATGGGTATATTCCAATTCCAAATAACGTTTCACCCAATCGGGTTCAAGCACCCTCATTACTTTCAGGCCTTAATTATGCTGATGTAAATCAGTATGAAGGCCCTACAGCGAATAATCCGATTGCAACTAATAATATTAATTCGACATTTGATCCCAGTAAAGGTGACGAACCAAGTTGGGTAAATGTGGCTTATCCTACAAATGGCAATCCAGATTCTTCATTTAACACGTTAACTAAACGAACATATACCGTTGAAGTTCAAGGAAGCCATGCTTCTTTTGATCTCAATGGATTACGATTTGGAATGCCATCTGCAGCTCCATATGAATTAAGTTGGTCTGGATCAGCAGCTGGAACTTGGGTTACTCTAGAAGAATTAAACAAATTATTGCCTGGCGTTTCAGTTGATTTGAATCAAATTAATGAAAACGATGCTAAATTAAGCATTCAGTTTCCTGATGGTGCTACTATCCAATACCTACAATTTACAGGGAACTTTATTGCTCCAGATGTAAATGAAAAGTACAAAGTTAATTTTGGTTACCACGATGATCAAGGAACGGTATCTAACAATTCAATCGATGAGACTTTTGATTATCAAACTAATAGTGGTGGATTTTTCCCTACGATTCTTGCAGGAAACAAAAACATTAATGTTGATACATTTAATGATGCTGATTTAGATAATTATTTAATGACAAATGTTGATGTTACTGATGTTCAAGATGGGAAAAATAATGACCCAATTTCAATTGAAAAAAATAGTGCTTATCAGGCTTTAAAAACCGCATTAATTAATAAAACTACTGGAAATTATAACATCACCTATGCGACTAGAAATTCTCTTAAATTACCCGGTTATAAAACGGTTACAGTCACTTTGTACGCTAACCAGCAGGTAACTGATCAGGAAACAGTTTCTCGTACCGTTCATTATGAGTATTCTGATGGTAGTCAAGTACCAGGATTAAACGATTATTCACAATCGGCTGATTTTACTAGATTAGGAGAACGTGATCCTTTAAATCCTATGAATGTTACTTGGGGACCTTGGAAATCAGTCAATGAAGCACAAACTAAAATTGATGTTACTAATCCAACTTATCCAACTATTGCAGCTTTAAAGGGATATCATCCAAATTCTGAAGCTGCACAAGGAGTAATTAGTGGGAATTCACAAGAAAATACCCCAATTATCGTTACTTATTCCCCAGATGCTGAAACAGTGAAAGTCAACTACGTTGATGAAAAAGGAAATACTTTAGCCCCAAGTGATAATCTTTCAGGATTGTTTGGTGAAAAGTATGAAACATCAGCCAAAGTAATTGCTGGCTATCATGTAGAGAAGATTGAAGGAAACACAACTGGAACGTACAGTACCGAAAATCCAGATGTAACGTATGTATATGCACTCAATGATGAAACCGCAATAGTCAACTACGTTGATGATGTAACTGGTAAAACAATATCAACTACCGAATTAAGTGGTAAATTTGGCGAATCAATTGATCAAAGTAAAGTTAAGGCAGAAATTGCTGAACTAAAAGGTAAAGGTTATCACGAAGTAGGTAGTGATGTTCCAGCTAACTTTGCCGACGGCAAACAAACTTATACAGTTCATTTTGATCACAGTCATTCAGCAGTAACCACCGGTGAAGGAACTGAAACTAATGGTTCATTGACGGTTAGTTACCAATACGATAATGGTACAAAGGCCGCTGATGATATAACTAAGAAGGTTGATTTCACTCGGAGTGGTGATAAAGATAACGTTACTGGAAAGATTGAATGGAATAATTGGACTCCAACTGATGAGGAAGTTTCAATTGATTCACCTGAAATCACAGGATACACAGCAGACCAGAAAACAGTTTCTGATGACATTAAACCTGACCAAGCAGCAAATGAAACGGTAACTTATACAGCAGATGCTGAAACAGCAACAGTCAACTACGTTGATGATGTAACTGGTAAAACAATTTCAACTACCGAATTAAGTGGTAAGTTTGGCGAACCAATTGACCAAAGTAAAGTTAAGGCAGAAATTGCTGATTTAGAAAGTAAAGGCTATCACGAAGTACGTAGTGATGTCCCAGCAAAATTTGCCGACGGCAAACAAACTTATACAGTGCACTTTGATCACAGTCATTCAGCAGTAACCACCGGTGAAGGAACTGAAACCAGTGGTTCAATGACGGTTCATTATCAATATGAAAATGGTGCAAAAGCCGCTGATGATGTAACTAAGAAGGTTGATTTCACTCGGAGTGGTGATAAAGATAACGTTACTGGAAAGATTAAATGGAATGCTTGGACTCCAACTGATCAAGAAGTTTCAATTGATTCACCTGAAATCACAGGATACATGGCAGATCGTAAGACAGTTACTGATGAGATTAAAGCCGATCAAGCAGCAAAAGAAACGGTAACTTATGCAGCAGATGCTGAAACAACAACAGTCAACTACGTTGATGATGTTACTGGTAAAGTAATATCAGCTACCGAATTAAGTGGTAAGTTTGGTGAACCGATTGATCAAAGTAAAGTTAAGGCAGAAATCGCTGATTTAGAAAGTAAAGGCTATCACGAAGTAAGTAGTGATGTTCCAGCAAAATTTGCCGACGGTAAACAAACTTATACAGTCCACTTTGATCACAGTCATTCAGCAGTAACCACCGGTGAAGGAACTGAAACCAGTGGTTCAATGACGGTTCATTACCAATACGATAATGGTACAAAGGCCGCTGATGATGTAACTAAGAAGGTTGATTTCACTCGGACTGGTGATAAAGATAACGTTACTGGAAAGATTGAATGGAATAATTGGACTCCAACTGATCAGGAAGTTTCAATTGATTCACCTGAAATCACAGGATACACGGCAGACCGTAAGACAGTTACTGATGAGATTAAAGCCGATCAATCCGTAGATGAAACAGTAACTTATACATCAGTTCCTGTACCAGTAACACCAGTGCAACCGGAGGAACCAGCAAAGCCAAGTCAACCAGTTGTACCAACAACACCAGTGCAACCGGAAGAACCAGCAAAGCCAAGTCAACCAGCTGTACCAGTAACACCAGTACAACCAGAAAAACCAGCTGAGCCAGCTCAAACAATTGTTTCTGACAAAGCAGAACAACCAACTGCAGTTGCCGCTAAACCAGCTGCAGCACCGAAGCAAGATGCTTTGCCACAAACAGGGCAGAATGATAATACTAGTTTTATGAGTATGATTGGGACGATTTTACTTTCACTTCTTGGATTATTTGGTATCAAAGGATTAAAAAAGAAAAAAGAAGACTAATGAAAGAAACTGAATTCTTTAAAATAAATAACTAACACAAAAATAGCCTGTACTTAAGATGTTTTTTCTAAAGTACAAGCTATTTTTATAAGATGTCTTTTAATTTATATTGGTCAAGGGTTTGCAAAAATTGATTAGATGCTAACCGTAAAATTTCGTTCATCTTTGTCTCGACGATTTGAGAATTAGTATGTTTGCTAAATAGATCATTTTCGAATTTACGCATAATCATAACATCATTATTCACTTCAGCAATTTTAAAAATTTCAGCTAAAGATAAGTCATTTAGACTTACTTTTTGTTTAGGCGAAAATCCACCTTTTGGGCCTGAAACCGAAACTAATATGCCAGCATTAACTAACTTAGTGATACTTTTTTTGACTGATTCAGCGGATAAGTTTGGTAGGGCTTTTATAATTGCTTTACTAGAAATGTATTTACTTTCATTATTATCTTGCTCTATAAAATAAATTAAAATTGAAATAATTTGATTAAAACTTTTTAAAAGAATCATTTTTACAACTCCTTATGTTTGTGTTAGTATATATGTTACGTGCTTTTGACGAAAAATAAAATCGTTAATTAATTATTACAAAAAATAGAAGGGAAAGATAGTTATGACATTCAAACAATTTATGACTAGTAAATTAACAATTGCTGCCATTATTTTTGCAATTATTTATCAATTTATTATGGCAATTGTTTATTTACCAGGTTATCAACATTCAAAGGATCATTTAAATAACTTACGTGTGGCATTAGTTAATGAGGACAATGGAACTTTAACTAAAAAAATGACTAATAATATTGCTGATGGAGTTCATTATAAACATAATAGCCCAAAAGTGAAAAAATATTCTAGTTTAAGTACTGCTAAAAAGGATTTACAAGACAAAAAAGTTCTATTAGTTCTTGATATTCCTAAAAATACTACTCGGGACATTGAACAAGGTAAACAAATTCACTTCAAATATTTTAATAATAAGTATTCTGACAGCGCAAGTGAGTCAGCAGTGAATCGGGTTAAAAGTGGAATTGATTATTCTTTGAATAAAACATTTACTCAGTTAGGGAATATTAAAGTTTTAACTACTTTGATGATGAAAACTCAAGGAACGCAAATAATTAAAGAAAAGATGGCACAAGCTTTGCAGGCTAATCCAGCTCTTGCAACTAGTCCAGCTAGTCAACAACAATTACAAAAGCAAATTACAGATCAAGTGATGACTGCTACTAAGAAAAAAGCGGCGAATTATGTAGTTACTAATCCAATTAAATCAAGTGAGTATACCATTAGTAATCACCATAGTAGTAATCCTGCAATTGTTTTAGGAACAATGATGTTAGCCTTGGGGTGTTTCATTAGTGTGATGGCAGCTTCAATTCTTGAATTTTCTGAATTTGAAAATGCTTTATTAAAAGGGAGCAGTAGATTGAAAGCCTTTATGCTCTATGAAACTGCTTTTCTAATAATGTCGATTTTTGCACCGATAATTAGTATTTTGACTTTTAAACTAGTAACTAATATTGGAGCTGGAATTGCTTTTGAAATTTACGGACAAAATGTGCTTATGACATTTGTCTCAGCCCAGTTTGTCAGTATCTTCTCCTTATTGCTAGGGCGAGTTGGATTATTAATTAATCTACCAATTGCATTAATTCAAACCTTAGTTTCAGGAGCAATCATGCCAGTGGCTTTATTACCAAAGGTTTACCGGTTCTTCTATCAGATTCTTCCACTTCCATATAACTATCTTGCTAACATGAGTATTTTGTCAGGAGTTAATCGTGATAAATTATTCAATTATGATTTAAAATTAGTCATCATGGGATTAGTGGCAGGATTGATTGCTTTAGGAATTAGTTCAGTTCGGAAATACCATACTAAGATTAACGAAAATGTTAGTTAAACAATTATAAAATAAAAAACAACGTTGAATTTTAAAATTCAACGTTGTTTTCATTTACTTAAATACTTTTGGTTGCATCCGATTAATTGTCTTATTATTCAAGATCCAATATAAGATTCCAATTTGAAGTGGTGCGGAAATACAGTTTTTAACTAATCGCATCGGTAAGAAATACCAGAAACTAGTATGTGCCAAAATTGAAACCCAATAAGAATTCATGAAGATATTAATTACAATTGTGATGGTTAATACGACAACAATAATTCTCACTAGGCTAATTTTAGAACGTTGAAAAAACGCGAAACTGTAAATCAAAGCCGCGACAACAGCTGAGAGGGCAAAACCAATAAAATAGGCTTGACCACTAATCATCGTGGAAATAAAATCAACGATGATTGCAATTCCAACTGACCAAAATGGTCCATACCACCGACCAATTAAAGCAGCTATAATAAAAGCGAAACCAAACTGTACATTGGCATTCCCAATTACTAAACGACTTAGGACAATCTGAATGGCCATTAAAATGGCTAAATAGCTAATCCCTTTGAGACTTAGGGGGCGTAAACCCCACTTCTTGAAACTTTCCATTTTGACATCTCCTGTCAGGAGCTGCCACCAAAAGGCGGATCTTAGTGGCGAATGCGAAATTAGCACCGCAAACGTTGAAGTTTTTCGTCCGATGTTCACATTCCGTTCCATCGACACTTAACGCGCTAATCTCTACTCCGATAAATTTTTGTTACAAATTAATTATACTCGTTCCGTAGTTCGATTACTAGTTTCTGCGAACAATGTATGGGTTGCATCCCAAATTCGTTGGGCATTTGCCGCATTATTCATTGTATAGAGATGAATTCCATCGACATCGTTCGAGACTAAGTCAACAATTTGATCAATTGCATATGCAATTCCAGCATCACGCATCGCTTCTGGATTATTACGATAACGATCCATAATGTCCACAAATTTTTTAGGCATTGGAATTCCTGATAGTTCTGTAATTCGTTTAATTTGATTTCGATTAGTACAAGGCATAATACCAACCTCAACTGGGACATCAATTTGAGCTAGTTGAAGGCGTTCCCGAAAATCATAAAAGGCCTGATTATCGAATAACATTTGGGTAATTAAATGGCTAACCCCCTGACTAATCTTTTCTTTTAAATGAAGGGTGTCATCTACAAGATTAATTGATTCAGGATGTTTTTGTGGATAGCAAGCGCCTGCAATGTCAAAGTTACCGTGTTTGCTAATAAATTGAGCTAACTCAGATGCATATTGAAAATCTCCGACGGGTGCATGCTCAGGATTACGGTCACCACGTAAAGCGAGCACGTTTTTGATTCCATGAGCAGTTAATTCATCCAGCAATTTAGTAATATCAGCTTGGGATCGGTATAACCCAGGAATATGTGCCATGGTTGGAATTCCAACTTGATTTTGGATGTTATCTGCTAATTCCAATGAGGCGTTATTTTGGGATCCACCTGCTCCTAAGGTAATTGAAATAAAATCAGGCTTGATACTTTTAATTCCGGTGAGGGAATTAATTAATTGGTCTGTTCCCACCATAGTATGAGGTGGAAAGACTTCTAAAGAAAATACAGTTTTTTCATTAAAAATATCTTTTAAACTCATAATTTATCCTAACTCTGCCCGCTTTTGTTTAACTGCAGCAATCAAATTGTCTAGACTAGCAAATGATTCAGCCTCGCCTCTAGTTTTCAAACCACAATCAGGGTTAATCCAAACTTTGCTTTCTGGTAATTTAGCTAAAATATTATTAATGACATTGTAAATTTCTGTTTGACTAGGAATTCGAGGAGAATGAATATCATAGACTCCTGGGCCAACTTCCGTTTCAAAGTGGTTCGCTTTTAATTGATCAATGATTGATAAATCAGAACGCGAAGCTTCGAAAGAAATTACGTCGGCGTCCATGTTATCGATGGCTGGAATAATGTCATTAAATTCACTGTAGCACATGTGTGTGTGAATTTGGGTGGTTGGATATACTTTACTGTGGACTAGTTTAAAGGCAGGAATAGCCCAGTCAAGGTATTCTTTGTACCAATCACTTTGACGTAAGGGAAGCTTTTCTCGTAAAGCAGCTTCATCAATTTGAATAATTTTAATCCCGTGCTTTTCCAAATCTAAAACTTCATCTTGAATTGCAAGAGCAATTTGCGTAACAGAAGTTTCAGCAGAAATATCTTCACGAGGGAAGGACCAGTTAAAAATTGTAACGGGACCAGTCAACATTCCTTTTACTGGTTTATCAGTTAAACTTTGAGCATAAGTTGAGGCAGCTACGGTAATTGAGTTTTTCCGACTAACATCATCCCAGATAATTGGTGGTTTAACTGCACGAGTTCCGTATGATTGAACCCAGGCTTTTTTAGTAAAGGCAAAACCGTCTAAGTTTTCACCAAAGTATTCTACCATGTCATTTCGTTCATATTCCCCGTGCACCAGAACATCGAAGCCAGCTTTTTCTTGCCATGCAATGATGCGTTTGATTTTGGCTTCGTTGAAAGCATCGTATTCTGCTTTTGAGATTTTGTGATGTTTGTAAAGAGAACGATTTTTCCGCACGTCTTTAGTTTGTGGGAAGGAACCAATCGTAGTCGTTGGTAAATCAGGGAGTTTAAATTCTTCTTTTTGGATGCTTTCTCGTTGGCTTCGTTTTGGTAAACGAGTGTAATCTGTTTCGGTTAAGTCAGTGATTCGTTCAACTACCTTAGGATTAGCGGGATGGTTCACATTTTCAAACAAGGCTTGGTTGGCTTGTAAACGAGTTTGATCATCGTGATTAATAATTTCATCAAGGTCATGAATTTCGGCTAATTTTTGGTAAGCAAAGGCTAAATGTTGTTTTAAATCATGATCCAAATCAGTTTCGTTTTCGACTGTGTAAGGGACGTGAAGAAGAGAACACGAAGTTGAAATTACGAAGTTATTAGTCACGGGTAAGCTTTTAATTAAATTAACGGTTTTTTGGTATTCGTTACGCCAGATGTTTTTTCCGTTCACGACGCCCGCAAATAAAGTTTTATCTTCGGGAAAGCCATACTTACGAATTAAATCCGCAGTTTGCTTACCTTCTAAAAAATCAAGACCAATTCCCTCAATGGGAAGTTTGATTAAGTCTTGGTAAAGGTCACGAACGTCACCAAAGTAGGTTTGTAAGTTAACTTTGAAAGTTCGGGGTTCCTTTAAAATACCAGCGTAAAGTTCTTTGAATAATTCTTGGTCTTCAGCAGATAAATCAAACACTAGGGCAGGTTCATCGATTTGCAACCAATCTAAATGAGTTTGATCTAGTTCTTTAAAGATGGCTTGGTAAGCAGCAATCACAGCTGGCACAAAGTCAGTAGCTGTTTTTTGGCCCACGTAACGGCTTAGTTTCAAGAGGGTATAAGGTCCGACAATGGAAGCTTTGACATGATCATGTCGTTCAGTTGCTTTTTTAATGTCTTCGAAGAAGCGTTTACCCACTAGTTTGATATCAGTATCGTCGTCAATTTCAGGAACGATGTAATGGTAGTTGGTGTTGAACCATTTTTTCATGGGAAGGGCTTTGACAGAATGCTCATCATCTTGGTAACCCCGAGCTTGGGCAAAGTATTCATCAAGTTCGTTTAAACCTAAGTCGCGGTAACGTTTGGGCGTGATGTTAAGGAGGCTAGCAACGTCTAGAACGTTGTCAAAGAAAGAGAAATCGCCGGCACTGACAAAATCAATCCCAGCTTCGGCTTGTTTATTCCAGTTTTTGTTCTTTAATTCATCAGCAACCCGTAATAATTCAGGTTGGTCGATTTCATGTTTCCAATATTTTTCAGTAGCGTGTTTCAATTCGCGATCTTCTCCGATACGGGGAAATCCAATAATACTAGTTGTCATAATGTTACCTCCTCAGGTAGTTAAAAGTTATTTTCCTAATGGTTATAAAAAAAGATATAAAAAAAACCCGCAGTCTAAAATTAGACTACGGGACGAAATCGTCGTGTTACCACCCTGATTTTGCAAGACATCACTGCCTCACACTCAACAAGTACGTCACATGAATGAGATACTCTAACGCGGTAACGGGCGCACCCGAACTTGGCTTATCACAAAAGGACTCACCTTATTTAAATCGATTCCGAGACCATTTTCGGTTTCTAGATAACGCTGACTTTCACCAAACTGTCAGCTCTCTTTAGGCTATCGCTAAAACTTACTTATCTCATCCATATCTTAATTGATTTGTAGTCTATAGAGTTTTTTAATGCTTGTCAATCATTTCTTTGCAATTAATTTTATTTGATTACGGTAACTTGGCTTAACCAATCACAATAAAACTTAGTAGCATCTGCTTTCCAAGTATTTTTGGGTCGCTGATTTTCGGTGAAATAATTTTTTGGCTTGGTAGTTGCTAACCCTTTTTTGACGTCCCGAAAGTATTCGTTGGCTAACGTTGTGGTGCCATATTCAAAGTGACCAGTGACGTAGTACGTTTTGGTGGCTTCATCCCACATGACCGTTGCCCCAATCTGGGGATTGTCAGCTAGGACTTTAATTTTGACTGTGTCATGGGGAATTTTGAAATAACGCGAGTGAGGCATCGTGATTCCGTTTGTGGTAAACACGCCATAAATTTTATCAGTGACCGGTTCACCTGCTAATATATCTTCGATGGTTCCTGCCGCCCAAGCTGACCAGCAATTAAAACAACTGGTCATCACGTGGGTTTTACGCCACTCCACAAATTCTTTAAATTCTGCCCAATAATCAATTTCCGTAAATTGTTTTTGGTCAATTGGGGCACCGGTTACCAATAAAGCGTCAAAATGTTGGTTTTGAATATCAGCAAGGGTCACATATTTGACTAACATTCCTGACGCGAAGTGTTTGGTTTGATGAGTTGCCATGCGACAAAAGGTCAAATTAAAATCATACGGAGTCCGTTTTAAGACACTAATAATTTGGTGCTCAGTTTCAGCACGATTCGGCATCAAATTTAAGACTAGTAAATTAATGGCCCCTAATTGTGATTGACGATTATTTTTGGCATAACCAGAGAGAATGTTCATACATCCCATGTCGATGACCTCCTAAACTTGTTCAAGAGCTTGGTCTAAATCGGCGATTAAATCGTCCGCATTTTCAATTCCAATTGAAATTCTAACTAAATCAGGTGTAATACCTGCTTCTTTAAGCTCTCTTTCGTTTAATTGGGCATGAGTAGTTGAAGCTGGATGGATAATTAATGATTTAGCATCTCCCACATTAGCTAGTAGGGAAAAAAGTTGTAAGTTTTCAATTAATTTTTTACCGGCTGTTTCGCCACCAGTTAAGCCAATGGTGAAAATTGATCCTACTCCATTGGGAAAATCTTTTTTAGCCAAGTTATGATATTGACTACTTTCTAATTCAGGATATTTAATCCACGCGACTTTGTCATGATGAGCTAAGTAATCAATTACTTTTCGTGTGTTTTCGACATGTCGTTGGACTCTTAATGAGAGTGTTTCTAAGCCTTGAATTAACAAGAAAGCATTGAAGGGACTTAGTGCTGCTCCTGTATCGCGTAGTACTTCAGCACGGACTTTGGTAGTAAAGGCACTAGGATTTAAGTCGGCAAACACTAAGCCATTGTAATGTTCATTTGGATTGGTTAAATCAGGATAGCGACCACTAGCTTGATAATCAAATTTTCCGTTTTCAATAATGACCCCACCCATTGTGGCTCCATGACCACCGATGAACTTTGTGGCGGACTCAACAACGACGTCTGCTCCGTGATCGAGTGGGCGATATAAGTATGGAGAGGCAAAAGTGTTATCGATGATTAATAAAATCCCATGGCGATGTGCAATTTCGGCAATTTCATCAATGCTACTGAGGTTCATATCAGGATTACCAATCGTTTCTAAGTACAGTGCTTTGGTGTGCTCTTTAATGGCTGCTGCAAAACTTTGGGGATCATCAGAATCAACAAAGTGGGTCGTAATTCCAAGCTTGGGCAAGGTAGCATTAAATAAATTGTAAGTACCACCGTATAAGGTACTTGCCGAAACAATTTCGTCACCAGCAGCGGCAATATTAGTAATAGCAGCATTTACGGCTGCTGCTCCAGAAGCTAAGGCTACGGCATTAGTTCCATTTTCTAATGCAGCTACCCGTTTTTCGAGAACATCTGTAGTTGGATTGGTTAAACGGGTATAAATATTACCAGGTTCGGTTAAAGCAAACCGGTTCGCAGCTTGTTCAGCATCTTTAAAGACGTAAGATGTCGTTTGATAAATCGGAACTGCCCGTGCACCTGTTGCATCAACGGTTTGGCCAGCGTGGACTTGTAGGGTTTCAAATTTTTCTTTAGACATAATTTTTCCTCCTAAATTTTGGTAAATAAAAAAGCTCTCATTCCATGTATACATAAATACATGGGACGAAAGCTTTCGCGGTACCACCCAACTTTGCTTGCTTATCACTAAGCAAACCTCAACGACCCAAACAGGTCTGGGAAGGTATCGGTTCCTACCGGATTGTTAGCTTGCACTATTAATCTTGACTCAGAGTTCATCTGTAACCCATCATTAGTTGCACCTTTTCACTATCTGCTGCTCACTTAAAACTAATTGCTATGAATTACTCTTCTCTTTAACGTCTGAATATTTGAATTGTTATGAATTCTAAATTCATTTTCCAGATTTGTCAACAAAAATTGTTAATTAAAATTATTTTTAAAAATTTCTTTCTATCTTAGGCATGATTTTTGGTTAACTAAAATTAATTTTTGAGTTTGACAAACGAAAATAAAGTCATTAAACTTCAAACTAATCAAAAAACGTTGCAAGGATAAGTATGATTTTTAAACTTCTAAAGAGAACCAACAGATGGTGAGAGTTGGTGAAGTAGCGAATCAGAAAATGGTCTTTGGGGAAAACAATTGGGTAAGCTATTGCAAACTCAATTCGGGTGCGCCCGATATCGCGTCAGGGTATCTCATTTATTGATGTACCTGTTGAGTGTGTGGTAGTGATATTGCACAAAATCAGGGTGGTAACACGCATGATCGTCCCGTAGTCTATTTTTAGACTGCGGGATTTTTTTATGGAAAGTTTAAAAAAGGAGAAATTAAGATGACTGGATTTAATACAAAATTAGTTTTTGGAAAAGGACTAAACGATTTACACGACAACGATACTGGAGCCGTGAATGTACCGATTTATCAATCAACAACCTACGCCTTTAAAGATTTGGATGGCGAAAATAAATATGACTATTCTCGTTCCTTAAATCCGACCCGTGAATATTTGGAAAAGCAAATTGCAGCTTTAGAAGATGCCAAGCATGGGTATGCGTTTGCTTCTGGAAGTGCGGCTATTCATGCCGTTTTCACGTTATTCAAACCAGGTGATCACATTGTGGTTAGTAAAAATATTTATGGTGGTACGTTTCGCTTAATCAATGATTATTTAAAAAAATTAGGGATTGAATTTACTCAAGTCGATACACAAGATTTAGCAGAAGTTGAAGCAGCAATTCAACCCAATACTAAAGCAATTTATTTTGAAACCATTGATAATCCTTTTTTAAAGGTAACTAGTGTGAAAGGCATTGCTGAAATTGCGAAACGCCACAATGTGTTAACGGTAATTGATAACACATTTTTAACACCTTATTTGCAAAAAGCATTGGGATTGGGTGCTGATATTGTAATTCATTCGGCGACTAAATATCTCGGTGGGCATTCGGATGTAATTGCGGGATTGGTCGTTACGAATAACGATGAAGTTGGCGAAAAGCTTTACTTTTCGCAAAATGCAGTAGGAGGAATTTTAGCTCCAGAAGATTGTATTTTGGTAATTCGTGGGATTAAAACTTTATCAGTTCGGCTAGATCGGCACATTCAAAATGCCCAAAAGGTGTTGGATTATTTGGATACGAAGACGGATGCCATTAAAAAAATTTATTACCCTGGCCGTGCTGGCAATGCTAGTGATGAGGTTGCGAAAGCTGAATTAAATGGGTATGGTGGAGTGATTACCTTTCAATTAAAAAATAATGTTGATCCGAAAAAATTTGTAAGCAGTACTAAATTGATTTGGTTAGCCGTGAGTTTAGGGTCTGTGGAAAGTTTGATTGAATTACCATACTTCATGACTCATTTAGAGTTACCAATTGAAGAACGCAATAGAGTTGGAATTACACCCCAATTAGTTCGTTTATCAGTTGGATTAGAAGACCCTGAGGATTTGATTGCTGATTTGGAACAGGCATTTGAAACGGCAGAAAAATAAAAATATAAGTTATCAAATCGATATTGTATGAGTAGACGTTCGTAATTTGATAGTAAAAAAGGCTTTACATAACATAACAATCGTGTTTTAATGATTGATAAGCAATAAAAGGGGAGAAAATAATGAATAACTCAACACTAAATCACCAATTAAACACTTGTTGTACTTGTTGCATGTTGTAGGCAACGTTCGTAGTTACTTGATACGGATGTTGCTAAACATCTGTATCTAAGTATGGTGAGTTATGCTTCCTTAGTTAGATACGTTAGCTATTTATGATAGTTAGTCTAACTAAGCGAAGTGGATATTCGTGATTTTTCTTTTAATGATAAAACTATTAAAAGGGATTGGTTATGCTGACTTTAAGTTAGGATAACCAATCCCTTTTTGGTTAGAAAAATAATATATTATTTTAAGGAGATTTAATTGATGACACTTTTAGAAATTAATAATTTAAAAAAGCAAATTAATCAAAATGAAATTTTAAAAGGTGTTGATCTTTCAGTGGAAAAAGGTGAGGTCATTGCAATAATTGGTCCATCTGGATCAGGGAAAACCACTTTATTAAGGTCCTTAAACTATTTGAATACTGTTGATGATGGAATTATGAAATTTAAGAATCAAAGAATTGATTTGGCTAATCCTAGTGAAAAAGAAGTTTTGTGGATTAGGCGTCATACTAGCATGGTATTTCAAAACTATAATTTGTTTAAAAATAAGACTGCATTAGAGAATATTTCTGAAGGCTTAATTTATGGTCAAGGAATAAAGAAACATAAGGCCCAAGAAATAGCATTGAAATCCCTAAAGCAGGTTAATTTAGAAGATAAAAAGGATTTTTATCCTTCGCAACTGTCTGGGGGGCAACAGCAAAGAATTGGAATTGCAAGAGCCGTGGTGTTAAATCCTGAAATTATTTTGTTTGATGAACCAACTTCTGCATTAGATCCGGAACTAGTTGGATCAGTATTGAAAGATATTAAAAAATTGGCAAATGAAGGGCAAACTATGATTGTGATAACCCATCAAATGTCTTTTGCACGTAGTATAGCTGATCGAGTCTTGTTTTTTGCAGATGGAAATATTTTAGAAAAGGGTTCTCCTGATGAAATTTTTAATCATCCTAAGACTAAAAGGGCTAAAGATTTTTTGTTAGCTATTTCAGAAATTCAATAATTAAGGAAGTGATTAAATGAATGCTAATAAAATATTTTTGGATATCTTACAAGGATTACCAGTCACATTGGTCTTATTAATTGTTTCATTCATTCTTTCTGTAAGTGTTGGATTTTTACTTTCATTTTTATCTTTACGAGATAGCTTATTTGCAAAAATCTATTTAGGAATTGTTAGAGGAACACCACCCTTATTAATGCTTCTTTTAGCCTATTATGGATTACCTAAGTTATTTTCATTATTTGCTATTGATATTAACAGCTGGTCTAAAATAATCTTTGGAATATTAGGATTATCAGTTGGATGGAGTGCTTACTTTGCCGAGGCATTTCGAGCAGCATATTTATCAGTTAATAAGGGACAGTATGAAGCATCATTATCAGTTGGAATGAAAAAACAAATAGCATTTTTTAGGATTATTTTTCCTCAGGTACTTCTCATAGCATTACCAAATGTTGAAAATCTAGTGATTGGTTTATTAAAAGCAACTTCATTAGTTTATGTAATTGGAATAATTGATATGTACAATATAGCAACTGACTTAGCAAACCAAAGTCAAGGGGTCTATCAACTAGAAATATTTATTATTCTTGCCCTGATTTATTGGTTAATCGTTATTTTAATTGAACATATTTTTCGTTGGGTAAAAAAACGTTTTCGGTACGTAACAGTTTAAGGGGGTTTTTATGTTCGATATAAATTTTGCAGAAAAAGCATTTCCTAAAATATTAAATGTTGCACCGGTAACAATTGTTCTTTCAATCACTTCATTAATTATTGGAATACTTTTGGCAATTGGAGTGGTCGTGATTAGAGAAAAAAAGATTCGAGGATTTGATCAGATTGTTGGAATATTAGTCTCGTTTATTCGTGGAACACCAATGATCGTCCAACTCTATGTTGTGTACTATGGTCTTCCGCAATTACTAGTCTTGCTAAAAAATCATGGATTTAATACAAGTATCAATGGCGTTCCAGCTATCGTAATTGCCATAACTGCATATTCCTTAAATGCTATGGCAAATTTATCTGAAAGTATCCGAGCTGCATATAATTCTGTCGATAAGGGACAATATGAAGCAGCAATTTCAGTAGGTATGAAACCTTCGATGGCCTTAGTAAAAATAGTTATACCACAATTAATAATTAACTTGATTCCGAACCTTTCAAATATCTTTATTGATTTAATTAAAGATACAGCATTAGTTTACAATATTGGAATTGTAGAAATTATGGCAAAATCAAATATTATCTCATCAATCGGATTTAAATATATTGAGACATATATAGATGCATTGATTATCTATGTTCTCATATGCTTGATATTTTCAAAATTTTTCCAAATAGCTGAATTTATAATTAGAAAAAAAGTTTTTCATACAGTTGGTTAGCATTAAAATTACTAAAAAGGTGGATTTAAATTATGCAAAAAAATAAATTAATTAAAAGATTATCATTTGGATTATTAGCAATTATTATTTTGGGTGGAATTTATTTTGTTAGAAATAATCAAAAAACAAATAAAAGTTCTTCTAATAATAAAGTAACAACAATTAGTGTAGCAGCTCCAAATAGTAACCGTCCTTATACATATCCAGAAAACGGTGGAATTGGTGGTTATTATGGAGAACTTTTGAAAAAGATGGATAAAGATTTACCTCAATATCAGTTTAAGGAAACAACTACATCACAAAATTCTGTTTTTGTTGGGTTACAATCTGGGAAATATGATCTAGCAGCTTCTAACTGGTGGTATTCAAAAGAAAGATTTGATAACTATTTACATTCCGATTCAAATGGTCTAGATGATTTAAGATTGATCACGCGTAATGGCGGTGAGACAGCAGAATCATTACGAGATATTGCAGATAAAAAACTAAAACTCGCTCCAATTTCGACTGATGATGCTCGTTACAATTTTATTGAAACTTACAATAAAAAAAATCCCAAGCATCAAATCAATTTAAAGGGAATTGGTGATCAAAGTGCTGGTGATGCATTAAAAGAAGTTGCAAACGGAAAATATGATGTTGCTATTTATCCATATGCAGCTTATAAACCAGTAGCTGAAACTTCAGAAGGTAAAAAATTAAAGGCTTCAAAATCAATTGGTCTAGAAAACAGTTACTTCTTGTTAAACAAAAATAACAAAGATAAAAAATTAACAAAAGCAATTAACAAAGAGTTAAAAAAATTACAAGAAGATGGTTATCTTGAAAAATTAAGTAAAAAGTATCTTTATGAAGATACATTTAAACTCCCCAATGCTGACAAAACTTTTAATGCGAAAGTAAATTAATTCTAAAAGGAGCAAATATTTTGAAAAAAGATAAAATAATTAAGATATTTAAAGGAAAGTCAGAAGATTTTATTCCCTTTTCTGTATGGCATCATTTTAATCCCAATGAACATATTGAAGCGAAAAATAGTGATAATATTTTAAAAAATGATTTTGAAAAAGAAATTAATTATGTAGAAACGGTTAATCCCGATTTTATAAAGCTAATGAATGATGGATTATTCACCTACGATTTTAATGGAGTAAACAACCCAAGGATTATAGAAGATTTAAAAAATATTAAACCAATTAGCAATGGTAATAAATGGCTTAATGAACAGTATAATTTAATTACTAAGCAATTCAATAAGTTAGGTAATGATAAATTAACATTAAGCAATGTATTTTCAGCAATTACTTTATTCAAATGGAAATTGGTAGAAGATACACCGGAAAAAGATTTAAGTGAAGCTGACCATATTTTTGCCGACTTATATATTGAAGATCCTAATGTGGTTTTAAATGCATTAAAAGTGATTAACCAAGATATTAAAAAGCAAATTAAAACTGAAAAACTAGCAGGAGCTGATGGAGTGCTATTTAGTACCCAAGAAATTCAAGATGAAAGAATTACAAAGAATTTTTTTGATAATGTTCAAAAACCACTTGATTTAGATTTGATTAATGAAATTAATAAGCATTTTGATGTCAGTATTTTGCATATTTGTGGATTTGATGGAGCCAATAATCACCTTCCTTGGTTTGTCGATTATGATTTACCCGTAATTAATTGGTCTACTTCTACTGATGATTATACTTTAGGTGAAGGTAAAAAATTATTTAAAAATAAAGCTGTCTTTGGTGGATTGGGAAATACAACAAATGATGTTTTATTTAAGGGAAACAAAATTGAAATTGAAAATGCAGTCAAAAATATTTTGGATGAATCAGGAACTGATAGAGTAATAATTGGTGCTGATTGTACTGTTCCAAGAGAAACACCAATTGAACATATAAAATGGGCTAATGATGCCGTTCATAATTATAAAAATAACTAAAACTAATCAAAAAAAACAGTTAATTGATACTTCAAAAGTTAACTGTTTTTAATTTGTCATTTAAATATTTATTTCAGGTTTAAGCTGGTTAAGCTATGTTATAAATTATAAAAAATTTAAAAAAAGTAGAGAATGCGTTATAGAAAAGATGTAATAATTATTCAAAATAAGGAAAAAATTAGTTCTTTTTCTCTAATGGCTTTTGTAATTTCAGCTATGTGTGGAGACGAAATTTACGATCTACCCCGCAATATATCAATGGATTATATCAATATGAAGATGCTGGCTTTGGGGAGTTTACGGCATTTATTGTTAGTTGGGGATATTGGGTTTGCCAAGTTTTTGAAGTCGCGGGCTATTCAGTTTTATTAGTGGCAACTTTAAATTTCTTTTAGTCAGGAACTTTTTCTGATGGGAATACTTGGCTAGCTGTTTTAGGTGAATCAATCGTGCTTTGGCTAATCAGCTACAAAATCTTAAAAAAATATCCTCGAGCAATATTTTTATTAGTAATTTTAGCAATTATTTTAGATATCTTTGGTGAATTAACTGTTGCAGTGACTGTTCCTCAATCGGGATTATCCCTAAACGTGAGAGTAATTCAATCATTTGATTATTTATTAAATAATCTTGTTCCTAGTTTAACTTGGATTGCACGGATTATTGTGGTATTCATTATTTTAGGTGTTTTAGAAGAAATTGCATCATGGGTTATTCTACTTTTTTATTATTTTACAAGACTTAAATTGCCATCAACTAGGTTATAAATATGATCAGCATATTGGTTAACCCGATCATCGTGAGTTACAACAATTACGGTTTTTTGTTCTTTTTTAGCTAAGTCAGAAAGCAACTGACAGACCTCAGTCACGCGTTTACTGTCTAAAGCAGCAGTGGGTTCATCGGCCAAAACGATATCAGGTTGTGTATATAAACCACGTGCGATTGTAACTCGCTGACTTTGACCACCGGATAACTCGTTAGGAAAATGGTCAATTACTGAATTAAGATTTAATTGGTCCAATAAGTTAGTTAATTGTTTGGAACTCATATTTCCAGTAGGACGAACTTTATCAACTAAAGTAAATTGTTCTTGAACCGTTAAGAAGGGAACTAGATCATGTGCTTGCAAGATAAAACCCAATTGATTTAAACGAAATTGATCTTTTGCTTTACTTTTTAGTTGATCGACTCGGGTTTCCATTAGTTCTACACTTCCAGAATCTGGATTACGTAAAGCACCCATAATAGTTAACAAGGTACTCTTACCTGAACCAGATGGGCCAGTAATAATAGCTAGTTCACCAGCATGTGCTGCGAAATTAATGTTATTTAAAACTTTGAATTTATTTTGGTCTTCACCAAAACTTTTATTGATATTAGTTAATTTAATCGTTTCCATGTTAACCTCCAATTGCTTCTGCTGGATCAATTCGCATAATCATCAATGATGGAACAATCGCTCCAATCATCGCTGTTAAGAAGAGTCCCACGATGGTTAATCCAATGATTGGTAAACTAAATTGAATAGGGACTGCAGCAGGGAGAGCCATAATTGTTCCAATGGTTAGAACCAAGCTAGCAATGATTCCCATTGCAACTAGGATGATTGACTGGATTAAAGTTGATTTGACTAAGAAACCAGCTGGAATTCCCTGTGCTCGTAAAACGGCATAATTTTGAATTTTTTGCATTGTTAAGATGTATAAAAAGACGGCAATCACAATCAGAGAGATGATCATTAAGAAACCAATCATGAAACTAAAGGTAAGGTTCTGAGCTGAATAACCTGGGAGATTTTGAACAACAGTTTGAACATCATAACTATGAAGTTGAGCATTATGACTAGCTATTTTTTGTTTACTAATCACGGCATTCCCAGCAATACTATCGTCTAGTCCACTAATTTGGTGCCAATCAGTTAAATTACCATAAACAATGGGTGCAATATTCAATTTAGCATTTTTTGTAAAACCAACAATTTTGTACTTGGTTTTCGAAGAGTTAAGTTGAATTTTGTCACCAAGATGATAACCATTTTGTTTAAGCTGAGTATCAACAACTACTTCATGTGGTTGATTAGCTTGTTTTCCACTTTCAATTTTTAATTTTTTAAAAATATATTGACTAGAATTTAAACCGACAAATTGTGCTGATATTTTTTTGTGAGAGGTTCCTGTTACCACTACTGGAGAATCACCAATTACTGCTGCTTGATTTTGATTTAAATCCATTTTTTTAATTTGTTGAGTGGTAATTCTTGATTGTCCAATATTAATATTAGCATCTTTATTTAAGATAACAGAACGTGGATTCCATGAATCGATGGCTTGGGTATTTTGCCCAGCTAAACCAATGGCCAAACTGGTTAAAATGAAAATTAAATAACCAACTAGCATAATCATCAAAGTGATTAATCCATATCTTAATTTATCGTGTTTAATTTCTTTCCAAGCTAAAAACATATTATTCTCCTTTACATAATTTACTTAAACTAATTTCTAAGAGTCTTAAATATTGTTGTTCTTGATTAGGATGTAATAAACAATCTTTAATTGTTTGGTGAACTAAAATGTTAGAGGACCATTGCGCTGGACTTAGTTTACTGACATCAGGTTGATAAAGTGGTGGTAGTAGGTACTGATTTTTTTGATAATAAAGTTTAATAAAATTATGATACTTACTATCACGTTGTTGATCAACAAAGTCCTTAATTGTTTGGATTATCTTTTTATTATTTAAATTACGATAATCAAAGGGTTGATGAATACTTTTTATGGCTAGACCAAAGACATATTGATAGGCATCGGTTAGGTTAGTAAAGTATTTATAAAAAGCACCACGCGCAATTTCAGCTTTCGTCACAATGTCAGAAACTTTGGCATCGTTAATGCTATAAGTTGAGAATTCATTTATTAAGACATTAGTAATTCTAATTCTTTTGGATTCTTTGAGATTAAAAAAAGTTTTGGTTGGCATAAGAATCTCCTTATCATAAAAAAAAGTGACACTGTGTCACTTGCATTGGTTTATTCTACATACTTAGTGACAGAGTGTCAACTTTTTTGCAAAAAATTAATTAGTTCCAACTAAACTGAAATCTAGTAAAAGTTATCAGAATAATACATAATATTCATTAGTTTGTAATAAACTACATGTTAGAATTAACATCTTTTATCGTAATGAGCGTTGTAATTATTGAATAAATTAAAAAAGATTGTTTAAATAAACTACATAACTTGTAAAATTTGTATTATTGATTACAAATTTGATTACAAATTAAATCAGTTCTATTATTTCCCAAAAGGGGTGAAACAGATGAAATTACAAAACTTAAAATATTTCGAGAAATTAGTTGACTTGAAAAATTACAGTAGCGTTGCTCAATTTTATAACGTTGGACAACCCACAGTTTCAATGGCAATAAAGCGATTGGAAGAGGATATCGGTTATGATTTGATTGTTAAAGATAATAAATATAATCAATTTAGTTTAACCCCTAAAGGTGAACGTTTTCATCACTACTCTAAAAAAGTTGTAGCTGAATTGAAACGTTTGGAAGAAGAAATTAAATTTCAAAACTCACAGATTAAAGTTAAAATTGGCTTGCCACCGATGATTAATAATACTTACTTTCCTAAAATTGCAACGAGGTTGGATCAATCAACTTTGTTTAACATAGAGAGTACTGTGAATTCATCGTCTATTTTATTAAAAAAGTTACGTAACCAAGAAATTGATTTAGCTATTATTAGTTCGATGAAGCCAGTGAAACTGGAAAATGCTCATTTAGAATTATTAGCCACTGATGAATTTAAGGTAGCAATTAATAAAAATAATCCGTTGTCAAATAAGAAGCGAGTTACCTTTAATGATATTGAAAATCAAAATATTATATTAATGAATGACGAATACATTCAGGCTAAAATTTTTAAAAATATAAAAAAACAAAGATTTTCTAATCCAAACGTCGTTTATCAAACTAAATATCCAGAAATGATTAAAAAATTAGTTCATGATAATTTGGGTATTTCCTTTTTGCTTAGTGATTTTGTGAAGCCAGAAGATAATATTGTGATGGTTGATGGTCCTGAAGTTGAGGATAAATTGATTTATATTTCGTTAGTATTTCGATCGAATTATCATTTAAGTAAATATGAAAAAGATTTAGTTAAAAATATTAAATTAGAAATAAATAATGACTAAGTTGAATAAAATTATAATGGTAGCAGCAGTAGTGATTGTTTTCACTACTGCTGTTTTTTATTTTTTACTATTAACATCATCACTAAAATTGATTAAATTTGATGTGTTTGACGATAATTAGTTGTCTAAAATATACTTTACACGGCTGGTTTAATTTTGACGATAAAAGATATTTTTAATAATTGTTAAGCCAGTTTTACTTCAACAGTAATAATTTTATTACTGAAATATTAGGTGGACATTGAAAACGAAAGGTAGGTCTATACATGTTTAATAGTGAAAATAAGACTCATTATAAAATGTATAAAGCTGGCAAACGCTGGTTGTTTGGTGCCATTACGGTAACCATGTTTACAGCCGGAATTGCTGGTGGAACACTTTTATCAAATGGAAAGAGTGTACATGCTGATACAGCAGTGAATACTACTCAAAACCAAGACAGTAGTACAGCTAATGCTGATGCAGAAAAAACACAAGATAATAGTGATCAAACAAAGGCAACAAAAACTGATTCTACGGCAACAAACGATGCTACCGACAAAGTTATTTCAAATAACTCAACTCAATCAGTTGATGAAAATACTGAAACTAAGGTTTCAAATCAAACAGATGAACCTAAACAAACAAATACTGATAAATCTGTAAATAGTCAAACCGACAGTAATAAGTCTGATAAAATAGTTGCCAACAAATCAGAAGACCAATCAACCGAAACTGATAAAAAAACTAATGATCAAACTACAAAGATTGCAGAACAACAAGTGGCACCAGAGAATGATTTACAAAATGCTACTGAAGACGCAACTAAAACTCAAAGTGCTGAAACTAATTTAGCAGTTTCAGATGCTCAACAACCACTTAACGTTACTTTTACTGATCCAGATTACGCTGCTGCTGGAGTTCCTTTTACCGATCCAGATGCAGACCATTATACTTTTGGATATTACGATGTAAATCGTGATAATGGTCAACAATCAAACGTTAAATCAATTATAGTGTCGACAGACCGTAATGGTGATGGAATTGTTTATTACTATGAATTAGATGCGAATAACAATGTTTTGGATAAAATCATTTTGAATGATGCAGGAACTAGTTATGATTCTAAAAACATAACTAATTTAGTTTATTCAAAATGGGATAAAGAAAACGTTGGATTCTATTTCCCTGATGATGTTGAAGGTGATTCAAAAACTGGGAATCCTGACGGTTATTATTTCTACAAAGAATGGACCTATGATAGTCCAGAAAAAAACCTTGTAACAAAATTTGGACAAACTTCAACTTTTGTTCCTGAAAAAGTTACACAAAAAATCACATGGATTAATAAAGATACGAATAAGGTCATGGCTGAACATTCTTATGATGGGATTGCTGGACAACATTACGATGTAACTGGAATGCCACCAGAAATTCCAGCTACTTACTACATTTCTGCTAAACCCCTTAATGCTTCTGGAATAGTTTCTAACTTTGGTGTGCCAGGAACTGTTTGGACTAAGCACTATAAGCAAAATAGTACTATGACTTATACGGAAACTGATGATCATGGTGGTATGGATGTCCAATTTTTTGATGCCAATGGAAACCCACTAAAAAGTGCAACCTGGGACCCATCAGCTAATAATGGTAAAGGTGGTCTAGTTCCATATAGTGGTCCAGATAAGATTCATATTGATGCTGATTATCAATTTAATCCTGATAACTGGAAATATACATGGGCCATTCCTGCTGGTGAACCTGGCGTTGGTAGTTATACTTTAGGTAATATTTATGTGCCACAATCACGTAATATTGTCTTTTACGTTGCGCCCTTAGGTAAATTAGTACCTACTTATGATGGAAACCCAATTGATAATGGAACTCATGACGAACCATATAAAATCAATCCTAATGATCCAACTAAAGCACAACAACCAACAATTCCAAATATTCCTGGATATGTTCCAATTGATCCTAATGATCCATCTAAGGTATTAACTCCTGGTGATCCTTCTCCAGTTCCAGTTGATGACCCTGGAAAAGATACTACAATTCCATATGTAATTGATAAGCAAACAGCAACAATTACTTATGTAGATCAAAATGGAAATAAGGTTCTTCATACAGATGATTTATCCGGTAAAATTGGAGAACATCAAGACTATTCAACAGATGCAGAACTAGCTGAATTATCAAAACAGGGATATTCACTAGTAAGTAGTGATGTTCCAACTAATGGAATTACATTAGATTACAATAGTGGAAAACCATTAGCTTATACAGTGGTTGTTAATAAAGTTGATGAAGAAGCAACAGTTACCTATATTGATGATACTACTGGTAATGTGATTCCTGATTCACCAGTTACTACTTTAACGGGTAAAGCTGGTCAAGCAATTGATAAGTCTGATATTGAAAAAGAAAGAACTTATTTGGAATCTAAGGGATATGTTTATGTAAATGATGATGTACCCGCAGACTTTAGTACTCAAAACAACCAAAAATACACTGTTCACTTTATTCATGGTACTTCTCAAGTAACAGATAATAGTGGGAAAGGTACTTTAACAGTTACTTATGTATACGAAGATGGTAAATCAGCTGCTGCTGATGTAACTAAAGAAGTTGGTTTCACTCGGACAGGGACTGAAGATAAAGTAACTGGTAATATTGTTTGGAATAAATGGAATCCTAATGGTGAAACTAATGTATCCATTAATTCACCGGTAATCGAAGGCTACACTCCTAATCAACAAACGGTTAAAGATGATATTCAAGTAAATAAAAACGATACAGCTAAAGTAGTTTATACTGCTAATGCAGAAAAAGCTCACGTTCAATACGTTGACCAAGATGATAACAATGCTGTATTACACAGTGATGATTTAGATGGTAAGTTTGGTGATAAAGCAAACTACAGTACTAAAGAAGAAATCGCAGCATTGGAAGCCAAAGGTTATGAATTAGTAACCGACGGTTACCCAGTTGACGGTTACACTTATACTACTGAAGACCCAACTTTCACAGTTGTTTTGAAACATAAAACTAAGACGGTAACTCCTGACAATCCAGGAACTCCAGGACAACCAGTAGATCCAGATAATCCAACTGGACCAAAATATCCAGATGGAACTAGTGAACAAGACGTAGTTAAAGATATAACTCGTACTATTCATTACAAGTATGCTGATGGAACTGAAGCATCAAAAGATGTAACCGAACAAGTTAAATACACTCGGAATGTAACTTTTGATGAAGTAACTGGTAAAATTATCAGCTCAACAGCTTGGGCATCAGAAAACCCAGATTATGCTGAAGTAACATCACCAGTAATTCCAGGATTTGTTGCAGATCAACCAGTTGTTGGAGAAGCAGCAACTAAGTCAACTGATGAAAATAGTGAAGTAACGGTTCACTATAATGCCGCAGCTGAAAAAGCCACAGTTAACTACGTTGACCAAGATGATAACAATGCTGTATTACACAGTGATGATTTAGATGGTAAGTTTGGTGATAAAGCAAACTACAGTACTAAAGAAGAAATCGCAGCATTGGAAGCCAAAGGTTATGAATTAGTAACCGACGGTTACCCAGTTGACGGTTACACTTATACTACTGAAGACCCAACTTTCACAGTTGTTTTGAAACATAAAACTAAGACGGTAACTCCTGACAATCCAGGAACTCCAGGACAACCAGTAGATCCAGATAATCCAACTGGACCAAAATATCCAGATGGAACTAGTGAACAAGACGTAGTTAAAGATATAACTCGTACTATTCATTACAAGTATGCTGATGGAACTGAAGCATCAAAAGATGTAACCGAACAAGTTAAATACACTCGGAATGTAACTTTTGATGAAGTAACTGGTAAAATTATCAGCTCAACAGCTTGGGCATCAGAAAACCCAGATTATGCTGAAGTAACATCACCAGTAATTCCAGGATTTGTTGCAGATCAACCAGTTGTTGGAGAAGCAGCAACTAAGTCAACTGATGAAAATAGTGAAGTAACGGTTCACTATAATGCCGCAGCTGAAAAAGCCACAGTTAACTACGTTGACCAAGATGATAACAATGCTGTATTACACAGTGATGCTTTGAATGGTAAGTTTGGTGATAAAGCAAATTACAGTACTAAAGAAGAAATCGCAGCATTGGAAGCTCAAGGCTATGAATTAGTAACCGACGGTTACCCAGTTGATGGTTACACTTATACTACTGAAGAACCAACTTTCACAGTTGTCTTGAAACATAAGACTAAGACGGTAACTCCTGACAATCCAGGAACTCCAGGACAACCAGTAGATCCAGATAATCCAACTGGACCAAAATATCCAGATGGAACTAGTGAACAAGACGTAGTTAAAGATATAACTCGTACTATTCACTACAAATATGCTGATGGAACTGAAGCATCAAAAGATGTAAGCGAACAAGTTAAATACACTCGGAATGTAACTTTTGATGAAGTAACTGGTAAGATTATCAGCTCAACAGCTTGGGCATCAGAAAATCCAGATTACGCTGAAGTAACATCACCAGTAATTCCAGGATTTGTTGCAGATCAACCAGTTGTTGGAGAAGCAGCAACTAAGTCAACTGATGAAAATAGTGAAGTAACGGTTCACTATAATGCCGCAGCTGAAAAAGCCACAGTTAACTACGTTGACCAAGATGATAACAATGCTGTGTTACACAGTGATGCTTTGAATGGTAAGTTTGGTGATAAAGCAAACTACAGTACTAAAGAAGAAATCGCAGCATTGGAATCTCAAGGCTATGAATTAGTAACCGACGGTTACCCAGTTGATGGTTACACTTATACTACTGAAGAACCAACTTTCACAGTTGTCTTGAAACATAAGACTAAGACGGTAACTCCTGACAATCCAGGAACTCCAGGACAACCAGTAGATCCAGATAATCCAACTGGACCAAAATATCCAGATGGAACTAGTGAACAAGACGTAGTTAAAGATATAACTCGTACTATTCACTACAAATATGCTGATGGAACTGAAGCATCAAAAGATGTAAGCGAACAAGTTAAATACACTCGGAATGTAACTTTTGATGAAGTAACTGGTAAGATTATCAGCTCAACAGCTTGGGCATCAGAAAACCCAGATTATGCTGAAGTAACATCACCAGTAATTCCAGGATTTGTTGCAGATCAACCAGTTGTTGGAGAAGCAGCAACTAAGTCAACTGATGAAAATAGTGAAGTAACGGTTCACTATAATGCCGCAGCTGAAAAAGCCACAGTTAACTACGTTGACCAAGATGACAACAATGCTGTATTACACAGTGATGCTTTGAATGGTAAGTTTGGTAATAAAGCAAACTACAGTACTAAAGAAGAAATTGCAGCATTGGAATCTCAAGGTTATGAATTAGTAACCGACGGTTACCCAGTTGACGGTTACACTTATACTACTGAAGACCCAACTTTCACAGTTGTCTTGAAACATAAGACTAAAACGGTAACTCCTGACAATCCAGGAACTCCAGGACAACCAGTAGATCCAGATAATCCAACTGGACCAAAATATCCAGATGGAACTGGTAAACAAGATATCGTTAAAGATGTTACTCGTATCATTCACTACAAGGATGATCAAGGTAACGAAGTTGCTAAAGACGTTGATCAATCAACAACCTTTAGTCGTGATGCAACCTTTGATGAAGTGACCGGTAAGATTATTTCTTACGGTAACTGGAATCCAGCTGACGATAACTTTGGTGCAGTTAATTCACCAGTAATTACTGGTTACTATGCTGATACTGCAACAGTTGCTGCTGAAAAAGTTAGTGCTGATACTAGTGATAGTGAAGTTACAGTTGTTTATCGCAAGCTTGGAAACTTAATCCCAGAAGTTCCTGGTGGTACTCCAGTCCCATATCCAAATGATCCAACTGACCCAACTAAACCTAGTGATCCAGTTATTCCTGATTATCCTGGTTACATTCCAATGGATCCAAATGGTACTCCATTAACTCCAGGAAACACTTATCCAATTGATAAGAACCATCCTGGTCAGGATACTCCATTGCCATACGTAGCTGCCGCTGAAAAAGCAACAGTTAACTACGTTGATCAAGATAATAATGATAGTTTAATTAAGAGTGATGCTTTAGATGGTAAGTTTGGCGAAAAATCTGGTTACACAACTAAGAATGAAATTGCAGCCTTAGAAGCAGCTGGATATGAACTAGTTAGTGATGGTTACCCAACTGATGGTTATACTTTCACTACTGAAGACCCAACTTTCACAGTTGTCTTGAAACATAAGACTAAGATGGTAACTCCAGATAACCCAGGAACTCCAGGGCAACCGATTGACCCAGATAACCCAACTGGACCAAAATATCCAGATGGAACTGGTAAACAAGATATCGTTAAAGATGTTACTCGTACTATTCACTACATTGACGACCAAGGAAACGTTGTTTCTAAAGAAGTGACTGAATCAGCTACTTTTGGTCGTAATGCAACCTTTGATGAAGTGACCGGTAAGATTATTTCTTACGGTAACTGGACCCCAACTGATGGAACTTTAGCAGAAGTAAATTCACCAGTAATTACTGGCTACTACACTGATACTGCTAAAGTAGATGCTGAAAATGTTACTGCTGACTCTAAAAATTCAGATGTTAATGTGGTTTACCATAAACTTGGGAACTTAGTTCCTGATGTTCCAGGTAGCAATCCAGTACCATATCCAAACCTACCTGGTAACCCAAGTGATTCTGGGAACCCAATCATTCCAGATATCCCTGGCTACACTCCAGTTGATAATAATGGAAATAAATTGGTTCCAGGAACTCCTTACCCAATTAATCACAATGATTTAGGTAAAGATACTCCACTTCATTATGTTAAGAATGAGGTTCCAGTAACACCAAGTACACCTGAAACGCCAGATGTACCCGAAACTCCAGTAACACCAAGTACTCCTGAAGTACCAGCTACTCCAGCTGAACCTAAAGCTCCAGAGAAACCAACTGCTCAACCAGAAGCACCACAAAAAGATGTATTACCACAAACTGGACAAGATGCTACTGCTAGTTTGATGAGTATCATTGGTACAATCTTACTTTCAATTCTTGGATTCTTTGGATTAGATGGATTCAGAAAAAGAAAAGAAGACAAATAATTAGAATTACTAATTATTTAATTGGTTAAAAGTTTTAAATAACTAAAAAGCAATCAAATTTTGATTAATTTCAAAATTTGGTTGCTTTTAGTATATGTAAAGATCCTTTTATAGTTATCAAGGTTATTTTAATTAAAAAATTATACATAACCGAATTAAAATATTATCATACCTTATGAGATGCAATTTTTTATTGCGTTTCGATAAATAGTAGAACTTTGTTGGTATTAGAACTACAATACTACAATAGATTGGTAATATAGGTAACTAAAAAGGAGTAGTAAAATGAAATTACAAGATATTAAATATTTTGAAGAACTATTGGAACTAAATGATGAGCAAGCAGTTGCTGATTATTATCAAGTTAGTTTAGAAATGGTTAATCATGGAATTCAAACCTTAGAAAATGAAGCTGGAAAACCATTACTGAAGTTTGATGCTAGTACTCACCAATTTGTTTTGACTTCAATTGGTAAAAAACTACACAAACGGTTTAAAGTCATTCTTAATCAATTACAGGAAATTGATTATGAGATTTATCCGCGTAAAATAAAAATAGGAATTCCACCATTGACAGAGAAGGTTTACTTCCCCAATTTCGCTTATGAGGTTATTAAAGATGCAATTAAAAATACTGAAATTGTTGAAGGACCAACGATTAAATTGATTCAGAAATTAAGTAATCATCAAATTGATTTATCTTTTTTAGGGAGCATAGATTCATTAGAAGATGCTAATTTAAATTCATTGTTAATTCAAAAACACAAATTACAATTAATTGTGAATAAAAATAATCCTCTAGCAGAAAAGGATTGTGTTAAATTTAGTGAGTTAGTTCATGAAAAGTTTATTTTAATGCCTAGTGATTATTTACAATCTAAAATTTTCAAACGATTATCTAAAAATACAGATATTTTTCCACAAATTATTTATCGAACTAGCGATATTAGTAATGCTATCAATATGGTTAAACTTAATTTAGGTGTTACTCTGTTACTTGCAGATTCTGTTAAGCATGAAAAAGACTTGGTGTCAGTTAAATTTAATGAAAGTGAACCAGTTCCAGAATTATTAATTTATTTAGTATGGTTAAAAGACCATACTTTATCTAATGAAGAGAAAAAAATCGTTGGTCTTTTAGAAGATGCATATCAACAATAAATAAAAAGCTTAGCTTTAGTTTTTAATGCTAAAATTAAGCTTTTTTGTTTACTGATTAAAAATAATTGAAAATCCGCCAGGACCAACGTGAGTCATAATAACTGGACTTGTAAGTCGAACTAGGACATTAATATCAGGACGTGCTTTGTTGATAATGGCCTTAATTTCTTCTGGTTCTTCGCTAGAATCTACATAAGAAAGACCAACTTCAGTAACCTTTGGATTGTCGATGATTTCTTGAACTAATTCATCACGCACTTTTCTTAACTTTTTGGCCCCTCGGCATTTAGCGTAAAATTCTAGTTTTCCTTTTTTAACTTCTAAAACTACGTTTAGTTTAATTAAAGATGAAATGAATCCGACAGCACGACTTGCACGTCCACCTTTAACTAAATAATCAAAGCTTTTAACGAATACAAAAGTTTTAACTTTTTCGCGGTAAGCTTTAACAGCAGTTACAACTTCATCAGGAGTTTTACCTTCTTTAATTAAACGAGCAGCTTCAAGGACCTCAAGGCCTAGACCACGATCAGTGGTTTCACTATCAATAACTCGAATGTCACCATCTACTTGTTGAGCCGCAGCAGTAGCAGTTTCGACAGTTCCACTTAAAACGGGAGCTAAATCAAGACAAATAATGGTTCCTTCTGGATCTTTCTCCATAATTGATGAGAAGGTTTTAACAAACTGACCTAAAGCAGGTTGACTTGTTTTGGGAAACTCACTTTCATCATCATGAAGCATATTGGAAAATTGTTTTCTGGTAATGTCAACATTGTCCTCAAATGTTTTACCTTCAAAAGAAACCTGAAGTGGGACAATCTTAATTTGATTTTGTTCAATTTCTTCGGGAGTTAATTGAACTGTTGAATCAGTTACAATATGAATCATAGTTTACTTCCTTTCAACTAACGATTGAATTAGTTTGTATGTACTTATTATAGTAGAAATAATTTGACTTTAACACTTATAAATCAAAGGGACCCCTTTTTTAATGGGATAATCTATGCGAAAATGAAACTAATGAGTTAAATTTAAGGAGATGGATATATGGCAATTAAAAAAAGAAGTGAGATTAGACTTAGTTCAGTCTTAATTTATTCTTTATTGTTAAATTCTGGTGCAGCATTAATGTGGCCATTGATTACTGTCTATATGCATAATACCTTACATGAATCACTAACCGTTGCTGGAATTGTGATGTTTATCATGTCTGGATTCATGGTAGTTGGTAATTATTTTGGAGGGTACTTTTTTGATCGCTGGTCTCCCTATAAATCGGCTTTGGTCAGTATCATTATTGCTATGATTCCCATTATACTGTTAATTTTTTTCAATAACTGGCCTAGCTTTGCTATTTTACTTTTTGTTTATGGGCTAGGTGAAGGTGCAAGTTTAACAATTTTAAATTCTTATGCAGCGAAGGTTCAGTCAAAAAGCACTCGCTATGTGTTTAATGCACTGTACATTGGAATTAACGTTGGGGTAGTAGTTGGAACAACTGCTGTTGGTTACTTGATGAAATTTGGGGTTCCAGTCGTATTCACCGTTGCAACTTTTTTTTATATTATTTTATTATTAATGACCATCTTTGAGTTTAATGTTGATTTTTCAAAAATGCAACCACATTTAACGCATAAAATTAAAAATGGTGGACAAAGTAAGCAAAAGAATCCCTTTACCACTAAGCTTATTCTAAGTATTTGTATGATGGTGTTCTGTATTTATTTAAGTTACACATTGTGGGAAAGTGTAATGCCAGTACACATGGGTAATTTGAAAATTTCGTTTGAAAAATATAGTTACATTTGGCCAATTAACGGTTTATTGATTGTATTTGTTCAGCCAATTATTAATCGAATTGGACACCATTTTAAAATGGTTCATCAAGTAGCTTTTGGAGTATTAATTTTTGCGCTTAGCTTTTTCATGTTAATCTTTGCTAAGCAGTATTCAGCTTTTATTATCATTATGATTATTTTAACTTTTGGAGAAATGAATGGACTTCCATCAATTCCGGCTTGGATTGATAATTTAGCTGATGAAAAACAAAAAGGGAAGTATCAAGGAATGTTTAATATTTTCATGTCCTTTGGAAAAGCTGTTGGCCCTTTATTTGGTGGAATTGTAGTCGAATGGCTTAACTATGGATTCTTATTTGCCATTGTAGGATTGTTGATTATTACATCTTTATTATATGTTTTATGGGAAAATCATAAATTTGTAAAATCTGAAGCATTATAAAAAAGCTAGAATTCCAATGCGGAATTCTAGCTTTTTAAATTGTTAATTATAAAATCGGCAGGTGATGATTTTTTCGCCATGCTTTGTTAAATTCAGTAATAATTAAAACAGGGAGACTAGCAATTATTACAATTACCCAGTTAGTGATTGATAATCCACTAGTAGAAAAGACATCATTCATAAATGGAACATAGGTAAAGAGTAATTGTAATAAGATCATAACTAAAATTGAAACGTAAGCCATTTTATTTGATAAAACAACATGTTTTGAAAAAGCAGGTGCTGTAGTCCGAATGTTGAACAAGTAACATATTTTACCAAAAATAATGACGTTAACGGCCATTGTACTAGAAATCAAAAATGAAATATTGAAATGTTCTGTTATGGCAAACACAATTAAAGCCATTCCCGCAATGATTAAACTGACATAAATCATTTGCCAAACATCATGGCGGTTCATTAATTTTTGATATTTACTACGTGGAGGTCGTTGCATTAGATTTGGCTCCGCTGGTTCAAAAATAAAGGCTAGTTGAATAGTAACGGCGGATACCATATTAATCCATAATAACTGAGTTGGAGTTAAAGGCATTGGCTGACCTAAAAGGATACTGATTACAACGATTAAACCTTCGGCAAAACTAGTTGGAAGTAAGAATAAAATTGTTTTTTTGATATTGTCATATAATCTTCTTCCTTGGGAAATTGCAGTTTTAATGGTAGAAAAATTATCGTCGGTTAAAATAACATCCGCTGATTCTTTGGCAACATCAGTTCCCTTTTCACCCATAGCAATTCCAATGTTAGCTTTTTTCAAAGCTGGAGCATCGTTGATTCCGTCACCAACCATTGCCGTAACATTTCCGTTGAGTTGATAAGCTTCAATAATTTTTAATTTATCAAACGGAGTAGTCCTAGCAAATATTGAATATTGGTCAACAACTTGGGCTAGTTCTTCAACTGAAAGGCCACTGATTTCGGCACCTGTCATTGTTTTAATCTCATTAGCTAAACCAAGTTCTTTTCCAATAGCAGTTGCAGTTTCGGGGCTATCTCCCGTAATCATTTTGACTTTGATACCAGCTGTTCTCATTTCGGCAATTGATTGAATTACTTCAGGACGAGGTGGATCGATAATCGCAACTAAACCAAGGAAATTAATTCCTGATTTAGCAATTGATTCAACACTAATTTGATTAGTTTGCTGACTAACAGGTAGGTAACCAACTGCAATTACTCGCTTGCCGGTCTTGGCAAATTGTTCAACTTTGTCAGTCCATCCCGTGATATCAAAATTAGGATTAACCTTTGCAGCTAATTTAAATAAAGTTGTGGGAGCTCCCTTGATTGCAATAACACGCTGTTGGGGAAATTGAACTAGTTTGGCAATGTAACGATAATCTGAATCAAACGGAATTCGATCAATTTCGGCAGGAATCTTTGAATCAGTGCCAAAGGCTTTGTAATAAGCCGTTACAAATGCTGCATCGGTAGGTTCACCATTGATTTCCCAGTTTTGATTTTCAGGGTCTTTAAAAATCAACGCATCATTTGCTAAGAATCCCATCTCTAAGAGTTGCTTTAATTCTGGATAGTTAACTGGATCAATTGATTTTTGGTTTAAATTGAAAGTTCCTGCTGGGTCATAACCATTCCCAGTTACCATAAAATGCTGATCATTTACTAAAATATCTTGAATCGTCATTTCATTTTTCGTTAAAGTTCCAGTTTTATCGGTCGCAATAATATCAATAGCACCTAGGGTTTCGGCTGCTGGTAAAGTTTTAACAATGGCGTGTTCTTTGGTTAATTTTTGGGCACCAGCTGCTAAAATAATTGAAGTTGCGGCTGGTAAACCTTCAGGCATTGACCCCACAATCATTGTGATAATTGCCATGGCTAACACTGGAATGGAATAAATTTGTAAAAACATTCCGAAGACAAATAAAATTACTGATGAAATAATGATAAACCAAGAAATTCCCGTACCTAATTGATCCAATTCTTTGGTTAAAGGAGATTTTTGATGTTTCATACCTTGCACACTAGTTGAAATTTTTCCAATCTCAGTGTTTTCCCCAACGGCAACTACTATTCCTAATCCACTTCCGTTGGTAACCCCGGTGGATGCAAAGGCCATATTAGTTTGATCAGCTAGTGGGGTATTAACTGGTAATGGTGCAATTGTTTTTGCTACTGAATCAGACTCTCCCGTTAAAGCTGATTCTTGGATACGTAAGTTATCTAAATCAACGAGGCGTAAATCAGCAGGAACATTGTCGCCAGCTTCTAAGTAGACGATATCACCAACGACTAAATCACGAGCTAACATCTGAGTTCGAGTTCCATCGCGGTAGACATTTGCTTCAGCTGATAACAGGCTTTTAATTTTTTCCAACGCATTGTTGGCTTTAATTTCTTGAGCAAAGCCAATTAAAGCGTTAATGATTATTACAATTGTAATAACACAAGAATCAGAATAATGTCGCATAATCAAAGTGAAAATGGCCGCAATTATTAGGATATAAATAATAATGTTATTAAATTGTTGAAGCAAGATTTGCCATTTGGGAACAGGCTTACTATCTAATTCGTTATAACCATTCTGTTTTAAGCGAGCTTTTGCCTCAGCATTTGTTAAACCGGTTTCTATATCAGTGTGAAACTCCTCGATGATAGATTGATCAGATTGGTGATAAAATTTGGGGCTCGTCGGCTTAGGTTTTCCTTTTTCTGACACTTTGTTCTCCTTTAATAAATCCAATTTACTCTACAATACGTTAAGCATATAAGGAAGATTAGGTAACTGTCAAATTTATTACTCGAAAAGGGGCTAATTGATGGCTCAAAGTTGAAAAGCATAATATGATAGGTAGTAAGAGAAACAAAGATTGTGAGGACATTATGGGAAAAAATTATTATCGGAAACAAATTGAAGTTTTAGATGCCCATCAAAATAATTTGAAACACGTTAACATTGATTTACCCAAGCACGAAATTACTGTTTTTTTAGGAGAATCGGGTTCTGGTAAGTCATCATTAGTTTTTGATACGGTAGCAGCCATGTCACGGCGTGAATTGAACGAAACTTTTCCAAGTTTTTCGCAACAATATTTACCCAAATATGGACAACCACATGTTGGGAATATTCGGAACTTACCCGTTGCAATTGCAATTGAACAAAAGCAACTAACTGGGAACGCTCGATCAACTTTAGCAACTTATACTGGAATGTATTCGTTAATTCGCTTACTTTTTTCTCGTGTAGGAGATAAATTTGTAGGCTATTCAGAGGTTTTTTCTTTCAACTTGCCGCAGGGAATGTGTCCCCACTGTGAAGGTCTAGGTTATGTTGATGATATTGATGAAAGTAAATTAATTGATCCAGAAAAATCATTGAACACGGGGGCTTTAACCTTCGTTAGTTTTAAACCAAATAGTTGGCGTTGGCGGCGATATGGTGATTCTGGTTTGTTTGATAATAATAAAAAAATCAAGGATTATACTCCTGAAGAATATGAATTATTAATGCATGCGCCTAAGTTACCATTTCCAAATTCACCGCAAGCTTTTAAGAGCAAGGACTACGAAGGATTAGTACCCCGAATTATGCGTTCAATTATTCATAGCTCAGAAGGTAAACATCATCAAGCAGCAATTGATGCAGTAGTAACTCGGCACGACTGTCCGGTCTGCCATGGAACGAGATTGAACAAACGAGCACTCAGTGTCCGAATTAATGAGGTTAACATTGCTGAAGCTACGCAAATGAATTTGGTACAATTTTTAGAATTTTTAGATGGCGTTACTGATCCGTTAGGTGCTGAAATTGTACGGAGCTTGCAAGTTAAAGTGCAACCTTTAGTTGATATTGGATTGGGGTACTTAACGCTTGATCGAATTACGAGTACTTTATCAGGGGGTGAAGTGCAACGAATTAAGATTGCTAAACATTTAACTAATGCTCTTTCAGATATCTTGTATGTTTTTGATGAGCCTAGTGTAGGACTACATCCGCATGATATCGAATTAATCAAAAAAGCCCTAGTAAGCTTGAAAGAAAAAGGGAATACGGTTTTTGTTGTGGATCATAATCCAGCGATTTTTTCGATTGCAGATCACGTAGTCGAAGTTGGACCCGAATCTGGAGCAAATGGTGGTAAAGTCACTTTCCAAGGAACATTTCCTGAATTAAAAGATTCTGATACTTTAACTGGGGAATGGTTACGAAAAAAACATTCCTTTGGCAAAGTGGTTGCACCAAAGCAATTTATTGATCTAGAACACATAAACTTGCATAATTTAAACGATGTAAGCGTTAAGGTTCCAATGGGAATTATGACGGTCTTTTCTGGAGTCGCTGGTTCTGGTAAATCTTCACTATCACAGGCCTTAAAAGACAAATTAAAAGGTAATTATGTAGATTTAACCCAGAAGACTGCAGGAATTAGTATCCGTTCGACTCCAGTAACGTATTTGGACATTTTGAATCCCATCCGACGTTTATTTGCCAAAGCTAATGATGTTTCTACACAACTCTTTAGTTATAACGGAAAAGGTGCTTGTCCACGTTGTAAGGGTAAAGGGGTAACAATCACTGATATGGCTTTCATGGATCCGGTTAAGCAAGTTTGTGAAGTCTGTGGTGGAAAAAGGTATAGTAAGGAAGCCTTGAGTTACAAGTATCATGATAAAGATATTGCCGAAGTTTTAGCCATGTCAGTAGCTCAGGCTCAAGAATTCTTTATTGGTAATCAGGAGATTGAAGCACCATTAGCACGAATGCGTCAAGTTGGATTAGATTATCTTGGACTTGATCAAGCCCTAACGACGGTTTCAGGAGGAGAATTACAACGTCTCCGCTTAGCTCAAACTTTGGGTGAAAATGGTCAAACTTATTTCCTTGATGAACCAACCGCTGGGCTCCATATGAAAGATACTGACAAACTAGTTAAGCTGTTCCGAAAAATGGTGAAACAAGGTGATAGTTTGATTATTGTAGAACATAATTTAGACGTGATTAGTCAAGCAGATTGGTTGATTGATATTGGACCAGGGGCTGGAATTTATGGCGGAAACGTTTTATATAGTGGGACTCCGTCAGGTTCTGTAAACGATGAGCAATCCTTTACAGGCCGAGCTCTAAAAACTTATATGGCAGAAAATAAATAAAAATCCTTTACATTAAATTTAAATAATGTTTTAATGTTACTAACAAAAAGAAAGTACTGGTTAAACTATCAGATCATTAGTTTAACTGGTTCTTTTTTGTGAAAATTTAGGATTAGATGAGGGAAGAAAGATGATGAAAAAACTAAGTTTACTTTTAACGGTTGGTTTAGCAGCATTGGTATTAGTAGCCTGTGGAAGTAAAGGCAACCAGGCAGATACTAAGACTCCTGGGACTTTAACCATTGGAATGGAGGGAACATATGCACCATATGCCTATCGAGATAAAAATGGTAAGTTAACTGGGTTTGAAGTTGAATTAGCACGTGAAACTGCAAAAAGAATGGGTCTTAAACCAAAGTTTGTTACCACTGGTTGGGATTCTTTAATTGCTGGATTAGGTTCTAATGAATATGATGTCATTTTTAACGACATGTGGGTTAATCCAGCACGGAAAAAGCAATTTAGATATGCGACTCCTTACATTTACTCTAAGAGTGTTCTAATTTCAAAACCAGGTTTGAAGTTGGACAATCTTAAAGGAAAAACGATTGCAGCTGGAACAGGGACAGAAAACTGGACCACTGCTGAAAAGTTGGGGGCAAAAGTTGTAGCTGCTCCTGACTTCCAAACAGATATGGATATGATTAATCAGGGTCGAGCTGATGGAGCTGTTAATTCAGAAGCAGCTTTTAACTACTGGAAGAAGAGCCATAAAAATACTGATTTAACTTACCAAGTAATTCCTGATAAATACATTAAAATTGAACCAATTGCTCCTATGCTTAATAAAAAATCAACCGGACTTACTAAAGAAATGGATAAAGCACTTAAAGCTGAGAAAAAAGACGGAACAATTAAGAAACTTTCCCTTAAGTACTTTGGAAAAGATTTGACTCATGAGTAAGATGTTAAATTATGATCAACAAATGAAATGGCAATCAGTCAAAAACTACTTGCAGTCACCGATTGATATTCGATCAGCAGATGTCGTTAATGGCAAACAAGCTTTTTCGTTTGAAGTTTACGAGCCCTTAATGCTTACACAGGTGGAGAATTTAGGAAATAACTTAAAATTCATTGGTCATGGAGCGGCTAAAATCTTACACCGTCCTTATCAATTTCAACAAGTACATTTTCATCATCCATCTGAACATTTAATCAATGGTCAAGCAGCTGCTTTTGAAGTACATTTTGTTTTTGAAAGTTCAATTGGACAGACTTTAGTATTAGCTTTGCTATTTAGAGTAGGTAAAGTTAGCCCTCTAATTCAAAAATTGATTAAACAATCATCATTTCAAGTAAATTTATCCCTTCCAACTGATGGAATAAGTTATCATTACTTAGGTTCTTTGACGACTCCGCCGTTGCAACCGGGAACTGAATGGTTAGTCATTACTGCAGATGAATTAACGCTGAGTCAAGTACAATTGGACTGGTTTATTGAACATTTTCCAGCGAATGCGCGTCAAGTTCAGTCGTTAGAAAAGCGTCCGATTGAAGGGTTAAAAATGTAAATAAAAAGGGTCCCTCACACATCAATTATGTGAGGGACCCTTTTTATTAGAATCTTTTATCAAAACTAGACTTGTGTATTCAGAAACAGTAATTCCTTGTTTAGCTAAATATTTTTAGATTTTTCGTCAATTGCTGAAGTTACTCTATTATAATGTCTTATTTTTATTGGTTGACTTCCTTAGTACGTTCAATCATGTCTTCATAAATTCGTTGAACATCTCGATCGGTTCCTCGAAGTTCATAGTCGGCTAGGAAGGGAACGTCAAATCTTTTAGCATAACGCTTAGCGGTTAAACAATATTGAACGTTAAAGTTCTTATTACCACTGCCGATAATTCCTAGACATTGATTAGCATTGTTGTGATACTCGATGTACTCGCTTAAGATGGTGGTCATAATTTCAATTACATTTTCACCAGTACCATCGCCACCGAATAAATAAGTTGGCACCGAAACAAAGTATGGTTCATTTTCGTCTGCAAAATCAGTTTGTTCACTGATTTCCATACTATTTATTAGTGGAAGATTAGGATCTTTTTGGTGTTGTTCTAGGGCATAGGTCGTTAAATTACGTACAAAATTACGAGTATTGCCAGTATTTGAAATGAAAATAAGGTTAATTGGTTTCATAATATCCTCCTAGTCGTTTCCTTTTATTTTACGCGCTTATAAGGATAAAATCATTGATAAATTTGTGTATAAAGGTGATAAAAAACGGCCTAATTAATTAGGCCGTTGAAAATTACTTTTTTATTTTTTTAAAATACCAAAATGCACCGCTAATGATTAAAATTAAAAATAAACTGATGCCACTAACAATTTTACCAATTAGTAAACCAGGAGTTTTGTAAATTAATTTAATCTGATGAGTACCCGCCGGGAGAATAGCGCCAACAAAAGCTTGATTAACAACTTGAGTTGCGGCTGGTTTACCATCAATCGTTAATTTCCAACCACTTGAATAAGGAATAGAAGTGGTTAACACAGACTTATGTGAATTATGACTAATTCCGGTAACCTGATTATGTTGGGCTTTAATCTTAGTTAAGCCGTTTTGCTGGTCTTGTTTTATTTGTTTTTGGTAGTTATTACCAAAGGGTACTGCAATAATTCGTGCGCGTTTGAAGTGCATTGAATTAACTCCAGTATAGCTTAGCGTAATTTGTTTTCGGGCATGTTTTGAATAACCTAGGTTTAATAGAGCTTTTTTCTTGGGAAGATAGTTAGATAGTTCATCAGTTCCTAGTTGGGTTACAGCATTGGACATTCCCTTAGCAGTAGCTTTTAAAACAAAACTTCCGTTGTCATAAGTAGAGATGTTCTTACGGAAATAATCGAGATGATCAAATTTGGTTTTAGTTTGATTATGCAATGCGTCTCGATTGCTTCTAATTTCATTGATTTTGTTTTCGCTGTTGTAATTTCCTTGAATTCCCTCTAATTCTAAATATAATTCAGCATTTTTAGTTTTTTCGGGATGTTTAATTTGAAGCGTTGTTGGAATTGCCTTACCTAAAGCATCGCGAGTTAAGTAATGTAAGCCATTCTGATTTTGGGTTTGTAAATCAGTTGTAGTTTTTTGGTTTTCTTCTAGAATAGAAGCAATTTTATCTTTTGAAGCATAATAAACATTAGGCGAATCTAAGTGAGCAGATTTTTTAGCAACATCTGATTGATCAAGTTGGTCCTGATTAGTGATCACATCAGTTAAATCAAAGCTCACATCATATTTTAATGGATTGGAATTGCTTTGATAATTAATGGTTTTAATCCCTGAAACAGCTTTGTTTAAATTAGCAGCCTTAATTAAAGCTTGTTCTTTATCATTAGCAGTCAGTTTATTAAATGCTTGGTTAGTAATTAATTGAGTTTGGGTAAACATTAAGGGTAGAGCATTTTTGTTTTTTGCAATAATTGTCCCAGCAGCAGCTTCAGGACTGGTAATTTGACTACCATTTTGGAATAATTTAGGTTGATGTTCTTTGTCACGAATTATTTTGAAACCGAAGGGTAATGCATCTTGAATTTTATCGGAACGAAGAAACATGTATTTAACCCCAAATAAATTTTCAAGTGAAGATCGATAATCATTTTGTGCAACAGGAGCATTTTGGGTAAATTGATTGTTTTGTACAAGTCGTTCCAACTTACCGAGGTAACCATTTTCAACCGTTAGATAAGAAGCGATATCATGAGTTCCAAGAATCATTGGAAGATTAGAGGCGGCATTAAAAAAGTCGGTATTGATAAAGTTATCTCGATCATCAGGAAAGTAATGATAACGCTGGCCAATCGTTGTTCGGTAAGTGGTTAATTTTGGTTTTACAAACTGGTCAGCGCCATCATAATAATTTTTGGTATAATCAGCAGCAACTTGTTGATTTAGCATTCCCTTAGAATATCCACTGCTATCAGGACTGTAAAAACCAATTCCTAATGAAATTAAGTTCAAAGTAGTTATAAACATAGTACTACCAATTATGACTTGTGGTTTCCATTTGAAAATTTGAGCAGCAAATAAAATTCCAATTAACAAGAAGAGCAAAAAGTATTCGCTAAAATCGTGGCGTCGGACTTTGAAAATAAAACCATTACAAATCCAAATCAATATTACCAAGCTTAAAGAAACAATTGAAAAAGTAATTAAATCACGTTTAGATAGGCTAGTAATATGATTAGATAACACTGCGGTAGCTAGTCCAACTGGCAATAAAATTAATGAAGTCCAGCGATTAGATGGAGAAGCAAATGCATTGAAAACGGAACTGAAGGCGGGAATTAGAATTCCAAGCATTGCGATCAGTAATCCCAAATTAAGCACTAGATACTTTTTAAAATGACTAAATGTATAAATTACAGCTAAGAAACTAAAACCGCTAATGCCAATTAATAGCCAGAAATTAAATGTTCCCCCCAACCCAATTATTTTACCGGGAAGATTTAAATAGTAACTGGTAGGATAAGTAAGATAACCATTGGCAAAAACATTGGTAATTCTAGTTGATTTAAGGGCATAGAGCATTGTTGGAATGAATAAAATGCTGGCTAAGGCAATTCCGCCAATAATAGCTATCACTAATTTAAGTAAACTAGTTTTAAAATTAAACCATGCTGCTTTTCGTACTGAAAAATAGCGAATGATAACATAAATGATACAACCCAAGCCTAAAATATAGGCAAAGTAAAAGTTACTTAAAAAAGTAATTAAAGTAGCAAAGAGTAACCACAGTGGCGAGCCATTGTGAATGATTTTTTCAATTCCAAGTGCCAATAAAGGAAAGAAAATCAAAGGTAGAATAAAAAAGGCGTGGTGTAAACCAGCGTATAAAGCATAGCTCCCAAAGGTATAAGTTAAGGCACTAATAATTAGGCTATATTTTTTAAAGTTAAATTGTTTGGCATATAAAATGAAGGCAAGCCCAGCACAATATAGACGAAGTAATACTAAAAATTCATACCCCAATTCAATTTGATTTTTTGGAAAAAAAACAATCAGATAGTTAAATAAATCGCCTACTACATAGTAAGAAAAACTCGTTAGTTGATCTGCTCCAAGTCCAATCTCCCATGACCAGTGTGTGAATCCATGGATTGGATGATTAATAAAATTTCGTAATAGATCATGAAAACTGACTAGGATGGGGTAATGTTGGGCAATTCCATCAAAACTCCAAAGTAAAGAAGTATCAGTTAGCGAGAACATAAAAGCGAATGTTGAGGTAATTACAGCAAACAAAACGGTGTAACCCAGCCACGCTGGTATTTTTTTAATTGCATTCATTATTTAGAAGTCTCCTTAAACAAAAGACGAGGCTAGCGCCCCGTCTTTTTAGGTTATTTATCGGATTCATCTTGCTCATCTTCAGATTTAGGTTCGATTTTTTTAACTTCAAACCATTCGATGAATGAATTTTCATAGGCAATTACCTTAAATTCAAAGTCACCTAATCTGACAATATCTCCAACTTTAATGTGAGGATTGTGTTCGATTATAAAACCAGAAAGAGTTACGATGTCCGATCCTTCAAAGGCTTTGATATCAGTATCAAATAGCTTTTCAAAATCATAAGTATTCATTTTTCCACCAATTTTGTAGGTGCCGTTTGGTTGACGGAAAATAGCTGCATGATTAACTGGATCAATTTCATCACGGACAGTGCCAAATAACTCTTCATAAATGTCCTTATCAGTAATAATTCCAGAAGTTCCACCATACTCATCAATTACCACAACAATTGGCTGATGATTACTAATCATCTGTTGCAAGACCATTGCGATTGGGGTAGTTTCAGAGGTGGTACTGATTTTACGGATGAGACTTTTAAGGGGTTTTTTATTATTAATTTGGGCTTGTTGAATTAAATCATAGATATAAACGTATCCCAGGATGTCATCTTTGTCGTTGTCTTTAACGACTGGGAGACGACTAAACTTGGTGTTAAGGTAAGTTTCAATGGCTTCTTCATCAGTAGCATTAATGTCAATAGTTTTTAGCCGAGTTCGATCAATCATGACATCTCGAGCTGTTTTATCATTTAATTCGAAAACCCGACGCATGTAAAGATAATCATCTTTTTCCAGGTCACCGTTTTTAACAGCCGCTTTGGAGACACTTAAAATTTCGGATTGAGAAAGGGCTTCGTCGTTTTCATTAGCAACTGGAAGGCCGAGTAATTTGACTACTCCTGCTGCTGAAACATTAAGCAACCAGACAAAAGGATAAAACATTACGTGAAAGTAATGAAGTGGGGTGCTAACTACTGATAAAACTTTGAGTGGCATATCAATACTTAGGTTTTTGGGTAAAATTTCAGTAAAGACCACTTCTAGATAAGTCAAAATCAAAACTCCGATTATTACTCCAAAACCATGAGCAGCAGCGGCATTTAAACCAATTCCCGAAGTTCCAAATAAATCAACGAAGATTTCAACAGCAAATGATTCACCAATCCATCCTAAGATGATTCCAGCAAGAGAAACCCCAACTTGAGTAGTTGATAGGTATTCATTCAAGTTCGTAACCATTTTCATTTCAAGTTTAATCTTGCGTTTTCGTTTTTCACTTGTGTTGTCATCATCGAGTTCTTCTTGTAAGGCAGTCGGCCGTGATTGCACCAGGGCAAATTCACAAGCAACAAAGTATCCTGCGAAGAAGAACATCACTAATATAATAACTAAGTCGACAAAAATCGATCCAGTAACCAAAAAGCATTCCTCTTTTCATTTTAATAAATAGTATTCAATTTAAGTCAAAATTTAAGTTTGACGTTATATTTACTAATTTTACCATAATATAGAAAGTAACACGTTTTTTTAATATTAACATTACTAAATAATTAATGATAATAGTAAATTTTGGTTAATTTAAAGGAGAAAAAATGAAAAATAAAAAGAGCTTAGCTATAATTAAACAGAAAGGGGTGGCATAATGAAGCAAAATTTAACTGGATTAACGTCAGCTCAGGTCCAAGCCCGGATAGCTGCGGGAAAAAAGAATACAGCGACAGAAACATTAACGAAAAGCATTCAACAAATTATTTTTGAAAATACATTTACTTTATTTAATTTCATTAATCTAGTGTTAGGTTTACTAGTCTTTTTGACGGGCAGTTACAAAAATATGCTATTTTTATTGATTGCAGCCATCAATACTTTGATCGGCATCTTTCAAGAAATTAGAGCAAAACGACAAATTGATAAAATGGCATTATTATCACAGTCAAAAGTTACGGTAATTCGTAATGGAAAATCGGTTGAAATTGAACCAGAAGACATTGTACTAGATGATTTAATCGTCTTACAACTTGGAGATCAAATTCCCGTTGATGGAATAGTGAAGGAAACACAAGAATTAGAAATCGATGAATCACAAATTACTGGTGAAGCGGATGTGATTGTGAAATCTGATGGACAAAGTTTAATTTCGGGGAGTTTTGTGGTTGGTGGTCATGCAATTATGCAAGCTACCAAAGTCGGAAAAGCAACTTTCGTGAATTCATTGACCGAAAAAGTTAGTAAGACCACGAAAAAGAATAGTGTGTTGTTGAATTTAATTAAGCGAATTATTCGAATTTTAACGATTATTATTATCCCACTAGGCCTTTTGTTATTCGCCTCACGTTTATGGCATGGAGTTTCTTTTAATAATGCGATTTTAGGGACCGTGGCAGCTATGATTGGAATGATTCCAGAAGGTTTGATTTTACTTTCATCGGTTACACTAGCAATTTCGGCTTATCATTTAGCCCGTAAGCAAGTCTTGGTTAGAGACTTAGCTTCCATTGAAACTTTGGCACGTGTTGATACAATCTGTTTGGATAAAACAGGGACGATTACAAATGGTGACTTACGGTTTAAAGACTTAGTGTTAGCTCCTGGACAAACTCAGACAGCAGTTAGTGATGTTTTGGGATCGCTAGTTAATGAAATTGATGATACCAATGAAACGGCTGAAGCATTGAAAGCGGCTTTTCCTAACCATCCGTATCATGCACAACAAATTGTACCATTCTCTTCGGCTAGAAAGTGGAGTGGGGTACGGTTTAAAAGTGGAAACTATGCCTTAGGAGCACCACAATTTGTGTTGCAATTAACTGAACAACAAACTCAGCAAGTTCATAAATTTGCAGCTGAAGGGAATCGAGTCTTAGCTTTAGTTGAAGCAAGTAAAATGAGTCGTGAAGGCTTAACTGGTACTAAATTAGTAGCTTTTATTTTGATTACAGATGTGATTAGAGCGGATGCGCCAGAAACGTTACGGTACTTTGCCAATCAAGGGGTTACGGTTAAAGTCATTTCGGGTGATGATCCCACAACTGTATCAGCAATTGCCAAACGAACAGGAATTGAAAATGCAGAAAGATTAGTCGATATGACCACAGTACCGGATGATACCGATTATCATGAATTAGTAGCTAAAACGACAGTCTTTGGCCGGGTTAAACCAGAACAAAAAGAACGTTTAGTAAAAGCCTTACAAGATAATGGCCATACTGTTGCTATGACAGGTGATGGAGTAAATGATATCTTGGCATTACGTCAGGCTAACTGTGGAATTGCGATGGCTTCTGGAAACGAAAGTACGAAAAGTATTGCTGACTTTGTGTTAGTTGATTCTAACTTTTCGGCATTAATCAATATTTTAAATGAAGGACGAAGAGTCATTAATAATATCGATAATATTGCTGCTTTATATTTGGTAAAAACCATGTTTTCAGTCATGTTGAGTTTGATTTTTATTTTTATGGCCAAAAGTTATCCTTTCCAACCAATCCAACTTACTCCAATTAATAGCCTAATGGTTGGAATTCCTTCTTTTCTATTAGCGCTATCTCCGGAGTTTCATCCAATCAAGAATCGCTTCTTTACGGGAATTGTTGAAATTGCACTTCCGTCGGCGCTTTGCGTGGTTTTATACATTATGCTAATTGGGGTAATTGGCAATCTATTATCATTTAAAGTTGTTACGACTGACACACTAAACGTGTTGTTGACGGGATTGATTAGTTGGCAAGCGTTATTATTAGTTAGTCGGCCTTTAAATCGTTATAAAACTATGATTGTTTCGATTAGTATAATTGGGTTTATGGGATTATTTATCTGTTTTGGTAAATTTTTCTATTTAACTAGTTTATTTACTTGGCAAGTTGGGGTAATTGGTTTGTTGTTAATTTTAACGATTAATCCAGTTTTCTTATTTGTACAAAGAATAGTTAATCATTTTTACTATCGAATTAAGAAAATAAATTATAAATGACCACAACAGTCAAGTACTGAATTTAATCAGTACTTGGCTGTTTTATTAGTCGATTATGTTACTAATTACACAATTAGTATATGAAAGAGATGAATATCTTGGATATACTGATAAAATAGTATTTAGCGATATTTATGAATAAATGTTTGGCAAATCAAAAAGAGTGTGATATTATGAACTTGTGAAATAAATAACAATTAATGTTTATGAACCGGAGGGCGAATAAGATGGTAGAAAAGAAACAACCAAATGTTGAAGCAATCACAAAGAATGTCGATGAAATGGTTGCCAAAGCACATGTTGCCTTAGACGAAATGAGCAATTTTGATCAAGAAAAAGTTGATCACATTACCCATGCAATGGTAATCGCTGGGGTTAACGCTCACCAAATGCTCGGTAAAATGGCTTATGAAGAAACAGGACGTGGGGTCGCTGAAGATAAGGCAATTAAAAATTTATTTGCCACTGAAGAGATTTGGAATAACATCCGTAATGATAAAACGGTTGGCGTCATTGAAGAAAACTCAGAAGAAGATTTAATCAAAGTTGCTGAACCACTAGGTGTGTTAGCCGGAATTACGCCTGTAACTAACCCAACTTCAACTACTTTATTCAAAGCAATTATTTCAATGAAAACTAGAAATGCAATTATCTTTAGCTTGCATCCTCAAGCACTAAAGTCATCAATTAAAGCTGCTGAAATTATGCGGGATGCTGCCGTTGCTGCTGGTGCTCCTAAAGATGCCATTCAATGGATTACAGAACCAAGTCGTGAAGCAACGAATGCTTTGATTCAAAACCCAGGGGTTGCTTGTACGTTAGCAACTGGAGGGCCTGGTTTAGTTAAGGCTGCTTATTCAACTGGTAAACCAGCTTTAGGAGTTGGTCCCGGAAATGGTCCCGTTTATATTGAAGAAACAGCTAATATTCCTCGGGCCGTTAATGATTTAGTTTTATCAAAAACGTTTGATAACGGAATGATTTGTGCTACGGAAAACAGTGCCGTAATTGATGCCTCAATTTATGATGATGTGAAAGAACAACTTTCACTCAACCGAGTTTACTTTATTCCTGATAACGAAAAACAAAAATTAACGGATGCCATGTTTGACAGTACTCGCTTGAGCGTTAAAGGCCCAATTGCTGGGGCAACTGCACAACAAATTGCTGATATGGCCGGCATTAAGATTCCTAAAGATACTCAAGTTCTTGCTGTTGAAATGACTGGAATTGGTCCTAAGTACCCAATGTCTGGAGAAAAATTATCTCCTGTAATTTCAGTTTACAAATCAAAAGACCATAAAGACGCCTTTAAAATTGTGTCTAAGTTATTAAATTATGGTGGATTAGGGCACACGGCTGCTATTCAAACAAGAGATGATCAACTAGCCGTTGACTTCGGAGTTGCTGTTAAAGCTTCACGAGTTTTAGTTAATTCACCAGCTGGACTAGGGGGAGTTGGAAATCTTTATAACAATATGACTCCTTCATTAACATTAGGAACAGGATCATGGGGTAACAACTCAATCTCACATAACGTTACTGACTACGACTTATTGAACATTAAGACAATCGCAAAGAGAAGAAATAATATGCAATGGATTAAATTACCTAAGATTTACTTCGAAAAGAACTCAGTTCGGTACCTTAAAGATATGCCAAATGTTAAGAAGGCCTTCATCGTTACTAGTCCTTCAATGGTTAAATATCACTATGTTGATAAAGTTTTAGATGAATTAAATGCTCGTCCGGATGGTGTACAATATTATATTTTCGATGATATTCATGATGAACCAACCACTGATACAGTTCAAGCAGGGGTTACCCAAATGCGTGGTTTCAAACCAGATACGATTATTGCTTTAGGTGGTGGTTCACCACTTGATGCTGCTAAGATGATGTGGTTAATTTATGAAAACCCAGAAACTGATTTCTTTGGTGCTAAACAAAAATTCTTAGATATCAGAAAACGAGCTTATCGTTTTGAAAAACCAAGTAAGTCACAAATGGTTGCCATTCCAAGTACGTCTGGTACTGGATCAGAGGTAACTCCATTCTCAGTTATTACTGATTCTAAGTTACACATTAAGTACCCATTAGCTGATTATGCTTTGACACCTGATGTTGCCATCATTGACCCACAATTTGTCGCTACCGTTCCAAAGAAAACTATTGCAGCTTCAGGACTTGATGCTTTAACTCATGCCATTGAATCATATGTATCAACTATGGCATCTGATTACACTCGTCCTTTGTCACTTCAAGCAATCAAGATGATTTTTGAAAATCTAACTGATTCTTACAACGGCAACATGGAAGCTCGCGACAAAATGCATACCGCCTCAACAATTGCCGGAATGGCCTTTGCTAATGCTTTCTTAGGAATTACGCACTCAATTGCTCATAAACTTGGTGGACAATTTGGTATTACGCATGGAATTGCGATTGCAATTACCTTGCCACATGTCATTCGTTATAACTTTGAAAAACCTAAGAAGATTGCTACTTGGCCTAAGTATGAATCATTCCGAGCTGACCAAGACTATGCTGAAATTGCTCGTTACCTTGGACTATCAGGCTCAACTAAAGAAGAACTTAAAGAAGCTTTGGTTCACAAGTTTATCGAATTAGCACATTCAGTTGGTGTTACCTTAAGTTTGAAGGCGCAAGGAGTTAACAAAGCAGACTTAGAAGCTGCTGCAACTCATCTTGCTGAATTAGCTTACGCTGATCAATGTACTACTGCTAACCCTAAAGAACCGCTTTTCGCAGATCTTAAGAAGATGATTCTTGATGAATACGATGGAGTTGGCGTTGAAACAGATACAGATAAAGAAGTTTAGTAAATAAAAGCACTTCGCCATTTGACGAGGTGCTTTTTATTTTGCAATGGAATTAGTTAAAACCTCAATTAATTGATTTTCTTTAGGTGATAAGACATGTGTCTTTCGATAAGCAAGCGAGACATAAAACTGATCTAAGTCATCATCATCAATTGGAATGGCGACTAAATTGTCTTTAGCGTTAATGGCTTGTTCAGTTAAAAAAGAAATTCCAATATTTTCAGAAACTAATTGTTTTAAGAGTTCGACATCTTGAGTTCGATAGCGAACATGAACTTTAATGCTATGTTCATTACATAGTCGATTAAAAGTATTGTGATGAATAAAGTCATCAGAAAGAGAAATAAAATTAGTATCATCAAGATCTTTAACTTTAATCTTATCTAATTTAGCTAATGGTGAATTTGGAGAAACGATAATTTTGAAGTTACTTTTCGTGAGTAATTTGGATTTGATGGCATGACTTTCGATGGGTTCATTAGAGCCAAGCAAAGCAATGTCGATTTCTCCAGAACGCAAGTAGTCCAATAGTTTACCCGAACCGGATTCAATGTTGTCTAAGTCATCTAAAATATTTGCTTTGCTGAGTTCTAATGCAAGACTAGGAAAATAATAGTTCCCAATAATAGGGGGAAGTCCAAAACGAATTGGTTCTTTGAAATTATGATGCATATTTTCTTTTAATTCCTCGACTTCTCGATTAATGATTTCAGTGTGCTTATGCAAAATTTTACCGTGGGGACTAATTTTAATCTTGTGATGAGCTTGATTTCGGTTAATAAGTTCAACGTTGAATTCTTTTTCGAGACGTTGAATGGCCATTGAGATGGTTGGCTGACTAACTCCAAAGTATTCAGAAACAGTGGTGTAACTTTTAAGCTCAACTAGTTTGTTAAAATAAATTAAATCTTGTAATTTGATAGAATCACCTCATATAAATGGTATTTATGTAAATTATGTGTTTGACAATTATTTTCTCTGTGAATTAACATACAAGTTGTTTAATAAACTAATGATACTACAAAAAGGAGTCTTATTTATGTCAAGAGGACAAGAAATTGTAAACAATCCCTTTTTAAACAAAGGGACTGCATTTACTGAAGAAGAACGTAAGAGTCTAAATCTTCAAGGAATGTTGCCACCACGGGTACAAACTTTGGAAGAACAAACTGCCCGAGTATACAAAGAATACTTGACTAAGAGTAATGATTTAGAAAAACGGGTTTACTTAATGAGTATTTTTAACGAAAACCGAGTACTTTTCTACGCTACCTTTGCTGAACACGTTAGTGAATTCATGCCAATCGTATACGATCCAACCATTGCCGATTCAATTGAAAACTACAGCCGGATGTATGTTAACCCACAAAACGCTGCTTTCTTATCAATTAACCATGATGATAAAGAAACCATTCGTCAAAGTTTAATCAATGCTGCTGAAGGCCGTAACATTAAGTTATTAGTTGTAACTGATGGTGAAGGAATTCTTGGAATTGGTGATTGGGGAACTCAAGGAATTGATATTCCAGTTGGTAAACTAATGGTTTATAGTGCGGCTGCTGGAATTGATCCTTCAGAAGTATTACCAGTTGTGATTGATGCTGGGACTACTAGAAAAGAATTACTGGAAGACCCACTATACTTGGGACTTGATCAAGAACGTGATTATTCAGAAAAATACTATGACTTCGTTGACAAATTTGTAACTGAAGCCGAAGATTTATTCCCTAACCTTTACCTTCACTTTGAAGACTTTGGTCGTGCTAATGCTGCCAACATCTTAGACAAATACAAAGACAAGTACTTAGTATTTAATGATGACATCCAAGGAACTGGAATCATTGTACTAGCTGGAGTACTTGGGGGACTTAACATTTCTGGTGAGAAAATGGTTGACCAAAAATACCTTTGCTTCGGAGCTGGTACTGCCGGAGTTGGGATTGCTCAACGAGTTGCCGAAGAAATGGTACAAGAAGGTCTATCAGAAGAAGAAGCTAAGAAACGTTTCTACATGGTCGACAAACAAGGTTTATTATTTGATGACATGCCTAACTTAACCCCTGGTCAAAAAGAATTTGCTAGAAGTCGTTCAGAATTTGCCAATTCAGAAGACTTAACTGATTTACTTTCAGTGGTTAAAGCAGTTCACCCAACAATTATGGTTGGTACTTCAACTGTTCACGGTGCCTTTACTGAAGAAGTGATTAAAGAAATGGCTGCGCACACTGAACGTCCAATCGTTATGCCCATTTCAAACCCAACTAAATTAACTGAAGCAACTGCTGCTGATGTAATTAAATGGTCTGATGGTCGTGCCTTAGTTGCTACAGGTGTTCCAAGTGCTCCAGTTGAATACAATGGGGTTACCTATGAAATTGGACAAGCTAACAACGCCCTTGTTTACCCTGGAATCGGTTTAGGTGCAATTGCTGCCACTGCTACTAAATTGAGCGATAAAATGATTTCAGCTGCTGCTCACTCATTAGGTGGAATTGTGGACCCAACTCAACCAGGTGCTGCAATCTTACCACCAGTTGATCAATTAACTGAATTCTCACAAACGGTTGCTAATTCAGTTGCCCAAACTGCTGTTGATGAAGGTATTACTCGTGAAAAGATTACTGACGTCAAAGCTGCGGTTGAAGCAGAAAAATGGTATCCAGTTTACAAAGAAGTTAAATAAACGTAATGTTGCAAGCAAATTCGTTCGTAATTACTACGGGCGTTTTTTGTTTTTAAAACTAAACTTAGGAGATGGATTTTTTAATGACTGCATTCTTAACCTCATTATCAAGTGTTGGTGAAATTGTTTTAGTAATTGCTTTAGGATTTTGGCTTCGTAACTCTGGACGCCTGGGTGATTCGTTTAAAAATAATATTTCGTTCATCATTATGAACATTGCATTACCAGTTTCAATTTTTATGTCAGTGGTAACTAAACTTAATCGAAATAAATTAATTAGTTTATCAAGTAGCTTATTCTATGTCTTTTTGAGTTTTTTGCTTGGATATGTAATTGCGATTGCTTTAGTCAAGCTTTTCAAAATTCAAAAGGGACGTCGGGGAACATTTATTAATATGGCCGTCAATGCCAATACGATTTTTATTGGGATGCCTCTAAATATGGCACTTTTTGGCGATCAAGCGTTACCATTTTTCTTGATTTATTATTTAATGAATACTATTTCAACTTGGGCAATTGGAATTTTCTTTATTTCTGCTGATGATCCTACCAAAGTTAAAGGAGAAAAAAATGCCGCTGGATTTAACTGGAAAAAGTTACTTCCTGCACCTTTAATTGGCTTTATTATTGCCTTAGTTTGGTTGATTCTAGGATTACCAGTTACCTTTATTGTGCAACCAGAGTCATTTCCAATGCTTGGAAACACGTTTGAAATGGTTGGGGGATTAGTAACCCCATTATCTTTGATTTACATCGGAATTATTTTGGCAGATGCTGGCTTAAAATCAATTCACTTTGATCGTGATTCAATTTTAGCGTTAGTGGCTCGGTTTGTCGTGGCTCCAGCCATTATGCTTTCGGTTTTAATGTTCTTTATGCACACTGGAGCAGTAATTCCTAAGATTGAAATGAGTACCTTTGTGATTCAAGCTGCGGCACCCGGATTAGCAGTCCTTCCAATTTTGGTTGGACGTTCACATGGTGATGTAGCTTATGCAACAAACGTGGTGGTAACTAGTACCGTCTTGTTTGTGGTTGTTGTACCAATTTTAATGGAAATCTTAACTTTAATTTAATTTTAATAATTTATGATTTTTATTTTGGGAACTTTTTAGTTGCAAAAATATGGTCTAACTTTTTGTAATCATGAATAATTTCATAGTGGTGATTAGTTACATCATTCCAAACAAAAATAGCAGCAATTTTACCGATTAACCAGAAAATTTCATCATCAGAACTTTTTCGACTCAGAGCACTTAACATAATATTATTAACGGTATGCTGAAACTCCTGGTCATTTTTTTGCCGTTTTACAATATTGAGATGTTTTTTGATGATGTATTGATTGATAGTGGTAAAGGGCTTTGTTTTGAATCCTTCACTGGAAAAGACGGAGATACTTACCATGTTTTCGATACAGCAACGTAGTAATGCATATTTATCTTCAAAGTGCTGGTAAAAGGTATTACGATGAATCATGGCATTCTTTACGATTTCGGCTACCGTAATCTTAGAAAAACTTTTTTCTTCCAATAATTTGGTAAAACTTTTTGTAATCATTAAATTGGTTCGTTTTTTTCGTAAATCGGTCATTTTTGGATACTTCCTTTACAATGTATATTTAATGTGCATTGTAACATAAATATCCATTTGTTTTTTGCATGATAAGTTTAATAATAATTATATGTTGTTTTGAAGGGGGATAAAAAATGAAAAATTTGTTAAATAAACTCGGACAATGGGTTTTTAGAAATAAATGGAAAACCATTACTGCATGGGTATTAATGCTAGCAGTTATCGTGGGTTTTGCAGGCTCACTTGGTTCGAATTTTAGTCAAAGCTTAAAAATTTCAGGAATTCCATCTACTGATATTCAAAGTACGATTAAAAAAGAATTTCACCAAAACTTAAGAGCTGGAACAATGAAAGTAGTTGTTCAAGATAAACATGGTGATTTAACTAGTGAAGAATCACAAGCTAAGATTGAAAAAAAGATTAACAAAATTAAAAATAAAGATGGTATCAAAACAGTCCAAGATCCTTATGAAACAGAGACCATTAGTAATGATAAGACGACAGCTTATATAACCATTACCTTTAAAAATACGCCTTTGTCAGTCTCTGATAAAGATATTAACAATATTAAGCATCAATTTAATCAGCTTAAAAATGATAATATGAAGGTTGCTTATACTGGAACAGTTAATGTTGCTAACCTTAAACTCGGAGTTACTTCAGAAATTATTGGAATTTCACTAGGATTTATCCTATTGCTAGTTCTTTTTAGATCTTTTGTTTCCGCTGGTTTGCCAATTGTCAGTGCTTTGATAGGATTGATTACAGGGTTATTAACAATCGTAATTGGTACTAATATCTTTTCAATTACGGAAATTGCTAAGACCCTTTCAATTATGCTTAGTTTAGCAGTTGGAATTGATTATGCTTTATTTATTGTTCATCGTTATCGGACTGAATTGGAAAAAAACGATAATCAAGCAGAAGCAATGGGGAGGACACTTGCAAGTGCTGGAGCTTCAGTTCTTTTTGCTGGAGTAACAGTTATGATTGCGGTTGCGGGACTTAGTGTAGTGGGAATTGATTTCTTAACGCAAATGGGTCTTGCCGCCGCTGTAAGTGTATTTTTTGCAATTCTTGCGGCCCTTACTTTATTACCTGCTTTAATTTCATTAGGTAAAAGATTTATTTCTGCTAGTGATATTGATGAAAAAGATGCTGAAAAACCAGATAGTTTCTTTACTAAGACAATTATTGGTCATCCAATCATTTCTATTTTAATTTCGGTAATTGTATTAGCGGGTTTTGCTATTCCAGCTTCGCATATGCGTTTAGGAATGCCTTTTGATGGTCAATTAGCACAAAATAATACGAAACGTCAAGCATATGATATGTTGACAAGCAAATTTGGTGATGGAGTTGATTCACAATTAGTTGGAGTGATTAAACTTGATAAGCATGCTTCAGCAGCTAATAAGCAAAAAACAATTAACAAAATTACTGATAAAGTAAGTCATATGAAGAACGTTAAAAAGTTGGTTGAATTACCAAATGAAGAAAAGTTAAAACAATATCAAACACCAGAAGCTAAGGCTCAGGCTAAAGCACAAGGTGAAGTATATGTTAAACAACAAGTTATGGCAGCAATGATGGAAAATCCTAATTTAGATGCTGCCCAACAACAAGCTTTGGTTAAAAAAGCTACTGCTGAATATGAAGCTAAAGTTAAAGCACAAGTAATTAAAGAAGTCATGTCACCTGTTCAGATCAGTAAAGATGGTAAATATGCAATGTTTATTGTGGTACCTAAAACTGGCTCACAATCGATTAAGACAGAACAGTTGGCTAACCAAATTAAAGACTTAGGAAAACAGGATCAACATAGTGATCATACTGGAATTGTTTTAACTGGAATCAATGCAATTAATATTGACATTTCTAAAAAGTTAAATAATGCTACCCCAGTATTAGTTGGCTTAGTAATGTTACTTGCATTTGTGTTACTAATGATAGTTTTCAGATCAGTATTAATTCCATTGTTTGCGATGATTGGTTTTGGAATGTCACTAATGGCTGCTTTCGGATTAACGACTTTAGTGGTACAAGATGGTTTTATGAATTCACTTTTGAATATTCAAACTAGTGCTCCTGTACTTGCGTTCCTTCCTGTAATTGCTATCGGAATTTTGTTCGGATTATCTATGGATTATGAAGTATTCATGGTCTCGCGGATTCATGAAGAATATCAAAAGACTGGTGATAACAATGAAGCAGTTCGTGTAGGGTTGAAAAAGAGTGGCCCTGTGATTGTAACGGCTGCAATTATTATGATTTCAGTTTTTGGAAGCTTTATTATTCAAAGCGATCCAACCATTAAATCAATTGGAATTGTACTAGCATTTGGAGTGTTCTTCGATGCCTTCTTGGTTCGGTTGATTTTCGTGCCAGCTATGATTAAAATTTGTGGTAAGTATAATTGGAAAATTCCATTTATTGGGAAAAAATAAAATTAAAAAAGCATCCGTAGTGGTTTACGGATGCTTTTTTGTAGCCTAAAATGAAAATTAAATAACTAATTATGAAAAGGTAATTAACAATATGAATGAAAAATTAACTCAAGTACGTGCATATTCTCAAAAAATGATGGCTGGTGATTATTCTGGTCACGGTTTTGACCATATTGATCGGGTAATTAACATGACTTTGAAATTATTAACTACTGAACCGGCAAATGGGGAAATTGCGTTAACGGCTGCTTATTTACATGATGTGTTTGATGATAAGTTAACAGATGATGTTGCTGGTCGAAAAGCTGATGTGCGGCAAAAATTGATTGAATTTGGTTATGACCCAACTGAGATTGAACAAATTTTTGATATTATCGAACATATGTCATTTGCCGATAATTTGGAAAAGCATCAAGAGCTTTCCAAAGAGGGAAAGATTGTCCAAGATGCTGATCGGTTAGATGCAATTGGAGCAATTGGAATTGCTCGGACATTTGCGTATGGTGCAGTTCATGGTAATAAAATGTATGACCCTAAAATTAGACCACGTCGGAAAATGACAAGAGATAATTATCGTGATGAAAGTACCACAATCAATCATTTTTACGAAAAATTATTTAAGCTTGCTGATGAAATGAATACGCGAACGGCACAAACAATTGCTTATGAACGAAAGGTTTATATGCAACGATTCGTGGAAGAATTTAAGTCTGAATGGGACGAATTGTAATTTAATAATGTTTGAAGGTGATGTGATGACCAAGCAAATTGATAAAATCCATAATTACGTTAGTAAAATGATGCAAGGTGAGCAAACTGGCCATGGCTTTGATCATATTCAACGGGTAGTTAATAACGCTAAAAGAATTCTTCAAAATGAAACTGCTAATGCAGATGTGGTTTTAACGGCTGCTTATTTACATGATGTGTTTGATGATAAGTTAACGAATGATGTTGCCGGTCGAAAAGCTGATGTTTACCAAAAATTAGTTGAGTTTGAATATGATGAAATCGAAATTAATGAGATTTTTTACATCATTAGTCATATGTCATTTTCAGATAATTTAGAGCATCATTATGAGTTATCAATTGAAGGACAAATTGTTCAAGACGCTGATCGATTAGACGCTTTAGGAGCAATAGGAATTGCCCGTCTCTTTGCTTTTAGAGGAGTGCATCATTATCCTATGTATAATCCAAAAGAAAATCAAGTTAGCCATACAAAGGCTGAATATCGTCGTCCTCGAGCTACCATTAATCATTATGAAGAACGTTTGCAGGAAGTTATTAAACGGATTAATACCGATACGGCAAAAAAATTTGCCCAACATCGCTTTACCGTAGCTGAAGAATTCATTAAGCAATTTAAAACCGAATGGGAAAATAACTAGATTTAGGAGAGCATCGTGAAAAAAACAAATCAAATTTCGCTTGCCGGCATGATTATTGCCATTGGAATTGTTTATGGTGACATTGGAACTTCGCCACTATATGTTATGAATGCAATTATTGATGATGCAAAATCACCACTTAATATCACACCGGCTTATGTGACTGGCTCCATTTCACTGATTTTTTGGACATTAATGATTATCACTACTTTTAAATATGTTGTTTTAGCGATGAATGCAGATAATCATGGTGAAGGTGGGATTTTTTCGCTGTACGCGTTGGTAAAAAAGAACGCAAAATGGTTGATTATTCCAGCTTTAGTAGGAGGAGCGTCTATTTTAGCTGATGGGACTTTAACTCCTGCAGTGACCGTTACCTCAGCGGTAGAGGGACTGAAGACACAAAATTTGGGGATTAATCAACATGCAGTTTTAATAATTACGACCATTATTTTAATCATAATTTTTATGTCCCAACATTTTGGGACTGCCGTGATTGGAGGACTATTGGGGCCTATTATGATTATATGGTTTATTTTCTTAGGGGTTTTTGGGGTTATTAATATTTTTAGTTATCCCCAGATTATTCAGGCCTTAAATCCTTTAAAAGCGATTGAAACTTTATTTAGTCCTACTAATAAATCTGGAATCTTTATCCTTGGAAGTGTTTTTTTAGCAACGACTGGTGCTGAAGCTTTGTATTCTGACATGGGACATGTTGGTCGGGGAAACATTCGGATGACTTGGCCCATCGTTTACGCAGCGTTGACCTTAAATTATTTGGGCCAAGGTGCTTGGATTATTAATCATTATCAAAGTCAGAGCTTTGCCACCCATTTTACGACCATCAATCCTTTTTATGGAATGTTACCTAATTCATGGTTAATTTTTGGGACGATTATTGCTACTTTAGCTGCTATTATTGCCTCACAAGCACTGATTACAGGATCATTTACGTTAGTTTCTGAAGCAATTGGACTTAAATTACTGCCACGTATGATTATTAAGCATACGGGTAATACTAAGAGTCAAATTTACATTCCGATGGTTAATTGGATGCTTTGTGCAATCACTTTGAGTGTGGTTTGGTACTTTGGAAGTTCTGAAAAAATGGAAGCCGCTTATGGGCTAGCAATTACTGTTACAATGCTTATGACAACGATTTTGTTGGGTGAATATTTGAAAAATCGTTATGGTCGAAAAGTTTCCGTTCCAATTGAATTATTTTTTGGGTTAATTGAAATTGTATTCTTTATTGCTAGTATGATTAAATTTGTGCATGGTGGGTACGTTACTTTACTAATTATGTTTATTATTTTGTACGTGATGTGGGTTTGGTACTTTGGTAATAAAGCACGGGAACGTTATGATCAAGAAAGTGAGTACATTGATGTAACTAAGTATCGTGACCAACTTGAAGAACTTAGTGAAGATGAAAATATTCCAATGTATGCTACTAACTTAGTTTATATGACAAAAATGCATGATGGCTATCAAATTAAAAGAAATGTTATGTATTCAATTTTAGATGAAGATCCAAAGCGAGCCCAAGTTTATTGGTTTGTTTCTGTGAATGAGACCGATGTACCTTATGAAAGTAATTACACGGTTGATATGATGGGGACTGATAATATGGTTAACGTTCAGCTTTATCTAGGATTTAAGAAAAGTCAGCATATTAGTATTTATTTGCATCAAATTGTTGATAATTTATTACAACAAGGTGTTTTACAAAATCAAGTTCCTAGATACAGTACCGAAAAAGGGCGTAAAATTGGTAACTTTAAGTTTGTTATTATTAAAGAAATGCCAAATGACTTAGTCTTTAATAGCAGTATTAAACCACTTGACCGACGAATGATTCGAGAACGAATTTACATGCAAAATCTGACAGCTTCACCAATAAATTGGTTTGGTCTAGAATTTAGCGATGTCATTCAAGAAGTTTCACCACTTTTTATTTACAAAAAAGTTGATAATTATTTAGTGCAAAAGAAGATTGTTAATCGGCCGAAACCGACTGTTTATCAAATTAATCCTCTTAATCCAGATGATAAAGATTTTTAAGCTAAATAGGCAGAAATTTTAATTTCTGCTTTATTTATACAAAACATATGTTATATTTTACATATGACATATGTGAGGAGCACTTTATGAACTTTTCAGTCTTAACGTTAACTTTTATTGCGATTAATATTGATTTTTTTATCATGTTAATTTTTTTGTTACAACAATTTTCAACGATTAAAGTCATGATTGGATATGCTTTAGCCGTTTTCACTTTATTATTGATAGGTTTTTTAGTGGGAGACCTACTAGGTAAATTTTTGCCAGAATGGATTTTAGGAAGTTTAGGATTATTACCAATTTATATGGCATTTAAAGATGATGATGACGAAGAAACTAGTACGGTTTCTAAATCAGCAATTTATACCGTTTTTGTGACATACTTATCGGTTTGTACTGGATGCGTACTTTCAATTTTTGTGCCAATTTTAATCGGTAAAAGTTGGTTAGGGTTTGGCGAAGCAAGTGGTTATCTGCTATGCTTAACAGTGTTGATTGTTTTATTAGCTAAAGCGGTCGAAAGTAACATTTGGGTCCAACTCTTAATTGAAAAGCACGGAGAAATTTTGATGAAGATTTGTTATGCTTTAATTGGAGTTTACGTGTTATTTGATAGTGGGTTGTTTAGTCACTTAATTAAATTTTTGTAGGATGATGAGCTTTGAAAAACAGTTTTGATGATGAATTATTAGCAGAGACTACGAACATTTATAAAGTTTTGAGTAATCCGACACGGGTGAAATTACTTTATTTATTGGAATCAAATGAAATGACGGTAACGGAAATTGCGGATAAACTTGATTTGTCTCAATCAGTAGTTTCACATCAATTAGCCATTTTACGTGAGCATCAATTAATTTCGTTTAATAAATCTGGTAAGTATGTAAGTTACACACTTGATGATCCACACATTTTAAGTATTATTGAATTGACATTTGATCATGTGAGTCATGTGATTAAACATGAACCGCACCATTATAATTTTCGCTAAACTAAAATCCAACCTCACTTGAGATTGGATTTTTTGTTTATTAATAAGTTTCGACAATATCAGCAAATTTTCCGTGGACTAATTTAGCAATTGCTTCGGCATTAACCAAAACTGATCGACCAATTTGACCAGATGAAACAATAATATTACCTTGTTCTTTAGCACTCTTGTCAAAATAAATGGGATAGCCTTTTTTTTCGTAAATGCCGATAGGGGTATTGGCCCCATGCTCATAAGTTGTAGCTTGCACGAGATCTTTTAAAGGAATCATACCGACTTTTTTATTATCAGAAGCTTTGGCTAATTTTTTATAACTTAAGCGGGCATCTAACGGAACGACACCAATTAAGGGACCCTTCCCTTTAGCAGTTAAAGCAAGGGTTTTGTAAATTTGATGTTTCGGATAATCACCATCAGCAGTGTTAATTTGAGAAACATCGCCGTCTTGGTAAGTAGGGAAGATGACTTGTTGATAAGGAATGTTATGTTGATCTAAAATTTGTTCCACTAAAGTTTTATGGACTTTATTTTTTTTATGTGACATTTGTGAACACCTCTTATGATGATTTTAACATATTAAAAAATACTAATGACATTTAGTAACATCTAATGTACAATAAAATTGAATTTAATATTGGTTTTTATAGAAAAGGAGATTTTGCGGATGGCAGAAGCAAAAAAGAAGCATCATTTAATTGAATATGCTAATGGTAAATCATTAGATGAAATTAATGGTACTGTTGAAGTTCCAAAGAACATTGGATTTTGGAAGACATTACTAATGTATTCAGGTCCGGGTGCACTGGTTGCAGTTGGTTATATGGATCCCGGTAACTGGGCCACATCAATCACTGGGGGACAAAACTTCCAATACATGTTAATGTCTATCATCTTGATTTCAAGTTTGATTGCGATGTTATTACAATACATGGCAGCTAAACTTGGAATCGTGACCCAAATGGACTTAGCACAAGCAATTCGTGCTCGTACTAGTAAGAGTTTAGGAATTGTATTGTGGATTACAACTGAGTTAGCCATTATGGCTACTGATATTGCCGAAGTTATCGGGGGAGCCATTGCGCTTTACTTGTTATTCGGGATTCCAATTGTAATTGCCGTATTAATTACGGTTCTTGATGTTTTAGTCTTATTATTACTTACCTCAATTGGATTTAGAAAGATTGAAGCTTTAGTTGTAGCATTAATCTTGGTAATTTTCTTCGTATTTGCTTACGAAGTTGCTTTATCAAACCCTGATTGGATGGGAGTATTGAAAGGGTTAGTTCCAAGTATTGACACAGTTAAAGAAACTCCCGTTGTTCATGGGATGTCACCATTAACTGGATCACTTGGAATTATTGGGGCCACGGTTATGCCTCATAACTTATACCTTCACTCAGCTATTTCACAAACTAGAAAAGTTAATCATGATGACGATGAAGATGTTGCACGTGCGGTTAAATTCTCTGCTCTTGATTCAAACATTCAATTAACGATGGCATTCTTTGTTAATGCATTGTTATTAATCATGGGAGTTGCTGTATTTAAGTCAGGTACTGTTCAAGATACTTCGTTCTTTGGACTTTACCAAGCCCTTAAAGATCCTGCTTTTATGAGTAACGGAATTTTGGCTAGTGTTGCTAAAACTGGGGTTCTTTCAACTTTGTTTGCGGTTGCTTTATTGGCATCAGGACAAAACTCAACTATCACTGGTACTTTAACCGGTCAAGTGGTTATGGAAGGTTTTGTTCACATGAGAATGCCACTTTGGGCTCGTCGATTAGTAACGCGTTTATTATCAATTATCCCAGTTTTACTTTGTGTATTGATGACTGCTGGTGATTCAAAAATTGCGCAACATGCGGCGATGAATGACTTGATGGAAAATTCTCAAGTATTCTTAGCTTTTGCTTTACCATTTTCAATGCTTCCACTATTGATGTTTACTAATAGTGAAATTGAAATGCGTGGCAAACAATTTGCCAATGCTATGTGGATTAAAGTTGCAGGTTGGATTTCAGTTGTTACTTTAATTTTCTTGAACCTATACAATATGCCAAGTGCAGTTGCTGGATTCTTTGGAGATGATATTACAGCTAGCCAAACTCACATGGCCAATACGATTGCTTATGTTACTGACTTCTTAGTATTAGCTTTATTAGTTTGGGTACTTTATGACATCTACAAATCAAACAAAGCGTTTACTGAAGAAGAAAAGGTTGGAAAAACTAAATCTGAATAGTAAATAATTAAAAGGGATTTCCAATTCGTTGGGAATCCTTTTTTTGATTCTGATATACTTTAGATATTAATTAAGAACGGGGTATTAGTTCAGTGACTGATTTAGTATATAAAAAAGTAATGCAAAATTTAAAAGATCGAATTCGAGCTAATAGTTTTCACGATAATCGGTTACCTGATGAAAGAACTCTAAGTGAAGAACTTCAAGTTAGCCGAAGTTCGATTAAGCGAGCGTTAGGAATTTTAGCAGATGAAGGTGTCATTTTTAAAAAAAGGGGATCAGGAACCTTTGTGAATCCGTTATATTTGAAAAACAAATCAATTTTTCGATATGAGGGTTCAAATTTAGGAATTACAAATAACTTGAAAAAAGAAGGTTATAATCCGACAATCAAAGTTTTGGATTTTAAAGTAATTCCGGCACCACAAGAAGTAAAGGAAAGTTTGTTTTTGCATGATGAAGCCTTTGTTTACGAAATCAAACGATTACGTTTGCTAGATGAACAAGGAATTATTATTGAAACAAGTTATATTCCAATTAAAATTGCACCGGATTTAACCAAAGAAATTGTGAGCCATTCGTTATTTGACTATTTTGCTAAAGAATTGCACCATACTGGGACTAAATCATTTATGTCAATTGAAACGCAACCTTCCAATAAAAATGATCAGCAGCTACTAAACTTAAAACCTACAGAGCCAGTTGGCATTATGGAAGGGGTTTTCTTTCTTGATAATGGAACGCCATTTGAGATTTCCACAATGCGAATTCATTACCGATATTTTAGGTATAATACATTTGTTAACCTAGCAGATTAACGTTTTAGGAAAGCGGATACAATACTAGCAACAGCAGCATTTAAAATTGATACGTACCAATCTTCAAAAAGTTTGACTTTTTACAGAAAATTGTTAATATAGATTGTGTAGCTGAGTTGATTTCTCAACTCAATCATATTTAAAATCAGCCATTTGGTTGATGATTATCAAAAGGAGTGTTATTGCATGTCAGTAGATTACAATTCAAAAGAATACTTTGACAAAATGAAGCAATACTGGAACACTGCCAACTACCTTTCAGTTGGTCAATTGTTCTTACGTGCCAATCCTTTATTGAAGAAGCCTTTGACTTCTGAAGATGTAAAGGTTAAACCAATCGGACATTGGGGTACTATTTCATCACAAAACTTTATTTACACTCATTTAAACCGTGTAATTAACAAGTATGACTTAAACATGTTCTATATCGAAGGTTCAGGTCATGGTGGTCAAGTAATGGTTTCTAATTCATACATGGATGGAAGCTATTCAGAAATTTATCCAGAAATTACTGCTGATGAAGCAGGTATGGCTAAGTTATTCAAACAATTCTCATTCCCAGGTGGTATTGCATCTCATGCTGCCCCTGAAACACCGGGTTCAATTCATGAAGGTGGAGAATTAGGTTACTCACTTTCTCACGGTGTTGGTGCTATCTTAGATAACCCCGACGTAATTGCCGCTGTTGAAATTGGTGATGGTGAAGCTGAAACTGGTCCTTTAGCTGGATCATGGTTCTCAAGCTCATTCATCAATCCTGTTACTGATGGTGCTGCACTTCCAATCATTAACTTAAATGGTTTCAAGATTGCTAACCCAACTATTTTCAACCGTACTTCTGACGAAGACTTACGTAAGTACTTTGAAGGTTTAGGTTGGAAACCTTACTTTGTTGAAACTAATGAACCTCATGGTACTGACGTTGACGAAACTAACGTTAACTTAGCTAAAGCTATGGATTCAGCTATTGAAGACATCTTAGCAATTCAAAAGAACGCTCGTGAAAACGAAACTGCTGAAACTGCTACTCGTCCACAATGGCCAATGATCATTTTCCGTTCACCAAAAGGTTGGACTGGTCCAGAATACAACGCTGAAGGTCTTCCTATCGAAGGTTCATTCCGTGCCCATCAAGTTCCACTACCTCTATCTGCAGATGATATGGGTACTGCTGATGAATTTGTTAAATGGATGGAAAGTTACAAACCAGAAGAATCATTTAACGAAGACGGTAGCCTTAAAGATTACCTTAAGGAATTAGCTCCTAAGGGTGACAAACGTATGTCAACTAACCCTATTACTAATGGTGGAATTAATCCTAAACCATTGGATTTACCTGATTATCGTGATTACGCTTTAAACGTTGAAACTCCAGGTCAAATGGAAGCAATGGATATGGTTGTATGGTCAGGCTGGGTTCGTGATACGATGAAGAAAAACCCTAATAATTTCCGTGCCTTTGGTCCTGATGAAACATGGTCAAATAGAATTTGGGATGTTTTCGAAGTTACTAACCGTCAATGGGAACGTAGAATCGATGATCCATTTGATGCTCATATGGCCCACTATGGTCGTGTTATTGATTCACAATTATCAGAACATGATGATGAAGGTTGGCTAGAAGGTTACGTCTTAACTGGCCGTCATGGTTTCTTTGCTACTTATGAAGCATTTGGTCGAGTTGTGGATTCAATGCTTACTCAACACTTCAAGTGGTTAAGAAAAGCTGCTGAAATGGAATGGAGAAACCAATATCCTTCATTGAACTTTATTGATTCTTCAACTGTATTCCAACAAGATCACAATGGTTACACTCATCAAGATCCAGGTCTTATCAACCATCTTGCTGAAAAGAAACCAGAATTTATCCGTGAATACTTCCCAGCTGATGCTAACACATTATTAGCTGTTTCAGATGTAGCTTTCTCAGACTACGAAAAGATTAATTTAATTACTACTTCAAAACACCCTCGTCCACAATGGTTCAACATTGACGAAGCTTCAAACCTTGTTAAAAATGGTTTAGGTTACGTTGACTGGGCTTCTACAGACCAAGGTGCAAAACCTGATATCGTTATTGCTACTGCTGGGGTTGAACCAACTCTTGAAGCATTAGCTGCTGTATCAATCTTACACAAACGTTTCCCAGAAATGAAGATTCGTTTCATTAACGTTGTTGACTTGTTGAAATTACGTAATCCTAAGTTTGACCCTCGTGGTTTAAGTGATGAAGACTTTAACAACTTGTTTACTACAGATACACCAATCTTATTCGCATTCCACGGTTTCGAAGATATCATCAGAACTATCTTCTTTGATCGTGACAACAAGAATGTTGATGTGCATGGTTACCGTGAAAATGGTGATATTACTACTCCATTTGACATGCGTGTCCTTAACCAACTTGATCGTTTTGACTTGGCTAAAGATATTGTTAAAGATATCCCTGGTTTAGCTGAAAATAACATGGACTTCATTCAAGAAATGAATGATATGATTGACAAGCATAATCACTACATTAGAACTGAAGGTACTGATTTACCAGAAGTTACTAACTGGAAATGGGAACCACTTAACAAATAATTTAATTATTTGTTATAACGAAAAAGAGAACTCCTTTGAGTTCTCTTTTTTTGTGCTTTTAAAACAGCATTTCTGGAGGAAGTGGTGCAGTGACTTTTAGTGGGTTTCGATAAAAAGGAGTTTCCATCGTTACTTTCCAGGAATGTAATAACATTGGTTTTTGAAAATTGGTTTTATCATCATAAAGCGGATCGTTGACAATTGGATGATTTAAACTAGCTAGATGCACGCGAATTTGGTGCGTTCGTCCAGTTTCTAGTTGAACCTGAAGCAAAGCTTTATTATTAAGTTGTTTAACAACCTGATAATGAGTAACAGCTCGCTTGGCATCTGCACCGTTAATTTTTCGTTTTCGTTGATCAGTTAAATCACGTCCAATTGGCAAATTAATGCTACCTTGGGTTTGGGAAAATCTTCCTTGAACCCAAGCTAAATATGTCCGTTGAATGTCTTTATCTTTAATTAAGCGTGTCAAAATTGGAACTACTACGGGATTTTTGGCAATGATTAGGGCACCGCTAGTTTGTTGATCAAGGCGATGGACAATGTAAGGAGCTTTTGGGGCTAAATAGTTTGCTGCGTAGTTTAAAGTTGCATGAGTTTCACCTGGCTGATTAGCATGAGTTTTATCCCCTCGATCTTTATTGACAATCATAAAATCTGTGTTTTCCCACAGTACCTTTATTGGCTTAGTTCTATCAATAATCACTGGCTGATGAGGGGTGGTAAAGTCTTCATCCACAAAGGTTAAACTGACTTGATCTGCGGCATTAATTTTAAAATTCATCGGTAAATATTTTTGATTAACGGTGACTCGGTAGTTAGTTCTTAAGGAAAAAATTAGGTGCTTTGGTAACAATAAGTAGTTACTTAAATAAGTTCTAATTGATTGATGATCATAGCTATTTGGGACAGTTAATTGGTAATGATAGGTTGACATACTTTTCTCCAAATAAAAAAGTCCACCAGTTGATGGGCTTTTTTAGTAATTATTTAACAATTAAAACATCTGGTTTAGCAGTTCTAATGACATAGTTAGTAACAGAACCAACCACTAAACGTTCTACCGCTGAAAGGCCAGTTGCACCAATTACGATTAAATCATCATGGTGGTCACTTGGAAATTCTTGTGCAATAATCTTTTTAGGATTACCAAACCGCATGTGAATTGAAACATCAGTTAAGCCTTGTTTAATTGCAGTTTGTTTTAAAGTTTCTAGAATTTCTTTAGTTTGATCAGTTAATTTATAAACGGTGTCGGCTGAAACTGCATTACCATAGTTACGATTGAATTGAGTAACTTGGATAACGTTTAAAATATCTAAATGACTATTATTTTGTTTTGCAAGTTCAATTGCTCTATCTAATACGGGCATCGTATCTTCTCCACCGTCAACAGGAGCTAAAATACGTTCATAATTCTTTGCCATTTCGATCACCTCATAATTTCTGTTTCTTTCATTATACCATTTTTCTAGAAGAGCTATAAGCATTTTACTTTGAAGCTAAATACTTTTATGAAAGCATTTAAACACGAATTATATTTAAAAATATTTATCATTTTTAAGTTTTTTGTTGACATTTTTGCTATGAAATGATTAAATGATAACAACATAAAAGGAAAGGAATTTAGATGATGAAACAATTTACCTCACTAAAAGTAAATTATAGTATTTTAGTCTCTGCGTTAATTACGGTCATTAAGTAGCCACTCGTATTGTGTTTGGATGCGGGTGGAAATCACTCGTATCTATGCAGAGGTAATTTATTCACTCAGCTAGATACATTGACAATTCAATGTTTGTTTAACTGAGTCGCTAATTTGTTTAAATTTTTTTGTCGAATTTAAAAAGAGCTCATTAAACAAGCAATTGTTGATGAGCTCTTTTTAATTAATTGTACATAAATAGGAGGAAAAATTATGAAGTATGGAATTATTGGTGCAGGAGCAATGGGATATCGTTATGGAGTACTTTTGCAAGAAAACGCAAATGTTGATGTTGATTTTATTGATACTTGGGAACCAAATGTAGAAAAGGTTCGAGAACAAGGTGGCGTTGAGGTTTCTCGGGATCACAAAGATAAACACTTAGTTCCAATTAATATCTATTATCCAGAAGAATACAAAGGTCATCCTGATGTGTGGATTATTTTCAAAAAACAAATGCAACTTGATGAAGAGTTAAAACGAGATGCTAAATCTGGACTTTTTCATCCAGACCAATATGCTTTTTCAGCCATGAACGGATTAGGTCATTTTGAAAAAATTGAACAGTATTTTGACAAAGATAAAATGGTTGCTGGAACTGCTATGATTGCAACGGTACTTAATGGACCTGGAAATGTTGATTTTATGGGTCCCAAAAATGGAGAAGCAATGCACATGGCACCTTATAATGATAAAAAACCAGATGTCAAAATGGAACAAATGTATGAAGATTTTAAAAAGGCAACTCTTGGACCAGAAATGGCTTCTAACTGGTTAGGGATGTGTATGACAAAGGTTTCCTTTAATGCTGTTTGTAACACACTTTGTACGATGTTTGAAATTAATATGGGTCAATTTGGTGAATATGAAGGTGCTGAGGCCATGTCACGGCAACTATTTAATGAAGCTCATGATGCTTGTGAACGAGCTGGAATTAAGATGATTGAGAATCGCCAACAACAAGTGCAAAGTGTGTTGGATTCTTGTAAAAAGTTAAAATTCCATTATCCCTCAATGTACCAAGATTTTTCAAAGGGACGTCCTACAGAAGTTGATTACATTAATGGTTACATTGCGAAAGTTGGAAGAGATAACGATTATGTTTGTCGTACCCATGAGTTTGTAACTCATCAAGTTCACCTTGCTGAACAAATGCGTCAATACCACCAACATTAGAAAACGAGGAGTTAATTATGACATTCAGATATTCAAATAGCGTACCGAAAAGTAACGAAAATGCTACTACTGACATTTTAAAAGCTGCGGCTGACCCAAAAGTAATTTCTTTTGCGGGTGGGTTACCAGCTGCTGAGCTTTTTCCAGTTGAACAAATGAAAGCGGCGTCCGATAAGGTTTTTGATTTATATGGCCATGAAGTTTTACAATATGCAGGAACTTTAGGGTATCCTGGATTACGCAAAGAAATTGTGAAGTTAATGAAAGATCGTGATGTTGAGACTACCGTTGATAACATTGCTGTTTCCACTGGATCACAACAAGCAATTGATTTAGTAGCACGAATGTTGATTAATCCAGGTGATGTGGTCATTACTGAGGATCCAACTTATTTAGCTGCAATTGATGTATTTAAGTCATACGGGGCTAAGATGGTTGGCGTTCCAATGGATGAAGATGGAATTAAAACTGATGCGTTAGCAGAAACCGTAAAAAAATATCCAGAAGCTAAGTTTATTTATACCATTCCTAACTTCCAAAACCCAACTGGAAGAACGATGGCCGTGGAACGGCGTAAAGAATTAGTTCGAATTGCGAATGAAGCTGATATTCCAGTTTTGGAAGATGATCCTTATGGTGCAATTCGTTACGCTGGGGAATTTTTACCTTCCCTGAAACATTATGATACTGATGGTCGAGTGATTTACTTAAGCTCATTCTCAAAAATCTTAGCGCCTGGGATGCGATTAGGTTGGTTAGTGGCTAATCAAGATTTCATGGATAAGTTTACTTTATTAGCCCAAAATGCTGATTTGCATGCAGATAATTTAACTCAGTACATTGCTGCTCAATTCTTACAAGATGTTGACATAAATGAGCATATTAAGAAAATTACGGATGTTTACGAGCATCGGGCTAACTTAATGTTGCAAGAAATCGACAATCAATTCCCGGAAAATGTCCATCATAGTATTCCACAAGGAGGAATGTTTATCTGGGTCGAAGTTCCAGGTGTTGATACTAAACAGTTATTTGATGAATGTATTAAACATAATGTGGCATTTGTTCCAGGGTCTGCCTTCTTTGCAAACGAAGAACAACCTGGAACCTTCCGAATGAACTTCTCTAACATGAACGATGAACAAATTGTTGAAGGAGTTAAACGGATGGGTGAAGCAATTAAAGCAGTGCAAAATCGATAGGAATTAAAAGGGAGCTCATATGATGGGATCTCTTTTTAATTTTCATAAATTGTGCATTGAAATTGGTAACATCAGCAAATTTTCGCTATACTAAACTCAGAGGATGATTATTTATGAAAACAATTAAAATGATAATTTGGTCAACAATTTCATTACTAATGTTTTTGGTTTTAAACTACATCATGCATTTGCCAGCAATTGGTATGCAATCTAGCGACTTAATGCGAACTAATTTGATGGCCATTGGGTTATTTGGTATTCCGCTATTATTAACCGTTTTTCGACTAAGGGTAGGCTTTTATTTCTTGGCTCTGGTGCAATTAATTTATTCCATCGGTTATCTTAGTGCGGCTTATCAAGTTATTATTCTAAGTAGTGCTCATTGGATTAGCAAAATTGCGGTTATAGTAGTGATTGTCATTGCTTTATCAATTAATGTATATTGGTTTACGTTAGCTTGGAAATTTAGAAAAGCAACTACTAAGGCCCGAACCGAACGTTATATGAAATATAGAAAATAGGTAGGTAAAAAATGAAAATTGAAGAAGCAGATTTTATTACTGAAACAGAAGCGACTGAATATGCCATTAAAAACTTTGAAACGACACTAATAGAATTAAAAAAAAATCCAGCTCAAGTATTACAACCGATGTGTGATTTTATTGAAGCAGGAATTAATTCCGATAAAATTAGTAGTGCAGAATTATTTTTGCCAAAGAATGAAATAACAATTAAGTTACAAACTTCAATCATTAATTTGCCATTAGAATATGCAAAAAACATTAACAAAATTATGGTGGGAGAAGGGGTTGTTCCTGTGAATGTCTACATGATTATTGCTTCTCCAATGATTAATAAATCCAAAATGCGAATTGATGAATTAGCCTTATCTGATGAATTTATTAATAATTTGCCGGACATGGTTAGTCAATTTGCCAATTGGACGAGGCTCCAACTTGACCAAATTGAAGCACACGAAGTCGAAAAAGCTGATGAAAAAAACGATGAGGATGCTGAATAGCTATTTTAAGTTAGCTGTGGTATAATGTTTATATGCGAAGAGCCGGAATAAGCATAGCTTATTTTTTTGCTAGGGACCATGTTTTCCACCGTATTGTGGATGGTTTGATTAGATAGACGATGTGAACGTCCCTGATCCGTTTGAAGTTATTCAAATGCCTACAAAAAAGAGGATTGACATTTATGTCAGTCCTCTTTTTTTGGTTTAAATTATTTATTGTAATTAGTCCTAGTTAATCCCATGTAATAAGCATCATGATAACTTCCCATGGCATAAAATTGATCTTTGATGGTTCCTTCAGTTTCAAAGCCCAATTTTTTATAGATATGCACGGCAGTTGCATTTTCGACATCAACATATAGATATAATTTGTGCATATTGTAAATTTGAAACATGCGGTCAATCATTTGTTGAAAAGCCACTTGGGCATAACCGTGTCCCTGCTGCTTGTCTAACATTGTGATTTCAATTTCACCCACTCGTGCAATTTGATCAATGTCAATCACTTCGACTAGCCCAACTTTGATTTGGCGTTCAGCCATCCCAGATTCGGTCACGTTGATGGTCATACTAACCACGTCATCGGCTTTAATATGAGTATCAATGAATTGGGTTAGTTCGTCTTCATTAGCAAAGGGTGGTTGAAACCAGTAACGTAACGTGGAAGACTGTAAGAATAGACTCTTGATTAAGGACTCATCTTCGGTATCTTTACTTAGTGGTAATAAATTGACTTGGTTTTTCAGCATAAGTTCTCCTATTTAACTAAATAAACTTGATCTTGAATTAGATCAAAGTGGGGGTAGTATTGGTTTAATTTATTAATTTCAGGATTTTTTTCAAATTCAGCATTTTGCCAAAATACTTTGGAATTCGTAGCACCATCTTTTTCCCCGATGACAATTAATTGAACTTGGTTACCATCACTTCGAATGGCTTCTAATAATTCATTATCAACCGGAACCCCATCAGGTGACCAGCACATCAAAATGTAATCAATTTGATCTTTGTATTTGTGGTAAGCCTCTAAGGCCGAAAGTTTTTCAATCGGAACTAATTGATGTTTGCCAGTTTCATTTTCCGTTTGCCAGGCTAAACTATCAGTGGTAATCACGTTGGCACCATGGTCTTTTAACCCCTTTGAAATATAACCATTTCCAGCCATTACTTCAAGCGTCCGTTTCCCAGCTAAAAATTTAGCAAGCTGATTAGTGAATGCAGAGGAAATATAAGCCCACATGCCATATTGTTCCTCTAAATAGTCTCGGAAATTACGAAGTTTTTGGTCTAATTTTGGTAAGTCACTAGATAATTGATTCCATTCAGCATCGCCCTTGGCATCATTCATGGGATACTTTTCGTTAATTTTTTGATAAATTTTGTCTTGAATATTGTCAGGTAATTGTAGGTTAGGTAAGTCTTGAGGAAGCTGTTTTAAGGATAATAAATGATCAGCCATCAATGCGTGATTAAGCAAAAACTTAATTTCAGGGTAATCATTAAATTCACTTCGAAATTGATTTAAACTTTGAATATAAGGTGGGATGGTCTGCTTAATTTGTCTATTTTTCTTCATTTTTTTTATTAATTTTTTACGATTCATAAACCTAACTCCTAATAACCGAGATCTAATTCTTCTTGATGATCAAGACCATTAGCTTTTCGTTTCTTTTTACCATGAAGATAACCATCAATTAATTGATAAATTTCGTAACGATCTCCACCACTAATTGGTTGATCATTGAAATATAATTCGGTTCCAGAAATAAATAATTTTGAGATATCAATATTTTCGCTGTCAACCCGACCACTGATGTAGTCCATGGAAACATTGAAATAGGTAGCAAGCTTTCGTACTTCAATGTAGGATGGATTTCTAATCCCACGTTCCCAATTTCCAATCTGGGAAGCAGTGTTTTCATGGGCTTCATCAGTAGCAAACATTTTGTTTAATTCATCAGCCAATTCTGCTAAGGTGATGTGGCGACCACTCCGCAAGGCTTTTAATCTTTCTGGGAACATACCAACTCTCCTTCATGTATAACATCATATAGTTTTATTATAACCTAATTATAGGTCAAAAGAGAGCGTCTGCTTCGTTTTAAAATGATGATTTAAATGGTATGATAAATATATCTGAAAAAATGAATAAAAAATAAAAATAAGAAAGGAGGAATGCTTAATGCAAATCCTTTTAATTGCTCTTGTGTGTTTAGTAATTAGTGGAATGCTTGGCTATATTTTACAAAATAAAAAATTTAATCAAGTTCTTTCTAGTGCTGAAAAACAAGCTGAATCAATTGTTAAGCACAATCAAACTAAAATTAAAGATGCTGTTACCGAAATTAAAACAGTAACCCAAACCGAGATTGAACAAATGCAAGTTGAAGAAGAATTGGAATTTACTGAACAAAAGTCGGAGAATGAAGCTCGTAGTAGCCGACTTGATGTTCGTGAAAAAAGTTTAGTAGGGTTTGAAACGCGGTTAAATAAAATCCAACAAGTGTTGTCTAATCATCAAGTGGAATTACAAACGATGCAACAGCAGCTTAAAGAAACAAAGCAACAAGCACGTGATTTAAAGCAAGTTCGTCGGAATACTATTTACGAAAAGGGTAGGTTAACTCCTAAACAAGCAGAACAACTAGTATTAAATAATACAGAAACAACTTTAGATCGTGATTACGAAGTGACCGTCCGAGAAAATCATGATGATATGGTATTAAATGCGGCTAAAGTTGCACGAAATTTAATGATGGAGTCTATTCAAAGTGGGGTTCATGATGTTCCTCGTGAACACATTGAGCGTAACATTGTGATTCCAGATGTAGGAATTCGAAATAAAATCACTGGTCATGACGAGCAACGTTTGCGTTTAATTGAATCATTAACGGGGGTAGATTTGATTTTTCACCCTGAACATGAAGAAATTTTAATCATTAACACCAACGACCCTATTCGACGCGAAATCGTTCGAAAGGCAATTAATGAATTAATTATGGCTCGGTCATTAAATAGTGGCATCATTGAGAATATAATTGCAGATACGCAGCACCATGTGATGGATAATTTACGCATTTTTGGTGAAGAAACTTGTGCTAATTTGCATCTTGGCTGGGTTCATCCTGATTTAATGAAAATTTTAGGTCGCTTAAAATATCGAACAAGTTATGGGCAAAATGTTTTACAACATTCGGTAGAGGTAGCTGAATTATGTGGTACGATGGCTGCTGAACTGGGATTAAATGTACGCTTAGCTAAACGGGCAGGAATGTTTCATGATATTGGAAAAGCAATTGATCGTGAAGTTAACGGGACCCATGTTGAACTTGGAGTTAAGTTAGCTAAGGCTTATGGAGAAGATCCCGTCGTGATTAACGCAATAGCAGCTTCACATGGAGATCTTGAAACTGACAATTTGATTTCAATTTTGGTTAAAGTAGCTGATTCAATGTCAGGTGCGCGTCCTGGTGCTCGGAGTGAATCTGTTGAAGAATATATTAATCGTTTGAAAGGATTGGAACGAATTGCTAATTCTCATCCAGGGGTTAATGAAAGCTATGCCATTCAAGCTGGTCGAGAAATTCGAATTATTGTTAATCCAAAAGTAGTCGATGATAAAATGAGTCAAAAAATTACTGAAGAGGTTTGCGAACAAGTTGAAAATGAACTTACGTATCCTGGTAAAATTAAAGTCACCACGATTCGGAGATTGTCTGCTGTCGAATATGTCGGTGGTAAACCAGCTCCTAAGAAAAAACATGTTAGTTAATAAAAAAGGAATTCCAAATTTTTTAATTGGAATTCCTTTTTATTTAATGACTTTGAAGTTATGAGTGTTATCTGCTTGAATATTTTGATGCTTTTTGAGATAACCAGCAATTAAATTGCTCATTGTAATGGTATTATACTTAATTACTTTATCCTCATTGTACATTGGGTAATGACCACCACCAACTGCTCGATAGGCATTTAAAACAATTTTTAATTTCATTTTGTTGGTAATTGGGTTACCATGATACGTTGGATTAAGAATTCGATGTCCAATTGGATTTGAGACCTTAATCGTGTAATTAATTCCGCCATACATATCATAGTTGTAATCTCTGATCTTTGGATGATGATACTTTGGATCAACAATAATTTGATTATTTTTAATCGTGAAGTATTCAGCTGTTTTTTCTAAGGCGGCTTTTAAATCAGCTCCAGTAACTTCAACTAAGGCTAAAGTATTAGGATAAACATAGTTAGTAATAATGTTTCGCATGGTAATAGGATTTTCAAAACCATGAGCTTCGTTAGAAAAGAGAGCTGTCGCTGAAATATCACATCCCATTGTTTCCATTTGAACCTTTTGAATGAAATTAATGAAGGCTGAACCATGCGTTCTAACTTGGAAGGGATCATCGTAGTGCATTGATCCTTCAATTCTGGCAAGTGGTTCAGCTAACCATTTTTCCACTTGATTTTCGACTGGTTGAGTAACTTGTTTAACTAATTTATCAGGTTTTTCCTCACCAGTTTTAACGATTTTTTGGTTACTGTGTTTAACGACGTATTTTCCATTTTCTTTTTCCAAGGTCAATTGAATCTTGCCAATGTAATTACCTCGGTGTCCAGGTTGAACGTAAGGAATTCCAAAAAGTTTTCCTGCTAGGGCACGGTGTTGATGGCCTGTGGCCATTACGTCAATCCCAGGTACTTTTTGCATAATTTCATATGCTTCATTTTCACCATCAATTTTATCATTGGGATTACCGGTACTTAAATCCCTTTCAAAACCGCCGTGATATAAAACTACCACTAAATCTGCTTTTTTCCGCATTTCTGGTATGTATTTTTGGGCAGCTGCAAGAGCAGAAGTGAATTTTAATCCAGCTACACTAGCCTTATTCTCCCAAGCATCAACTGATTGAGTTGTTAAACCAATCACACCAACTTTCAAGTCCCCAAATTCTTTAATTTCATAAGGTTTGCCAAAGGCTGAGTTACCATCTTGGTCTAAAATATTTGCGGAAACAAAGTGACGATTGGCATTTTTAACGGCATTTTTTAAATAAGCTTGTCCATAATTAAATTCATGATTACCAATGGTACCAAAATCGTAGTCTATCGTGTTAAAAGCATCAGTAATCGCACTTGGTTGTCGATTATTTTGCACCTCTGCTTGATAATAGGCCAAGGGTGAACCTTCTAAAAAGTCACCATCATCTAAAATTAAGGTATTTTCGGCTTTAGACTGTTCTTTTCGAATCGTTGAGGCTGCTTTTTCAAAACCAAATGGCATATTAGCATTTGGCTTAACATAGTTAGTTGGGGCAAGATAACCATGGGTGTCACTGGTAGTTAAAATTGTTAGTTTCATATGCAGCCTCCATTTTAGTTTTCTGTAATGTATAAATTATAATATTAAACTGGCATGCTGTAAATTTAATATTAACATTCTCTAACTTATTCATAAAAATAATAATAATTTATTAAGTATTGTAAAGTTTATTGACGCAAAGTTTGGATATGATATAGTTAAGGTGTTAGATAAATAGTCAAGATTTATCAAACAGCTTACATGTCTTTAATATGAGGAGGTTGTTTTAATATGTTGAACTTATATGTTGCCCCTAGTAGTGCTTCAAGCCGGAAAGCCCGCACTTGGTTAAAAGATCACGATATTTCATTCAAAGAAAGAAATATTAATTCTAAACCATTGGATGCTGATGAAGTTAAACACATTTTGCGTTTAACTGAAAACGGTAGTGAAGATATTATTTCAACGAGATCTAACATTTTCAAGAAGCTTCACCTTGATTTGGATGATCTTTCATTAGGTCAATTAGTTGATTTATTAGTTAAGTATCCAGATTTAATCAAGCGCCCAATTATTTTTGATGATAAGCGACTTGAAGTCGGATACAACGAAGAAGAAATTAGAAGATTTTTACCTCGTGATATCAGACAAGCTGAACTTAAACAATTAGAAGAAAAACTTAGAGCCTAAAAAATAAAGACGTCCTTTGGGGCGTTTTTTTGATATGGAGAAATAAAAATGATTAAAATGATTGCGTTAGATTTAGATAACACTTTGTTAACTTCTAATAAAACGATTAGTAAAGTTAATGAAGCTGAATTAAAAAAATTACATCAAGCTGGAATTAAGATAGTCTTATGTACGGGACGTCCGATTAATGCGATTTGGAAATTTATTGAACAACTTGGATTAGATGATGCAGAAGATTACACGATTACCTTTAATGGGGGCTTAGTGGTGCGCAATTCCGATAAACAGGAACTAGCTAAGACGGGAATGAAACGAGCACAACTTCAGCCGCTTTTTGACTACGCTAAGAAAGAGGGATATCCGTTAGATGTCCTTGATTTTAACCAAGTTTATCCAATGTCTGAATTAAAACCCTCCATTTACCACGAAATGTTAGCCGCCAAAATGGATTTTACGCCCACCAATTTTAAAGATTTACCTAATGAACAATATTCTAAAATGATTATGGCAGATACCCCAGCAATTTTAGATAAGGCGGTGGCTAACTTGCCTAAAGCAGTGACTGATAAATATCACATTGTCAGATCACAAGATCGAATTTTAGAATTTTTACCCGCTCATAGTGATAAAGCGGCTGGCTTAGAAAAATTATTAGACCATTTTGGTTGGGACTTTTCTAATTTAATGGCCTTTGGTGATGCGGAAAATGATGCGGGAATGTTAGAACAATCTCAAGTCGGGGTGGCGATGGAAAATGCCACACCAGAAATCAAAAAGCTTGCTAATGCGGAAACTTTAACTAATGATCAAGATGGGGTAGTTGATTATTTAAAAAAATATTTTAAATAATCATAACACTTGATATTGTTAACTTTGTTAGATGTTTTAGTCGATATTGACGTTTAAATCTTAACTTTATTCAAAAAAAAGTTGACTTTTTCTTTAAATCAGGCATAATTATAAAAAAAGAAAACGGAGGCATGCTATGAAAACTTCAATGATGAATGTAAATACTAAATTAGTCTTGATCGCTATTAACTTAATTATTATTAAGTAAAGCGGTCGAGCACTTTGTGTCGGCCAAAGGAAATTGGCCGACCAGAGTCTATCATTGAATATTCATATTCATGTATACGCTGGTTAGAGCCATGCTCTAATCGGCGTTTTTTATTTCAATTTTTTATGGTTTATTTAAAAGGAGGAAACATTATGACAGCAGAAACACAAACTAAAAACAAATTTGTTCCAGAGGCGACACCTACAACTCTCAAAGAATGGGTTTATCAAGTTTCAGCAGGAATCTCTAATACAATTTTGGCAGTATTAGGAATGGGTTTGCTTCTAAGTACTCTTGGAACCATGTTTCATTTTCAAGCCCTCAATGAATGTGGACTTTTGGGGCAACGGCTTTTAGCTCCAGCTTTAGGAATGTCAGTTGCCATGATGCTTCGGACTACTACTTTAGTAACTGGAGCAACGATGATTGCTGCAACAGTTGGAGCAAATGGAGTTTACTTTACCGCTGCCCCAGTTGCTAAAGCAGTAACCGCAACTGGATGGATGGCTCCTCAAGCAGCTGGCTCAGCCGTAATGACCATTGGGCAACCAGTTTCGGCTGTTATGGCTGCCATCATAGCTGCAGTACTTGGTAAATGGTTGACTGGAAAAACTCCACTTGACTTAGTTTTGGTACCATTTGCCGTAGCATTGGTTGGTTCACTTGCTGGACTAGCTTTTGGAGCAGTAACAACTCCTGCTTTGAATTGGGTAAGTGAAAGATTAGCAGATACCATGGGAGTTAATCCTATTCTTGGTTCAGTAGTAGTATCAGCAGCATGGTTTTTATTTTTGATGACACCTGCTTCATCGGCTGCACTAGCTATCGCTGTACAATTAGATCCAATGTCTGGTGGAGCAGCTTTGATTGGCACAACAGTTGGATTCGTTGTTTTCACTGCTATGTCATTCAATCAAAATAATTGGGGTGGTAATATTGCACAGACATTAGTAACACCAAAGGTTCAATTTCCTAATTTGCTTAAAAGTCCCCTCTTGGCAGTGGGTCCATTAGCAATTGCAATGCTAATGGCACCTATCGCTGTAGTTGTTTTTCATTTTCGGGCACCTTTCCTAATTGCCGGTTTGGGTCTTAACTCATTCATCGCACCACTTTGGTTGTGGGCTAACAACAAAACTGGATTCTTTGTTCTCCTTGCATTTGGAGTGGTAGTTCCAGCTGTACTTGCTTGGGCTTACTACCGTTTTCTTAAAATGACCGGAAAGACTAAACCCAATGATTTGTACCTAGAAGAAGTATAGTAAAAGATTTATATTAATAATTCTTTTACTGATTGACAACTATCATCATAATGATAAAATTCTATTTAATATCAAACTTTAACTGGTTCAGAGAAGCCAAAAAGTAATTTAGTTTAATTGCGAATAATAACTTAAATTGCGTGCTTTTCTAATCGAAAGGTACGCTTTTTTTAGGACTATGGGGGAAAAGATGTCTAAGAGTAAATATCAAGTTAATCAGATTCCCATGTCTCAAAGAAATATGACTTATTGGGATATGTTTGCTAACTGGTTTGGTGCTAATGCTAATAATGGAACGTGGTTTATTGGTGGGATTATTGCTGCTTGTGGTTTTATTGGTGGTATATGGGCATTATTGATTGCTTCAATTTTGTCATATATATTTTTGAGTTTAGTGGGATTGATTGGTTATCGAACTGGATTATCAACTACTGCTTTAACTAGAGCAACTTTCGGAATTAGAGGTAGCTTAGTACCATCATCTATTAATTTTGTCATGTTTATGGGATGGACCGCGGTTAATACGTTTATTGCTGCTACTTCACTTTCTTTTATTTTTCATAGCTTTTTCGGGTGGCCAATCTTTGGTCATCCGGGTGGAAATAAGGGATTAATTATTGGAATTTTAATCATGAGCATTTTGCACTTACTTAGTATTATTGCTGGACAAAAATCAGTTCGAATTATTGAACGAGTTGGAATTGTCATCGTGATGATGTTTGTGATTTGGGAAGCAATTGTAGTTTTTCGTCACGTTTCTTTAATGGAATTAGTTAAGTGGGTAGTTCCGAAAAATGACCAGATGCCTTTTGGATCAGCCATTGATATTTTAGCTGCTTTTAATTTAGCTTGGGTAACTAGCAGTGCAGATTTTACTAGGTTTGCGAAAAATAGCAAAATTGCTACCCGAGCATCTTTTTGGGGTGCGCTGATTGGGGTACTTAGTTTTGCCATAATGGGACTTGCAACTACCATTAGCATTGCAATAACTTCGGGAATTTATAATCCAAACAACTCTGATCCTAGTACGGTTGCTAATAAACTTGGACTAGGATTAGTTGCTATGGTAGTAATTGTTTTGACTAGTATGACTGCAAATGCAGTTAACTTACAAGCTTCAGGTTCAGCTTTAAATAATATGTTACCTAAGATTAGTTTGAAAAATTCACTTTTGATTGCAACTGTGATTGCTATGATTTTTACACTAATTCCGGTCATCAATGGAGACTTCTTAACCATCTTTACTAATTTCTTAGATTATATTGGGATGTTCTTAGGTCCAATTATTGCAATTATGCTAGTTGATTACTATTTATTAAATGGTCAGGACTATCAATTAGAAAATTTTTCTAAACTAAAAGGTAAATTTTGGTTCCATAATGGTATTAATTGGTTAGCCATTGCAATTTGGGTAGGGGGAATCGTTCTTTATTTTGGGTTAGCCAACTTAAATCTTATTAAGGAAACCACTGGGGCAACTTTTATCGTGATGCTGGTAGTAGCAGTGGTGTACTATCTAACTAATAAGCTGATAGCAAAATGAAAGGGATAAGTATGTTAATTAAACAAGTTCATATTGAAAATGATCCATTATTAAAAGATATTTTGATTAAAAATGGCAAAATTGCAAAAATTGATACAGAAATTAATGAAGTTGATAATGAGACAATCGATTTAAAGGGAAAGTTAGTGATTCCACCATTTGTTGATCCACATGTCCATTTAGATTCAACCTTAACAGCTGGCGAACCTGAGTGGAATGAAACAGGAACTTTATTTGATGGAATTCGAATTTGGTCTGAAAGAAAAAAGACTTTAACCAAAGAAGATGTGAAGCAACGAGCAATTTCCACTTTAAAACAGCAAGCGGTTCATGGAATTCAAGCAGTTCGAAGTCATGTTGATACTACTGATCCATCCTTTACGGCTTTGAAAGCTTTGTTAGAAGTTCGTGATGAAGTTTCCGATTTTATCGATTTGCAATTAGTTGCTTTTCCTCAAGAAGGGATTTTATCTTTTCCCAATGGAAAAGAATTGATGGAAGAAGCGGCTAAATTAGGCGTTGATGCTATTGGTGGGATTCCACACTATGAGTTTAATCAATACTACGGTCGTGATTCGCTTAAGTTTTTAATGGACTTGGCAGTTAAATATGATAAATTAGTTGATGTCCATTGTGATGAAATTGATGATCCTAATTCACGAAACTTAGAAGTTTTAGCAACTCTAGCATATGAAAGTGGAATGAAAGATAGAGTTACAGCTAGCCATACGGTTTCCTTAGCAAGTGTTAACGATGCTTATGCTTATAAGCTGATGCGATTATTAGAAATGTCAAAAATTAATATGGTTGCAAATCCGCTCGTTAATATGCACTTAGGTGGTCGATTTGATACTTACCCTAAACGGAGAGGATTAACCCGTGTAAAAGAATTATTGGAACATCACGTTAATGTGGCCTTTGGTGAAGACGATATTAAGGATCCATGGTATCCGATGGGAAATGGTAATATGTTAGATATTCTTTACGTTGGGATTTTAGCGAGCGGATTGATGGGATATCATCAAATTCTTGATTCTTATCAGTTAATTGGAATTAATGGAGCTAAAACTCTTCACCAAGCGAATGACTATGGCATCAAAGTCGGCAACCCAGCTAGCTTTTTAGTTTTTGATGCCGATAATTTTTATGATGTTCTCAATGAACGTCGCACAATGCTCTATTCAATTAAGAATGGTAAAATCTTAATAAAAAAATCTCCTGAAAAAATTATTAAAAACGGCTTAAACTTTTAAAATTTTTCAAAATTAAAAGACCTGATTTTTAAATCAGGTCTTTTAGTCAACATTAAATTATTGATTGTTTGCAGCAAATGCTTCAAGTGCTTGGAATGCTTTAATATCAATTTCTTCGGTAGTGTTATTTTCGAAATGAACACGGTAAGAAATTACTTTACCTTCACTTTCGTGAGGTGCTACGTAGTTAACGTTGGCAAGGTTAAGAATACGACCGTCGCCAGTTTCTAATAATCCAGAAAATTCAGCCATTATTTTCATTCCCCTCTATATTTGTTGTCCTTATTATTACAAATTATTTTGAATCGGGCAAATTATATGATTTACTAAATCAATTGTGAAATTTGATCAACGACTAACGCTAGTTCAAAGCGATCTAACTTTTCTAAATGTTCATTTAAAACCTTGGAATTTTTTAACTGTTCTTCAGTTAATTTCTTTTCTGGAGTGAATGCCCAGGTGTTTTTGTAAGCTTTGGCTAAATAAGGAGCAGCAATTTTATCAAGCTCGGCGACAACTTCCTTAATATCCACTGATTGGTTCTCATCATTGAGTTTGTCCACGATTGTTTTTAATTCTGCTGTTGTCTGTTTTTGTGTCATAAGTAATAACCTCCTCTTTCAATTATTAGAATACACCCTTTCTTGTGAAAAAGTAATCAAGATGATTAACTAATTTTTGGTAGGTTATTTTGGATATGGGTTACAAAAGCATTGAACTGAAATTTAGTTATTTGGGACTGATCAATCATTAAATTATGACCAGCATTTTTTAAAATTAATATGTCATTATTATTTTTTACAAAATCAAGTTGGTCTTTGAAACCGACTATTTGATCATGATACCCAGCTAAGATTTTAATTGGGCATTTGTAATTAATATTTTTTAAATCTGTTTCATTTTTAAAGGGATAATTTTGACTTAGTTCGTCGATAAATTTTCGATTGACATTTTTTAGTCCGGGAATAATTAATTCTTGATATTTAATCCAATTGTTACGATTTATGATAACATTCATCCTCATAAAGTCATCCCAGTAGTCACTATTTTTTGTAACGCATACTGACACGTTAACTTGATTAAGATGTTTAGCTATGATTCGTTTAGACTTATCTGCTGTGATTACCGGACAAGTTAGAAATAGTCCAAGCACTTGATTTGATAATTGGTTAGCGACGGCAATTGATAAATAAGCACCGTAGGAGTGACCATACAAGATAAATTGACGAGTTCCAAGCACTTCCTTAATAAAATTAATTAACTTTTTTAGGATATTATCACTAGTTGCAGGAAAGCTTGCAGGGCTACTACCCATTCCTGGAAGATCGAGGTAAATTCTTTGAAAGTTTGATTTAATAAAATATTCAAAAAATTTTGATGTAGAATTTTTATCCAATGATAGTCCATGAATAAAAACAATTGGAATCCCGGTTCCTTTAGATACATAATTAATTCCTGAATCAGTGTGTAATTCTTGCATGATAGGCACCTCTTAACTACTTTTTCAATAATTCAGTATAGCTACTTATTTTTTTATCTAAGTATGCAAAATCACTTTTTAAAATTTCCATTTTATTTTTTAATAATTCTTGCTGTTGATGTAACATTTTCATTCTTGCAGGAATCGTTGGATTTCCCTGTTCCCGTAGCTTTGAATATATCTTAATTTCCTTCATTGGCATGCCAATCTGTTTTAAGCGAATGATAAATTTAATCCAAGTTAAGTCATGTTCATCAAAGACTCGGTAATTGTTGTGATTACGTTTTGGATTTAACAAACCATTATTTTCATAATATCGAATGGTTGAAATTGGCAAATGGACAATTTTTGAGAATTCTTTCATTGAATACATAGCTTTCTCCTTGCTATAAAGTTTAGTTCATAGTTTATCTTTTAAATAATAAATGTAAAGGAGAAAGAAATATTATGGATGAACATCGGTATGAAATTGGATTGAAAAATTTAAAGAAAATTGATGGGAAGCAAGGAGAAAAAGTGATCAATTCACTCGCAGATATTTCTCCTAATGTAAGTAAATATATTATTGAGTTTGCCTTTGGCGATATTTATGCTGATAATACTTTGAGTTTAAAAGAGCGTGAGATAATTACAATTACAAGTTTGTTAACTCAAGGAGATACAGAGCAACAATTAGTTGTGCATATTAATGGAGCATTAAATGTTGGAATTACTAAAGCAGAAATTATTGAGATTTTTGTTCAATGTATTCCGTATGTTGGATTTCCAAAAGTGTTAAATGCAATTAATATCGCTAAAACAATTTTTAATAACAATACACGAAGAACAAGCAATTAAACTTAAAATGATTTTTTTGCTAGTTTTTACTACCTAAACCTCTAAATTACCCCTATAATGAATGTAATAGTAAAAGGGGTATAAAAATGACTTTTAACAATGGCAAAAAAACAACAAGTTTTATTCAAAAACATTATTTTAAAATCATTTCATACGTAGTATTAGGGATTTTAGTGATGGTTATTTCAGTTTCACTTTTTAAACTTCAGCAACGAAAAGCAATGGTTGAAAAAATTAGAGTGGAACGAATTAAGCATCAGCAAGAAAAATATACAGCCGTTAATCTTGATGATTATCAGTTTAATAGTGAAAGTTTTATGTATAAGTTTAATAAATTTCAAAAGAAAATTATTCAAAAGCGTCAAGTTAGCAAAGATGTTTTTCCTTGGACTAGCAATAAGAAAAAAGTAACTGATCACGAAAGAAAAGAAGCTAAGATGTTATTACAACAATCGTATGCTTTAAGTTCTAAATCAAGAAAGTTTGATCCAACTAATCCACAGGTTAAGGTCATTAAATCTAATCTTGAATACACGAATAGTTGGTTAAATTCTTTAACTAAATAAAAATGGGCGACTGAATCTTTAATTCAGTTGCTCATTTTTTTATAAAACTTTGAACTTTTTCAAAGTTTAATTTAATAAGTTTATCATCATAATGCTTTAGACCAGGATTACTTTTTACATATTTCCATAAAATTGCTGCAACTGATAGTTTATGAGTAAACATCTTGCTTTTTGGACTAGCACAAAAATCTTTCACAAAGTTATTCCATTGATAAGTAGCTACTTCAGCGTTACTTTTGGTAATTTTATGTTTTAAAGCATTGATTAAATCCATCACTGTTGCATTAGTATCGTTGTTTTTTTCACATTCACGAAGTTTAACTGCCATAGTTTTTTTAAAGTGGAACTCAGAAACGTTAAAATAATCGGCGAAAAATTGACGTGCCTCATTGTTTAAAGAGAAACCAGAATTTAATAACTTGGTATCTGGAGATATTTGATTATGCTTTAAACTGACTTGGTTCTTTGTTTTGGTACGAATTGGGTAGATTTTTGAGACTGGTACACCACTTAAATATTTTTTGATATACATTTCCAGTTCGGATTTTGTCCCATAAGTAGGAAGGTGATGTTTTTGACAGATTTTTTGTAAATCGGTTTTATAAAAATAAGAATTGTTAAATTCATTAAGATTCATAATGTAAGCCTCTAATTTGGTTTGTTATGCTACCTCTATTCTACATTTTTTCTTGAAAAAGAAAAAATAATGTTTATAATTAAAAAAATTAGTTGATAACGCGAATAAGCGAGAAATAGGATATTAAAATGAATGAAATTGATAAATGGAAGTTAGAAGAAAATTTAGGTATTAAAGGGTGGAATTTTGCTCATTTAGATAAGCGCTGGTTAAATGAGTCTCTCCCTTGGGATTATTTAAAATTAGTCCTAACATATTTGAAACCAAATATGCAGTTATTAGATATGGGAACTGGTGGAGGAGAACTATTAAAAAATTTTAAGCATCCCGCTAAAAATACACAGGTGACTGAAGCTTGGAAACCGAATGTTGAATTATTAAAGCAAACTTTAGCATTAGAGGGGGTTAGAGTTATTGAAAGTGAGCATGAATCAGATTTGCCAGTTGCTAACAATTCTTTAGATATGATTACTAATCGTCATTCGGCCTTTGATGCTGATTTAATTAAACAAAAGTTAAAACAAAATGGGCTTTTTATTACACAACAAGTGGGGGCTTTAAATAACTATTCCTTATCTAGATATTTAAATCATGATTACCAAATTGCTTATCCTGATAATACGTTACTTAATACAGTTACTGCATTTGAAAAGTTAAATTTTGAAATTATTTATTTTGATGAGTACCAACCAGTAATGAAATTTTTGGATGTTGGTGCGCTGGTTTACTATGCGTCTATTATTCCATGGGAATTTCCTAATTTTTGTGTAGAAAATAAATTATTAGAGTTACAAAACTTGGCAAAAATTATTCGTCAATTTGGTAGTATCAGTACTAATGAAGATCGGTTCGTAATGATTGCAAGAAAAAAGTAGATAATAAAAATTGGGGGAATTTTTATATTGTAAAGCTCTATTCCTTTTATGATAACAGTGTTATTATAGTTTCAATAACACTGTTATCATAAAAGGAATATAAAAATGGATGAAATAAAAGCAACTTTTATCAATGAAACTATTGATTGGATCTCAAAGAATGACTATCATGCAATGTCATTAAGAACAATTGTTGCGAAGTCTGGTTTAACCACAGGAGCATTTTATAATAGATTTAAAAATAAAAATGATTTATTTGAGCAAGTAGCATTAATTCTATCTAAAAAGATGGTAGCTGATTTGCATTTAGAAAACTTAGACGATAATCAACCATTTGATGTGTTAGTTTATATTGGACAAAAATTATGCGCTAATTTTGAAAAAGAACCATATTTGATGGATTTTTTATTCTTAAACTCTTCATTAAATATTATGGAAACTGAATCAGATTTTAAATTGCTTAATCTAATTAAACAATTAATTAATGAAATAACTGATAAGCAAGTAGATAATGACACCTTTTTTTTACAAATTTGGTCTTTTATTCAAGGATATTCACTACTAATCAAAAATAAAATAACAAAATTTGATAAATCATTAGTTAAGTTAACTTTATCTGAATTTGTTAAGGGAGATAAAAAATTATGAAAAAAGTGCTAATTATTTACTGCCATCCTTATGAAAAAAGTTTTAATCATGCTATGTTACATGCCATTCAGGATAATTTACAAAAGCACCACCAAGATTATACTGTGATTGATTTATATAAAGATGAATTTGCGCCATTTTATACGGCTAAAGAATTAAGTTTATTTCATGCTGGAAAAACGGTTGATCCATTAGTGATAAAGTATTTGGACTTATTAAGAAATTCAAGTACAGTGATTTTTATAACACCAATTTGGTGGAATAGTATTCCTGGGATGTTGAAGGGTTGGATAGACAAGGTCATGAAAGAAGGAAATGGATTATCACATACTATCGGTAAATTAGGAGTGAAAGGGGAGTTGACAAATATTAAACATTGTTATGTTTTGACAACTTCAACGTCACCTACTTTTTATATTAAGTATCTCAATGGAAATGCAATTAAAAAAGTTTTTATTAATCATACTTTAAAACAACTTGGATTTAAAAGGATTCGTTGGCAAAATTTTGGTATGATATCGGCCTCGACTTTGAAAAAAAGAAAAGATTATTTGAAAAAGCTTAAAATTCAACGGTTTAAATAATAATAAAAGCTCAAACACTTTTTGTTTGAGCTTTTATTATTATCCTAATTTATTAAACAAGGTTAAGAAGTTATCCATAAATACTTGAAGGTAACGTTCTTTATCAACCATTACCGCCACGTTGACATTGGTTTCTGGATCATTTAAGCGAGCCTTGTCGCCAATAGTTCTAGCATAGTAAGCATCGTGGTCTGTGGTAACCATGATGTTCATATGTAAGTATGATACGAAACTTGGGTCAATAGCAACCCCAACGGCTAATGGATCGTGAAGTGAACATCCACCGAGTTCAGGATAAATGTCATCATAAACATCAATATAGAAGTCAACGATATCAGCCATTTTTTCTCCAGCTTCAGTGTTAGTTTCACGCCATTGCTTCGTTTCCTTTTTAGTAAGTAAAGTTCGAAGAGTAACATCTAAACCTACCATGGTAATTTCAAGGTCACTAGTAAACATTTTATTGGCCGCAACGGGATCTTGTTCAATGTTAGCTTCTGCAACTGGAGTTACGTTTCCAGGAACTGTTAAAGCGCCACCCATGATGGTAATGTTACCAATCATTTTCATTGCGTCATGATCTTTTGTAATAGCGGCTGCAAGGTTAGTCATTGGACCAGTTGCAACGACTGTTAAATCTTTTCCATATTTTTTAGCTGATTCAATTAAAAAATCAACGCCATTTTGAGATTCTGTTTGAGTTTCTGTCTCCGTTAATTCAACATCGCCAATTCCATTTTCTCCATGGATTTGAGCATTAATGTCAATTCTTTGATAGGGGTGATCTAAAGGATCAGTTTCCCCAATAAAAACAGGAACATTGTCAGCATGAAGTAAGTGCAAAACTTTAAGAGCGTTATCAGCAGCTCGTTGTGCATCGATATTACCATAGGAAGAAAGAATACCAATTAATTCTACCGCTGGGTCAGCAACGGCATAGGTGATGGCCATGGCATCATCAACACCAGTATCTACATCCAGAATCATTTTCTTAACGCCCATTAGTTTTCCTCCAGTAATTGTTAGTTTATTTTCTTTATGATACTGGATTTTTGAAGATAACTCAATAGTTTTATACTAAAAAACGAACAAATTTGGATATTTGTCCATAATTTGCTCGTTTTAATTTAATTGTACATATATTGTGCAATGATTTTATTAATGGCTGGATTTTCATGTAACATTGAGTGTTGAGCTTGTTGTGGATCACCATGGTAGACCATGAATTTGTAACTCTTAACGTGCCCCTTAACAAGGTTACCAAATGGTTTAACATCTCGAGTTGGAATTAGGCCATCGCTTCCAGTATGATCAATGTCTCCACAGAAGTTTAGAATTTCTAAGTTTTTAGGAAGATTTTTAATGTTTTTATCATGAAGAGGATAGGTGTTTGCCATCGAAACAAAATGATCAACTTGTGGAAGATCTTTAGCTGGGACTTTATTTAATCCACCTTTATTAGTTAGATAATTATAAATGATTTCTCCACCTGAGGAGTGACCAATCAAATTTACATGATCAATCCCATACTTTTGGTGAAGATATTTAAGTAGATTTGGCATCAAACGAGCTTCTTGTGCTGGTTTATTATTAGTTTGGAAATTGGCTTGAATAACGGGATTGTTTTTACCGACTTTAGCGAACTGCTTAGTAGTTTCTACCTGACCATTATTTTTAACGTATACTTGTAAAGCACGTGTGGCTACCCCATCTTTGTCCCAAGATGATACCATGTAATCAGAAGTGATAAAATTACCACCCAAACCAGGAATAAATACTGTTGCAGTTCGAGTTTGTTTTACGGTATATGATGACTCTTTATGAGCGTTATAGTACCATCCACCGAATCCAATTGCTAAAATTAAGATAAAGATGCTAAAAATAAATGTCTTTTTGTATTTCATAATGGTAAAATTTCCTTTGTAAATAAATTTTAGATGAGAGTTGATTATAAATGTCACACAAACTATATGATATCACAATTATTGGTGGTGGCCCTATAGGAATGTTTGCTGGATTTTATGCAGGAATGCGAAATGCTAAAGTTCAGATTATTGAAAGTCTTTCCGAATTAGGTGGCCAAGTTAATGCTTTATATCCAGAAAAAACGATTCTGGATGTAGCTGGTTTTGCTGGCTTAAAGGGTTCAGAATTGATTAACAAGTTACAAAACCAATTAGACACAATGTCTGAAGTAGAACAACGCGTTGGTACTAAGGTCACTAATGTAATTCATCAGGATGACCATTTTGAAATTGAAACTGATCAAGGAACCTATGACAGCAAGACAGTGATTTTAGCAGCCGGAAACGGTTCGTTTAAACCGCGTGAATTGCGCGCCGAAAATGTTGATGAAGTTGCCAATCAGTTCATTACTTACAGTGTGAGAGACTTGCAGAAGTTTGCTGGCCAAGATGTTATGGTAGCAGGTGGGGGAGACTCAGCGGTGGATATGGCCTTGATGTTAGAACCAGTTGCAAAGCACGTTTCGTTATTACATCGTCGGAATGAATTTCGTGGGTTAGAAAAAATGGTTGATAAATTAAATGATTCTTCGGTTGAAATTTTAACCCCATATTTGATTAAACAACTGGATGAAATTGACGGTCGGCTTCAAGTGACCGCTAAAAAACTAAAAACAGAAGATGAAGCAACCTTTATGACTGACAAGCTAGTCGTTAATTATGGCTTTATTTCTAACAATAAAGATTTAGAAGGTTGGCAAATTCAACCAGCTTTAAATCATCATTTGATAGAAGTTAATTCAGAAATGGAAACTTCTGAACCAAGCGTGTTTAGTGTTGGAGATCAAGCTACTTATTCCGGAAAAGATACTTTAATTGCAACTGGGTTTGGTGAAGCACCAGTCGCAGTTAATGCTATTATGAAACGACTTTATCCAGATCGACGGATGCCAATTCATAGTACGGCTTTGCATAAATAATATTCTAAATAAAAATTCCAGATCAATTGATCTGGAATTTTTTTATTGGTTATTTGAATCAGGGTTGGTAATTTGAATCTTATTGGTATCGCTCCGTGGTTCATTTGCTTCGGGAGCATCAGTTTTATAAGTTTTTTTAGTATCTTTTTGACCTGTGGTATCAAAGACACTAGAAGACTTATCACCTAATTGTTTTTCAATTTTTTCTTCCCGTTTAAGCTCATTTGAATAATTATAGTCAGCGGGATTAACCGTTTTAAAGCCCTTAGGATGATAAAAACGAAGTAAGTTTTGGGAGTTAAGCATATCAGAAAGACTTAATTCAGTATTAACTCGTTTTTGCATCGCATCAATTTTCTTTTGTAATTTAGCATTAGGTTTAATTACTTTTCCAGTTTTAGAATCATAAATTGTGCCACCGATACAAGTATATTTAGGAGAAACCCAATCTTGATTTCGAAAAGCGACGACTTGATCATGATCTTTGGAGAAGAGGTCAGTTCCAAATTGAATATATTTTTTAGTGCTCATTCCCATCAAGTGCATCAAAGTTGGCAATACATCAATTTCACCACCATACGTGTGATCAATGTGGCCATTATTGAAAGATTGGGAATTAATCATAAATGGCACTCGCTGAAGTTGGGTGTTATCAAAATTGTTCCAGTCTTCAGATTTAACACCTAAAATTGGGGCTAGACTTGAATTTTCAGAATTAGAAATCCCATAATGGTCACCATACAAAACTACGACAGAGTTTTTGCTTAATCCACTTTTATCAAGATATTGATAGAACTCTTTGATAGATTGGTCCAGATAGTGAGCAGTTAGAAAATAATTATTGACTGCACTATCATCAGTATCTGGAGGCGTAAGGGGATCAGTTTTTTGATCTTTTTCATCTAAATCATAAGGAAAATGGTTAGTGACCGTGATGTACTTAGCATAAAATGGTTGTTGCAAATGTTGTAAATACTTAGTTGAATCTTTAAATAGGAGTTTATCTTTTAAACCATAGCCGGATGCTTTATCACCAGAAGTATCATAATAGCTAGCATCAAAGAAGTATTGATAACCTAAATTTTTATAGGTGTTATTTCGGTTCCAAAAACTAGCGATATTTCCATGAAAAACAGCCGTTGAGTAGCCATGCTGATCAAAAATAGCAGGAGCACCTTGAAAGGTATTGTCACTACCCAGTTGGGCAAATAAGGAGCCTTGAGGTAAGCCGTAAGTGCTAGTTTCTAACATATTTTCTGCATCTGAGGTTTTACCCTGTCCAACTTGATGAAAGAAGTTATCAAAAGCATAGGTATGATTACTGTTATAAATAGAATTTAAAAACGGAGTAACTTCTTTTCCGTTAATTTTTTTATTAATTAAAAATTGCTGAAAACTTTCTAAATGAATAATAATGACATTTTTTCCCTTTAAAGAACCATACATATCCTTATTGGGGGCAGCATAATGTTTATCAGTGAAATCCTTAACTTTATAAATTTCTGATTTACTAGCATTTGATCTTAATTCATTTGATTTATGAGTTTGAAATCCATCATAAGTAGTGAAAACATCTAATCCAAGGTATTTAACCACATAAGTTCGATCAAAAGTTCGCGTTAATAATTGAGGACGGTCCATATCAGCTAAAGTAATATTGGTAACGAGCATCAGTGAACCTAATGAAAAGACTGCAAAAGCGAATTTTGAGCCTAATTGATGTTTATCAATTTTGATAACTCGAAAAATGATTAATAAAATAATAATGATAATATCAAGCCAATAGAAAACATCGTGTAGGGAAGTTAAGGCTAGGGAAGCACCACTAAGCCCTTGATCAACTTTTGAATAACCGGTCATAGTGGAAACGGTCATAAAATCAGTGAATTCTCTATAATAAATGACATTTAAATATAGTAAGACTGTGTTTAAAAAATCGAGAAATAAGATGGCAGGATAAAAAAGTTTAGCCGGTTTTAAATAAAATGCTAATCCAAAAATAATCACGGTTGTTGCAATTGGATTGATTAATAGTAAGACCTGTTGTAAAAAATCGGATGTTGTTAGATGAAAGTCCACGAAATAAGCATAGATTGTTTTAGCCCAGAATAAGCCGACTAAAAGGACGAAAAAACCAATTCGAGTATTGATTTTTGCCATTAATTTTTTTATGAATTTCACGATTATAACCCCTTATCAATTGAGATAGTACATAAACTACATGATAGCAGACTTTAAATGTAAAAAAAACTAAGCAAAGGATAAGAATTAATCTAAGCATAATTGCGTGTTATACTAATTAAAAAGAGAGGAAAGCGACATTATGGCAAAGTTTACTTTATATGTAGTCCGACACGGACAGACGTATTTTAATATTTTCAATAAGTTACAAGGATGGAGTAATTCTCCTTTAACCCAAAAGGGGATTGACGGTGCTGTTGCAACAGGTAAACGTTTAGCTAAAATTGATTTTAAAGCAACCTACTGTAGTGATATGCCCCGTGCTTGTAAAACAATGTCAATTATTGATGATCAAAATCAGACTTTTAACGTTCATCCACCGGTTGTTTCACCATTTTTTCGGGAACAATTTTATGGTTATTTTGAAGGCTTAAATATGGATGAAGCGTGGTATGCAACTGGAGCTCCCCATGGGGCACCAACGTTCAAGGATATTATCACAAAGTATGATATGGACCACGCTAAAGACTTTATGAAGGCAGCTGATCCATTTCATTTGGCTGAAGATGCAGAAGAGTATTGGAAACGAGTTAATCAAGGACTGAAGCTAATTACTGATAATCCAAACTTAGAAGATGGAGATAATGTTTTATTAGTTAGTCATGGGAATACTTTACTAAGTTTAGTTGATCGTTTTTCAGCATCAGGTCAGTTTGATTTGAGTGTTCGCCCAGCTAATGGAAGCATTACTAAAATGAGTGTTGAAGGTGACCAAATCAAAGTTATCGAGTATAATAAATAATTAATTTTAATTAGAGAAGAGGAACCAGGACGTGAAAGATTCTAAATTTTTAAAAGATTTTAATGAAAAAAATTACATCTTTCGGATTGGTGAAGTTAGTAAAATGACGGGAGTTTCACCAAGACAACTTCGTTACTGGGAACAAAAGGGTTATATTCACAGTGTCCGTAATGAAAAAATGGCTTCCCGAGTTTTTGATCATGAAAATTTTGTGATGGTACGATTAATAAAACACTTTTTAGATGAAGGCTGTCCGCTTGGAACGGCACTTGAAAAATCACAACAACACATGCAAGATGTTAAGGATACTCACCAAATTATCTTAGAAATGCATCATGGTTTTGTGGAACACAATGGAATTACCATGATGGATATGGGGTATTTTGATAAAAACCAGACCCAACGATTATACAGTTATCTTAATCCTGATGGTAAAATTGTTTATAAAGTTGAAGATGTCGACCAAAAAGCCACCAATTAATTTTGGGGGCTTTTTAAAATCTTATGCAAGCAACTTTTTAAAAGCTGCTTTTTTTGTTGGGTAATTTGAAGAATGATTGGGAAAAAGGCCTGATAAATACCGGTGAAAGTTATTAGTGTATAACCCAGCTTTCGAAATTCTGGAACTATTAGGAATGGAATTGTAATTAGGGCAATTGTTAAGATAGCAGAAAAGTTACTAGGAACAAGTGAGAGTAAAGTAAACATCAGAAGCATAAGATAGAAGATGGGTAAGGTAAATTGATAATCGGTTAAATAAGCTAACATTCCTAAACTAGCAGCTGCTGCAAGATAGACTAGCAAAATGGTAATTATTGCAAACTCAAAGGACTTAAATTTGAGCCAGTTAATGCTTAAAATTAGGATTGATAAGAGTAACAAAAATGAAATTAAACGTTGTTGAAATTGCTGATTCTGCTGATTTTCAATGACTGGAATTCCAGTCATCCCAATTTTTGATTGAAAGTTAGTTCCCACTAGTTGATTTTTAATTAATTGGGGCAATCTACCAAGTTTTCCGTTTTGAAGATTGATTTCTATACGTGTGGCAGTTTGAAAAGCATTATTGTAATTAAAGCAAGTCTGACTAAAGTTAGTGCCCCTTGAATCTTGACTCGTTAAATAAAATTGGTGGTTGGTGTGATTTTGGAGGTTAGATAAGCTTTTGATTTCATCAGTTGATTGATTTTCTGCTATTTTAGTTTGAGTTTCTACCAACCCTTGGTGGGCTTGTCTAATTCGATTGGTTAAATCAGTTTGAGTAGTAATTTGATTTTGAATTAGGTTCGTTACCGTTTCCTGAGAGATCGTTTCATTTTTTAATTGTTGTAGTTGCTCAGTTTGACTTTTTAAAAGTGAAAAAATGTGATGATTGGCATTTAGATGCTTAAGCTTAATTGCTTCACTTTGATTAATACGTTGGTGTTGGATTAAATTTTGGTTAATTTCAGCTAATTGATGCCCAAGTTGATACTTAGAAATCAATTTTCCACCAGGTTGGGGCAAAGATGTTACTTGGCTGACGTTTGGTAAAGATTTGAGAGCATTGGTTAGACGATTTAAATCATTTAAGGAAGTTTGGTTAATAATTGATTTAGTACTTGTTAAATAAACGGTTACAGATTGGTGGGGTTGAGGCGATTGAAAATGAATTTGAAAATTACTAAGTAGTGGAAAAATCAAACAACTGAGTAGCATTAGTGAAATTAACGGATGCCAACTTTGCATCGGATTAGTTAGTTTAATAAGCCAATGGGGTTGATAATGCCATAACATTATACTCATATTGGTAATACAACTTAGCAAAATAATAAGTAATGGTGAGTAAAAGAAAAATGAATGAATTAAATTAGCAAATAAACTTAAATTAATGATACTTAATTCTAAATTAGCTAAGGTGATCAGAAGTGCTTTAGTTAATGAAGTAATTAGCAATAAAATGATAAAGTTAATTAATATGACCCAAACGCAGATTATTTTTTGCTGGTACCACTGAGCTACTAATCTTTGATATTGTTCGTTAAGTGGGTTTTCCCAATTGGTTTTAAATCCTGATAACGAACATAAATGGCGAAGTTGAGCTTGGTAAATAGGACTATTGACGAGCTGATAGGGGATCCAAATCTGCAGTTTTCGCCAATTCTTGCCGTTGAATAAATGATTAGCATGCGGACTAGTATGTATGCTAGTAACTTTGTAAATCTTTAAATCATGTTTATGTTCAATTAAAAAGCGTTCTTTATTTTCTAAACGTAATTTTTGACTGTCAGAAAGTTCGTTTGGAACTGAATAAGTAAGTGTAATCATGGTGGCGTCATTTAAATTGTTACCCCAATGATGAGTAATCTGATGGGCACGATGCGTTAATGAAGTTTTTGGTAGTTCAGCTTGAATTGCTAGATTGCTTAGATTAGGCAACTTAACTAGAGCAATAATAGTTAAGATTGCGCCAATTAAACTTAGTAAAATCCAGTATTTAGTTATTAAAGCTTTAATTTTTTGCATAAAAAATTCCCCTTACGAATGGTAAAGGGAATTTGAAGTTTAACGGTTGAAAAAATCACTAAAACGCATAATTAATAAGACGATTACTATCAAAATAAAACTAATCAGGATGGTTAATTGCCATGCCATGGCATGGTTCATAAATGGTAGCTCAACATTTTCACCATAGAATCCAAAAACGATATTTGGCACCGTTAAGACAATTGAAAAGACGGTTAAAAATTTCATAGTACTATTCAAGTTACTATCAAGTAAGTTTGAATAAGCACCTGCTACTTGTTGGGCTGCTTGATTAGCCATCTGAGCCATTGATAATCCTTGTTGAATTTCGACAATTACATCATCGAGAATATCGTTATCATCATCAGAGAGAGTTTTGCCTAGTTTACGTTTAACCATCATTAACATGTCATTATTAGCAGAAAGTGAAGTTAAAAAGTAGACCAAATCAGTTTGTAAATTCAAAAGCTGACTAATTGCACTTTTTCGAGTTTTACTTCGTAGGTTACGTTGGATTTTAGTCCTAATACTATTGATATTATTGATGTAATCAAAATATTGGATAGCAAGTTGATAGAGTGTTTTGAAAACGATATCAAGAGTTGAAACCGTATCGCGCTTCATAGCAGGAAGCTTATTCACGATTCCACTTAGTAATGGATTAACAAAATTAGTTTGATTAGCAGTAAAAGTAAATAAACGGTCTCCAGTCATGATAATTCCGATTGGTTCGGCAGAAATATCACCACTAAATCGTGATGGCTCAGCAACGTCAAAAATAATTAAAAGTAATTGTTCATCATCATAATATTCCATTCGTGGACGTTCGTGATGATCAAGTACATAATAAAGCATTTCAGCGGTGAGATGATATTGATCTTTTAAAGTTTGTTTTTCGATTGGAAGACAATCAGTCACTTGAATCCATTCGATGTTCTGGTTAATTTTTTCTTTTTTAATCAACGCAACTGCCTCCCTTTTTAGCAATGTTGTTAATTATATTATAAAATACGGTAAAAGTTTAGAATATAATTAAAAACGCGTATATATTATTGAAACATGATATTAATCAAAAATTAAAGGTGATAGAGTATAATGGAAAATATTAAAGGAGTGGCTTATATATGAAACTTAAAATTAAAACCGATGAGAACGGTAACAGTATTTGGTATCCAATTATCGCTTTTGTAATTGTTTTTGGAACGGTTGGTCTATTGTTTGGGACTTACAAAATTCGTCAGCATATTAATCAACAGAATTTAATTAAGTCTGAAAAAGCATATCAACGGGCTCATGACCCAGTGTTGAAGCAACATAATAAGTTTATTAAACAAGTTGCCACGCCGTCAATTGATTTATACAAGAAAAATAAACAAGTTTTACCTAGTATTGTAATTGCGCAGGCTATTTTAGAGTCTGATTGGGGAAAATCAAAGCTTTATACCAATGCTTTTAACCCATTTGGAATTAAAGGGACTTATCAAGGACAATCAATTTCATACGAAACTGGCGAGTATATTAATGGTAAACATATTACGCAAGTGGGGCAATTTAGAAAGTATCCTAATCTTCAAACTGCAATTGAAGATCATAATCAAGCTCTGTATGATAAGTTTTTGCATAAGTCTGGAATTACAAGTTATAAAGAACAGGCTAAGTTACTCCAAAAGAACACTTATGCCACTGATCCGGATTATGCCAAAAAATTAATTAAAGTAATTGAAACGCATAATTTAGCAAAATATGATAAACAGGCCATTAATAACTAAGGAGGAGTTTAATTGTTTGCATTAATACAACAACTTTATGGACCATTTTTTGATTTAAACAACTGGAAAACAGTAGTTACCTCAGGTGATGACTGGTTGATTATCCTTTCTTTGGTAATCTTAGAATGTGTGATGTCAGTTGATAATGCTATTGTTTTGGCAACGCAGACCCAAGTTTTACCAACTAAGAAGTTGCAAGAAGAGTCACTTTTCTATGGATTATGGGGAGCATATATCTTTCGCTTTCTTGTGATTGGAATTGGGGTGTACTTAATTCACTTTTGGGAAATTAAAGTGATTGGGGCTGCTTACTTAATCTACTTAGCATTAAAGTATTTCTTTCCCAAGCTTGGTAAAAAAAGTAATAAAGTACCAATTAAGGAAAAGGGCAATCCAAATAGTCGAAAGTTTTTTTGGTGGGTTGTTGTTCAAATTGAAATGATGGATATTCTTTTTTCAGTTGACTCTGTCCTAGCTTCTTTAGCTGTTTCTTCTAATCCAGTTGTGGTATTAATTGGTGGTATGGTTGGAATTCTAGCCATGCGGGGAATTGCCGAGTTTGTGATGGCTTTAATGAAGAAAGTTCCAGAATTGAAAACGATGGCCTATGTGTTAGTTTTTGTAATTGGGGTAAAACTCTTACTCTCAATTCCAATGATTGATATTGAAATTCCATCAGCTTTGTTTGGAATTTTTGTAATTCTTTCAATTGGAGTAACTATTATAATTCACTTCATCAGAAAGCGGAGTAAGCATGTCAGTTAATTTAAATCAATCAAATTTTAAAACAGCAGTGGAAGGTCCAATGACGCTTGTCGATTTTTGGGCATCTTGGTGTGGACCTTGTAAAATTATGGATCCAGTCTTGGAACAGTTGGAAAAACAATTTGCAGGAAAAGTTAAATTTGCTAAAGTGAATGTTGATAAACAACAATCCATTGCAAAAGAATATTCAGTGTATGGGATGCCGACATTTGTGTTATTCAAAGACGGTAAAGGGATTGAGAAAGTAACTGGGGTTTATTCAGTCGAAAAGTTAGCTCATTATTTAAATCGTAAATTAGCCGAAACGGAGAACTCGAATGGTTAAGCCTAAGTTATGGGAAGCCGTGACAATTCTGCTAACAATGTTAGTAATTATGGGCTTAGGAATTATTGAACTACATTTAACCCCAGTTGTTCCAATTCTAAGTGTAATCTTTTTATTGATTTTATGGGGACGGTTACGCGGTTATAGTTGGGATGATATTAATGACAGTTTTGTGATCGGAGTAAAAAATGGAATTATTCCTTTATTTATTTTCCTATTAATTGGTTCACTAATTGGAGTCTGGATTATGTCTGGGGTAATTCCAACTTTGATGGTTTATGGTTTTCACATTCTTAGTATTCGGTGGTTTTTGCCGTCAGTATTTTTAATGTGTGCATTTGTTGGTTGTTTTATTGGAAGTGCCTTTACAATTATTTCAACTGTTGGAATTGCAGCAATGGGGATTGGAACTACGATGGGAATTGATCCCGCTATGATTGCTGGAGCAGTTGTTTCTGGAGCTGTCTTTAGTGATAAAATGTCGCCGCTATCTGCCACGACTAATTTAGCCTCAGCAATTGCAGGAGACAACCTTTATGATCATATTAAAAACATGATGTGGTCTACAGTTCCAGCATTTGTTATTTCATTAGTTCTTTTCTCGATAATTGGAGGAACACATGGAACAGCTAGTTTAGCAAAAATCACTAATACTTCTCAAGTTTTGACCAGTAACTTTACAGTTTCGGCTTGGATGTTAATTCCAGTTTTATTACTATTAATTTGTGCTTGGACTAAGATTCCTACTATTCCAACGTTATTCATTAACATTGTATTTACAATTTTAATGACCTTATTTAATCCACAGAACCACTATTCATTTACTAAAATTGCAGATGTGATGCAAAATGGTTTTAAAATTAAAACTTCGAATGTTGAAATTAATCAAATTTTAAATCGTGGTGGCATTATTTCAATGACTGGGACAATGACTTTGATTATAATTGCTTTAGCATTGGGTGGATTGTTGATTAATCTGGGGATAATTAGCGTAGTGATGGATCGCTTTTCAGCACATATTAATTCAGCAGGGATGTTAATTTTAAGTACAGTGTTGGCTGCAATTGGGGTTAATATTTTTATTGGAGAGCAATACCTTTCCATCATTTTACCTGGAACGGCTTTTAAAGCTGACTATCAAAAGGCAGGATTAGCTCCTGAAGCACTCGGACGAGCTCTAGAAGATGGAGGAGCGGTAATTAATTATTTAGTTCCTTGGGGCGTGGCTGGAGTTTTTGTAGCTAATACGTTGAATGTTCCAACGCTTCATTATTTGCCATTTGTCTTCTTTAGTCTACTTTGTCCTATTTTTTCAATTCTAAGTGGATTCACTGGAATTGGGTTAAAAAAGCTAACTAAACAATAATAATTTTACTAAGCGTAAAGCCCTTTAATTTTGGCTTTGCGCTTTTTTCATCATTGGTTAGTCAATTTAGTCTTTGAATATTACAAAATGTAATATTAAGTTATGATGCATATAGGTTTTAAATGAGAAAGTCCTTTGAGTATGTCTGAAATGTTTCAACATTACAGAAAATGCATTTCTAGTAATCGTTATGTAATATGTCTGTAACCTGCTATCTATACTCTTGTATATGTTGGTTGATACATATCACTAACAAAATCTAGATGAAGAATCTAATATTCGATATATAAGGAGATAATTTTCTATATGAAGTTCACTAAATCAATCGCAGCAATGGCTGCTGTTTCATTGGGAATGATGTTTGCTGGTGCAGCAAATGTTAACGCAAATTCAACAGTTAAACATACGGTTCAGGAAGGTGACACTATCAGTGCTCTTTCACAACAATATAAAGTTTCTCAAAAGAAAATTCAAAAAGCTAACAAAAGTAAAGATATTAATACCATTTATGTTGGTGAGGTATTTGTTTTTGATGGTAAGGGAAATGTCAAAGTAGATAAGAAGAGTGCAAAAGCACCAGCTAAAAAAGCAACTATTAGTAATAATCAAGCTGCAACTTCAGTTTCAAATAATGCTACTGCAGCTGTTAACACTAACACGACTAGCACAAATACTACCAAGGCCAGTTCAGCAACTTCAGCTACAAGCCCAAGTGCTAGTCCTGCTAAATCAACTAATAATCAGGCAACAACCCCAGTTGTTAAGACCGCTGCTCCTGCTGCCCAATCAGCACCTGCTGCAAAATCAACTCCAGTTTCATCTAATGGAACAATGAGCGGGATTGCACAAGCTGAATCTGGTAATGATTACAATGCTCGTAATGGTCAATATGTTGGTAAGTATCAGTTATCATCATCATATTTAAATGGTGATTATTCACCAGAAAATCAAGAACGAGTGGCACAACAATATGCAGTTAGTCGCTATGGTTCAGTTGAAGCCGCAGCTGCTTATCATGCATCACATGGTTCATGGTAAAAACAATCATTTAAATCAATCAGCTTAACCTTAAACGGTTGAATTCATTCGAATTCAACCGTTTTTTGGTCTTGCTTGACATTTAGCATAATGACAAGTAAGATTATGAAAAAAGAACTGAAGTTGTTTTAATAACATCCAGTGAGGTGTTGAAATTAGGTCATTAATACTACACATATTGTCAATTTAAAGTTTCCAGTGAGAAACCAATTGAGATTTAATCCTGATAATCAATTTGGCTACTAACTAGGAAACTAATTAGTAGCTTTTTATTTGCATAAAATTTGGAGGATAGCATGAAGAAACGTTATTTAGTGTTAGAAGATGGTAATATTTATCCAGGAGAAGCCTTCGGTGGAGATCAGGAAACGGTTGGTGAACTAGTTTTTAGTACGGGAATGTCTGGTTACCAACAATCAATTTCTGATCAATCATACAATGGTGAAATTTTAATGTTTACCTATCCTTTAATTGGAAACTATGGGATTAATCGGGATAACTTAGAATCAACTAATCCTACCTGTAAGGGAGTTGTTGTGAGTGAAATTGCTCGCCGAACAACTAATTGGCGAATGAGCATGTCACTTCCAGAGTATCTAAAGCAGGAAAATATTCCTGGGATTAGCGGAATTGATACTCGAGCTATTACAAAGCATATTCGAGAACACGGAGCAATGAAAGCTGCTATTTTAAATCACGTTGATGATGATAGTGTTGCTAAATTAAAAGCAACTGAATTAAGCCATAGCGAAATTTCTGAAAGTGCTACTAACAATGCTTATCCAGCTCCATCAGTTGGTCGACGAGTTGTTGTAATTGACTTTGGTCTTAAGTATTCAATTCTTCGAGAACTTGCTAAACGAAATTGTGACGTAGTTGTTCTTCCTCCTGATGCCACCTTACAGGATATTGATAACTTTAATCCAGATGGAGTGATGTTAACTAATGGACCTGGGGATCCAAGTGACGTTTCTGAAGCAACTTTAGAAATGATTCGCCAAGTAGAACAAAAATATCCATTATTTGGAATTTGTATGGGGAATCAATTATTTGCTTTGGCTAATGGTGCTAAAACGAAAAAAATGAAATTTGGTCATCGAGGATTTAATCATCCCGTTCGTAACTTAGAAACTGGAAGAATTGATTTTACTTCGCAAAATCATGGTTATATGGTTGACCGTGATTCAGTAGCCAACACAGACTTAAAAGTGCTACTTGAAGAAATCAACGATGGAACCGTGGAAGGGCTTCAACATGATAGTTTACCAGCTTTTTCCGCTCAATTTCATCCTGACGCTGCTCCAGGCCCCCATGATGCTGATTATTTGTTTGATGTCTTTATGAAGATGATGGATGATAAGCAACTTAATTGGACAAGAAAGGTGAATGAATAATGCCTAAAAGAACAGATGTAAAAAAAATTATGGTAATTGGATCAGGACCAATTATTATTGGACAAGCAGCAGAATTTGATTATTCTGGGACGCAAGCTTGTTTGGCACTAAAAGAGCTCGGATATGAAGTGGTTTTGGTAAATTCAAATCCAGCAACCATCATGACGGATAAAGAAGTTGCTGATGAAGTATACATTGAACCATTGACCCTTGATTTTGTTTCCCAAGTCTTAAGAAAAGAACGACCTGATGCAATTTTACCGACTTTGGGAGGTCAGCAAGGGTTAAACATGGCTAAGGAATTATCTGATTCAGGTATTCTTGATGAAATGAACATTAAATTATTAGGAACTGATTTAAAAGCGATTAACGAAGCTGAAGATCGGGAGCAATTTCGCCAGTTAATGCGTGATCTAAAGCAACCTGTACCAGAGTCAGTAATTGCTAATACTGTTGAACAAGCGGTATCCTTTGCTTCAAAACATGGGTATCCCGTCATTGTTCGTCCAGCTTTTACAATGGGGGGAACTGGAGGAGGAATTGCCGACAATGAAGAACAACTTCGTGAAATTGCTGATAACGGGCTTTATCTTTCACCTGTAACACAAGTTTTAATTGAGCAAAGTATTGCTGGCTACAAAGAAATTGAATTTGAAGTAATGCGGGATGCAGCTGATAACGCCATGGTTGTTTGTAATATGGAAAACTTTGATCCAGTGGGAATCCATACTGGGGATTCAATTGTATTTGCTCCAATTCAAACTCTTTCTGATGACGAAGTGCAAATGTTACGGGATGCTGCTTTGAAAATCATTCGAGCTCTTAAAATTGAAGGTGGCTGTAACGTACAGTTAGCTTTAGATCCCAATAGTATGAAATACTATGTGATTGAAGTTAATCCACGAGTTAGTCGTTCAAGTGCATTAGCTTCTAAAGCAACGGGTTATCCGATTGCAAGGGTTGCTGCTAAGATTGCAGTTGGGTTAAATCTTGATGAGATTATGAATCCAGTTACGGGTACTACTTATGCAGAATTTGAGCCAGCTTTAGATTATGTGGTTTGCAAAATTCCGCGGTGGCCATTTGATAAATTTACCAAAGCTAACCGGACGCTTGGAACCCAAATGAAAGCGACCGGGGAAGTAATGGCGATCGATCGTAATATCGAAGGGTCTATCTTGAAAGCTGTGCGTTCATTAGATATTGACTTAACTGACATGGATGATCCTGAATTAGCTGACTTAAGCAATGAAGAATTAGACCATGGAATTGTGAAAGCTCAAGATGATCGTTTATTTTACTTATATGAAGCTATCAAACGTGGCTATTCAATTGAAAAATTAGCAGAAATGACTAAGATTCACATTTTCTTTTTAGATAAGTTACTACACATTCATGAAATTGCGGAAGCTTTAAAAGCAGGCGTAAACGATGTTGATTTACTGCGAATTGCGAAACGAAATGGTTTTTCAGATGAAAGCATCGCTAAGCTATGGAAACAAACCTCAGATGAAGTTCGTGCTTTTCGAATTAAAAATCAAATTATTCCGGTTTACAAAATGGTTGATACATGTGCTGGTGAATTTGAATCAGAAACGCCATACTTTTACAGTACGTACGAATTAGAAAATGAAAGTGTTAAAACTGATAAACCTTCAATTTTGGTATTAGGTTCTGGTCCAATTCGAATTGGACAAGGGGTTGAATTTGATTATGCAACGGTGCATTCAGTAGAGGCCATAAAAAAAGCCGGTTATGAAGCGATTATTATGAATAATAATCCCGAAACCGTTTCGACTGATTCTTCAATTTCTGACAAGTTATACTTTGAACCATTAACAGTGGAAGAAGTTATGAACGTGATTGATATTGAAAAGCCTGAGGGCGTAGTAGTGCAGTTTGGTGGACAAACAGCAATTAATTTAGCTGAGCCACTTGCTAAACGAGGGGTTAAAATTCTAGGAACCTCAGTTACTAATTTAAATCGTGCTGAAGACCGAGATGAATTTGATAAAGTTATCAAAAAATTAGGCATTCCGCAACCAACTGGTGGAATTGCTAGTACAGTTACCGAAGCAATTAAATGTGCGGATGAAATTGGTTATCCAATCGTGGTTCGACCTAGCTATGTCCTTGGGGGACGAGCAATGGAAATTGTTAACAAACGATCTGACATGGAAAATTATATGCAGAACGCTGTCAAGGTTTCTAATGATCATCCAGTCTTAATTGATCAATACTTAACTGGAAAAGAATGTGAAGTTGATGCCATTTGTGACGGAAAAGATGTTTTGATTCCTGGAATTATGGAACATATTGAAAGAGCCGGAGTACATTCTGGTGATTCAATGGCCGTTTATCCAGCTCAAACTTTGTCTCCAGAGGTTAAAGATCAGATTGTTAAATATACTAAAGAACTTTCACTTGAACTTGGTTGTATCGGTTTAATGAACATTCAATTCATTGTGCATAATGAAAAAGTGTATGTAATTGAAGTTAACCCTCGAGCTAGTCGAACGGTACCTTTCTTAAGTAAAGTAACAGGAATTCCAATGGCACAAGTGGCCACTAACATTATCTTGGGAAAATCTTTGGCTGAGCAAGGTTATCAAACTGGACTTGCCCCAGAAAGTAAATTAATTCACGTGAAGGCCCCAGTTTTCTCATTTTCCAAATTAAACGATGTTGATAGCTTACTAGGCCCTGAAATGAAGTCAACTGGAGAAGTAATGGGTTCTGACGTTACATTACCTAAGGCGCTTTATAAGGCTTTTGAAGCTGCTAAGCTTCACGTTCCCGATCATGGTCGGATTTTATTTACTGTCAAAGATGGTGATAAACATGAAACAACAGAATTAGCGAAACGTTTTTGGAATTTGGGTTATCAAATTCTTGCGACTGAAGGAACAGCTAAAACCTTCGAAAAAGCTGGAATTCCAGTTACAGTAGTTGGAAAGTTAGGCGAAAATGATAGCTTATTACAACAAATGATGGATCAAAAGATTCAAATGGTGGTTAACACAATTTCCAATGAAAAAGAAAGCGAAGAAGATGGTGCTAAGATTCGAAGCGCTGCCATTTCACACGATATTCCATTGTTTACTTCTTTAGATACCGTTGAAGCAATCTTACAAGTATTGGAATCACAATCATTTACGACCCAAAGTTTATAACTTAATTATTAAATAAAATCAAATTAATAAATAATTATTTGAATCTCATCTAAAAGATGAGATTTTTTATTACTTATTGTTAATTTTGGAATCCTAAACAAACATCGTATAATTGAGACAATTATTAGCAGTTCGGAGAGGTAAAATAATGACAAATAATATCACAATGCGAGATGTAGCAGAACTTGCAAATGTATCAATAGCCACAGTATCTAGGTATTTAAATGGACAAACGGATCATTTATCACTCAAAACAGCTGAAAAAGTTAAAGCTGCAATAAAAAAATTGAAATATACACCGAATGAGGCAGCCAGAAATTTAGTTACTAAAAAGGGAAATTTAATTGCAGTTTTAGTTTCTGATGTAAATGATTACTTTTCAACCGAAATATTTAAAGGAGTTAGCTCTGCGTTAAGAAAAGAAAACTATACAGCTGTTTTATTGGATTCAAATAATAACTTAACAACTGAATTATCAATTTTAAAATCAATAAGTAGTCAACGAATGTTTGCGGGAATTATTTTACAGCCATTAAACACCAATCGAAATGTTATAAAACAAAATTTACTTAATGATATTTCAACGGTTATTGTTGATAGGGAATTAAAAGGTGGAATTTGGCCAAGTGTAGTTACTGATAATTTTTCAATTAGTCAAAGAGCTTGTGAATACTTTAAAAATAATGGTTTAAACAAAACAATTGTACTTACAAATCAAGTTGAGGGGATTTCAACTCGTGAACAACGATTGCGTGGAATTGAAAGTGTTTATGGGAAAGAAATTAAAAAAGAATTAGATAAAGACCCAAATACTTTAATATTTGCATTAAAAGAGAAATGGATATTGGAATATTTACCAAGGTTAGTGAATGATCAAAACTTTAAAAATGATTTTCCGATTTATGTCACTGGGTTTTCTGATACTAATTTAAATTATATAGTTTCTGATAAAGCTAAATTAATTAAACAACATCCTTTTATTATGGGGGAAAATGCAGCTGAATTGATATTATCTAATCTTAACAATAATAAAGTGCTTCCTAAAAAGATTGAACTACCAGCAGAATTTTAAAAACTTATTTTTAATAAGTTTTTTTAAAAGCATCTATGGTAAACGTTTACAATAAATTTTCATAAAAACCCTAATAACCATTTACAAATAATATGTAAACGTTTACCATATAGTTGTAATGTAAACGGTTACAATATAGGAGATGTTACTTATGAAAATATTTATAAATACTTGGGTTTTTGAAAATGAAATAAAGAATGGAATTAGTCAATCTAATCTTTTTAAGCGAGTTAAAAAGATTGGAGCAGATGGAATTGAGGTTAGACGAGAGTACTTCGAAAATTTACCTAGTGAATTAAAATTAATTAACGAAAAAAGAAAAGATACTAATTTACTTGTAAATTACAGTGTTCCTGATGAAGTGTTTAACGATAATGGATTAATTAATCCATTGTTAGAACAATACTTTGAAGAAGGATTAAAAATGGGTATTACTAAAATTAAATTTAATTTAGGAAATTTTAAAAAATATCGTGGTAATTTAAAAAAAGATTTTAAACAATTTCCATTAGATAAAATTCAAATGAATATTGAAAACGATCAAACCGAAATTAGTGGAAACGTTGAAAATATTAAGTATTTTCTTCAATCTGCTAAGCAAAATGAAGTAAAAATTGGGTATGTTTATGATTTAGGAAATTGGGCTTTTACTAATCAGGATGCGAATTATGCGGCCGAGCAATTGGCACCATTTGTAGATTATATTCATTTAAAAAATACACTAGTAAAAAATAAAGTTTTAGAGACTAGTGACGATTTAGATTTTGGTAAGTTTGATTGGAGGGCATTATTAAAAAAATTGCCTAAAGTTGATTTAGCATTGGAATATCCGATGGATAATGATCAAATAGTAAAAAAGCAATTTGATTTATTGAAAGATGAGGTGAAATAAATGAATACCATTATTGCAATCGCTTTGTTACTTTCATTTATTGGCTTCATTTACTACATTATTAAGGGTGGGGATTTATTAATTGGCTTTTTTGTTATGGCAATTTTATGGACTATAATTGGTTTAATTCCTTATAAAGTCGCTATCACTAAAGTCTTTTCTCAACCAGCTTTAGCTTATGGGTCAACTATTATTTATATTGTGTTTGGTTCATGGTTTGGAAGGGTGTTAGTCGATAGTGGGATTGCACCCGCCATTTCAGAAAAAACTAATAAGATTGGTAAAAAGAAACCATTATTAGCTGCGATTTTTGTGGTATTAGTAACTGCTTTATTGTTTGTTGGTTCTTATGGAGTTGGTTCAGTAATTGCAATTGGAGTTATTTTGTTGCCAATCTTACTTTCACTTGGATTACCACGTGATATGGCATTAACTACTTTTGTATTATCAATTGGTGCTGCAATGTACGTTAATGTTGTGTTATTTAATCAAATGAAACCATTTTTCCCGCATGCAGAATATAATGCCCATTACTTAGTATTTGGTTGGTCTGCAATGTTAGTGCAAATTTTAGCCATTATAATTTTTCTTGTTATTAAACGAAAAAAGATTAATCCAGCAGAAGCTCAAAAGAATTTAGAAATTATTGGTGCAACTGAGCAAACTAATGTTAAGCATGTTAGTTGGATTGCATTTTTAATACCAGTTATCCCAGTTGCTTTGAATATGGTTTTAAAGTGGGATGCTATTCCTGCTTTAATTCTTTCAAGTATTTTAGCAATGTTGGTTACTGGAAATATGAAACACTTTAAAGAATTTAAAAATTTTCTTAATAGTACTATTAAACAATCAATTAATGATATTTCTGGGTTGATTATGTTTTTAATGGCATTAGTAATGTTTGCAGCAGCTGCCCAATTAAATGCCTCAAGATTTAAGAGTATCTTTAGTATTATTATTCCACATAGCACGTTGATTTTAGCATTAGCAATTGGAATCTTATCACCCTTAGCATTATTTAGAGGACCTCTTCACGTTTGGGGAGCAGGTGCGGCAACTGCAGCAGTTCTTTCAGCAACTGGTTTATTTAGTGACATGTACTTGCTACCTTTAATGTATGTTCCTACATTACTAGCTGTATCGACTGATATAACACAGTCTTGGAATGTTTGGGGCCTTGACTATATGAAAGTAGCACCACGTAACTTGCTTAAGTTAGGCGTTCCACTTATGTGGATTGTTTCAATTATTAATGAAATTTTAGTTTGGCATTTCTTTGGCTAATTAAGGAGAATTAAAGATGAGTGAATTTATTACTATTGGTGAACCAGTTGTTACGTTTGCATCACGGGATGCAAACTATAATTTAGCAGACTCGACTCACTATTTGAAAATTTTAGGTGGGGCAGAATTGAATGTTGCAATTGGTTTACAACGATTAGGACATACAACCCAATATATTTCTCAAGTTGGAACAGATCCGCTTGGCATTTATGCTAAAAATGTTATTAAAGAACATGGTGTAGGAACTGATTATATTTATTCTGATCCAAAACATTGGACCGGTCATCAACTAAAGCAGTTAGTTACTCATGGTGATCCACAAACATATAATTATCGTACTAATTCAGCTGCTTCGCAGCTTAGTTATCAAAAAATTGATGATATTGATCTTTCAGAAGTTAAAATTGCTCATATGTCTGGAATCTTTCCAGCACTTTCAGAAATATCAAGAAAATCATTTAAAGAATTAATGAAAAGATTAGTTGATAATAAAATTTTGATAACCTTTGATCCGAACTTAAGACCTTCGTTATGGGATAATGAAACTAATATGATTAGTACCATTAATGAGCTAGCAAAAAATGCAGATATTGTAATGCCCGGTGTAAATGAAGGTAAAATTTTAATGGGAAGTGATAATCCAGAAAAGATTGCGGACTTTTATTTAAATAATGGGACCAGGACTAAAGCTGTATTGGTTAAAATTGGTCCTAAAGGAGCTTTTGTAAAAACAAGGGATGGTAACTCTTATACAATCAATGGTTTTAAAGCAGAACACGTAGTAGATACAGTTGGGGCTGGAGATGGATTTGCTTTAGGTGTAATATCTGCCTTATTAGAAAAAAAAGATTTAAAAAGTGCAGTCATGCGCGGGAATGCAGTTGGCTCACTTCAAGTTCAAACCCCAGGTGATAATGATGGTTACCCAACGCATAATCAATTAATGGATTTTTATAAAAAACAAAAAGTTAGTGAAAATAACAAATAAATGGAGGATTTTATGACAAGTAAAAAAGTAGCAGTTCAAAAAACATTATCAGATTCAGGAAAAGAACTTTTAAAGAATAATGGTTTTGAAGTAATTGAATTACCAGATAAAAAGATTTCAACACTATTGGATATGGCTAGTGATGCGTTTGGCATTATTTTAGGCACGGCTCCATTTCCCAATGAAACTATTACAAAAATGCCTAATTTGAAAATTATTGCGCGTAATGGGGTCGGATTTGACAATCTTGATGTTAAATTTATGAAAGAACATGGAATTTACGTTACAATTACTCCATTAGCAAATGCTTCAACCGTTGCTGAAACTACTTTAGCCGAAATTTTTGATTTATCTAAGAACTTAACAAATGATTCTAATCAAATGCGTAAAGGGAATTGGGACTACAAAAAGTCTCATAAAGGGTTTGATTTGGCAGGTAAAACGTTAGGTGTTCTAGGTTATGGTAGAATTGGTAAAATGGTAGCAAAAAAAATGAGTGCTTTAGACATGAATATTTTGGTTTATTCACCACATTTAACTGAATCTGAAATTGGGACACCAGTCGATCGGGATACGCTTTTTGAAAAATCAGATGTGATTACTTTACACATGCCGGTTTTGCCAGCTACAAAAGAAGGAGTTGCGGCTCGAGAGTTTAAAATGATGAAAGATTCAGCCGTTTTGATTAACTTAGCTCGTGGAGCGCTCATTAAAACGGATGATCTAATTGCGGCTTTGAAAAACGGTGAAATTAAAGGGGCGGCACTTGATGTTTTTGATGAAGAACCACTTCCTTTGAGTAGCGAGTTGTATCAATTAGATAACGTTTTATTAACTCCCCATATTGCTTCAAATACGGTAGAATGTATGAATCGGATGGCTTATGATGCTGCCAGCGAAATTGTTAGAGCCGGTGAAGGTGAACTACCCTTATGGAATGTTGCCAAATAATTATTAGGAGTTATTGATGAAAAAGATATATTTTCTTTGTACTGGAAATTCTTGTAGAAGTCAGATGGCAGAAGGTTTTGCCAAAAAGTATTTCCCTGATAATTGGGAAATCAAGAGTGCAGGAATTGAAACCCATGGATTAAATCCAAATGCAGTTAAAGCAATGGCAGAGGTTGGGATTGACATTAGCCAGCAAAAATCAGAATTAATTGATTCAGCGTATCTAAATGATTGTAATTTAGTTGTGACGCTTTGTGGCGATGCTCGTGACAAATGTCCAATGACACCACCAGCTGTTAAAAGAATTCATTGTCCTTTAGCAGATCCTGCACAAGCTACGGGTTCAGAATTAGAAATATTTCAGCAATTTGAAAATACAAGAGATGAAATTGGGAAATTAGTAAAAAATTTAAGCAATGATCTAAGTTAAATAAAAATCGCAGCACTGAGATTTAATTCTCAGTGCTGCAATTTTTATTTAAAACTATTTAACTTTAGCTAAGAAATGTTTCTTTTTACCACGACGAACAATAACATATTGACCATCAAAGTTATCAGCAGGATTAATTTTTGTTGTCACATCTGTAACTTTTATACCATTCACGGTAATTGCACCATTATTTACATCTTCACGAGCTTGTCGTTTGGACTTATCTACACCAAGCTCCATGATTAAATCAACGATGTTAATTGGAGTATTATCAATTTCTGAAGTTGGAACACCATTAAAGGCCTGAGCTACTTCAGTAGTTGAAAGTTTTTGCACATCACCTTGGAAAAGGATGGCAGAAATTCGTTCGGCATTTTCAACAGCTTTTTTACCATGTACAAATTCGGTAACTTGTTCAGCAAGAACTTTTTGCGCTTCTCGTTTCCAAGGTTCGGTTTCCACTTTTTGGGCTAAACTATCGATTTGTTCTTTATCTAAAAAAGTAAAGTATTTCAAATATTTGATAACATCACGATCATCTTGATTAAACCAGAATTGATAAAATTCGTAAGGAGATGTTTTTTCGGGATCAAGCCAAACAGCTCCACCAGCTGTTTTCCCAAACTTAGTGCCATCTGCTTTGACCATCAAAGGAATCGTTAAACCAAAGACTTGAGCATCAGGTCCAGCTAATCGATGAATTAAATCGGTTCCCGCTGTAATGTTACCCCATTGATCTGAACCACCAATTTCTAATTGTACATGATGGTCTTTGTATAAATGATAAAAATCGAAAGCTTGGAGAATTTGGTAAGTGAATTCAGTAAAAGAAATACCTTGATCTAAACGACTAGCTACAACATCTTTAGCTAACATGGTATTAACATTGAATAATTTTCCGTAATCTCTTAAAAAGTCGAGCAAACTAACGTCTTTGGTCCAATCGTAATTGTTAACAATTGTAATGTCAGCATTTTTACCGAAGAGGTGCTTCATTTGTTTGGTTAAAGCAGCTTCATTATGATGAACTTGTTCCATGGTTTGAAGTTGACGTTCTGATTTTCGACCGCTAGGATCTCCAATTGAACCAGTTGCCCCACCAATTAAAATGTAGGGATGGTGACCGTAGCGAGCAAAGCGTTCTAAAATCATGAAAGGAATTAAATGACCTATGTGCATACTATCGCCAGTTGGATCAGTTCCACAGTATAGGGAAATCTTATGATCAGCAATTTCTTTGGCTAAGCCAGCTGCATCAGTCTGTTGGTTAATGGCACCACGCCATTGTAAATCTTCTAAAATATCCATGTTATCCTCCAATTGAGTGTAAAAAAGTCCCTATAGCGATTGCTATAGGGACGCAAATTTGCGCGGTACCACCCACGTTTAGACCTAAGTCTACACTCGTTAGTATTTGAATTTTAAGTTGTTAGGTAATTCATTTTATTTCCTGCATGGCTTGCAGCAACCGCCAATTCTCTGACATCACAGAAATAAAACTATTTAATATGGTTATCTTAACATAAGCGTTACAATTCGACAATCCTAATCTAGGTAATAGTCTTTAAGCTTGGATAAATCTTCATCAGTTAAATTTAGACCTTCGTGTAAAAAGTTTTGCATGTTACCATAGTTTTTCGTAATTTCTTCCAATGCGGCATCCAAGAATACCATATTGACACTATAAAGAGTCTTTAAATTTTCAGCTGCATGGTCGGAAAAACCAGCGGTTCGAACTTCCTGGACTTTTTGTTCAATGACATCTTTCACGACATCATTGGTAAGAATATAGTCTTTACGGATTGTATCCATATCAACTCCCAAAGCAGCTAAAATGAAAACAGCAGACATTCCTGTCCTATCTTTTCCAGCTGTACAATGAAAGAGCACGGCTTGATGATCTTCTTTATTTTCTAATAAAACCATAAATAGTTTGTGAAAAGCTTCGCGACAGCGTGATTGGGTAATCATTTGGCGATAAACTTCTTCCATATGTTTCATTCCATATTCAGGATTTTCTTCTACTAATTGATGAAATTCTTCAGGATCTTGCGAATTATCAGTCCGATCTTCATTAAAAACTGGATCAAAAATATAATGAAGTTTGCTACCATCAACTAAATCTTTGACGGCATTAACTTCTTGAGATGAACGTAGGTCCACGTCATAGCGCACGCCATAATTTTCTAAAAAAGCTAATTCTTCATCATTGATGAATCCTAGGCTACCAGAACGAAGTAGCTTATGCCATTTGACGTGGTGACCGTCTATGGTTTGATAACCACCTAATTCACGGACATTTTCAGCGTTATCAATTTCGATTACACGTTTATTTTTCATTGCTTCACGTCCTTTGTAAATGTATTCAGTATGCCTATTATAGCACTGTTTTTAAACTGATTTCATTTGCAAGCTATTTTTTTGTTTACAAATTAGGATAATAGGACTACTCTTATGGTTAGAAAACATTTAAGGGGATACATAATTATGAAAATGACAGAACGCCAAATGATTCAAGAAATCTTGAATACTGTTGATGTGATTTATACTTTTGAAAACGTCGATGAAGATACGAGTGAATACACGATTTTAATTAATCGTCAAAAAAATGATGTTCGGGCCTTGAACGTGATTAACGACGAAATGAAAAATTATTTCAAAGAAGCTGATTTTGATTACAAAGAAGAAGTTGAACCAGTTGAAATTGATGCTGACATCCGAGTTAAAATTAAACGTTAATTATGAGTTAGAGGAGGAGTGACGCAGGTCACTTCTTTTTTGTTGGTAAAGAGAGAAAGGAGGAGACTCAGTGGAAAATGACGATAATAAATATGTTTTAGCAATTGACCAGGGTTCAACAAGTACGAGAGCAGTTTTTTACGATCATAGTGGTCGGAAGGTAATTGAAAGTACTAAATTATTACCACAAACTAGTGAACAAAATGGATGGGTAGAGCAAGATCCAGATACAATTTGGAGTTCAGTATTATCAGCAATTTCAAGCGCAATGATTGATGCACGAATTCATCCAGAAAAAATCAAAGCAATTGGAATTACCAATCAACGGGAAACAACTGTTGTCTGGGATAAAAAAACTGGGAAGCCAATTTATAATGCAATTGGATGGCTTTCTAAACAAACTACTGGAATAGCTGAACAGTTGCGCCAAGCTGGTTATAGTGATTTAATCCGGGAAAAAACAGGATTGGTTCTGAATGCCTATTTCTCAGCTACCAAGATTCGTTGGATTTTAGACCATGTCCCTGATGCTCAAGTCCGGGCTGAAAAAGGTGAATTATTGTTTGGAACCATTGATAGCTGGTTAGTTTGGAAACTATCAGATGGTAAATATCACATTACGGATTACAGTAATGCTAGTCGAACAATGCTTTACAATATTCATGAACTACAATGGGATCAAGAAATCCTAGATATTTTAAATATTCCAGCACAAATGTTACCGGAAGTGCATCCGTCAGATGAGGTATATGGAACTACAGAAAATTATCAGTTTTATGGTGTTCAGGTTCCAATTGCGGGTATTGCAGGAGATCAACAGGCTGCATTAATTGGATCAATGGGACTTGAACCAGGAATGGTTGAAAGTACTTATGGCGATGGTGCTTTTATTATGATGAATACGGGAACCAAGCCTGAGACATCTGATGAAAAATTATTGACTACGATTGCTTATGGAATGAATGGCAAAGTTTATTATGCGCTAGAAGGTTCAATTTTTACTGCTGGAAGTGCTTTAAAATGGCTTCGTGACAAGTTAGGTTTAATTAACAGCATTCCCGCTTCCCGAATTGCAGCAAAGCGGTCGCAAAATAATAACGAAGTTTATTTAGTCCCAGCTTTCACTGGATTAGGAGCACCATACTGGGATTCAAGCGTGAGAGGAGCAATATTTGGTTTAACGAGAGGGACCACCGATGATGATATCGTTAAGGCAACTTTACAAGCGATTGCTTATAGCACCAAAGATATTATTGATACGATGGAAGCAGATGCCAACATTGAAATTACCCAACTTGGTGCCGATGGGGGTGCAAGCCGAAACAGTTATTTGATGCAATTTCAAGCTGATATTTTAAATAAGCCGGTTGAAAGAGCTGCTGATGAAGAAACAACGGCGTTTGGAGCAGCAGTCTTAGCTGGACTAGCGACTGGCTTTTGGCAAGATATTGATGAGGTTAAAGCAATCCATGAATCTGGCAAGCTATTTACTCCCAATATTGGTAAGACCGAACGAAAACGTCTTTACGATGGGTGGCTTCGGGCAGTTCGAGCTGCAAAAACGTTTAAACCCGAAATAAATTAAACACTTTTAGTGAAATCGCTTTCATATAAATATTTAGTGCGTTATAATAAATATGTTATATAATTAAATTAACAACAGAAAAATATTGGAGGACGTAAGAATGTTAGCTTTATTAATCGGGCTTATTCCAATTCTTGGTTGGGGTTTTTTCCCCACAGTTTCATCAAAAATCGGTGGTAAACCTTCAAATCAAATTTTAGGTGCTACAATGGGAGCTGTAATTGTGGCCTTTATTGTATTCTTGGTCACAGGTTGTGGATTCCCAATGGGTTGGAACCTAGTTTTCGGAATCATGTCTGGACTTGGTTGGGGCTTTGGTCAAATCATGGCCTTTAAAGGTTATTCTTTGGTAGGATCATCTCGAGTTATGCCAATTACAACGGCACTTCAATTAATTGTAACTGCTCTTTGGGGAGCCTTTGCACTAAGTAGCTGGCCAGGAGCTATGCATAAATTTATTGGAATTGTTGCTCTATTGGTAATTATTCTTGGTGCTACTTTAACTACTTGGAGTTCTAATAAAGAAAATACTAACGTAGCTGCTTTAAGAAAAGCTACGATTTATCAAGTAATTGGTGTCATTGGATACTGGTTATACTCAGCTGCTCCTCAACTTGAAAACCTTGATTGGGCACGTGGCTTTATTCCTAGAACTGCTCCTATGAGTGGACTAGAAGCTTTCTTACCCCAAACTATTGGGATGTTATTAATGGCTGTAATTTACGGATTGATGAATCTCAAATCAGAAAATACATTTAAAGAAGCTGTTTCTTACAAACAAATTATTGCTGGATTCTTCTTTGGAATTGCAGCATTAGCATACTTAGTTGCTGCTCAACCAGAATTCTTAGGCTTATCAACTGCATTTGTTCTTTCACAAGTTAGTGTTGTACTTGCTACTCTTAGTGGAATTTACATGCTTCACCAAAAGAAAACACCAAAGGAAATGGTTGCAACTCTTATTGGTTTAGCTTTGATTATCATTGCTGCAACAGTCACTGCTTTCTTATAAATTAAAAAACAAAAAAATCTTCTTCATTTCGAAGAAGATTTTTTTATTTGACTTTAACTTTGAAATAATGATTTTTAACTAACAATTTAAGTGAATTAGGATTTTCTGGTTGATAACCCAGATTTTGTAGATGTCTAAAGTACATTAAGTTGTATAAAAATCCCCAGATAATGTGGAAAAGGAAGCTAAGTGATTCAGAAGCACTATATAAATCGATGCCTGTTACAAACGTAATAAGCATTGTGAAAAACATCTGCACTCCAATCATACAAGCTAGATTATACCAATCAGCCCGTAAAATGGCTGGTAAAATTCCAAAGAAAAGGGAAGTATACGAAAATCCAACTTTATTTACTTTCACGGTTCCTTGATCATTAACTACAATTGCATAATTACTAGGTAAGAAGGGGAAAATTCCGTTCTTTTTTTGTTCATCTTGATTGTTATCATCGTTATTTCCATTGAAAAATGGATCCATAGAGCAAGCTCCTCCTATTTTTTAAGGGTAAATTTAACGACTATTTCGACGTGAGGGGTTTGAGGCATCATGTCAATTGGCTGTAAATAATCAACGTTATATGATTTCGTTAATTGAACTAAGTTTTGGGCTAAAGTTGATTGGTTACATGAAACATACACAAATTTTTCGGGACGAGTTTGTAAAATTGTATCAATTAAAGTTTGATCCAAGCCAACTCGTGGGGGATCAACTACTAGAGCAGTTGGATGCCAACCGGCAGCCATCCATTGTGGCAACACATCTTCAGCCTTTCCATAAAAGTATTCAGCATTATCAATATGATTAAGCTTGGCATTTTCGTTAGCATCATCAATAGCTTCTTTAATGGTATCCATACCTCGAACTTCAGCAACTTGGTTTGCTAAAGTTAAACCGATTGTACCTACTCCAGAATAAGCGTCAACTAAATAATCGTTTTCATCAAGATCTAATGCTTCTCCAGCTAAATGATAAAGCTTTGGGGTCATGATTGAGTTCAATTGTAAGAAAGCTCGAGGTGATAAGTCAAATGATAACCCATCGATTTTTTCGGTAATTATTTCATTACCAGCTAAATGAATGGTATCTTCACCCCAAATCAATGGTGTATCGCCGGGGTTAACGTTTTGCATGATTGAAGTGACCTCAGGAAGTTCTTCCGCAATTCGCATAATTAACTTTTGTTTCTTGATTAACTTGTTTGAATTGGTAATAAAGACCACTTGAACGTCATTAGTATTTAAAGCAGCACGTACTACAATAGTTTTTAAAATTCCCGAATTGGATTTTTCGTCATAAGTTGGAATTTCAAAGTCTTCAACCATATTAACTACCGCTCGCATAACTTTCATTGTTAAGGGATATTGGACTGAACAAGTGGGCATATTGACTACTTCATGAGTTCCTTCTTTGTATAACCCAGCAATTATGTATCCCTCTGCAGTAGTCCGAACTTGAAATGCTGCTTTATTTCGATATTCGTAAGGATTTTCCATTCCAATTGTAGGACGAACATCATATTTTTCAAAACCACGAGGATGGTAGCGACTAAGTGCTTGTTTAACTAAGTCACGTTTGAATTTTAGCTGTTGGCTGTACTCTAAATCTTCAAGTTCAAAACCACCAACTTCACTAGCATAAGAATCACGAGGTTCAACTCGGAATTTGCTCTTTTTATCAATTTGGACAACTTTTCCACGAAGAAATTTTGGTTGAATATCTGTGATATCAGCTTGAACTACTTCAGTAGGGAGAGCCCCCGGAATAAAAATTAATTTTCGACGGTAATAGCCGACCCCTTCCCCGTTAATCCCCAAACGTTTGATAGTGACAGTCACGCGTTGGTGTAATTTAACCTGTACACCTGAATTGGGACTTCGATGCTGATTAAAGTTACCCCGTTTAGGACGATAATTACTATTTTCGTTTCTCATTTTTTCTCCTTTATTTGAATCAATTAATCTAATTATATCATGATAACGATAAACTTCAGTAATTGTCATTTTTCTTGGTTTTAAATATAGCGTATAATTATAATATATTTAGACATAGGAGAAGAAAAATGGGACAGTTAGAGACTAGACAGCTTTGTTACGATATTGATCAAAAACAAATTATCAAAGACATTAATTTTTCAGTTGAAAAAGCTGATATTGTTACAATTACGGGGCCTTCTGGAAGTGGAAAGTCAACGTTTGCGAAACTCCTAGCTTCATTATTGACGCCTACTTCTGGAGCCGTTTATTTTGAAGGTACTAATATTAAGGAACTAAATTCAGTTTCATATCGGCGAGAAGTATCTTATGCTGTACAACAACCAACTTTATTTGGTGATACGGTTCGCGAAAATTTGGAATTTCCATATATGATTCGAAAGAAACCCTTTGATGAACAGCATGCAATTAAAGCTCTTCAAACGGTAGATTTAGGTGCTGATGATTTAGATCGACAGGTTACTAGCCTGTCGGGTGGTGAAAAACAACGAATTGCCTTGTTGCGAAACGTGATGTTTGTACCGAAAGTGTTGATTTTAGACGAAGTAACCACTGGTCTAGATAATAGTAGTAAAGCTAGTGTGCACAAGATGATTGATTATTTTAACGTTAAACATTCCGTCACAATTATTATGATTACACATGATGATGAAGAACTTAAACTAGCGAAACATCTATATGAAATTACTGATGGACAAATAAAGGAGGTGCGTAACGATGAGTAATTTAATTGTTTCTAACACTGCGCTTGCCTTAACGGGGGTATTTGTATTATTTGCACTATGGATTGGCTATAAAGAAGATTTGGGGATTGCTAAATCTTTAATTGTTGCAACCGTTCGTTGTGTTGTCCAATTATTTATCGTTGGTTATGTCTTAAAATACGTTTTCAAAATTGATAACTGGTTTTTAACCATTACTTTAATTTGTATTATTATCTTTAATGGAGCATTTAATGCCAAAGGACGAAGTAATGGGTTAGCACATTCTTTTCAAATTTCCTTAACGGCCATTGCTACCAGTACCATTGTTATTTTGTTAGTGTTGGTATTAGATGGGTCAGTTAAATTTATTCCTTCCCAGATCATTCCAATTACAGGAATGATTGTTAGTAATTCGATGGTTGCGATGGGACTTTGCTTTCGGACGATGAGTTCGATGTTTAAGGATCGGCGTTCTCAAGTCATGGAAATGTTAGCTTTAGGGGCTACACCTATGATGGCAAGCAAGAATATTATTCGTGATTCAATTAAAACAGGTTTACAGCCAACCATTGATACTGCCAAAACGGTTGGATTGGTGGCTTTACCAGGAATGATGTCAGGAATGATTTTTGCTGGGGCAGATCCAGTCTTAGCCATTAAGTATCAAATCATGGTAACTTTTATGTTATTAGGAATTACGTCAATTAGTTCGATAATTGGCTGTTACATGGGGTATAAGAGTTTCTTTAATCGTTACGCCCAACTAGTTAGATAAGCAAAAAGACGTCTTTAGGAATTGACCTAAAGGCGTCTTTAATTTTCTATTATTTATTAAAATCGATAATTAGTTTACCCACGGCGTGATGACTTTGACTCGTTTCAATTGCTTTACGGATTCCAGCAACTGAAAAGGGGAAAGTTTCACTAATGATAACTTTGACTTTGTCATTAGCAATCATATCGACGATTGGTTGTAAATCGAGATGGTTGAAGTCCGCATTTTCATCAATTACTCGGATATGCTTTTGGTTTGCTAATTCATCAGCCTTGGCACCTAACGTCGAAACGAGAAGGCCTTCCTCTTTAAGTACAACAAAATCATCACTAACACTTTCACCACCAATGGTATCAAAGACGACATCAAGGTCCTGCAAAACATCTTTGATGTTTGTTGTGTGATAATCAATGACTTGATCAGCACCTAATGAGAGCAACAACTCTCTATTTTTAGCACTGGCAGTGGTGTAAACAGTTGCTCCAATTTGATGGAGTAATTGAATTCCAAAAGTTCCTAAACCTCCAGCTCCACCTTGAATTAAAACTTTTTGTCCAGGAATAATATGAGCATGATTAAAAATTCCTTGCCAAATAGTCATTGCTGCTTCTGGGATTCCAGCTCCGGTGACAAAATCAATATTATCAGGCAAAAGGGCTAAGCGATTTGGTTTGGCGGCGATGTATTGTGCAGATGCTCCCGTTAACGTAAATCCAGTGACACGGTCACCAACTTTAAATTCCTGGACATCTTTACCAACTTTGATGATTACCCCCGCAAAGTCGGAGTTAGTAATGACAGGGAAGGTTAATTTTAACCAGCTTTGAACCATTCCCTCAGCGATTTTCCAATCAAATGGATTAATTCCTTCTGCTCGTGTTTCAACTAAAACCTCGTCATCATTAATTTGTGGTTTCTCAACTTCTAATTCTGTGATGTTTTCGGGACCACCATATGCTTTAATTCCAAATGCTTTCATAATTGCTCCTTTTTATTTTCGGATAAATTATCATCCTTACCAGCTTAAGCATAGTTCTTTAAGACCTTTCGTTAAAACAATATGACTCAAAAAAGCCCACTTAACGTTAATTCGTTAAGCAGGCTTTTAAGTTATTGGTTATTTAAATGAAGCAGCAGTTGCTTCATCACAGTATAAGAAGTGTCCAGGAAGGGCCTCTCTTAAGGCTTCACCTTCTTTGAAAGGATTGCTGTGATCAAAGGTTTTAATCTGATGACTTTTTTCTAATTCAGGATCGGGAATTGGAACTGCCGATAATAAACTTTGAGTATAAGGATGAAGGGGATGATTATAAACCTCTTCGGTATCAGATAACTCAACAATCTTACCCTTGTAAAGAACAGCGATTCGATCACTAATATATTTAACCATAGATAAATCATGTGCAATAAATAAGTAAGTAAGCCCTTTTTCTTCTTGAATATCTTGTAATAAGTTAACTACTTGTGCTTGAATCGAAACATCAAGGGCTGAAATTGGCTCGTCAGCAATGATGAATGATGGTTGGACAGCTAAAGCACGAGCAATTCCAATTCGTTGTCGTTGTCCCCCAGAAAATTCGTGGGGATAACGGTTAGCAAATTCTGGATTTAAGTTAACTTGTTTAAGCAAAGCGCGAACTTGGCGATCACGATCTTCACTATCCTTAGCTAAACCATGAATATCAATTCCTTCAGCAATGATATCTTTAACTTTCATCCGAGGGTCTAGGGAAGCATAGGGATCTTGGAAGATCATTTGTAAGTTTTTTCGAAAATCTTTTAACTGACTGTTTTTAAGTTTAGCAATATCTTGGCCTTCAAAGTCAATTTCACCACTAGTTGGATCGTAAAGGCGAATAATACTACGTCCTGTAGTTGTTTTACCAGAACCAGACTCACCAACTAAACCTAAAGTTTCACCTTCATAAATATCAAATGAAATGTCATCTACCGCTTTAACTTCGTCTTTTTTACCCTCGTTAAAATATTGTTTTAAATGACGGACTTTAACGGCTACTTTACGCTTATCTTTTTCATTAGCCATCATTTTCACCTCTTGCTGGTTTGTATTTTTTACGTCGATTTTGGATTGAAACAGGGGGCACCACTTTAGGAGCACGAGGATCTAATAACCAAGTGGCTGCATAATGGGTATCGGTTACTTTAAAGTATGGTGGTTGTAAACGCTTATCAATTGCTAAGGCAAATTCATTTCGAGGAGCAAAAGCATCACCCTTTGGGGGATTAATTAAGTTAGCTGGAGTTCCTGGAATGGCTTTTAAACGTTTTCCCTTGATATCTAAAGTAGGCATGGAATCTAACAAGCCCCAAGTGTAAGGGTGTTTTGGATCATAATAAATTTCATCAGTTGTTCCGTATTCAATAATTTTACCTGCATACATCACTGCCACACGATCAGCAATTCCAGCTACCACTCCTAAATCATGAGTAATGAAAATGATTGAGGTTCCAATTTTCTTTTGGAGATCTTTTAATAATTTAATAATTTGAGCTTGGACGGTCACATCTAAAGCAGTAGTTGGTTCATCGGCAATTAAAATTTCCGGATTGTCGATAATTGCCATAGCAATTACAATCCGTTGACGCTGTCCACCAGAGAACTGGTGAGGATAATCACCCATTCGATTAGCGGCATTGGGAATTCCCACTAGTTCAAGCACTTCTTGGGCACGTTTCATGGCAGCTGCTTTGTCGGCATTTTTATGCACGAGTAGTGGTTCTGCAACTTGCTTACCAATTGGCATCGTTGGATCAAGCGATGTCATTGGATCTTGGAAAATCATTGAAATATCTTTTCCCCGAATTTGATCCATGTCTTTGGGGGATAATTTAAGCAAATCTTGATCATGAAATTTAATTTCTCCACCAGTTACAATGGCATTCTTAGCATAAAGTTGAATCACGCTTCGAACCGTTACTGATTTACCAGAACCTGATTCACCAACTAACGCCAAAGTTTCTCCCTTATTAAGGTCGAAACTAACGTCACGAATGGCATGAACAGTTCCATTTAAGGTTGTAAAATCAACTTTTAAATCTTTAACTTCTAAAACTTTTTCGGTCATCAGGAGTCTCCTTTCTAATCAGATTGGGGATCGAATGCATCACGCATTCCATCACCGACTAAGTTGGTTGTAATCATAATCAAACTCAAGATGATTGCTGGAATCCACATTTGGTAAGGCAAGAAGTGAAACGCTTTTTGTCCATCATTCATCAAAGTACCAAGTGAGGCATTTGGTGCAGGAATTCCAATTCCGATAAAGCTTAGGAAGGCTTCAAAGAAGATTGCGGTAGGAATTGAAAACATAGTTTGAATAATAATTGTTGAACTAAGGTTTGGAATTAAATGTTTTGTTGCAATTTTCCATTTTGATTCACCTAAAGTTTTGGAAGCTAATACATATTCGTTTTCTTTAAGTTTGAAAACTTGGGCTCTAATTAAACGTGCCATAGTAATCCAACCAGTAAAGGCAATGGCAATGATGATTGAAGTTAATCCAGGTTTTAAAACAACAAGTAACAAAATTACGATGATTAGGTCGGGAACTGATGAGATGATTTCGATAATCCGTTGTAAGAAGGTATCAACTCGTTCACTAGCTAAACCAGAAATGATTCCATAAGGAACCCCAATTACTAAATCAAGTAAAGTTGCGACCATTGCAACAATGATTGAAAGCCGAGTTCCATAAAGGATTCTGGAAAATAAGTCACGACCAAGGTAATCAGTTCCAAAAATATAATAAGTTCCATCAGGAACATGAGCAGCCTTATAAGCATCAATGGTATGGCCACCAACACTTTCCATTCCATTCATTCCAGGAATATTTAAGTTACCTAATTTAGGCGGTAAGTTTGCAAATAAAACATGTTGTGCGTTTGGATCAGTTGGTAAGAAAGCAGGTCCAAGAAAGGCAATTAAAATAATAAAAACTAAGACAACTGACGCAACCATGGCAATTTTATTGTGAAAGAAGCGTCGTTTAACATCTTGAAAGTAAGTTCTTGAAGCACCGAATACCTCAGTTGGGATATTGGATAAATCATTACTTAGATATTGAAATTCGGTTTCCTGTGGTGGTAAGTTAGCTTGCATTATGCTTTTCCTCCTCTACCTAATCTAATTCGTGGATCGATAATTCCGTAAAGGATATCAACTACCAAAATGATAATTACCATCAAGAGTGAGTAAAATAAAGTTAACCCCATGATGGTTGGGTAATCATTAGTTAAGATTGATTGTACGAATTGATCTCCAATTCCAGGAATTGAAAAAATTGATTCAACAACCATTGAACCGGTCATAATGGAAACGGCCATTGGTCCAACCACGGTGACAATTGGGATTAAAGAATTACGTAAAGCATGTTTTGTAATTACTTGCCAAGTTGCATCACCTTTGGCTTTGGCTAGTTCAATGTAGTCACTACTTAAAACATCTACCATTTCAGTTCGCATGTAACGAGCAATACTAGCCAATGGAAAGGCTGCTAAAGCTAACGTTGGGAGAATTGAGGAACTGAAGTTATGCCAAAGGGCAACTGGGAACCATTGAAGTTTGTAACCAAGGTAGTATTGAAGCAAGATTGCTAAAACGAAACTGGGAATGGAAATTCCGAGAATTGAAACAATCGTTGCTAAGGCATCAACCCAAGTGTTTTTCTTAATGGCAGCAATACTTCCTAGAACAATTCCTAAGAAACTACCGATAATCATCGCTTGAAGCCCAAGTTGCATAGATGGCCCAATGTGATCACCAATCAATTGAGAAACGGGTTGGTTATTGAATTGAAAAGATGTGCCTAAGTCACCATGAAGTAGGCCACCTAAATATTTAAAGTATTGAACGTATTCTGGTTTGTCAAAACCATACTTATGATTCATAACAGTTAATTGAGCGGGACTCATTTTAGCTTGATTAGTATATGGAGTTCCTGGTAAAGCCTTCATCATGAAAAATGTAATCGAGGCAATAATCAATAATGTTAAAAATAAGTAGAAAATACGCTTAAGGATATATTTTGTCATTATTTACCTCCTATTTTTTGTATGCAGCACCCATATCGTAGATTCCAGTTGGGGTAATGTTAAATCCTTTAGTATCTGGCTTAGTTAAAGCAGCCCCATTATCTTGGTAAGTTGTGATAACCCCTTGTTCTTTAGTCAAGATGTGTTGGGCTTTTAACATGTCATTCCAGCGAGCTTCTGGATTATTAGCATCGGTAGTTTCCGCTTTTTTAACAGCTTTGTCATAGTCTTTGTTAGACCAACTACCATCGTTGTTTGAATTGCCAGTCGTTTGAAGATCTAAGAAGTTGGATGGATCTGGATAATCAGCAACCCAAGCACTGGTAACCATGTCAAAGTTCTTACTAGTTTGTCTTTGAAGTCGGGTCTTAAAGGGTACACTACTAATTGTAAGATGGAAACCTGGTAAGTCTTTTTCCATGTTATTTTGAAGGTATTCCGCCATTTTCTTCGTGGTATCTGTGTTATCAGCGGTAAGGGTCAAGTTAACTTCTTTTTGACCAGTTTCCTTCAAACCTTCTTGCCAAAGTTTTTTAGCAAGCTCAGGATTGTATTCCGTGTATTTCCGGTCAGCAACCGCTGAAGGTTCACTAGTGAAATCAACTCCTGTTTTGGGATTATAACTCATTTTTGAAGGCACTAAACTATGCGCTGGAATTCCAGTCTTCCCTAAAATAATGTCACATAGTTCATCACGATTGATCGTCATCGACATGGCTTGACGAAGTTTTTTGTTCTTTAAGAATGGATGTGCTTTTTCATTTAATTCAAGGAAGTAGGTCCCGTTATTTGGAGTGGTTTTGAAGTCTTTATTATGTGAAAGTTGACGAGCAGAATCACCACTTAAATCAGCATAACGATCAAGCACATTCGTATCATATAAGTTTAGTCCAGTATTTGGGTCAGCAATGTAATAGTATTTAAGTTTGTTAAGTTTGACGTGTTTAGCATTCCAGTATGATTTATTCTTAACTTCATGCCATTCGGAATCTCCAACTTTCCAGTTTTCGAGTTTGAAAGGTCCGTTAAAAATCATTCCTTTGCTAGTTAAACCGTATTGATCACCCATTTTATCAACTGCTTTTTTGTTAATTGGAAGGAACTGTGCTCCACTTACTAAAGTATTGAAGTAGGGAATCGGATGATCCAAGGTAATTTGAAGTTTGTACTTACCTAAAGCTTTAATTCCTAATGTATCAGGAGCTTTTTTGCCAGCGACGATATCATCAGCATTTTTAATGCCACTATAGATATATGAATATTGTGACCCAGTCTTTGGATCACAAATTCGGCGCCAAGCATAAACGAAATCGTTGGCGGTTACGGGATCACCGTTTGACCATTTCGTATGTTTTAAGTCAATGGTATATTTTTTCCCACCATCAGTTGGTTTAGCAATTGATTTTGCTACTCCTGGTTCTAGTTTTTTGCCTGTATAACGATAGAGACCATCCATGGTGTTGTTTAAGTTTTGTGCACCATATTGATCGGTATTAAGACTTGAATCCATGGTGCTAATGGTTGCTTTAGAACTAACTGCCATGGTCTTATCTTTCGGTGAACTACTATCGTGCTTCTGGGCACCACACCCAGTTAACACCAAAGCAGAAACACCGATGATTGCAAATGAAATTAACTTGCTATAAGGTAAGCCTTTCATCGTGTACCACCTCCATAAAATTTAAAAACTTAAGTTTCTATTAATCATAGGTCAAATATTAAAAAATGTAAATGAAATTTCTTAATATTAAGCATGACAAATTAATTTTTAATATTTAAAATGATAGATGTTGGGTTATGTTACACCAGAACTATGATTAAAATCCGAACTATGATATCATGCAAAATTTGCAGCAAAAAAAGTAATCTCAACTGAGATTACTTTTTTTAAGCTAATTATTTATTTAAAACTGAATGTTTTCGACCGTATGCAAAGTAGAAGATCATTCCTAAGATTAACCAAACAAGGAACCGTAGCCAAGTTTCCCAGTTCAATCCAGCAATTAAAACTAGACAGAATAAAATTGCCATAATTGGTGTGAAAGGAACAAAGGGAGTTTTGAAACCTCTTTTTGCTTTAGGTTGTGTGTGTCTCATTACTAAAACTCCGGCTGAAACTAAGATAAAGGCTGATAATGTTCCAATATTTACTAGTTCTGCTAAAATATTTAGGTTAATGAAGCCACCTGCTAAAGCAGTTACAATTCCAAAGAACCAAGTTACTACGAAAGGAGTTTTTCTTTTAGAATCAACTTTACTAAATACTTTGGGAAAGAGACCATCCCGAGCCATTGAGTAACTGATTCTGGATTGACCATAAAGCATTACCAATAAAACGGTGGTCATTCCTAAGATAGCACCTAGACTAACGACCATGGAAAGCCAGCTTTGACCAGTTTTTACTAAAACAGCTAAAATTGGTGCATTAAGGTATTTGCTGTAAACGGTGTATTTAACTACTCCTGTCATAATAAGAGTCATGATAATGTAAAGCACTGTTGAAATAAAAAGTGATAAGAGAATTCCGCGAGGGAGAGTTTTACTTGGGTTGATAGTTTCTTCAGCACTTGAAGAGACGGCATCGAAACCAATAAATGAGAAGAAAACGATTGAAGCAGCTGGAATAATTCCAGCAGCAGTACCGTTGTGAACTGAATACAAACCATAAGGAACAAAGGGATGCCAGTTTGCAGTTTTTATAAACCAAACGGTACAAACGATGAAAAGAATTACTACGGCTAGTTTAATAATTACCATAATATCGTTAACTCGTTTAGTTTGGTTGATTCCCATTGAAAGAATCCAAGTAAGCAGGATAATAATCAAAAAAGCAGGGAGGTTAAAAATGGTATGCACGCCTGAAGTAGTTCCGGCAGCAGCGGTTAAAACCGTTGGGATATGAAGTCCAAAGTTATCAAGTAAGTTTATTAAGTACCCAGACCAACCAACGGAAACGGTGGCAGCTCCTAAGGCATATTCCAGAATCAAATCCCAGCCAATGATAAAGGCAACAATTTCACCAAAAGCAATGTATGAGTAGGTATAAGCTGATCCGGAAATGGGTGCCATTGAAGAGAACTCAGCATAACAAAGTCCAGCAAATCCACAACAGATGGCAGCTAGTAAGAATGAAAGTGCTAGTCCAGGTCCAGCAACTAAGGCACCTTTACCAGTTAGAACGAAAATTCCAGTCCCGATGATGGCACCAATCCCAAGAAAAGTCAGATCCCAAGTTTTCAGAGTTCTTTTTAAGGGAGTTTTTTGTTCTAACAAACCAGTGATGTCTTTTTTTCTAAATAAAGATTTCATTTTTATTCCTCCTTGTTTGTTAAAAATAAAATTTTTATTAATATAGCACGGGTTGGAAAAATATGTCAATGTATTTGATACGACTGTTCATGTAACGAAAACAAACATTGCAAATACCGAAAATTATAACTTTATATAGAATAAAAAAGCGTGCAATCCGAAGATTACACGCTTAAAAATGGTTAAAATTTATTTTTCTTTTTCTTGCTTTGAAATATCATCATCAATATTAGTTGCTACAATTGATTCTTCTAATTTAGGATCAATATCAACGGCTTGATGCTTTAAACTTGGAAAGACTTTTGTATCAGCAATCCCAGTAATATTACCTTGGAATAAGAAAGCAAAGATTGTTCCAATTCCATAATAAGTAAACTGATGTGTAATGGCAAAAGCAATCACTCCCATGATAGTAGGAGGAATGTAAGACGCCCACATTGCTTTTCCAGCAGCTCCTTTGAAGTATTTAAAACGCAAGATTTGCATCAAATCATCAGCAGGATGTAACACAAGGTTAACCCGTTGATAGATTGAAATAGCAATTGCAATTAAAGCAACTCCAAAGAAATTGATTAAAATGTATAGGGTAATTAAGCCAAACGTATGTGCTTCTGGCAACTGAATAGTCGTAGTAAAAAGATTATAAAAGGTTTGGATTAACCATGAGAAAGGAACCATAAAGATTACGTTTCCTAGCGCACGCCCCCAGTCCCAGTGTCCGACCAAGATTGCATTTAAAATAGTAATCACAATCCCTAAAATTAAGAAAGCCCAGAATAAGTTCCAATGAAAAGCAATTCCTAAGTTAGTTTCAGCAGCAGTCCAATAAGCTGATCCTAGAAATGATGGAAAAACCTTGGCACTCGTAACTAAAGTTAACACATTACCCAACGAGTTGATTACTAAGGAAATGATAAAGTAAACAATAGAAGCTTTCATTGAAATTGTACGAGGCGTCTTTTTGGTTTTTTTTACAGCCATATACCTACTCCTCGCAGTTAATTATTTAAGGTTTGGGTTCACAGCAACCACTGTTTTACCAGTTTTAGGGGTAGTGTGATTTAAGACACCTTCAACTTCATCTAAGCTAATTGTATTAGCTTGGTAAGGTTCGATTTTAACGGCACCTGATTCAAGTAATGCAAGTGAGTCTTCAAAAGAATTAGGATTAATCATTGAACCCTTAACTGTTAATTGTTTTTTGAAAATTTCGTAAGTGTTCATTGAGAAAGTTTGACCTGGTTCTCCAACCCCAAACATGAATACTTGGGCACCTTTATTAGTGTGTTCAACTGCTGCTTCTTGAGTTTCTGGTTTACCAACGGCTTCAATTACGACGTCGTAGCCACCAGGAATTTCTTCTTTAGTAGTGTTGATGACGTGATTTAAGTTCAAGTCTTTCTTTTCTTGAGCAAGTAAGTCATCATGACGACCAGTCATAGTAATATCTTGAATACCATAAGCTCTTAATAATTGAGCGAATAATTTAGCCATGTAACCATCACCAATGATTAAAGCATTCATATGTGGTTGGATGTTATCCATGATGTGCATTGTGTGTACACCACAAGAAATTGGTTCTAAGGAACAAGCAGCTTTAAGTGATACAGCATCAGGAACATGGTAAACCACAGTATTTGGAGCGGTAAAGTATTGTTCTAAACCACCATCTCGAGTTACACCAACTGCAGAAAGATTATCACATTCTTCAAAAAGACCGATATGACAGTAGAAACATTTACCACAGTAAATGTTAGGATCAACGGCAACCCGGTCGCCTTTTTTAAAGTTAGTAACATTTTTACCAACTGCTGCAACAACTCCTGAATTTTCGTGACCTAATACGATTGGAGGAACAGCATCAGCTGAACCGGGAAGGCCGTTAAAAAGGGCATTATCAGTTCCACAAATTCCAGCATAAGCAGTTTCAATTAAGATTTCGTCATTCTTAGGGGTTGGAATATCGCGTTCTTCCATTTGCATTTCTTGTTTTCCAGTCATTACTAAAGCTTTCATTTTTTCAGCCATCATAAATCTCCTTTTTTATTGTCTAGTTACGATTTGAGCAAGTATTATCAAAAAAGTAGGTTACGAATCTTGCAAACTTTTTTTGATTTCCTTCCTGCTTTACATATATTAATGTAAGCGATTTCCAAGCTGATTGCAAGGGGGTTACTTTAATTAATATACTTTTCACAAATTTAATATTTAAAAAAAGTTAAAGTGAATCCCATTCTAACAACTAAAAAATCATGATCATATTCAGAAAACTTAATTTATTATTTCACAATCTTTTTAATTAAAAAGATAGCGCTTACATTTTTATTGGAACGAGTTTATAATGAAAATGTGAAGAGGAGGTAATGATAATGAGTAAAAAAATTGTGGTCGTTGGATCGACCAATGTCGATAAAGTACTAAATGTAGAAAAATATGCGCTTCCAGGAGAAACCTTGGCAATTAACACTTACCAACAATCACATGGAGGTGGAAAAGGAGCGAATCAGGCTATTGCAGCTGCTCGTTCTGGTGCTGACACCACGTTTATCACTAAATTAGGTGATGATGAAGATGCTCAGATGATGGTTGAAGGTTTTAAAACTGATGGGATGCACGTTTCTGACTTGATTACGACAACCGAACATGAAACAGGAAAAGCTTACATTACGGTTGACAAGTCAGGACAAAATTCAATTTATGTTTATGGTGGTGCTAATATGGCAATGACACCAACTGATGTAGAGGCACATCAAGACGCCATTATTAACGCCGACTGCGTGATTGCTCAATTGGAAATTCCCGTTGCAGCCATTATTGCAGCATTTAAGATCGCTAAAGCTCATGGGGTTCAAACCATTTTGAATCCAGCTCCGGCTAAACAACTACCGGAAGAATTATTAAAATTAACTGATATTATCACACCTAATGAATCAGAAGCAGCGACGTTAACTGGGATTGAAGTCAGAGATGAAGCTTCGATGTTAGCAAATGCCAACTTTTTCTTTGAAAAAGGAATTAAAATGGTCATTATTACTGTTGGGGGTCGAGGATCATTTTTTGCCACGCCTACCGATCATGCTTTAATTCCACCATTTCCTGCTAAAGTAGTTGACACGACTGCTGCTGGTGACACCTTTATCGGATCATTTGCTTCACAACTTAAACCAGACTTATCTAACATTCGAGAAGCAATGTTATATGCTAGTCATGCTTCTTCACTTACTGTTCAAGTGGCTGGGGCACAGAATTCAATTCCAACTAGAGATGCAATCTTGCATGTTATCAATCAGGATAACATGACAAAAACTGAAATTGAAAAACAAAAAGCTCAGGCTGCTGCCTATGCTGCTAAGCTGGTTCCCAATCATATTGTTTTAGGATTAGGCTCTGGAACGACCGCTGCTTATTTTGTTAAAGCAATTAATCAGCGAATTAATGAGGAAAAGCTTGATATTCAATGCGTGGCAACTTCGGTAGGTACCGAGAAATTAGCTGAAAAACTAGGAATGCGAATGCTTGACGTTAATACAATCGACCAAGTTGATTTGACGGTTGATGGAGCGGATGTTGTTGATCATCAACTAAATGGAATCAAGGGTGGTGGAGCTGCTTTACTTTTTGAAAAGTTAGTTGCAAATATGTCAAAACGAAATATTTGGATTGTTGATCAAAGTAAGTATACAGATTCCTTAGCCGGACACATTTTACCTATTGAAGTTATCCCATTTGGTGGAATGGGGGTATTTCGTTACTTGAAAGAAAATGGATATCAACCAGAATTTCGCTTTAAGGATAATGGTGATATTTTGGAAACTGAATCAGGTAATTATTTAATTAATATTACTATTCCGAAAGATGCTGATTTAGAAAAACTAGCTACTGATTTGAAAAACCAAACTGGTGTAGTAGAACACGGATTGTTCTTGAATATCTGTGATGAACTAATTATTGGTGGGGATCAGATTAAAACGATTAAGCGTTCAGAAATTAAGTGAAATGGTTAAAATTGTGTTAGATTATAGATGTATGGATATTTTAAATTTTTGGAGGTATTAACGATGGAAGAAGTTGCAATTAAAAAAATTATTGTGGGATTAATTCCTTATCAAATCGATAATTCACAAGTGGTTTATAATGATGGTCAAGGAGTGCTTAAATCAAATGATGACATTCTTGATGGTTACATTCGTGATAGTAAAATTATCACAGTTGTAACTCCATCTGACAAAGAAGTTAAACTTGAATATAAAGTTGATGTTCCAAACAAACGGGTTTTAATCAACAATTCAGCTGCTGAATTAGCTTAATTTAAACCAAAAACATCTCTGATGATGATTCTTGCTAGAATCAATTAAAATCAGAGATGTTTTTTTGTTTGGAATAAATTATTTTTGCTTTTTTAGATATTCTTGGAGCTGCTTGATTGTAATAATGGGAAGATTATATTGAATTGACATTAGTTCTAAATATGCTTTTCTGGCCATTCTTCCATCGGGCATGATAATTTCGCAAATTGCTCCAACTGGAGGTTGTCCAGCAAGTTTAGCTAAATCAACTGCTGCTTCGGTATGACCATTACGAGCTAAGACTCCGCCTTCGTTTGCTACTAAGGGGAACATGTGCCCTGGATGTACGAAATCACTGGGACTTGATGTTTGATCGGCTAATTTGTTGATGGTTGCTGTACGATCAAAAGCTGAAACCCCAGTTGTTACACCAGTAGCCTCATAACTTCCATCTAATGATGTATAAAAAGAGGTTTGGTTAATTTCCGTATTATTTTCAACCATCGGTTTTAGATTCAATCGATCAGCAATTTCTTTTGAAATTGGTGCACAAAGTAATCCACGAGCATGCGTAATAATAAAATTAACGCTTTCTGGAGTAATAGTGGCACCTAAACCAACTAGGTCACCTTCGTTTTCCCGATCTTCGTCATCAGAAACGATAATTAAGCCACCGGTGTTTAATCTTGTTAATGCGTCTTCAATCGTTGCATATTTCATAGTTGCCCTACTCCTTTAGATATAAATCCAATAATGTGATTACCAATTAAATTACTTTTATATCATAGCTTAATTAGCAACTATAATCAATGTAAACGACTTTATAGTTCGTGTTTTATTCAAAAAATAGTGCTTTTGTGTTTTTTTATTTAATATTGAACTCAAAAAAAGAACAATTTTGTTAAATTAAATGTAATTTATTTTGATGTCACGATTCATAACATTAAACCTGTTAAAGCAAAAATAAGGCGAATATACTTACTACATTAAGTTTATGAGGGGGATTTGTTTTATGGCAACTAACATTGCGTTTATTTTTGTTTGTTCAGTATTGGTGTTCTTTATGACACCAGGGTTATCTTTTTTTTATGGGGGGATGGTACCTAAAAAACAAGTTAATAACACTTTGATGTCTGTTTTCATCATGTGTAGTATCCCAGTTCTACTTTGGGTAATTTGTGGGTATTCACTTTCTTTTTCTGGTAATCATTGGAATCTAATTGGAGACTTTCACAATTTTATGTTACATAACGTTAAAATGGATGCTGCTTCCGCTTTGACGGGTGGAAAACTAAATAATGTAGCTTTCATTATTTTTCAAATGATGTTTGCAATTATTACGCCAGCTTTATTTGTTGGAGCAATTGTTGGCCGAATGGATTTTAAATTTTTAATTTCATTTGTTGTGTTATGGTCACTTTTTGTTTACTATCCTATGGTGCACATGGTTTGGGGCGGTGGCTTTCTTCAAGGACTTGGTGCATTGGACTTCGCGGGTGGGCTAGTCGTACATATTAATGCAGGAGTTACGGCGTTAATTCTTGCTTGGTTCTTAGGACCTCGACTCATCAAGCAAAATGCTAGCCCAGCTAACTTGAGTTGGGTGGTATTGGGAACTTCAATGTTGTGGGTTGGCTGGTACGGGTTTAATGCTGGGTCAGCTTTAGGAATTAATGGAATTGCAATGCAAGCCATGCTCACTACCACTGTTGCAACTGCTACCGCCATGCTAGTTTGGATTATTTTAGATGTTTGTTTTAAGAAAAATGCTTCATTATTAGGTATTTGTTCAGGAGCCGTTTGTGGATTAGTTGCTATTACACCAGCATGTGGTTATGTAACGATTGCTGGATCAATGATAATTGGCCTAGTAGCGACATTAGCCAGTTATTTATTCATTAACCTCATTAAACCAATTATTAAAATTGACGATACGTTAGATGCCTTTGGCTGTCATGGAATTGCCGGAATTGTTGGCAGTATTTTAACTGGATTATTTGCTAGTAAAACTGTTAATCCTACAATTTCAGAAAGTGGTTTATTAGAAGGTGGATCATGGCATCTGCTTGGCGTACAACTTCTAGCAACGATTTTTACGGTTGTTTTCACAGTCATCGTTGTTTCCTTGATTATTGTAATTCTTAAACGAATTATCAGAATGCGTATTTCCAAAGCGGAGGAAAAACTTCGTGAATTAATGTAAGAATTTTTTATGATGAAATTAATTTTATGATGAAATTAAATAGAAAACCAGCTAGTTTAGATGTTTTCGGTAATCCAAATGAAAAAGCTTGATGAAATTAATCATCAAGCTTTTTCATTTGGAAATTATTTTAATAAGTATTTTGCATCAACGGTGGGGTCTTGTGACGTTAAAATTTTAGGACCATCATTAGTAATTACGAGAGTATGTTCGTATTGAGCTGAAAGCGATCCATCAGCAGTAACGTAATAAGTCCAGTCATCCTTAGCATCATAACGATCTTTGATTTTCCAAGTACCAAGGGTCACCATTGGTTCAATTGTAATTGTCATTCCAGGACGTAAGCGAAGACCCTGGCCCTTTTCCCCATACGCAGGAACAGCTGGATCTTCATGAATAGAAGGTTGAATTCCATGACCAATTAATTCACGAACGTCACCCATGTTATTTTCATCTTCAACATAAGCTTGAATTGCGGCACCAATATCACCAATTCGATTACCAACTTGAGCCTGATCAATTCCTTTGTAAAGAGCAGTTTTGGTAACTTCCATTAACTTTTTGGCTTCTGGACTAACTTCTCCTACGGCATACGTCCAACATGAATCACTTTCAAAGCCATCTTTATTAACACACATATCAACTTTGACTAAATCACCTTTTTTAAGTTTTAATCCCTTGCGAGGGATTCCGTGAGCAACTTCGTCATTGATAGAAATACAAGTCCCAAACTTATAGCCATCAAAGCCCTTTTCAGATGGAGTTGCCCCATGTTCCGTAATATATTTATCAGCGTATTCTTCAATTTTCCAAGTATCTAGGCCTGGTTTGATGAGCTTTTGTAATCCTTGGTGCACTCCAGCTAAAACTGCACCAGATTCAGCCATTTTTTTAATTTCACGATCTGATTTTAATGTAATCAAGTAAATTTCTCCTTTAGTAATGATTTGTTCCCTATGTACTTAATATACCACTATTTAACACAGAAAAGATTACTAAACGATTAGTATTGGTCGTTATAAATAATGGCAAACCCAGCTGGACCAGCGTGGGGCATTAAAGAGGGACTAACGTAGCTAATTTCGGTATTAATATCAGGACGGGCTTCTAGAATTTTGGCTGCAATTTTACGAACTTCGGTATCATCATCGACATAGGGTAATCCGACGTCCTTGATGTTGGGATTGGAAATCACATCTGCAACAACTTGGTCTTCTATTTTTCGTAATTGCTTTTTCCCACGACACTTATATTTGAATTGAAAATCATTATTTTCTAATGTAATGACTGGTTTTAATTTAATGATTGAAGAAATAAAGCCGACTGCTTTACTAGCTCGACCACCCTTTACTAAATAATCCAAATTATTAATGAATAGGTAAACTTTCGTATTAGGAATTAGATTTTCAATTCGTTGCATAATAGTTTCTAAGTCAGCTCCAGCCTTGACTAGTTGTGCAGCTCTTAGGACTAAAAAGGCAGTTCCACGAGCAGCAGAACCACTATCAATGACCTTAATTGGATTGTTAAATTGTTGAGCAGCTACTTTAGCAGTAGCACTGGTTCCGCTTAGGACTTCAGCAATGTGAATCGAAATAATTTGAGCATCAGGATCATCATCAATAATAGCTTGATAAGTGCTCACAAAATCACCCATGCTGGGCTGACTAGTAGTAGGAAATTCGGTTTTTGTAGCTAAAATATTAGAAAATTTTTCGGAACTAATATCGATTTGGTCTTTATAGGTTTTTCCTTCAAACAGAACCTGCAAAGCTACCATTTTGATTTGATATTTTTTAATTTCTTCATTAGTTAATTGCGTTGTGGTATCTGTTACAATATGAATCATAATTTTTCTCCTTAATTACACAAACTTAGTTAGTTTAAGTATAGGAGTTAAAATTACTTGAATTATGAACTAGCGAAGATTAATTTTATAAAAGTGATTGAACGGGGATTTATAGACAATCGGAAAGGTTACAGATTTAAACAAATGTAAAATAAAAAAGAAGTTCTAATCTTCTTTTTTAGAAATTTTATTTGAAATAATATTAGTGGCAATGCTTTTTATGAAACGTTGATGACGCTTCTTACTGCAAAGATAATCAACGTATTGATTACCTGCAAAGAAACAACAAGTACAAATGATAAAGGTTCCTAAAATTGCAAATTCACCCAATTCGAATTTTTCTAAGGCTTCGTAACTAGATGCAATTGCATTTAAAAATCCAGCATAGGAAACAAAATACCATGCAAGTCCTTTATTGTAAAAACTATAAAAGTTTTTTAAATCTTTTTTATTTAATGAGAGATTGATCAGTTGCTGGTTTGCATTTTTCTTATAATAGTGAAATAAAAAAGGCGGAAATAGCCAATAAATGAAGGGGGCCTTTTTTCTTTTTTCGGTACTACTTTGATACTTAGCAAAGACTGTATTTGATTCCATAAGTTCCATTTTACCCTGGTAAAGGGGGAAAATAAATAAAAGCCAATCTGCTATGAAAGCACAAATTACAGTAAATTTTTCCATGATAAAAACGCTCCTTTGATTTAGTTAATAACCTTATTAAAACTGTTTTTTGGTATAATTGCAATTTTATTTTGCTTACTGATAGCTCCCGACATAAAATTCAAATATGTTATGATAGAAAGCGACGGAGTTCTTAAATTAAACGTAAAAAGGTGATAATTAAGTGAGTAAAGTATTTAACAAAAAAGATTTTTTTGTCCTAATTGTTGGAATTTTGGCAGTTATAGTTGGATTTGTTTACGTTCAATTCGGTGCCGGAGTTGATCAAAGTCCCAAAGTAGTTAATTATCAGCAACCAATTATTTTTGTTTCTGACCAAAACAAAACCTCTAGTGCGGCACAACATTTAGTTACCACTACGAGTCGTTCTGGTGGATCTGTTGCAATGCATGTGGATGTTTATGAAGATGGGACCATCCAATATTTGGCTAACAAAAACGTAAAACGGGCAAAACAACCAATTATTGAAGTTAGTTTTAGTGGGCAAACTAATACTACCAAGGATCAAGCTGCTAAACTACGAGAAATATTAACTCATTTAAATCATAAATATGGTTATAAAACGTATGATGCAATCGGTTTTGGAGCTGGAGCATTAACGGTTTATGATAATGCGGTAACTTACGGAGCTAAGAAAAACAAAATGAGTCTGAGTCACTTCATTTCAATTGCTGGACCGTATCAAGGTGTGATAGCAGATCATCCCAGCAATCATCGGATTGGACCCAGTCATAAACCTAGTCATTTAACCAATTTACAGATGCAACAAAATCAGGCAATCATGAATCAACAAGCCACTAATAGTCGTTTTCCAAATTATGCTGATTTGAAGAAAAAGTCAGGTAATTTAGACGAAAATACTCAGGTTCTTAATATCTATGGAGTTTTAAATGCTAATGATAAATCAGATGGGCGGGTTAGTGAACAGTCAGCAACTTCACTTAAACATTTAGTTAAACCTGATAATTATCAATCACTTCGGTTAACTGGACCTTATGCACTACATTCTAATATTTTAGATAATCAAGTTTCTGAACGTTTAGTAAATCGTTTCTTATTTAATGAATAAAAAAATTCCTCATCCAATGGATGGGGAATTTTTATTACCAAATTTTAACTCTTTTTTCAGGAGCTAGATACATCTGATCATTTTTAGTAACGTCAAATGTAGCATAAAAATCATCTAAATTTTTAACTTGAACGGATGCACGAAGAGGGGCAGGCGCATGCACATCAATCGAAAGTAATAATTGTTGGTATTCAGGGGTTGCTTTCATCCGCCAAATTCTTGACCAATTAATAAAGAAAGCAGTTAAATCAACGTCAGCTTCTCGTTTAGCAGCTGCTTCGGCACAGCTAAGTCCCCCAGCATCTGCAATGTTTTCTGATACGGTTAGCTTACCATTTACTTTGCCGCCAGCAAATGGAATTCCATTGAATTCGGAAATCATTTGATCGGCTAAAGCTTGAAAATGTTCATGATCAGCTTTGGTCCACCAATTGTTAAGGTTACCGAATTCATCAAATAAAGACCCATTATTATCAAAGGCGTGGGAAATTTCATGGGCAATCACGGCTCCAATTCCTCCATAATTAGCACTAGATCCTTGCTTCAAACTATAAAATGGAGCTTGTAAGATGGCAGCTGGAAAAACAATAATATTCTTAAAAGGATGATAGTAAGCATTGACCGTTGCGGCACTCATTTCCCATCGTTCACGTTCAACAGGTTGGTTCCACTTTGCAAAGGTAGCTTGAGTTGCAATTTTGTTAAAATTCATCACATTGTTTAATAATGAGAGCTTTTCATCAACGTGGAATTTACGGTAAAGGGGGTCAACTTGATCAGGATAACCAACTTGAATTCCGAGACTAGTAAGTTTTTTAAGAGCCATTTTTTTAGTTTCAGGACTTAACCAATTGTTATTTTCTAAGCGGTTTTTGTAAACATCAATCATATTTTCGACCATGTGATGGACATCTGCTTTGGCCTTTTCACCAAAGTATTTATGACCATAATAGTCACCCACAACTTGATCAAATGTTCCAGAAGCTAAGTAGTAGGCAGCTTTTGTTGGATTAGTGGCAGCTTTTTTACCGGATAAGGCACGACTATAGGTTCCGCCGACTTGTCTGAATTCTTCACTAAGAACGGAACTATAACCCTTAACGGTTTTAACTAACATCCATGCTTTCATCAAATCGAAGTTTTCAAAAGTTAAAAGTTCAGATAAGTTTGAAAAATATTTGGGCTCAGTAACGATTACTGTATTAGGAACTTCACCGACTAATTGATTGATGGCAGCTTTTAAGTTTAAGACGGTAGTTGAACTAGCTAATTCATCAGTAGTTTGGGGATTGTACATTTTACTATAATCAGCTGCTTCTTCTGCAGATTTAACGTTTGGTACAATTAATTTATCAAATTTTTTCGCTTTTTCAACTGTTTCAACGGCTTCAGTATGCTGATAACCAACCATTTCTAATAGTTTAACGTTCATGTCAGTGAAAATTGGCATTAATTGGTCATAGGCTGGATTATCAGCTTCATAATAAGTCTTATCAGGCATGAAAAGAGCAGGACCACTTGCAAATAAAGCATTTAATTTAGCGTTTTTCATGTCAGGATCAATGTCAAAATTAAAAGGAGTAGGAAGACCACTTAAAATCCAATCAGAAAGTTGATTATTAAGATCATTGTAATTATGAAGATTTTGAATTCGTTCAATTAATGGGAGAAGTGGTTTAGCACCTTCGTCATTTCGGCGACTAAAGTCTTCAGCCATTTTGTAAAACTTAGTATATTCAACTAATTCTGGAGTCTTAGCAGGTAAGGTTCCGTTTGCTAAAGCAACTGAGTCATGCATTAAGGTTTTATCAATATCGTCAACCAAATCCATGAATCCACCAACGGAAGCATGATCATCAGGAATAGTAGCCTGGTCAATCCATGCTCCATTTACTGCTTCATAAATATCTTGTTTAATTGCTTTTTTATCAACGGAAAATTCAGCTTTTGTCATAATTATCAAATCCTTTCAATACTTGTTATTAATAGTAACAAAAAAACTACACCAAAGTAACTTTGACGTAGCTAATTTATAAATTAAAATTATTTTTATCTGTTTATTAAAAAAAGCTTCCGAAAATAATCCCTACGAAATAGTGAATAAACATCGTTAAGATTCCGACAATTACGTTTCTGATAATTGCAGTTTTGATGATTCCTCGTCCTAAAATGGCACTAAAGTAACCAGTCAGAGCTACAGCAATTATAACAGCAATAATTGTTCCGCTCCATTTAAATTCAGTTGGCAGTAAGGTCATTGCTAATAATGGAAGTGATCCACCTAAAGCAGCTGAAATTAATGAAGAAAAAGCTGCTGACCAAGGACTCATGTAATGGCCAATTTGCATATCGTATTTTACTGAAACCATAGTTTGAAGGGCATTTTTACTTAATAAATCATCGGCAATTTCACCAGCAGTAGCTTCTGAAATTCCACGTTCCATGTAGTAATTAACTACGTCTTGGCGTTCCCCTTTAAAGTTTGTATCAAGTAACTGATCTTCTTCTCGAACCGCTGATTCTTCAGTATCACGTTGAGAACTAACGGATGCATATTCGCCACCTGCCATTGAAAAAGCACATGCCAATAAATCTGCTAACCCAGCGATGAAAATAGTATAGATATCGGTGGTAGCTACACCAACTGAGAATAGAACTCCAACAACGGTTAAAATGCCATCGTTAGACCCAAGCACTCCAGCTCGAAGATTATTTAGACGTTCGTCCATGGTTAATTTATGATGTTTTTTAAATAATTTCATGACTTAATCCTCCTAGGCTATCATGCCAACTAGTACTCCGACCGAATATGTAACGGACATGGTAACAATACCAGAAATCACGTTTCGCAATACCGAATGAGTTTTGTTAGCTTTGCTTAAAATTGCAGCGAGATAACCAGTAATTGCTAAAGCAATAATCACAGCGATAAAAGTTGTTGCGATGTGCAGGTTTTTTGGCCCCACAAAAATTGAAATGAGTGGAAGAAGTGAACCCAGAGGAAATGATATTAAAGAAGCAAATGCCGCCGCATAGGGACTTGTAAATTTACTGGGATCAAATGAATAACGTTCCCGTACTGCTGTAGTAAGAGCATTGTTAGTCATCATTTCAGTGGTTGCTTTATGAGCTAATGTTTTAGCCATTCCAGTAGCAATATATTTTTTTTCAACAAACTCAAATTCACCTTGAAAATCATCTTTCAAAGCCTTTTTTTCAGTAGCAACCGCTTTTTGTTCGGAGTCTTTTTGACTATTAACTGAAACATATTCTCCCATTGCCATTGAGACACTTCCAGCTAACATACCGGCTAATCCAGAGACTAAGATAGCCCAATTGCTAGTAGAAGCTCCTGCAACTCCTAAAACGATTCCCGCAATTGATAAAATTCCATCGTTTGCACCCATTACACTAGCCCGTAAGACGTTAATTTTTTGAGCCAGCGACATTTTTTTCTTTTTCATAATCAGAACTCCCTATTTATAATTATTCTAATTTAGAACACTATCTTATTTTACCTTAAAATTTAATTGTAGTAAATACTAAATTTAAATGAATATAAAAAACCATAATCGTAATGATTATGGTTTTTATCTTAAATTACTTTTTATCGAAAATTCGATTTTTAGAAGGGTAGTTTACAATTTCTAATTTTTTATCATTCATTTGGGCTAAATAAACGTTTGAAACAGTTATATGGCGTGCTTTTAGCATTGCTAATAATTGTTCCTCAGTTAACCCTTCTCGCTTTAAGGCAGAAGGGTTTAACTGTCCGTCAGAAATTAAAGGGTAACGCACTGAATCGTTGTCATAAGTATTAACGGTTAGTTGTCCATTTTGTTCTAAAGTTGCATTTCGTACATCTTTAATATCATTAATTCCATGAGTTCGCAGTTTAAACATTAGTTCACTAGCGGTTACTCCATTTTTGAGAGCCCGACGGACATTGACTATTCCTCTTGAAATTAGGACCTGTGGGCTTCCATTAATTAATTTATTTAAAGTATTATTTTGGGAAGTTAGAAATTTAATTGCAAATACAATTACAGACCAAATTAACATAATTACAATGAATTGGAGGTTAGTAATTTGAGAATTATAAATGGTACCCCCGATAATTCCCCCAAGAATGTAATTTTGAACTTGATCAATGGCATTAGAAGGGGCTAGATTTCCCTTTCCAGATAAGTTAATTTGCAAAACAATTGTAACTAAACCAACGATAAATTTTAAAGCAATATCCCAATAATCCATATCACCGGCCTGAGAACCTGAATTTGTCCAATTAAAGTCAGCTTCTTTGATTCGATGAGGATCATTAACTAACGCGGCTTTGGTTAATGAATAACTTGATTGATCATTATTAAAATTAACGGTATAATATTTTTTTCCAATTTGGAGGGTCATGCCATCTGAGAGGGTTGTACTACTTGAATAAATTTGATTAGGTGAGGTGTGATGATCTTTAGCTACCTTTTTAATCAGTTGGACAGTTTGGCTGGTCTTGCTCTCTGAGTTTTGTTGATCAATTAATCTACCAGCTTGCATTGCTATAATGAGGGCTCCAATCATGGAAACCAAAATAAAAAGCGTCCGAAAGCGAGGATTATTTTGGTTGCGATAGTAAAAAATCCCGCTAATAATCATTACTAGGGCAATGAAAGCAGTTAAAATTGAATAAAAATACGTTGTCAAGTTAAAACTATGTTCAACATATTGTAATGAGTAAAGGTTCATTAAAAAGCTCCTCGAAATTTTGCAATAAAAAACCCACGATTATTAATCGTGGGAATTTACTACTGATTGGCTAACTTTGCTTGGCATTCTTTACAAATACCATGAATCGAAACACTAGAAACTGTGGGCTTGAAGCCAATTGCTCGAGTTTCTTCTTTAAGTTTTTCCTCGATTTTAGTAAATTCGGGGTTGTCAATGTCAATAATTTTATTACAGATGTCACAAGCAGCATGTAAATGAGGATGATCATAAAAATCGTACCGATATCCACCATCAACACTAGGTAATTCAATAATTAAATTTAATTTTTTGAAAAGCCGTAAATTATTGTAAACAGTTGCCATACTTAAATTAGGAAAAGTTTTATCTAGCACATGAAAAATAGTTTCAACGGTTGGATGATTATCGTTTTCAATTAAGTATTTTAAAATTATTTGTCTTTGTGGGGTAATTCGAACATTATTCTCTTTTAAACGTTCCATTGCCTCATCATAACGTTTATCAGTCACTATTTTGCCTCGTTTCTTAAATCTAATTGTTAATTTTAAAATGATTTAAATTGGTAATTTCAATAATATTAGTTCAATTGCCAAAAGTGCTTAACAGAATCGTTTAGCTCAGATAAATTGTGCACTGTAGTACTACTATACCACGATTTCGGGAAAAAGTCATGATAACGATTTGTTAAAAAACGGTTATCCATTAATAAAATAATTCCATGATCTTTGGTGCCACGAATTAGTCGACCAGCAGCTTGAAAGACATTATTTAAACCAGGTATTTGATAAGCATATTCAAATCCATGACCATTTTTTTCATCAAAATAATTTCTAATTAAATTGGTTTCAGGATTTAATCCCGGTAAGCCCACGCTGACAATTCCCACGCCAATTAATTTATCACCAACCAAATCAATGCCTTCTGAGAAAATGCCGCCTAGTAAGGCAAAACCAAGTACAGGATCAGTTTCAGGTTGTTCAAACGCCGACAAAAACTGATTTCGAGCTTCATCACTCATGGTTGGTTCCTGCTTAACTAATTTAACGTCTGGATATTTTTGATGGAAAGCATCAAAAATAGATTGTAAATATTGATTAGAAGGGGCAAAGATTAAGTAATTACCGCATTTTCCGTCAATTAAAGTTTTGATTGACTTAACAATTTTAGAGAGACTTTGTTCTCGATTATGGTAACGAGTATCGATATAAGAAGACACTAAAATTGCTCGTTTTTTTTCATCAAAGGGGGAATCTAATTGATACTTTAGACTATCAGTTTCATCTCCAAGCACGGAACGGTAGTAATCCATGGGTGATAGTGTGGCGGAAAATAAGATTGCCCCACCACCTAAATTTAACGTATCAGCTAAAAATGGACTGGGATCCATACAAAATAGGCGGACGGTAACTCCGTAATCATCTAACAAAACACGCAACCGATAGTTAGGTCCAAAAAATTCATTGATTTTAACATAGTTAATACACTGAAAAAAGTATTCTAAAACTATCTCATTATTTTTTGATGGCTCCGCTTTGGCAAGCCATTTGCGTAATACTTTAATTAGATTATTAACCGCTTTAGTAAACTTTTCATTTTCTTCTAAAAAATCGGCTTGATTTTGTTGCTGATCTTTTAATGGTTTTGCAATTGCATTAAAAGCTCGTTTGAGACTTCGTAATTTGGTTAAAATTGGTTTATTTTCTTCAGGATGCTCATTAAAAATTTCAATTAAAGCTTTAATTGGAGCAGAAGTTAAATCAGTTGAGTACATGTCACGGGAACGATCAACTAAATTATGGGCTTCATCAATTAAGAAGAAATTGTCATGATTTTCGACTTCAAAATAACGGGTTAAGTGAACCCGTGGATCAAAAAGATAATTATAATCACCAATGATTACATCACAAAACATACTGATATCTAATGAAAACTCAAAAGGATCAAGTGTATATTGATGAGCATATTTTTCAATAATTGGACGAGTAATTTGATGTTCCTGTGTCAGTATGGCCTTTAGAGCAGGCTTAAGCCGATCGTAATAGCCAATCATATAGGGATTTTGTTCGGGAGCTAAGTCATTTTCTTCTTGGAATTTGATTTTATCTTTGGCAGTTAAAGTAATGCTATGCAACCGTAAACCGGATTCGCTTAGCAGCGCAATTGCTTCTTCAGCTACTCGTCTGGTTGATTGTTTGGCAGTTAGATAAAAAACTCGTTCAGTTAATTGATTACCCATGGCCTTAATTACTGGAAAAAGGGTTGAAATTGTTTTTCCAGTACCGGTAGGAGCTTCGGCAAATAAATGCTTATGATATAAAACTGATTTATAAACTACGGTGGCTAATTCACGTTGTCCTTTACGGTACTTTCCAAAAGGGAATTTAACGGCTTGAGCGGATGTGACCCTGTCCTGAGTTAGATCATCTTGCAATTTAATCCATTCTTCGTATTCATCCATTAAATCCATGAAAAAATCTGCTGCATCGGATTGAGTAATCGTTTGTTCTTTATGGGTAATAATTTCGTCGGGGGTTTGGACATACGTTAATCTTAAGTTAACGTTCGTAATTTCTGGATGAGCTTTCATCAATAAGTGGGCATAGACTTTGGCTTGGCCCCAGTACAAGGTTAGTTTATTCTGAGATAAATTTTCAAATTCAAGATCTGAAGTTTTAATTTCTTCAATTTCAGCTGATGAGTCATGGATAATAACCCCGTCTGCTCGGCCGTCCACGGTAAATTCGTGACCATTTAATGTTTCATTAGTGGACAAGTAATATTCAGCTTGATAATCTTTGGACCGATTTCGCTGTAGTTTTTGATGAATTCGAGTTCCGGCCTGTGCGGTATTAGTACTATTCATAGAAGTGTTGAGGTCTCCACTTCGCAATATAAATCCCACTAAATCACGAACACCAATTTTATTCATAAGGTTTCACCTGTTTCTGCTTTCAAAATAAAAAAGCAACCGAAGTCAGTTGCTTTTATGCCTCAGCCCAATGATTTAGTTTTTCAGGATGTTTTCCTAGATAACGCATCGCTTCAGTAGTTAATTTATTTACATCGTCCTTAGTATCAGCGGGTTCAACATGGTAAAAATTACAAACAAATCCCTGTGCGATGGCCTCATATTTTTGTTTGCGTCCATAACCAGCATCATTAAAAAGTTGATCTAATCCACTAAGATTATCTTTTCCAGCTGCATAAACTTGCTGAGCAAGATCTGGTACTGGACCTAAGATGGTTTTAGCATACGTAATTAAAAAATCGTTCATATCAATGATAATATCTTGGCGTGCTTGTTTTTCAATTTTTCTATTTCCCATTATTTTCACCTCAGCTCTATTTTAGACTAGATGGCGTTGAATTGAAAACATGATGTTAAAGATGATTATTTTGTAAATCATTGTGATTGCTTGCTTTAACCAATTATAAAAGATAGCTTACTTAAAAGAAAATATTTAGTTAGAATAACTGCTTGTGAATATGTGATGTGGTAAGATTAAAGGTAAACATTTAGAACGACTAGGAGTAATTTAAAATGAAAAACATTTTGGCAATTCATACTGGCGGAACCATTTCAATGTCACAAGATGAAAAAGGAGGAGTAGTTCAAAACGACGAAAATCCAATTGATAATAATGACATTTTAGGGCTTCGTGATATTAATGTGATTAATGATGAATTAATGAACTTACCTTCCCCTCAAATGACGCCAACCACAATGCTTAAAATTACTAATCGGATTAAACAAGCAATTGCAGAGGGCGTTGATGGAGTGGTTGTAACTCATGGAACTGATACTTTAGAAGAAACAGCTTACTTTTTAGACTTAACGTTGCCAAATACCATTCCAGTAGTAGTGACTGGGGCGATGCGTTCTTCCAATGAAATTGGTGCTGATGGAGTTTTTAACTTTAAATCTGCGATTCAGGTTGCTGCTTCGGATGAAGCACAAAACAAAGGAGTACTAGTCGTTTTCAATACGGGAATTTATGCGGCACGGTTTGTTACTAAGACCCATACGACGAGTGTGGATACTTTTAAAGATCCAATTTATGGGACGTTAGGAACGGTCGATCATGACCAAGTAAGCTTTGCTCAGCAGTTAATTGGAAGTGAATACACCGCTATCAATCAGGTAATTGATGGAGTATTTTTATTAAAAGCGTATGCTGGAATGACAGATTCCTTATTTAAAGCATTGGATAATGACCAAACAAAGGGAGTGGTTATTGAAGCAATGGGTGCAGGAAACTTGCCCGCACTTACTTTGCCAGCTATTCAAGCACTGTTGAAACGCAATATTCCAATTGTGTTAGTTTCCCGTTGTTTTAGTGGTTCAGCACAACCAATTTATGCGTATGATGGTGGTGGAATTGAGTTACAAGAACTAGGTTTGATTTTTTGTACCCAATTAAACGGTCAAAAAGCACGTATGAAGTTAATCGTGGCACTTAGTTGTGGAAAAAAAGGGCAAGAATTGAAAGATTATATGGCTAATGCACTTTCTTAGAAATCGAGGATAAGATTGGAATATTCACAAAAAACACAAATTATTAATAATCTTCGTTATTCCATTGAACACCACACTTTGGTGAATGTAATTCAACTGGAATCATCAATTTTTTACACTGGAATGGTAATGGGAGTTGATAATAACGGTACAATTTTGAGTACGTATACTGAGGATGGGCTCAGCAATGGGTTTGTTTATATTGATTATAACGATATTTTTGATGTGGATTTTTACAGTGAAGATTTGACTAAAATGGATGAACGAATCCATATGGCTCATGATTTACGTTTGATTTCGTCAGATCAACCAGAATTGAAACTGAACGATAAAGTCTCTTTATTAAAACAAGTTTTAGGAAATGCGCTAGTTTATCAACAACCGATTTTACTAATTAAAGCAGATGGTAAGATGATGGAAGGCTTTGTTTCTTCGCTTGGTTATAATCAAGTGGAATTAACGACTTTTGATAAGTTTGATAGTAGTAATTTGAACCATACCAAGATGTTACTTCACCAAATTAAATTAATTGAATTTTTAGGTCAAGAATTGAATTTGTTAAGCCAATCGAAAAAAATATTAATGACGAACCATGTTGAGTCACAAGATATTGAGGGTAATCTAGAAATTTTTGCTGCTCTTCATCGGGCCAAAGAAAGTGGACGTCGGATGATTATGATTCCAAAAATTAATCCAGAATTATTTTTCATTGGGCAGGTTCGAGCTGTAAATGCTGATTCAGTTGTTTTTGCAGTAGTCGATATGAATGGTCAATTTGGTGGCTATGAGTTAATTCGGCTAACTGAGATTAGTCGTTTAGAGTTAAAGAGCGACTATTTAAGGCTTATTAATCACTTTGTAGCCATCAACATGGCTCAAGGAACTTTTTTGCAACCACTTTTGAATAATGAACGAAGTTTTGATAGTACCGTCGATATGTTTGTAACTGTAGTTAATCAAGCAATTAAATTTAAGCGTTTTTTACGAATTAAATCTAACGAAGGGAATACTTATTTTGGCGTCCCCTTTAAGTTTGATAAAGGAATAGTTTCAATTCGCTATATTACAAAAGACAAGCCTGCAGAGCCTCAATTAATTGAATTAGCGTTAAGTGAAATTGACGAGTTAGCTTTTGATTATTTAGATGCTTTTCTTTCGAAAAAAAGAATTATGGGAATGGACTAAAAAAGAACGGAGACCGATCGGTCTCCGTTCTTTTAATTTAGATTTTAATCAGTAATTGGTTGATTTTTGAGATTTGTACGTACAATCATCACGTCACAAGGGGCATGACTGTTGACATAGCTAGCAGTTGAACCAACTAAAAGACGTTCAGTTGTATTTTTACCAGTGGCACCCATCATGATTAAGTCCGTATGATAATCTTTTGTAAAATCATAAGTAATTACATTTCGTGGATTACCAAACCGCACATGCATATGAATATTTTTAAGCCCAGTTTTAGTGGTGATTTTTTTGATTAAGTCTTTGAGATAAGCAACTTCATCATCAATCATCTGAGTAATAGCATCTCCACTTAAGACGCCATAAGTAAAACCAAATGAGGTTGTGTTAATAACGCTGACGACATCTAATCGCCCCTCATTTCGAATGGCAACCTCAGCAGCTTTAGCTAAAGCTGCTTCTGAGTATTTGGAACCATCAACAGGAACAAGAATTCTTTGGTATTCGTTATCCATAATTTTTCTCCAATTAGTTTTTAACTGGCAAGCTGACGTTTGCTTCTGCTAAAACGTGACCCTTGCTAGCTAGTTTTAATTCATTAAGCCAAAAACCATCTTTTAAGTTTAATTTTTGGTCTAAAGCATACATAGTTAAGTGGTAATTGTGAGGCTGGTCTGGAGGAGTTGGCCCAACGTAATGTTCATTAACTATTGGATCTTGTACATTTATTAATTGGCCAGCTAAACTGTTATGACCCAGTGTCATCGAAATAGATTCTTCATGACTGGCATTTTCTGGAATAATGGTGATGTTGGGGTCCAAATTAGCTGCCACCCAATGAATATAGGTGAAACCACAAACCGGAATAGCATCATCATCGGTCAAGATTAACGCTAATGATTTTGCTTTAGTCGGAACTCCTTCAATGTTAATTGGAAACGAGATGTAGGGAAGGCCATCAATTTTGGCAACACTATCTGCATGTTTGGTATAACGGTCTGGTAGCCAGCCGTTGTTTAAGGGAACAGAAATTTTCATGATGTTTTTCCTCCTAAATATATTATAAACTAACTAATTTTGAACACGAAAAAAGAAGCCTCAAATAGAGCCTTCTTTTTTGATTATTTGGTAAAAGTTAGTACGTAATATCCCTGGCTGTTTTGATTAACAGTCCAATAGTTATATCCAACTGCTGTCCAATCTGACTTAGTAGCATTTGCCCAATTTTTAGCATCTTGGAGAGAATTAAAGATATGGGGTTCAGCAAAACCGGCATCATCATCAGTTTCTGATGATGGGCTTTCGTTTTTAGCTGGTTCACTTATTGGAGCTTCATTAGTAGTGGATTTACTTTGACTTTTACTAGTTTTGGAATTATTAACATTAGCATTACTACTATTAATTTTTTTAGCAGTAACAGGGGTTTTTGGAGCTTGATTGGAAACTTGCTGACTGTTATTTAAAACATATCGAATTCCAAAAGTTAAAATAAGTACAACAATGACTAACCCTAAAATCCAAGGCCAAATGTGTGGCCGACGTTTTCGTTTAACTTGAGAACGTTTAGGGGTAAAATCATATCTTTGGAATCTAGTGTCTCGATCTTGATTATTCATAATGACCTCGATTCCCAAAAAATGGGAGCTTAGTTATAGAAGAAACTAATACATAACTATTTTAATTGTTTTTTACCTTATTGTTAACTGATTTAGCATCTTTCATTTCACTTGTTTCTTGATAACTGTGGACACCCCAGTAATAAAATCCAAGGGATACCACAATAATTACTAGAAAATCATATGGGTAATGAATCCAGTTTTGACCACCAAAAGGAGTTGATCCGATGTATGAAAAGGCGGCCATAAAGGCTAAGTAGCAGAGCATCCACAAACTACCTTGCAGTTTTTTCTTAGAGTTTTTCCAGTTTAATTTGCCTTCATAGAAAAAGTAGAATGGGAGGCCTAAAGCAATTACAACAATCACTTCCATAGTAGTTGGCCACATAGCCCAGTAAATTGCTAAACTAGCTAAAATAAAAGCTAGTGGGGCGACTACTTTAGCGAAGTTAATGGTAACGGGACGTTTAAATTCAGGAGCATGTTCTCTTAATGCCATTAAGGTAACAGGTCCCGTTGCATAAGCAATTAATGTTGAAGTAGAAATAACACTTGCCAAGACAGCCCAGTTCTTAAAGACTGAAACTAAAATACAACTAATTAACCAATTAGCAATCATAGCAATTCTGGGAGTTCCCCATTTTTTATTAATCTTACCTAAAAACTTAGGCATATGTCCACCTTGGGTCATAGCAGCTAATGTTCGACTAGTTGAAGCAACAAAGGAAACTCCAGTTCCAAATGGTGAAACAAAGGCATCTAGATAAAGTAGAATTACTAACCAGTTAATGTTTAACATAATAGCTAAATCAGCAAATGGTGATTCGAAGTTAATTCCGTGCCATCCGTGTTTGGCAAGCATGTTTGGATCAATGGCTCCGATAAAAGTAAATTGGAGCATAATGTAAATTACAATGCTGGCCAATAAGGCAATTACGATTCCCCGCCAGATGTTTTTCTTGGGGTTAGTAATCTCGTCACCAACATTGATGACGGTTTGAAAAGCATTATAAGAAAAAATAATTCCAGAAACTGTGGTAGCAGCAAAAATTGGAGCTGTTCCATAGGGTAAGAAACCACCAAAACTATGATTAGTAAAGTTTCCAGGATGAAATCCAGTGATTAGAAGCATAATAATAGTTACTGAGGGAACTACTAGTTTGAAAATAGACGTTAAACTGGTAAATCGTGTTAGTAAGTTAACGGACCAGTAGTTTAATAACGTGAACACCAAAATGAATAAGAAGACTACCATCAGACCTTCGGTAGTTACCGTTCCATTGGCGACAAAGTTATGAGTCCAATTAGCCCATGACCATGGCCAAGAGCTCATGTATTGGACAGCAGCCACTGCTTCAATTGGAAGTAAGGTTACTAAGGAAACCCAGTTAGCCCAGGAGGCAATAAACCCAAGTAATGGGCCATGAGTATAGCCAGCGTACTTACTCATTCCCCCACTTTCAGGGAACATGGTTCCAAGTTCGATGTAAATATAAGCGATGATTCCGATGACAATTGCACCGATAATCCAGGAAATGATGGCAGCTGGTCCTGAGATTTTTGATGCTTCCCAAGCTCCAAAGAGCCAACCTGATCCAATGATTGAACTTAAAGCTAACATTACGACACTGAACAAAGACATTTTTGGCTTTGCTACCTCGGTATTGTTATTTTGAGTCATATATATAAAATATTCCTTCCTTAAAATCTGAATGCATTTTTCTACTTGTGATATTCACGGATTTCAATTAAGTTTCCGGCTGGATCATTAATGTAAAGTGAAGTTATTTTTTTATTATTGAATTCACTTTCAATTGGTCCAGCAATGATATCAATAAAATAATTTGCAAGATGTTTTTCAACGTTAGCTAGTGAATCTTTAGCGAGGATACTAAAGCTCGTTGATCCAATTGTAGGGTGTATAGCCTGCAAACTTTCATTGTTGGGAGTTTTACAAATAAGCTTTTGCTTACCTAATTGAAAAACCATCTTAGTTTCTCCCTCGAAAAGGATTGGGAGATCAAGTACTTCATGATAAAAACGCATGGCTTGTTCTAGGTCATCCACGGTTAATTCAAGATGATCAATATCTTGGACTCTCATAAATTTCAGCTCCTTTTCAAAAAGATACATACCATTGTAACATTAAACTAAAATAGACTGCAAAAAATGCGGTGATATGTTACTGTATTATTTAGTGATTGAAAGGTTTAAAGGTGAACAAATGGCTCTTTTAGAAGTTTCAGATTTGAGTATGAGTTTTGCAGATAAAAAGCTTTATTCAGATGCAAGTTTCCAATTGAACAAAGGTGAACATATGGGAATTGTAGGTCAAAATGGGGTAGGTAAATCAACCTTAATCAACATTTTGATTGGAAAAGAATTACCAGTTACCGGTTCAATTAACTGGCAAAAAGGTACTACAATTGGTTATTTAGATCAATATGTTGATATCCCAAGTGGGATGACTTTAATTGATTTTTTGCACACTGCTTTTGCAGAATTGTACAAGTTAAATGATCAAATGACAAAGTTATATGAAGAATATGCTGAAACAATGGATGATAGCTTACTTGAACGTGCAGGTCGAATTTCTGCTCAACTAGAAGCTAAAAATTTTTATGCAGTAGAAACTCAAATTGAACAGGTAATTACTGGGTTGGGTTTGGATGATATTGGTCGAGATCACGAGATTTCCCAAATGAGTGGGGGACAACGGTCTAAGATTATTTTAGCTAAGCTAATTTTGGAAAATCCGGATGTCTTACTATTGGATGAACCAACTAACTACTTAGATACGGCCCACATTAAGTGGTTAGAAGATTATTTAAATAGTTTTGAAGGGGCATTTATTGTGATCTCGCATGATTATGATTTCTTAGAACCTGTAACTAATTGTATTATTAATGTGGCATTTGGCAAAATCACGAAGTATCGGGGAGATTTTAAATCAGCTATGCGACAACGGGCAGAAAAAGAAATGACCCAACAACGTGAATTTGAAAAGCAACAAGTTACAATTGAAAAGGCGAAGAAGTTTATTCAAAAAAATAAGGCTGGAAGTCACTCTAACATGGCTAAATCCCGGGAAAAAATGTTGGACCGTATGGATGTGATTGAACCACCTAAGAATAACGTTAAAGCTAACTTCAGCTTTCCTTATGATGAAACTGGTTCCCAAAATGCTTTAGTAGTTAAAGATTTATCAGTTGGATACGATAAGCCCTTGCTAAGCCCAGTGACTTTTTCCGTTGATACAGATCAAAAGGTAGGACTTCAAGGTTTTAATGGGGTTGGAAAATCAACCTTGATTAAAAGTATCTTAAATTTAATTCCAGCACTGGGTGGAACTGCTGAATTTTCACCATCAGCTAAGGTTAATTATTTTAGTCAAGATCTAGTTTGGGAAGATAAAACGCAAACACCAATGCAAATTATTCAAGAAAAATATCCCAAGTTAACGAAAAAAGAAATTCGGACTAAATTGGCTCGTTCTGGGATGAATGCTTCTAATGCGTTCAAAGAAATTGGTAAATTGTCGGGGGGAGAACAAGTGAAGGTTAAATTGACCTTGATGGAATTTGTCCCTAGTAATTTCTTGATTCTTGATGAACCATCGAACCATTTAGATGACGAAACTAAAGCTTCTTTGAAAAAGGCAATTAATGATTTTCCGGGGAATGCAATTGTGGTTAGTCACGAAGCAAGCTTTTATGATGGATTAGTTGATAAGAAAATTGATGTTGAAAAGCTTAGCTTAAAAGAAGACGAATAAAATGAGAACGAGCTTTTTACAAGGTTCGTTTTTTATTTGAAAAAAATCAAAAAAACTTGTCAAATGTGATCATTTCCGGTAATATGGTAACAATTTAAACTAAAAAGCGGGAGAAAATACCAATGTTAACAAGAGCAGAAATTCAAAGATTTCCCAAAGCAGAACTACATTGCCATTTAGATGGTTCAATTAGACCCCACACTTTACGTGAAATTGCCAGGGGACAAGGAGAAATGATCCATACTAATTTAATGGAATTAACTAGAAAAATGGTTGCACCAGCGGATGCTAAAAACTTAGAAGACTACTTACGTCCCTTTGATTTTGTACTGCAGTATCTACAAACGGAAGCAGCTTTAGAAATGGCGGCTTATGATGTAATGGAACAGGCTAGTCAAGACGGAGTGAAGTACATTGAGATTCGTTTTGCTCCCAGTCTTTCTACTGAAAAAGGGTTAACAATTGCTCAAGCAATTAAAGCAGTTGCTAAGGGAATTGCTCGAGCTGAAGCAACCTACGAAATTGACGGTAACTTATTAGTTTGTGGGATGCGAACTGATCAGGAACATGAAGTTGCTAAGGTTTTTGCTGAGTCAAAATTGGTAAGTGACAAACTGGTTGGGGTTGATTTAGCGGGGCCCGAGCCAGTGGGGTTTGTCAACATGTATAAAGCGGCTTTTCCTATTATTGTGGATGGTGCTACTGTTCAATTAACGCTTCATGCGGGAGAATGTGGATGTGCTGATAATGTTTTAGCAGCTATTAAAGCTGGAAGTAAACGAGTCGGTCATGGAATTGCAACCGCCAATAACGAAGCAATTGAAAAGACCATGCTAGAAAATGAAATTTGCATTGAAGGTTGTCCTACTAGTAATGTCCAAACTCGTGCGGTTTCTAGTTATGCAGCTTATCCACTGCAGCATTGGCTTAAGCAGGGACAAAAGTTGTGTCTCAATACTGATAATCGAACGGTTTCTGATACCACTTTAACTGAAGAATATTTCCAGATGGCCCATCATAATGATTTAACCAAAGCACAATTACGTCAATGTAATTTAAATGCGATTAATCATTCTTTTGCAAATGCTAAAATTAAGCGAAAAGTGGCTGATTTAATTACTAATTTTGAAACTGAATAAAACAAAAATGACCAATCTAATTAGATTGGTCATTTTTTACAGTTATTGGTTGAAAGTACCATTTTCAACTTCACGAATGAAAGTTGCTAAATGATCATAGTAAACCGGAGCGTTATCAATCATATGGTGATGGCCACCTTCCGGAGTAGAAACAAACTTAGCGTTTGGAATCATCTCAGCCATCCGTTTTCCAGTCTCCATTGGCATTGTTTCGTGTTCACCAAAGGTTACTAAGGTTGGAACTTTGATATCTTTAAGATGATCAGTGAAATTCCAATCTTTTAGTTTTCCTGTGATTACGAATTCATTGTCACCTTGGAAGGCATTGTATAATGGAATACTCATTGTTTCCGTTAAATGTGCAATGGCCGCTGGCTTTTTGCGATCTACATATTGGTCGTTAAGCTTACCTACTAGAGCTTGGTAACGGTCGTTATCATAATTGTTTTCAGATTCACATTTTTTCATGTAAGCTAATTCATCAGGGGTTAAAGCAGTCTCACGAATTTGAGCTAAATGATCAGTGTAATCACCAATTCGATCAACCATTGACGAAATAATCGCTCCCTTTAAATGATTACCATATTTAGCAGCATACATTTGTACTAATGCTCCACCCCAAGACTGACCAATGAGGTAGAAATCATCTAAGCCAAGTTTTTGGCGCACTTCCTCAACTTCATCAACAAAGTATTCGTAAGTTTCAATGTTTTTTGCTACGGCTGGATCATCCCAATCAGGGGTATCTGAATACCATGATCCTAATTGATCATACATATGAACTTGGACATCAAGTCCTTGCTTTTTTAATTGCTTGGCAGTATCTTCCCAATACTCATGTGTACCCCCAGGGCCACCGTGAAGTGCTAATAAATGAATCTTTCCTTCACCTTGAGTATTTGTCCATAAATGATAACCGTTGTCTAACGTTAAAATTTTTGTTCCTTGTTTCATAGTCTTCACCCACTTAATTAAATGTATTTATATGATAACACTAACTAGAGCATGGTATCATATAAATAAAGCAAAAAAGCGGTTTAGTGAAAGCGCTATTAATGCTATTAATATAGTAGAAAAGTAATAATAGGAGGACTATGAATTATTTAACGGAAGTTGTTTTAGTACTATTGGGAGCTTTGATTGGGGGAGAAATTGCCCTTCGAATTCAATTACCCCGAGTTGTAGGACAAATTGCAGCAGGAATTATACTTGGACCAATAATGTTAAATTGGTTGCATTTGGATGATATGGTCTCAACGTTTTCTGAATTAGGAATTATCATTTTAATGATGATGGCCGGATTAGAATGTGACTTTGATGAGGTTACTAAACATCTAAAAGCAGCAACTATCATTGCGGTTAGTGGAGTTATTTTTCCAATTGTTGTTTTTTGGATTTTGGGGATGTCACTTCACCAAACTAACCAAGAATCAATTTTATGGGGTGTGATTTTTGCAGCAACCTCGGTTTCCATTACGGTTGCCGTATTACAAGAAATGGGCAAACTTAAAACAGTTGCAGGAGCAATTATCTTAGGGGCTGCAGTAGTTGATGATGTGATGTCAATTATTTTATTAAGTGTTTTTACCAGTGTGTTTTCTAGTAAATCTACTAATATTTTAGTAATTATTGGGTTGCAATTTGCTTATGCAATTTTTGTATTTTTAATGTTTAAGTGGATTGTACCCGAAATTGTAAAACTAGTACGTCATTTTGACAATGTTGCTTTGACAATCATGGTTGCCCTACTTATCTGTTTTGGTATGGCAGAATTAGCAGAAATTTGTCATCTTAGCTCAGTTTTAGGAGCCTTTGTTGCCGGAGTTAGTTTGGCACGGACTTCAGTTAAGGATGATGTAACTCAAAATATCGAAATTTTGGGAAATTCCTTTTTGGTTCCATTCTTTTTTGTCTCAATTGGCTTAGAGTTAAAATTAGTTACGAGTTGGCATGCCATTTTAATTGTGGTAGTTATGACGGTATTAGCCGTTTTAACTAAATGGATTGGATGTGGCGTTGGCGCTAAGCTGTCCCACTTAAATTTTAAAGATGCTAATGTGATTGGAATTGGGATGATTTCACGAGGTGAGATGGCTCTGATTGTGGCTCAAGTTGCAATTAGTAGCCATCTACTCTCGGAGGATCTTTACTCTGAAATTATTTTAGTCATTATTTTAACCACCATTATTTCACCAATTTTATTAAAATATGTCCTTACAAAATGGTAAATTTTTTTAATTAAACTATAATTAACTAAAAAATAATGATTGAGTTTGAGGTTTGGGGGACTTAAAATGCAAGAGAAGCAACGGGTCATTGTTTTAACTGGTGCTGCTGGAACGGGGAAAACGACCCTACAAAATTATTTAAAAAAGACTTATGGGATTCCTTCAATTGTTACCCATACTACACGCTCGGCTCGCCCAGGAGAACAAAATGGGGTTAATTATTATTTCGAAAATGAGACTAGCTTTTCCAAGCTTCATTTACTAGAGAAAGTGAAATATGCGGGAAACCAGTATGGTTCTTCCAGAGAAGCCATTGAACGAGCACTTAAACATCATCAATTGGCTAGTATTGTTTTAGATACCGCTGGTGCGATTACTTATCAGCAACAGTTGGGGAATCAAGTTGAAATTTTATTTGTAGCAGTTGAAAAGCAAGCTGAAATTAAGGCGCGAATGTTAAAACGTGGAGATCAATTAGTAGATGTGGAAAAAAGGATGCAGAGTAAAGAAGTTAATCGCGATTTACACTTGCCAAAGGAATTGAAGAAACATGCCATTGTGATTCAAAATGAAGGATGGGATGCAACTAAACATCAAGTAGATCAGATTATCAAAAAATTAATGAATGATTAAACCTTTTTTAAAGTTAAAAGAGGATAATGAATTGACTAACGAAAGGGGATTGAAAATATGAAAAGAGTTCCACCATTGTTGACCCCGTTTGCAATTTTGACCATTTGTTTAACTTTAGGTGCAACGAATGTGGTTACTAATAAGGTTACCCATACTCAAGAAGGAGCTAAAGTTACTAAAACTAATACTCCTGCTAAGACGGATCAAAATCAAACCGATTCTAATAATCAAAATAAAAGTTCTGACAAAACTAGTGATCCTAAAACGAGTGATGATAGTAAAAAAACTGATCCTAATCAAAATAAGCCAACTAGTGATAGCACTAGCACTGATAGTAGTAATAAAGATAGTACCACTGATAATAAACAGCCAACTACTGATAATTCTGATAGCAAATCAGCTACTGATAGCACTAATTCAAATAGTGGAAGTTCAAACAATAGCAGTAATAATTCAACCAGTGATAGTAATACTAGTAAACCGGCTACAAATAGTGAAAGTACGACTACCACGCCTACTACTAGTCCGACAGGAGGTAATCAATAATGTTTAGTATTTTAGACGGAATTAATTCTTGGTTATCCTATATTAGTATTGAAGCAAAAGTTAAAGCTCGTATTTATACGATTTTAGGTTTCTTTGGTTGGCTTTATATGATTTACATTACTTATCGTTTTTTAACCAATCAAGTCTATGCTCGTGGGTTACTAATGTTGGTAATTACGGTTGTGTTAGGGTATTTTTTGTATCTCAATTTGATTTATTATTTTACGAAAAAAAGTTCGAAAATTGATATCACACCCGTTATCAATAAAACCTTGCACATTCAGCCGAAAGATGACGTTAAGTCGACTAATCGTTTTCGGGATATTCCAGCTAATGGACTATTTGATGAACGAAAGACGATGCCAGCTAAATTAACGACCGATGCAACCGAACAAGCAGCAATTAATAATTTAGCAGTTCAAATGATTCAAGCAAAATTGGTGAAGAATGATTATATGGGACTTGATCAACATGAAATCAAAACTGTTTTAAAGGAAAATAAAAAGCCAGTATATGCAATTGGTGAGGGAGTTATGATTCCTTATTTTTCGATGAAAAAAGTTAATGGACAATATGTAGTTTACGTTGGAATTAATGAAGCAACTGCTAAACCAGTTGGACATATTCTAACCGTTGGGTTTCAAGCAGTTGATCAGCTAGATTCAACTGAAATTAAGCTATATTTAGCGGCAGCTTATCTTACTGGCGGTAAATATAAAATGATGGGGCGAAGTGGCATTATTGAAACTGATGACGATTATCACGTTGCCGTGCAACTTGCTTATGCAAAAAATAAAAAGAAACCGAAATAATTTCGGCTTCTTTTTTAGTTAGCATTGTTTAAATTGATTAACAATTTTAATTTGGTTTTCACTTACTTTTTGTTGTTGCTTTTCGGTATAAAGTTTCAAGCCTAACATTGCGATAAAGATTAAGATAAAGGCAATCCACAAAAGTCGTTTTCGTTTTTTATGCATAAAAAATACACTCCTTTTTTTAATTGTATCATGGAAAATTGAATGGCAATTAGTTGACTGCCAAAAAAAATGTTGTTACGATGTTTGAGACGTGTTAAGGAATTTTTAATAAATAATCAATGAAAAATGTACCACTGCCAAACCGACATGATTTGATAGGTGGTCATTTTTCGTTTGCGAAAGGTGCTGTATTATGACTGAAAAAAATCAAGCAACTGATCAAGATTTATCACGTGGGTTAACTTCTCGCCATGTTCAGATGATTGCAATTGGGGGAGCCATTGGAACTGGTTTATTCTTAGGCTCTGGAACTGCAATTAAATCAGCAGGTCCAGCGTTAATCCTAGCTTACATGATTACGGGAATTTTTTCATATTTGATGATGAGAGCGGTAGGAGAGTTGTTATTATCTAACACAAAGCTTCATTCATTTATTGATTTTGTTCGTGAATATCTTGGGAATAAATGGGAGTTTGCGATTGGTTGGGCATATTGGTTAAGTTGGGCCAGTTTAGCAATGGCTGATTTAACGGCTTCGGGAATTTATTTAAGATTTTGGTTCCCCCAACTTCCACAATGGGTTACACCTTTAATTGTGGTGGCCATTCTAGTAGCCTTTAACTTAGTTAATGTAGCTTGGTTTGGTGAATTGGAATCAGCTTTCTCAAGTATTAAAATTTTTGCAATTTTAGCTTTAATTGTGGCTGGAGTAGGAATGATTGCAGTTGGATTCCATACTCAAGGAAATACTGCTTCGTTAACTAATTTAGTTAGTCACGGTGGCTTCTTTGCTACTGGAGCAATGGGCTTTATTTTGGCCTTTCCAATGGTAATTTTTGCTTTTACCGGAATTGAAATGGTGGGATTAACTGCAGGGGAGACTAAAAGTCCAGAAAAGGATATTCCTAAAGCTATTAATTCAGTCCCCGTAAGAATTCTGTTATTTTACGTTGGTTCTATGATTGTAATTATGTCGGTCTACCCATGGAATCAAATTAATGCAAACCAATCTCCTTTTGTGCAAGTATTCTCTGGTTTAGGAATTAGTTTTGCAGCAAACCTAATTAACTTTGTGGTTTTAACTTCAGCATTATCCGCTGCTAATTCGGCTATTTTTTCAACTTCTAGAACTCTTTACATCTTAGGTAAGAATGGTCAAGCTCCTAAGGCCTTTGGAAAACTTTCTAAAGCTAATGTTCCCTATGTAGGAATTTTAGTTTCGGCGATGGTTTTCTTGGGAATTGTATTACTAAATTACTTCTACCCAAGTAAAATTTTCGTTTTGATTACAGGGGTAGCTACCATTAGTTTTATTTTTGTTTGGATTATTATCATGATAACGCATATTCAATACAAACGAACTAATCCTAATCCGGCTGATACTTTTAAAATGCCATTTTTTCCTGGATCAAGTTATTTAACTATTTTATTTTATTTAGCAGTTTTAGTAGTATTAATGTTCAATGAAGAAACTCGAATTTCTGTGATTGCAACAGTTCTCTTCTTTGCTGCCATGATTATTGGTTATGTAATGTGGGAACGTAAAAAAGCAACTAAATAATTAAATGATTAAAGACCACTAATATAAACTGATTAGTGGTTTTTTTTGGGTTTCTCAATTATAATTTAATTACTATTAGTTAGTGAATGGAGAAAAATTAATGAAAAATCGAGTAACCGAAATTTTAAAAACTAAGTATCCTTTAATTCAAGCCCCTTTGAATTGGTTAACGGATGCAGAATTTGTTGCCACGGTTTCCAACGCAGGTGGCTTGGGTAGTTTTGGACCAAACGCTGGGCGGGTTTCCTTAGCACAAGATGCCATGACCGTCATGCGCGCACAAATTCGCAAGACTCAGCAGTTAACCAAGCAACCATTTGCGATGACAATCGGATTAAATCCACATGATCAAGACCAAACCTATGCCCACAAAGTTTTAGATAATTCATTAGCTGAAAATGTGCATTACTTTATCGTTGGCGGTGAACCGGATGAAAAAATTTATCGAAAAATTAAGGCGGCCGGAGCCATTTTAATTACTCGCAGCTATAATCCGACTCCCGCTGAAGCTCGACTTCAAGAAAAATTGGGAGCCGATTTAATTGTTGCGACGGGGTATGATGAAGGAGGAGTAATTCCAACCAAGGGGAATGGAACTTTTACCACCATCCCGAGAATTGTGGATGCCGTTTCGGTTCCAGTATTAGCAGCAGGTGGCATTACTGACATTCGTGGGGTGCGAGCTGCTCGTGCGTTAGGTGCTGAAGGATTTTACATTGGGAGTCGGTTTATTGTGACTAAAGAAAATCGGACTGCTCAAGCTGCCAAAGCTAAGATCATTAATTCAACGGTTGAAGATTTGGTTTTAGTGGCACCTCAGCAACGGTCGATTCGAAATGCCAAAATGGATGAATTAGCTAGACGATTTGCAGATGGTGATCGTGAAACTTTTGCGGAAACACGTAAAATGGGTGGTACACGAACGGCAATGTTGGAGGGAAAGTTAGCAGAGGGTGAAATTTCAATTAATACCGGAATTGACTTAATTCAAGATCAACCAAGTGTTGCTGAATTGGTGCACCGCTTAATGCAAGATTATCAATAAAAAAGGAGCTCATAATTTCTGAGCTCCTTTTACATTATTTACGTTTTCTGATTTGGTAATAAAAGACTGGAATTCCTAAGGCAACAATTGCTAAGGAGATAAAGACCCCGATCGGATCAGAGATAACTTCTGAAATTAATACAAAAAGTGAACCTAAAATCGCAACAATGGGAGTGAAGGGAAAGAGGGGCACTGAAAATTCACGCTTTATCCCTGGATTTCGCTTCCGAAGTAGAAAAACTCCAATGAAAGCCATGACGTAGAAACAATAAATTGTAAAGATACATAACTCTGAAAGACGATCAGCACTACCTAAACAAATCATTACCCCTGCAATGAAAATCACAACGAAAATTGAGAAAATGGGAGTTCTGGTTTTGGGGTTAAGGTAAGCAAGTTGTTTTGAAAAAGGTAATTGCTTTCTTTCAGCCATCGCATACATAATCCGAGGAAAAGTCATGATTTTTCCATTCATACAACCAATAATGGAAATGATAATTCCAATACTAATGATTTTTCCACCTAGATTACCGAAATCGCGGTTAGCGATGTAAGGAATTGCAGCAGTTCCCAGCTCGTGCACTTTTTCTGGACCGATACTTTTTAAAACACCGTAAGCAACTAAAACATAGATGGCCAAAACGGCTAAAATCCCAAAGGAAATTGCTTGGGGTAATACTTTACGTGGATTTTTTACTTCTCCACCTAAGTTAGCAATTAAAATCCAACCATCAAAGGCGAATAAAGTAGCTAACATTGCTACTCCAAACCCCCCCGTTGTGGCATGAATCCCTTTGATAGTTTGACCAAGGGCATCAGCGTGGCCAAAGAATAATCCAAAAATAATAAGTGCTGCTACAGGAACTAACTTACAAGCCGTCGTAATTAAAGCAAAGCTAGCGCCATATTTGTTGGGAAAAACGTTTAAAATCCCGACTAAAATGATGCTAATTAAAGCAATCGGAATGTTCCAACTTGGACTGGTATGGAAAAAAGCAGAGGTTAAGATTGCCAAAAATGAACCTAGCGCTGCGATCATAGCGGGACCATAAACAATAATTTGTACCCAACCAGATAAGAATCCCCAGAGTTCATTGTACATCTCTTCCATATACGCATAAAGTCCACCAGTACTAGGAATTTGAGAAGCAACTTCTGCAATCGTAAGCCCAGCGGCAAGGGTTAAAAGACCACCAGCAATCCAAGCTAAGATGGCAGCTTTAGCCGAACCGGCATCATTAATGACCGCTGCTTGTCGTACAAATACTCCCCCACCAATAATTGTTCCAATTACTAATGCAAGGGCAGCTGGCAAACCTAAAGATCGGTTTAAGGTAATGTCTTCTTGCTTTTTCATTTTCTTTCCTCCTAAAAATAAAAAGCGTCTCTGACAATTGAATGTCAAGGACGCTTTCACGCGGTTCCACCTAGATTCTTCTACGAAAAATGGTAGAAGCACTTTTTAAATATTAATAAATTAATTAGTTAAAGCGGCTAACTAAGTTGTGACATTCGAATTTCAGCATTTATCGAACTCTCTAAGAAACATTACTTAGCTTTCTTCTTTAAGAATATGAATTTATTGTACATTTAAAATAAACAGCTGTCAACGATAAATGTTAATCTTTTTCTAAATATTGGGTATAACGCTTGGCATCAGGTTCAGGAAGGTCAACGGTTAATTTTGTACCAGCTTCTGTATAATCCGTTTTAGTAACATGATATTTTTGATTAAAAATTGAAACAACGTCGCCCTTTTCAAAAGGAATTAAGAAAGTTTGAGTAACATAATTTTGAAAAAGCTTTTCACTAATTACATTGGTTAATAATTCAATTGATTGATCATCAAGGGCAGAAATAATTAAATTATCACCTTCACGAGTTGGATAATTTGCTCCGGCTAAATCAGCTTTGTTAAAAACTTTAATCATTGGTAAATCTGGGACGCCAATTTCTTTTAAAGTTGTTTCAGTGGTTTGCATCATGAGTTGTTGATCGGGATCTGAATAATCAACGACTTGAATTAATAAGTCAGCATTAGCTGCTTCAGCTAGTGTTGATTTAAAAGCTTGGACCAGTTGATGGGGAAGTTGACTTACAAATCCTACGGTATCACTTAAAAGAAATTGTTTGTGATCTGGTAAATGTAAGTTACGGACGCTAGTATCGAGGGTAGCAAATAACATATTTTTTACAAAAACTTGTTTTTCGTCATTTTCGCCAAATTTAGTAACAAGTTGATTCATAATGGTCGATTTACCAGCATTAGTGTATCCGATTAAGGCAACCGTTGGAATTTTGTTTTCTTTTCGGCGCTTACTTTGAGTTTCATAAGATTTATCAATTTCTTTTAATTCACGTCGGACATGATCAATTTGGTGTTCAATCGTCCGCCGGTTTAATTCAAGTTTTGTTTCACCAGCTCCACGATTGGCAAGTCCACCTCCAGCTGATTGTTGGTCAAGTCGTTGTCCTGCTCCAGTTCGCAAACGGGGGAGTTGATATTTTAACTTTGCCATTTGAACTTGTAACTTAGCTTCTCGTGACTGAGCTCGGTTAGCAAAAATTTCTAAGATCAATCCAGTTCGATCAATTACGGTTGCATTGGTTTCATTTTCGATATTCCGAATTTGACTTGGACTAAGTTCGTCATTAGCGACAATGACTTTAGCACCCGTGGTAGTAACTAATTGGGCGAGAAATTCAATTTTTCCCTTTCCAAAATAAGCTCGAGCATCTGGATGATCTAGTTTTTGGGTGACCGTTTCAACACTTGTCATATTATTGGCGGTCACTAAATTTTTTAATTCTTCCATTGAATAATCAAATTCTTGATTATTGACATTTAACCCAATGGTAATAACTGGGGTGATTGTTTTTTCCATATTGCTCCTTACACGTCTAAGTTGTTAGTTCGATTGTAATATTCTACGTGATATTCGCCATTTTCGTAAACCAGTTTGGTAATGCTCCCATTTAAAATGCGATTGGTAATATCAATATCACTAAATTTGCTGACGATACTTCTAATTAAAGTACCATGGGCAGCCACTAAAATATTGTCTCCAGGCTTAGCGTTGCTGATAATTTCATCCATCCCAGGTTGGACACGAGCCCAAAATTGAGCATCATTTTCGGCTTCACCAAATGGATCGGCATCAGCAATCATATCGCGGGTTCGCTCAATTGAAAACATTTTAATCATATCTGAATAATCAGTTGCCCCGACTGGCCCTCCAATCATGTTCCAAGCTTGGGACGTATCGTTTCCTTCAAAATAGCCGAAGTTTTCTTCTCGTAATGCCATGGTTTGAATGGGTTCAGCTAGTGAAGAAGGATTGGCTTTTAAAATAATGCAAGCTGTCCGACTAGCTCGCTTTGTATCACTACTGTAAGCTTGGTCAAATTTGATATTTGCTAGGTTTTTTCCTGCAGATTGCGCATCCAAAACGCCGCGATCAGTTAAATCAGAATCAGCCCAACCTTGAATTCGACGATAGTGGTTTAAATAGGTTTGTCCGTGACGCACAAAATATAAATTAATTTTTGTCATGATTATCCTCCGTACTGATTGTATTTGCTTAAATTCTACCATATTTTAGCCCGTTATAATCGTGTTTACCCTGGCGTTATGGTAGAATTATTATTCGAGTTGAACGACTTGGAGGTGCAAGATGACAGAAATAGAAAAGATTAAAGAGTATGAACAGAAACACCTAAACTTGGTACGTGAAAAAATTGGACAGGCCAAGGATAAATTAACAAAAACAATTGCCAAAGCGAAAGCAGGGCAAAAAAACCTAGAAAAAGATTTTTACAATGATGTTCGGGTTAAAACTAGTACTTATGGTGGTCTAATTGAAACGGGAGTTTCGGTTCGGCAACAACAACAAATGTTAATGCAAAAAGAAAATCGCTGGCAAACTGCGACTCGTGACATGGAAACTTTAGATAAATTAGACAAAAATGCTTATTTTGCACGGGTTGACATTCAAGAAGATGAAAATCAACCTGAAAAAATTTACATCGGGTTAGCTTCTTTTACCAATCCTGATCGTCCTGATGAATATTTGATTTATGATTGGCGGGCGCCAATTAGTAGTGTTTATTATGATAGTGGAATTGGTAAAATGACGTATGAGGCCCCCATGGGAAAACAAACCGTTGACGTTTCTTTAAAACGGGAAATTCAAATTAAAGATGGAATTGTAAAACACGTCTTAGATACAGATGAAGCTGTTGGGGATCCGTTACTATTGGAAAACTTGAGTCACCAATCAGCTACTAAGATGAAAAGCATTGTGGCGACCATTCAACAAGAACAAAATGCCATTATTCGTGATACAAGTTCTGATTTACTCTTTGTTCAAGGAGTTGCTGGTTCTGGGAAAACGGCTGCCGTGTTACAGCGGGTAGCCTACTTACTCTATCGTTATCGAGGGAACTTGAATCCTGGACAATTGATTTTATTTTCCCCAAATCAACTTTTTAATGATTACATTAATCAAGTGCTGCCTGAATTAGGGGAACAAAATATGGTCCAAATGACTTATTACCAATTCATGAGTCGTCGGGTCCCACATTTACAGGTTGAAACTTTACAAGAGCGGTTTGAGGAGGCCTTAGACCCTAAACAGCAAAATGTAATTAACTTTAAAAGTAGTTTGGCCTTTTTTGATTTAGTTAACCAATATGCGAAGAGTTTGAATCAAAGTCATATTCAATTTAAAAACATTATGTTCAAAGATAAAGTTTTTATTTCCAAAGAAAAGATAAAAGAAATTTATTATAGTTTTAATGATAATTATTCTTTAAGAACGCGATTAGAAGCTACCAAAGAAGTATTGGTTAAGATTCTAAACGGTCATATTGGGAATGAGATGAAGCAACGATGGGTCGAAGAAAAGATTGAAGGGCTTTCTAAAGAACAGTTGCAGTTACTTTACTCTAAATATGGTGACAAAATTGGTGATGGTGATAAGGAATATACTTTCTTAGCTAAAAAGATTGTGAAGCAGGCCTTTCGTCCAGTTCTAATGCAAATTAAAAAACAACGATTCTTTAGTATTAATCGCCAGTTTGCCCACTTTTTAAAAACCGTGCCCCAACTAGTTGATTTAAGTCAGTACCAAATCAGCGTTGCAGACTGGCAAAAGAGTGTTGATAGTACAATTAAACGCTTTAAAGCTGGTCAGATTGGCATGGCAGATGTTTCAATTTATTTAGCTTTGTTTGATTTAGTTACCGGAAAACGTCCTGATTTAGATATGAAATATTTATTTGTTGATGAGGTTCAAGATTATACCCCATTTCAATTAGCTTACCTCAAGTGGAATTATCCAAGAGCCAAATTTACGTTGCTTGGTGATTTGAATCAAGCCATTTTTACTCACCAAAACAGTCATACAATGATGGATGATTTGAAAAAACTGTTTGATCCAGCTAAGATTCGGGTCATTAAACTTTTGAAATCATATCGTTCAACCATGGAAATTACCGATTTTAGTAAATATTTAATTCCAGATGGTCAAGTAATTGAAGCTTTTGCTCGTAAGGGTCCCAAACCAACCCTTGCCGAAGTCCCCACGGAAGGTGCTGCTATTAATTTTGTAGATCAGTTAGTTACTAAAAATAATCAAGCGAATGAATCAACTGCAATTATTTGTAAAACGTTGGCTGAATGTCGTAAAGTTGCAGCACAATTAAAGGCTAAAGCGATTCCCGCTACCTTAATTCAAACCGAAAATCAACGGCTAGTGAAAGGGACCATTGTAGTTCCTGCTTACTTAGCTAAGGGACTTGAATTTGATGATGTGATTATGTGGGATGGTTCAGCGAGAAATTACCCAACTGATGCAGATGATAAGCTAGTTTATACAATTTGTACGCGAGCAATGCATAATTTAGCAATTGTTTCAATTGGTAAGCTTTCGCCAATTTTTGCTAATGAACCCAAAGATCAGTACGAACTTGTGAGGGGCTAGCACATGGATAATTTTTATGCTTATGATAAAGCAACTTGGGAACAGTTTTATCCAACCAACCTGAATCCAATCACGTTGGCAGACTTGGAAAATTTAAAGGCGTTTAATGATAAAGTATCACTTGATGATGTAACCAAGGTTTATATGCCTTTAGTTCATTTAATTAGTGAGGCCTTAGCTAGCTATCGACAGTGGCAAGCTAAAAAAAGTGATTTTTTAAACCAAAAGTCGAGGCAAACTCCGTTTATTGTGGGAATTTCAGGAAGCGTAGCTGTGGGTAAATCAACGACTGCACGGTTATTACAATACTTATTTGCTTATTTATTACCTAATCGGAAAACTCAATTAATTACGACTGATGGTTTTTTGTATCCTACCCAAGTTTTAAAAGAAAAGGGAATTTTAGCTCGCAAAGGTTTTCCTGAAAGTTATGACATGGAAGCTTTGATTAGCTTTTTAGTGAAGGTTAAGGAGGGTCAAGATCAGGTTAAAGCTCCCTTATACTCACATCAGGTTTATGATGTGATTCCCAATGAGTTTACAGTTATTAATCATCCTGATATTTTAATCATAGAGGGGATTAATACTCTACAAATTCCAGCGGGACAAAACATTTACGTGAGTGATTTTACTAATTTTTCCATTTACATTGATGCTGAAGTTGACTTAATTGAAGACTGGTTTTTAAATCGGTTTCAACAATTAGTAAAAACGGCAGCTAATGACCCCCAAAATTATTTATATCGTTATTCAAAATATAGTGAGACGGAAGCCCTTGACATGGCTCGCCAAACGTGGGAAACAATTAATTTACCGAACTTGAATGAATTTATTTTACCCACTCGAGACCGTGCAAATGTGGTTATTCATAAAGGGCCACAACATCGAATTGACCAAATCTATTTACGTAAATATTAAAAATAAAATTTCTAGCCCAGCGGTTAGAAATTTTTTTAGACATTTGGCTTGTAAAATCTACAATTGTAAACTATAATTAATTTGTGTTTACAATTGTAGATGAAAGTGCGGTGAAATATGGAAAATAACATTGAATTAATTACTGGAGCAGAATGGAACGTAATGCGAATTGTGTGGTCACTTGGTTCTGCTTCAACTCGTACGATTATCGAAAATTTACAAGCAGCATCGAATTGGAAAGATTCGACAATTAAAACGTTGTTAGCTCGATTAGTCAAAAAAGGTTTTTTAGCTAGTGAAAAAGTTGGACGGCAATTTGTTTACCAGGCCTTAGTTTCAGAACAAATGGCCATGAATCAAAGTGCTAATGAGTTGTTTAGCCATCTTTGTAAAATGAAAAGCGGCAAAACCTTAATTGAACTAGTTCAAAACACGGAAATGACGAAAAGTGACCTAGTGGCATTACAAAAAGTTATTACTGCAAAAATGAAAACTGCTCCTGATGAAGTTGATTGTAACTGCTTACCATCAGGAAGCTGCAAGTAGGGAGAAGTAAAATGGATATGAAAAATCAAAATATGGATATGAATATGGATCATCATATGCACATGGATCATGGAGATTCAATGGATATGGGTGGCGGACACATGATGCACATGGGAAACTTTAAGCGACGTTTTTGGATTTCACTAATTTTAGCAATCCCAATTCTGTTGCTTTCACCCTTTATGGGAATTGTTTTACCCTTTCAAATTACTTTTCCGGAATCTCAATGGGTAGTCTTAATTTTAGCTACTATTTTATTCTTTTACGGGGGGCAACCCTTTTTTAGTGGAGCAAAAGCAGAGCTAAAAGCTAAAGCACCAGCCATGATGACCTTGATTTCAATGGGAATTAGTGTGGCTTATATTTACAGTGTTTATTCCTTTATCATGAATACCTTTGTGAACCAAAATGGAAAGGTCATGAATTTCTTTTGGGAATTAGCAAGTTTAATCGTAATTATGTTGTTGGGTCACTGGATTGAAATGAGTGCAGTGATGAGTGCAGGAAGTGCTGTGAAAAAAATGGCAGCCTTACTTCCTAATACGGCACATTTGCTTCAACCAGATGGTTCAACTAAAGATGTACCACTTAATGATTTAAAGGTGGGTGAAGAAGTTTTAGTCCAAGGTGGGGAAAAGATTCCAACTGATGGAGTGGTTGTTAAAGGTGAAAGTGCCGTGAATGAAGCTTTAGTAACTGGTGAATCAAAAGCAGTTACTAAAACTGTAGGAAGTAAGGTAATTGGTGGATCAATTAATGGTGACGGATCCTTAACGGTTAAAGTAACTGCAACTGGAAAAAATGGATATTTAGCTCAAGTTATTAAGTTAGTTGCAGATGCCCAAAAAGAAAAATCAAAGGCTGAGACTTTAGCCGATCGAGTTTCACGTTGGTTATTCTACAGTGCTTTATCAATTGGGATTTTAGCTTTAATTGTGTGGACAATTGTTAGTGGCTTTAGTTATGGACTTGAACGGATGGTAACGGTCTTAGTAATTGCTTGTCCCCATGCTTTAGGGTTAGCTATTCCATTAGTTATTGCGCGGAGTACTTCAATTGCTGCCCAAAACGGGTTATTAATTAGAAATCGTCAATCAATTGAAGCGGTTAAAAAACTTAGTTATGTTTTTATGGATAAAACGGGAACTTTAACTGAAGGAGTTTTTACGGTTAATGCATTGGAATCACTTTCAGATTTAACTAAACAACAAGTTTTACAGATTTTAGCTAACTTGGAATTAAATTCTAGTCATCCATTAGCCGTTGGATTAGTTCACACGGCTAAAAAAGAAGGAATTACTCCTGTTCCAGCCCAAAACGTGGAAATTATGCAAGGAGTTGGGATTAAAGGAACCATTAATGGCAAAGACTATGCCATTGTTACGGCAACTTACCTTAAAGATCATCAGTTAACGTATGACCAAGCACAATTCGATCACTTAGCAGGTCAGGGAAACTCAGTCAGCTATTTAATTAGTGGTAAGCAAGTCTTAGGGATTATCGCTCAAGGAGATGTGATTCGTCCGGCTTCCTTTGAATTAATTAAACACTTACGGGCGATGAATATTGTTCCAGTAATGTTGACTGGAGATAATGATTTGGCTGCTAAACAAGTCGCTCATCAATTAGGCGATATTGAATATCGGGCTCAATTATTACCAGGCCAAAAGGAAACTATCATTAAGGAATATCAAGCCAAAGGCAACGATGTGATGATGGTTGGTGATGGGGTCAATGATGCACCTAGTTTGTCACGAGCTAATATTGGGGTGGCAATTGGAGCTGGTACTGATGTTGCCATTGATTCAGCGGATGTTGTTTTGGTTAAAAGCGATCCTGAAGATATTATCGATTTCATTGAACTTGCTAAGGCCACTAATCGCAAAATGGTCGAAAACCTTTGGTGGGGAGCCGGCTATAACATCATTGCGATGCCTTTAGCAGCTGGAGTTTTGGCTCCAATTGGAATCGTTTTATCACCAGCTGTCGGTGCCATTATCATGTCACTTTCTACAATTATTGTGGCAATTAATGCATTAACGTTGCATATGCGTAGATAATCGGTAGAATTAAGAGTAGACAAATAATAAATGACAGGTGATTATCATGACAAATGAAGTTTATGCAGCAGTTTTAAAACTAGCCGAAAACGCTGGTCTCGAAGTAAAAAAAGGCACTAATGATGCCGATGTGTTAGGTACGGTTGATGATGCTGGTAGTTTACAACAAGGTGCTAAAGTTATTCCCCAAGGAACTGACGCCGTTAAAGTACGGGCCTTTACAAACTACCTTTCTGATACGGGAATGGTAATTTCTAAAGATTGGAATGATACCAAAGAACACACATACAAAAAAGCAGATGATGCCTATAACTACTTGATTACTTCTGGTTTATTTAATGACCAAGTCTAATTAAGTAAAAACTCTCCAATTAAATTTTAATTGGAGAGTTTTTTGTTACTCAAAATTAGGCAGTTGTGACGCACCAATCACTTTGTTAAGATTGAGATAACTGAGGGTTGGATTAAAGGGGGAAGCATACATGCAAGTGGACTGGAAAAATGATGAAGCACAACCAATCTCGTTAAAGAAATTAGTCATTGACCATGGAGTTAGTCATCGGATGTATAACACCTTAAAAAAAGTGCCCGCTAGCTTTAAAGTTAATGGTCAATTGATTGCGCCTAACCGAGAGATTGAGCCAAAAGAAATCGTTACCATTACTTTTCCTGCAGAAACAGCTGATCCGAAAGTAGCAGTTAGTCACCAGCCATTACACATTTTATACGAAGATGATAATTGGTTAGTCGTCAATAAACCGGCCGGCTTAACTTCCGTTCCCGGTCCTGCAAATGCAACTGATACCCTCGTTAATCGGATTAAAGGCCATTTGATTGATGAGGCTGCAGTTGATTTACGTCCGCATCTTATTACCCGACTTGACCGTTTTACTAGTGGAGTAGTGTTAGTTGCCAAAAATCAATTAGCCAATAGCTATGCTAATCAGGCCTTAGCTGATAAAACGATTGATAAGCGTTATGTAGCAATTGTGAAAGGAAAAATTACTGAAAAACACGGCATAATTGATTTGCCAATTGGTCAAGTAGCTAATCATTTTTATCGCGAAGTGACAGAGCACGGCAAAGCTTCGCAAACGGAATACTGGGTTAAGCAGGAGTTGCCGGATGCAACGGTTTTAGAAGTTAAATTGCATACTGGGCGAACGCACCAAATTCGCGTTCACTTTACCCATTTGGGACATCCCTTGGTAGGCGACGAACTATATCATGGACCAATGAAGTTTGGAATTCAGCGACAAGCTTTGCATGCGGAGCGGTTAAGCTTTTTTGATCCATTTCAAAGGCAGCAATTAGAGTTTAAAGCGCCATTGCCTGCTGATTTACAAATTGCTAATCAAAATTATTCTGCATAATTAACTAAAAGAATATGCTAAAATAGCTTTAAGACCTGTATAGGAGGAATGCACGTGGAAGATAACATTAAGTTAGGGACCAAAGCTTTTGATAAGATGATGTTTACTTTAGCTGAACCAGTAACTGAAGCAAATCACACAAAGTATCATTTTCAAGATTACGAGATGATGGAAATTGCACCCCAAATTTGGGCAATGCCAGCTTACATGACAGTTGAGGATGATTTTACCTTATTTTTTGTCATCACGAAGCTTGCAACAGGTGAAACGGTCATGGCTTTTTCTGAGGGTGACTTAGAGCTGGATGGCGATTTTAATTTAAGTCAGCCAATGAATACAGGAGCGGGTTTAAATCACTTAGAAAAGCATGATCCTAAAAGTGCCGAAACAGTTTTAAATTATTTGAAACAATTAGAAAAAAATGATCAAGGAACTTGGCGTATTGTTGCCGAAAATAATGAGGAGGATTAAAATGGCTCAAATTTATTTAGCAAGTCCATTTTTTAGCGAAGAACAAATTACTAGAATTGAAATGGTTGAAAAGGCTTTGACGAATAACAAGACGGTAGCAGATTTTTATTCACCTCGAAAACATCAAGAAGCTGAAAATAAAGAATTTACGAAACCTTGGGCTAAAGAAATTTACCAACGTGATATTGAAAATATTGAAGCAGCGGATGCCGTATTAGCGGTGATTGATTTTGATGGACCAAACGTTGACAGTGGAACCGCTTACGAAATTGGGGCAGCGGTTGCAATGGGTAAGCCAGTGGTGGTTTTCCAACAAAAAGATAATACGGTTAACCTAATGATTTCTGAAAGTTTACATGCTTACCTTAAAACTGGTGAAGAAGTGGAAAACTACGATTTTAAACAAATGCCAACTAATGAGTACACTGGTGATTTTATTTAATTTAAAGCAAAGTCGAATGAAAAGGAGACTTTTAAATGCACGAACACGAACATAACACCGAATTAACCGGTAAACGGTTCTTTGAAGTTACGATTTTAAATGCCGCGATTACGGTGGTCGAATTTCTTGGAGGAATTTTTTCAGGAAGTTTGTCACTGCTATCTGATGCAATCCATAACTTAGGTGATTCTTTATCAATTATTTTTAGTTATGCGGCGCACGTGATTAGTCAACGAAAACAAACTAAGACAAATACATATGGGTTTAAACGAGCTCAAATTTTGTCAGCACTATTTAATTCATTATTTTTGGTAATTATTTCATTGTTTTTGATTATTGAAGCAATTGATCGAATTCAACATCCAGAAAAAGTGAATGGTGTGATTATGCTAGTGGTGGCAGTTGTAGGAACGATTGCAAATGCCATTTCCACAATTTTATTAAGTAAAGGCGCCCAACATAATCTCAACATGAAGGCCACTTATCTTCACTTATTAAGCGATGCGTTATCGTCATTTGGAATTATTATTGGGGCCATCTTGATAACTTTCTTTAATTGGACGATGATTGATCCATTGATTACCATTGCAGTGGCATTCTATATTATGTGGGAAAGTTGGCCCGTGATTAAAAAGTCCATCAGAATTTTGATGGAGGGGGCACCCAACTTAGATTATCAAGCGATTCATCAAGACTTATTAGCAATTGACGGGGTAAAGTGTGTCCATCACGTCCATGCTTTGATGGTTGATGAAAACAGTGTTGTTTTTTCAGCGCACGTGAACATGGATAATTTGCGACTAAGTGAGGTGCAAAAAATCTATGATAAAATTAATCACTTGTTAACGACCAAATATGGGATTGATCACGTTACGATTCAACCAGAAACGGTGCGTGGTGAAAACGAGGATTTCTTTTATAGTAAAGATCACGATATTTAAATTAACAAAAAGCTCGTCACATTGAAGTGGCGAGCTTTTTAGCTGCAGTTAATTAAAGTGTAGCGTTAGGATCTAACTTATTAGTTTCAGCAACGTACCATTCTGCCCAATCTGTCGTGGGATTACCGTTTTCAAAGTAAGTCTGTGGTAATTCATTAACTAAGTCATGGATAGCATCAGAGTTAAAGTTAATTACGTATGGATAAAGTTCATCAGGATTTTTGTTGCTAACGTCCTTGATAGACCGGTTAATGTCAGCCATTACGTGGTCGAAATCAAAGATGGTCATCACATCTAATTCGTTTGCTGCAAGTAGTTTACCGTAAAATGGCATGAAACCAGTGATTGCTTTGGCTTGTGCCTGTTCGTTTAAATCGTTGAATGACAAATTGTCGCTCATGCTAATTCCTCCTGTGACTGAAACAGTAATGTATATTCTAATTATAGCGGTAACTAGTCGGTACGTAAAATAATTTTTAAAAAGGAATTGAGATTTGGTTACAAAAATGGCTAATTTTTTGGTATCCTATAAGAACATGAAGAAAGTGGGTGGCCAAATGACAGAGCAAACACAACCGAAAAAAACCAAAGAATATAAGAATAAAGTGGTTCAAACGTGTCTTTTAGCTGGGACCATTTTAATTGAAAATGGTTCGGAACTGAACCGGGTCTCTGATACCATTAAACGAATTGCAGAAAATGCTGGGTTAAATGACTTAAATGCCTACGTTACGATTACAGGAATTATGATTTCTGCTAATGATGAAGCGGGAGCTCAAATTAAAGAAATTGAGAAACGAACTTTTAATTTACGGCGAATTGCAATGGTAAATCGGTTATCACGGGATTACGCGCAAGGTAAAATTTCACTTAACCGATTTTATAATTTATTGAATAAGGTGAATCGGATTGGACTATATTATCCATATTGGATGATGTTACTTGCAGCTGCTTTAATTTCTGGCTGTATTTCTGTCGTTTTCAATAATGATATTCACGATTTCTTTATTACTTGTTTAGTTGGGATGCTGGGATGGATGATTTTTACCATCTTTTCCAGGCGTGTCCAAGCTAGTTTTATTAGTGAATTTATTGCCGCCGCTTCAATTGGGGCAATGGCAATTTTTTCTGTGCACATTGGGCTAGGACAAAGTGTTGATAATATCATTATTGGATCCGTAATGCCCTTAGTTCCAGGAGTACAAATTACGAACTCGTTTCGGGATTTAATTTCTGGAAACTTAATTAGTGGACCAGCTCGAGGAATTGAAGCCTTGATGTGCGCCTGTGCTATAGGCTTTGGAGTGGCATTCTCCTTGATTTGGTTAAGGTAGGTGAAGTAAATGATGCATTTATTAATTATTATTGTCGGTGTGTATGTGGCAACCCTTGGTTTTGCGATTTTAATTAATGTCTCACCAAAGTATCTGAATGATGGGGCATTAGTCGGCGTGGCAGCTTATTTAGTGTATTTAGCTTATGATACCTATGTTGGTGGCTATGTCGGCGGAAATGTCTTAGGAGCCTTTACGATTGGAATTCTTGGGATGGTGGCAGCCCGTCGAAAAAAAGCCCCAGTAATTATCTTTAACATTCCAGCTTTGGTTCCACTAGTTCCGGGAGGACAGGCGTACCAAGTTATGAAAAACATTGCAATGAATAAACCACGGGTGGCGTTTGGTTTCTTAATGCAGGTTTTAATGATTGCTGGATCTTTAGCAATGGGATTCTTACTTGCAGAATTAGTGATTCAATTGTTTAACTATGCGATGCGGAGTTTGAAACGAAAACAGGACACAGTTTAAGCAAAACTAAATAATAGAATTATACGTATCTCTTGTCAGAAACTATTAAACAGGAGATTTTTTTATTTGGAAACTAAAAGCGATTATCAAACGGCCTTTGACTTTATGTTAGAAGGTGACCACGAAGTCGTGGTGTTTGGCGTGTTGAAGCGTTTAAATGTCAGACCGTGGCATGAACATTACCAAGACTTGGTGCAAGAAGGATGACTTGAATTTGTGGCTGCTTATCAAAATTATCCCGAGCAACGCGACAATGAAAAACAAATGTTGAGCTATATTTACCAATCTGTCAAGTGGCGGTTGTTAGATAAGCTAAGGCGTGCAAACCGTCTTAATACGCCGATTTTGCGGGGGGGGGGGGGGTAGAACCACTAACCAACTTAGCCTTTGATGATGAAGCGTTAGCGGATGTCGAAACCAATCTAATTTTTAATAACATGTTAGCAGTCTTAAATGAAAAAGAACAATTATTAATGCGGGGGCTCTATCTGGAAGGAAAAACGATGACACAGTTAGCGGAAGAGCTAAAAGTCTCACGAAAAACACTCTACGGGTGGCGCAAGCAAATTAAAACTAAAATAAAACCAATTTGGGGTAACACATTTGGTGGCTAATTCGTTACTAGTATATGTAAGGGTTGGCCAACTGATTACAAACTATAATGTTACTGACAAAGAGGAGAAAAAAGAATATGAAAAAGAACTGGTTAAAGACGACAGCAACCTTCACCATGATTGGGGAAGCACATTTAAAGGGACGGAAAGTCAATTACGCAAACTTAGTTGATAGCGTGTCCGATGACCAACTGGCTCAATTCGGGGCAATCTTGACAGACTTATCAGGCGAAGCAGTCGAAAAAATTGTTGTTACTAATGCCAGCGTCATTGCTGAATAAAAGGAGACTATGATATGAAAATTTTAGAATTTGTTTTTAAATCAGAAGAACATAAAGTCCGCACCATGAAATTCAACTATGCGAACCAAGACTTAAACGAAACGAGTGCCAAAGCTTTGATGGAACGCATTTCAGCTTTGGGTATGTTTCAAAAAGATGGCGTTAAACTTTACGCCACTCCAGTGAGTGCTCGTTACCTGGATAACAAAAACTATCCCATTTTTGATGATAGTAAGAAAGCTGCCTAGTTCTAGGTAAACGAAAAGGTCGATATCTGCGGATGTCGTCCTTTTTTGCGTTGAATTATAAAATTAATTAGTATAGTTTGATATTAAAAGGAGAATGTGATGAACAAATCTGATGAAAAACGAATGATAGAAACCATTCATGTATTAAAGAATGGGCAATTACAGGAAACGTTAGAACGAAGTGTTGATGAAGAATTTGTAGATGTTATTGGCGGGATTGATTAGGGAAAATTAGGTAATAAAAAATAAAGTTGATATCTTTGGATATCGATTTTATTTTTTATTACTTTTTTCTTCTAAAATATTTCTTTGTTTTAAATCATCGTTAAATTTAACAATTAATAAATTTATCATCATTAAAGTGAAATTATAATCACTTTTTCTTTGCTTAGAAACATTTGGATCATCACTACCATGCATATATTTGTTTCTAAGTCCGAGCCCATCAGAAAACTTATTTGAAAAAATGAATTCAAAAAAATCAGCTTCAGCTGGAGATAATAATTTATTTATATAGTTAGCCTTGTTTTCACTAACTAATTTGTCAATGAAATTCCTTCCTTTTTGATTAAAACTATATTTAGATATTGTTGCATAATCATGATTTTGAATAAGAATGGGTAATAAATTTGGATTAATTATTTTTACTTTTTTATTTTCTACCATCAAAATTTTTTTACTAATAAAATAATCGATTGCATTTTTATCTAATCTATCTAATTTACTATATTTTACTGAATCATTTTTTAGACATTCCAAAAAACTGTTATCATTTTTTGTTCCATAGAAAAAGTCGTTATACAGAAAATTTTGAAATTTCAATAGCAATGGATCATTTAAATTAATGTACTTATCTGGCAGAACACTTTCTAATTCATTAAATCTTGGAGTTTCAGAAACCAAATTTAACAGTTTTCTGTTAAATTTATTATTTTTAGCGTATTTGTCAATAAATTTGAGAAGTCTGTGGAATGAAGAAAATAAATCACAAATGCGATATTCATCATGATTTTCAGGAAAAATAATTGTTATATCATTAATACCATATTCTTGATTTAGGTAATCATTTAAATACCAATTTAAATTTTTTTCTAATGAAAAATCATTTTTTGAAATGTATTCCAAAAATGATTCAAATATAGAATTATAAATCGGTATAGAATGTACTAATTTAAAAGAAGGATTATACATGTTTATATCATCTGAGCTTTTTATATTTTTTATCAGATCTACGAATCCTATTTTAATTAGGTTTAAATATGGGAAAATAATCAGTCCATATGAGGACATATATCTTAATTCTGTTTTTATAGAGTTGATTAATGACAATTTAGAACTTATAGACTTATCTAATCTATTTTTATTTACATAGATAGTATTATTTCCATTATTATCAGGAATATCAACAAATGGATATGAATCTTCAAGAGCATTTGAAAGTAATTTTAATGATATTTTTTCTTCTATTTTTTTAAGGGATAACTTTGACATTAGTTCATCATTTTTTTCAATTGCTAATAATTTATTTTCATCATTAGAAATTTTAGATAGTTTAATTAAATCTAAATAGCTACAACAATCTAAATCCGCTTTTTTAATATAATCACGAATCATATCATTTTTTTCCTTTAAGGTTAAAAAATCGATGTTTTCTTTTGGAATTTTTTCATTATTAATAAATAATCCTATATTTCTTGAATCTTGTTTTACTATTTTTTTTAATAATGACTTACTATCATTTACAATTTTATTTTTAGTTAGAGGAAAACGAATATTTTTTGATGTACAGACAGATAATAAAGAATTAACGTCTTCTTTAGAATAAATACTTTCTTTAGAAAATCTAAATTTCTCAATCATATTCCAAAATTCATTTTGATAAATAAATTCTAATTTATCATTACTAATTTCATTACAAAGGCTTTCAATTGATGTGTTTTGAAAGTATTTTTTTACTGTAATATTTATTAATCTTATATTTTTCGTATCACGATTTTGTTCTCTTACTAACCAGGAACTGATGGCTTTTAGCTCAAAAATATCATTAATTGATAAATTTTCACTCGATATTCTTTCTTTTAAAAATGATAGTCTCTTTAATAAATATTCTTTATCATAATAAAAATTTTTAGCTGGAAATTTAACTCTGTACATAGTATTTTCCCCTTAAATATTTTGCTATTAGGCAATTACATTATTAATTTTAAAAACAAAATTTCAACAATAATAAATCTTCAGAAATTAAGCAAGGAATTGTCAATAAATTAATTTTTGATTGTGTAGATTTATTATTAAGAATAAATTTTAGGTATTTCTTTTAAATGTAGTCTATTTTCTAGCAATAATTTTGGAAGAATATTTCCCCCATGAGTATTATTTAAAGTATTGCCATAATTAAATATAAGATTATTTATAGAATTCATTTGATTAGATTTAATCTTTTTATTTTCTTCTTCGTTATTCCCATATGGTGTATAGCAAAATACTAGGTTTATGTCTTTATTATATAAATCATAATAGTCAAAAATAGCATTAAAATAAGAATTGTCAGCAGCAGCTAATGAATGACCGTAAAAATAAATATTTTTAATGTTTTTATCTAAGATTTTTTCAGATTTAATAACACTTTCTTCCATAATCCTAGATGCCTTTGTAAATCTATAATAGGGTTCATTAGGTAAAACATTAGACGAGTCAAATCCAATAATTATAGGCTTTTTATCTGATGAATTTATAGAGCCGTGTATATGATTTATTTTACTTACATAATCGCTTTTAAAATTATCATAATTAAAATTTAATAAGTTAAATTTTTTATTGTTAACATCTTCTAAAATATAATTAATTAAATAATCTCTACTTTTATCTGAATTTACAATGTAATGGTATATTTTGTCAGTATTTTTATTTTCTTTTATATAATTGGATACATCTAAATTTGTAATTAAATAATTTGAAAAATTTTTTTCGAATTTATTTAATTCTGAAAGCAAATATTCATAATATTTCTCAGTATTTACAATTTTATTTTGATTAAGTATGAATTTATAAACTAATAATTGTAAATAGAAGTTTTTTTCAATAATTTTACTTTTTTCATTAATGTTATTTGAAATACTATCTACAATTTCAATTTGATCGAGAAATTTAATTTGTTTTAATATATCATTATAATTATTTGCTGGATTTTTAATTTTTAATATCTTATCAAAATTATGTTCACCCTTAAAGAAGTCAAATAATAATGTTTCAATATCTGCCCAATTAGTTGTTGAATATTTTATATGTTTTTTTGTAATCATATACATATCCCAAAAAGATAAAGAATTAAAACTAAAATTATTAGTATTTGTGCCAAGAATCAATGATATAAAATTATTATTAATCCATTTAAAAGATTTATTTGAATTATAATTTCTTAAAATATTTTCTACATTCTCTAAAAATTCTTCAAATTTTGCTTTATCTTGTTGGAAATCATTTTTTTTATAGTTTTTAATATATGAGTCAAATGATGTTGGTAATTTTCTGGATAAATCAAAACCATTGCCAATTATTAATAAATTTTCAACTTTACCATTACTATTTAATACCATATTAATTAAAATCCTTCTTTAAATATTTTTTTATTAACGGAACGTACGTTCTGTTAATATACTATCACAGCAACATATAATAACCAATTTTATAATGCACTTAATTATATTTGCTATAATTAAGTAAAGACTAAATTTTAGAAGGTATAGACATGAGCAATTTTGATTTTTTAAACGAAGATTGGGATACTAAAGAATATTATGATCCAGCTGTTGAAAGTGAACGCTTATACACTGAACAACATTATGGGGCCACTGCTGTTAATATTAGAAAGATACTAGAAAATCTTACTAAAAGAATTTTAGATTTTAATTATTACGAGGTTAAAGAACGTGCCAGTTTTGACAGCAATTTACATACAATTAAAGACAAACGACTTGTACCAACTGATATTTTAGATAAATTATATAGTCTTAAACGTTTTGGAAATGAAAGTGCACATAGTTTTGATTCAATAAGTCAAAATGGTGCATTAGAAGCCTTGGAAAAATTACAAATTGTTTTAGTTTGGTTTACAAAAAGCTATACCGATATAGAACCCCATACAAAATTTGAAAAGCCAAAATTCCAAACAACGTTTCAATCTATGCAAAAGTTTGAAAAAAAGCTTATTTATGTTCAAACTGCTGATAATTCAAAAAATGAATATCCAATTTATAAAGGATTGGAAAAAGTTGGAGATGCATCGGTTCCAGCAGATGCAATGGAAATAAATACAAAACCCAATAGTGAAGATTTGAGAAATGCTGCTGATAAAAGAATTAATCAGTATATGAAAACTGCTGGGGTCAAACATAATTTACAATGGGCTGAATTAGCATGGGATAAAAATCGAGGTAAGTTTTTTACTGACCATGAAGTTCATGAGGTGTTAGAAAGATCTCATATTGAAAAAGATGTGATTACTGATGGTAATGAATGGTTTAGAACAGATTTAGACACTGTTAAGAGGGCAATTAAAGCTGTTAAAGAAGGAAAAACGTCACTTGATTTAACTGATGAAGGGCAAGGTATTGAAATAAAATTGCGTCCAGAGCAAAAAGAAGCGATTAGTAAAACAAAGCGAGTTTTTGCAAAGAAGAAAAATGATCGAATGCTTTGGAATGCAAAAATGCGTTTTGGGAAAACAATTTCTGCTTTGCAATTAGTTAAAGAAGAGAAATTTGAAAAAGTTTTAATTATGACCCATCGTCCAATAGTTTCGGATAGTTGGTATTCTGATTTTAAGAAAAATAAAATGTCAGAAGCTGGATATAAGTATGGTTCCAAAAAAGAAGGGGAGAAAAATGTTCAAACCTTAATTGATTCTAAAAATCCATTTATTTACTTTGCTAGCATTCAAGATCTACGTGGATCTGAAGAAATTGGTGGAAAAGCTGGAGATAAAAACGAAGAGATATTTGACACTAATTGGGATTTGATTATTGTTGACGAGGCTCATGAGGGAACTCAAACAGACTTAGCTCAAAGAGTAATTAAAGCTGTAAAAAAAGAAAATACTAGGTTACTTGAATTATCTGGAACTCCATTTAATATAGCCGATAATTATACAGAAGAAGATACCTTTACCTGGGATTATGTAATGGAACAAGAAGCGAAATTAAAATTTGCTTTGGATCATCCAGATAAAGTTAATCCATATGAGGGTCTTCCAAGTATTTCAATGTATACTTTTGAAATGAACGCTAAAGATAAATATAAAAATATTGATAATTCTTTTAACTTTAAAGAATTTTTTAGAGTTGATGATAAAGGTAAATTTATACATGCGGTAGAAGTTAATCAGTTTTTAAATAATATTACTCACACTAGTAAATCAACCAAATATCCATTTTCGACAGAAAAATTTAGAAATGAACTTAGACATACTCTTTGGCTTCTTCCTAGTGTGGCTTCAGCTAAAGCTTTAAAAGAACTAATGGATAAACATCCGGTATTTAAAGACTATAAGATTGTTAATGTAGTTGAAAACGGAGAAGCAACTGGAGAAGAACTACTAGATAATGAAAAGGATTTAGATAAAGTTAGGTCAGCAATTGGCGATGAGCCCTCAAAAACAAAAACGATTACACTTACAGTACGTAAACTTACAACTGGAGTAAATGTTAAAGAGTGGACGGGTGTAGTATTTCTTTCAAATACCAATAGTGCGACTCAATACCTTCAAGCAGCATTTAGGGCACAAACTCCTTTCTCTGATCCAATTTTAGGTATGAAAAAGCATGCTTATATTTTTGATTTTGCACCTGACCGTGCTTTGACTATGGCTGCTGGGATAACTAGCTTAAATACTGGAGCTGGAAAACCAACTAAAGCAGGCCAAAAGGCACAAATGTCAAAATTACTGAATTTTATGCCGGTTGTTGGAATGTCAGGTAATTCCATGAAACCATATAATGTTGATGACCTAATAACAAACATTAAGAAAAGTTATGCAGAAAAAGCAGTTAAAACTGGTTTTGATGATGATTCTTTGTATAGTGACGAACTTCTAAAGACAATAGATGAACAAGATTTAAAAGAATTTAATGATTTGAAATCAATTGTTGGTACAACTAAGAAAGAACGTAAAAAAGTTGAAATAGACATTAATTCTAATGGACTTACTGATGAAGAATATGATCAAGCGGAAGAAGCACAAAAAAAGCCAAAGAAATCAAGAACACCTAAAGAACAAGAATTAATTGATAAAGAAAATAAAGTTCGTAAGCAACGTAGAACTATGATTTCAATTTTAAAGGGGGTTTCAATTAGAATCCCACTTATGATTTATGGGATGAAAGCTGATATTAACGATGATATTTCTATAAATGATTTTATTAATAAAGTTGATAAAAAATCATGGGAAGAATTTATGCCAGTTGGAGTGACTAAGGATAAATTCCGTACTTTTACAAAGTATTACGATAATGAAATTTTTGTTGAAGCAGGAAAAATAATAAGAAGAAAAGTTAAAGAATTAGATAATTTAAACCCGATTGAGAGAACAGAAAAATTAGCTGAGATTTTTGGAACATTTAAAAATCCAGATAAAGAAACTGTTTTGACACCATGGCGAGTTGTTAATATGCAACTTGGTAAAACAATTGGTGGATATTCATTTTTTGACGATGAGTATAAAAACGTAACTATTGATGGAAAATCAGCTAATCATTGGATTAATACAGATATTACTAATGAAGCATTTAAACCAGATGCAGATATCTTAGAAATCAATTCTAAAACCGGACTATATCCGTTATATGTAGCTACTTCTTTATATTATCAAGCACAAAAGAAACTAAATGAAAACAGTGCTGGAAAGTTTACATCAAAAGATGAAGATGATTTATGGAAACAAATACTCTCAAAAAATATATATGTAATTGCAAAAACTCCAATGGCAAAGACAATTACAGAAAGAACGCTTAGTGGTTACAATAATTACGAAACAAATATAAGATTTGTTGATGGTATTGTAGAAAGTATAAAAAAAGATATTGAAAAAACTAGAAACAAAGTGGAAGAAGGCTTTGATAAAGTGAAATTTGATGTAGTTATTGGAAATCCACCATACCAAGAAGAGACAAAAGGATCTAATAACAAAATGGATCCAATTTATAATGATTTTTATGACTTATCTATAAAATTAGCAAAAAAAGTTATATTAATTACACCTGCAAGATTTTTGTTTAATGCTGGTTCAACTTCAAAAAAATGGAACAATAAAATGCTAAATGATAGCCATTTTAAAATTATTGAATATTTTCCTAATAGTGAGAGCGTATTTCCAAATACTTCTATAAAAGGTGGAGTTGCAATTACTTATAGGGATGCAAATAGAAATTTTAAACCTATAAGATTGTTTATTCCATTTGAAGAATTAAAATCTATTTTGAAAAAAGTAGAGGAAGCAAATGGATTTGAATCAATTGAGGGTATAGTATCATCAAGAGGTATCTATAAATTTTCTGCTACTGCACCTGATTCAGGTGCAGTAGATACAAATGATTTTGCTAAGTTACCAAAATTATTTTTTGATCAAGAACCTGATGATAATAAATGCTATTTAAAGATTTTGGGAAGACAAAACTCTAAAAGAAAATATAAATATATACGTTCAGATTATATTGAAAACAATGATTATTTAGATACAATCAATGTGGTTTTGCCTGAAGCTAATGGAAATGGGAAAATAGGTGAAAAATTTAGTAATCCACAATTGTCACTAGCTGGTATGGGAACAAATGATTCGTTTGTCAGTATAGGTAAATTTGATAATGTGATAGAAGCAAAAAATCTTTTGAAATATTTAAAAACAAAATTTGTTAGAGTCTTACTAGGTATATTGAAAAGAACCCAACATAATTCAAAAATTGTTTGGAAATATGTTCCAATTCAAAATTTTACTAATTCATCCGACATTGATTGGAATAACAATATTGGTGATATTGATAGACAGTTATTTAAAAAATATAAATTGGATGATAAAGAAATTAAATTTATTGAAAAGACAGCTGAAAAAATGGAGTAAAGATGATTAGTGACCTGCACCCCCCCAAAATTGGATAGTAATTATGCAACTAGCTGGAAGGTTTGTTGCCGGTATTTAACCGGTGATAAACCTTCCAGTTTTTCTTTAATCCGATAATTATTGTAATAAATTAAATAATCTTTAGTGGAATTTTGAAGCTGATTTAACGTTTGATAATGATTATTTCTAGTAGTTCCCACTTTTAACTGATTGAAAAAGCTTTCCATACATGCATTATCTAGACATGTAGCCTTACGGCTCATGCTTTGAAATATTTTATTCTGCTTGAGAAGTTTGATAAATTCATCATTTTGATATTGAAATCCTTGATCAGAATGAATAGTCATTCTATATGGTAAATCTGGTCGAAGTTTAATAAGTTCCCTAAGAGGTTTTAAAATAAATTCAACCGTTGGATGTAAACTTAAATTCTAAGTTAAAATTTCGCCATTAAATAAGTCCATAAAAGTTGTAAAATAAGTTCTTTCATTGGTTGTCTCGTTTCCCCAACGTAATTCTGTAACATCAGTAACAATTTTTTGAAATGGCCGATCAGTTTTAAATCTACGATTTAAACGGTTAGGTGCCTTCTTACCACAGTTACCTTTGTAAGAATTGTATTTTCTTACTTTCTTATCATAAGCATCACATAATATTTCATTTTCATTCATAATACGTAAAACTCTTTTATGGTTAACTTGAAACCCACGGTTTCTTAATTCTAAAGTAACTCTACGGTAACCATAATCTTTGAAATTACTTCTTATTTCACGAATTTCATCAATTAATTCAGCACAATCTTTACTATAATCATGTTTAATGGAGTGATAGTAGCTACTTCTAGAAAGATTAGCTATTTTCAATAGATGCACTAGTTTAAATTTATGCCTTAGCTCAGTGATTATTTGTGCTTTTTCTTGGTTGGAAATTTCTTCTTCCTTTGAACCAAGTCATCCAATTTTTCCAAATATGCAATCTTCGCTTTTAAATAATCATTTTCTTCTTCAAGTTCTTTATACTTGTTTTTTGAAATTAGTTCATCATTATTAGTCATTTTAGGTGGCCCTTCCAAACAAGGATTAAGGCGTCCATCAATTAAATCTCGTTCCCAAATAAAAATAGTATTGGGGTTTCTAATTTTAAAATGCCGAGCGGCATTTGGATAAGAAGCTTGATTATTGAGGCGCCATATAAGTACCTCTATTTTAAATGAATAACTGAATTTTGTCTTTTCATGTTTATAAATTAATCCATCAATTCCAAATTGATCAATACGCCTAATCCATTCGAAAATTGTAGCAGTACCTTTAATATTATATTTTTTCATAACTTGAGTACTAGACATGCCTGAATGAAAATCATTAATAGCTGCAAGCTTTTTATCTAAAGAATACAAAAAGAACCTCCTAAATTGTTTGTCCAATTTAGGGGGTTCAGGTCATTAGGCATAATTATAATTTTTTTTAAATATATTACTAAATTAAAAAATCGATTACAACAATAATTGCAAATTTGTCATAATCGATTTTTATTTTTAATAAAATCCAGATTGATAAATAACAATATTATCAATCTCATTACCAATTAATGTTTTTAAAATTTTTGGATCTATTGCAATAAATTCGGATGAATTATCAGTGTTTCTCTTTTTTGTTACATTAATAAATTTCATACCATTTTCATTTATAATTTTATTTGGAGTATTAAATTCAATTGGAATACGAAGAATAGATTTTCTAAATAAGTTTCTAAGCATATTGACATCGAAAACTATGAATTTTTTGAAATTTGTTACAGTATATCTCTTATCAGGAAATTTTTTGCCATTTGTTATTCCATAAATAAAATAATCTGCATTTAATTTATAATACTCTGATTTTTGTTCACCTTTTCGTTTGCTGTGTTCTCTCGAATATCTTATCGTGAAATCATTGTACTTACTATAATATTCGTCTCTAAATCTTTCTTGAATGGTTATCTTAAAGTCATTAGAATCGATAGCTTGATAATCAATTTCATCTTTAAGATCTCTTTCATTTTTATAGTTACTTTTTTCATTGTCACATATCCAGTTAAGCTTTGAATATATTATTGGAATAGCAAGTTTTTCATGGACAAAGTCTGTGAAAGACCGATCTGAAGAATATCCCATTATGATTCCCCCTTAATAAGCTATTGTTACTAAATGTTATAACACAAAATAATAAAAAAATAAATTTTATATTATATTATTAAATGATAAAATTATTATAATGTGTAATAATAACGTGAGTTACTGGGGGTAGTAAAATTATATTCTATAAATTTTTACTATTTGAGGGGGGAGACGTAATGCCATTTTTAATAAAATCTGATGATCGTGTAAAAAATCACGGAGAAGTTTTCACACCTAATTATATTGTAAAAATGATGTTAAATCAGCCAGAAATATTAAAAGAATTTAGCTCTCTATCCTCTACATTTTTAGAGCCAGCAGCTGGTGAAGGTGCCTTTTTAGTTGAGGTCCTAAGAAGAAAATTAGAACTAGCAAAAAAAATAAGTAATTCTGAAAAAGAATTTAATGACAACTCTCTGATTGCATTATCATCAATTTATGGGATTGAGTATCTACATGATAATTTATCAAGTCTTTTAATGAATATGTATGCAATATTTTCGAAAATTTATCGAGAAATCATAATAGATAAATTTAATAGTTCTGAAAATAAGGATGTTTTGAAAAGTGCAAATACTATAATTAAAGCTAATATTGTACAAGGAAATACTTTAACCTATAAAAATTCAAAGGATAACCCAATAATATTTAGTGAATGGAAATTGATTGGGAAAAGATATGATCGGGTATATGTTGAACGTATCGAATCTACTTTTGAATCTATAATTAATGAAAGTGACTCTGAAGACATTATTCCTAAAAATCGAGTAGTAGAATTTGATTTGTTTAGTAATGAATTTGAAGATGAAGGGAATGATTTTACTAAGTATAAAAAAGTTAAAATTGGCGATGTTTATAAGGAATTGAAAGAATAGAAATTATGTAAATTTGTTTTCCTATAATTAAGATGGAGTAAACTAATGAAGTTTAGAGAACGTTATGTTAGAGATTTAAATCATAATTCTGAATTAAGTAATAAGTTAATTTCATTGAATAAAATTGAAAGTTCTTATGGAACTTATCATAAAACTGTAGTTCATTTTCATTCTCCTGCTTCTCACGATTATAAAGTTAACATTAACGGTAAAGATAAACGTATGAAACAGGTTACAGAAAAAGAGGCTGAAAGCATTGCTGAAAAGAATAGCCTATATAAATTTACAGGTATTGATAAAAACTATATTAAGGGTTTAGTAAAGAAAAATGTTTTTCCTTCTTACCGAGAAGGAATATTTTATTTGTTAATGGCACAGTGCTTAATTATTAAGAAAATTGAGTTAGCAGTAATAACTGACCATAATACAATTGATGGATATGAAAGATTAAATTCTGCTGTTAATATTATCAAAAGATATCGTGATAATTCATTTGTTCCATTTATTCAACTTGGTGTGGAAGTATCATGTGGGGATAAACTTCATGTTGTAGGAATATTTGATAATACTGAAGAAATGGAAAATCAAGTAAAAGAAGTTTTAAATGAAATTCTTGTTTCTGCTGGCGAAGGTTCTTACTTAGCTTCATGGCAAGTTATTGAGAAGTTTAAAGACTTGGGTGGTATTGCATATGTTGCTCACTTAAATGCAGAGAATATCTTTAAAAGTGATAATTATGGTAGTGGTGCTTATAAAAAGAAATTATTTTCAAAAGAAAATATGAGCATTGTGGGGTTATCAAAACTCACAAAAAAGGAATATCTTTTAAATAAATTAATAATTGATAAAAAGCTTAATAATATAGTGATTTTATATGACGAAGATTCTCATAAATTAGAAGATTTAGGTGAAAAGTTTTTTTGGATTAAGGGTCAAAAGGAAAGCTTTGACTTATTCACAAATGCTATTCATGATTCTGATATAGCAATAAAATTAGAAGAACCTTCACTCCCAGGAGTTTACATTAAACATATTTCAATAGAAGGAAATGGATTTTTAGGTGGAAGAAATGAAAAATCACTTAATTTAGACTTTTCTACATCATTAAATTGTATAATAGGTGGTCGTGGAACAGGTAAAAGTACATTGTTGGATTGTATTAATTTTGTTCTTTCACAAAATGTTATAAATACTGCTCAATTAAAAAACATCTGTAATCAAGGTACTATATGGTTGACTGTAACTTTAGATGATGAAGATTATTTTATTAAATTTAATCCCTTGACTGATAATCTCGATGAAACTTTATTTTTACAAGGATATTTGCATGGGAAAGAACATGAATTTCAATATGGACCAAATGGAAAAAAATTCAATAAGAATGAAGTAAGTAAGGCGACACTTGAAAAAATACAAATTTTTAAAATAGAGGGAAATGCAGTTTTCGAAATTACAGAAAAAAAGAATTTTTTTAATTACATCTTTAAGGAGTCATATTCTATAAATGAATTAGTAAAAAATGCTTCTGATAATGAAATCCAAAGCTTTATTAGAAAGCAATTAGCTTTTTCAAAAAATCCATTACCTAAATTAAAAAATATTAAAATAAATAATGATAGTAAATTAGAAGAAGCTTATAATCGGCTTTATGAAAAAATGTCAATTCATAAAGATAAAGTATTAGCTTCTATAAATTCGATTAATGATAAAAGATCTAATACTAGGATTGTTTATAAACAATTACCTTTTTCAGATTTTGTTTTTAATTGGGAAAACGTACTGAAAAGTACAAGTCATTTATTAAAAAAAGAGATATTAAGAAAATATAATATTAGTTTTAGTGAAATTGAAAACTTCTTATCTGAAGGTGCATCAACTTATAATGTTATTGGTTTTTATCTAATGTTTAAAAATGAAAAATACAAAGATTTGAGTTCTATTTTAATTAATGTTATATCTAATAAGCATGGGGTTAAAGAAATAGATCAAGGTAAACAAAAAATTGATGAAAATAATATTGTTAATCTTTTAAAAGAAATAGGAGCAATTATAATTAATGCTGCAAAAATTGACATTTATAATTTTATTAATAAATACCAATCAATTGCGGATATTTTAGATTTAGAATTTGATATAAATAGTTATGAAAGTGGTAACGATAACGGAGAAATATTTAAGTCTATATCACAAATATCGTTAGGGCAAAAAGTTGTAGCACTTTTAGATTTTATATTTATTTTCAAAGATATAACAAATGATTCTACACCACTCTTACTAGATCAGCCAGAGGATAATCTTGATAGTAGTTATATATAAACATTTAGTAAATTCATTAAGAAAACAAAAGGATAAAAGCCAAGTCATTATAATAACTCATAATTCTACTATTGTTACAAATTCTAAGCCAGAACAGGTTGTTACAATGCAATCCGACAACGTACATGGTTGGGTTAAGAATAGTGGTTATCCTACTGAAAAGGATATTATTTTAGATATTATTAATTTACTTGAAGGTGGAATAGATTCATTTAAACACAAACAATTTATATATAAGTCAGTTTTAAATGATGATAGCAATTAGACATATTTGCAAATTAAAGTTAAATAATTCAAAAAAATTTAAACAAGTTATTTATTGAAATTAACTTATATTAGTGGTGAATTAATGATTAAATATTTGGAAGGAATACCGTTTACTTTAGTTTTTTCAGCTATTGCATCAATAACTGGAATTTCTGGGTTAGCATTTAATATATATATCAACAAAAAAAATCAAAAAATACATGAACAGGAAGTTTATAAATCAACATTAGAAAGAACTCAAGCTATTGTTTTTGAAATGCAGAGTAATATTAATGAAATACATGATTTTTCAGAAAAATGGTCTAAAGTAATTCAAAAAGATATAGGAATCAAAAAAATGTTTTTAGATAACCAATTGTATTTTAATAAAACTGAAACATTTGATTTTTGGGGTAAATATTTGATTGATTACGAGAATTGTAACATCAATAAAAAACTAATATTTTTAAAGAATAAAATATCATTAATAATGTCAAACCCTAATTATGATTTAATTAAAAATACGGAAATATCTGAAGGACCTAATTCAAAAATGAAATTAGATCAAATATTCAAAAATATAAGACATAGTATTGGAATAATAGAATCTAGAATAATATTTATTAAGTATTTTATGGAATGTTGGCCAGAAGCTTTTAACGATGAAAATTTAAGATATAATTTTTGGAATGACAATTCTTTTCCAATTTATGTACAAAAAAGATTAGTTCCAGGAAGAATACCTGCAGTTAATCGTGATAAAGAAGTTAAATCGGTTAAAGCTTATGATACATTGAGTCCATTTAATAGGATAGATTTTATGTATACTCAAAGATTATTAATGGCTGTTAGTGGTCTTGATTTTATGGATTTATATTGAAATTAAGGAGCTTATTTATTACTGATTATAAATTAAGATTGTAGTAGTGAATTATTCAATAGGAATAATTCATAAATATATTAATAAATTATTTATACAGAAAAATGCTGAATTCATAAAGAGTTCAGCATTTTTGTATAGGATTTTGATAAATAATATTTAATTAATTATCATTATTTTGATTAGAATTATTTTGCTTATCATTATTGGAATTACTATTTTAGTTATTGTTACTTTTACTATCTTATTTAGAAGTCTTATTATCAAAAATAGTACTTAAAATAAACCCATGTAAATTTTCTAATTTTTGAATATTATACACATTAGTTATTTGATTTTAATCTCATTCATCAAATTGATAATTTACTAGCTATTTACTAATTATTTTGTTATAATTAGAAAAATAAAAGCCAAATGTGAGTTCTTAACTTTTCATTAGTGGACACATTGGTTAAAAGGAATCCCTTTACATGTCAATAAAGCAAAATAATAAGTACGGAGATAATTCTTTACATTATATAGACAATAGTCAGCATGTGAATTATTTTAAGACGACAATAAACTATAATGCTGGAAATAGTTCAGACGAAGATAATGAATCTTATTATCTTATTTTGGCTGGATTTGGGATACTTGTTTATTGTATATTTTTTCCAAGTTTAGTTGAAATTTTTAAAAAATTTAATCTATTTCAATATGGTACGATTATAATTCTTTCTTTAATTTCAAGCATTTCAATTTTTAAAAAAAGTAATCATCAAATTAAACCCCTAGTTATTTCTGGTTTGCAATCAATAGTTTCTCTTACGGTATTATTTTTAACACAAAACATAACTATACCAAAAGAAGTTTTTGATTATTGCAAATTACTAAAATCTGATGGAGCAATTAAAGGATTGTATTCTTTGATGTCATCAAATCCTACACAATTCAGTCAAAATATTATTTATATTTTAATTTATTCTGCAATAGTCATTTTATTTTTTACGTCTTTTGCAATGAATTTTTTTAAGATGACATTTAAAGATACTTTATTAAGTATTCAAACTTTCATAATTCCGATGATACTTGAAATTATATTGATTATTATCATATATTATTTACCGGAACTAATGAATTATTTGCCAATAAAATAATACATCAGTGTGAAAAATAACCTAACCGAATGTGGTTGGGTTATTTTTGGTTTGGCAGATTAAGTTTTCATGGTATCAAAAAAGACCAATCATAAAGATTGATCTAATACACTGACTAGCAATCGGGAAGCTATGGTAAGACATCGCTTCCTTTTTTTCTGAATTTATTTTACCATATTTATCCAATTATTTTATGCGTAAAAGCAAACTACCCAGCCACATTTCCACTAGACTGATTAACAAGCAGACGAAAATTAAGATTAGTAAGATGAGCCACAAAGCCGCAATGAGTAATAGAATTAGGTCAATGGTTAAATGAAACGACAGACTGACAGTTTCTAACATTCCACCAATCATGCTGAGCACGGCAATGACCATGAAGAAACTGGGTAATCCCGTATAGCTGGAATGCAGATCTTCGCTCGATAAACTAAAGACGGTCGAACTAATCATCCCAATTAAGATGATTAAAATGAGCTGATTGACAATGCCAGCGCTTAAAAAAGCAGTGGTGATGTTACCTAACCAAGTGGTGGTAATTTGCATAACAAAATTAACTAAGTTAGTAGGGCTTAATTGAGAAACTTCATCAAGGGGAATCGCGGTATAAATTGGGTGACACAAGAACTTAATTAAAAGCCAACAGACTAGTAAACCGCTAAACAGGGGACCAAGGCCAATGAAAAAATTGCCTAGGGTTTGGTAATGACTACTGTGATTATAAGTACTACCCACGCTACCCAAACTACCATCTTCTGGATGAAAGTTTAGTAGTTTCATTTGTGTAATTTTGTGGCCAAAGATTATGGCAAAGGCAGCATGTCCTAATTCGTGAATAATTACTCCTAAGCCACCCAGCCAGTATTGCGATTTAAAGTTGAAATGATTGACCATGTAGCCCTTTAAACTTTTTGCTAACCCATAGCTAATTAAGCCATCTATAAGTGGTAAGCCAATTAAGACGATGGTTAAAAAGATGAAGAGGTAAAAAATGTTGATTAAGAGATTGACTAGCATAAGCGATTCCTTTTTGATTATTTGGATATGCTTTAATTATACTCTGAAGCAAACAAAAAAGCCGTCAGTTCAATGAGAACTAACGACTGGAGATAACTGCTGTGGCTGGGCTCGAACCAGCGACATCCTGATTAACAGTCAGGTGTTTCTACCAACTGAACTACACAGCAAGAATTGAATTGTTTAGCACGAATGCTAACTGACGTGGCTGGGCTCGAACCAGCGACATCCTGATTAACAGTCAGGTGTTTCTACCAACTGAACTACACGTCAATATTGCGACTTTGATCAATCAATGATCAACTGCTGTGGTTGGGCTCGAACCAACGACATCCTGATTAACAGTCAGGTGTTTCTACCAACTGAACTACACAGCAATGATTTGTATCACTTGAGTACATGAACTATATTACCAGCTAGCGTTCGTTAGTGCAACCTTATTATAGATTTTTTTATTTCAATGTTCTATTTTCGTGTTTTAATGAATGAAAACTAGTTAAAATGTTCGCATTTATGTCCAATTGACTAAATACGTGTATTTTTGAAGATCTGACGAGCTTATTATCCGTGATTTGGGTGATAAAATGATGGTAATAAACGTAAATTAAGTAAAAAAAAGATAAATTTAGCAAATATTTTTTTAAATTAATTAAATTGAGTAGAATGTTTGTGTTTTAGTTTGGAATATTTTTAATTAGTTCTTTAAATTAAACAGCAAAATGATATCATAAAACTAATAAAACTAAATTTAGTGAGGAATTATTGTGAAGAAATCAAGTAAAATTTTATTGGGAATTGGGTTAGCTTTAATTTTTGTAATTGGTTGTGAGTGGCCGGATTTATGAAAGCTAATCATCCCCGACAACATCAGGCTAAAGAAGCAACTAGTTCAACTAAGCAAGTTGGTGAAAATAAACATAGTAAAAGGGTAAAAGTAACTTCTGATAACAATCAATCTCAAGTTACTAGTACCGGTAATAGTAACTTTAGTAAGACTCCATGGACAAACCAATCCGCCTTAGATTTTTTACAAAGGGTTAATGATACTTCTTCTGAAGGGTCTAAAGTAGTTGGCGAAAAAGTTGCTGAGTACTCTGTAAACTCAAACAGTGGTGGCTTTCCTGGAAACAGTATCTTTGTCCTCGAAAACAATCGAAGTGGAGCTGGTGATGGTGGTGTCTTACTTACCAAAAATGATGACAATACGGTTACTTTAACTATCGGAGATGGTGCAGGTTCCGCACCCATAGAAAAAGCAGTCATCGATAGTAAAACTTATAAAGTTATTTCAGAAAATGAAATTCAGAATAATGATCTTAAAAGTATGTGGCAATACTTTGGGATTAAAGAACCTGGTGTAAATAATTATAGTGATGATGATTCGTCTTCTGATGATAGTTCTAACGATAATAGTTCTGATAACGATTCCGATAATAATGATAACTCCCAAAGTTCTGATACTAATAATGATAACTCCCAAAGTTCTGATACTAATAATGATGATTCAGACAATTAATCAAGGAAAGAAGCGAAAAGGCTTCTTTTTTTTCTTTTCAAACTGATACAATTAGAGTATTAAGTTTTTGGAGATGGAAATTATGGATTCAAAAAGAAAAAATTTACAGTTTGTTATTATTAGTGCTCTAATTGGAATTTTAACTGGAATTGTAATCTCCGCTTTTCGGATTTTAATTGAAAAAGGGCTCGACTATAGTGTGAAATCTTATGAGTTGATTATGCGTCAACCAAGTTGGCTATGGCTGATTATTCCGCTTTTCATTACGTTGGGAATCATGGTTGGTCTTTTAATGAAGGGTAATCCCAATATCAGAGGGTCTGGAATTCCTCAAGTTGAAGCCCAGTTAGCAGGTAATTTAGAAATGAACTGGTTTTCCGTTTTGTGGCGGAAATTTATTGCAGGTGTTTTAACGGACGGAACCGGGGTTTTCATGGGGCGCGAAGGACCCTCGATTCAATTGGGTGGTGCCGTTGGGCAAGGAATTGCACAAGGATTTAAACAACATGGGTCTGATCGGCGCCTTTTAATTGCCACTGGAGCTGCCGCTGGATTATCAGCTACGTTTAGTGCCCCCTTAGCAGGAACCTTCTTTGTTATGGAAGGAATTTACCGTAATTTTCAACCAACAGTTTGGCTATCAGCTTTAACGGGTGCAATTACGGCCAACTTTGTTTCTTTGAATGTCTTTGGATTAACCCCAGTTTTACCGATTTTTTATAATCGCGTATTATCACCCTTAGAATACTGGCAATTAATTCCTTTGGGTTTAATCTTAGGTGTATTGGGATATGTCTATAACCAAGGTTTATTAGATTTTCCTTTATGGTATGCCAAAATTCGTTTGATTCCTTGGTATTGGTTTTGTCTAATTCCCATTTTGTTAGTAATCCCGATTGGAGTTTTCTTTCCAGAGACGTTGGGTGGGGGAAGCAAATTAATTATGTTAGCTTCTACACACAAATATTCGTTAGAGCTGCTTGGTTTTTACTTAGTTTTACGAATTGGATTTGGGTTAATTTCATATGGTGCCGGAATTCCAGGGGGCTTTTTTATGCCCATCCTAACTGCTGGAGCTTTAATTGGAGCTTTTTATGGAACCGGAATGGAACAATTTGGTTTAGTTAACAATGCTTATACTAATAACTTTTTAGTCTTTGGGATGGCCGGCTATTTCACAGCTGTTAGTAAAGCTCCCTTTACTTCCATGATTTTGATTACTGAATTGGTGGGAAGTACACATAACTTCATGTCTTTAGCGATTGTAATTTTAATTGCTTATTTATCTTCTGATTGGTTAGGTAGTCAGCCAATTTATCAAGCTTTAGCTGAACGATTAACTCGCGTAAAATGTTATCTTGACTCCAAAGAGCCAACTGACATTATAAAAATGCCGGTGTATGAATACAGTCAAGTGGCTAACGAATTTGTTAAGGATATAGCTTGGCCAGGGAATTCGATGCTGATTACAATTAAACGGGGAAATTTAACGATTATTCCGAAAGGAAAAACAAAAATTAAACCTGGAGATGTGCTTTATGTTTTAGCACACAAAAATAACGTTGGATATCTCTACGAAAAAATGAAAGATTTAACCACTAGTGATTAGGGAGAATGAAAATGGATTTTACAGCTAAATATCAAGCAAATGTAAAATTATTACAAATGACCTATGCCGATGCGGTAACAGCTTTGTTAATCAAATATGGACCAGCCCAGCAAAATTATTTTAAAGAAACTGCTTATGATAAATTTTTGGCCGGAATTAATAAGACTTTGACTAAAGCAAATGGAGTTAGTCGTATTAAAGTGGGGCTTTATTGTCATCATATTGCTGAAATTAAAGCGTTGAATTTAAGTAATCCACGTTTCATCTGGCACTATCGTTATCCATATGCTTACCAACTCAAGGAGCAGTTAGTATATTGCAACTTAATTGAACATTTGATTTTACATGCTTTAATTACCTATGAAACGAAACGTCAATTTGGGTTTCCTGGCTTTCAAATTTTAGCCGAACAAGTTGATAATTGGTACATTAAAGACCATGTTCCAGGAAAAAGCAATTGGCAGTTTCAGCCATATCAAGCTGCTTATCTACCAAAGGAACTGGTTGAACAATTGCTTCCTCAATTACACAAATTAGTTAATTTAGGGGCAACTACGCCAGCTCAGTTACAACAAATTTTAGCCAAAAATAAAGAAGCCTAGTCCCAGATTGGTGGGATTAAGCTTCTTTTTTTATTTCTCCAACGAAACTATAGCCAAAGCCCCGCACTGTTTTTAAATATTGAGGGTGCTGGGGATCTGGTTCAATTTTATCGCGTAAATGACTAATATGAATATCAACCATCCGAGATGTTTGGGACATATCATAGATGTCGCCCCATACTCCCTCTAATAGTTGTTGGCGACTTAATACTTGAGGAGAACGCTCAATTAAATAGATTAATAATTTTAATTCTTTAGGGGTAAGACCCAAGTCTCTTTGATTTTTGAAAACCTTATATTTTTGGCGATCAATGACGACATCACCAATTATGTAATTGGCTTGAGACGGCTGCTCTGGTGTAATTGATTTAACTCCTAATCGAGCATATACAGCCTGTTTTTGTTGTAAGCGGGCAATTAACTCATAGTAATCATAGGGGTCAACTACGCAATCATCAAAGCCAGCCTTAATTACATCAATTGTCTCGGTTTTGTCTTTTGCCAACATAATAATAGGAATTTGATGTGCTGTTCGGATTTTTGCTAACATGACTTTATTTTCAGCATAGGGAAAACTAGCTAAATCCCAAAACAAACCGGTGCTCTCTTTTTGGTTCATGGCTTGATTAATCTGATTAATCTGATCGAATGTATCGACAAAATATGATTGTTCGTTAAAAATTTGGCTAAAATTAATGGCTAAGCTCAAATTTTTTGTGACTAACGTTACATGTTGCAAGAGATCACCTCAAATTTGTAAATTTACACAATCTTTACCTAAATTATAAACTACCTTTACAACTCAATATTATACTTAGTTTTGTAATTAAGAAAAGCAATTACTAGGAGAGCGCTCATGAAATTAAACAAAATGATACCAGCTAGCATTGCTTGTATCGGTCTTTTATTGCTGACAGCATGTGCTGGGAAAAGTAAAGAAAATGCCGTTACAGCAGTAGGTTCAACGGCAATGCAGCCTTTAATTCAAAAAGCAGGAAGCGATTATCAAAGTCAGCATCCTGAGACTAACATTACCGTTCAAGGTGGTGGATCAGGAACTGGGTTAAGCCAAGTCGAAGCTGGAGCGGTTAACATTGGTGATTCTGACATCTTTGCTGAACAAAAAGATGGAATTCATGCCAATCGATTAATTGATCACAAAGTTGCGGTAGTTGGAATTACGCCAGTAGTTAATAAGGAAAATGGAATTTCTAATTTAACTAAACAACAGCTATCTGACATTTTCACTGGGAAAATCAAGAATTGGAAAGAAGTCGGGGGAGATAACTTGCCAATTATTGTTATTAATCGGGCTCAGGGAAGTGGAACCCGTTCTACTTTTGAACAGTTTGTTTTGCAAGGTAAAGATGCCGTTAAAAGTCAGGAACAAGATTCTAATGGAACTGTGAAAAAGTTAGTTGAAAATACCCCTGGGACAATTAGTTATCTTTCTTTGCCTTATCTAAATGATCAAATTAAAACAGTTAAGGTAGATGGGGTTAAAGCAACTCCGGAAAATATTGCAACAAATAAATGGGAAATTTGGTCTTATGAACATATGTATACCGATAAAAATCCTAGTACCAAAACAAAAGCCTTTATAAATTACTTATTGTCGAAGAAAACACAAAATAATCTGGTCAAACAAGCTGGATACGTCAGTGTTCATGATATGAAAGTTAAAGTTGATGCAAAAGGGAAGGTTAGTCCACAATAGAAAGGATTTATGATGAATAATTTACAAAAAAAATTATTGAGACCTAGTCGTGCGACTCGTCAAGATCGAATGGGCAAAATAATTAGTTTGATTTGTGTCAGCTTTATCATAGTACTAACGGTTGCCATTATTGGTTTTATTACGATTCATGGGTTAGCAACTTTTTATGAAAACCACGCATCCATTACAGATTTCTTATTTGGAAGTAATTGGATGCCAGGTAAATTAGGACCCCATCAACAACCACAAGTAGGAGCCTTTCCAATGATTGCTGCTTCATTTGCGGTAACGGGGTTAGCTGCATTAATTGCCACTCCATTTGCAATTGCAGTCGCAGTTTATATGACGGAATTGGCTCCTAAACGTGGGGCTAAAATCTTACAACCAGTAGTTGAATTACTAGTAGGGATTCCTTCAGTTGTGTATGGTTTTATTGGATTGGTAGTTGTAGTTCCAGCCATAAGAATGGCCTTTGGTGGAACTGGATTTGGGGTTTTAGCTGGATCATTGGTGTTGTTTGTAATGATTTTGCCAACCATCACCTCTTTAACAATTGATGCTTTACGTCAAGTTCCAGATGATTATCGTAAAGCCTCATTAGCTTTAGGTGCTACTAAGTGGCAAACCATTTATAAAGTGATTTTACGAGCCGCAATTCCTGGGATTATGACTGCCGTGGTTTTTGGAATGGCACGAGCTTTTGGGGAAGCATTAGCAGTTCAAATGGTAATTGGGAATGCTGTTTTAACTCCAACTAGTTTAATTACTCCTACTTCTACTTTAACCAGTCAATTAACTTCTCAAATGGGCGATACGATTATGGGAACGTTACCAAATAACGCACTATGGTCATTGGCATTAGTATTATTAATTATGTCAGTCATCTTTAATGTTTTAGTTAAAATCATTGGAAAACGAGGAGCAATGAAATCATGAAAAATTCGCAACGGAATAATAAAATTGCCATTATGGGAATTAAAGCCATGGTTGGCATTGTGGTTTTAATTTTAGTAGCTTTATTAGGTTATATTCTAGTCACTGGATTACCACACGTTTCTTGGAAGTTTCTAACTACTAGTTCCAAAGAATTTGGAGTTGGTGGGGGAATTGCTAATCAGTTATTTAATTCAATTTATATTTTAGTAATTACTTTAATAATTTCTTGCCCAATTGCTTTAGGAGCAGGAATCTACTTAGCTGAGTTTGCTCGCCCTTCATTATTAACTAACATTATTCGAACAACGATTGAAGTTTTGAGTTCATTACCATCGATTGTAGTTGGATTGTTTGGGTACTTGGTTTTGGTAATTAAATTTCAATTTGATTTTTCCATTATTTCGGGGGCATTTGCGTTAATGTTTGTTAATATTCCTTTGTTAACGCGGAATACTGAAGAGGCGTTAAGATCAGTCCCTTATTCACAAAGAGAAGCTGGTTGGGCTTTAGGCTTATCAAGAACTACAACTATCATGAAAATTATCGTACCAGCTGCAGTTCCAGGGTTGGTAACCGGGGTAATTTTGAGTGCTGGTCGAATTTTTGGTGAAGCAGCAGCTTTAATTTTTACTGCTGGTCAAAGTACTCCAGTAATAAGTTATACCAATTGGAATCCGATGAGTCCAACCAGTTTTTTAAATCCAATGCGACCAGCTGAAACTTTAGCTGTTCATATCTGGAAGTTGAATACTGATGGAATTACGCCAGACGCTAATCAAATTTCTAGTGGAGCTTCAGCAGTCTTAATCTTGGTTATTTTAGTAATCATCATTCTTTCTCGCTGGCTCGGGAGTTTTTTATATCACAAACTGAACGGAACTGATCAGTAAGGAGAAACTTAATGAAAACCTTTAATTTAACAGACAATTATTTGATTGAAATTGAAAGTGATGTTGCAATTGAAACGAAAGGGTTGAACGTTTTCTATGGCAATAAGCAAGCGACTTTTAATGCCAATCTTAAGTTTCCCAAACATAAAATTACGGCTTTGATTGGTGCATCTGGTTCTGGTAAATCAACTTTCTTACGTTGCTTAAATCGATTAAATGATAATATTGCTAAGGTAGATGGAAAAATTGAATATCAAGGAATTGATATTAATGGTGAAAATGTAAATGTTTATGAAGTTCGGCGGAATATTGGAATGGTTTTTCAGCATCCCAATCCATTTGCCAAATCAATTTTTGAAAACATTGCCTTTGCGTTACGCCAAAATGGAATCACTGATAACATGGAGCAACGAGTGGAAGAAAGTTTACGAGATGCCGCTTTGTGGGATGAAGTGAAAGATAAATTAAACGAAAGTGCTTTATCACTTTCAGGTGGTCAACAACAGCGACTCTGTATTGCTCGGGCAATTTCGGTAAAACCCGACATTTTATTGATGGATGAACCAACTAGTGCACTTGATCCGATTTCTAGTCGTAAAATTGAAAATACAATGCAAAAGTTGAAGGAAAAATATACCATCATTATTGTGACACATAACATGCAACAAGCAGCTCGAGCTAGTGATTTTACAGCATTCTTTCATTTAGGACACGTGATTGAATACAACAAGACTAGTAAGCTATTTACAAATCCAAAAATGCCAGCAACGGAAGCTTATATTTCAGGAAACTTTGGCTAAAGGAGAACTCTTGATGACGGAAACATTAATTGAAACCAACGATGTACGTTTGTACTATGGTAAAAAAGAAGCATTACACGGAATTAGTCTTGATTTTAAAGAACATGAAATTACAGCTTTAATTGGGCCATCAGGTTGTGGAAAATCAACATATCTACGTTGTTTAAATCGGATGAATGATTTAGTCAACGACGTTACTATTACTGGTAGTTTTTTATTAAACGGACAAGATATTTATAGTTCTCAACAAAACGTGGTTGATTTACGAAAAAATGTTGGAATGGTTTTTCAACAACCCAATCCTTTTCCTTTTTCAGTTTATGATAATGTTGCTTATGGACTACGTGTTCAAGGAATTAAAGACAAAAAATTAATTAGTCAAATTGTAGAGGAAAGCTTAAAACAAGCTGCGGTGTGGGATGAAGTAAAGGATAGTCTTGATAAAAATGCGCTTTCGTTTTCTGGTGGACAACAACAACGAATTTGTATTGCTCGATTATTAGCAATTAAACCAAAAGTGATTCTATTAGATGAACCTACGAGTGCCTTAGATCCGATTTCTAGCGCAAAAATTGAAGAAATGTTATTAAAACTTAAGGAACAATATACCATCATTATTGTGACACATAGTATGAAGCAAGCATCACGGATTTCTGATAAAACAGCCTTCATGTTAAATGGTGATTTAGTAGAGTACGGAAAAACCAAAAAATTATTTTTAAATCCAGAAAAACAGGAAACTAGTGACTACTTAAACGGTAAGTTTGGTTAAACCAGAGGGAGAGTAAAATGGTAACTACATTTGAAGATCGATTAGAAAAATTACGGCAAAGTTTTAATGCTATGGGACTTGATGTTAGTGAACAAATCTATCAATCTACTAAGGCATATATTGATCATGATGTAGCTTTAGCGGAGCGAGTTAAACAAGGCGATGATGAAGTTAACGAAAATGAAATGCACCTTGAAAAACATGCAATGAATTTAATTGCTTTGCAACAACCAGTTGCCACTGATTTTCGGATTATCATGAGTTTTTTAAAGGCCGGGACTGATATGGAACGAATCGGTGATGCTGCGGTTGGAATTGCTAGAGAGACAATTTTAGCTAAAGGAAATCCACGGATGCCCGAAGTTGAGGCAGTTATTGCAAAAATGACAAAACACATTCGCAAAATGTTAGAGCAAATTTTAGATGCATACACGACGTTTAATGCTAATATTTCAACTGAAATTGTTCAAGAAGATCATAAAATTGATCAATACTATGTTTCCACAAGGGAAGCAATTGCAAGAGGAATCTTAGCCAATCCGGAAACGGCGGTTACTGCCTCCAGTTATTTAATGGTAATTCGTTACCTTGAAAGAATTGGAGATCACATTGTTAATTTGGCAGAATATTTAATTTATAGTGAAACGGGTAAAATTGTAGAATTAAGAACAACCGACTTTCGCGAAAACTAGCACAAAAAAACAATCACGCTTATTAATCAGCGTGATTGTTTTTTGTTAATCTTGCTCCATATCAATAACAATTTTTCCCGTTGCGTGGTGCGATTCTAATAGTTTGTAGCCTGCTAAAACTTCGCTAAAAGGAAAAACACGATCAATAACTGGTTTTAACTCATCGGTTTCAATTAGCTTAGTTAAAGTTTCTAATTGTTGACCACTTGGATGCATGATGAAGAAAGTATATTGAACCTGATGTTTTTTTGCTAACCGTCTTAAAGGCGTACTAGCAATTCCAAATAAAATGGATTTTAAAAAGCCTAAATGATGCTTTTGACCAAATTTGAAAGTTGGAATTCCGTTCACTGTAACTAATTTTCCGCCTGGTTTAAGAATTTTAAAGGTTTCCTTTAAGGTTTTTCCACCACGGGTATCGAAAGCTAAGTCATAGTCATTTAAGGCCTCAGCAAAGTTAGTAGTGTGATAATCGATAACTTGGTCGGCCCCTAAGCTGCGAACCAAGGCAAAGTTTTTTTTGCTGGTCGTTGTGGCTACGTAGGCTCCTCGAGCCTTAGCAATCTGAATGGCCATTGTGCCAACGCCACCTGATCCAGCCTGAATGAACACTTTTTGTCCCGGTTTTAATTTTCCAATTTCAATTAAGGCTTGATAACTAGTTAATCCAGTTAGTGGGACGGCACTAGCATCGACTAAGCTTAAATTAGTAGGCGTTTTAGCAATTTCATTTTCTTTAATTGCAATGTATTTAGTTAAAGTGCCACTTTGAAAATCATCTGGACGAGCATATACTTGATCACCAATTTTAAATTTAGTGACATTTTTCCCCATTTTAACGATGGTACCGGAAAAATCATTCCCCACAGTAATAGGGAGATTATAGTTAAAAATTAGTTTTACTTTTCCAGATTGAATAGTGTAGTCAATTGGATTAAGGGAAGCGGCTTTTATCGAAACGAGTACCTCATTATCATTGATTTCAGGTACTGGAATGATATTTTTTACAAATGGATGCCGATACTTTACAAGTTGTAAAGCCGGCATTTTTTTAGGAATGTTAAACATAGTTATTGCTCACTTTCTACATAAATTTGGGAATAATAATATCTTTCAAGTTAGTTGGTAAAATGGAATTAAAGAAAATAGCTGGTTTAGCAGTGAAACCAATCAAATATCTTGGACGTGGATGTTTAGTAGTAATTGCTTTTTTGATGGTTTTAGCAATTAATTTTGGTTGAGATGCAAAACGTGAAGCATAAATCTTAGTAGTTTGTTTAGCCATTTGATTAGCCGCTTTTTCATACTTGGTTCCTTTAGCTGAGCTGACTAAATGTTTCATGGCAATGCCAGACCAATTACTTTTGATTACTCCCGGTTCAATTAAAATGACTTTAATTCCAAAATGACGAACTTCCATCCGTAAAGAATCACTTAAAGTTTCTAAGGCATGTTTAGAAGCAAAATACCATCCTGCTAGTGGGCTACTAAAGCGGCCCGCCATTGAGGACAGATTGATGATTTTACCAGTATGTTGTTTTTCCATATATGGTAAGACTAGTTTAGTTAAAGACATTAAACCGAATAAGTTGATGTCCAATTGATGTTTGGCTTCCGCAATGGAAACATTTTCAATGGCACCAAATGATCCATAACCAGCCGCATTAATTAAAATATCAATTTTTCCAGTTTTGTTAATAATTTGTTGTACGGCATTTTCCATTGACACTTGGTTGGTAACATCCATGATGAGTGGAGTTACCCCTAACTTTTGAAGGGGCTTTAGACTATTGATATGTCTAGCAGCCCCAAATACTTGGTAGCCTGATTTGGCTAATAGTTCAGCGGTTTGAAGACCCATCCCAGAACTTGCGCCGGTTATTAAAACAGTTTCCATAGTTGCTCTCCCGATAAGATAAATTTGCTTATTTTAAGTAACGTGTGTATATTATAATACATAAGTTACTTTTGCAAGCATAAAAATTAAGTAGGTGAGATTAGTGGATAAAAAAATTGACCGTCGCATTCGCAAAACTCAGTCGTCAATAGAAGAGAGCTTTGAAAAATTATTACAGGAAAAGGCCAGTCTTGATGACATTTCGGTTAAAATGATTTGTGATGAGGCTGATATTACTAGAAAAACATTTTATGGGCATTATGCCGATAAATCGGACCTAGTAATGGATTTTATGGATAATAGATTTGCAAAACTGAAATTGACTTGTCGTGATATTGATGAACATCAAATTCAAGCCAAAATTAACCTATGGATTGATTTTTTTATTGAAAACAAGTTGTTTTTTAATAAATTGTTAAAAAGTCATGATTCATATCAATTTAGGCAACGATTTAATGACTTTACTAAAGATCAATTGATGTTTGAAATGATTAGTGATGATGAAGTTAAAATAGATTTTATTTGTTATGGAATCGATGGAATTATTGAAAATGTAATTTTGGCTGAACATCAAGTTAATAAAAGTGAATTAGCTAAAAAGATGCAGGCCATTTTATTACCATATTTATTGAAAGAGGCTTAATGATGATGAAAAAAATTTTAGTTGTTGAAACCAATACCACTAATTTTCCTAAGACAAACCAACTTACTGGTTTATGGTTAGGTGAATCAGCAGAGTTTGTTGCTGTGATGCAACAGGCTGGTTATGAACTCGATTATGTAAGTCCCAAAGGAAACTATATCCCAATCGATCCAAGAAGCATGAAGCGTAGTTTTATTGATCAAGATACGTTGAATTTGTACCAAAATCTAGACTATCAAACTCGTGGGTTATCAAATACTTTAAAACCTGAAACAATTAATCCCAGTGATTATGTAGCGATTTATTATACGGGTGGTCATGGTGTAATGTGGGATTTTCCTAATAATGAACAACTACAAAAAATTAGCCTGGATATTTATCAAAATGGTGGCTATCTTTGTTCCGTGTGTCATGGAATTGCTGGTTTATTAAACATTAAATTAGCAAACGGCAAGTATTTAATTGCTGGAAAAAACATTACTGGGTTTACCACCACTGAAGAATTATTGAGTGGAAATTACAAAAAAGTACCGTTTTTAAATGAAAAGGTGGCTAAAGCACACGGAGCCAATTTTAAAAAAGTTCGACCATTTAAGAGTTATGCGGTTCGAGATGGACAGTTGATTACGGGGCAAAATCCACAATCACCTAAAGCAGTTGCTAAGCAATTAATTGCTGCATTAAAGTAAATAAAAAGTCTAATCCAATGCGGATTAGACTTTTTTTGCTAATTAGAAAGTTTTCTTAACCCAGTTTGAGACCTTTTCTAACAAAGTGGGGGTAGGGAAGACTGGCATGTACTTCCCAATCTCTTTAATAAATGTTTGTTGGGCCGATTTACCCTTTGGACTTTCATATTTAAAGTATTCGCCTTTATTATTCATAAAGAAACCATCAACGTCGTCTTGAGAATAAGTTTTGATGATTGATTCAATTTGTTCGACTTGAGTTGGCTCTAAAATTGGAGCTGCCAATTCGACTCGATTGTCCATGTTTCGCGTCATTAAGTCAGCAGACGAAATCCAATACGAAGTCGTTTCATCATAAAATGCATAAATTCGACTATGTTCAAGCAGTTCACCGACAATACTTGAGAGAACGATGTTTTCTTTAGGACCACAAATGCCTAATTTTAAACAACAAGCTCCACGAACTACTAAACGGAAAGGCACACCTACAGCAGCGGCATCGTAAATGGCAGCAATTACATCGACATCGGTTAAAGAATTAACCTTTAGGAAGACATGGCCCTTTCCAGTTAATAGATAATACTGCTTCACTTGTTGAATGTTTTGAATGACCATATCTTCAATCCGATGAGGGGAGGCGGTGAGCACTTCGTATTTAGGTGGATCAACAATTGGTTGTTCCAAATAATTGAAAAAGGCGGCTAAATCCTTTACATATTTTGCCCCGCTGGAAAAAAGACTTAAATCCACAAATTGTTGCGCGGTGGATTCATTGTAGTTCCCAGTTCCAATTTGAACATATCCCTTTGGTTCAGGACCATCATCAGTTAATACTAAACAGGTCTTGCTGTGCACTTTCATGAATTTTTTTCCAAAGACGATGTTACAGCCAGCATCTTCCAATTCGCCGGTAATTTTAAGGTTGTTAGCTTCGTCAAATCGGGCTCGAAGTTCAATCATGACAGTTACTTTAATTCCCTTTTGCGCTGCTTTTTTTAACAAATCAATCACCTTAGATTGATTAGCAACTCGGTAAATAGTTTGTTTAATGGCAACTGTTTTGGGGTCATCAATTGCGGCTTGCAGAAAATGTAAAAATTGATTAAAGGAATCATATGGGTACTGTAACAATAAATCGTGTTGATCTAAATATTTCAACATTGAATGCTTTTTATCCCAAGGGGCAGGAGTGAATTTAGGATAACTGAGATTGGGATGTTCTTTAGAAAGTTTTTTTACAATCTTAAAAAGAAACGTCAAATCAACTGGCCCATTCACAATATATAAGCTGTGTTTGTTGATATTGAACTTTTTCATGAAAGCTTTAACAAAATTTTGGTTTAAATCAGTTGTGTTTTCAACTTCAAACATTGTAATCCGGCCTTTTTCTCGATCAGCTAGATAATGACGCAAATTATTAATGGTATCAGCGTTGTTGTCGTCTTTTTCGACATCTAAAGAAGCATCTAAGTCACGAATGATTCGGAAAGTCACAATATCTTGAATTTCACCATCATCAAATAAATTTGATAAGTTATTTCGAATCAAATCTTCAATCATAATGTAAGTAGTTACATCTTCATCACCTTTGATTTTTACCAAACGATCGAAGTCTGTAGGAATTGGAACAATTCTAATTTTGTGCTTATTTTTGATTTTGACTGAAACGCCTAAAGCCATTCTTTTATTTTTGAGAAAGTCTAGATTATAGTTTTCGGCATAAGTAGTAAAACTCAAAAAGGGGAGGATTCGTTGGTCAAAGATTTGATTGGCTCTTGCAGTCTGACTTTCAGTTAAGTTTTGATAGTTAGTAAGATTACAAAATTGATTTTCTAAAAGTTGATTATCCAGTTGTGAGTAATAATTATACTGAATTTCAAAATTTTGTTCGTTTCGTTTGTGTAATCGTTTTAAAATTTTAGAATAGCGTTCACCAGATTTGGTTTCGATTCCGTTTTTAGTCAAGGCTTCTTGAGTTTGTAAACTAGGAACTCTGACGCTGTAAAATTCGTCTAAATTATTAGCTGCAATTGCCAAAAAGGCGAGTTTATTGTTGAACGGGGTTTTATTTTGGTTGGCAAGTTCAATGACGCGACGATTAAAGAGTAGCCAACTTAAATCACGATTAAAACATTTCCCCTCGTAAAGATTTGTAAGGTTAGTCGTGTCCATTTTTTTCCTCCTTAATAAAGGTTTCATAATCAATTTCAACCTGTTTGAGGTAGTTATTGGCAAATTTAACAAAAGCTTGATTCATCCAAGGCTGACTTTGAAGGCATCCAATAATCATCGGAAAAGTTTGTGATTGGCTGTGTGCTCTTGCTAAGAGGCTCATACAAACGGAAACATAATCACAAAAGGCAGCCCAATCTAATTTTTCCAACTTGATGGAACCTTTCATATCTTTGAATTGACGAACATAAAAGCTATATTTTTTGGTGTTAAAGTATCCTAAAAAGATATCTGAGGAGCTTTGGAGAATTCGTTGACATTCTACAATTTCTTCTCCAGAAGAACGATGCTTATCAGTATAGAGTTCTTCATTTTGGTAAATTGGAAGGGCTTGTTTAACTTGAAGAACAATGTAATTGCCATTAGGATCTTCTAATAAAATTAAGTAACAAAGTGTTCCAACACTTCCTACACCCACGCTATGACGGACGATATCAACAATGCTAAATTTAGCTAGAAACTGATGTACATCACTACGGGTATGCTTAAGATAATGGTTGTATCCTTTGGTTAAGCGACTATAAGTTTTGTCGCCGACGTGTTTGGTAACGGGACTATTTTCGATAAACTGCCGCTTGCCATCTTTGACTTCCGTATATTTTTGAACTGCGTAATCAGAATTACTGCGAAGGGCTTTTTGCACCGTTTTGTTAACTAGTTTTAAGTAGGAATCATTGAATTCGGTTCGATCATCATGAATTGCATCAAAAGTTGAAGCAATGTTTGGTAAGGTATTTGGCATAATGAAACGCTTAGTGGCTGAAAGATTCATCAAGTGAATCAAAGAATTTAAGTAAGTATTCATTACCTGTTCTAGATAAGGATTAACGTCTTTTTCAATGTCAAATCCTTGTTGTTTGGCAACTAATAAAGCACTCACAAGTAAACGTTTTACATCATATTCCCAATGACCTACATGAGATTCATCAAAGTCATTCATATCAAACAAAAGTTGTGCCTCAGCTGAACCATAGTAACCAAAATTACCTAAGTGAGCATCTCCACCAATTAAGACTTTGATTCCACTATTGTAATGTTTGTCCAAATCATAATTCATGATGTCGACGGTTCCACGATAAAAGGCAAAGTCGGATTTTGACATTCGTTTACGCTTTAAATGAAGCAACTTCTTGTAAAGTAACGAGTTACGGACATTCATAATTTTTTTGATATCACGTTGTTTGGCATCAAAATTTGCAATTTTAGCAAAAGTTGCATCAATGCCAACGCGATTACCAGCGTTGATTAATTCATTATAATTTTTGTGCATGATATCGACTTTATCAAATTTGTATGGAATGCTGTTTTTTTTGTGCATAATTAGTCCTTTCCAAAACCTACTAGCTAACTTCAATTATAATCTTTATTGATGATGATTAGGAATGTAAAACCGTAAATAGATAGTTAATTTTTCAAAATAAAGTCATTAATTACCGCTGCCATTTCGGCATAGGTTTGAGCATTTGGGTGTAAGCGTTGATCACCTAACTTTTCGACGTAGTTCTTTTTCGTCAGCATTGCTGGAGCTAATTTGCGCCAATTCAATACAGGAATTTGGTTAGTTTGGTAGACTTCGGTTAATTTATTTAGTAAGTCAGCAAAGGAATACTGGGCTAAACCAGAAACTGAGTAATTATCCATCTGACCATCAAATCGATTAATTGGGAGAATCCCAAAAATTTTAATGTGAGGATTCTCCTTTTTGATTAAATTCAGGTTCACCTGTAAGATTCGACCTAAGACTTCAAGCGTTTCGGGACGGTGGGCAAAATCATTGGTACCATAAAAAATCGTGGCTAGCTGATAATCAGCAAAATCATGATTGGTAACTTGGAAGGTTAAATCTCGTTCTGATTGACCAACAATTGTTCCCGCATTAACACCCGCATTGGTAATTTTAAGAGTAGGATTAAGGCGTTCTAAGTAATAAGAAATGTTTTTTTCGAGATCTTGGTGACCATCAAATCCGTTCGTGATTGAGTCACCTAACATAATTAAATGCTTCTTTTTTGGCATAATAAAACTCCTTTATACGTATTATTTAAGTTTATTTTAACTTATTTTTCATAAATTCTTAAGGAAAGATTGCGACAACTAAATTCATCATTTATAATTAAAACAGATGATTACTTTATGGAGGGTTTAAAGTGAGTTATAAGCGAGTAATTTTAGTAGATTTAGCTGCCCTAGGTCTTAGATCTGACAATGAATCTGCCCAGCACAATTCAGATAACGATAACATGTTGACTCACGTGCTCAACCAGTCATCAGAGTTTGCCTTACCAGCTTTACATAAGCTAGGTTTTTTTAATGTTTTTTTCAAAGATAACCCGGAGGCTAATTCACAAATTGCGGCTACCTATGGACTAACGCGAACGAGATGCATTGTTAATAAGCCTTGTTCGGGATTACGCGAAATGTTTGATTGCTCTTTAAGTTATCGGGTTTCTAGTGTTTTTGAAGAAACGGCCAAGCAGTCTCGTTCTGTGATTATTTCTAAGTTTGTTAGTTATCTTTTTTCTCAGGAATTAAGTGATATTTATCAAGTTAGTACTGATGAAGAAGCGTTTGCAGAACTTGATCACCAACTTGGAAAAAACGATAAAGGCTTTTTCTACGCGCAATTACCTCAGTTACAAGAGTTAACCGAGAACAATGACTTTGATGGTTTTAGTGATGAATTAGCAGTGGTTGATCATCATTTAGCTAATTTGATGAATAACTTACGTGATGATGATTTATTGATGGTGGTTTCTAGTCGAATTGGAGATAATCGAACCCGAGATGGTTTTTCCACCTACAAAATTTTGCCAGCAATGCTTCACGATAATGCTTCTACTTGTCATCATTTCAAAAATGAACCTTATGTTTGTGAAGTGGGGGCAACCGTCTTAGCAGCTATGGGATTACAAAATCAGGTTATCTCGCCGAAGCATAGCTTATTACCCTGTATGAAGTAACGATTTAATTGATTATTACTCTGATTTTCGAAAGGAATTTATCTAATGAACACTTATTTGCTCGTTAATATTCTTGGTGTGTTAGTTTTTCTTGGAATTGCGGTCTTACTTTCTAAGGATCGCAAAAGTATCAACTGGCGTTCAGTCTTAGTTGTTTTAGTAATTAACTTAGTTTTAGCCTTTTTCTTAACTAACTTTAGTTGGGGTCGTGACATCGTTAAAGGTGCAGCCCAAGGTTTTCAATGGTTGATTAACATTTCTTATACTGGGATTGCGTTTGCTTTTCCAGATTGGGTACACGTTAAGCAAATGAATTTCTTTACGGCAGCCTTACTTCCAATTTTAATGGTAGTTCCAATGTTTGATATTTTGACTTACTTTGGAATTCTACCATTCTGTATTAAATGGATTGGTCGCGGAATGGCCTACATTACTGGTCAACCTAAGTTTGAATCATTTTTTGCCGTTGAAATGATGTTTTTAGGAAACACTGAAGCAATGGCTGTTTCTAGTGTGCAATTAAAGCGTATTTCTCCAGAACGGGTTTTAACGATTGCAATGATGTCAATGTCATGTATTACAGCTGCGATGGTAGGGGCTTATGCACAAATGGTGCCTGGTGAGTATGTCCTAACCGCTATTCCTTTGAACATTTTAAATGCAATCATTATTACCAATCTTTTGAATCCAGTTAAGGTAACTAAAGCTGAAGATGTGATTTATGAAATTGGAAGCCCAGCTGATGATAAACAAATTGCTGAAGAAGTAGTTGCTGATAAGCCTGAAAAACCAGAAAAAGAACCATTTTTCTCATTCTTAGGTGATTCAATTTTAGGCGCTGGAAAGTTGATTTTAATTATTGTAGCTAACGTAATCGCTTTTGTGGCTTTAGCTGCTTTAATTAGTAAATTATTAGGTTTAATCAATCCTTGGTTATCCCTAGAACATATTTTAGGTGTAATTATGTTCCCATTTGCTTGGTTAATGGGGCTTGATGTTAATCATGCTTTCCAATTTGCTCAATACATGGGAACTAAATTGGTAACTAATGAATTTGTGGTAATGGGTCAAATTGCCCCTAAGATTAACAATTTGCATATTTTTAGTCATCATTTTCAAGCAGAATTAACAGTCTTTCTAACTTCGTTTGCTAACATTAGTACGGTTGGAATGATTATTGGTTGTTTGAAGGGAATCGTTGATCGTAAGAAAAATGATTTAATTTCCAAAAATATTGTTTACCTATTCTTGTCTGGAATCTTAGTTTCATTGATGTCAGCTGGAATTGTAGGAATCTTTGTTTGGTAAAGAGCTTTGAAGAGTGGCCTTGCGCTGCTCTTTTTTGTTAACAATATGATAAAATTACCTTATATAAAAGAGAAATGGATGTGAATGAGATGCCACTAATGCGGATTGATTTAATTAAAGGACGTAGAACTCCTGAACAAATTAAACAAGTGATGCAAATTGCTTATGATGTAACTCGTGATACTTTTGGAGTGCCTGCAGATGATCGTTTTCAAGTTGTTACACAACATGAACCTTATGAAATGTGTCTTTTAGATGCAGGACTAGGAATTGAGCGAACTGATGATGTGATTCTAATTCAGATTCTTTCAACCCCACGAACTACGGGACAAAAGAAAGCGTATGCTAAGGCTGCGGTGGAAGCCTTTCAACGAGAAATGAATTTGCGCCCAGAAGATTTGATGATTGTGTTTGCTAACAATCATGCTGAAGACTTTAGTTTTGGACTTGGAAAACACCAATTCCTTGATGGTGAACTCTAATGACAAAAATTATCATGGATACTGATCCTGGGATTGATGATGCTGCTGCTTTGTCAGTTGCAATTAACAATCCAAATTTAGATGTTGAACTAGTGACGACAGTTGCTGGGAATGTCACGGTTGACAAAACTACCATTAATGCTTTAAAGATTATTAATTTTTTTGATCAAGGCACCCAGATTCCAGTAGCTGCAGGAGCCGATCAACCATTAATTAAACCCTTTGAAGATGCTGCTCGAATTCATGGTGAGTCTGGAATGCGGGGGTATGATTTTCAAGGCGAGTTACCAAAACCACTAAAAGAAACCGCTGTTCAAGCGATGCACCGAGTGATTATGGCTAGTACTGAGCCAATCACTTTAGTTGCTACTGGTTCCTATACCAATGTTGCTTTACTATTTGCCGAATATCCAGAGGTTAAGGATAAATTAGAACGGATTGTAGCCATGGGTGGAACTTTAGGCCGTGGAAATATGACGAGTGCAGCAGAATTTAATGTTTTTACGGATCCTCATGCGGCTAAAATGATGTATCAGTCAGGCGTTCCAATTGTGATGGTGGGACTCGATGTTACTAATAAAGCATTAGTGACCCCTGAAACTTTAGCTGAAATTGAAACTATGAACGTAGCTGGAAAAATGTTGCATGATTTGATTATTAGTGATGGTGATCGGAACGAAAATGGGGTTGCAATGCATGATGTTAATACCATTTTTTACTTATTGCATCCAGAATTTATGACAACTAAAAAACTCTGGATCGATATTCAAACTGAAGGTCCAGCAAATGGTGAAACAGTTGCTGATATTCGCGGAGCTTATCATGGTGGCAAAACGAATGCTGAAGTTTGTCTTGATATTGATTCTCAAGCGTTTAACGATTGGTTTAAAACTGAAGTTCGTAAAATGAAATAGTAATTTCTTGAAAAAGATTGGACAATCTCCAATCTTTTTTGTTTTCTAGCTAACTAAAATCTTAAAATTTAGTTATAATGGAACATATAAGTATAATTATTGAGCGATTAAAAAGTTAGGAGTTTCAGATGACACCAGAAGAATTTAAACAGGCGTTAGCCAAGCAAGGGTTTGCGTTATCTGATCTACAAATGCGACAATTTAAAGATTATTTTGAATTGCTAGTAGAGTATAATCAAAACGTTAATTTAACCAATATTACTGAACGCAATGATGTATATCTTAAACATTTTTATGATTCAATTTCACCTGCTTTTTATGTTTCTGATTTAAATGAAGCGAAAAGCTTAGTTGATGTTGGAGCAGGGGCTGGTTTCCCTTCAATTCCATTAAAAATTATTAATCCGGCCTTACAAGTTACAATTGTTGATTCACTTAACAAACGAATTGTGTTTTTACAAAAATTAGTTAGTAAATTAGGCTTAACGGACGTTAACCTAGTTCACGCTCGTGCGGAAGAATTCGGTGGTCGTCGTTCAAAAGATCGTGAAAGCTTTGATTTAGCTACTGCTCGAGCATTGGCCCGCTTGAGTGTAATGAGTGAACTTTGTTTGCCATTAGTAAAAATTGGCGGTAAATTAGTTGCGATGAAAGCAGCTAAAGCTCCTGAAGAGCTAGCAGATGCCACTAAGGCAATTCATGTGTTGGGTGGAAAAGTAACAGAAGACTTTGCGTTTCAATTGCCTGAAAGTGATGAAGAACGACACATTATCATAATTGAAAAAGAACGGAAAACGCCGATTAAATATCCCCGTAAAGCAGGAACACCAAATAAAGAACCTATTAAATAAAGGAGGATAAAACAATGGCACATGTGATTGCTTTAGCAAATCAAAAAGGTGGAGTGGGAAAAACGACTACTGCGGTTAATTTGGGAGCAGGACTAGCTAGTGAAGGAAAACGCGTTTTAATTGTGGATTCTGATGCTCAAGGGAATGCGACTAGTGGGGTTGGAATTAGTAAACAAGATATTCAAAAAGATGTTTACGATGTTTTAGTGAATGAAGAACCAATCGAACATGTAATTATGCACGCTCCTCACGACGGTTTAGACATTGTTCCGGCAACCATTCAGCTCTCAGGAGCGGAAATTGAATTGACGCCCCAAATGGCACGAGAAACACGGTTGCAAAATGCATTAAAGCAAATTGATGATCAATATGATTTTGTGTTAATTGATTGTCCTCCTTCATTGGGTTTGATTACCATTAATGCTTTTACTGCAAGCGATTCAATTTTGATTCCAGTTCAAAGTGAATACTATGCTTTGGAAGGATTAAGTCAATTATTGAATACGGTTCAATTAGTTCAAAAACACTTTAATCCAGATTTGTATATTGAAGGAGTTTTACTGACTATGTATGATGCTCGGACTAACTTAGGAGCTCAAGTAAATGAGGAAGTGCGAAAATTTTTCAAAGAAAAAGTTTATGCTAGTATCATTCCGCGGAATGTTCGTCTTTCAGAAGCCCCATCTCATGGGCTTCCCATTATTGATTATGATCCAAATTCAAAGGGTGCCAAAGTGTACATGAAATTGACAAAGGAAGTGTTAGCTGCCAATGACAAATAATAGCAAAGGGCTTGGTCGGGGACTAGATGCCTTATTCGATGATAATGATATTAGTTTGAGTGACGAAACTGTTCAAACTTTAAAATTAGAAAATTTAATCCCCAATCCTTATCAGCCACGAAAGAAGTTTGATAAAAAGGCTTTGAATGACCTAACTGAATCAATTAAAGTTTCGGGTGTTTTTCAACCAATTATTGTCCGTCAGCCAGATAAAAGTGTAACTAAATTTGAAATTTTAGCTGGTGAACGACGCTTTCGGGCATCTAAAGCAGCCGGAAAAGAAACGATTCCTGCAATTGTTCGTGATGCCACAGATGAGCAAATGATGGAAATTGCCGTGATGGAAAATTTACAACGGGAAGATTTGAATCCGTTGGAAGAAGCTAAGGCATACGAAATGTTAATGACCCATCTTGATATTACTCAAGTAGAAGTATCGAGACGATTAGGTAAAAGTCGTCCTTATATTGCTAACTACCTTCGTTTATTGAATTTACCTTCTGAAGTAAAAGAAATGCTTCAAAAAGGGCAACTTTCGATGGGACAAGCTCGGACATTGTTAGCCGTGAAAAATAAAGCAGCGTTGATTAATTTAGCTAAAAAAGCAGCAGACGAAACTTTGACGGTGCGCCAATTAGAAAAACTAATTAATGATTTAAACCCCAAAGACGAAAAAAAGAAAAAAGCTACCAAAACCCGTAAATCTCCATATTTACGTGAAGGGGAAGATCGATTACAAGATAAATTTGGAACCCGAGTAGCTATTAACGAAACTCGGCCTAAATCAGGAAAAGGAAAGATTGAAATTGATTACCTTTCCAATGCAGATTTAACTAGGATTTTAGAATTACTTGATATTCATTTGGATTAAGGAGGGCAATTTTATGTATGATTTACATGATATTGTAGAAATGAAAAAAGCTCATCCTTGTGGAACAAATCGCTGGGAAATTATTCGGATGGGCGCTGACATCAAGCTAGAGTGCTTAGGATGTGATCACGTGGTAATGATGACCAGACGTCAATTTGAAAAACGGATGAAAAAGGTGTTAGAAAAACATACTGAAGATTAGAAAGGGGTACTAATAATATGGCATTAACTGCTGGAATTGTTGGTTTACCAAACGTTGGGAAGTCAACTTTATTTAATGCAATTACAAAAGCTGGAGCAGAGATGGCAAACTATCCATTTGCCACAATTGATCCTAATGTGGGGATGGTAGAGGTTCCTGATAAACGTTTAGATCGAATTCAAGAATTGATTCCTGCCAAAAAAGTTGTTCCAACAACCTTTGAATTTACCGATATTGCTGGAATTGTAAAGGGTGCCAGTAAAGGTGAAGGGTTAGGGAATAAATTCTTGGAAAATATTCGCCAGGTTGATGCGATTGTCCATGTTGTTCGGGCTTTTGAAGATGATAATATTACCCATGTTTCTAATAAAGTTGATCCTGTAGCTGATATTGAAACGATTAACTTAGAGCTTAGTCTTTCTGATTTAGAAGCGGTAAATAAACGCTTAGCCAAGGTGGAGCGTGCGGCTAAAGGAAACGATGACGAAGCTAAAGAACAATTAGCTGTTATTGAAAAAATTAAACCTGTTTTAGAATCCGGTGGTTCAGTTCGTGATGTTGAGTTAGATGAGGAAGAACAAAAAGTTGTTAAAGGATTCTTTTTATTAACTTCTAAGCCAGTTCTTTATGTTGCTAATATTAGTGAAGCTTCAATGGGTAATCCAGAAGCAGATGACCTTTTTCAAGCAGTTAAACAATACGCTAATGCACATGGGGCTCAGGCAATTGGAATTGCTGCTGAAAGTGAAGAAGAAATTGCTGAACTAGATGATGATGATAAGCAAGAATTTTTAGATGCTGCTGGGGTTGAAGAACCAGGTCTAGATAAATTAATTCGAGCTGCATATAAATTATTGAATTTGGAAACCTTCTTTACGGCTGGTGGAAAAGAAACGAAAGCTTGGACTTATTTAAAGGGAACTAAAGCACCTCAAGCTGCAGGAATTATTCATTCTGATTTTGAACGTGGGTTTATTCGTGCTGAAGTAACATCTTTTACTGATCTTGATCGATTAGGCAGTGAACAAGCGGTTAAAGAGGCTGGAAAATTACGAGTTGAAGGAAAAGAATATGTCATGCAGGATGGAGACATTGTAAACTTCCGATTCAACGTATAGGAGGAATCATGAGCGATTTAGAAAAGAACCAACGAAATGCGTCCGTCCAACAACATCATACGAACGGAAAAAAAGCTACTTATGAAGAATTCGACCAATTAGGTTTAACTAAACGAAACATTGAATATTTAGTGCGATTTAAGGATGCTCTAGCACAGACATCAGTTCCAACTGAAAAACAAGCTGAGACAGTTGAGACAATGACTAAAGAACTAATTGATGCCCAAAAAAGAGGAGTAACTGCTAAAGGATTATACGGAACGGTTACTGAACAAGTCGCTAAAACGGTTAATCCACCCCGCAAGCCTGCAGGTCCAATGACTAAACGACGTTACATCATTGATGCAACTTATAACGTGTTGTGGTTTTTAATTTTATTTAGTTTTATGTATGCGGCCATGTTTTGGATTTCACCAGCACAAGCCAAACAAGGCGGAGTAGCTGGGATTACAAGTATTATCCTTTCTTCAGTGGTGGCTGGAATTGGCATGCCAGTGATTACTCAATTGTTTGCACCAGGAGTAAAGCATAAATATAATGGGTTGATTCGTTCAATTATGATGGTTGGTTTATTCATGATTTGGATGGCAGTCTTTTATGGAACTAACTTGCTTCCAGCTGGATTAAATCCCGTAGTTTCACCAATTGTTGACGTAGTGATTGGAGCTTTAGCTGTAGTTGCAGTCTTATATATGCGGACTAAATATACAATTACAAGCGGATTGTTTGCTGGTCGCCGCTAAAGGTTAAAGTCTTTTTCTTTGGGAAAAGGCTTTTTTAATTGCTAAGTTTTTCTTATAATCGCGTCAATTGCTTTCTTTTGAGAAATCTTTTAGTTAGAATTAATTAAAAGTCAGATTTAGAAAGGATTTAAACAAATTATGAAAATACTAGTTGTCGATGATGATCACGAAATTGCTCAATTATTAGAGATTTACATTAAAAATGAAGGGTACACACCCCTTGCTGCTTATAATGGAGAGGAAGCACTTTCTATGTTACACACCAATAGTGATATTGGCTTAGTAATTTTAGATATTATGATGCCAGGAATGAGTGGAATTGAAGTAATTAATGAAATTCGAAAAGATTCTCAAATTCCAATCATTGTCCTTTCGGCTAAAACAGAAGATATGGATAAAATTCAAGGATTAAGTTCTGGGGCCGATGATTATGTTACCAAACCATTTAACCCCTTAGAAATGATGGCTAGAGTTCATTCATTGCTTCGTAGAAGTCAAAATAACGTAACTAAAGATGAACCAGATGTGATTGATATCGAAGGACTTAAAATTAACAAAGATTCACATGAAGTAACAACTGAAAATGGAACTAAAATTCAATTAACTGCCATTGAGTTTGGAATCTTATATTTATTAGCCAGTCATCCTAATCGCGTTTTCTCAGCTGATGAAATTTTTGAACGAGTTTGGAAGCAAGAAAGTGTAATTTCGGCTAAAACAGTAATGGTACATATGAGTCATTTACGAGATAAAATTGAAGAAGCTACTGACGGAAAAGACATCATTAAAACGGTTTGGGGTGTCGGTTATAAGGTCGAAGGTTAGTTGTGAAATCGAATTCAAGTTTTAAGCTTAAAAGAAGTGAGCGTCAAGAGCTTTGGATTGAGGGAGTTTTAACGATGGGGCTATTACTCCTAGTTAATTTTGCCATTGGAAATATTTTGATTAATTTTATCCGAAATAATCAAGGGGTTACTGATGGAATTTTTATCATTAAACAATCTGTAACTTTTGGACCATTCCAACAACAGCTATTTAGTTGGGAAAGTCTGTTTTGGATAATTATGTTAGTTTTTGACGGATTAATTGTGTGGTGGAGATTAGTTAGAATTTATAAACGAATTGAAATTAGTCGGATTATTGATGAACTTCACTACATTTCGGATGGTCATTTTGAGCATAAGATTCCCTTTCAACTTACGGGTGATAATGAACGAGTGGTAGCTAGTGTTAACTTTTTAGTTGATAACGTGATTAAATCAATGGATGATGAGCGGCGCATTGAAAAGTCAAAAGATGACTTGGTTACTAGTGTTAGTCATGATTTACGGACCCCACTAACTTCAATTATTGGTTATTTAGGGTTGATTGAAGATCATCAATACCAGTCGGAGGCAGATCTTTTAAAATATTGTAAGATTGCTTACGAAAAAGCTCAGCAAATGAAACTATTAGTTGATCAATTATTTGAATACACGAAGGCTAATAATTTAAAACAGCGTCAACTGGAAATGAATCCAATTGATGTTAATCAACTTCTAACGCAATTGGAAACTTCCTTTGCCTTGGAAGCTGATAAAAAAGGAATTAAAATCAATGTGAAACCGTTGAAAAAAGATCTTATTATGTCATCAAACGCCGAATTAGTTGGGCGTATTTTTAATAATTTGATTACCAATGCAATTGCTTATGGTGAAGGTGCTAAAAAGATTATTTTAAGTGCTAAGGCCAAGGGGGATCAAATTCAATTTACTGTAGCTAATGATGGGAAAAAAATTCCAGCAACCGTTACTAATCATATTTTTGAACGTTTTTATCGAGAAGAAAGTTCACGTAATACCAATACGGGTGGCAGCGGATTGGGATTAGCAATTGTAAAAGAAATCATTCAAAATCAAGGTGGAACGATTCATGTCACTTCGAATGATAAGTTGACATCTTTTGTGTTTACCTTGCCAATTAAAGGAAAACAAACTAAACAAAAGAGCTAATCTGATGATTAGCTCTTTTACTTTAAAATCAATGAATTTGATATTTATTAATAAATATTGATTTAGTGGTTTTTTATTTGGACTACATACAATATAATTAAAGTATTGGCTATAAATTATAATTAAAAATGAAGTCACTACTTGGAGGGTTTCAATTGACAAAGATGGTACCGAATCCAGAAGTTCCGGCATGGCGCCGTAACTTTCAGATTTCATTTCCACTAGATATTAGTTATATTCCAATTGGATTAGCTAGTGGTATTTTACTGCATGCAGCAGGGTTTAACTTTTTTAATACTTTATTACTCTCAATTTTAGTTTTTTCTGGAGGAGCTCAGTTCTTAATTGCCTCAATGCTAACGATTAACTCACCATTATTTACAGTGGTATTAATGTTATTTTTCTTAGAGTTGCGTTACGCTTTACTAGGATCTAGTCTATCGAAGTATTTACATGGGCAGAGTACCTTATTTACGTTCTTCTTTGCTGCTTCAATGAATGACGAAAATTATGCCATTAACTATTTGAAGTTTTCAACAGACAAAAAATTTACGACAGATGATGCACTTCAAATCGAACATTGGTCACTGGTTTTTTGGACGATTAGTAATGTGGTTGGGAGTCTAGTGGGAACGGCAATTCATATTGATTTAACGGTGGTGCATTTTGCTTTAACTGCCTTATTCTTATTTATGATTGTAATGCAAGTTAAGACTTTTTTGAAGATTTTCATTGCTGTATTAGCTGCTGTATTAGCAATTTTCTTCTTAACTATGACTAAGTCAACGTTGGGATTAGTATGTTCAACTTTAGTAGCATCTTTTATTGGATTTCTAATTGATAACTATCTTAGACGTCGTTGGATGAAAACTCGCCATAAGAGTCGTTGGATTAAGATGTTTAAAAATCCAGCTGGTTCACCTAAAGAAAACTAGGGGAGGAATAAAAAATGGAATGGAACGGATGGCAACACTTTCTGTTAGTAATACTTTGTTTTTTTGTAGCCTTATTACCTAGATTTATTCCCCTTTATATCTTTAGAACTCGGAAAATCCCCAAATGGTTCAACGAATGGATGGAGTTTGTACCGATTTGTTTATTTACTTCACTAGTTGTGAAAGACTTATTTATTACAAAAACTTACGATTTTACGTTACAAGGGCACCTACCGGAATTAATTTCTAGTGTGGTAGTAATTATAATTGCATTTTGGACTCGTTCCATGGCACTAGCAGTAATTATTGGTTTAATTTTAGTTTTTGTCCTTGCAATGTTTTTATAAAAAATAAAGGCTCTAGCCAGTTGAACTAGAGTCTTTTTTACGCGATTCAGATGAATCTTAATTGTATTTTGGTATGCTATAATGAATTCTAAAAGTAATTTTTAATTTTGTACGGAGGAATGCTTTAATGAAAAAATGGCTTGTTGGAATGATTGCCTTAGTGGTAACAGTTTTGCTGGGTGGCTGGATGTATGTTGATCATGCTACTAAAGAAAATACTTATCGGACTAATTTTAATCATGGAAATGAAGCACTAAAAAATAAAGACTATCATCAAGCTAAAAAGGATTTTAAAGTGGCATTAACTGCTAAACCAGATTCTAAAAAAGCAAATGGTTCAGTTAGTCAAGTGGAAAAATTCATGGATGGAGAAAACGAACTAAGCTCAAATGATTTTGCAACAGCGAAAGCTTCATTTAAAATGGCGGCTAATGATGAAAATGGTTCAACTGACTTAGCGAACCAAGCTAAACAAAAAATTAGATTAGTGAATGGTATAACTGAGGATATTAATCACTTTAATGAAATCTATAAAATGGCAGTGGAACAACATAATGATAAGACTTATCAACTTTCAAATGATACTTTAGCTCAGATTATACAAGATGATAAGATTAATCAATCATATTATGAAGATGTTTTAGCGAAAGCAAAGGACTTGAAAAAGTCTAATGACAAAGCAATGAACGTTCCAAAGCAGACCCCATTAACTACTTCTAGTCAAGGTTCTAGAGTTACGACTAATCAAGCAGCAGATACGACTAATCCTGATTTGAGTAAATTCAATGTTTATACTAATCCACAGGAATATGCAAATCGATTTGTAAATAGTGGAGCTAGTTCTAATACTTCAGACACTGATAATACTAAGATTGAAAATGGTCCTGTTAGCACAAATGCGGATCCTTATAATGTTTACACTAACCCACAAGAATACGCAAATCGTTTTAATTAATCGTCGATAGGAGAAAACAGATGCAAACGCATTGGAATAATTTTATTAATAATGTACGTTTGAGGAGAATTTGTGTTCTACTACTGATTATTTCGGTGGTGTATTTTTGTCGTGATATGATGACGACCGTTTTGTTGACCTTTATTTTCACTTTGCTGGTAACTAAGCTAGTGGTTGCTATTCGAAAGCGAATTAAAATTCCAATTCCAATTTTGGTAATTATAATTTATGCGTTATTAGTCGGATTGATTGCGTATGCTGCCATTAACTATTTGCCTACAATTGCAGATCAAACCGCTAAGTATACCAAACAATTAGCTGGTTTTTATCAACATCCCAGACGCATTAGTAATCCTCAAATTCGTGAAGTTGTTATTAAAGTCATGCATACTGTTAACATTCCAAACCAAATTCAAGATAGCTTGGGATTAATTTGGACATACGTTACGAGCATCGGAACGATTGGATTGGCACTTTTTATGTCTTTGCTATTGAGTTTCTTCTTTACTTTAGAGTTAGATCAAACAAAACGCTTTTCAGAGAAGTTTTTAGATAGTACATTTGGATGGTTCTTTCAAGATTTAAAATATTTTGGGAACATCTTTGTTAAAACTTTTGGAGTTGTACTAGAAGCTCAATTTTTTATTGCAATTTGTAATACGGTAATTACAACGACTTGTTTAGCTTTTATGGGGATGCCTGAATTAGTGTTGTTTTCAATTATGATTTTCTTTTTGAGTTTAATCCCAGTTGCAGGCGTAATTGTCTCAATGATTCCCCTCTCAATTGCTGGTTATGCAGTTGGTGGGTTGAGATATATTATTTACATTGTGATTATTATTTTGGTTGTACATGCGATTGAGGCTTATATTTTGAATCCCAAATTTATGTCAGCTCGCACAGAACTTCCGATTTTTTATACGTTTGTAGTTTTGTTAATTGGAGAGCACTTTTTGGGAACTTGGGGTTTGATTGTTTCGGTTCCAATTTTCACTTTTTTCTTAGATGTTTTTGGAGTCCAAAAGGTTGATCAAGTTAATCATGATCGTGAAAAAAATCCTGGGTTCATGAGAAAATTGTTAAAAAAATATGTAAAATGATGTATTATGGAGACGGATACTAAATATAGATTTTAATTCGAAAGAGGTATAAACAATGGCTAAATTATGTTTAATTCGTCACGGTCAAAGTGAATGGAACTTAGCAAACAAATTTACTGGTTGGGTTGATGTCGATCTAAGTGAAGAAGGAGTTAAGCAAGCAAAACATGCTGGGAAGTTAATTGCTGATGCTGGTCTTGAATTTGATCAAGCTTACACTTCAGTTTTGAAACGGGCCATTAATACGTTGCATTACGCTTTAGGTGAAAGTAACCAATTATGGATTCCAGAAATGAAGTCATGGCGTTTAAATGAACGTCATTATGGTGCATTACAAGGACATAACAAAGAACGTGCAGCTGAAAAGTATGGTCCGGATCAAGTTCATATTTGGCGTCGTTCATATGATGTTTTACCTCCTTTATTGAGTGCCGATGATGAAGGTTCAGCAACTAAAGATCGCCGTTATGCCGATTTAGATCCACGCGCAATTCCTGCTGGTGAAAACCTTAAGACCACTTTGGAACGAGTAATTCCATTCTGGCAAGATGAAATTGCACCTAAGTTGTTAGATCACAAAAATGTGATTGTAGCTGCTCATGGTAATTCATTACGTGCTTTAACTAAGTACATCGAAGGTATTTCTGATGAAGATATCATGGATGTTGAAATTGCAACTGGTGATCCAATTGTTTACGATATCGACGAAAACTTAAACATCGTAAGTAAAACTAAATTAGACGAAAATAGATAATTAATAAAAAGCTTGTACTCTATTAAAGTACAAGCTTTTTTATTGTCTAAAAAATAGTTGTTAGATTACTTGACAATCTTAGAAATGCTCGTATTATAAGAGTTACGTTTATAAATACAAATGGGGGAATTTTTACATGAACAATAATCAAGCTGTTGATGCAAAGGGAAAACCATACAATCGTACGATGTTTGTCCTTTTGTTATTAGTCGGAGCCTTTGTGGCGATTTTAAATCAAACGATTTTAGCGACTGCTTTTCCCACACTAATGGATGCTTTTGATATCAGTACCTCGACAGTTCAGTGGTTAACGACTGGATTTATGATGGTAAATGGTATCTTAATTCCGGTTAGTGCATGGTTGAGTACAAGATTTAATACTAAATGGCTTTATTTAGGAGCCATGTTAATTTTTGAAATTGGTACCATTATGGCCTATATTGCACCATCTTTTGGTGTTTTATTTGCTGGTAGATTGGTCCAAGCTGTTGGTGTTGGGGTAATTATGCCATTACTTCAAACGGTTATGTTGACCATTTTTCCTGCTGATAAGCGGGGAGCTGCCATGGGAATGGCTGGAATGGTAATTGGACTTGCTCCTGCCATTGGACCAACTCTTTCTGGTTGGATTATTGATAACTATCAATGGCGTGATTTATTTGGAATGTTAATTCCAATTGCAGCAGTTGTGTTAATATTAGGGCTATTTTACATTAAGCCAGTCCTTAAAACGGAAAAATCAAAATTAGATGTAATTTCATTAATACTTTCTACCATTGGTTTTGGGAGTGCTTTATATGGATTCTCATCGGTTGGTAGTGACGGATGGGGTAGTCAAACGGTAATTATTTCCTTAATTATTGGTGCTATTTTTGTTGGGCTTTTCGTCTGTCGTCAATTAACCATGAAAGATCCTTTCTTGAACCTTAATGTGTTTAAGTCTGCTGAATTTAGTATTGGGACCATGATTGCATCAATTGTTTTTATGGCCATGATTGGGGTAGAAATGATTATTCCACTTTATCTACAAATTGTGCGTGGAATGACTGCTTTTGACTCTGGTTTAACGCTTTTACCGGGTGCAATTATGATGGGAATTATGAGTCCCTTTACTGGTAAAATTTTTGATAAATACGGAGCTAAGAAATTAGCTATTGGTGGATTATTCTTACTTTCTTTAGGTACTTTCCCATTCATGTTCTTAACCAAGACCACACCAGTTCACTACATTACGATGCTTTATGTTGTGCGGATGTTTGGGGTAGCCATGGCAATGATGCCAGTTACAACTTCAGCAATGAATGCTTTACCAGTTACCATGATGAGTCACGGAACGGCCGTTAATAATACGGTTCGTCAAATCTGTGGGTCAATTGCTACTGCTATTATGGTATCAATTCTTACTAATGTAACGACCGATAACATGCCTGCTAAGCATTTAATGAAACTTAATCCAATTCACTATGGAAACTTAGCAATTAATGCTACATTAAAGGGTTATTCGGCAGCATTTGCGATTGCATTTGGAATTAGTGCAATTGCATTCTTGGCCGGATTTATGTTGAAAAAAGGCCGAGTTAATACCATTGAATTAGGTAAGGGGGATACTAAATAATGATTTTTGTCTTATTAACCATTTCCGTACTAGCGTTCTTTCTTTGTTGGAATTTAATTGCTAACCAAAAAATTTCAAATGTATTGGGAATCTTGTTTGCTTTTTTAGCAATTTTGTCAGTTCTTGCCATGATGGGAAATTTCAAATACCACTTTGGAATGGAAAAGCAAACCACGGTTACTAAAACCGAAATTGCTCCAATTAAGCAAATGATGATTTTGAAGCAACCAGTTGGAACTGATGGAACTGAACAAGCTGTGATTTATAACAAAAAAGCTAATCAAAAGAAACCTACTGTTGCTAAACCAGCAATGGATACAAAAAATGTAATTAAAGAAAATGCAACGAAAAATGAACTTGTAACTACCAAAAAATATTGGGTTTACAAGAATAGTTTTTATAAGGCTATGTTTGGATTTGCACAAAAACACCAATTAATTAAACAAACCAAAACCTTTAGTGTTAAGCCTGAAATTTTAGTAATGACTCCAGCTCAAGCTAAAGTGTTTGGAGCCAAGATGCAAGCAGAATCCAAGGCAATGCAAACGCCGGAAGCAATGGCGGCTATTAAGGCTAAAGGGTCTGAATATGTGCAAGGTAAGTTGATGGCTGCAGTGCAAGAAAATCCTAAGATGACAGCTGCACAAAAACAAAAATTAACTAAGCAATTTATGACTGAATTTCAAGCTAAAATGAAGGCTAAGTCAATGGCTCAACTTTCACAAAAAGTAGCTTTGAAAATGAATCTTAAATAATTTTTATACGAAGGTTCATTACCTTTAAAAAGGATCTCAATTCCGTTAGGCAAATTCTAACGGAATTGAGATCCTTTTTTATGAAAAATATGATTTAAATAATAGTTAATTTGGTTCTTTAATTTAATCATTAAAAAAGTTGACCTTTTTTGACCATTTTTGTTGACATGGGTTGCTTTTCGTTATATCATAGTAAGCGTTCGGTAAAGATACGTGATTTAAATAATCATTTATAAAAATTTTAGATTATTTTGTTGACAAATAATTTCTTTCCGAGTAATATATTATATGCACTGAAAATGGTGCTTGAGTAGATCTTTGAAAACTGAACAAGATTTTGATTACAATAAAGTGTAAGGATGATTTTTAAACTTGGTTTAGAAATTAAACAAATGCAATGTCAATTTGCAAAAACAAATAAATAAGAGCTAGTAAAGTTCTCATTTCTAAAATGAGAGTTTGATCCTGGCTCAGGACGAACGTTGGCGGCGTGCCTAATACATGCAAGTCGAACGAAGTCGCCCATTTGAAGTTTGGTGCTTGCACCAAACTGATTTTGGATCCGACTGAGTGGCGAACTGGTGAGTAACACGTGGGTAACCTGCCCAGAAGAAGGGGATAACACCTGGAAACAGATGCTAATACCGTATAACAACAAGAACCACATGGTTCTTGTTTGAAAGCTGGCCTTGGTGCTAGTGCTTTTGGATGGACCCGCGGCGTATTAGCTAGTTGGTGAGATAATAGCTCACCAAGGCAATGATACGTAGCAGACCTGAGAGGGTAATCTGCCACAATGGGACTGAGACACGGCCCATACTCCTACGGGAGGCAGCAGTAGGGAATCTTCCACAATGGACGAAAGTCTGATGGAGCAACGCCGCGTGAGTGAAGAAGGGTTTCGGCTCGTAAAACTCTGTTGTTAGAGAAGAACGGCTGTGAGAGTAACTGCTCACAGTGTGACGGTATCTAACCAGAAAGTCACGGCTAACTACGTGCCAGCAGCCGCGGTAATACGTAGGTGGCAAACGTTGTCCGGATTTATTGGGCGTAAAGGGAGCGCAGGCGGTTTATTAAGTCTGATGTGAAAGCCTTCGGCTTAACCGGAGAAGTGCATCGGAAACTGATAAACTTGAGTGCAGAAAAGGATAGTGGAACTTCATGTGTAGCGGTGAAATGCGTAGATATATGAAGGAACACCAGTGGCGAAGGCGGCTATCTGGTCTGTAACTGACGCTGAGGCTCGAAAGCATGGGTAGCAAACAGGATTAGATACCCTGGTAGTCCATGCCGTAAACGATGAATGCTAGGTGTTGGAAGGTTTCCGCCTTTCAGTGCCGCAGCTAACGCATTAAGCATTCCGCCTGGGGAGTACGACCGCAAGGTTGAAACTCAAAGGAATTGACGGGGACCCGCACAAGCGGTGGAGCATGTGGTTTAATTCGATGCTACGCGAAGAACCTTACCAGGACTTGACATCTTCTGCCACTCTAAGAGATTAGAGGTTCCCTTCGGGGACAGAATGACAGGTGGTGCATGGTTGTCGTCAGCTCGTGTCGTGAGATGTTGGGTTAAGTCCCGCAACGAGCGCAACCCTTGTCTTTAGTTGCCAGCATTAAGTTGGGCACTCTAGAGAGACTGCCGGTGATAAACCGGAGGAAGGTGGGGACGACGTCAAATCATCATGCCCCTTATGTCCTGGGCTACACACGTGCTACAATGGACGATACAACGAGTTGCGAAACCGCGAGGTCAAGCTAATCTCTTAAAGTCGTTCTCAGTTCGGATTGCAGTCTGCAACTCGACTGCATGAAGTTGGAATCGCTAGTAATCGTGGATCAGCATGCCACGGTGAATACGTTCCCGGGTCTTGTACACACCGCCCGTCACACCATGAGAGTTTGTAACACCCAAAGTCGGTTGGATAACCTTTTAGGAGTCCGCCGCCTAAGGTGGGACAGATGATTAGGGTGAAGTCGTAACAAGGTAGCCGTAGGAGAACCTGCGGCTGGATCACCTCCTTTCTAAGGAATAATTCGGAACCTTACATTAATCAAAATCTTGCTCAGTTTTGAGAGTATCTACTCTTATATGGGGAATTAGCTCAGCTGGGAGAGCACCTGCTTTGCAAGCAGGGGGTCAGCGGTTCGATCCCGCTATTCTCCATTGACACGTTAGTGTCATTTTTGTTCTTTGAAAACTAGATAATATTATTTTCTGTAATAATTATATTTTTATATAATTGAACCGAGAAATAACCATTGTGTTATTTTTGAGTTTTTTAATTAGTTTTAATCGCTAAAACTCAAATAATTTATAATCCGTCGGATTATAGGTTAAGTTAATAAGGGCGCATGGTGAATGCCTTGGTACTAGGAGCCGATGAAGGACGCAACTAACTGCGATAAGCTTCGGGGAGCTGTACGTAAGCTTTGATCCGGAGATTTCCGAATGAGGAAACTCGACCAGTGTTATGACTGGTCACTGCATAGTGAATACATAGCTATGCAGAGGCAGACGTGGGGAACTGAAACATCTAAGTACCCACAGGAATATAAAGAAATTTCGATTCCCTAAGTAGCGGCGAGCGAACGGGGAATAGCCCAAACCGAACCCTTGTGGTTCGGGGTTGTAGGACTGAACATTTGAGTTACAAAAGTATTTGATAGTTGAAGTAGTTGGGAAACTACACCAAAGAGAGTGATAGTCTCGTAAATGAAATCAAATACCCTCAGTTCAGGATCCTGAGTACGGCGACACACGTGAAACGTCGTCGGAATCTGGGAGGACCATCTCCCAAGGCTAAATACTCCCTAGTGACCGATAGTGAACCAGTACCGTGAGGGAAAGGTGAAAAGCACCCCGGAAGGGGAGTGAAATAGTTCCTGAAACCATGTGCCTACAAGCAGTCAGAGCCCGTTAATGGGTGATGGCGTGCCTCTTGTAGAATGAACCGGCGAGTTACAGTTGCATGCAAGGTTAAGCCGAAAAAGCGGAGCCGTAGCGAAAGCGAGTCTTAATAGGGCGCCATAGTATGTTGCCGTAGACCCGAAACCAGGTGATCTACCCATGTCCAGGATGAAAGTGCGGTAATACGCACCGGAGGTCCGAACCCGTGTACGTTGAAAAGTGCTGGGATGAGGTGTGGGTAGCGGTGAAATTCCAAACGAACTTGGAGATAGCTGGTTCTCTCCGAAATAGCTTTAGGGCTAGCCTCGGAATTAGAATCATGGAGGTAGAGCCACTGTTTGAGCAAGGGGTCCATCTAGGATTACTGAGTTCAGATAAACTCCGAATACCATTGATTTATGTCCGGGAGTCAGACGATGAGTGATAAGATCCATCGTCGAAAGGGGAACAGCCCAGACCGCCAGTTAAGGTCCCTAAATATATGCTAAGTGGAAAAGGAAGTGGAGTTGCATAGACAACTAGAATGTTGGCTCAGAAGCAGCCACCATTTAAAGAGTGCGTAATAGCTCACTAGTCGAGTGATTCTGCGCCGAAAATTTACCGGGGCTAAGCATATTACCGAGACTGCGGACGCAACTACGTTGCGTGATAGGAGAGCGTTCTAAGGGCAATGAAGGTAGACCGTAAGGACTGCTGGAGCGCTTAGAAGTGAGAATGCCGGTATGAGTAGCGAAAGATCAGTGAGAATCTGATCCACCGAATGACTAAGGTTTCCTGGGGAAGGCTCGTCCACCCAGGGTTAGTCGGGACCTAAGCCGAGGCTGAGAAGCGTAGGCGATGGATAACAGGTTGAGATTCCTGTACTAGTTAATTATGTTTGAACGATGGAGGGACGCAGTAGGCTAAGATTAGCACACGAATGGAAAGGTGTGTTCAAATCGTAAGTCAGTTTAAGAGTTAAATGCTTTTAAGCGAGTTGACAAGCGATGATGAGGATCGAAATTTAAGTAGAGAAGGATCTGACGTCACACTGCCGAGAAAAGCTTCTAGTTAGTAATTAATTACCCGTACCGCAAACCGACACAGGTAGTCGAGGAGAGTATCCTCAGGTGAGCGAGAGAACTATCGTTAAGGAACTCGGCAAAATGACCCCGTAACTTCGGAAGAAGGGGTGCTGGCCTCACGGCCAGCCGCAGTGAAAAGACTCAAACGACTGTTTATCAAAAACACAGGTTTATGCAAAATCGTAAGATGAAGTATATGGGCTGACGCCTGCCCGGTGCTGGAAGGTTAAGTGGAAGTGTTAGCTTCGGCAAAGCACCGAAATGAAGCCCCAGTAAACGGCGGCCGTAACTATAACGGTCCTAAGGTAGCGAAATTCCTTGTCGGGTAAGTTCCGACCCGCACGAAAGGCGTAACGATTTGAGTACTGTCTCAACGATAGACTCGGTGAAATTAAGATACCTGTGAAGAAGCAGGTTACCCGCGACAGGACGGAAAGACCCCATGGAGCTTTACTGTAGCTTGATATTGGGTGTTTACATAACTTGTACAGGATAGGTAGGAGCCATAGAAGCCGGGACGCTAGTCTCGGTGGAGGCGTCAGTGGGATACTACCCTTGTTATGTGAACACTCTAACCCTGCGCACTGATCGTGCGCGGAGACAGTGTCTGGTTGGCAGTTTGACTGGGGCGGTCGCCTCCTAAATAGTAACGGAGGCGCTCAAAGGTTTGCTTAGAATGGTTGGAAATCATTCCAAAAGTGTAAAGGCAAAAGCAAGCTTGACTGCGAGACATACAGGTCGAGCAGGGACGAAAGTCGGACTTAGTGATCCGGTGGTACCAAATGGAAGGGCCATCGCTCAACGGATAAAAGCTACCCTGGGGATAACAGGCTTATCTCCCCCAAGAGTTCACATCGACGGGGAGGTTTGGCACCTCGATGTCGGCTCATCGCATCCTGGGGCTGTAGTTGGTCCCAAGGGTTGGGCTGTTCGCCCATTAAAGCGGTACGCGAGCTGGGTTCAGAACGTCGTGAGACAGTTCGGTCCCTATCCGTCGCGGGCGCAGGAAATTTGAGAGGAGCTGTCCCTAGTACGAGAGGACCGGGATGGACATACCGCTGGTGTATCAGTTGCGCCGCCAGGCGCATTGCTGAGTAGCTATGTATGGATGAGATAAACGCTGAAAGCATCTAAGTGTGAAACTCGCCTCAAGATGAGATTTCCCATTCCTATATGGAAGTAAGACTCCTGAAAGATGATCAGGTAGATAGGTTAGAAGTGGAAGCGTAGTGATACGTGAAGCGGACTAATACTAATCAGTCGAGGACTTAACCAAGTAGAATGAAGATTCAATGGAAGTTAATCGGAAGAAAATAATATTGTCTAGTTTTGAGAGAACGAAGTTCTCACAAAAAAAGTGTGGTGGCGATAGCCTGAAGGATACACCTGTTCCCATGCCGAACACAGAAGTTAAGCTTCAGCACGCCAAAAGTAGTTGGGGGATCGCCCCCTGCGAGGATAGGACGTTGCCACGCAAATGAAAAAGACTTTAGCATATGCTAAGGTCTTTTTTTTTGTTTTATACTGTTAATTGCTATGTTAAAATTAAGATGCCGCTTTAGCTCAATAGGTAGAGCACTTCCATGGTAAGGAAAAGATTCAGGGTTCAAATCCCCGAAGCGGCTTAAAATACTTATTAAGTCTTTATTATTCATATTCATAATGCTGTTATATCAATCTTTTTTAATATTAAATGTCGAGTAAGTCAGAATAAAGAAGAAATAAATGTGTACGTTTTGTGTACAGTGAGAAGATAATAATTAATTTGAATATTTTTGCTAACAACCATGCTTATGATATTAAATTTTTGTAAGTTATAATTAAATAAATCTTTTCATATGATATAAAACTTTTCTTAATCCTGTTATAATGGGATAGTGGTTTTTGAAAAATTAAAAAGGAAAGGGAGATTATTATGTGGAAAGATTTTAAAAAATTCATTTCTAAGGGTAACGTAGTTGATATGGCAGTTGGAGTAATTGTTGGGGCTGCTTTTACATCAATTGTTAGTTCATTAGTGAAAAATATTATTAATCCATTTATTGGAATTTTCTTAGGTAAAATTGATCTTTCTAATTTAGTATTTAAAGTTGGAGATGCAACTTTTAAATATGGGGTTTTCCTTAACTCTGTGATTAACTTTTTAATTATTGCTTTTGTTGTGTTTCTAATGATTAAAGCATTAAGTAAGGTTAATGTGATTGCTAAAAAAGAAACTAAGGTAGATCCAACTGAAGAATATTTAAAGGAAATTGTAGATTTATTAAAAGATGAACAAAAATAAAAAGTTGAGAATTATTTCTCAACTTTTTTTATTTTAATTAAATTATTTTCAATTGCTTTATTAGGAATTAGTGGGCTAATGGTTTCACTACTAATTAAAGTTAAAGAATGCATTGCTCGGGTCATAATTGTATATAAGATTCCTAAACTATGGTAATTGGGATAGTTCTTCTGTGATATGTCCCATCCAATAATGTCATCAAATTCCATTCCTTTGGCCAAATAAACTGGTAAAATAACGACTTTTTGGTCAATAGTGCGAGCAGAATCTGATACTAGTAGTGGATTAAACTCCTTTTTTAATTTGCGATAAATCATTTCTGCTTCAACGCGATTTTTTGTAATAATTGCAACTGAGTCTTTTAATTTTAGCTTGCTTTTAATTGTCTGTTTTAAGCGGATAATACAAGCAGCCTCATTTGGTTCAACATAGAGTACTGGCTTTTCACCATCACGATTAAAAGCTTCAATATGCTCACCATCTGGTAGTAAAGAACTAGCAAAGGTTGTAATTGGATAAGTTGATCGATATGAGCGATTTAAATTAATTAAGCGAGAATGTTTAACGGGAATTGCATCATTTAATTTTTGTAATAAATGTGGTGCTGACTCAACGTCTTTAAAGATGGCTTGTTCACTATCACCAATCAAGTTGAATTTAGCATTATTAAAAATAAGCTTTAAATACATAATTTCTGCAATGGAGTAATCTTGAACTTCATCAATGAAGAGGTACTTGATGTTATTGTTTTTATTTTCGCCCGTAAACTTATCTCTAAGATATAGTAGGGGAGCGGCATCTGCTAATCGAAGTTGATGAAATTCTAATTGATGGTTAAACTGGGTTACATCATCTTGCCATTCAAGCTTTTTAATTGTTGTTGGAATGGTTACCTGATTTAAAAAATTAAGGTACTGAGTAAAGGGATCCCAAAAGTTATTATTGTAAATGGCATCATATACGATGCGTAATTGCTCTTTTGCAATTTTAGTCGCAATATAATCATGTTCTTCATCAAAATTAGCAAAATCAGATGGTTTTGTATCTAGTAAATAATTACGATAATCTTCATCAGATAACGATTCAACTTTTTCTAATACCCAATCTTCATGAATTGCTAAACTAGTCTTTTGCTTTAAAGTTTTAATTAATGTATTTTTAGTTTTTAAAAGTTTATCAGCTAATGGCAACTTCGAGTTTAAACTACTGTAAATTTTTTGAATATCTGTTTTGGCAAAAAAAACTTTTCCTTGAAAGTAAATGTCAGTAAAAACAATTTGGTTTCCCCTTAACTGTTTTAAATAATTATCAATTTGATTAATGAAAGTCTGACTGCCTTTTAATTCATTGATTTGGGGATTACCTATCTTAGCTTCAAATCGATTAAACAAGGTTTGTACCTTAATCCCCTCTAATCTTTGCGAAAAGAACTCAGCCAAAGTCACTTGACGCATATTTCGTTCTCCTAAACTAGGAAGAACATCACTAATATAGTTTGAAAATAAAAGATTAGGTGAAAATAAGAGAATCTGGTTAGCATTCAATTCATCCCGGCTATGATATAGCAAAAAGGCGATTCTTTGTAAAAGAGCAGAAGTTTTGCCCGATCCAGCCACACCCTGGACCACTAGTAAGTCACTTTTTGTATCACGAATGATATCATTTTGAGATCTTTGAATGGTGGCAACAATGTTTTTTAGTTGATCTGAACTTTTAGCACTTAATTCTTTCTGTAAAAGTTCATCTCCAACGGTTTCGTTTGTATCAAACATATTAAGAAGTTGTCCGTCTTTAATTTGAAATTGCCGTTTTTTTAAAAGCTCTGTATTTTGAGTTCCGTTGGGCGTAGTATAACTGACTTTGCCTAATGTTCCATTATAATAAATGCTAGAAATTGGTGCTCGCCAATCATAAATTAAAAATTCACCAGTTTCATCATCCAGTAATGAAGCAGTTCCAATGTATAATTGGTCCACATCCGTTTCACCCTCATCTTGAATATCAATTCGTCCAAAGTAGGGAGAATGTTGAAGATCTTTATAGGTGCGAAGCTGTCTTTTTACAATGTTTTCATCTTCCACAACTTTATTAACTAAGCTTCGCTGTTGTTGTAAATCAGCTTTAGTTTCAATTCGATCATCGGCCTCTAAATAGTTAACGGATGTATTAATTCCATAGTTTTTTTGCACCTGTTGAGCTTCTGTTTGAGCTTCAGTTACAGCCTGGCGTGTTTTAATTATTTTTTGATTTAATAGATCAGAAATAAATGTTATTCGATTTTGTTCTTGTTGCTCATCTGGTTTCTTCAAAATTACTACCTCACGTTTTAAAGTCGGTGCTTATTCTAATTGGAAAAATGAGTACTGTCAATGAGTTTGAACTTTGACATTTTCTTTCAAAACCCCTAAAATTAATTAAAGTGGAGTAGCAGAGTCGCCTTAACAGAGAGACCATAATTGCTGAAAATGGTTGGACAAAGCGAAATGGATAAATGGTTAACAACCTTATAGTTAATAGTGGCATTTTTAATAAATGCAAATTAGGTGGTACCACGTTGAGGCGTCCTATTGATTTTTATCAAGGGGCGTTTTTTTGATAGAAAGGAATTTTAAAATGACAAAGAAACCAATTATTTTAACTGGAGATCGTCCTACTGGTAAATTACACATCGGCCATTTTGTTGGTTCACTTCAGAATCGAGTAGAATTACAAAATACCGGAAAATATGAGCCTTATATTATGATTGCTGATATGCAAGCATTAACTGACAATGCACGTGATCCAGAAAAAATTAAAAACAGTCTTTTCCAAGTAGCCTTAGATTACTTAGCAGTTGGAATTGACCCAGCCAAATCAACTATTTTTGTGCAATCCCAGATTCCTGCTTTAAATGAATTAACGATGATTTATATGAATTTAGTTTCGGTTGCTAGATTGGAAAGAAATCCAACGGTTAAACATGAAATTCAACAAAAACGTTTTAATGAAAGTGTTCCAGCTGGATTTTTAACTTACCCAGTTTCTCAAGCAGCCGATATAACAGCTTTTAAAGCAACTGTGGTTCCAGTTGGTGATGATCAAGAGCCAATGCTAGAACAAACAAGAGAGATTGTGCGCAGTTTTAATAGTGCATATCACACTGATACGTTAGTTGAACCGAAAGGCTACTTTCCTCCAAAGGGGGAAGGACGAATTCCTGGGTTAGATGGTAATGCCAAGATGAGTAAATCACTTAATAACTGTATTTATTTATCTGATGATGCAGAAACGATCAAGAAAAAAGTAATGTCTATGTACACAGATCCTAATCATATACATGTTGAAGATCCTGGTCGGGTTGAAGGTAACATTGTTTTTACTTATTTAGATATTTTTGCAGATGATCAAGCTAAAGTCCAAGAATTGAAAGATCAGTATACTCAAGGTGGTCTGGGAGATGTTAAAATTAAGCTATACTTAAACGAGGTCTTACAAAATATTTTGACTCCAATTCGCGAGCGTCGAGAAAGTTTTGAACAAAATCCTGCAAAAGTTTACCAGATTTTAGAAGAAGGCAGTAAAAAGGCTAATCAAGTTGCAGAAAAAACTTTAAATGAAGTTCGAAATGCAATGGGAATTAATTACTTTAACTAGTCTTGCCAACTAGTAGAGGAGATTCGGATGGAAAATTTTGTCATTATTGATATCGGTTCGAACTCAGTACGCATGGCCGTATATCAACTTAATGTGGACGGAACATACCATGAAGTAAAACGGATGAAAAATGATGCTCGTCTTTCAGAAGGAATGGGGACCAAAAACATTCTGCAATTTTCTGCAATGAAGCGTACCATTGCAGCGCTCAAACATTTTAAAGATGAGTATCGTAAATTACCTAATGTGACTGTAAAAGCAATTGCTACAGCCGCTGTTCGTCAAGCACAAAATCAACAAGATTTTTTGCATAGTATTGAAGAAGAAATTGGAATCAAAGTTCAAGTTTTAACGGGTAATCAAGAAGCTTATTATGACTATGAAGGAGTTGTAAAACGGCTCAGTATTAAAGATTACGTTTTAATGGATATTGGTGGTGCTAGTGTTGAGATTGTGCATGTTCGTGATAAAAAAGCAATTAATTACGTTAGTATTCCCACTGGAGCTGTGAAAATGACGGAACGTTTTAAGCTTCAAGATGAAATTAAAGCAGCTAACTTATTTTCAGCACAACAGTTTATTATTGAAATGTATAGCAAAATTGGCTGGTTAAATCATCCCGTCCATTACCCGATTGTTTTAATTGGTGGTGCAGCTCGGACATTGGCTCGCATTAATCGACGACATCAACATTTTAAGCACGTTGATTGTATCCAAGACTACCAACTTACTAGAAAACAAATCAATCATACGATGAAAATTTTTCTCAATGATAATTTAAAACAACGTCAACAAATTAATGGGCTTGAAAGTGACCGTGCGGATGTCATTGTGGGGGGGTTAATTAATTTAACTTCCGTCATGGACTTTATTGATTCAAAACGAGTGATTTTTTCTGATGGAGGAGTTCGTGAAGGCGTGGTAAATGAGTACGTCGAAAACAACTTTAGTTAAGAAGGGAAGTTAATCAAATGAAAAATTTTAATAGTTTTTTTCGAAAACCATACAAAGAGCGGCTTGGATTAGTGGCAAAAGCAGCAAACTTAAGTGATTCTCAATTAAAAACGATTAACCAAAATTTTCAATCAGTAGGAAGTGAATTGATTGAAAATTACTTAACTGATTTCGGTCTTCCAGAAGGAATTGCTACGAACTTTCGTGTTAACGATAAGGATTATTTGATTCCCATGGTAACTGAAGAGCCTTCGGTTATTGCTGCAGCCAGTAATGGCGCTAAAATGTTGCGTGATGGTGGTGGCATTACTGCAACAGCAGCTAGTCGGGTACTAACTGGAGAAATTATCTTAAAAACGGATAATGTTTTAGGAGTCCAAGATTGGTTTGAAAAAAATAAAGCTAAATTAATTGAGATTGCTTTAAAAGCTCATCCAAGTATTACCCAATATGGTGGGATTCGAGACATTAAATACAATATGATTGATGAAGAACATGTTTCTTTTGAATTATTTGTAGACGTAGGTGATGCTATGGGAGCTAATACAATGAATTCGATGTTAGAAGCAGCTGCCAAAAACATTGAGATTAACCTAGGTCAAGAAGTATTAATGAGTATTTTATCAAATTATGGTGACTATAATATTGTGGTTGCAAAAGGAACAGTTCCCTTTGATTCATTGCAAAGAGGAAATTTGTCAGGAAAAGAAGTGGCGCGCAAAATAGAAGAAGCCGCCCATGTTGCTAATATCTATCCTAAACGAGCAGCTACTCACAATAAGGGAATTATGAATGGAATTGATGCCGTAGTAATTGCAACGGGAAATGATTGGCGAGCTGTGGAAGCAGCTACTAATTCGTATGCTGCACGCAAAGGCTCATATAAAGGACTTAGCAAATGGCGTGTGGCTGAAAATGGGCTAGAAGGAATGATTAAATTGCCAATTCCCACTGGAACAGTAGGAGGGGCAACTCATTTATTACCAATGAGCAAAATTAATTATCAAATTTTGGGAATTGATGGAGCTATTGAAATTATGGAAGTTCTTGCTGGAGTTGGTTTAGCTCAAAATTTAGCGGCTTTGAAAGCCCTTGTAACTGATGGGATTCAACGCGGTCACATGCATCTGCAACTTAAGTCGTTAGCGATGACTGCTGGCGCTAAAGATGATGAGATTAAGCAAGTGGTGATGCGTTTAGATGAACTTCCAGATGCATCCCAAAACTTAGAAAATGCGGTTCGCATTTTAAAGGAAATTAAAGGAGAAAATTGATTTGGCAGAAGAATTACAATTAGGCCCGAAGGCTAAAAGCTTATTAAATGCAGTTTCTCGTTTTTTTGATGGTGATGTTCAGGTTCAATTTATTGGGAATTTAAAATCAGGATATGTTAAACATGATCAAGCCCAAATTATGCAAGATGGAAAACATCTTTTTGTTCAAATTAATGACGTTACCGAGCCAGATTTTACAGCTACACACGAATTACTTCATTTGTTAATGACTTTGCGGGGCTTTCCTCAAGTTTATTTTCCATTAACAACAGAGGATAGTGCATTAGATGAACAACTTCAGTTTATTGGAACCGAACTTTTTGATGTAATTGCTCATTTTGTGGTTTATGCCGAGCAACGAAAACATGGACTAATTACTCCTCAGATTGAAACAGAATACATTAAAGGAGTTCGGCAAACTATTACCCAAGAAACCGGTAAAGTTGATTCAGAAATGATAATTCGGGTAGTAACGATTTTGGATGCATTAGTGTTTTTTGGTCATGAGTTTGACGAGCATGATACGGTTTTTATTCAAAACTTTCCGATTGCAACCGCGGCAGCGAAGCGACTTTATCAAATTATTACTGAAAAGCCAACTGATAGTCCATTCGCTTTTCGTCGGAATGTGGTTAAGTTATTTAAAGCTTTTGATGGTCAAATGAAAGGTTGGAAATTGCCTGAATTACATCTAACTGATTTTGCAATGGTCACATCGGTATTTTCTAAACGTCAGTTAGGCCTTAAAGTTAGCCAGGTCTTTAAACTTTATCATTCTAAATTAAAAAGCAAAGCTAGCCTAACTCCCGCATATATTGGTTTTGCCGCGGTTGATGATCAGAACTCATTTGTTTTAACGGGTCCTACAAAAAATAAGTTAGCAGAGCAATTTATTCAAAATATTTATACTAAAACGGTTCAGGAATTATTTGATGAATTGAAAATTCCATATTTAATTAGATAAACGAGGCTGATTCATGAGAATGAATGAATTACAAAAAATGTTTGATAGTGCTAATCAAATTACTTTTCTTACAGGAGCAGGCATTTCAACTCCCTCTGGAATACCAGATTATCGTTCTAAGGGTGGTTTATATACAACTGATACAACTGATAAACCAGCTGAATACTACTTAAGTCATGATTGCTTGGTTAATGAACCGGCTATTTTTTATCAATATGTAATGAATAATATGTATTATCCAGAGACTCAGCCAAACGTGATTCATGAAAAACAAGCAGTATTAACACGTGCTAATCGAGCTTCAATTGTTACGCAAAACGTAGATGGTTTGTATCAAAAATCTAATGCACATCATGTCGCTGAATTTCACGGAAATTTGTATGATATCTATTGTCAAAGATGTGGTAAGCACGTTGACTATGCTTCTTATGCTAATTCTATGTATCATGAAAATTGTGGTGGAATGTTACGACCTAATATCGTTTTGTATGGAGAGGGAATTAATGAAAAAACGGTTATGCAAAGCATTCAATCAGTACAAGCTGCTAATTTGATTGTAATTGTAGGCACCTCTATGCGAGTTTATCCTTTTGCTGGGCTTCTTGATTATCGTCAGCCCAATGCTAAGGTATTAGTGATTAATCAAGAGGAATTAGAGTTACCAGTTCCATTTATTATGCAAAAAATGAATGCTCTTGATTTTTTTAATGATTTGCAGGTTTAATTATGATTAAAGTGGGCTTAGCAACCTGGACCGATCATCCATATTTATCAAATCAGCACAAATCAAAAATAACTTTACCAGAATACGCTAATCATTTTCCAATTGTAGAAGTTGATAGTCCTTTTTATGCAATTCCCAAGGTTACATGGGTACAAAAGTGGATAAACGAAGTTCCAGATGACTTTCAATTCATTGTCAAGGCTAATTCGATGATGACAAAAACGCCGATGCGAAATCAACCGGGACCCGTTGCTGACAACATTTATGATGTATTTGATAAATTTAAAAATGCTTTTCAGCCGATGATTGAAGCAGACAAGTTAGCTTCCTTTTTATTTCAATTTCCTCCGTCTTTTGTTTGTAATCAAGCGAATATTCAATACCTTCGACAAATTCGACAATGGATGGGCAGTCTTCCGCTTTCAATCGAGTTTCGAAATTCGTCATGGGAAGGACCTGAAATTGGTAGAGATGTTGTTAATTTTTTAACTAGTTTAAAAATGACTTACGTTATTGTAGATGAACCACATCAATTGGCTAATGGGATTTCATTTACCCCAGTCGTCACTAATCAAAAGTTTGTTTATGTGCGATTACATGGGCATAATGAAGCTGCTTGGGCAAAAGGAACTCGAGAAAGATATCGATATCGCTATTCAGAAACTGAATTAACAAAACTTGCTAAGGTTGTGACTAATTTGAGTCAGCAAGCTGAGGAAGTTGCAGTTATTTTTAATAACAATACTGGGAAAGCCGCTGCTAAAAATGCGACTCAATTACAAGAAATTCTACATTTAAAGGGAAATCAGCAGGCAGCAATGCAATTAGATTTGTTTTAAAGCAATTCTTTTCTAGTATTGAGCAATTTTGAATGTAGTATAATAGCACTAATAATAAGACGAATAAGGAGATTGACATGGCAGAGCAAAAACCAACATTTTATGTTACGACCCCAATTTACTATCCATCAGGTAGATTACACATTGGGAACTCCTATACCACGGTGGCAGCAGATGCCATTGCTCGGTATCGTCGTGCTTCCGGTTATGATGTTTTTTATTTAACTGGAACTGACGAACATGGCTTGAAAATTGAACAGAAAGCCGAGAAGCTAGGCGTTGAACCACAACAATATGTGGATAAAATGGCTAAACAAATTAAAAATTTATGGTCTGAATTAGATGTTTCAAATGATGATTTTATTAGAACGACTGATGAACGCCATGTTAAGGCGGTCCAAAAGATTTTTCAACAACTCTTAGATCAAGGTGATATCTATCTTGGGACTTATGCTGGTTGGTATTCGGTTTCTGATGAAGAGTATTTTACGGAATCTCAATTAAGTGAGGTTTATCATGATGATGAAGGAAAGGTAATTGGGGGGATTGCCCCAACTGGTAACAAGGTACAATTAGTTAATGAAGAGTGTTACTTTTTTAAGATGAGTAAGTATGCTGATTGGCTAATGGATTATTACAAATCTCATCCTGATTTTATTCAACCAAGTTCTCGAATGCACGAAATGATCAACAACTTTTTGAAACCAGGATTGGAAGATTTAGCGGTCTCTAGAACCACTTTTTCTTGGGGAATTCCTGTTTCATCAAATCCTAAACACGTTGTTTATGTTTGGATTGATGCATTAACCAACTATATTACGGCTTTAGGTTATGATAGTTCAGATGATTCACTCTTTAAAAAATTCTGGCCTGCTAATTTACAAATGATTGGAAAAGAAATTGTTCGTTTTCACTGTATTTATTGGCCAATTATTTTACATGCACTTGGCTTACCACTTCCTAAAGAAATTTACGGTCATGGTTGGATTACCATGAAAGATGGTAAGATGTCGAAGTCAAAGGGAAATGCTATTTATCCGGAAGATTTAATTGAACGTTATGGCCTTGATGCAACACGCTATTACCTATTAAAAGCAGTTCCGTTCTCTGGAGATGGAGTTTTCACACCTGAAGATTTTGTGAATCGAGTTAACTTTGATCTAGCTAATGACTTAGGGAATTTATTAAACCGAACTGTGGCTATGATTAATAAGTATGAAGCTGGAGTAACTCCTGATTATCATGATACTGATGATCAACCAAGCCAGGCATTACAAAAAATGGCGATGGATGCAACGAACGAATATAAGCAGTTAATGGATACGGTTCATTTGTCAGAAGCACTTTCAGCTGTTTGGAAGTTAATCTCCCAAACTAATAAATATATTGATCAAACTGAACCTTGGGTACTAGCAAAACAGCAAGCAACTGACAAAGCTAGTGCTAAGCAATTAGCCAATGTAATGGCTCATCTAGCTGCTAGTTTACGTTTAATCGCTATCTTGATTAGTCCCGCAATGCCCAATGCGGCTTTTGAAATTATTAATCAGCTTGGATTAGATGCCGGAATGTTTGATATAAAAAATGCCAAAATTAGTGATTTTGTTGGTGGACATAAAGTGGTTGTTAACGGCAATCCAATTTTTCCACGAGTAGATCCAAAGGAAGAAATTGATTACATTAAGAGTAAAATGACGGTCAATGAAAAAGCTAAAGGACGGTCAACAATGAAACAAACTGAGGCAAATCCAGTTGGAGTAACAACTTTAAAGAATTTGAAAGCTGACATTGCCTTTCCTGATTTTGAAAAGCTTGAACTAAAAGTTGCGGAAATAAAATCAGTTGATAAGGTAGAAAAAGCCGATAAATTATTGAAATTCAAACTGGATGCAGGTGATGATGGAGAACGTCAAATTGTTTCTGGAATTGCTAAATGGTATCCTGACTTTGAAAAATTAGTTGGAAAAAAAGTAATTATTGTAGCTAACTTGAAACCAATTAAACTTCGGGGAGAATTGAGTCAAGGAATGATTCTTTCAGTTGAAAAGGAAAATGGCAATCTTCAAGTCGTGACAGTTGATTCATCACTTGAAAATGGTGGTACATTAGCATAATCAATTAAGCTTCACTAATTAAAGTTGGTGAAGCTTTTTGCTAGTTAGGAGGCTTATAATGAAAATTTTTGATTCACATACTCATCTAAATGATGAACATTTTATGGGACAGGTTTCAGCTTATTTTAAACATGCTCAAAAGTTAGGAGTTACTAAAATTGCAAATGTTGGTTCAAATACTTGCTTAAACCAGCGTTCTATTGATTTAGCGCATGAATATGATGATATGTATGCAATTGTAGGGTGGCATCCAGAAGAGGCACTTAATTATGATGATAAAGCAGAGCAAACTTTGGAAGCTCAATTAACAGATGAAAAAGTGGTAGCTTTAGGTGAAATTGGGATGGATTTTTTCCAGAAATCTGTATCAAAAGAAGTACAAGAGTGGGTTTTCCGTCGGCAAATTGAATTGGCTAAAAATTTAAAGCTTCCAATTTCAGTTCATAATCGAGATGCTTTTGAAGATACTTATCGTATCCTAAAAGATGAACACATTGAAAAAATTGGCGGAATTATTCATAATTTTAATGGTGATGTTGAATGGATGAAAAAGTTTTTAGATTTGGGAATGAATCTTTCATATAGTGGAGTTGCTAGTTTTAAAAAGACTAAGGAAATTCATGAAGCCGCTAAGCAGACGCCAATGGATCGTATTTTAGTCGAAACGGATGCACCTTATTTAACACCAGAACCCTTGCGAGGTCATCAAAATGAGCCTGCCTATACTTTATATACTTTAGAGGCAGTTGCACGCTATAAGGATCTTAATCCGGATGAACTAGCACGAGCTACCTATGCAAATACAATGAGAATTTTTGGATTGGATGAATAAATGAAACGAATTAAAGAAGTAATTGTAGTTGAAGGAAAAGATGATACCAAGCGAATTCAACGTGCTGTTGATGCTGATACAATTGAAACTAGGGGTTCAGCAATTGATGATGAAACGCTAGACTTAATTGATCGCTTAGCCCAAACTAGAGGAGTCATTGTTTTTACAGATCCTGATTTTTCGGGAGAAAAAATTAGACGGATTATTTCTGATGAGATTCCAGAAGCTAAACATGCTTTTTTAAAAAAGAAGGATGCTGTTCCAGATAATCCACGGGGATCATTGGGAGTTGAACATGCTTCGCCTGCTGCAATTAGAGAAGCGTTGAGCATGGTTTATACTGAAAGCGATGATAATCCTGAATTAATTAGTCAACAAGAGTTAATGGATGCTAATTTGATGGGAAGCCACGATGCTAAAGAACGTCGGTTAAAATTGGGAGAGCTTTTGCACCTGGGTTATGTAAATGCTAAACAATTACAACACCGATTACGCATGTTTGGAATTACAAAAGCTGAATTTGAAGCTGCTTTAAAACAAATTGATTAGGAGAAAATAAATGAACGAAACGCCAGAAATTGGAAGTCGAATGAGAACTTTGGCGATTTTAAACGAGTATCATTTGAGTGCTAAAAAAAGCTTAGGCCAAAATTTTTTAGATGATTTAAGTGTGCTTCATGGAATTGTTGATGCAGCAGATATAACTGAAGCAGATGACGTTATTGAAATTGGTCCAGGAATAGGAGCATTAACAGAACAGCTTGCCCGTCGAGCAAATCAAGTCGTAGCATTTGAAATTGATGATAATTTGATGCCTGTTTTAGATGAAACTCTTTTTCAATATCACAATATAACGGTTTTACACCAAGACTTTTTGCAGGCCAATTTACCTAAAATTGTTTCTGATTATTTTGATGGGAAACATAATTTAAAAATTGTTGCTAATTTACCGTATTATATTACTAAGCCAATTTTGATGAGCATTTTAAAGGGGAATGTCCCATATACTAATTTAGTTTTTATGATGCAACGTGAGGTTGCCGATCGACTTTGTGCCAAACCCAATACGCATGATTATGGTTCTTTGAGTGTGATTACCCAGTATTTAGATGACGTTGAAATTGCCATTGAAGTTTCGCATGAATCTTTTATTCCCGCTCCTAAAGTTGATTCCGCAGTGGTAAAACTTGTTCCACGGAAAAACCGCAAATTTGTTGCTTACGATCAAAAAGCATTTTTTGGGTTTGTTCATGGCTGTTTTATGCATCGACGTAAGACTTTATGGAATAATTTACAAGGAATCTTTGGAAAAAAGCCCGAGATTAAAGAACAAGTAGAACTAATTTTAGAACAATTAAATATTTTAAAAACAGTTCGTCCACAAGAACTAACTATTGACCAATTTGTACAAATGGCGAATGCTTTTCATGAACAGGGAATTTTATAAATTCAGGGACCCTTTACATTCTTAACAAAATCGTGTATAATATCTCTATGAGGTGATTTGTATGAATTTACCAGATATTAAGAGTTGGATTAAAGGCCACCTTGGCAGTGACATTCGGGTTACTGAGCAGGCCGGTCGAAAACGAACTAACGAGTATGAAGGGGTACTCTCAGAAGTATTTCCCGCTGTATTTATTGTTGACTTAAAATCAAGTGAACAACCTGCACATGCTTCTTTTACTTATTCAAAAGTATTAACTGAAGACATTGAGGTCACGTTCATAAAAAACTAATTTTAAAAGAGAAGAGACTGCTAAGTCTTTTTTTTTGTAAAAATTTTTGTTTACTTAAATTAAAGGAGCAACAAATGAATGATTTAATTTTAGAAACTCATGATTTATGGGAAGATTTTTCTGAAAAAAGGGTGCTTGATAATTTAAGTTTTAAATTAAAGCGTGGCATTTTTTTAAGTATAGTTGGAGAAAATGGTGTTGGAAAAACCACTTTAATTAAAATAATTTTAGGACAATTAAAACCAACTCATGGAACTGTTACATTTTTTCCTAATCGAAAGGATGTCAAAATTGGCTATGTACCTCAATTTAGAAACATTGATGATGAGTATCCACTTTCTGTGAAAAATTTTGTAGGCTTAAATTTTAGTGGGTATAAATTGCCATGGTTAAGTCGTCAAGAAAAACAACAAATAGAAAAGACTTTAAAACAAACCAATTTAGTTAAAATTGAAAATGAACCACTTGGGAAAACCTCAGGAGGAGAAAAACAACGTGCTTATTTAGCACAAGCATTGGTTAATCAACCTGATTTATTGATTTTAGATGAATCAACGGCTAGCCTTGACCCCCTTGCCAAAGAAAACTTATTAAAGTTAGTCAGGAAATTAAATAAAGATACTGGGGTGACAGTGATTTCAGTTACTCATGATCTTCCTTTAGCAAAACAATTTTCGGATGAATTTTTACTATTAAAAACGGATGGGTATGAATTTGGGCCAATTGCTAACTTACAGCTTTCTGATTACCAAGGAGGTCCAGCTAATGTTTAGTCTTGAATTTATGCAAAATGCTTATTTGGCTAGTACGATTATTGCAATTGTCTGCGGTTTTATTGGCGTCTTTGTGGTTTCTAGAAATATGTCATTTTTAACTCATACTTTGTCAGAAATCGGTTTTGCGGGGGCTGCTTTTGGAATGTTTGTAGGTTTGAGTCCTTTAGATGGAATGTTAATTTTTACGATGATTAGTTCAGTTTTAGTTGGGAAAATGGGTTCAAAAGCTTCTCGCCGTGAAGATTCTATTAGTGCTATTTCGGGATTATTTATTGGTCTCGGGGTCTTATTTTTAGCCCTATCAAATAAAAGTGCCAGTTATGCTACTAATATTTTATTTGGAAGTGTCGTAGGAATTAGTGTGACCGATGTTTATCAAATGGTAATTTTATCTATCATTGTTTTAGTTGCCTTATTAGTAATCTATCGTAATTTGAAATTTGATTCTTTTGATCCAATTGGAGCAAAAGCACAACACGTTAATAGTAATTTGATGTCAATTATCTTTTTGATTTTGTTGGCTTTAAGTGTATCAGTGGCAGCTCAAATTGTTGGATCGCTGTTAATTTTTATTTTATTAACGTTACCAGCAGCAAGTGCTAAATACTTTGCTCATTCAGTTAGCAAGATGATTGTTTGCTCAATCTCATTTGGATTAGCGGGAGTATGGTTAGGGCTTTATTTAGGATATGTAACTAATTGGCCAGTCAGTTTCTTTATAGCAACCATTGAGTGTCTAATTTACTTTAGTGCTCTAGCCTTTAATTATTATCAGAAAAAAGCTTAACATTAGCTTTTGAAAACACTAAATTAAAAATTTAGTGTTTTTTTGTTAAAATTAAATAAAATTTAAACAGAAACCGAACGTTTGTGTTAAAATTCAGGTTGTATGTAAATAGATTAACGAGGTGGAAAAATGAAAATTAAACGTAGTGAACGACTAGTAGATATGACCGATTATATGTTAAACCGTCCCCATACTTTGATTCCATTGACTTTTTTTGCTAAGCGTTATGGATCTGCTAAATCTTCAATCAGTGAGGATTTAACGATTTTGAAACGGACTTTCCAAGAAAGAGGAATTGGGTTAGTAGAAACGGTACCAGGAGCAGCAGGTGGGGCAAAATACATTCCCTACATTCTTAAAGAAGATGCAGACCAATTTATGGATGAAGTAATTGAAATTTTGAATAATAGTCAAAGACAGCTTCCAGGTGGTTATGTGTACATGTCAGATATTTTAGGTGATCCTACTAAGTTGCGTCTTTTAGGTCGGATGATTGCTACACAATATTTAAACCAACAAGTTGATGCAGTTCTTACAGTTGCTACTCGTGGAGTTCCGATTGCTCAAGCTGCCTCACAATATCTAAATGTTCCGCTCGTAATTGCTCGCCATGATAGCAACATTACGGAAGGGTCAACAGTTAATGTGAACTACATGTCTGGTTCAAGTAAAAAAATTAAGCGAATGACAATTTCTAAGCGAAGTCTTGATGAGGGATCAAATGTCTTAATTGTTGATGATTTTATTCATGGTGGTGGAACTATCAATGGACTTTCATCTTTAATTAAAGAATTTGATTGTAATTTAGTTGGTAGTACTTTCTTTGCTGAAGGGGTTAGTGACAAAAATAAAGACTTTGGTGATTATACTTCACTAGTAAAAATGGAACATACCAATGATGACGGTATGGTAATTACAAAGGGTAATTATGATGAAAAAATCTTTGGGAGCGAGAAATAGGAGTTTGAAATGAGTGACAGAAATACAATTATTTTAGCAGCTGGAAAAGGCACTAGAATGAAATCAAAATTATATAAAGTTTTGCATCGAATTTGTGGTAAATCGATGGTGGATCATGTCTTAACTCAAGTTTCAAAGTTAAACATGGATAATATTGTGACAGTGGTTGGTTTTGGTGCCCAAGATGTCGAAAATGAATTAGGTAATCGCACTAAATATGTAGTTCAAGATCAACAATTAGGGACGGGTGATGCCGTTTTGCGGGCCGAGGACTTATTAGCAAACTCAGACGGAACCACTTTAGTAATTAGTGGTGATACACCATTGTTTACAGCTGATACACTAGAAAAACTATTTGCTTATCACAATGATAAAAAAGCAACTGCCACGATTTTGACTTCAATTGCTCCTAATCCAACTGGATATGGCAGAATTGTGCGAAATGATTTAGGAATTGTTGAAAAGATTGTCGAACAAAAAGATGCTAATGCTGAAGAACGTGCTATCAAAGAAATTAATACCGGCGTGTATGTTTTTGACAATCAAAAGTTATTCCAAGCATTGCACGAAATTAATAATGATAATGCACAAGGAGAATACTATCTCACTGATGCCATTGAAATTTTAAAGCGAAATGGTGACACAATTGCGGCTTATCAAATGGATGATTTTGCAGAATCAATGGGAGTCAATAATCGAGTTGCTCAAGCTGCTGCTACTAAAGTGATGCAACGACGGATTAATGAATATCACATGAATCATGGAGTAACCATTATTAATCCAGATGATACTTATATTGATGTTGATATTGAAATTGGCCCAGACACTATCGTTGAACCTGGGGTTCAGTTACAAAGTGGCACTAAAATTGGTCGTGATTGCATCATCGGAGCGAATTCCAAGATTACTGATAGTGTGATTCATGATGGGGTTACGGTCACATCTTCCACCATTGAATCTTCAGAAATGCTAGATGGTTCAAACATTGGGCCCAACAGTCATTTACGTCCAGAATCAATGATTGGAAAAAATGTTCATATTGGAAATTTCTGTGAAGTTAAGAAGGCTAAGATAGGTGAGGGTACTAAGATTGGTCACTTAACTTACGTTGGGAATGCTACTTTAGGCAAAGACATTAACGTTGGTTGTGGTGTGATTTTTGCTAATTATGATGGTAAGCACAAACATGAGACTAAAGTTGGAGATGATGTTTTTATTGGGAGCAATGCTAACTTAATTGCCCCACTTGAAATTGCTGATCATACCTTTATTGCTGCCGGTTCGACGATTACGGATGACGTTGATCAATATGAGATGGCCATTGCCCGAGAACGACAAACTAACAAGCCCGGTTATTATCAAAAATTACCATTTCATGGAGCTGACTAGTTAAATTTGCCGAATTAACTTTTGCATAATATAATTAACTTATTCAAAGTAAAAACGTAACGGGGGAAATTATGGTAACGAAAGCTCAAGATTCAAACTTGAAAATTTTTTCATTGGATTCTAATCGTCCATTAGCTGAAAAAGTTGCTAAGCATATGGGGGTGCCTTTGGGTAAGGTCAACGTTGACCATTTTAGTGACGGAGAAATTAAAATCAATATCGAAGAAAGTGTTCGTGGGGATGATGTTTACATTATTCAGTCAACTTCTGCTCCAGTTAACGACAATTTAATGGAATTATTGATTATGGTGGATGCACTTCGTAGAGCAAGTGCTGCTACAATCAACGTAGTTATTCCTTACTATGGATATGCGCGTCAAGATCGTAAAGCACGGTCACGCGAACCAATTACAGCTAAATTAGTTGCTGATATGCTTCAAACTGATGGAATTACTCGGGTGGTTGCCCTTGATTTACATGCTGCTCAAATTCAAGGCTTTTTTGATGTTCCAGTCGACCATTTAATGGGGGCACCGTTATTAGCAGATTACTTTATTCAAAATGGTTTGGATAAGGATGTTGTTGTGGTTTCACCTGATCATGGTGGAGTAACTCGTGCTCGTGCTTTAGCTGAATTTTTAGGAGCACCAATTGCGATTATTGATAAACGTCGCCCGAAAGCCAATGTAGCTAAAATTATGAATATTATTGGTGATGTTAAAGGTAAAACGGCCATCATGATTGATGATATGATTGACACAGCTGGAACAATTACTAAAGGAGCTCAAGCATTAATTGATGCTGGGGCTAAGGAAGTATATGCTTGTTGTACTCATCCAGTTCTTTCAGGGCCAGCCATTCAACGTTTAGAGGATTCACCAATTAAACAAGTAATTGTGACTGATTCAATTCAATTACCAGATGATAAAAAAATCAAAAAAATTAAACAAATTTCAATTGCACCTTTAATTAGTGATGCAATTGTTAGGATTGATCAAAATCGGCCAATTAGTCCATTATTCAATTCCCGTTTTGATTATGAAACTGACCAAATTAAGCCTGATAAAAAGAACTAATTTAATAATTTAAAAAAGACGCCTTTTTAAGATTAAAGGTGTCTTTTTGTCGTGTTATTTGACAAAACTTAACTTTAATTGTTAGTCTAGAGGTATATCAAGAGCTTACTAGAGAAAGGAAATTAATGTGACTGAACAAAAAGAAAAGATAAAAGTAGACCACTTAACCAAAATTTTTGGCCCTCATATTGCGAAAGCCAAAGAGCTATTGGCAGCTGGAAAAACGAAAGAGGAAATTTTAGCTGCTACTGGAAGTACGGTAGGGGTTGATAACGCTAATTTTACAATTAATGAAAATGAAATTTTTGTGATCATGGGACTTTCCGGTTCTGGTAAATCAACTTTACTAAGAATGTTTAATCGATTAATTGAACCAACCTCTGGGGCAATTTATGTTGATGGACAAAATACCAATCAGTTAGATAAAGAAGGATTATTGAATCTTCGGCGAAAAAAGATGAGCATGGTCTTTCAAAATTTTGCCTTATTGCCTGATCGAACGGTTTTAGAAAATGCTGCCTTTGGTTTGGAAGTACAAGGGGTAAAAAAAGAAGAACGTGATAAAAAAGCTCATGAATCACTAGAAATGGTAGGACTTCATGGCTATGATGAGATGTTACCGGCTGAATTATCTGGTGGGATGCAACAACGAGTTGGATTAGCTAGAGCAATTACTAATGATCCCGACGTTTTATTAATGGATGAAGCATTCTCTGCTTTGGATCCTTTGAACCGAAGAGATATGCAAAATGAATTGTTAGATTTACAACATAAATTACATAAAACTATTATTTTCATTAGTCATGATTTAAATGAAGCTCTTCGAATCGGTGATCGCATTTTGATGATGCATAATGGAGAAATTGTACAATTGGATACTCCTGAAGATTTATTGACCCATCCCAAAAATGAGTATGTTCGTAAGTTTATTCAAAATGTGGATCGTTCTCAAATCTTAACAGCTGGAAATGTAATGGTAAAACCCACTACGGTTAATATTGAAAAAGACGGACCCAAAGTGGCATTACGACGGATGAATAATGACCAGATTTCTAGTATTTTCGTTGTGGATGATAATCGTCATTTAGTCGGTTTATTGGATGCTGATGATGTTAATGAATTAATCAAACGTGGGGATCGTAACTTGCGTTCAATTGTAAAAACTGATGTACCAACTACTAAAGCAGATGTGGCTTTGGCAACGTTATTACAAAAAATTTCCAAGTCGCCAATTCCTTATTCAGTAGTTGATGATCAAAATGAATTTCAAGGAATTATTCTACGAAGTGTAATTTTGGAAGCAATTTCTTCAACCGAAAGTGGGGACGATAATGAATAATTTATTTGTATTATTAAGTAGTTTTCCGGTTATTCCACTAGCAAAGTGGATTAATGCCTTCGTTAACTGGCTAACTGGATTTGCTGGATTTTTTAATGCGGTAACAGCAGGAATTGGAGCTGTTTTAGATGCCATTCAATGGGTTTTTGATTTAATTCCGGCTTGGTTATTTATTGGATTATTGTTAATTCTAACTTGGTTTATTTTACGAAATACTAAACATTGGTTTTTCATGCTTTTTGAATTATTAGGGCTATTGCTAATTTGGAATCAAGGGTATTGGCATGATATGACCGAAACTTTAACATTAGTAATTGCAACCAGTTTAATTATTATCATTATCGGACTTCCTTTAGGAATCTGGATGGCAAAGAATCACGTGGTTAATGTCATTGTTAAACCGATTTTGTCATTTATGCAAACGATGCCAGCTTTTGTTTACTTAATTCCAGCGGTAGCTTTATTTGGAATTGGAATGGTTCCAGGAGTGGTTGCTTCAGTAATTTTCTCCCTTCCACCAATTGTTAACATGACTTATCTTGGAATTAAGCAGGTTCCAGCTGATTTAAACGAAGCTGCGGTTTCATTTGGTTGTACCCCGTTACAAAAGTTATTTAAAGTTGAACTACCAATTGCTAAGGCAACAATCATTTCAGGAATTAACCAAGGGATGATGTTAGCACTTTCAATGGTCGTAATTGCTTCAATGATTGGAACAATGGGATTAGGTTCATTAGTTTACTTTGCCGTTGGTCGTAATGATGCCGGAGCTGGATTTGCTGCCGGAATCGCAATTGTAATTTTAGCAATTATTATTGATAAGATTTCTGAAGGATTAAGCGGTACTAGTGAGGATGAATAGGGGGTCTACGAATGAAAAAAAGTAAATTAAAAAGAATCGTAGGGTTACTTGGACTCGGTATGATAGCTGTAGTACTTTCATCTTGTAGTGTGACTCCTAAAAAATATGATGCCCACCAACCTGTTGGTCCACAAGTGCACCATACGATTACTGGAATTGATGCGGGAGCTGGAATAATGGGTTCCACCCAAAAGGTAATTTCAGCATATGGTTTAAAACAAGATAATTGGCAATTACAAACCAGTTCAACCGCTGCTATGTGTAGCCAGTTAGAGAAGTCAATTAAGTACAAACAACCAATTGTAGTAACTGCTTGGCAACCGCATTGGATGTTTAAAAAATACCCGATTAAATTTTTAAAGGATCCTAAGGGAGTTTACGGTAAATCCGAAAAGATTGATACGGTTGCAAGTAAAAACTTTAAAAAAGATAATCCGGGGGCATATAAATTTTTCCAACAGTTCCATTGGAATCCATCAATGATGAGTGATGTAATGTATGATAACTTTAATGGTGCGAACCCTCAAAAAACTGCCGAAAAGTTTATTAAAGAACATCCTAAAGAAGTTGCTAAGTGGACAGCAGGAGTACCTGATGGGCACGGTAAAAGCGTTAAAATGGCTTATGTGACTTGGGATGATGCAATTGCTTCAACTAATGTAACTGCTCAAATTCTTCGTGATAAGGGCTATAACGTTAAAATTAGTGCAATGGAAGCTCAGCCAATGTGGTCTTCGCTTTCACGACGATCATCAGATGTTTCAACGACAGCTTGGTTACCAGTTACTTCTGGTCCGCTTTACCAAAAGTATAAAAAACAAATTCAAATTGTGGCAACTAACTGTGACGGAGCTAAAGTTGGACTTGCTGTACCAAAATATATGAAAAATATTAATTCAATTGAAGATTTGAAAAATTAAAAAAACTGATTCTGCAAAACTTGCAGAATCAGTTTTTTGTTTATTTATGATTAATAAATTTGTTGATGGCATAGGCAACTCCATCTTCGGAATTTGGTTTAGTAACAAATTGAGCAATTTCTTTATTTTCTGGAATTCCATTACCCATGGCTACCCCAAAGCCAGCATATTCAATCATACTGTGATCATTGCCTTGATCACCAATGGCCATGACGTTATCTGCTGTTAAACCAAGCTTTTCGGCTAGTTGTTTTAAAGCAGTTCCTTTTCCTGCTTGTTTGTTAACAAACTCTAAGAAGATTGGCATACTACGTACAACCTGCATTCGTTGTTTGATTGAATTAGGTAAGTTATCGAGTGCCTTTTGAATCTTATCTGGTTCATCAACATACATCATTTTAATGATATCATCTTCACGAGTTACTTCTTCAGGAGTTCTAAAATGTATAGGCAATCTAACCAAACTAGCTTCAAAAGTGGTATAGGGACTGATATTACGATTTGTAGCAATAATTTCATTTAAAGTTTCGATTTGAAAATGAACCCCCATTTCTCGTGACATCATTTCAATTTGTAAAAAGTCTTCATAATTAATGGCAACTTTTGAAATTAATTTACCAGAAACCGTTTCTGTAACTGAACCATTGAAGGCAATGGCATATTGCTCGTCTCCCGCAATTCCTAAGGGCTTTAAGTAGGGGCGAATTCCAGAAAGAGGACGGCCAGAACAAAGTACCACTTTAATTCCTTGGGCTGAGGCAGCTTTGATAGCATCAATTGTTGCTTGAGCTAATTCATTTTTTTCATTTAATAAAGTGCCATCAATATCGATAGCAATTAGTTTAATGTCCATTTTTAGTTCTCCTTTAAATTTATAATCTTGTCATTTTGAATGTACTTTTGAAAATCATCGTAAATAGGCTTGAATAATTCTAAGTTATCACCCTGTTGTAACATTTCTTTTGGGAAAAAGAAGCGACTATCTCCAACATCTTTTCCAGTAATGGTTCGAACTAAAAGACTTGCTTGAGATAATTCTACTAAACTACCATCTTTTTGCATTAATTCAATTTGGGCATTTTGGTGTTCACTTTTGGGGTCATAAACATCATAAGGTTGATTGTAGCTATTATCGGTGGCAGTATAATATTCAGGATTAAAGCCCGCTTCTTCAATTAATTTGGTTAATTTTGGTAAGACCGGCTTAGTTTGATCTGTAAAGATGGCTGATTTAAATGGCTTTCGATTAATAAAGCGATCTGATAGATCAGATAGAATTTGATCAGGTACATCACACCACATTGAGAAATAGGTATTTAAAACGCCGTCGTCTAGTTTGAGATAGGCTTTTAAATCCGTTTGGGGATTAAAAGTACCTTCTAAAAATGGCATTAAAAGGGTAGGATTGAAATTTTCAACGTAATTTGAAGTTTCAGCTAGCTCTTTGGCACGTAACAATAAATGAGCTAAAATGACTTCCATCGAACGAGAAATTGGATGAAAGTAAACTTGCAAATACATTTGAAATCTTGAAACAATGTAGTATTCGATGGCATGAAGTCCACTCATTTTGAAACAAATGCCACCCTTATATGGTCGCATAACTTGTAAAATACGATCTAAATCAAATTTACCATACTGAACCCCAGTGAAATATGAGTCTCTCAATAAATAATCCATTCGATCAGCATCACACTGACTAGAAATCATTTGGACCACTTGTTGATTACTATAAGTTTTATTAATAACACTTGCAACTTGATTGGGGAAATCAGGATTAACTTTGCGCAAAACTTGATTAACTTCAGTCGTAGGATCGGTAATAATGGCTTGGGTGATTTGCTCATGATTGGTATGAAAAATATGTTCAAAAGTGTGTGAATAAGCCCCATGACCGATATCATGAAGTAATCCAGCACATTCTGCCACAATTCGTTCTGAATCATCCCAAAGACCATCTCCTGAAACTTTAGTGGGATAATTACGCTGGAATTGATTACAAATTCGACGCACAATTTCGTAAACCCCTAAAGAGTGAGTGAACCTGGTATGTTCAGCACCCGGAAAGGTTTGAGCAGTTGTTCCTAATTGTTTGATTCGATGAAGACGTTGAAATTCAGTCGTATTAATTAGGTCCATAATGATTTGATCTTGAATATAAATGTGACTGTGAACGGGATCACGAATTACTTTTTCTTGACTCAATGGTGTTGAATAATATCCCATACCATCCCTCCTGTAATTGTTAATTATTCTTATTATAGCGTAAATATTAGGTTTTCGTCATTTTAGAAGAATTGAGATGCAATTTAACGAAAATGGCGGTAAAATTAAAGTAATCGTGAGGTAATAATTATGGAAAATGAAAAGAAATATCAAACTATTCAAGTAGTAGTGGATACTAGAATTATCCAAAACGGTGAGAGTGAAACTCATCATTTTGTAGAAGAAGGTCAACTAGCAAAAGTTAATGGTAGCACTTATGTACGATATGTTGAACACTTTGAAAATCAAGCAACTCCCGTTACGTTTAAGATTATTGATGAAAAACACGTTCGTTTAACGAGAAAATCAATTAATGAATTAAAATTTGAATTTGCTGAAGGTGAGAGTACCAAAGACTATTATCAAACTCCCTATGGAAAAATGGAAATGGAAGTAGTTACTTCTAAAGTTGATGTGAAAATTAACCATGCTGAACTTTCTGGAAAGATTAACGTTGACTATGAGCTTCATAATAGTGGTGAAAAAGTTGGTGATTACCATATTAAATTGCATTTTGGTCTATAAGTTAGTATCATAAGGTATAACGGAAAAAACTAGAAAGGCGTGTTTGATTTGGAACTTAAAAAATTAGATAGTGTTGATAAAAGCGAATTATCAATGATTGAAGTAGCACATGCAATTCTTGCTGATGAGGGTAAAACTATGCAATTTGCTGATTTAGTAAATGCAATTCAAAAATATACCGGATTCAATGATGATGAAATCAAATCAAAACTAGTTAGCTTTTACAGTGATTTAAATGTTGATGGTAGTTTTATTTCATTAGGTGATAATGTTTGGGGATTAAGAACTTGGTATCCTTATGATTCAGTTGATGAAGCTACAGTTGGTGAAGCAGATGATGAACCAAAAACAAAGAAACGCCATAAGATTAACGCTTTCTTAGCTGATGCTGCTGATGTGGACGATGTAATCGATTATGATAACGATGATCCTGAAGACGACGATGATGTTGTTGATTATGATAATGATGATCCAGAAGATAATGATTTTAAAGATGACATTGACGACGTTGATGACGACGATGATGATTTAAGTGATGGTCAGGATTAAAAACTTGACTAATTGATTAAATTCGAATAGTATCTTACTTGGGCACTTTACAGATTTGTAAAGGCAATCGAGTAAAAAAGCTCTCCGTTCTGCGAATGGGGAGCTTTTTTTAGTTTTATTGTTAAGTAATTTGGATAGGAGTATTATATTATGACCAAATATATTTTTGTCACAGGTGGAGTAGTTTCTTCACTTGGAAAAGGAATTGTATCTGCATCTTTAGGACGACTTTTAAAGAACCGTGGGTTAAAAGTTACCATTCAAAAATTTGATCCATACATTAACGTGGATCCAGGAACCATGAATCCTTACCAACATGGAGAAGTCTTCGTAACTGAAGACGGTACTGAAACTGATCTTGATTTAGGCCACTATGAAAGATTTATTGATAATAATCTAAATAAATATTCAAATGTTACTACGGGTAAAATTTATAAAGAAGTTCTTGAAAGAGAACGTCATGGAGATTATCTTGGAGCAACTGTTCAAGTCATTCCTCACATTACTGGAATGATTAAAGAAAAGATGAAACGAGCTGCTAAGACCACTGATTCAGATATTATTATTACTGAAATTGGTGGAACAGTTGGGGATATCGAATCTCTTCCATTTTTAGAAGCGATTCGAGAAATGCGTAAGGATGAAGGTGTTGATAATACTTACTATATCCATACGACTTTAATTCCATACATTAAAGCTGCCGGTGAAATGAAAACGAAACCTACCCAACACTCAGTTAAAGAACTTCGAAGTGTCGGAATTCAACCAGATATGTTAGTGCTTCGGGCCGAAAAGCCAGTTACTGAAGCCATGAAACAAAAAATGGCAATGTTTTGTGATGTTAGTGAAAAGAGTATCATCGAATCACTTGATGCACCTAATCTTTACCAACTTCCTCTTAGCTTTCAAGAACAAGGGATGGATACTCAAGTCTTAGATCACTTTGGGATTAAAGCGCCTAAAGCTGATATGACAGAGTGGAAAACTTTGGAAGAACACATTCGTAATCTAAAGGGTGATGTTAACATTGCCTTGATTGGTAAATATGTCAAGTTAAAAGATGCTTATATTTCTGTTGATGAAGCTTTACGGCATGCTGGATATGCTGAAGATACAAATGTTCATATTACTAATATCGATGCGGAAGACATTAACGATGAAAACGTAGCTGAAAAACTTCAGGGATTTGATGGATTAATTGTCCCGGGTGGATTTGGTAGTCGTGGAGTCGAAGGAATGATTACGGCAATTCGTTATGCTCGAGAACAAGATGTACCATTCTTTGGAATTTGTTTAGGAATGCAGGTTACAACCATTGAGTATGCTCGAGATGTTTTAGGTTGGAAAGATGCCAACTCAACTGAATTCGTGCATGACACTGAGCATAATGTGATTGATTTGATGGCAGATCAAAATGATGTAACCAGCATGGGGGGGACTCAACGTTTAGGAGCTTACCCTGCTAAATTAAAACCAGGAACTGCCACAGCAGCTGCTTATGATAATAAAAAAGAAATTTCAGAACGTCACCGTCATCGTTATGAATTTAATAACAAGTTTAGAAAAGATCTCGAAGATGCTGGATTAATAATCTCTGGAACATCTCCTGATAATCGCCTAGTTGAAATTGTTGAAGTGCCAAATAAACGTTTCTTTATTGCTGCGCAATATCATCCAGAATTCCTTTCACGGCCTAATCGTCCTGAAGGATTATTTAAAAGCTTTATTGCAGCAGCAGATAAATATCATCAAGAACGTCAAAAATAAATCCTAAATAATTATTAATACTTACTATTTTCTTCAGATTCCTATTGTAATGTTTGCTATTTTTAATTATGATTAAACATGTTGCATAAAGTGAGAATAGTGAAAAGGACACGATAATATGAGTATGATGAAAATTCAGGGTAACCATCGACTCATGGGAGAAGTTACGATTTGCGGTGCAAAGAATAGTACAGTTGCTTTAATTCCAGCTGCAATTCTTTCAGAAACTCCCGTTGAGTTTAATACGGTTCCTGATATTTTAGATGTTCATAATTTAATGCTAATCTTGCAGTCAATGAATGTTCCATCTGAGTTTGATAATGGAGTATTTAAAGTTAATCCAACTAATATAGAAGAAAGTCGACTTCCAAGTGAAGCGATTAAAAAATTAAGAGCCTCTTATTATTTTATGGGGGCATTATTAGGTAGGTTTCATCGAGCAATTGTTAGTTTTCCAGGTGGTGATAATATTGGGCCTCGGCCAATTGATCAACACATTCGTGCTTTTGAAGCATTAGGAGCCAATGTTACTGAAGATGGTGACACTGTCTATATTGATGCAACTAAGCACGGTTTAAAGGGTGGAATTATTGATTTTGAAATGGTTTCGGTTGGAGCTACAATCAATGCGATTCTAGCTGCCACTAAGGCAGATGGAGTTACTGTGATTCATAATGTAGCAAAAGAGCCAGAAATTGTGGATATTGTTTCATTTTTAAATAGTATGGGAGCTAAAATTACAGGAGCTGGCACGGATGAGATTAGAATTGTGGGAGTACATACTCTTGCTGCTGATCAAACACATACTGTGATTCCAGACCGAATTGAAGCGGGAACCTATTTAGCATTAGCTGCTGCGATTGGTGACGGAATTTTAGTGAAAAACGTAATTCCAGAACATTTAAAACCATTTACAGAAAAATTAACTGAAATGGGCTTAAAATTACAAATTAATGATGATAGTATTTTTGTGCCAAAAAGTGGGAATATTCATGGAGTTCGGATTACCACCGAACCATTTCCAGGGTTTGCTACGGATTGGCAGCAACCAATTACACCGCTATTATTTAAAGCGGACAGTGATAGTATCATCACAGATACAATTTACCCCAAACGCAAAAAACATGTGCAAGAACTGCAAAAAATGGGTGCAAATATTGAAGTTACTGCAGATAACCAAATTGTTATTAGTCCTAGTAAGTCATTACATGGAGCATGGGTCTCTGCCGGAGAAATTCGAGCTGGGGCTTCGCTCCTGATTGCCGGATTAATGGCTAACGGTGAAACTGTGATTACACACGCTGATCATATTTTACGTGGCTATGATAATGTAATTGCAAAGTTAGCTGGGCTAAATGCTAACGTGGAGTTAATTGAAGGTAAATTACCTCATGCTGCGGAAGCGTAGTTCTGGTATTGCAACTTTTGCTTTTTAGTGATAAAATACAAAAGTTGAGTATTAATAAATCAATCTCTGAATTTTATAAATTCAGGGCAAAAGGAGAGTAATATTATGAAAAAAGGAATTCATCCAGATTTTCACCAAGTAGTATTTCAAGATTCAAGTACTGGATTTAAGTTCATTACTGGTTCTACTGTTACTTCTGAAGACACAATTACTATGGAAGACGGTAATACTTACCCATTGATTCGTGTTGAAATCTCATCAGATTCACACCCATTCTACACTGGTAAGCAAAAATCAGCTCAAGCTGATGGTGCTGTTGATCGTTTCAACAAGAGATACGGTCTCAACAAATAAATTTAACGAAACTAAAAGACCCAGCCGTTTGGCTAGGTCTTTTTTGTTTCGTTAAAGCAATTATAGTTGGCAGACTTGTGTCTTTTTATAATAATCTAAATGTTGCATTTACATAGATTTGCTAATCCATGTTAAGCGCGAGCAGGCTTACTTTTTTTTGTTTCACTTAAAACTAACATTAAATTAATTAAAACTAGAATTGAAGTTGAAATAAATACTCCAGAATAGCCAAAGATGGAAGAAACTATTGAACCAATCATTGGGCCGGTAAAGTTACCAATGGCCTGAAAACTTTGATTCCAACTAAAGATTCTTCCAGTAACTTGGGCAGGAGTATTTTTGGCGATAATGGCTTGTACTGCTGGTAACATACAAGCATTTGAAATACCAAGTAAGAATCGCAAGCCCATTAACTCCCAAACATTAGTAACAAAAGCCATTGGAATATAGAGTACGATTGCTAAAATAAAGCCGAAAATCATAATTTTTTCAGTTCCAATTTTGTCACCTAAAGCCCCAAAACGTGGGGCTGCAATTAGAGTTGAAATTCCCGGTACTGCTGCAACAATTCCACTGAAAATAATTACTGAAGGACTATTATGCATAATTTGCCGCACATAAAGAGATAAAATTGGTGAGATGGAATAGTTAGATGCTTGAATAATCATCGTCGTGATAAACATTCCGAATATTAATTTAGGTCGATTCAAAACTCGAATGACTTGTTTAGTGTTAAGATTCTTTTCTTTTGTAACTGGAGTAAATCTTTCTTTGACAAAAAAGATGGTAATTAAAAAAACAATAAACATCAAAGTTCCGGTAATAAAAAAAGTAATTCGATAACTAAAAATTGAAGCTAAAATCCCTCCAGCAAATGGTCCAAGAAGAGATCCTGAAACACCACCAGTTGATAAAATTCCTAAGGCTCTTCCACTTTCTTTTTTTGGAACTTGAATTGCTAAAAGGGCATTAGAGTTTGGAAAATACCCAGAGAAAATTCCTTGAAAAAAACGTAAAGCAATTAACTGCCACACGCTGGTGGTAAATCCCATTAATAACACCACAATTGCCATGACAAAGGATGCCCGCAATAACATAATTCGGCGTCCATATCGGTCAGCTAAGCTTCCCCAGATAGGTGATACGATTGCTGCTGCTATAAAAGAAGCAGAAAAAGCTAACCCACTATATAAATTAAGTTGACTTTGAGTGTAATTTCCTAAAGTATCAATGTAAAGTGAGAGAAACGGCATCATTCCGCTAAATCCCATTGAAGTCAAAAATAAGCCAAACCACAGGGCAATTAAATTACGGTGCCAAATTGATCGAGGAACCTCTTCAGAATCAGAGGTACTTGAGTTTTCCATTAATTTGCTGCTTCCTTTCTTGAGTTTTCCATTTTTTCCAACCATAAAGGTAATGATTGTTTTAACATTTGGTAAGTTTGATCAAAACGATGGTTATACCAGGGGTCAACAATATTTCTGCCTATTTGACCAGGAACAATATCCATACACAAATGTAGTTTATTTTTTTCATTTTGGGGAATTAAATGTTGTAAATCGGCTAAGTTACTGTCATCCATCGTGATAATGTAATCAGCATTGGCAATATCAGTTTGAGTAATTGGTCGGGACTGATGACCAGCATAGTTTAAGTGATGTAAGTCCATTTCTGCTTGTGCACCTGGATGTGGGGGATTACCTAGTTCTTCACTACTAGTAGCTACTGAACTAATCTCATAGTGATTTGCTAATCCTTGTTCATTCGTCATTTTTTTAAACATGGCTTCTGCCATTGGTGAACGACAAATGTTACCTAAACAGACAAATAATACGTTTGTTCTAGTCATTTTTTCACCTCCATGTTAAAATTTCCAATGCCTCTATCATAGCAATTACTGGTGGGTTTAGCACGCATTTAATATAGATTAATAAAATCGTAAACAAAATTAAGTTATTACGCTATATTTTGTGTAATTCTAAAAATTTCAGAGTATAATTTAACCCAATTGATACATGAAGGTGGTGGGCAGATGTTAACAAATTTAATTTATTTAAAGGTTAGTCCCATTGATCGGTTTGCCATAACTTGGGGAATTTCTGCTGGTGATTATATTAACGGAATTAGTAAAATCCCTCAAAATATCATTATGATTAATGATGATGTGGAAAACTCTAATAGTTTTAACGTTCATTCTAAGTTTCCAACTATTATAGGACAAAGTCAGGTTCGTGATTACGTAATTCGTGATCATAAGATGGGTTCGTTTCCTAAATGGATGGATTATCAGACCAAAGATGGATTAGACTCATTAAGTTCTGACGAAATTGCCGATTTATTGTATCTAGCACATATGGATGTCCCTCGACAGCGTAATCCTTTTTCAGTAAAGTTAGGAAACGAATTCGTTTATTTGGGCGGTTCTAATGGATTTAATCGCTTTTATTTTCGTAATTTTAAGGAATTAAATCATATTTTAGAATTAAGCATTAAGCGTCACTTACGTCACCAACGCAATAGTAAGCGAATATTTGCCCGTCCAATTCAAATGAAGGATATTGATCCAACCATTCTTCATGAACTATTACATTTTAGTGTAAATGGTATGGTAATTGGATTTGAATTAGGAAAAGAAGTTAATCGACAGTTTAAAATACCATTATTTAGAGTAGCTAAAGGACAAACCAAAGTTTTTTGGGGTAGTGAAGGCCAACTATTGGCTAATACCGAATCTGTCGGTTTTTTGACTTATAATACTTTGAGTAATAAGTGGTCAATTAATTTAAAAATGACATTAGAACAAGATTTAAACGATCTCTAAGTAATGGTGGATTGGTTAAACTAATCCACTATTTTTATGGAATTGATTTTTGATGTATAATTAATTGATGATTTTTGAAAATAGAAGTGGGAGTCGAACTTATGAAGATGAAACTTGAAGAAATCGCAAAAGCTGTTAATGGAACGATTAGCGAAAATGCTAATGATGTTGAAATTACCAGTGTTGGTTTTGATAGTCGTAAATTAGCACCTGATTCACTTTTTGTTCCCTTAATCGGAGAAAATGATGGTCATAATTATATTCAAAGTGCAATTGATTGTGGGGCAGTTGGGACCTTTTGGAGGATTGATCATGCTGCTCAAGCTCCTAAAGATTTCCCAGTTATTTTAGTTGATGATACATTGAAGGCTTTACAAAGTTTAGCAAAATACTATCTAGCTAAAATCAATCCTCGTGTAGTTGCCATTACTGGAAGCAACGGCAAAACTACTACAAAAGATTTAATTGCATCAGTTTTAGGGACAAGCTTTAATGTTGCTAAAACTCAAGGGAATTTTAATAATGAAATTGGGGTTCCAATGACAATTTTATCGATGACTTCTAATACGGAAGTTCTAGTAGTTGAAATGGGAATGGATCGTCCGGGGCAACTTCATGATCTTAGCACATTAGTGAATCCTGATGTGGCAGTGATTACCATGATTGGTGAGGCTCATATTGAATTTTTTAAAACTCGGAATCGGATTGCGGATGCTAAGTTAGAAATTACAGACGGGTTACGTGAAGATGGCACATTAGTATTTAATGGTGATGAGCCACTTTTATTGGAACGAGCAGCTAAATTAAACATTATTAAAAAAACGTTTGGTCAAGGAATAACTAATGATATCTACCCTACCCGCATTGATGAGGAGGATGCAATGACTAAGTTCACAACCAATGTTTGGGATGATTTAGAGTTTACCCTAGCTTTGCTTGGCGAATATAACGTTACTAATGCTTTAGCAGCCCTTGAAGTGAGTCGGTTATTTGAAATTAAACCCCAAAACATGCAATTGGGGTTGGAACATGCTAATTTGACTGAGAACCGAACTGAATGGGTCAAAGGCCAACAGGGTGAAATGATTTTGAGCGATGTTTATAATTCTAATCCTACAGCCGTTAAAGCGGTTCTTAAGGCTTTTGAAAATACTCATGTGGTAGGAAAAAGAATTGTCGTATTAGGCGATATGTTAGAATTGGGCGATCAATCTCAAGCAATGCATGCTGGGTTATCTACTAGTTTAGTTCCTGATAAAGTTGCCGATGTTTTTTTAATTGGAAAAGATATGTTGGCTTTAGCAACTGCCTTAAGTGATAAATACCAAAATGGAATTAATTTATTTTATTATGGTGCTGGAGAAATGGACGAATTGATTGAAAAATTAAACTCAGTGATTCAACCAGGTGATGAAATTTTATTGAAAGCTAGTCATGGAATGCACTTAGAAAAAGTCTTGTCAGAACTAAAATAGGCTAAGTAGGATAATTTGCTTATTTTCATAAAATGAGCTATCATAGGATAGTTATATTAAAAGTATTATAGAGAAATAAAGTGTAATCAAACAAGTTGCGGTTCAAGGAAAACGGATTTTTTCTAAGCAATTTGTTGAATTTACGGTGATGTTTCAATAGGAGGAACACATTTGAATTTTAAAGATTTAGGACTATCAGATAGTCTATTACAAGCCGTAGCAGATAACGGCTATACCGAACCAACTGCTATCCAAAGTGAAACTATTCCATTAACCCTTAATGGGGAAGATGTAATTGGACAAGCACAAACCGGGACAGGTAAAACTGCTGCATTTGCATTACCAATCCTTCAAGGAATTGACGTTAATGACCCAAATGTACAAGCATTAGTAATTTCACCAACGCGTGAATTAGCCATTCAAACTCAAAAAGAAATTCAAAAATTGGGTCGTGGTGAAGGTGCCCGTGCTCAAGTGGTTTATGGTGGTTCAGACATTCGTAAACAAATTTACGATTTAAAGAAGAAACCACAAATTATCGTTGGAACGCCTGGCCGTTTACTTGATCACATCAAACGTCGGACCCTTAAACTAGACCATGTTAAATTTTTAGTTTTAGATGAAGCAGATGAAATGTTAAACATGGGATTCTTAGAAGATATCGAAAGTATCATCAAGAATACTCCATCAGATCGGCAAACAATGTTATTCTCAGCTACCATGCCTGATGCGATCAAGCGGGTTGGGGTACAATTTATGACTGATCCTAAGCAAGTTAAAGTTAAATCTAAAGAATTAACGACTGATTTAGTTGATCAATACTACGTTAAAGTTAAAGATAATGAAAAATTTGAAACAATGACTCGCTTATTTGATGTTGAACAACCGAAAGTAACAATTGTCTTTTGTCGGACTAAACGTCGAGTTGACGAAGTTGCTAAGGGATTAATTGCTCGAGGCTATAAAGCTGCCGGACTTCATGGTGACTTGACTCAAAGCCGTCGTACCCAAATTATGAATGAGTTCAAACGAGATCAAATCAATTACTTGGTTGCTACTGATGTAGCTGCTCGTGGAATTGATGTTTCTGGTGTTACTCATGTTTATAATTTTGATATTCCTCAAGATCCAGAAAGCTACGTTCATCGAATTGGACGTACGGGTCGTGCCGGAAAGCATGGTACTTCAGTTACTTTTGTAACTCCTAATGAAATGGGTTACTTACGGTTAGTTGAAAAACTTACTAAGGTTCGCATGTTACCTTTGAAGCCACCTACTGAAGATGAAGCTTTAGCCGGTCAAATGAAATTTGCTTTAGCAGATGTTGATAAATTAGTAAAACGAACTAAGACAGAAAAATACGAAGATGTTGCTAATACTTTATTAGAAAATTATGAAGCAATTGACTTGGTAGCTGCCTTGTTAAACGAAATGTCACGTGATCAAGTTAAAGTTCACATTACTCCAGAACGTCCCCTTAAGAGTCATGGTGGCGGTCGAGGCGGGTATCGTGGTAACAATAGCCATCGTCGTGGTGGTTATCGTGGTAGTCGTGACAATAACGGGCGTGGTCGTAATGATCGGCGCAATAACCGTGGTAATGGTGGTCGCGGGAGCGATAATTCTGGTCGAAGTAATAAGTTTGTTATTAAAAACAAACATTAATATTTTAATCATTAAGCGATTGAATTCAAAAAGAATTCAATCGTTTTTGTTTTGTAATTGATTAAGATAAAAACCTTTTAATGGTATAATTAAAGCATTCAATTGGTTAAGGAGTAGGTTATGGTAGTCGGAAGAAATCGTAATGCCCAATTAGTGATTAATGAAAAGGCAATTTATGCTAATATTAATGCTGAAGTACAGCGCTTAAACCAACAAACTGAAATGTTTATGGTAGTTAAAGCTAATGCGTATGGCCATGGTGCAGTTCAGGTTGCTCAAATTGCCAAACAAGCAGGGGCAACTGGTTTTTGTGTTGCAATTTTAGATGAGGCAATTCAACTACGTGAGGCTGGATTTGTCGACGAACCAATTTTGGTGTTAGGATTAACTGATGTGGAGGATTTACCCTTAATTGCTAAATATCAAATTGATGTGACGGTTAGTTCAATTGATTGGATTAGACAAGCTAACCAAATTTCTGAAACTTTAAAATTAAAAAATAAAATAAAATTTTTTTTAGCTTTAGATACAGGCATGGGACGAATTGGATTACAAACCCCGACAGAAGTTAAACAATTTCTTGAATTTATCAAAATGAAAGAGAATCATCTGATTTTAGATGGTGTTTTTACCCATTTTGCAACAGCAGATGAAACTCAGCAGGATTATTTTGATTTTCAATATCAAAATTTTAAAGCTTTAATGCGATGTTTTAAAACGAAACCACGGTACGTTTCGGTTGCTAATTCAGCTACTAGCTTATGGCACAAAGTTACGGAAGCAAATATGATTCGTTTTGGAGTTGCTGCGTATGGGTTGAACCCATCTGGAACTGAGTTAAAACCGCCAATTTCATTACAACCAGCCATGAGTTTAACGACAGAATTAGTATATGTAAAAAAAATACAACCAGGGCGCTCAATTGGCTATGGAGCAACGTATCAAGTTGATCAGCCTCAATGGATTGGGACTATCCCAGTTGGCTATGCTGATGGAATTCGTCGTTCTATGCAGGGGTTTCATGTTTTGATTAATGGGAAATTTTGTCCGATTGTTGGTCGAGTATGCATGGATCAGTTCATGGTTCGATTACCTTATGAAATGAAACCTCAGACGGAAGTGATAATCATCGGAAAACAGGGAGAACAGGAAATAACCTTACAGCAAGTAGCAGATCAATGTAATACTATTCATTATGAAATTGCTTGTGGTTTTACCGAAAGATTACCGCGGGTCTATCAAAGCAAATAATTTTAACAGGATTGGAAGAAATAATCATGAAATGTCATTATGATAACAATTTAACCAAAAAAGATTTTGCAAGTTTTACCGTTAGCATGGATGAGCACCATGTTGCAATTGTTCGAGCATTTTTTGATAAAAATCCGGTCGTTAATCAAATGATTCATGGGTATGATTCGATGAAGGATATTAATCAAGAAGTTTTAGCGGAATATGCAGAGGCTACAAAACAGGATTTAACAAAGACATTAGTTGATATTTACAATCATGATTCTAAATTTAATGACATGAAGGGGCATTTCAAATGACAGAAACCCGAATAAAACGGGGAGATATTTTTTATGCAGACTTATCGCCGGTAATTGGTTCAGAGCAAGGCGGCCTACGACCTGTGTTAATTGTACAAAATAATATTGGGAACCGATATAGTCCTACAGTTATTGTAGCAGCTATTACAGCAAAAATCTCTAAGCCTAAAATGCCAACCCACGTTGGACTTAAAGCTAGTAAATCAGGAATTGAAAAAGACTCAGTAATTTTATTGGAACAAATACGTACGATTGATAAGCAGCGTTTAAGGGATCGGGTTACTCATATTTCTAATTCAGTTATGGAAGAAGTTGACAAAGGATTAGCTTTGAGTATTGGCCTTATTGATTCAATTAATTAACAAATACATAAAAAAGGAGTGAGTTTTCTCACTCCTTTTGCTATCTTTAGAGCATTAGTTACGCTTACAATTATGATACAATTAGGGTGATAGCTACAATTCGAGTAAGGAGAAATGATTAATGAAAATGATTGTTGGATTAGGTAATATTGGAAATGAATATGCTGGGACTCGGCATAATACAGGCTTTATGGCAGTTGAAAAGTTTGCAGCAGCCCATGACATGGTGCTTAACAAGCAAAAAATGGATGCTAAATTTGGAACTGGAACCATCGATGGAGAAAAGGTAATGGTAGTTGAACCAACTACCTATATGAACGAATCGGGACGTGCTGTTCATCCATTGATGCAATTTTATAAGTTATCAATGGATGACGTTGTAATTGTTTATGATGATATGGATTTGCATGTTGGCAGGATTCGTTTACGGACACATGGATCAGCTGGTGGTCATAACGGAATTAAAAGTATTATTGCTCATTTAGGAACTGATCAATTTAATCGAATTAAAATTGGAACAGATCATCCTAAACGACAAAGTGTAGTTGATTATGTGTTAGGTAAATTCACCTTGGAGCAACAGGGACCACTTGCTGAATCATTAGACAAAACCGTGAAAGCTTTGGATGAGTGGGTATCTGGCAACAATTTTGCTAAATTAGAAAACCAATTTAATTAATTAAATCAAACTCAAATGAGAGAAGGAGGAGATTTATGCAATTAAATCAATTTTTTAAAGAACTTCCAGCATATCAAACTGTGTTGAATAATTTAAAGCCAAATGTTAAACAATTGGTGACGGGAACGAGTGGATCAGCACAAAAATTAATTTTAAGTGGCCTCTTAGATGATATCCAACAACCAATGATTTTCGTCACTGATACAATGGACCATGCTGATCAAGCCACTAAAGAATTTATGGAGGGCTTGCCGACTAGTCAAGTTTATGAATTTCCAGCAGAAGAACTAATTGCTGCAGAAATTGCGACTAGTTCTCCACAATATCGTTCTGCCAGGGTTAAAGCTATGCATGCTTTGCAGAGTGGAAAACCGATAGTTGTGGTAGTTTCAGCTTCAGGTTTAAAACGTTATCTTCCGCAACCATCGGATTTTAAAGCAGGAGAACTGACGGCAAAAATTGGTAGTGAATTTGATTTTGATAAGTTGCAGAACCAGTTAGCAAGCATGGGATATCTTCGAACTAATTTAGTTTCAGTTCCTGGGGAATTTGCGATTCGGGGATCAATCATTGATATTTATCCACTAAATTCTGATTATCCAATTCGGATGGACTTTTTTGATACTGAAGTTGATTCAATGCGGTATTTTGATGTAGCAACTCAACGAAGTATTGAAAATATTGAAAATTTAACGGTTTTACCAGCAACTGATTTTTTACCATCATTAGCTGATCGTCAGCACGGAATTAAAGCATTGACGAAACAACTTGAAAATGTTGAAAATAAGGATTTAATAAATAACATTAAGTTAATTATTAGTGATTTAGAAACTAAAGCAACAGATTCCTTGTGGCTGCAATATGCTGAATTTATTTTTCGTAAGGAAACTTCTATTTTAGATTATTTACCATCTCATGGAATTGTGATTTTTGATGATTATGCACGTATTCGTGATGCAAATAAGCAATTGGAAGTTGACCAAAGCAACTGGAAAACTTCTGTTATGCATAATGCCGAAATTTTTGAAAAGCAAAAATTTAGTTTAAACTTTAAAACGATAGTTGATGAAGATCAGCATCCTAAGTTATTACTTTCTTTATTTCAAAAGGGACTAGGCCGAATGAAACTAGATGATATCGTTGATATTAAAATTCGACCTATTCAACGTTTTTTTGGACAAATGCCTTTACTAAAAACTGAAATGAGTCGTTATAAACAAGAAAAGGCAACTGTAGTTGTGATGGTACCAAGTCAAGAGCGGATGCAAAAGGTTTCTCAAACGCTAATGGACTTTGATATGGAAACGATTCAAACAAACATTAACGAGATTCAACCTCAACGAATTCAGATCGTAACTGGTGATTTAGAGGTTGGATTTGAATTACCGTTAGCTAACTTAGTGGTGATTACCGAAAACGAATTATTTAAACGGGTTAACGAACGTCCTAAGCCTCGACAAATTCGGCACCAAACTTTTACGAATGCAGAACGAATTAAAAGCTATACTGATTTAAAACCAGGCGATTTTGTTGTCCATGTTAACCATGGAATTGGGCGTTACGATGGAATGAAAACTATGGAAGTTGATGGAAGACATCAGGACTACCTAACCATTACTTTTAAAGATGGGGCTCATATTTTTATTCCAGTAACGCAACTTAACTTAATTCAAAAGTATGTAGCTTCTGAAGGAAAACAACCACGGTTAAATAAACTGGGTGGAAATGAATGGGCTAAAACCAAAAGTAAAGTTTCCAAAAAAGTTGATGATATGGCTGATGAATTAGTTGACCTTTATGCGAAACGAGAACATGAAAAGGGCTTTGCCTTTCCTGTTGATGATGAATATCAAATTGCTTTTGATGAAGATTTTCCTTATCAACCAACTCCTGATCAAGTTCGAAGTACTGCCGAAATTAAGCATGACATGGAACAACCTCATCCAATGGATCGTTTATTGGTAGGTGATGTTGGTTTTGGAAAGACCGAGGTAGCAATGCGGGCTGCTTTTAAAGCCGTTGAAGCTGGAAAGCAAGTAGCTTTTTTAGTTCCAACCACAGTTTTGGCACAACAACACTATGAAACTTTAGTGAAACGATTTGCCAACTTTCCAGTTAGTATTGGAGTTTTATCAAGGTTTAATAGTGCCAAGCAAACTAAACAAGATTTAGCGGAATTAAAGGATGGAAAATTAGACATTGTGGTAGGTACTCATCGGCTTCTATCTAAAGATGTGGTTTTCAAAGATTTAGGGTTACTAATTGTTGATGAAGAGCAACGTTTTGGGGTAAAGGCAAAGGAAAAAATTAAATCTTTACGTTCAAACGTTGATGTTTTGACCTTAACTGCTACTCCAATTCCGCGCACCTTAAATATGTCAATGATGGGTGTACGTGATCTTTCAGTAATTGAAACTGCTCCTGCGAACCGTTACCCAATTCAAACTTATGTGATTGAACAAAATGATGCAACCATTGTCGATGGAATTCGGCGAGAAATGCAACGTGGTGGGCAAGTTTTTTATGTACACAATCGGGTTAAAGATATTGAACAAGTAGTAGGTAAATTAGAAAAGCTATTGCCAGATGCTCGAATTGCATATATTCATGGTCAAATGACTGAAACTCAAATGGAACGAATTTTGTATGATTTTGTAAATGGTGATTATGATGTTTTAGTAACAACAACTATTATTGAAACTGGGATTGATATGCCAAACGTTAATACTTTATTTTTGGAAAATGCTGATCATATGGGACTATCTCAGTTATATCAAATTCGAGGAAGAATTGGACGAAGTAACCGTGTTGGTCAGGCCTATTTTATGTATCAGCCCAATAAGGTGCTTACTGAAGAAGGAGAGAGTCGTTTAGAAGCCATTAAAGATTTTACCGAGCTAGGATCTGGCTTTAAAATCGCTATGCGAGATCTTTCCATTAGGGGAGCAGGAAATGTGTTAGGTAGTCAACAACATGGCTTTATTGATTCAGTTGGTTACGATATGTACACGAAAATGCTTTCTGATGCTGTGGCAGTCAAACAAGGAAAACAACAAAAAATTGATAAAACGGATGCGATGGTTGAATTGGGCATTGAAGCCTATCTTCCATCTGAATACATTGAAGACCAGCAGCAAAAAATTGAATTGTATAAGCGAATTCGGCAAATGGATAGTGTTGAACAGTTTACCGAATTACAAAATGATTTGATTGATCGTTTTGGGGAGTATCCAGCAGCAGTTGCCAATTTATTAGATGTTGATTTGATTAAAATGTTAGCAGATTATGACTTAATTACTAAAATCAGAAAAGATCAACAAAATATTGTAATAACGTTTAGTGCATTAGGAACAGAGCTTTATTCAAGCAAAGAACTTTTACAAGCAATTTCAAAGACGGAATTTCGTTCCACGATGAAACAACTTAATGATTGTTATCAAGTTAAACTAGTAATTCAACCAACCATGGAAGTGATTGATTGGCTAACCAACTTGAAAAAATTTGTACAAGAACTAGAAAAAATCAGGAATCAACACGAAAAAAGAGGAGAAAATGCAATAAATGAGAATTGATAAGTTTTTAAAAATTTCACGAATTATTAAACGTCGGCCCGTTGCAAAGAAAATTACAGACCAAGAGCGAGTATTTGTTAATGGGAAAGTAGCTAAGTCAGCTACAAAAGTAGGGATTGGTGATGAAATTTTAATCAAGTTTGGAAACAAAGAATTAACAGTTCGAGTGGACCAACTTTTACAGACCACCAAAAAAGCTGAATCTGATCAAATGTATACAGTCCTTGCTGAAAAATACGTTCGTGATTTTGATAAAGAATCAGAAGAGTTATTGTAAATTACAAATTGTTGATGTATCATAATTGAAAGACTAAGAATATTAATAAGTAGATGGAAGGGATTAAGTTGGAAAAACGCCAAAGCAACGTTGCTCAATTACATGCTAATCTTGGGACGCATAAGCAAAAAAGTCCTTTAATGTCACCTCGCCGTAAAAAACGAGCTTTGATTATTATGGGGATTATTGCAATTGTTGTAATTTGTTTAGGCATTCAACTTTATTCGACTAAGTCGCATCTTAACCAGGTCAATGCGCAAATTCGATCTGAAAAAAATAAACTTAAAAAACAAAAAACTAAAGCAAAAAACTTAAAGCAAAAAACTAAATTGCTTAAAAATGATGATTACGTTAAGGATTTAGCACATTCTAAATATGGATACTCACAAAAGGGTGAGACCAACTATCACTTAAGTAGTGATAAACAAACAAATAACAATTAATGGGAGTTCTGATGAACTTCCATTTTTAGTTATGTTATAATTAAAGGCAATATTATTTAGGAGGAACAGCAGTTGGCTCTCAAAGTAGGTGAAATTGTTACCGGAAAAGTTTCTGGGATAACAGGATTTGGTGCGTTTATTGACTTGGGCAATCAGCAAAATGGATTAGTACATATTAGTGAGGTTTCTGATGGTTTCATTAAAGACATCCATGATGTTTTAACGGTTGGTGATGAAGTTAAAGTTAAGGTAATGAAAATTGGCGATGATGGTAAAATTGGATTGTCGATTCGAGCAGCTAGTGATAATTCAAAAACAGTTGATAAGCCTCATCATACATCTAGACCTAAGTCACAAACGCATTTGTCTAGTTCAGCTCATGGTAAACATGAACGTAAGCCGGAAAAATTTGATGATTTGCTTTCTAACTTTTTGAAAAAATCAGAAAGTCGTTTATCGGATATAAAAAAGAATACGGAAGGTAAACGTGGTGGCCGAGGCGGTCGTCGTAGTTAATTATTGACTGAGCATTTAGATGCTTGGTTTTTTTATTAGGGGGATTTTAGTGGATTTACAAACTAAATTTGAACAAAAAATACTTCAGCAAAAGTGGTGGGAAAAAGATCAACCTGTAATTGTTGCAGTTTCAACTGGGGTCGATTCGATGCTGCTTTTAAATTTGTTGCAGGAATTAAATCAGTTACGACCTAAAATAATTGTGGCTCACGTCAATCACCAGCTAAGAAACCAAAGTAAAATTGAAGAATCATACTTAAAAAAGTATTGTCAGCAACAGCATTTAACCTTGACCGTTAAGCATTGGGATCATGACCAACTAGATAAGGGAGTGGAAGAACAAGCCCGCCAATTTCGATATGCTTTTTTTAAAGATTTGATGCAGGAAACTGGTGCTAAAGTCGTTGTCACTGCCCACCAACAAAATGATCAAGCAGAAACGGTTCTAATGAAATTGATTCGTTCGGGTAATTTGAACGAAGTAGCGGGGATTAAGCCTGTCCGTAGTTTCGCTGAAGGGAAACTGATTCGTCCATTGTTAGATTTTAGTCGTGCTGAAATTGAAAAGGCAGCTACAACTAAACACTTAGTCTGGTTTGAAGACAAGACTAATCAAATAGATGATGTACAACGGAACCGAATTCGGCATCATGTACTTCCCCAATTGATACGGGAAAATGATCAAGCAGTTGCCCATTTAGCAGAATTTGCTCAAAATTTACAGCAACAAAATCAAAATTATCATCAATTGGTTGAGCAAAAATTAGTACAATTTCCGCTTTTTAAACGAACTAAAAGTACAATTGAAATTGGAGACTATCGTGAAATAAAATTACTAGATCCAGTTTTACAGCAAATGGTACAGAAATTGGTTCCAGTTCAATTAACTAAATCTCAACTTGTTGAAATTAAGCAACTTTTACAAAATTCTCGTAAACCACAAGGATCTATACAACTTGGAAATGGCTTAGAATTTCAAAAAGTTTATCAAAAAATGAAAATTAGAAAAATACAAAATGAGAACAAAACTTTTCGTGAAACCTCAGATTTTATGGTAGTATTAAATCACTGGTATGAATTGTCAAATGGCAATTCAGTTGCTATTTTTGATTCTGAAAGTGCCCCAATTGGGAATTATCAAAGACGTAGTGAGTTCTGGTTAAACCAGACTCAATTTCCTCTGCAAATTCGACCAAGTTTAGAGCATGATTACATTAAATTGAAAGGAGGAGGGCGAAAAAAACTTCGTCGCGTCTTAATTGATCATAAAGTTCCTAATGAGCAACGAAAATTAACAGCTTCATTGGTTACTCATGATAATGAGGTACTTTCAATTTTGGGTATTCAGGAAAGTAGCACAAAAAAAGCAAAACAAACAAAGTTGTACGTATTATTAGTTAAATAAGGAGATTATTAATGAACGACGATATCCAAAAGGTCCTCTATAGTGAAGCAAAAATTCAAGAAGCCTGTAACAACTTGGGTCAACAACTAACTAACGATTACCAGGGCAAGACTCCTTTAGTAGTTTGTGTTCTCAAAGGGGCGGTTCCTTTCATGGCTGATGTAATTAAACAAATGAATATCTATATGGATCTTGACTTTATTGATGTTTCTAGCTATAAAGGTGGAACGGTCTCAACTGGTGAGGTTGAACTTGTAAAAGATCTTGATACTGATGTCAAAGGGCGAGATGTTTTGTTTATTGACGATATTATTGATACTGGCCGGACTTTGGATTATCTCAAAATGTTGCTCAAAAATCGTGGAGCAAACTCAGTTAAAGTATGTACTTTGATGGATAAACCTGAAGCACGAAAAGTTGATACCGTTACGGCTGACTATGTTGGTTTTGAAGTTCCAAATGAGTTTTTAGTAGGATATGGATTGGATTATCAAGGGAAATATCGGAATTTGCCTTACGTTGGAGTATTAAAACCTGAAGTTTACAAGGCTTAATAATCGTTTCAAACCACTAAAAGTGATAATATTTGTTTGTTAAGCAATAAAAATATGGAGGACACAAATGAAAAATAATAAAAATGGACTTTTTAAAAGCAGTCTGTTTTATATCATCGTCTTTGTGTTAGCAATGGGAGTAATCCTTTTTGCAACTGGTGGTGGGGCTGGAAGCAGTTCTGCTCAAAGTCAAAAGATTCAATCAAGTCAGTTTACTAATGATTTGAAAGGCAATAAAATTAAAAGCTTTGCAATTGAATCTGGTGACGGTGTTTATAAAGTAACTGGAGAGTATCGAACTCCACAAAAAGTTAAACAAGATAGTGGATTAGCTTTTAATGTTAGTTCACGTGGAATTTCTAAAGCACCAAAAGAAACTGCTAAAACTAGCAAGTTTACAACTAATGTGGTAAAAACTGATTCTTCAATAAAAGAAATTAATGAATTGGCCAAAGCCCATAATGTTAAAACAAACGCTAAACAAACTCAGTCAAATGGATTTTGGTTAAACTTAATTGTCTCCATTCTTCCATTGATTATTTTCATTTATCTATTCTATATGATGATGAAACAAGCTGGTGGAGGAGCTGGTGGTCCTGGTGGAGTAATGAAAGTTGGAAAAAGCCAAGCCAAACCAGTTAAAAGTAAAGTTCGCTTTAAAGATGTTGCTGGAGAAGATGAAGAAAAGCAAGAACTTGTTGAAGTTGTTGAATTTCTAAAGGATCCAAAGAAATTTACTAAATTAGGAGCCGAGATTCCTAAAGGGGTTCTTTTAGAGGGTCCTCCAGGAACTGGTAAAACATTACTTGCTAAAGCAGTTGCTGGTGAAGCTGGAGTACCATTTTTCTCTCTCTCTGGTTCAGACTTCGTAGAAATGTTTGTTGGAGTTGGTGCCAGTCGAGTTCGTGATTTATTTGCTCAGGCTAAAAAGAATGCTCCAGCCATTATTTTCATCGATGAAATTGATGCTGTGGGACGAAAACGTGGTGCAGGTATGGGTGGAGGACATGATGAACGTGAACAAACCCTTAACCAATTATTAGTTGAAATGGATGGATTTTCTGGTAATGCAGGAGTAATTGTAATTGCTGCTACTAACCGTGCTGATGTCCTTGATCCTGCGTTAACTCGTCCAGGTCGTTTTGATCGTAAAATTTTGGTTGGACAACCAGACGTCCGAGGTCGTGAGGCTATTCTTAAAGTTCATTCTAAAGATAAACCAATGGGACCTGATGTTGACTTAAAAGAAATTGCAAAACAAACACCTGGCTTTGTCGGAGCTGACTTAGCTAATTTGCTTAATGAAGCTGCTTTATTAGCTGCACGACGTGATGGTAAAGTTATTACCGCAGCTGATATGGATGAAGCTGAAGACCGAGTAATTGCTGGGCCTGCTAAACGGAATCGAATGATCAGCCAACATGAACGAGAAGTTGTTGCTAATCATGAAGCTGGGCATACTATTGTTGGGTTAGTATTGAATGATGCGCGAGTAGTTCATAAGGTTACGATTGTCCCACGTGGTCGGGCTGGAGGATATGCAATTGTACTTCCAAAGGAAGACCAACAATTGCTTTCTAAGAAAGATGCTCTCGAACAAATTGCTGGAATGATGGGTGGACGAAGTGCGGAAGAAATTGTGTTTAATTCCGAATCTTCTGGTGCTTCAAATGATTTCCAACAAGCAACTCAAATTGCTCGTGCAATGGTAACTCAGTATGGGATGACTGATGAATTAGGAACCGTTGCCTTAGAAGATCCTAATGCTGATCCTTATGCATCACCTAAGTATTCTCAAGATACTGCAGCTAAAATTGATGCCCAAGTTAAACGCTTTACTGATGAAGGACATAAAAAAGCACGTGAAATCATTGAAAATCATCGTGAACAACATAAGTTAATTGCAGATGCATTACTTAAATATGAGACACTTGATGAAAAACAAATCTTAAGTTTATACAATACTGGTAAAATGCCTGAAGAACAAAAGACTGAACCAGCTAATGAACAAGAGACTTTTACTGAAGCTAAAAAGGTTGCAGAAAAAAAAGATAATGCTCAAGAAGAAAAGCTTGAGAGTCAAATTAAAAAAGATGATGAACACAAAGATTCACAAGATTAAAATAACGCAAAAGAACGTGAGCAGAAGTGCTAGCGTTCTTTTCGAATTTAAGGAGAAATTAAAATGAAGGAAAATGATGTACTAGTTAAAGCTTTGACTAAAGATCAGAATTTTCGGGTATATGCGATTAATGCTACTGGTGTAGTTGATTACGCACAAAAAAATCATGATTTATGGAGTACTTCAGCGGCAGCCTTAGGAAGAACTTTAATAGCAACGTTATTGTTAGCTAATTCAGCACTTAAGGGAAAAGAAACTATGACAGTTCGTTTGAATGGCCAAGGTCCCGTTGGTTTTATGGTACTTGATGCTGATGCAAATGGTCACATTAAAGGATACATTCAACATCCTCACGTTAACTTACCTTTGAATAAAGCTGGAAAAATTGATGTGGCAAAAGGGGTTGGAACTGATGGGTTTTTGGAAGTTTTGAAGAATCAAGGCGGAAAAGAGCCATATACTAGTAGTGTTCCTTTAGCAAGTGGTGAAATCGGCGATGATTTTACTTATTATTTAGCGATGTCAGAACAAATTCCTTCTGTAGTAGGGGTTTCAGTTGATATTAATGGTAAAAATCAAGTCGAAAAAGCAGGTGGATTTTTGATTCAAACTATGCCGGGAGCTGATTCTGATGCTATTTCTAGCTTAGAAAAGAAGTTAAAGAAACTTCCTAGTATCCCTACTATGTTAAATGAAGACTCTAATCCTGAACAGATTCTTGATGCAGTGTTTGGAAAAGATAATTTAAACATTGTACAACAACTTCCAGTATCGTTTGAGTGTAATTGTTCCAAAGCAAAGTTTGCTCAAGACATTTCAGGAATTGGTAAAAAAGACTTACAACAATTAATCGATGAAGACCATGGTGCAGAAGTGGTTTGTAATTTCTGTGGGAAAAAATATAATTTTACTGAAGAAGATTTAATTAAAATGATGAATGAAAAGGAAAAAAGTTAATGAGTAAAGATAGAACTTGGAAATTAGGAAATGTTCAAATTGATAATCCACTAGTTGTTGCACCAATGGCTGGAGTAACTAATTCGGCATTTCGTTTGATTTGTAAAAAATTTGGTGCTGGATTAGTGGTTTGCGAAATGATCTCTGATCGGGGAATTATGTACAATAACCAAAAGACCCTTGATATGGTTAATGTAGAGGCAACTGAACATCCCATGAGTATTCAAATTTTTGGCGGGAATAAGGATACATTAGTTAATGCTGCTAAATTTATCGATCAAAAAACTGAAGCTGATGTAATTGACATCAACATGGGGTGTCCAGTTAATAAAGTTATTAAGTGTGAAGCTGGAGCTCGCTGGTTATTAAATCCCGATAAGGTTTATGAAATGGTTTCAGCGGTGACAGCAGCGGTTGAAAAGCCAGTTACAGTTAAGATGAGAACTGGCTGGGATGATGAACATTTGTATGCAGTTAAAAATGCATTAGCTGCAGAAAAAGCTGGTGCAGCAGCAGTTGCCATGCATGGACGAACCCGGGAACAAATGTATATGGGTCATGCTAACTGGGAAATTTTAAAGGAAGTTTCTGATGCATTGACAATTCCATTCATTGGAAATGGAGACGTTACTTCTCCTCAAATGGCAAAACAGATGTTAGATGAAGTAGGTGCCACTGCAGTAATGATGGGTCGTGCAGTGGAAGGTAATCCCTGGATTTTAGAACAAACTAAGCATTACCTTGAAACTGGCGAATTATTACCAACTCCTGGAATTGCAGATCAAATGCAGGTTGCTAAAGACCATTTACATGGATTGGTTGAACTTAAAGGTGATTATGTTGGAGTTCATCAATTTAGAGGACAGGCAGCTTATTATTTAAAGGGTTATTCGCATTCTGCTAGAGCTAAAGTTGCAATTACTAGTGCTGAAACTGAGGATGAAATGATTAAAATTATGGACGATTTTGTAGCACAAACAGAAGCTCGGAATAAAAAACGTTCAGTGAGAACGCATGAACGAGTTTAGTTATGTTAAAATTAAACTAGTTATTTAGTAGTTTGGAGGAATTATAGTGGCTCAAGATCCTAAGCAAAAAAGAAAACAAGAAAGACAAATGAATGATCAAATGCGGGTTCGTCATGAAAAAATGGACGAATTACGTGAAGAGGGAATCGATCCTTTCGGTCATGAATTCAAGCCAACTGCTTTGGCAAAGAATTTAACTGAAGAATATGACAAATATTCAAAAGAAGAATTAGAAGCTAAAGATGTGACAGTTACCATTGCCGGTAGGATGGTAGCTAAACGTGGAAGTGGTAAGGTTGGATTTGCTGATATTTTAGATCGTTCTGGCAGAATTCAAATTTATATTCGTAAAGATATTGTTGGAGAAGAAAAATATCATGTCTTTAAACGTTCAGATATTGGTGATTTTCTCGGGTTTACTGGTGAAGTAATCAAGACTGATATGGGACAATTGACCATTAAGGTTACTGATGTAACATTTTTATCAAAAGCACTTCGCCCCCTTCCCGATAAATTTCATGGCTTGCAAAATAAAGAGCAAAAGTATCGTCAACGTTACTTGGATCTAATTTCTAATCGTGAAAGTTTTGATCGTTTTCAAAAACGAGCTAAAATTATCAGTGCCATTAGAAACTTTTTAGATAATGAAATGGATTTTACAGAAGTAGAGACGCCAGTATTGCATGCATCTGCTGGGGGAGCATCTGCTCGTCCATTTATTACTCACCACAATGCTTTAGATATTCAATTATATCTTCGAATTGCCCTTGAACTTCACCTTAAACGTTTAATCGTAGGAGGAATGGGTCGTGTGTACGAAATTGGTCGAGTTTTTAGAAATGAAGGTATGGATAAAGAACATAATCCTGAATTTACAGAATTAGAAAGTTACGCTGCTTACTTTGACTTTAAAGATGTTATGGATGAAACTGAAGGAATCTTCCGGGCAGCTGCTAAAGTAGTTACTGATAATGGGAAAGTCACTTATCAAGGGAATGAAGTTGACTTAGATAAGCCTTATAAGCGTATTCATATGGTTGATGCTATCAAAGAAGTTACGGGAGTTGATTTTTGGCCAACTATGTCAGTTGATGAAGCTCGTAAATTAGCAGATGAACATCATGTAAAATATGAAAATTATTGGAAAGTTGGACATATCATTAATGAATTCTTTGAAGAGTTTGTTGAACCAACGATAGTTGATCCTACGTTTGTTTATGGTCATCCAATTGAAATTTCACCATTGGCAAAGAAAAATGCTACTGATCCTCGATTTACTGATCGTTTTGAACTTTATATTCTTGGTAATGAATATGCTAATGCCTTTTCTGAATTAAATGATCCAATTGATCAAAGAAAACGCTTTGAAGCTCAAGTTGCAGAACGTGAAGCGGGAAATGATGAAGCTCAAGGCATTGATGAAGATTATATTAAAGCTTTGGAATATGGAATGCCACCTACTGGAGGACTGGGAATTGGAATTGATCGTTTAGTAATGCTTTTAACTGATGCACCATCTATTCGTGATGTTTTATTGTTTCCAACTATGCGTCCAGAGGAAGATCAAAATTAATAATTTTGGTTAGCGCTTGAATTCAATTCGAATTCAAGCGCTTTTTATTTATTTTTTTCAGATTATTGACAATTATAAAAGAAGCAGGTAATATATTATTTGTTCGTGATAACTTATAGTTGTTTTTTGATGGAAAAAGAATTTATTTCTTGACATTTTATATTTAACAATGTAATATATTATATGCGCTGTAAATGGTGCTTGAGTAGATCTTTGAAAACTGAACAAGATTTTGATTACAATAAAGTGTAAGGATAATTTTTAAACTTGGTTTAGAAATTAAACAAATGCAATGTCAATTTGCAAAAACAAATAAATAAGAGCTAGTAAAGTTCTCATTTCTAAAATGAGAGTTTGATCCTGGCTCAGGACGAACGTTGGCGGCGTGCCTAATACATGCAAGTCGAACGAAGTCGCCCATTTGAAGTTTGGTGCTTGCACCAAACTGATTTTGGATCCGACTGAGTGGCGAACTGGTGAGTAACACGTGGGTAACCTGCCCAGAAGAAGGGGATAACACCTGGAAACAGATGCTAATACCGTATAACAACAAGAACCACATGGTTCTTGTTTGAAAGCTGGCCTTGGTGCTAGTGCTTTTGGATGGACCCGCGGCGTATTAGCTAGTTGGTGAGATAATAGCTCACCAAGGCAATGATACGTAGCAGACCTGAGAGGGTAATCTGCCACAATGGGACTGAGACACGGCCCATACTCCTACGGGAGGCAGCAGTAGGGAATCTTCCACAATGGACGAAAGTCTGATGGAGCAACGCCGCGTGAGTGAAGAAGGGTTTCGGCTCGTAAAACTCTGTTGTTAGAGAAGAACGGCTGTGAGAGTAACTGCTCACAGTGTGACGGTATCTAACCAGAAAGTCACGGCTAACTACGTGCCAGCAGCCGCGGTAATACGTAGGTGGCAAACGTTGTCCGGATTTATTGGGCGTAAAGGGAGCGCAGGCGGTTTATTAAGTCTGATGTGAAAGCCTTCGGCTTAACCGGAGAAGTGCATCGGAAACTGATAAACTTGAGTGCAGAAAAGGATAGTGGAACTTCATGTGTAGCGGTGAAATGCGTAGATATATGAAGGAACACCAGTGGCGAAGGCGGCTATCTGGTCTGTAACTGACGCTGAGGCTCGAAAGCATGGGTAGCAAACAGGATTAGATACCCTGGTAGTCCATGCCGTAAACGATGAATGCTAGGTGTTGGAAGGTTTCCGCCTTTCAGTGCCGCAGCTAACGCATTAAGCATTCCGCCTGGGGAGTACGACCGCAAGGTTGAAACTCAAAGGAATTGACGGGGACCCGCACAAGCGGTGGAGCATGTGGTTTAATTCGATGCTACGCGAAGAACCTTACCAGGACTTGACATCTTCTGCCACTCTAAGAGATTAGAGGTTCCCTTCGGGGACAGAATGACAGGTGGTGCATGGTTGTCGTCAGCTCGTGTCGTGAGATGTTGGGTTAAGTCCCGCAACGAGCGCAACCCTTGTCTTTAGTTGCCAGCATTAAGTTGGGCACTCTAGAGAGACTGCCGGTGATAAACCGGAGGAAGGTGGGGACGACGTCAAATCATCATGCCCCTTATGTCCTGGGCTACACACGTGCTACAATGGACGATACAACGAGTTGCGAAACCGCGAGGTCAAGCTAATCTCTTAAAGTCGTTCTCAGTTCGGATTGCAGTCTGCAACTCGACTGCATGAAGTTGGAATCGCTAGTAATCGTGGATCAGCATGCCACGGTGAATACGTTCCCGGGTCTTGTACACACCGCCCGTCACACCATGAGAGTTTGTAACACCCAAAGTCGGTTGGATAACCTTTTAGGAGTCCGCCGCCTAAGGTGGGACAGATGATTAGGGTGAAGTCGTAACAAGGTAGCCGTAGGAGAACCTGCGGCTGGATCACCTCCTTTCTAAGGAATAATTCGGAACCTTACATTAATCAAAATCTTGCTCAGTTTTGAGAGTATCTACTCTCTTATTTAAATATTCATAGTATTCGCTTTTTTGGGCCTATAGCTCAGCTGGTTTAGAGCGCACGCCTGATAAGCGTGAGGTCGGTGGTTCGAGTCCACTTAGGCCCATACCGGAAAGTCGGTTTTGAATATTATGGGGAATTAGCTCAGCTGGGAGAGCACCTGCTTTGCAAGCAGGGGGTCAGCGGTTCGATCCCGCTATTCTCCATTGACACGTTAGTGTCATTTTTGTTCTTTGAAAACTAGATAATATTATTTTCTGTAATAATTATATTTTTATATAATTGAACCGAGAAATAACCATTGTGTTATTTTTGAGTTTTTTAATTAGTTTTAATCGCTAAAACTCAAATAATTTATAATCCGTCGGATTATAGGTTAAGTTAATAAGGGCGCATGGTGAATGCCTTGGTACTAGGAGCCGATGAAGGACGCAACTAACTGCGATAAGCTTCGGGGAGCTGTACGTAAGCTTTGATCCGGAGATTTCCGAATGAGGAAACTCGACCAGTGTTATGACTGGTCACTGCATAGTGAATACATAGCTATGCAGAGGCAGACGTGGGGAACTGAAACATCTAAGTACCCACAGGAATATAAAGAAATTTCGATTCCCTAAGTAGCGGCGAGCGAACGGGGAATAGCCCAAACCGAACCCTTGTGGTTCGGGGTTGTAGGACTGAACATTTGAGTTACAAAAGTATTTGATAGTTGAAGTAGTTGGGAAACTACACCAAAGAGAGTGATAGTCTCGTAAATGAAATCAAATACCCTCAGTTCAGGATCCTGAGTACGGCGACACACGTGAAACGTCGTCGGAATCTGGGAGGACCATCTCCCAAGGCTAAATACTCCCTAGTGACCGATAGTGAACCAGTACCGTGAGGGAAAGGTGAAAAGCACCCCGGAAGGGGAGTGAAATAGTTCCTGAAACCATGTGCCTACAAGCAGTCAGAGCCCGTTAATGGGTGATGGCGTGCCTCTTGTAGAATGAACCGGCGAGTTACAGTTGCATGCAAGGTTAAGCCGAAAAAGCGGAGCCGTAGCGAAAGCGAGTCTTAATAGGGCGCCATAGTATGTTGCCGTAGACCCGAAACCAGGTGATCTACCCATGTCCAGGATGAAAGTGCGGTAATACGCACCGGAGGTCCGAACCCGTGTACGTTGAAAAGTGCTGGGATGAGGTGTGGGTAGCGGTGAAATTCCAAACGAACTTGGAGATAGCTGGTTCTCTCCGAAATAGCTTTAGGGCTAGCCTCGGAATTAGAATCATGGAGGTAGAGCCACTGTTTGAGCAAGGGGTCCATCTAGGATTACTGAGTTCAGATAAACTCCGAATACCATTGATTTATGTCCGGGAGTCAGACGATGAGTGATAAGATCCATCGTCGAAAGGGGAACAGCCCAGACCGCCAGTTAAGGTCCCTAAATATATGCTAAGTGGAAAAGGAAGTGGAGTTGCATAGACAACTAGAATGTTGGCTCAGAAGCAGCCACCATTTAAAGAGTGCGTAATAGCTCACTAGTCGAGTGATTCTGCGCCGAAAATTTACCGGGGCTAAGCATATTACCGAGACTGCGGACGCAACTACGTTGCGTGATAGGAGAGCGTTCTAAGGGCAATGAAGGTAGACCGTAAGGACTGCTGGAGCGCTTAGAAGTGAGAATGCCGGTATGAGTAGCGAAAGATCAGTGAGAATCTGATCCACCGAATGACTAAGGTTTCCTGGGGAAGGCTCGTCCACCCAGGGTTAGTCGGGACCTAAGCCGAGGCTGAGAAGCGTAGGCGATGGATAACAGGTTGAGATTCCTGTACTAGTTAATTATGTTTGAACGATGGAGGGACGCAGTAGGCTAAGATTAGCACACGAATGGAAAGGTGTGTTCAAATCGTAAGTCAGTTTAAGAGTTAAATGCTTTTAAGCGAGTTGACAAGCGATGATGAGGATCGAAATTTAAGTAGAGAAGGATCTGACGTCACACTGCCGAGAAAAGCTTCTAGTTAGTAATTAATTACCCGTACCGCAAACCGACACAGGTAGTCGAGGAGAGTATCCTCAGGTGAGCGAGAGAACTATCGTTAAGGAACTCGGCAAAATGACCCCGTAACTTCGGAAGAAGGGGTGCTGGCCTCACGGCCAGCCGCAGTGAAAAGACTCAAACGACTGTTTATCAAAAACACAGGTTTATGCAAAATCGTAAGATGAAGTATATGGGCTGACGCCTGCCCGGTGCTGGAAGGTTAAGTGGAAGTGTTAGCTTCGGCAAAGCACCGAAATGAAGCCCCAGTAAACGGCGGCCGTAACTATAACGGTCCTAAGGTAGCGAAATTCCTTGTCGGGTAAGTTCCGACCCGCACGAAAGGCGTAACGATTTGAGTACTGTCTCAACGATAGACTCGGTGAAATTAAGATACCTGTGAAGAAGCAGGTTACCCGCGACAGGACGGAAAGACCCCATGGAGCTTTACTGTAGCTTGATATTGGGTGTTTACATAACTTGTACAGGATAGGTAGGAGCCATAGAAGCCGGGACGCTAGTCTCGGTGGAGGCGTCAGTGGGATACTACCCTTGTTATGTGAACACTCTAACCCTGCGCACTGATCGTGCGCGGAGACAGTGTCTGGTTGGCAGTTTGACTGGGGCGGTCGCCTCCTAAATAGTAACGGAGGCGCTCAAAGGTTTGCTTAGAATGGTTGGAAATCATTCCAAAAGTGTAAAGGCAAAAGCAAGCTTGACTGCGAGACATACAGGTCGAGCAGGGACGAAAGTCGGACTTAGTGATCCGGTGGTACCAAATGGAAGGGCCATCGCTCAACGGATAAAAGCTACCCTGGGGATAACAGGCTTATCTCCCCCAAGAGTTCACATCGACGGGGAGGTTTGGCACCTCGATGTCGGCTCATCGCATCCTGGGGCTGTAGTTGGTCCCAAGGGTTGGGCTGTTCGCCCATTAAAGCGGTACGCGAGCTGGGTTCAGAACGTCGTGAGACAGTTCGGTCCCTATCCGTCGCGGGCGCAGGAAATTTGAGAGGAGCTGTCCCTAGTACGAGAGGACTGGGATGGACATACCGCTGGTGTATCAGTTGCGCCGCCAGGCGCATTGCTGAGTAGCTATGTATGGATGAGATAAACGCTGAAAGCATCTAAGTGTGAAACTCGCCTCAAGATGAGATTTCCCATTCCTATATGGAAGTAAGACTCCTGAAAGATGATCAGGTAGATAGGTTAGAAGTGGAAGCGTAGTGATACGTGAAGCGGACTAATACTAATCAGTCGAGGACTTAACCAAGTAGAATGAAGATTCAATGGAAGTTAATCGGAAGAAAATAATATTGTCTAGTTTTGAGAGAACGAAGTTCTCACAAAAAAGTAGTGTGGTGGCGATAGCCTGAAGGATACACCTGTTCCCATGCCGAACACAGAAGTTAAGCTTCAGCACGCCAAAAGTAGTTGGGGGATCGCCCCCTGCGAGGATAGGACGTTGCCGCGCGTCTATTATTCCGACATAGCTCAGTTGGTAGAGCACCTGACTGTTAATCAGGTTGTCGACGGTTCGAGCCCGCCTGTCGGAGTTAAATCAAAAGCGTTAACTGCTTGGTTAGCGCTTTTGATTTATATGCTAATATTTTTGCTGATTTAGCTTAGTTGGTAGAGCATCGGCATCGTAAACCGAAGGTCGGAGGTTCGACTCCTCTAATCAGCATATTAAGGATATCTATTTACTATTATCGATAATGCTTGTATAAAAACATTGTTGATATAATTCATATTGCATAACATAGAATAGTATGTAATTTATGGTATACAAGTTGCATACATTCAAAAAAAGAAATAAATCATTTGATGTATTTCTTTTTTTTTATTTTCTTATGTCACAAAATGTTACATTAATAGTTGACCATTTATTTAAATACTTCTATGATTACTATCAATGAGGAGCTATTGATATGAGTGAAAAAGATTTAAGACGCTCAATGGCAGTTTTGCCGATGGGTACAGTAATGAAATTAACATCGCTAACAGCGCGCCAGATTAGATATTATGATGATTGTGGTTTAGTAAAATCTAAGCGTACTGAAAGTAATCGTCGCCTTTATTCATTGAATAATATTGATCGAATTCTAGAAGTGAAAGATTACTTGGATGAAGGAATGAATATTGAACAGGTAAAGCGTGTTTACGAAAAACAACGTCGTCGTTTAGCTAATAAGCAAAATAATCAACGGCAAAGTGTTAGTGATGAAAGAGTTCGTGAGTACCTTCATGATGATATCATGAAAGCCGGTGGCTTCTATGTTGATAAAAATCCTCAATTCAAACACGGTCATTTATAAAAGGGAGATAGGGTAATGGAAAAGACAGTCAAATATACACCTGAAGATATTAAAAGAATGGTTAAAGATGAAGATGTTCGTTTTCTTCGTTTAATGTTTACTGATTTACTTGGAACAGTTAAAAATGTTGAAGTTCCAATTAGTCAATTAGATCAATTATTGGCAGGAAAGTTAATGTTTGATGGATCTTCAATTGATGGTTTTGTGAGAATTGAAGAAAGTGATATGTATTTACATCCAGATCTTGATACCTGGATGGTATTTCCTTGGGGTGACGAGCACGGTAAAGTAGCAAGAATTACTTGTTCAGTATATACTGCTGATGGCGAATTATTTGCTGGAGATCCTCGTAATAATTTAATGCGTGTTCTTGAAGAAATGCAAGAATTAGGGTTTAGCGATTTTAACATTGGACCTGAACCAGAGTTTTTCCTATTTGAATTAGACGAAAATGGTCGTCCAACCGAAAAACTAAATGATAAAGGAAGCTATTTTGATTTAGCACCAATGGACTTAGCTGCTAACGTTCGTCGTGATATGGTGCTTGAGCTTGAAAAAATGAACTTTAAAGTTGAAGCATCTCATCACGAAGTTGCCCCAGGACAACATGAAATTGATTTTGAATATGATAATGCAGTAGCTGCTGCTGATCATATTCAGACTTTCAAAATGGTTGTTAAAACCGTGGCTCGACGTTATGGCTTATATGCAACCTTTATGCCTAAACCTTTGAATGGGGTTAATGGTTCTGGAATGCATATGAACATGTCACTCTTTGATAAAGATGGAAAAAATGCTTTCTATGATGAAAATGGGGAAGGCCAATTATCACAAACTGCTTATTATTTCTTAGGTGGATTATTGAAACATGCAAAAGCTCTAACTGCTGTATGTAATCCAACAGTTAACTCATACAAACGATTAGTTCCTGGATTTGAAGCTCCAGTATATATTGCTTGGTCGGGTGCTAACCGTTCTCCAATGATTAGAGTTCCCATCGCTCGTGGTAAGGGAACTCGACTTGAATTAAGAAGTGTTGATCCTTCAGCTAATCCATATTTAGCTATTGCTGCCATTTTAAAAGCCGGATTAGATGGAATCAAAAATAAGATTGAACCAGAAGAACCAGTTGATCGTAATATTTATTCAATGGATGGAAAAGAACTTAAACTTGATCACATTGAAAAATTACCAACTTCATTACACAATGCATTAGTTGAATATGCTAAAGATCCTTTAATGGAAGATGCTATGGGTCCTCATATTTATCAGAATTTCTTAGATGCTAAAAACATGGAATGGAGTGCTTACAGTCAAAACGTTTCTCAATGGGAACGGGATCGTTATTTAGATATGCTCTAAAATAATTACTAACTAACTAATAAAACGACTTAACTAATTTGATTAAGTCGTTTTTTAGTTAGTTTATATACAAATGTTCAGTTTGTATAAACAAAGGATGTAGAGTATAATTGTTTTTATATTCTTAATTAGGAGAGATAATTTTGGAAAATAAAAAAGATATGGATCATGCGTTTTTTGGACAACCGAAGGGTTTAGCGGCTTTAGTCGGAACCGAATTCTGGGAAAGATTTAGTTACTATGGGATGCGAGCTATCCTATTGTTTTACATTGTTGCTAAAGTTTCAGAGGGTGGTTTGGGACTATCTCAAACCACTGGTTTGTCAATTATGGCAATTTATGGATCATTAGTTTATCTTGCATCCGTAATTGGTGGGTACATTAGTGATCGAATTTTAGGAAGTCGTCGGACGGTTCTGTATGGTGGAATTTTAATCATGTTAGGGCACATTTCGTTATCACTTCCGGCTGGATTAACGGGGCTATTTGCTTCGATTGCCTTTATTACTTTAGGAACTGGGCTTTTAAAACCTAATATTTCTGATATGGTTGGTAAGCTATATAAACCAGAAGATTTACGACGTGAAAGTGCTTTTACAATTTTTGTTTTTGGGATTAACTTTGGTGCCTTCATTTCACCACTAGTATGTGGATGGGTTTCTACTTCATACAATTATCATGTTGGATTCTCACTTGCAGCATTTGGAATGTTCTTTGGATTATTGTTCTACTACTTTGGTGGTAATAAAACCCTTGGTGATGATGGTGAAAAACCTTCTGATCCATTACTTTCTGGGGAAACAAAATCAGCAGTTTTTAAGATTATTGCCGGTTTAATTGCTTTCGCTGCCGTTATAACTGTTATGAAATTGATGGGAATTCTTACTATTGACAACTTTGTTACGCTTTTAAGTATTATAGCAATTGTAACGCCAATTATTTATTTCGTAATTATGTTAAAAAGCAAGAAAGTTACAGCAGATGAACATAAGAAAGTACTTGCCTACATACCACTATTTATCGGTGCCATGATTTTTTGGGGAATTGAAGAATCTGGTTCAAGTATTTTAGCAAGTTTTGCTGCTAGTCAAACAAATAACAACTTAGGTTGGTTAAAAATTGATCCAAGTTGGTATCAATCATTGAACCCGTTGTTTATCATGCTTTATACTCCATTATTTGTAATTTTGTGGAATAAGTTGGGTAAGCGTCAACCAAGAACTCCACAGAAATTTGCCTATGGTTTGTTCTTCTCAGGTTTATCATTTTTACTTATGGTAATTCCACTCATGCTTTTTGGAACATCTGCTAAAATTAATCCACTTTGGTTAGTTGGTAGTTGGGCCATTATTGAAATTGGTGAAATGTTAATTTCTCCAATTGGTTTGTCAGTTACGACACAACTTGCACCAAAAGCTTTTGGTGCCCAAATGTTAAGTATGTGGTTCTTATCAAATGCTGCTGGACAAGCAGTTAATTCTCAAATTGCTCGTTTTTATACACCAGGACACGAAATTGCTTACTTTGGAATTATTGGGTTAGTTGCTATTGGAGCTAGTGTAGTCTTACTATTCTTTGTAAAACCAATTTTAAGCTTGATGGAAAATGTAGAATAATCTAAATAAATTTTTGTTTAAAAGTCTAAATTTTAATTGAATTCAGGCTTTTTTTGATGTCTTTTTTTATTAAAAACTAGGGTAAGTTTAACGCCTAGCAAATATCGAAAAAAATTTGGATTTTTTTCGATATTTTGTTGACAAGATCATCGTTATCCATTAATATTATATATGTTGATTGGGTGACCTAATCAATTAATCAATGCGGAGGGGTAGCGAAGTCTGGCTAAACGCGGCGGACTGTAAATCCGCTCCTTCGGGTTCGGTGGTTCGAATCCACTCCCCTCCATTTTATTTTTGGGCTATGGCCAAGCGGTAAGGCACTAGGTTTTGATCCTAGTATGCGCTGGTTCGATCCCAGCTAGCCCAATAGGTAAATCGACTGACGTATTGTCAGTCGATTTTTTTTATAGGAGGATTTATGGATTTACCAGTTTACATAAAAATTCACAACGACATTAAACAAAAAATTGAAACGGGAGTATGGCCATTAGGTACCCAAATTCCTTCTGAAAGAAAATTGGCAGAAAGTTATCGGGTTAGTCGAATGACCTTAAGACAAGCAGTTCAAACTTTAATTGATGAGGGCTTATTGCGCCATGCAATTGGATCAGGAACTTTTGTAACTAGTCAAAAAGTTCAGGAGCATATGTCTGGTATTTCTAGCTTTACAGAAACTATGGAAGCTCAGGGTAAGAAACCAAGTAGTCAAACATTATCTTATAAAATTATTGAACCAACTTTTAAAGAGGCAAGTGTCTTAGAATTAAAAAATAATGAACGAGTTTTGCGTATGGAACGGTTGCGTTTTGGTGATGGGGAACCGATTTGTTTAGAAACAACTACCGTTAGAGCAGATTTGATTAAGGGGATGAATCAAGTTGATGTAACTGAATCATTTTATCGTTCGTTAGCTGAACAAAAGGGACTGATTCCGGTGAGTGCCAAACAATATATTTCAGCTATTTTAGCAAGTTCACGAGTCGCAGAATTATTAACTATTAAACCCAGAGATCCGATTTTGAAATTGAAACAAATTTCATATTTGAAAAATCAACAGCCACTTGAATTTGTTGAAACGCAATACGTTGCCCAACGCTTTGAATTTTATTTAAATAAATAGATACGGAATTAGCCAAAATGAGATTGGTGTTTTTTACTTTATTACTTTTAATGTTAGAATTAAATCATAATTGAATTTCTTGGTTTGTTTTATTCTGGAGGAATAAAAAAATGGCAACTATAGATGTTAATGCAAATCTCACTTTGCATACTGATGATTATGAAATTAATATGATGGCAACTTATTTTGCAAAAAAAATGCAAAATCGTCATGCAGTTTTTGAAGTTTATTTTCGTGATATGCCTTTTGGAAATGGTTATGCTGTGTTTGCAGGATTAAAGCATGTCATCGATTATCTTGAAAACTTAAAATTTACCGATGAAGATATTGAATATTTAAATAAAGTAGGAGATTATTCATCTGAATTTTTAGAATACCTACGAAATTTTAAGTTTAAAGGAACGATTCGGTCAGCAGTTGAAGGGGATTTAGTTTTTAATCATGAGCCTATTATGCAAGTGGAAGGAACGATTGCTGAATGTCAGCTAGTTGAAACTGCCATTTTAAATATTGTTAATTATCAAACTTTAATTGCGACTAAAGCAGCCCGAATTCGTAGTGTTGCTGGTAGTGATCCTCTTCTTGAATTTGGTTCACGAAGAGCGCAGGAAGTTTCGGCTGCTTTATGGGGGACGCGAGCTGCTTATATTGGCGGATTTGATGCAACTTCCAATGTTTTAGCCGGCAAAGAATTTGGGATTCCAATTTCTGGAACTCATGCACATTCTTTAGTTGAATCATTTGGGAATGATTACGATGCTTTTAAGGCATATGCGGAAACTCACAAAGATTGTGTGTTTTTAGTTGATACTTTTGATACTTTAAAAAGTGGGGTTCCAGAAGCAATTCGGGTTGCTAGTGAAATGGGTGATAAAATTAACTTTAACGGCGTTCGAATTGATTCTGGAGATATGGCCTATATCTCTAAAAAAGTTCGTGAAATGCTTGACAAAGCTGGTTATCCGGACGCAAAAATTTATGCTTCTAATGATTTAGATGAATATACGATTAGCAGTTTAAAAATGCAGCATGCTAAAATTAACGTTTGGGGAGTGGGGACAAAGGTTATTACAGCCTTTGATCAACCAGCTTTGGGTGCGGTTTATAAATTAGTTTCTGTAGAAGATAAGGCTGGAAAAATGGTTGATACGATTAAGCTTTCAAATAATGCGGAAAAAGTATCTACTCCAGGTAAGAAACAAGTTTGGCGAATCACTGAAAAGCAAGATGGTAAATCAGAAGGTGACTACGTAACGTTAGCAAGTGAAGATCCTCGGCGAGAAAAAGAACTTTATATGTTTCATCCTCAGTATACGTACATTAACAAAACGATTACAGATTTTAACGCGGAACCACTATTAAAGGACATCTTTGTTGATGGAAAATTAGTTTATCAAGTCCCTACTTTAAAAGATACTAAACAACATGCTGATAAAGTTCGTGAGTTATTATGGCCTGAGTATAAACGGATGCTTAATCCAGAACAATATCCAGTCGACCTTTCGCAAAAGGCATGGGATAACAAAATTAAATTAATTAAACAAATCCGTAATGGCGGACAAAAACGTTTACAATAGGACGATTACTTATGAACGAAAAACAAAAACAAATTCAAAAAGAAATTATTGAAGCTTTAAAGGTTCAACCTCAAATTGACCCCCACACTGAAATTCGGCGTAGTGTTGATTTTATCAAAGCTTATTTTCAAAAAAATACTTTTTTAGAAACGGCTGTGTTAGGTATTTCTGGCGGGCAAGATTCAACTTTAGCTGGTAAATTAGGTGAAATGGCCATGTCAGAGCTTCGCCAAGAAACTGGAAATTCAAAGTATCAATTCATTGCAGTTCGCTTACCTTATGGGGAACAAGCTGATGAATCAGATGCGATGGCTGCCATTCAATTTATTCAAGCTGACCAAGTAGCACGAGTTAACATTAAAGCAGCAACTGATGCTATGGTAAGTGCAGTTGAAGCTAATGGCACTCAAATTTCAGACTTTAATAAGGGAAACATTAAAGCGCGAGAACGGATGATTGCACAATTTGCAATTGCAGGAGCATATCAAGGAATTGTATTAGGAACTGATCATGCTGCTGAAGCAGTAACTGGTTTTTATACAAAGTTTGGTGATGGCGCTGCGGACCTCACTCCACTTTGGCGGCTTGATAAACGTCAAGGACGGTTGATGTTAGAAGCCTTAGATGCTCCTAAAAAATTATATGAAAAAACTCCGACTGCTGATTTAGAAGATGGTCGTCCAGCTTTACCAGATGAAGCTGCTTTAGGAGTTAGCTACAAAGAGATTGACGATTTCTTAGAAGGGCAAAATATTAGCGAACAAGCAGCTACTACCATTGAAAACTGGTATCAAAAAACGAAACATAAACGTCATTCACCAATCACAGTCTATGATTCATTTTGGAAATAAGAAATTAAAAACTTCGTTTTGTAACGGAGTTTTTATATTGGAGGAATAATGGAATCAGAAATTATTAAACAAGTTAGTCAGAAGCTTGTAGAGGTTAATCCACACCAAATTGAAACGACCCTATCGTTACTAGATGAGGGCAATACTGTTCCTTTTATTGCCCGTTATCGAAAAGAAAGAACAGGTAGTCTTGATGAAGTCCAAATCCGAAACATTCAAGATGCTTATCAACGCTTATTAAAGTTAAGTAATCGTAAAACAGATGTGATTAACAAAATTACGGAACAGGGAAAATTAACAGATCAATTACAAGCTCAAATTAAGGCAGCAAATGATATTCAAGTGGTTGAAGATTTATATCTTCCGTTTAAACAAAAACGAAAGACTAAAGCAACGCTAGCAGATGAACAAGGATTGACGCCCCTAGCTAACCAAATGATGAAGTTTCCTAATCAAAGTCCCAAACAGTTAGCTGAAAGTTACGTTAATCCAGCAGTTGGTCTAAATGATGTTACTGAAGTCTTGAGTGGGGTGGCTGATATAATTAGTCAATCGGTTGCGGATGTTGCAATTTTTCGAGAGTGGATTCGGAACTATACTGAAAAAAATGGTTTGTTAGTAACTAAACTAAAAAGTAAGGCAGAAGAACTCGATGAAAATCAAGTTTATGCTAATTATTATGACTTTTCTGAAACAATTAAAACGATTCCTTCCTTTCGAGTGTTAGCAATTAACCGGGGGAAAAAGCAAAAAATACTACAAGTTAAAATTGACGTTAACGAAGATGTGATTCTTAAATATTTAAATTTTACCGTAATTGGCAGGCATACAGGGCCAGTGGTTGAATTTGTGGCAGATGCTATTAAGGAAGCTTATCGTAAGTCAATTCGTCCTGCAATTACGCGGGAAGTTCAGGCTAAGTTAACGGAAAACGCTGAAGCACATGCCATTGAAGTTTTTGGTAAAAATCTTTACCACCTTTTGATGCAGGCTCCGATTAAGGGGAAAGTTACTTTAGGCTTTGATCCTGCTTATCGAACGGGTTGTAAGCTGGCCATTATGGATGAAAATGGCAAATTTCTGCATAAACAAATTATTTTTGCTACGAAACCTGCTAGTGAGACGAAGATTGATCAGGCCAAACAACAATTTATTGATTTAATTAATCAATATCACGTTGAAGTGGTGGCAATTGGAAATGGGACAGCTTCACGTGAATCAGAGTTGTTTGTTGCGAATGCTCTTAAAGCGGTTGATTTCCCAGTTCACTATGTAATTGTGAATGAATCAGGTGCTTCCGTTTATTCTGCTAGTGATAATGCTCGGAAAGAGTTTCCCAATCTTCATGTTGAAGAACGGTCTGCCATTAGCATCGGACGACGTCTACAAGATCCCTTAGCAGAATTAATAAAAATTGATCCAAAAGCAGTCGGAGTGGGTCAATACCAACATGATGTTTCAGAAACTCATTTAGACCAGCAACTTAACCGAGTTGTAGAAACTGCCGTTAACCAAGTAGGGGTTAATTTAAATACGGCCAGTCCAGAATTACTGGAACATATTTCTGGGTTATCAGCTACAATTTCACAAAATATCGTGAATTATCGGGAAGCCAACGGGAGTTTTACAAATCGTAACCAACTTAAAAAAGTTAAACGTTTGGGACCCAAGGCTTATGAACAATCAGTTGGTTTCTTACGCATCATTGGTGGAAATAATCCATTAGATAACACTGATATTCATCCTGAAAGTTATTCGATTGCGAAAGATATTTTACAAACTATGCAACTTACGGTTAATGATTTGGGAAGTGAAGTGGCTGTTCAAAAGTTAGAGAATGCAAATATTAAAGCGCTAGCTGGCCAATTTGCACTTGATGAACAATTTGTGATTGACTTAATTAATGGACTTAAAAATCCAGGACGAGATTTACGTGATCAAATGCCAGCTCCTTTATTGAAATCAGACGTGATGAAAATTGATGATTTGCAACCAGGAATGAAGTTACAGGGAACTGTCCGTAACGTTATTGACTTCGGGGCCTTTGTCGATGTGGGCGTAAAACAGGATGGCCTAGTTCACATTTCACATATGAGTTATAAATTCATTAAAGATCCAGCTACGGTTGTTTCGGTTGGTGATATTGTAGATGTGTGGGTCCTAGCAGTTGATGTTGATCGAAAACGAATTCAATTATCAATGATTGAACCAGAATAAGATTTCAACTAAACACGTATTTATCTTTGGTTATAAAAAAATTGACTAGGAGTAAATATGACTGATCAAGAATTACAAACTTTAGTGGAAAAACTTTCTCAAACTTATTTTAATCGGCCGTTTTTACATCGAGCTTATTTTAATCGACGTTTAAAAACGACGGGAGGACGGTATCATTTAAAAGACCATAACATTGATATTAATCCGAAAATGGCTTTTAATCCAGAAACTTTGAATGGGATTATTAAACATGAATTAGTGCATTATCATCTTCATTTAACTGGGCATTCGGGTAAACATAATACTGTCGAGTTTAAGCGTTTATTGCAACAGGTTGGTGGTAGTCGATATGCGCCACGGGTGGAACGAACTTACAAATATGAATATCAATGTAGTAAATGTCAACAAACGTATTATCGCCAAAGACGAATTGATTTAAATCGCTATGTTTGTAGTAGGTGTCATGGAAAATTGCAGTTGTTACCGATTACTTCAAATTAAAATTTATATTGCGTTTTGGTTCATTTGTTGATATACTAAATACTGTTAAATATGCGGCCATGGCGGAATTGGCAGACGCGCAAGATTAAGGATCTTGTCGGGAGTTTTCCCGGTGGAAGTTCGAATCTTCTTGGCCGCACTAAATAACAGTTAAAAAGCAATTCTCATTTGAGAATTGCTTTTTTTACGTATTTTATAAAGAAATCCCATCTAATGTTACAGATAGGATTTTAGCTTATTTAGTTTTCTATTTCATCATTATTGTTAGCTGTCACTTTATCATTGAAAATACTATCTTCAGAATCAGCTTCACTATTTGAGTTAGTGTGCTTTTGATATTTAGTGAGTGTAGGAGCTTTTTTTAATCCTAATGATTGTCGAAGGTCATTAGAAACGTTTAAAAGTTCCGCATTAGGTGCAACCTGGTAACTAACTCCGTCAACGGTAGCATTATCACATTGTAATGCACCTTCTTGAATGTTTTTAGTAGCTCCCCGATAAGTAGCTGCGGCAGTCATCATATCGTCAAAGGTTAAGTTAGTTAAAATATTACCCTTTAGTGATTTTAAAATGTCGCTATATTTTGTTACTGAAGAAACCTTTAATCCATTTCTAAGAATCTGTTCTAAGACTTGGCGCTGCCGAATTTGTCTTCCATAATCACCTAATGGATCTTGATACCGCATTCTAGTGTATTGGAGGGCTGTTTGACCATTCATATGCTCGGTCTTGCCTTTTTTAACGCTAATTCCTTCATAGTCAAAGGTTAGGTTAGGAGTAATAGAAACTCCACCAACAGCATTGACCATTTTTTTAATACCTCCCATGTTAATCACACCATAAAAATCAATTGGAATATTAAGTAATTTACTAGCAACCGCTGTCGCTGAGTCAGGTCCACCAATGGTATAGGCCGCGTTAATTTTTTCATAAGGCATCCGATCGCCAGGAACCACTACCTTAGTATCACGGGGAATACTAATAAATTTAGTTGTATTGGTTTTGGGATTAACTGTTGCAACAATCATTGAATCAGTTCGACCCTTATCCTTTCGACCAAGAGCACCTGTATCAGTGCCCATTAAAAGAATTGAAAAGGGTTTTCGTTCTTTTAGGATATTAGAAACATTACGTGAACTATGGCTGGCCATGTAAGTATTTCCAAAGGTGTCCCGAGCTTTTTGATACTGAAGATACCCGAATGCTAAACCAATAATCATGATGACTAAGAGAATTACTAGAACTGTCCAAGCAATTGGATGGTATTCTGTATCAGCTGACCCTTGTGAAATCTGAGATTTTTTGACTTCTGAGGTAGATTTACTTTGCGATTGTTGATGAATAATCTTATTTGGATCATTGATGAAATGGTTTTTTCCAGAGCGGCGATTATGGTTAAAATTATTATTATTTTCGTTTTCTGTCATGATAGGGTAGGTCCTTTTAATGTAAAATCAGCTTATACTTATTATAGCCTAATGCTAAACAACTGTCTTATTAAGTTGAGAAAAACGTTGTCTTTTTGATTATAGGAAAATGAATAATTAAAACAATCAGCTAAATATGCTACAATACATAGGAATGCTAAAAGAGTCAGCGAGGTCGATTATATGAGTAAATTAGTTCTAATGCGACATGGTGAGAGTGTGGCAAATTATAATCACACTTTTACCGGCTGGAGTGATGTACCCTTGACCGAAGCAGGCAGAAAATCTGCTCGTGAGGCTGGTCGAAAACTAAATGAGTTACAAATTCAATTTGATGATGCGCATACTTCTTATTTAAAGCGGGCAATTACATCAGAAAATATTGTTTTATCAGAAATGAATCAACTTTGGATTCCGCAACACAAGACCTGGAGATTGAATGAACGTCATTATGGAGCTTTACGGGGCAAAAATAAAAAGGCGGTTCGTGCTGAAGTGGGTGACAAACAATTTATGCAATGGCGAAGAAGCTTTGCATCAGTACCACCTAAGTTAGAACAAGTTCCCGTGTTACGTCGGTATCAGGCTGCTGGAATTACAGAGCCTCCAGCTGAAAGTTTGAAAATGGCTTATGAACGATTAGTACCATATTGGTTGGATGAAATTGCTCCGCGTTTGATGGATGGGAAAAATCAGTTGGTGGTTGCCCACGGAAGCTCATTACGTGCTTTAATTAAGTATTTGGAAAATATTGATGATTTTGGTATTGATGGGGTAGAAGTCGGAAATGCTGAGCCAATCATTTATACTTTAGATGATGAATTGAAAATTTTAAATAAAGAGACAATTAAGTAACAATAAATAGTGAATGGAGAAGAATATGTCTAATAACTTAAAAAAAGTAATGATTCCTTTATTACTTTTACTTAGTTTTATGGGAGCATTAATCACTTTCCAATTTAATTGTAATGCAGAAGTAGTCAATCAAGAGGTTCCGTTGAAAGTCGAACCTCAGACTAAAGACATTAAGTTTCAGAATAAAAGTAGTAACTTTTTTAATTTTCAACTTGGAAATAATGATCAGATTAATCAAGATTTAGTCATTAAAGTTACTAATCCTAGTGTAGATAAAGTTGTGCATTTTACAACGGAAATTAATCAGGCCACAACCTCTAAAAATGCAAAAGTAGTCTATGATGGAAAAGGAAAACTTGTCAAAAATCCATTTGATTTTAAGCAGTTAGTAACAGCAATCGGTGCTAAGGAAAACAATGTAACTTTAAAACCAGGAGAAAGTCGAGATTTACACTTTCACGTTCAGACACCCGATAATGCAACCTTTAAAAAATTTAAGGGAACCGTTTTAGGAGGCATCTATCTTCTAGCTCAAACAGCTGATGGACACCAGTCTAAAAGAGCCGCATATCCGGTTGCCATTATGATTAATAAGGGGACATCTTCACCTAACCTTTCGATGAAAAAAGTAAAGCCAGATACTTGGTATCGACATAATACGGTTGATGCGATGATTTCTAATAATCATCCAGATTTATTAAATCAAATGAATTATAAGGCTAGTGTTGTAAAGAAAGGGACTAACGATGTAGTTGCACAAGGTAGTCAAACTAATGGTCAAATTGGTCCTAATAATCAATTTAAATTTGAAATTCCTTGGTTGACGCCACGAATTACACCTGGCGCTTACACGATGAAAGTTAAAATTAAAAGTACCGATCCACAACTAGGTAGTAAAGGTGGAACTTGGTTCTTAGAAAAAGACTTTACCGTTTCCGTATTAGATGCGGTGGTACTAAATGCTAAAATTACACATTCAATTCCATGGATTTTTATCCTATGTGTATTGGTATTTTTGGGAATTGTAGTTGGATTAATTTACTGGTTAGTTAGAATTCGGAATCGCCGTGAGGGCCTAGAAAATTAAATATTAGGAGAAAAAGGATTGAATTCAGTTAGAATTTAGTCCTTTTTTACTATTAATAAAAAAGACCCCGATAACGTTTAAAATGTCATCAGGGCCTGATTTTCGTATTTAATTAAGCAAGGGTACCCATTGGATCCCATGGAGCTAATTCTTTTGGTTCTTCAGTTTGTTGTTCGCGTTCTTCAGGGGTAAGGTATTTTTTGTTAATGACGACTTGATAAACGAACTCGCTAAACCAATCGTCACTCATGACAAAGTAACCCTTTTCTCCAACTTTGTCACCCCAACTATTTTCGACTTTCCATTTGGTAGGTTGACCGTTAACAAGATCGACTCCAGTAATAACCATTGCATGATTCATTACACTTTCTCCATAATCAAGGCGTTGAGCTTTGGTAAGAGAATTGTTAGTATGCATTAAATCATCAACATGATATAAATCAGTATCCAAAATACCGGCTTTTCGATCACTATCCATGGAAACATCACTCCCAAACCAAACCGTTTCACCAGCTTGAAGCTGTTTAATGGTTAATGCCTTTAATCTTTCAATGGGAAGGTTGAAGTGTTTGATAGCACGCCCACCGACTACATTACCAAGCATTTCAACAGTGTAAGTCTTGTTAAATGGCTTGTCAGCAGTTGGGGAGTTAATGATAGAAATGTAATTTTCAAGGTCTAAATTAATGTACTTGTTGAAAAAGTCCTTGGGAGTTAAGTTTTCGTCAATGTGATAATTTTTGTCAGCATCACGATATTCAAAGTTAAAGATTTCTACTGGCTTACCAAAGGCAAAGACTAACATTCGGTAAACTTCATTCATCATATCGTCGCGTTTGGCGTTGATAATTTCTTCACTTTGACCGTCGTTAACTAATTTACGTAAGATGATCGCATCATGGCGTAATTGAGTGTTTAAAGCAGCATTAATTTCTGACGACATGTTACTGTTGTAAGTTTCTGGCATTGCAGACTTTGGCACAATTCCGTATTTTTCAATTAGGGCACAAAGCATGTCCCATTGACCTCCATCTTGTTGGGGAGTGGCCAACAAGAAGTTAACTTTTCGCGAATCAAGTGGTTGGTCAGCGGTATTAATTATGTTATTTAGAAAGTAGTTTGCTTTTTCGAATTTATCCCAAAAGAAAGTAAAGGTTTGTGATAATTCAAAATCTTTGGGTACATTGAAGTTGTTTTCCACTTGAGTCCGCATCGTATTTAGGGCTGCAAACACCCAACACCTACCACTTTGTTTTTGATTAGCAACATGTTGACTAGAAACGTCAACCGAAAAAACTGGGTCCATCGCAGCAGTGGCTTCGTAGTCAGCTGCTGATTTTAAAATTCCATTATGTGTCACTGCACGACGGACTACGTTTGCATCCGTTACTTCATTCAAATTGTTAGCGTAACGTTTAATGCTTTTTGGTTCAATTGGTTTGTCCATAATAAAAAAGCCTCCCAAATAATTGTTTGGCTTTATTATATCGTAATTTAATATTTTAGCGAGCATTAATGATTTTTGGACCATCTGGATATTGCACAATAATTGTATTGGCAATATCCAGAAAAAAGCCATGTTCAACAATTCCAGTAATGGAATCTAGCGTTGCGGCAAGTGCCTTAGGATTATCAATGTGGTCTAAAAACAAATCAATGATGTAGTTCTTTGAATCGGTCGTAATTGGCTGTAGATTTTCATCTAAGCGTAACTTAGGATTAAGTCCCATTTTAGCAAGTCGCTTTTCAAGCTGTTTACTTCCATAGGGAATTACTTCAAGTGGAACGGGATAATTTAAAGTTTTCACCATTTTAGTTTCATCAACAATCCACATATTTTTACGGGAATTAACGGCCACAATTTTTTCCATTAAATGGGAAGCACCGCCGCCTTTAATTCCTTGGTAATGTTCGTCAATTTGATCGGCACCATCAATTGTTAGATCGATGTGATCAACTTCATCAACGTTTTTCATAGTAATGCCTAATCTTTCAGCGTGTTCTCTGGTATATTTAGAGGTAGGCACTCCAATAATATTTAAGCCAGCTTGTACTCGTTTTCCAAGTGCCTCCACGAGGTACCACATTGTGGATCCACTACCAATTCCAACAATCATTCCATCCTTTATGAAGTTGACTGCTTCACGACCAACTTGGGCTTTTTGTTTTTTTACGGCTTCGCTATCCATCAATATTCCCCTCAATTGAACATTCGTATTGTTTAATTCTAAAGGCTATTTTCCATGGATTTTATTGTTTTGTCAAGTATGTAAATAGGCCGTAAATACTGTTAGAATGGTAGTATCCAATTATTTAAAAGTTAGGAGTTTTAAAAATGAAGAGAGGATTCAAAGTGGTTTCAAAAAATCAAAATGAAGGACTAAAATTACCCAAACGTGCTACTAAAAATGCAGCTGGGTATGATTTTGCTAGTTCAGTTGACATGATTTTACCATCAATTTGGAAATTAGGTTTTTTAAGAGCACTTAAAATAATTTTAACGAAAAAAGATTTAGCAGAAACAGATGCCGAAACGGCTCGTAAAGTCCTAAAACCATACTTAATTCCAACGGGGATTAAAGCTTACATGCAAGAAAATGAAGTTTTAATTATTGCTAATCGTTCTAGTAATCCACTTAAACGGGGTATGATTATCCCTAATGGAATTGGTGTAATTGATGCTGATTATTATGATAACGAAAATAATGAAGGCGAAATTTTTGTGCAAATGACGAATTTTGGGCTTACAGATCGTCACATTAAAAAGGGTGAACGAATTGGACAGGGAATTTTCATGCCATTTTTATTAGCTGATGATGACCAAGGACCCAAAGCAACTAGGAATGGTGGATTTGGTTCATCGGGAAAATAAGGAGGACATTTAATGGCAAAAGCATCAACTCGTTTTGTTTGTTCTAACTGTGGGTACGTTTCACCCACTTACTTAGGTCGTTGTCCTAATTGTGGCGAATGGAATACCTTTGAAGAAGAAACAGTTACCAAAAATGATACTAAGACCGTCAATGTGACACGAGTTTCGTTTGAGGGGAAAAAGTCTAAGCCAACTTTAATTGATGACGTGGACGCCCATGATGCACCGCGTTATCAAATTGAATCTCATGAATTAAATCGCGTTTTAGGTGGGGGTGTGGTACCCGGTTCTTTAGTTTTAATTGGTGGTGATCCAGGTATTGGAAAATCAACTTTATTATTACAGGTTTCGGGTCAGCTAAGTCACTATGGCAAACGAGTTTTATATGTTACTGGGGAAGAAAGCGCAGATCAGGTTAAAATGCGTGCTGACCGGTTAGGGGTTCAAAATCTAGAAAACTTATATGTTTTTCCAGAGACAGATATGACGGCGATTCGCGAGGCAATTGCTAACCTTAAACCAGATGTTGTTATTATTGATTCAGTCCAAACGATGCAAGAAGGTGAGATTTCTTCAGCAGTAGGTTCTGTTTCACAGGTTCGAGGCGTCACGGCTGACTTAATGAATATCGCTAAAACTAATAATATTACCATTTTTGTAGTTGGACACGTAACGAAAGGTGGAGCGATTGCAGGCCCTAAAACATTGGAGCATATGGTAGATACCGTCTTGTATTTTGAAGGCGATAAACATCATGCTTATCGTTTACTAAGAGCTGTAAAGAATCGTTTTGGTTCAACCAACGAATTAGGAATTTTTGAAATGGTAGATAGTGGACTGAAAGAAGTTGCTAATCCTTCTGAAATTTTCTTAGAGGAACGGCTCCATAATGCAACTGGTTCTGCGATTGTGGTGGCAATGGAAGGAACACGTCCGATTTTGGTAGAATTACAAGCTTTAATAACTCCATCGGTTTTTGGTAATGCACAACGAACGGCTACCGGAGTTGATCGCAATCGTGTTTCTTTAATTATGGCTGTTTTAGAAAAACGAGCGGGATTAATGTTACAAAATCAAGATGCCTATTTGAAAGCTGCTGGAGGAGTTAAGTTAGCTGAACCGGCTATTGATTTGGCAATGGCAATTAGTATTGCTTCTAGTTATGAAGATGTTAGTACTGATCCCAAGGAATGTTATATTGGAGAATTAGGCTTAACTGGTGAAATTCGCCGGGTTGACCGGATTGAACAACGAATTCGAGAAGCTGCTAAGTTGGGCTTTTCTCGTGTGATTGTTCCAAAACACAATTTAGATGGGGTGCAACTTGATACAGAAATTGAAATCATTGGCGTGACTACCATTCGGGAAGCTTTAAAAATTGCTTTAAAGAAATAATGGTCACAGCTTTATTTTTAAAGAAGATAATTGTAAAATTAAAATTAGACTAAGATATAGAAAAGAGAGATTTAATTGGCAAATAATAAAATTCGTGTTCGATATGCACCCAGTCCTACTGGACATTTGCATATTGGTAACGCCAGAACTGCAATTTTTAACTATCTTTTTGCTCGTCATTACAAGGGCAAATTTATCATTCGAATTGAAGATACTGATACAAAACGAAACGTCATTGATGGAGAAAAAAGCCAATTGGATAACCTTAGATGGTTAGGTCTTGATTGGGATGAAGGTCCTGATGTTGGTGGAGATTTTGGTCCTTATCGTCAATCACAACGCCAAGCTATTTATGATCCATTGATTCAACAACTATTGGACGAAGATAAAGCTTATTACTCATATAAAACTGAAGCTGAATTAGAAGCTGAACGTGAAGAACAAAAAGCGCGTGGCGTAATGCCCCATTATGAGTATGAATTTGCTGGGATGACTGAAGCTGAACGCAAAGCTGCGATTGCTGCTGCCGAAGCTAAAGGATTAAAACCCGTTATTCGATTCCGAGTACCTAAGGATCATACTTATGAATGGGATGACCTGGTTAAAGGTCATGTTTCCTTTAATTCAGATAGTATTGGTGGAGATTTCGTAATTGTTAAACGAAATGGAATGCCTACTTATAACTTTGCTGTAGTAGCGGATGATCATAACATGCAAATTAGTCACGTTTTCCGTGGTGATGATCACGTAGCCAATACTCCTAAGCAATTAATGATTTACGAAGCATTTGGTTGGCAAGCACCAAAATTCGGACATATGAGTTTGATTATCAGTGCTGACACTGGTAAAAAATTAAGTAAACGTGATGAAACGGTGCTTCAATTTATCGAACAATATCATGAACTAGGTTACTTACCTGATGCTTTATTTAATTTCATCGTGTTATTAGGCTGGTCACCAGTTGGCGAAGATGAAATTTTTAACCAACGTCAATTAATTAAGATGTATGATGAATCGCGGTTAAGTAAATCACCAGCTACGTTTGATAGTAAAAAATTGGAATGGATTAATAACCAATACGTTAAAAACTCTGATGAAGATACCATCGTTGACTTAGCTTTACGTCAATTAATTAAAGGCGGCAATTTGCCAGAAAATCCAGATGCTTTAACCATTGAATGGGCACGTAAATTAATTGATGTTTACCGTCCTCAAATGAGTTACATGGCTCAAATTAATGAAATGGCTAATGTTTTCTTTGAAGATCCTGAATTAATCAAAGGCGATGCATTAGCAGAAATTGATAACGAAACGGCGCCAGTAGTTTTAAAGGCTTTTGCTGAAAAAATTAAAAAATTACCAATTTTTGATAAGGTTGAAATTTTGAAAACAATCAAAGCCGTTCAAAAAGAAACAAAAATTAAAGGTCGTCAGTTATGGATGCCAATTCGAATTGCGGTTACGCACGAAATGGAAGGTCCAGAACTTCCAGAATCAATTGAATTGATTGGCCGCGAAAAAACTTTAAAGCATTTACAGCAAACGCTTGATCAAATTGGCAAATAATTAAAATATTTTTAAAATGATTGGTCTAGTTGCATACTAGGCCTTTTGTTTTGGGAAAAAGTAGTCACGATATGATATCATTAAATGAAAAACGTAGGAGGTAGTTATGGGATTAAAAGTATATAATTCATTAAATAATGAAATGGAAGTTTTCGAGCCCCTTCAGGCAGGGAAAGTGAATATGTATGTCTGTGGACCGACCGTCTATAACTATATCCATATTGGTAATGCTCGTAGCATTGTTGCTTTTGATACCATTAGAAGGTATTTAGAGTACCTTGGCTATGATGTGAACTACGTTTCTAATTTTACTGACGTTGATGATAAGATGATTAAAGCTGCAAAAGAGGACGGAATTACGGTCCCTGAAGTGGCAGATAAGTTTATTAAAGCTTATTTTTCAGATACGAAGGCCTTAAATGTTGAGCCAGCTACTTTAAACCCTCGCGCAACGGAAAATATTCCTGAAATTATTGATTTTGTACAAAGTTTGATTGACCAAGGTTATGCTTACAGTGTTGATGGTGATGTTTATTATCGTGCACGTAAATTTAAAACGTATGGCGAACTTGGACATGAAGATTTAGATACACTTGAAAATGGTGCTAGTCAGCATGTTTCAGCGGATGAACTGGCTAAAAAGGAAGATCCAATTGATTTTGCATTGTGGAAAAAGGCTAAAGATGATGAAATTTCTTGGGATTCTCCTTGGGGGCAAGGTCGTCCAGGATGGCATATTGAGTGTTCTGTAATGTCAACCAAATATTTGGGTGATACTTTTGATATTCATGGTGGGGGAATTGATTTAGAATTCCCTCATCACGAAAATGAACGGGCACAAAGTGAAGCAAAAACAGGAAAACGGTTCGTTAATTATTGGTTGCATAATGGATTTGTAACGGTTGGGGACGATGATGAAAAAATGAGCAAGTCCTTAGGTAATTTTGTGACGGTTCACGATTTAATAAAAAAAATTGACCCTCAAGTTTTACGGTTTATGATGTCAACGACCCAATACCGACGACCTATTCGCTTTAGCCAAGCAGGCTTGGACGAAGCGGCAGCTAATTTAAAGAAATTACAAACGGCTTACACTAACTTGGAATATCGTCTAAAAGATGCTGAAGATGATAGTGATCCTAAAATTGATCAAGAAATTCGTCAACTTCAAGCAGATTTTCAAGATGCCATGGATAATGATTTTAACGTCCAAAATGGGATTGCAAATGTTTATGAAATTGCCAAACTAGGAAATGTTTATGCAGAGCGGCCTTTTGTTTTTAAAAAGACGATTGAGTTAATCATGAACCGCCTACAACAATTAGCTTCAATTTTTGGAATTAAGTTGCAGGCCAGTACCTTTAATGATGAAGAAGTTGAGCATTTAATTGCTGAAAGAAATCAAGCTCGGGAAAATCATAATTTCCAACGAAGTGATGAAATTCGTGATGAACTAAAAGCGCAAGGAATTGTGCTTGAAGATACACCTCATGGAACGCGATTCAGAAGGGAAAATAGTAATTAATGAGTGAACCTGATAAAAACATTGAATTTAAACAACTAAATGGTGTGGCCTTGGCCTATTTAGGTGATGCAGTCTATGAAGTATTTATACGACGTCATTTGATTGATCAAGGAGTAACCCGTCCCAATCAATTACAAAGAAAAGCCACTAAATATGTTTCTGCTAAAGCACAAGCTGGTTTAATTACTCTAATGGAAGCCGATGATTACTTGACGGAGGAAGAACAATATTTTTTTAAACGCGGACGTAATGCAAAAAGCTACACCCATGCCAAAAATACGAGTGTAGTAACTTATCGGGTTTCCACAGGATTTGAGGCCTTATTTGGCTTTTTATCATTGAGTGGACAAGAAGAACGATTAAGCCAACTTGCTCAATGGTGTATTGAACAGGTTGAAGCTGGGAGGGTAGTTTATGAAAAATAATGAAGACTTTATTATTGGTCGGCATCCAGCGGTGGCGGCTTTAAGAAATCAAGAACAAGATATCAATAAGGTTTTTCTACAAAATGGAATTAGCAAAGATGATGAAACGGTTAAAACCATCATTAATTTGGCTAAGGGACGACATTTAGTGATTTCAAATGTTCCTAAGTCAAAATTAGACTTAATGTCAGATCACCAAAATCATCAAGGAGTCATGTTAGCTATTGCTGCATTTAAATATGCAACTATTGATGATTTGTTTGATAATGCAGCTCAAAAGAACGAAACCCCATTCTTTGTGATTCTAGATAATATTGCTGATCCGCATAATTTAGGATCAATTTTAAGAACGGCCGACGCTGCTGGAGTTCATGGAATTATTATTCCCAAACATCGTTCAGTGGGATTAACATCTACCGTTGCCAAAACTTCTGCCGGTGCCATTGAACGCGTTCCCGTTGCTAAGGTTACCAACTTGGTAAACACGGTCAATGATTTAAAAAGTCGTGGAGTATGGGTTTTTGGTACGGATATGCAAGGAACAGATTACCGTCGTTGGGATGCCAAGGGCGCGTCTGCTTTAATTATTGGAAGTGAAGGGAAGGGAATCTCACCTTTGTTGAAAAAACAAGTGGATGAAATGTTAACAATTCCAATGATTGGAAACATTCAAAGCTTAAATGCCTCAGTGGCAGCTGGATTATTGATGTATCAGGGCTTTAATTCCAGGCATCCATTATAATTATGGCTAAACTAGCGAAAACAGAGCTTTTAATTGTTGATGCTTATAACGTGATCGGGAATTGGGAACATCTTAATCGGTTAAAGCTTGATAATAAGTTACCAGAAGCTCGAGATGAATTGATTAGTGAACTTTCGGAATATCAAAAATATAGTGGTAAAGAAATTATTGTGGTTTTTGATGCAATGTATGTTCCGGGCTTAGCTAAATCTAAACAAGTAAAAAATATTCAAGTTGTTTGGACGAATAAAAATGAAACGGCTGATACTTACATTGAAGCTTTGGCAGCTCGGGAGCAATCTTTGTTTACACAAGTTGAAGTTGCGACTAGCGATCATGCGGAACAGTGGACGATTTTTTCAGCTGGAGCACTGAGAATTCCTGATCAAGAATTGTTAGCTTCAGTAAGAAGAACTAAAAAAGAAATTCGTAATGAAGCAAAACACTATAACAGTAATTTAACTGGAAATCGACTAACGTTTGATGATCGACAAATTGATAAATTAACGCAGTTAAGGGATAAACTATCAAAGAATGAGTGAATTTCTCATTCTTTTTTATTTGTTTAATTTTATGATTTTATTAAAAATGCAATAATAATAAGTTGGTATCATTAAAATTGTTTATTTAGAACGATTGTTCGCTTGTTAGAATTATTAATTCTTTGTAATTTATTAATCAAGTAATTACAAGGAGACTCAATATGAATTCAAACAAAATTTGCAACTGTGATCCACAGCTTATCATTGATGCACAAACCGATAGTGATCGATTTTATCAATTGTTTCAACAATTTGCGCCAGTTTATTTAAAATTATGGCGTGAATTTTATGTCTCAGATATGGATTTAGCGGATTGGAGTCAAGAATCGGCATTAGTTTTAATTCGAATTGTCAAAAAATATGATGTAAGTAAAAAAGTTACTTTTGGTTCATTTTACAAAGCAAGTTTGAAAAATCGCCTATTTGATTTGATCAGAAAACGAAAAGCACAAAAGCGAGTTCCTACAACTGCTCAGACATCACTAAATCGATTTGAAGACTACTATGCCGATACCATTTCAGATACGGCAGCTTATAATCCTTATGAAATTTATGAGTTTTATGAACAAATTGAACAGGTTAGTTGTAATTGCTCTAAGTTTGAAAAATTTGTTTTAACTAATTCCCTACGACAACTTAGCTTAGAACAAATTGCTCAACAACAAAAAGTTTCAGTTCTGAAAGTTAAAAATGCACTAATTAGGTGTCGGCGAAAGTATGATGATTATACACGTTTGACGCAATTGAAATTAGATGATAAAGTTAGAAGAGAATAAGGAGGTGTAGTTGATGTCACAAAGAAAAGTAGCATTAGCTTGTTCGATTTGTGGTTCTCGTAACTACACCATTACCGCCAATCCTAACCGAACGACACGTTTAGAATTAAAAAAATATTGTAAACATTGTGGTAAAAACACAATTCATCAAGAAACTCATTAAGGAGATTTAAGCAATGAAAAGACTTTGGAATTTTTTCAAGAGTGTTGTAGCTGAAATGAAATTAGTGGTTTGGCCTAATGCTAAGCAAACTAGAACTGATACGATTACTGTGATTGGAACTACCATTTTTTTCACAGCATTTCTTGGATTAATCGATTGGGCCGTTCAAACGGTACTAATTAAGTTATAGTAATTGTCAAACTGGCTAACTATTTAAATTTCTGTTATAGTTAAATTACGAACTTCGTTTACGCGAGGTTTTTTATTTTGGTCGATTTAGTAAAGGAGATTATTGCAGTGGTAGAATCAGCTGAAAAACAATGGTATGTGCTTCATACTTACTCTGGATATGAAAATAAGGTTAAGGAAAATCTCGAATCAAGAAGAGATTCCATGGGAATGCAAGATTATATTTTTGATGTTGTTGTTCCAGAAACCGAAAAGCACGAAATAAAAAACGGTGAAGATAAAGTGGTAATGGATAAAACTTTTCCTGGTTATGTGCTTGTTCAAATGGTAATGACCAATCGGGCTTGGTATGTAGTACGGAATACTCCAGGTGTGACCGGATTTATCGGATCACATGGACAAGGATCAAAGCCCAATCCACTGCTTCCTGAAGAAGTGGAACATGTCATGGCACAACTTGGAATGAAGCAGAATGTCCAACCTTTGGATAGTAAAGTTGGCGATACGGTTACAATTGTTGAAGGAGCATTCAATGGTCTTTCTGGTAAAATTACTAGTATTGATAACGAAAAGGGTAAGTTGAAAGTTAACATCGATATGTTTGGTCGAGAAACCAGTACTGAACTAGATTTCAACCAAGTTAAGCCACTAGAAAATAATTAGTTATAGTAATTGTTGTAATCTGCAATTCCTTGTGCTATAATTTTCAAGTGTACTTTGTGCATAATCAACGTGGGAGAAGAAATTTTATCTTCATTTACCACACACGGACTTAAGGAGGTTTGTCTCGTGGCTAAAAAAGTAGTAGATATTGTTAAGTTACAAATTGCAGCGGGTAAAGCAACACCTGCTCCTCCAGTTGGACCTGCATTGGGTCAAGCTGGCGTGAACATTATGGAATTTACAAAGGATTTTAATGCACGTACTGCTGATCAAGCAGGAATGCTTATTCCAGTTGTAATTACTGTATTTGAAGATCATTCATTTAGTTTTATTACTAAGACTCCACCTGCTGCTATTCTTTTAAAGAAAGCTGCTGGTGTTGAATCTGGTTCTGGTGAACCTAACACTAAAAAAGTTGCTAGTGTAACTAAAGATCAAGTGAAAGAAATCGCCGAAACTAAAATGCAAGATCTAAACGCAGCTGATGTAGATGCAGCTATGCGTATGATTGAAGGTACTGCACGTAGTATGGGATTCACTGTCGAAGGTTAATTCTAAACCCGTAGTAGTTGCTGTATTATCAAAAGGTAATACTTGAAGTGGGAGGAAGTGATTCCGTTTGACCACATTGCAAGGAGGAGATTACATGGCTCGTAAAAGAGGTAAGAAGTATAGAGACGCTGCTGAACAAATTGACAAGAGTATTGCATACCCTGTTGATGACGCTGTTGCTCTCGTTCAAAAATTAGATGTTGCCAACTTTGATGATTCTATCGAAGTTGTTATTAAATTAAACGTTGATACAAAGCAAGCTGATCAACAATTACGTGGTGCTGTAGTTTTGCCTAATGGTACTGGTAAAGATCAAAAGGTTATTGTATTTGCTAAGGGTGATAAAGCTAAAGAAGCTGAAGCAGCTGGTGCTGACGTTGTTGGTGAAGAAGACTTAGCTCAAAAAATCATGGACGGTTGGATGGACTTTGATGTTGCCGTTTCAACTCCTGATATGATGGCTCAAGTTGGTCGTTTAGGACGTGTGCTTGGACCTAAGGGTTTAATGCCTAATCCTAAGACGGGTACTGTAACTATGGATGTTACTAAAGCCGTTTCTGAAGCCAAAGCAGGTAAGGTTACTTACCGTACTGATCGTGATGGTAATATTGCTGTTGCAATTGGTAAAAAATCATTTGATACAGATAAGTTAGTTGAAAACTTTAAGACTGTAGAAAGCATTTTGGTTAAAAACCGTCCTGCTTCTGTTCACGGTACTTACATTCAAAACATTTCTGTTTCATCAACATTTGGTCCTGGTGTTAAAGTTTCACCTGAATCATTTTAAAGTACTGACCTAAAAATTAAATCCCTGTATTGACTAATTTATTTTCCTATGGTAAATTATTAGTATAATATGATTCGCCTAAGACTCAGGTGGCTTTTATAGCCTTAATTAGTGCCTGCCGAGGAGTTTAACGACTTTTCTCTATGTTTTGGCGAACATAGGGATTTTTTTATGGGTCCCAAATTTCATTGGGAGGTGAAAATTTATGCCAAAAAAAGAAGTTATTGATGCCAAAGCCAAAAAGGTTGACGAAATTGCCAAAGATTTTAATGAAGCTGTTTCAGCAATTGTAGTTAATTCTCGTGGTTTGACTGTTGCTCAAGATACTGAATTACGTAAGGAATTACGTGATAACGGTGTTAAACTTATGGTTATTAAGAACAAGATTTTAGAACGTGCTGCTGATCAAAGTGGTCATGACGATTTAAAATCAATTTTTAATGGACCAAGTGCGGTTGCATTTTCTCATGAAGACGCTGTTGCACCTGCTAAGATTTTAAAGAAATTTGCTGATGAAAATGAAGCTCTTGTAATCAAGGGTGGAATTATCGAAGGTGAAGTTGCAGGAATTGACAAGATTAATGAATTCGCTACATTACCTAGTCGTGAAGAATTACTTTCTACTCTTGCAAACATCTTACAAGCACCTGTACGTAATGTTGCATATGCTGTTAAAGCTGTTGCAGAAAGCAAGTCTGAAGAAGACGAAGCTTAATAATAAAAATATAAATGTCCTATTAGGAGGAATTTAACATGGCTTTTGAAAAAGATAACATTATTGCTCAATTAAAAGACGCTTCAATCACTGATTTAAACGATTTGGTTAAAGCAATCGAAGAAGAATTTGACGTTTCAGCTTCAGCTCCAGTTGCTGCTGCAGGTGCTGCTGGTGACGCTGCTGCTAAGAGCACCTTTGATGTAGAATTAACTTCTGCTGGTGCTGGTAAGATCAAAGTTATCAAAGAACTTAAAGGTATCACTGGTCTTGGTCTTAAAGAATGTAAAGAAATTGTTGATAACGCACCATCAATGGTTAAAGAAGGTCTTTCAGAAGACGAAGCTAACGACATCAAGGATAAACTTGAAGCCCAAGGCGCAACTATTACTCTTAAATAGTAATTAGTCTTTATATAAAAAAGGGATGTGTGATTTCACACATCCTTTTTTAATATCTATCGTTAATTAGAGATTTTTTTGGAGGAACCATTTGAAAGAATTTTTTAAAAAATGTATTGATTTCTTTAATAAGTATCTAAATGTAATTAAAATTATTTTCTTAATAGTTGTTGCAATATTTGTGGTATTTGAAGCTCATAGTATTTTAAAAGAAATCAATGGACAACAGATGAAACAAAGTTTAGCTTCCCAATCACCAACACATCTATTAATTTTAACAATCTTAGGATTAATTGCTGTTACACCAATGTTAATCTACGATTTTACTTTCACAGAATTTTTGCCAGCTAAATTTAAACCACTGTATGTTATTAAAAGTGGATGGATTACGAATACTTTTACTAATATTGCTGGTTTTGGTGGTTTTTTAGGTGCTAGTTTACGAGCTAATTTTTATAGCAAGGATGCCACTAAAAAGCAAATTGTTTATGCAATTTCAAAGGTTGCTTTGTTTTTACTAGCTGGGTTATCAACTTATTGCTTGGTATCGTTAGTGTTAATTTTTGGTTTTGGAATTGGTAATCGATTTACTGGTGATTGGATTTGGTTATTAGGTGGAGGAGCTTATTTCCCAATTGTGTTTTTATTTACCAGATTCAGTAACTCTGACTTTTTTGCTGATTTAACACTGCGACGAGAGCTTAAACTAATCATTACTTCATGTTTGGAATGGGGATCGTGTGTATGTCTATTCTTAATTATTGGTAGTTTTATGAATCTTCACATTGATATTTGGAATGTGATTCCACTCTTCTTTGCCGCCAATGTGTTTGGGGTAGTTTCGATGTTACCAGGTGGTTTAGGAACTTTTGATACCATGATGATTTTAGGACTAACTCAACTTGGAATTTCGCCTACTTTAGCTACAGTTTGGTTATTACTTTATCGAATTTTCTATTACTTTATTCCATTTGGAATTGGAGCTTTATTATTTGGAATCGAATTAGCAGGCCGTTTTAACCAGTTTTTAGATGAGATTCCGGCTAATATCATTCAACGTTCTTCTCAACTAATTATTACGATTTTTATGTATTTTTCAGGAATCATGATGATTTTATTGGCAACGGTTCCTAACATGGTACTTTTAAATCCACTTTATAATTCTTTAGCCCCATTTACGCTTTACTTTTTAGGCCAACTTTCTAATGTAATTGTAGGGTGCTTATTAATTGGATTAGCAAGAGGGGTTAGTTCGCGGGTTAGAAAAGCATTTTGGCCAACGGTTATACTTTTACTATTTGCAATTGGGAATACCTTATGGAAGGAAGATTTTCCAATTCGATTAGTCATTTTCCTAGGCTTTATTTTACTTTGTCTATGGTTTTCTCGAAAAGGCATGTATCGCGATCGCCTAACTTATTCATGGGGTGCTGCCATTACTGATGCAGCCATTTTTGTTGGAGCTTTTGCTGTATATTGTTTAGTAGGATTTGTGATGGGTCATGGACATGGCGGAATCAGAATGACGAATGAATACTTGTTACCTTCACAGCAGGTGTGGGTAATTGGATTAATTGGATTTATCATCGCCATTTGTATTTTATATGGTTTAGTTCGCTTTCTTTCTTATTCGAATACACCATGGATGAATCAACCATTTGATCAAGGACGGGTTAAACAAGTAATTAATAAGTTTGGTGGAAATGAAGTTAGTCATCTAGTCTTTTTACGTGATAAAAAAGTTTATTTTTATTCTGAAGATGGGGAAGATCAAGTTGTTTTCATGTATAAACAAAAAGCAAATAAACTAATTGTGATGGGGGAACCATTTGGAAATCAAGCTAAGTTAGAAAAGGCAATTGATAAGTTTATGATTGATGCCGATAACGTTGATTTGACATTAGTTTTTTATGAAGTTGGTGAATCGCTAACGATGTTACTTCACGATAAAGGTTTTGATTTTATTAAAGCTGGTGAAGAAGGACATGTTGATTTGGATGCGTTTACTTTAGTTGGTAAAAAACATCGGGGTGAAAGAGCATTAATGCATAAGTTTGATCGAGATGGTTTTAAATTTAAGATTATAGATCCACCCTTTGCCTCTTCGACGATGGATGATTTGAAGAAAATTTCTGATGAGTGGTTAAAAGGACGCGATGAAAAAGGTTTTTCATTAGGATTTTTTGACCCTTATTATCTTAATCAAGCTCCAATTGCCGTGATTTGTGATGCTGATGATAAAATTGTAGCTTTTGCCAACATTATGCCTACTGGTGATCACGAAATGACTTCAATTGACTTGATGAGATCAGGTAAAACGGCTCCTTCTGGAATTATGGACGGGATTTTCATTAATCTCTTTAATTATTCAAAAGAAGAGGGTTATCGTTGGTTTAACTTAGGAATGGCTCCGTTAGCCAATGTGGGTAATTCTCGATTTAGTTTTATTAACGAAAAATTGGCCCATTTAATTTATGAATATGGGGATGCGTTCTATAGTTTCCAAGGTTTACGTTCTTACAAACAAAAATATGTCGATAAATGGGAATCAAAATACTTCGTTTATCGAAAGAATAATTCCTTAGTATTTACTATGTTACAGCTTCTTCAAGTTGTTAACGAACGACCATTAAGAAAAAGACTAAAAGAATCGGATTAATCCGATTCTTTTTTGCTTTGCTGATGTGACAATTTGGTTTTAATTGGTTAACTTCAGGTGCGAACATTATTGGGGGTTGTTGCCGGACTAATCCAGAAGATATCGAACAAATTGCGAAAATAGTTAAAAAATAATGGCAATTTAATGATGAACTTGTTAAAATGATTAACAAACACCAAGAGATGGAGGATTGATAAAATGGTTAGAAAAGTTGGAGTCATTGGTGATGGACATGTTGGTTCAACAGTAGCACATTACATTGTAGCAAATGGGTTTGCTGATGATTTAGTTTTAATCGATAAAAATGAAGCAAAAGTCAATGCCGATGCGATTGATTTTCGGGAAGCTATGCCTAATTTACCATTTCATACTAACATCACAGTGAATGACTATTCGACTTTACGTGATGCCGATGTCATTATTTCCGCACTTGGGAATATCCGTTTAAATGATGGTGCTAATGAAGATCGTTTTTCCGAATTAGCTTATAATAGTGAGCAAGTAAAATCAGTGGCAGCAAAGATTCGCGATTCTGGATTTAACGGGATTATTATTGCCATTACGAATCCAGTTGATGTCATTACTTCAATTTATCAGCAGGTAACGGGGTTACCGAAAAAGCATGTCATTGGAACTGGAACTTTACTAGATTCTGCTCGAATGAAGCGAGCGGTGGCTGAAAAGCTCAAGATTGATTCGCGATCAGTAACTGGTTACAATTTAGGTGAGCATGGGAACTCTCAGTTTACGGCTTGGTCTACGGTTCGTGCTTTAGATCAACCATTAACTGAATTAGCTAAAATTCGTAATTTGGATTTAGCTGCTTTAGATAATGAGGCCCGTCACGGTGGTTATACGGTTTTTAAAGGAAAAGGTTACACTAGTTATGGAGTTGCCACTGCAGCAGTTCGTTTGGCTAACGTGGTACTTTTTGATGCTCATACAGTACTTCCGGTTTCTAATTATCGGGAAGAATATGATGCTTACTTATCGTATCCAGTAGTTGTGGGTCGTGATGGTGTTTTAGCCAATGTTCCACTTAAGTTGACTGATGAAGAAGAAGCTAAATTACAAAATTCAGCTGATTTTATTAAAGATAATTTCAAAAAGTATAGTGAAAAGTAGTAACAAAAGGGACACTTCATTTTGAAGTGTCCCTTTTGTTACTACTTTATTTGTTTTTATGTTGATCTTCCCAAGAACCAAAGAGATAATCATCATCTGACATGGCTTCAACATTGCCAAGTCGATATCCATTACCAACTTCTGAAAAGAAGTCATGATTAACCGTTGAAGTTGAGATCCCGTTCATTACAACGGGATTAACATCTTCAGCTGTATCTGGGAACATTGGGTCTTGACCTAGATTCATAAGAGCTTTGTTAGCGTTATAACGAATGAAAGTTAGAACTTTATCCGTTAAACCAACTTTATCATATAAAAGATGAGTATAATTAACCTCATTTTCGTAAAGATCATAAAGGAAATTATACATCCAATCTTTTAGTTCAGCTTGTTCATTAGGGCTTAATTGATTGAATTGAATTTGAAATTTGTAACCAACATAAGTTCCATGAACAGATTCGTCTCGAATAATTAATTTAATGATTTCAGCTACATTAGTAAGCTTGTTATGACCTAAGTACCAAAGTGGGGTAAAAAAACCAGAATAGAAGAGAAAAGTTTCCAAAAAGACACTAGAAATTTTCTTTTTCAACGGATGACTATCATTGTGGTAAAGATTATAAATTCGTCTAGTTTTATTTTGTAAGTATTCTTCCGTATCACTCCAATCAAAAATTTCATTAATTTCTTTTGGAGTGTTTAGGGTTGAAAAAATTGTGGAATAACTTTTGGCATGGACAGATTCCATAAATTGAATGTTGTTTAGGACAGCAATTTCATGTTGGGTTTGTGCGTCACTTCTTAAAGAAGCCATTCCATCTTGGGATTGGAGGGTATCTAATAAAGTTAATCCTCCAAAAACGTGTCCCACAAGCCATTTATGGTCATCATCAAGTTCACGCCAGTCTTTTAAGTCATTGGAAACAGGTACTCGAGTATCAAGCCAAAATTGTTCCGTCAGTTTGTGCCAAGTTGCTTTATCAACATCGTCATCAACTTGATTCCAGTTAATGGCCTGGTAATCACCTTTAAGATTACCAGTTAAAACTTCCTTCATATTCATTGAGCTAATCCCCCTAGATTACACAGCTTTGACATTCGTTAGCACCAACTGTGTCATTGTTATCGGTAAAAGTTCTAACGTAGTAAATTGATTTAATTCCTTTATGGAAAGCATAATTTCTTAAAATCGTTAAGTCACGCGTTGACATTTTAGGATCTCGACCGTTTTTCCATTCGTACATGCCTTCTGGAATGGTAGAACGCATAAACAGAGTCATACTTAAACTTTGATCAACATGTTTTTGGGCTTCTGCAAAGATATCAATTTCTTTTCGCATATCAATGTCATAAGCCGATTCATAATAAGGAAGGGTGTCATTAGAAAGATATGGAACTGGATAAAAAATAGTTCCAATCTTTGCATCTTGTCGTTCTTCAATTCGACTAACGATGGGAGCGATACTTGCAGTAGCATCACCGATGTAAGCAGTAGAACCATTTGGGGCAACTGCCATGCGATTTTGGTGGTATAAACCATAAGTCATTACAGACTTTTTGAGGTCTTCCCAATCTTTTTCAGAAGGGACAAAGGTATCTTTGAAGAGCTCTTTGACTTTTTCTGATTTGGGACCCCAATCTTTTTCGGTGTACTTATTAAAGTAAGATCCGTCAGCATATTTACTGTTTTCGAAGTTATGGAATGATTTTCCACGTTCTTTAGCTAATTTATTAGAAGCAACTAGCGTCCAGTAATTTAATAACATAAAGTATACTCCAGTAAATTCGACTGATTCGGGGGATCCATAATACATATGATTTAAAGCTAGGTAAGAATGAAGACCCATAGCACCCAATCCAATGGAATGACTTAAATCATTTCCGCGACGGATTGAAGGAACAACATCAATTTTACTTTCATCAGTAACATAAGTTAAGGCACGAACCATAGCATCAACAGATTTACCAAAGTCCTTGGAATTCATTAAATTAACAACGTTAGTTGAACCAAGATTACATGAAATATCAGTTCCTAGTTGATCATACTGTTGTAAATCATTAATAATTGATGGAGTTTGGACTTGCATGATTTCAGAACACAAGTTACTCATAACAATCTTACCAGCAACCGGATTTTCCCGGTTTGCAGTATCAACGTTCATGATGTAAGGATAACCGGATTCTTGTTGTAATTTACCAATTTCGGTTTCCAAATCACGTGCTTTCATTTTTTTCTTACGAATGTTTTGGTTAGCAACTAAATTGTCATATTCTTTAGTGATATCTATGTAAGAGAATGGAACTCCATATTCCTTTTCAACATCGTAAGGACTAAAGAGATACATATCTTGATCATCTTTAGCAAGTTCATAAAACTTATCAGGAACCGTTAGTCCTAATGATAGGGTGTTAACTCGAATTTTTTCATCCGCATTTTCTTTCTTAACGGAAAGAAAGTCAATAATATCTGGGTGGAAAACGCTTAAGTAAACTACTCCAGCACCTTGACGTTGACCTAATTGATTAGAATAAGTAAAACTATCTTCTAACAATTTCATGACAGGCATGACCCCACTAGCAGCACCTTGGATATGCTTAATTGGATCACCTGCAGCTCGTAGATTAGAAAGATTAATTCCAACTCCACCACCAATCTTAGAAAGTTGAAGGGCGGAATTAATGGTTCTCCCAATACTATCCATATCATCGGTAGTTTGAATTAAGAAACAAGAAATTAATTCACCACGGCGTTTTTTGCCGGCATTTAGGAAAGTAGGGGTTGCTGGTTGAAAACGTTGATGAATTAGCTCATCAGCCAAATTCATGGCTAAGGCTTGATCGCCATTAGCTAAAAAGAGGGCATTCATTGCAACTCGGTCGATGTAGCTTTCCAAGTACTGATTTCCATCATTCGTTTTTAAAGCATATTGGGCGTAAAATTTATAAGCAGCCATAAAAGATTTAAAAGTAAAATGTTGGTCTTTTAGGTACTGATAAAGTTGCTCAATAAAGGTAAAAGGATATTTTTCTAAGAATGTCGATTCAATATAATTATTTTTCGTAAGGTATTCAAAACGATCCTTTAAAGATGCAAACTTAACGCGATTGGGAATCACATTTTCTTTCAAAAAAGCATCTAAAGCTTCTTTATCTTTTTCTAGTCTAATTTTGCCATCTTTTGATGGAATGTTGATTTCGTTATTTAATCGAAAATAACTAACATCATGTTGGTCTTTTAACGACATATTCCTAGGTCTCCTTGTTGTGTATAATAGATATATAAGCTTAAGCTAATTCAGCAACTAATTTATTTAGACAATCAGGTCTGAAGCCAGCAAATGATTCGGCACCTTCAACTTCGACAACGGGAACGGCTTGAAAGCCCTTGCTCTTTAAATAAGTAACAAATTCTGGATTTTCGGATGTGTTCTTTTCAACGAAGTCGAGATTGTGTTCTTCAAGAAAACGTTTTGTCATCTTGCATTGGATACAATTGTTTTTGGTAAATACTGTAATGGAATTCATATTTATTCATCTCCTGTTTATACGATATAATTGATTTTACTACGAATACTTAATCTTTCAAATGAAAACACACCATATATGGGGTTCATTTTTGAGAAACACGCTATATATAGTGTGTGAAACTAAAAAAATTTTTAAGGACGTGTTACTATGAATAACTTTTATTACACAGAAAATCCTGATGTGCAACACGATGAAAAACATTGGGATTATACTTTATTGAACCACACGCTCCGTTTTGTTTCAGATAACGGAGTGTTTTCTAAAAATACCGTTGACTATGGATCACGAGTTCTAATTAAGTCAATTGATTTAAGGAATATTCCATCCGGTAAAGTTTTAGACTTGGGCTGTGGTTATGGACCGGTTGGCTTGTTTTTAGCTAAAAACAACCCAGACCGTAATTTTACCATGGTTGACGTAAATAATTTAGCATTATCTTTAGCAAAACGAAATGCTGAACAAAATGATATTAAAAATGTTTCAATTTTTGCTTCAAATGTTTACGAAAAGCTTGATGATAAGTTTGCAGCAATTATAACTAATCCACCTGTTCGGGCTGGTAAACAAGTTGTGGATTCAATGATTAGTGGAGCTCCTGACCACTTAGAAAAAAATGGAACATTAACGGTCGTTTTACAAAAGAAACAAGGGGCACCTTCTGCAAAAAAATTAATGAATCAATTATTTGGAAACGTTAAAGTTGTAACGCGTGATAAGGGTTATTACATCCTTTTAAGCAGAAAAGTTGATTAAATGATGGATAAAATCGATCAAAAGTTTATGCAAGTGGCTATACGCGAAGCAAAATTTGCGGCTGAAATTGGTGAAGTTCCAATTGGAGCTGCAATTGTAAAAAACGGAAAAGTAATTGCAACGGCTCATAACCTACGTGAGCATACGGAAATTGCAACCCAGCATGCTGAAATTATTGCGATTGAAGCGGCTTGTACAGAGTTGAAGAGTTGGCGACTAACAGATTGCACCTTATATGTAACAATTGAACCTTGTGTTATGTGTGCAGGGGCTATTTTGAATGCTAGAATTGACCGGGTAGTGTATGGTGCTATGAATCAAAAAGGTGGGGCAGCTGGTAGTCTATATAACGTTTTAAATGATAGTCGGCAAAATCATCAGGTAGAAGTGATTGCTGGCATAGCAGCCGAACAAGCTGGTCAAATTATGCAACAATTTTTTAAAAATAAACGAAAAAAGCGTAAGCACTAGACAATGATGAAATAATACGGTAATATAGTATTTGCCGAAAGGCATGAAGCAAAGATGGAATTACGAACCGTGTCAGGTCCGGAAGGAAGCAGCACTAAGTTTTCTCTGTCTTGTGCTTCTTTTTTATGCTTATAAACTCTCAGTCAAGTGACTGGGAGATTTTTTTTGCGATGATTTATTTGTTATTTTCTTAATATTCAAGCTATAATAAGAAGTAGTTTCATAACGAAAAGAAAGGAAGTTCTTCATGAGTTATCAAGCCTTATATCGGGTCTGGCGGCCGCAACGTTTTGATGAAATTGTTGGTCAGCAGGTCATCACACAAACATTGAAAAATGCATTGGTAACTGATCAAATTAGCCACGCTTACCTTTTTAATGGTCCGCGTGGGACCGGGAAGACTTCAACTGCAAAAATTTTAGCTAAGGCAGTTAACTGTGTTAATTTAAAAGACGGGGAGCCTTGTAATAAATGTGCGACTTGCGTGGCCATTAACAATGGTTCACTGAATGATGTGATTGAAATTGATGCGGCTTCTAATAATGGAGTAGAAGAAATTCGTGGAATTCGGGATAAAGTAAAATATGCACCTACGGAAGCTAAATATAAAGTTTATATTATAGATGAAGTTCATATGCTCTCGATCGGGGCTTTCAATGCCTTGTTAAAAACTTTGGAAGAGCCACCGGAACATGTTATCTTTATCTTAGCGACTACGGAACCCCATAAAATTCCAGCTACCATTATTTCACGAGTTCAACGCTTTGATTTCAAACGAATTCAAGCGACCGATATATTGGATCAGATGGAAAAAATCTTAAATTCCAAGAACGTTAAATACGATGAACGAGCTCTCAAGGTAATTGCTAAAAGCGCAGAAGGTGGGATGCGAGATGCTTTAAGTATCTTGGACCAAGTCCTTTCTTATAGTAGTGATCAGGTAACTTATGAAAGTGCTTTGCAAGTTACTGGGAGCGTAGCACGAGATGATTTACAATCTTATATGCAAGCTATTATTGATGAAGACGTTAGCACTGGCTTAAAAATTGCCGCTACTATTTTGAATGATGGCAAAGATGCTAATCAGTTGATTGAAGATTTGATAAACTATTGTCAAAATGTTTTGTTATATCAACAAGATCCAGAAATGGTTAATGCCAGTGAGCTAGGTCTGTTGGGTGATAATTTCAAAGCAATTTCTAAGAAAGTAACGGCTAAACAAGTTTATTTTTATGTAGAAACGATGAACGAGGTTCAACAACAAATTCGCTCGACTTATCATCCAGATGTTTATTTAGACATTTTGACAGTTCGTTTGGCACATCAGCCAACTGAATCAATTTCAACAGCCCAGCCTGTTGCTCAAACAAATGTAGATACGCAAATGGTATCAAAATTACAAGCTCAAATTGATGATTTAACTAAGCAGTTGACTAAAGTTCGGGAAACAACGCCTACCCAAGTTTCAACGAAATCGACTCCGCGGGAAGCAAGTGTTAAAAATGATAAAGCAACCGTTGATTTTGAGAGAGTCTTTAAAATTTTAGGTGCAGCAACTCGAGCTAAACTAAATGAATATCAAAGTCAGTGGGATAATGTGATGAACTTATTGTCTGTTACCCAACGGGCCTTGATGCACGTTTCTAAGCCAGTGGCGGCTAGTACAGATGGAATTGTAGTAGCATTTGATTATTCCTTTCTTTATCAAAAGGCAGGAACTGACCAAGTTTTGATGGATGCTCTTCAAAATGCTATGGATCAAGTTTTTGGCAAAGTGCCTGATATTATTTTTGTCCCTACTGAGGAATGGCCTGAAATTCGAAAAGAATACTTGGCTAATAATCATGTAGATAAACTTAAGAAGGATAATCCGGAACAAAAATCAGTTTCTATTCCTAAGAAAAGTGAAACAGTTAAAAAAGCCCAAGAATTATTTGGAAATGATATAGTAAAAGTAGAAGATAATTAAAGGAGAATTAACATGGCAATGAATGGTATGAATATGGGTAAAATTATGAAACAAGCCCAAGAAATGCAAAAAAAAATGGCAGCTCAACAAAGTGAAATTGAAAACAGCGATTTTACCGGGGTTTCACCAGAAGAATTAGTTACGGTAACCTTTGGTGGTGATCGTCGTATGAAAGATATGCAAATCAAGACAGAAGCAATTGATCCTGATGACCCCGATATGTTATCGGACTTAGTATTGAGTGCCGTAAATGATGCTTTAGCTAAAATTGATGACACGACTCAAAGTAAAATGGGTCAATTTACACAAGGAATGAATATTCCTGGACTTTAAAGAGGGAAAATAAATGCAATATCCAGAACCAGTGGCCAAGCTAATTGATAGCTATATGCACTTGCCTGGAATTGGTCAAAAAACTGCTACTCGGCTAGCCTTTTATACGATTGATATGAACAAAGACGATGTGATTAGTTTTGCCCAGGCATTGACTGATACCAAAGAAAAGTTAAAGCTTTGTTCTATTTGTGGCAACATTACTGAAGATGATCCTTGTGATATTTGTGCTGATCCTAATCGAGATCAAACCAAACTTCTGGTAGTAGAACAACCAAAAGATGTGGTTACGATGGAAAAAATGAAGGATTATAATGGTTTGTATCATGTATTGCATGGAGTGCTTTCACCAATGGAAGGTAAAGGACCTGATGACATTAACATTAGTTCCCTAATTCAACGATTACAGCAAAATGAAGCTATCAAAGAAGTAATTGTGGCCACTAATGCTACTCCAGAAGGAGACGCAACAGCCATGTATTTGGCTCGTTTGTTGAAACCGGCTGGAATTAAAGTAACTAGACTTGCTCGCGGATTGTCAGTTGGTAGTGATATTGAATATGCCGATGAAATGACCTTATTCAAAGCAGTTGAAGGTCGAACTGAAATGTGAGGAATTCAAATGTTTGGATTTAATAAGAAAAAAGATTTTAAGCAAGTGTATGATGAAGAATTATTGAAGTCAATTAATCTTTTGAAAAGTGATTGGGATCAAGCACAGCAGACCCAAATGGCGATTGCTGATGTTGATGACCAGATTATTGCGCAAACTGAATTAGCGAAACAAAAATACGAATTTATGTATCGACAAATTCGAAAACGAAATTTAAAAAATAATTGGATTCAGTCCAATGTTTATGATAATTAGTTCCTAAAAACAGTCCAGTCATTCATGACCGGACTGTTTTTAGGATTAATTCAATTCTAGTTCAGATTATGATATGCTAAGCGTGATTGCAAATGTACAGTAATTAGACAAACGAAAGGTGATTTTAGTGAATATTTTAATTGCATTACTTCCAGCAATTGGTTGGGGAATCTTACCAATTGCAACCAGTTTAATTGGAGGAAAGCCAATTAATCAGTTGTTAGGAACCACGTATGGAGCGTTCATCATTGCCCTTGGGTTATACGCATTTACAAGACCTGAGCTTTCAGCTTCTTCATTTTTCTGGTGTTTCTTGTCAGGAATGTCATGGACTTTAGGTCAATTTACTCAATACATTGCATTTGAAAAAATGGGTGTTTCACGAACCATGCCAATTTCGACCGGAATGCAATTAGTTGGAACGTCACTAACTGGAATTATTTTCTTTGGTGAATGGGCTGGACTATTGCCAAAGCTTTCTGGTTTTGCCGCAATTATTTTAATTATTGTTGGAATTATCTTAACTACTAAACAATCAGAAAATGGTCAGCAACTTTCACCTACCGAAAAAGCAGCAATAAATAAAAATATGACTAGCGGACTTTTGATTCTATTTATAGGTACTTTAGGTTATATCGGATATTCTGCTTTTCCTAAGGTTTCTAATGCAGATGGTTTTAAGGCCTTCTTACCTCAAACAATTGGAATGTTGGTAATGGGGACAATTTTTGGAATTAGTATATTAATCAAAAATAAAACCAACCCCTTTAAAGAAATTACTTCATATAAGAATATTATTACTGGGTTCCTCTTTGGATTTGGTGCTTTATTCTACTTAATTTCTACCCGACTTAATGGGGTAGCAACCGGATTTACTTTATCACAACTATGTGTGGTAATTTCAACGGTTGGTGGAATTATCGTCCTTCATGAACATAAAACTAAACGTGAATTGGTTTATATTGCAATAGGTCTTTCACTCGTAATTATTGGTGGAATCATGATTAGTTTTATTCCCGCTTAAAATAGTTTATTTTAATAAGAGAGATTTTGTCATTATGACGAAATCTCTTTTTTTAACTTTACATTAACGTTACGTCATCGCTTATATTTAATGTAGAAAGGATAATAATAAGATGGAAGATGATTTATTTACGGTTTCTCAATTAGCAGAATTATCTGGTGTAACTCCAAGAACAATTAGATATTATGACAAAATTGATTTATTAAAACCAATTTTAATTAATGACAATGGATATCGAAAATATAGTGTTAAAGAGTTAGATCGATTACAGCAAATTCTTTATTTTAAACAATTTGGGTTTGATTTGGCAAAAATCAAGCAAATGCTTATTTCATCTGATTATAATATTGTGGATTTATTAAAAAGTCAGCAAGTTCTATTGGAAAAAGAAGTCGAACAAAAGCAACAATTGTTAAGTAATTTAAAGAAAACGATTAGTTATTATAAAGGAGAAGTTAAATTGAGTAGTGAAGAAAAATTTTCAGCATTAAAAAGCGATTTGATTAGCCAAAATGAAAGTAAGTATGGAAAAGAAATTGATGAAAAATATGGTGAAAATGAACACCAATATGCAGTAAATCAGTTTAAGGGTTTAACTAGGAAACAATACGAAATGAGTAAAGACTTAGAAAAGTCTTTACTACAAAAGTTAGACTTAATCAATCAAAAAGGATTAAGCATAGATAGTGATACAGCAAAAAAAGCTTTTATCCAACATCAACAGTGGTTGAAAATTTTCAATGATAGATATACAACTGATTATCACTTAGCCATGGCAGAATTATATACAAATGATGAGCGGTTTGCTAAATACTATAATTCCCGAAGTGAAACAAATGTTATACCTACTTTAAACAAAATAATTAAAAATTATGCCCAATAATTAAGATAATATTCCTTTGTAATTTGTAATTGTTCAGGTACAATGTAATAAATGTAAACTTTCATTACAAAAGGAGAATAAGATGGCCTATTTGCAACTAAATGATATTAAAAAAACATATCATGTTGATGACCAAGCATTCGAAGTCTTAAAGGGCATTAATTTGAGTTTCGAACGCGGTGAATTTGTTTCAATTCTAGGTGAATCAGGTGGGGGAAAAACCACTTTGATGAATATTATTGCTGGACTAGACAGTGATTATTCCGGAGATGTCTTAATTGAAGGAAAATCATTGAAGCATGATACTGCTAAACAACTAGATGAATATCGTCGAAGTACAATTGGATTTATTTTTCAAAGTTTTAACTTAATTAGTCACTTAACCGTGCGGGAAAATGTGTTAGTTTCTTTAGAAATGACCAATCTTTCACATAAGCAACAGTTAGAACGTGCTGACCAATTACTTGATAAAGTGGGACTTGGTGACCATAAAAACAAATATCCTAACCAATTATCAGGTGGGCAAAAGCAACGGGTCTCAATTGCACGGACGTTAGCATCTGACCCTGATATCATCATTGCAGATGAACCAACGGGTGCTCTAGATGCGCAAAATACGGAAGAAATTTTGGAATTAATGAATGACATTGCCAAAGATGGTAAATTAGTTTTAGCGGTTACGCATTCTCAAATTGTCGCTAATTATGGGACTCGGATTGTACATCTTGCCAATGGTTTAATTGATGATGATCAAATTTTGAAGCCTGCTTTTCCGGTTAAAGATGAACCCCGTCCTTTTAAGTCCAAAGTAGCCAGTGTTAAGTCAATTGCCATAATGGCATGGCATCACTTTACTTACAACTTAAAACGTAATTTATTAATTACTTTTGGCGCCTCAATTGGGATATTTAGTGTTGTAATTATGTTAGGCCTTGGTAATGGAGTAAAGGGTTACATTAATCATGAAATTTATTCTCAAGTTAATCCTAATACTATTCAAGTCACTGAGAAAAAAGCCAATGATGATCAAGCTTCGAAGGTTAATTTTAGTAAGCATGATGTTGATAGTATTAAAAAAATTAAAGGGGTTAAAAAGATTACCAATGGTTACTATGCCATGGGTGGTGGTCAATTAAAGTCTGGAAGTAAGAGTGCTAGCTTAAGTTTTTTACAAACTTTTAATAACACTATCAAAAAGAACACTATTAAAGTTGGAACTGCTCCTGAAAAAAACGAAATTTTAATTAGCAAAAGTGATGCTGAAAAATTAAATAAAAAGCATCCTTATGCTATGAAGGGAAAGACCCTTTCCTTATATGTAAATGTCGTTGATGGTAACTCACAACCACAAATTGTTTCAAGAGAAGTTAAAGTAAGTGGAATTGCCGATGGTCAAGGTTCTTCAGTTTCATATGATACTTTGAAATCGATGTTTGAAGCCAATCATTTATCATTTAAGCCAAACTTCTTAGCTGTTGATATTGATGGTGGAGTGCAAAATGTTGAACCAGTTCAAAATTCAATTAAATCAATCAAGAACAGTCAAGGAAAGCATAACCTTATGATTACTGGTGCTGGAAGTATTGTTTCGACGTTGAATATCTATGTAAATCTTGCAGTTTCTGTATTAACTGCAATTGCTGCAATTTCATTATTGGTTTCAGCAATTATGATTATTGTGGTACTTTATATCAGTGTTTCAGAAAGAACCAAGGAAATTGGTATTTTAAGAGCATTAGGCTTCACTAAGGGAAACATTCGCAATCTCTTTATCTTTGAATCATTCTTTATTGGTTTATTTGCCTCATTATTTGCCGATGTAATTAGTTATCTAGTAGAATTTGGAATCAATCATATCTCTGATTCAGCCATTCACTATTCATTGATTCAAATTACTGCTGGAAATGCAGTCTTTGGAATCGTTGTGTCAGTTGTCATTTGCCTTCTAGCTGCATTAGCGCCTGCTCGTAAGGCAGCTAAAGTTGATCCAGTTGTTAGTTTAAGTGCTGAATAAAAAATCAAAAAGACTAAGTAATTAGTCTTTTTTGTTTGGCTGAAAATAGACAATGAATTTAACTTAAAGTACAATTAAATTAACGTAAGAAACGATGGGAATGGTGATGGATGAACGGGAAATTAATTACTTTTGAAGGCAGTGAAGGAGCAGGAAAAACTACTGCTCTAAAAGAAATTATCAAAAAAATTAAGCCTCATCTAGGTAAGCGTTTGGTGACAACCCGAGAACCAGGAGGAAATGTAATTTCTGAAGAAATTCGTAATATTATTATGGATAGCAAGAATAATAATATGGATGCCCGAACTGAGGCTTTATTATTTGCAGCAGCTCGACGTCAACATTTAGTTGATAAGGTGTTTCCTGCTTTACAGGCTGGCAAGTTAGTATTATGTGATCGCTATGTTGAAAGTTCCGTTGCATACCAAGGTGCTGGACGTGAACTTGGAGAACAGGCCATTTGGGATTTAAATCAATTTGCCACAGACAGTTTGAAACCAGACTTAACGATTTATTTCGATGTTCCTATTGAGGTGGGTTTAGATCGAATCATGCAACATCGAGCTAACGAAGTTAATCGACTAGACCAACAACAACACGAATTCTATGTAAAAGTTCATGATGCTTATGAACAAATTGCTATAGATCATCCAGACCAAGTGGTTAAAATTGATGCAACCCAACCAGTAGCACAAGTGGTATCAGATGTTTTAACCATAATTGAGGCACGTGTCCCAGAATATTTTAATTAGGAGAAAATTATGAAATTAGTCCTTGCAATTATTCAAGAAAAAGACGCTTCAACTTTACAAGCAGCTTTAAATGATAAAAAAATCACCTCGACTCAGTTACCAACTAAGGGTGGATTTTTGAAAGCTAAAAACACAACTTTTATGATTGGAATTGATGAAGATCGCGTTCAAACAGTATTGGATGTCATTAAAGAGTCTTGTCAGGCACGCGACCAATACGTTACTCCTCCAATTAACCTTGCTGGTAGTATAAGTGATACTTCTTATCCAGTTGAAGTTCAAGTTGGTGGGGCGACGGTCATGGTCCTTCCAATGGATAACTTTTACCGTTTCTAATGGAAAACGAAACTAAAGCCACAAAACTGATTAAACAAGCAATGGTTGCCCAACCAAAATTAACGCAGCACTTTATGCAAGTAGTGGCTGATCAAGATCTAAGTCATGCTTATTTATTTTCGGGAGCAGCTGGGCTTGGAAAGATTGCCGTGGCAAAGACAATTGCCATGCGCTTATTTTGTCAGCATTTGAACCCACAGGGAATGCCTTGCGGGATTTGTAACGAATGTGTCCGAATTGCTCTAGATGAGCATCCAGATGTTATGTTGGTAAGGCCAGAGGGACGAACTATTAAAGTTCAACAAATTCGTACTTTAAAGCAAGAATTCTCTAAAAGTGCAGTGGAAGGGAATCGTAAGCTTTTTATCATTGATGGTGCTGATTTGATGACCAATGGAGCTGCCAATAGTCTTTTAAAATTTATAGAAGAACCGATAGGTAACGTAAATTCATTTCTGCTAACGGATGATTATCATAAGTTATTACCGACGATTCAGTCGCGGACACAATTAGTTGAATTGCCTAAAATTAATCCTGAAATACTTGAAAAATATGCAGAAGGTAAGCAACTTACGCCAACGGCTTTGAATTTAGTTTTACAATTAACTAGTGATACAACTGTAATTGATCGATTATGTGAAGATAACTGGGTGATTAATATGAAACAACAAGTTGAAGCCTGGTTTAAAATGTTAGCAACTCAAGACTATCAAGCATTTCCTTTAATTCAAACAAACTTTTTACCATTAATTCGTGATCGTGAAGATCAAAAAATGACAATTGAGATGATGTGTTTAATTTTTAGAGATGTTTTTAATGTTAAATTTAAAGCGACCTCTGCTAATCAATTAGCGTTTGGTAACATCTACAACGTAATTGAACAAGTTGCTAATCAATTGTCAGACCAACAATTAATCAGTATGATTGATAACATATTGAATAGTGCCAAAAAACAACAAATTAACGTTAGTTTTCAAAATATTTTAGAAGTAATTACGTTAGATTGTTTAACTAAAATGAAAGGGTAGCCGAATTGAATATTGATAAAATGAATGATGGAATGGATAAGCTATCCATTCAGTTTAAACAAATGGTTACTAAAATTGATGAAGTTCGTGAGCAAATGAATGCAGTGTTGGAAGAAAACTCAGAGCTAAAAATTGAAAATGAACATTTAAGAAATTTACTTGAAAATTCTAATAAGAAGAGTGAAGGAGTTCAAGGACTTTCTAAATCTAAAAAATTGTTAGAAAAATTATATAATGAAGGTTTCCATGTTTGTAACGAATCATATGGGAAACGTCGATTACGGCATGAAAGTTGTATTTTTTGTACGCAAATTATCTATGGAGAAAGGTAAGTAAAATGACTTTACAAACTCAAACGAGTTTTGAAAAACGTGACAGTGGTAAGTTATATCTCATCCCAACTCCGATTGGTAATTTAGAAGATATGACTTTTAGAGCAGTTAATTTATTAAAGGAAGTTGATTTAATTGCAGCCGAAGATACGCGTAATACGCAAAAGTTATTAAATCACTTTGATATAAAAACTAAACAAATTAGTTTTCACGAACATAATACAGAATCTCGAATTCCTGAATTAATTAATAAAATCAAAAGTGGAATAAATATTGCTCAAGTCAGCGATGCAGGGATGCCTTCGATCAGTGATCCAGGGCACGAACTGGTTGAGCGTTGTATTGAAGCCAATATTCCAGTTGTTAGTATTCCTGGGGCTAGTGCGGGCATGACGAGTTTGATTGCTTCTGGCTTAAGTCCACAACCATTTTTATTTTATGGATTTTTAAATCGCAAACCTAAAGACCAAATTGCTGAATTAGAAGAATTAGCTCAAGAAAAACCAACTTTGATCTTCTACGAAGCCCCTCATCGATTAAAGAAAACACTAACTAACTTGCAAAAAGTGTTAGGCAACCGAAAAGCCGTACTTGGACGTGAATTGACGAAACGTTATGAAGAGTATATTCGAGGTAACCTTACAGATCTAGTTGAATGGTCACAAACTAATCAAATTCGTGGTGAATTTGTGATTATGGTAGCTGGTAATCCAGAAGGTAAGCTAAATACGGACCAAATTGAAGATGAAAGCTTAAAATTAAGTGTTGAGGATCAAGTTCAACGTTTGATTGATACCGGTGAAAAAACAAATACGGCAATTAAAAAGGTGGCAAAGCTTAATCACTTAGTTCGTCAAGATGTGTATAATCAATTCCATAAGCTTTAGAGAGAAGGGGTACTTAATGGCAGCAAAAATTTTTACTGAAGCGTATAAAATTGCTAATTTTGAAACCAACATTCATGAAACAATTACATTACAATATCTTTTAGATATTGTAATTCAAGCATCAGAAGATCAATCTCAAATTTTAAACCTAGGAACTGCCAAGGTTCAAGAAGATGGGGTTACTTGGGTAGTAATTCAATACGATGTTGATATCAAGCAATTGCCAAAGGCTGGTCAAACCGTAAAACTTCAAACACAGGGAACTAGTTATACAAAAAGTTTTGCTAATCGTCATTTTTGGATTCGAGATTTGAATGATAATATTTTGGCTGAAGTGAAAAGCTTGTGGGTTATGATGAATCTTACTACTCGCAAAATGGTTCGAATTCCAGAAGAAGCTGTGGTTCCTTATGGAAGTGAAAAGGTTAAACGACTTGAACGACTTCACAAATTACATAAATATGATGCTGAAAATGCCAAAACTATGTATTTCCCAGTTACTTTTAATGATATTGACTTTAATGGTCATGTTAGTAATACTAGATACATTAATTGGATGAGTGATACATTATCATTTGATTTTCAAAAAGATCGTTTACCAACGGGATTTAGTATTAAGTTTGAAGATGAAGTTCGTTATGGTGATCAGGTGACTAGCGTGGTAAATGTGATCGATAACGGTAATACTACTGTTCATCAAATTATGGTCGATGGAAAGGCCCGTTCGATGGCAGAAATTAATTGGAAAAAAATTAACTAAGAGAGTGAAATAATGAAAGTATTAGCAATCGATACCTCAAATCGTCCGCTTTCAATTGCGGTTTTAGATAATGAACAAATTTTAGCAACTACTACTATGACTACCCAACGAAAACATGCTGCATATGCTATGCAGATTGTGGAAAAGTTAATGCACTTAGCTAAATTACAACCGGAAGATTTAGATCGAATAGTAATCGCTGAGGGTCCTGGGTCATATACTGGTCTTCGAGTAGCTGTGACTATTGGTAAAGTTCTTGCTGATACTTTGAACTTAGAGTTGGTGTCAGTTTCCAGTTTGTTAACATTAGTCTTAAATGTGCAAAAAGAAGGCCAATTAGTGATGCCACTTTTTGATGCACGTAATGATATTTTATTTACAGGTCTTTATCGGACATCGGCACAGGGACCAATTGAAATAATTCCTGATCAACATGTCTCATTTGCTGATTTTGTAAAACAAGTTAGTCAATATGATGAACCAATTGTTTTTTTAGGCGAAGATGTTGACAAATATGCGGAACGGTTACAAACTGTTTTTGGAAGTCGTTTTAAAACAATGGTTGGAATTGACAATCTTCTACAAGCTTCTAAGCTAGGAATTTATGGTGAACAACAAAAGCCAATTTCTGAGATTGCAAGTTTGGTACCTAAGTATCTTCGACTAACGCAAGCAGAATCTGATTGGCAAAAATTACATCCAGGAGAAGGTCCCGAATCTTATGTTGAACAAGTTTAAGCAACTTTATTTAAAATACAAACAAAACCGTAATGAAGAAAAAATTAATCAAGCATTACAATTTAAAAATCAAACGGTTACGATTAATAACATTAAATATTTCTTGGGAAAGGGCATGATGACGGATGTTCCCGAAATTCTCAAGCTTGACCAAGCCGCTTATTCTAGTGATTTGAAGTGGAGCAAAGCTCGCTTTTTAGATGAGTTAAAAAATAGTAAAAACTCCTTTTATTTAATTTTACGAAAAAATGATGAATTAGTTGGGTTTATTTGTATTGCTCTTTGTCGAGATGAAAAATGTGCTCATATTGAAAACGTTGCAATTAAACCGGAACTTCAAGGACAAGGATTAGGGTACTTCTTAGTTACGACTGTAATTCAACGAGCTCGTCAAATGGGATTGGAACAAATTGATGTTACTTGTCGAGTGCAAAATATTAAAACACAAGATTTATTTAAAGATTTAGGTTTTGTTCAATTGAACATTAAGCCTGATTTTTATAAAGATGGTAGTGAAGCGGTTTGTTTACAACTACATTTATATAAAATTAATTACATCGGCTCAAAAAATTTTGGAAGATAAGCGTGGGGAAAAAATAAAATGGATAAAGTTAAACAAAAAAGCTTGATTTTAGCATTTGAAACTAGTTGTGACGAAACTAGTGTCTCCATAATTAAAAATGGAACTGAGATTTTAACTAACATTGTTGCAACTCAAATTAAGAGTCATCAACGTTTTGGGGGAGTAGTTCCTGAAGTTGCTAGTCGTCATCATATTGAACAAATTACGCTTTGTATTGATAAAGCGCTTTTATCAGCACAAGTTACTTATGATGATTTGACAGGAGTAGCTATTACATACGGTCCAGGTTTAGTAGGATCACTTTTAGTTGGAATTACTGCTGCTAAAGTAGTAGCATGGGCCCATCATTTACCATTAATTCCAGTTAATCATATTGCTGGACATATATATGCCACTAACTTTGAGCATCCTATTGAATTTCCAGCGTTGGCTCTGGTTGTTTCCGGGGGTCACACTGAGCTAGTGTGGATGCCAGCAGAAGGCCAATTTAAAATTATTGGGGAAACACGTGATGATGCAGCTGGTGAAACTTACGATAAAATTGGTCGAGTGATTGGGATTAATTACCCAGCTGGGCCAACTGTTGATAAGTTAGCTCATGAAGGAAAAGACACTTTTGATTTTCCACGAGCAATGATGAAAGACGATAATTTTGATTTTAGTTTTAGTGGATTGAAGAGTGCATTTATTAATACGGTTCATCATGCTGATCAGGTGGGGGAAACTTTAAACAAATCTGATTTAGCAACTAGTTTTCAAAATGCGGTCACAGATGTTTTGGTTACTAAGGCCATGCTTGCATTAGATAAATACCCAGCTAAAGAATTTATTTTAGCTGGAGGAGTTGCTGCTAATCGTGGTTTGCGGGAAAAGTTAGATTATGAATTAAGTAAACGAGACGTTGACTTTGTCAAAGCCCCATTAAAACTTTGTGGGGATAATGCTGCGATGATTGGTGCAGCAGCTGAAATGTTGCAGCGCCATGGTGCTAAAGCAGATATGGGATTGAATGCTGATCCAGGGCTTGAGTTTGAATGGGAAGAAAATGAAGAACAATAAAATTATAAAAAAGAACCCTAATTAGGGTTCTTTTTTATAATTCTTCTAATTTTAAGCTAGCATTTTCCCACTCAGTTTCGGTTTCGGTTTGTTTCTTGGTAATATCATCAAGTTGGGTTTGTAACGCCTGGCTTTTGTTATTATCATTATAGTTTTCTGGTAGCGTCATGGCCAGTTCAATTTCATTTTTTTGTTCATCGAGTTGGGTAAGCTTGGTTTCTAGCTCATCGATTAAACGCGATAATTTTCGCTTTTCTCGTTGAGCTGCCTTATTAGCTTGGTAACGTTGCTTGGTATCAGAAACTGGGGCAACTTTAGTAGTCGTCGTTGGGTTAGTTTCACTTTCGTGAGCTTCAATCTCGACTTCCTCGGCTTTTTTGGCAGCATAGTAATCATAATTACCCATATAGATTTTAGAGCCATCAGCACTAAGCTCCATGATGTCGGTTGCTAACCGATTAATGAAATAACGGTCATGAGAAATAAACAAAATGGTTCCTGCAAAATTTAAAAGTGCTTTTTCCAAAACATCAATACTATCAATGTCCAAATGATTAGTTGGTTCATCCAACACTAAGAAGTTATCTTGATTCATTGATAGTTTAGTTAAGAGGAGACGAGCACGTTCCCCACCCGATAAATTAGCCACACTTTTTTCTACGCTTTCGCCACTAAAAAGAAAACTTCCTAAGATTGAGCGAATTTCACCTTCAGGAATAGTGGGATAATCATCCCATAGTTCGTGTAAAACATCCTTTTCAGGATGCAGACTAGCTTGTTGTTGATCGTAATAACCAACACTTACTCCAGTTCCAAATTGAAAATCTCCACGAATTTTAGGTAATTTTCCCAAAATCGTTTTTAAAAAAGTAGATTTACCAATTCCGTTTGGGCCAAAAATGGCCATTCGTTGATGATTTTTCAAATGTAGATTAATCGGATAACTTAACTCAACATCATCATACCCAATGCCTAAATTATCTACATCTAAAACAATATTTCCGCTTTTTCGTGCTGGATGAAAGCGAAAATGAGCTGTTCCATGAGTTGACTTGGGTTTATTAATTACATTTAACTTATCGAGTTGCTTTTGTCTGGCCTGAGCTCTTTTAGTTGTGGATGCTCTTGCAATGTTTTTTTGGACAAAATCTTCTTCTTTTTTGATTTTTCGTTGTTGTTTTTCGTAATTCTTTTCGTCAATTGCTTGGCGACGTACTTTTTCGTTGACGTAATTAGTGTAATTACCCTTATAATAATTCATTACACCATGATCTAAGTTATAGATTTCGTTAACCACTTTGTCCATAAAATAACGATCATGGGAAATAATCAAAAGGGCACCAGTATAAGATTGAAGATAATTCTCGAGCCATGCAGTTGTTTCCATATCGATATGGTTAGTTGGTTCGTCAAGCGCTAACAAATCTGGCTTTTCTAATAATAACTTTGCTATAGCAAGTCGAGTTTGCTGTCCACCTGATAATTCACTAATTTTGCGTTCATAATCAGATTCGTAAAAGCCAAATCCAGCTAAAACGGTTCTGATTTCAGCACGATACCCATAGCCATTTTTTAAGGTGAAGTCTGCCTGTAATTGATCATAAGCTTTCGATACCTCAGCTAATTTAGTTGGATTACCATTAATTTGGGGATCACTAATTTGAGCTTCAAGTTCGTGTAATTGAGCTTCTTCTTGAATAATTGCTGAAAAAGCTAATCGCATTTCCGCAATTATGGTTCGATCAGAATGTAAGCCCGTATTTTGGGGAAGATAACCAATCGATAAATTCTTCTTTTGATTAATCGTTCCTTCACTAGGGGAACTTTCACCAACTAGCATTTTTAAAAGAGTTGATTTACCGGCACCATTTTGTCCGACCAAACCAATTTTACTATTAGAATTAATTGTTAAACTAAGATTAGAAAAAATGGGTTCGCCATTAAATCTTTTGGTGAGATTATTAGCTTGTAAAATAATCACAAAATCACCTACTTTCTCAGTTAATTTTACCATATTATAGCTAAAGGCTTGTGAATTTGAAATGTTAAAATTTCACAAGCCTTATTTTTATGGTAAGATATAGTATAAAACATATCTAAATTTTAAGGAGTAAGATGTAATGACAGAAACCAAGATTCCACGTGCAACTGCAAAAAGGCTACCGCTTTATTATCGTTATTTAAATATTCTGCATGATGGCGGAAAAGATCGGGTTTCTTCAAATGAATTAGCGGAAGCAATTCACGTTGATTCTGCTACCATTAGACGTGATTTTTCTTATTTTGGGGCTCTTGGCAAACGCGGCTATGGTTATGATGTCGATGATTTAATTGAATTTTTTAAAAATATTCTTCATCAAGACCGCTTAACAAACGTTGCTTTGATTGGAGTTGGTAATTTAGGACATGCATTATTGAACTTTAATTTTCACCAAGATAGTAATATTCGAATTTCTGCAGCTTTTGATACAAATCCGAAAAATATTAATACCATTCAAGGTGGGGTTCCCATTTATCCCATGGACCAAATGGTAAATCAATTAAAGGAACAACAAATTAGTGTGGTTATTTTGACAGTTCCAGCAAACGTTGCTCAAGAAGTGGCTAATCAGGTTGCTCAAGCGGGGGTAAGTGGAATTTTGAACTTTACTTCGATTCGATTAAATGTGCCAGAAAGTATTCGAGTTCACAATGTTGATTTGACTAATGAACTGCAAACACTAATTTATTTTATTGATCATTATGATAAAAAAGGCAACGAAGTAGAATAAAAGAGTGGAGGTAAATTATTTGAGAGCTACAGTAAAAAAATATTTTATCGTGACTCTTTTTTTATTAACTTTTTTGGGAGTTTTGAGTGGATTTCAAGTTGCAAAAGCTGATGGAATTCATGAATCAGCTTGGGTAAAGGATAATGCTCAAGTTTTGAATCAAACAACAATTAAACAAGTTGATTCGATTAACGAGAATAATTTGAAACAAGTAAAGGGACATCCACAGTTTGCAGTAATTACCACGAAAGGATTGCCCAAAGGAGTTTCTAGTATTGAAGATTATGCTCATGACCAAATGAAACAACTTGGAATTGGCCGCAAGGGTTGGAATAATGGAATTTTACTAATTATTGATACTCAAAACCATGTTAATCGTTTGGAAGTTGGGACTGGATTAGAGGCAGCTTTACCAGATGGTGCAAAATCCAAGCTGGTAAATGCTAAAGTTCAACAAGCATTTAAGCAAAATGATTACAGTATTGGAGTTAATGAATTAGCTACTAATGTTTATCAATATTTAAATGCCCATCAAAGTGCAATTAGTAAGTCTAGTAGCGTAAATAATTCCCAACCAACGACACCAGGACTTAAAAGTAACAGTGTAGTAGCAGTTTTTCAACGTAATCAAGCTAAGGTTGCGTTTGTTTTATTTTTATTAATTGGTTTTGGACTAGTCAGTTTTGCAATAAGTAAGTTACTTTTTCCTAAGTTGCGAAATCGAGATCAACATACCTTAGTTCAAAGAAAGTTTGCGAAAACTGGAATTAATAACAATCAGCTGTTGCAAAAATTAAATCACTTTGTAACTGATGAGCTACAACACGATCAGAGATTTAACGTTAATAGATTAAGTATGCCTGAATGGTGGTATTTATTAAATTCGCTTAATTTAAAGCAACCAATTAGTTTAGCTCAGAATTATAATTTAGAAATTAAAAAAGGTAATCCACTTTATCAGCAACAATTAATTTCAAATCAAACCTTAGCTAATTACAAAAAGCAATTACAACAGCGGCAACGAACAAATCTTAATGTGGTTGCCGAAGCTGCTCGAAATTATGCTCTGCAAAATAATTTTCCAGGGAATGTAAATCAATTTGTCAATGATACGGTTAGACAAATTTCCCGATTAACTTGGTTTGGTTTATCAAATATGGATTCTGAATTTAAAACCAAGTTGCAAGATGCCTTAGAAATCATGTTTGCAGATGCTACCTTGCATTATCAAGTTAATCATGATGCTAGTTTACGTGCAAAAATGAAAAGAGCTGGCATCTATAATCCAGACCAATACATTAATGATTTATCCAATGAGCAAAAGAAAAGCTTTGTAACACATGGTTTAATCAATACCGCTTTGCTTTTAGGGGCAATTGGGTTATTACATCATTCAAATTGGCATGATAATAACTTTCCTCCGATGGGGGGAGGTTTCGGGGATAGTGATTCAGGCTTTGATGACTTCGGTAGCGGTTTTGGTGGTTCTGGCGATGATGACGGTGGCGGATTTAATTTTTAATTACAACTAACTTAGTATAAATAAAGGAAAAGAATATGACTAAAAATACAAAAATAACTTTAAGCATTGTTGGGGCAATTGCCTTTTTGGTAATTGCAATTGGCGGTTGGTTTATTATGTCCCAAAATAGTTTACGTGTTAGTCAGCAAAATGTTGATCAGCAATGGAGTAATGTTGAAGTTCAATTACAGCGACGAGCTGATTTAACGCCACAATTAGTTGGTGCGGTTAAAGGAAATATGAAGAATGAACAAAAAATATTTGGACAAATTGCGGATGCAAGAAAACAATATGATAGTGCTAGTACGCCGGCTGATAAGGTCAAACAAGCAGATAACTTAAACACAAAAACGCAAGTCTTGATTAATGCAGTTCACGAAAATTATCCTCAATTGGCCAGTTCTTCAAATGTTAATGATTTAATGACGCAGATTGAAGGGTCAGAAAACCGAATTAGTCAAACTCGTCGTGATTATAATGATGCAGTCCAGACTTATAATCGAAAAGTAGTTTCTTTCCCAAGTAGTATTGTAGCTAATAGTGCTGGAATGAAAACTAAACCATTCTTCCAAAGTGCTTCCACTGCTACGCAAGCACCAAAAGTTGATTTAGAAAATTAAAATTTAAAAAATAGTTTCAGAATTGAAGGCTTTTCTTTAATTTTGGAGCTATTTTTTTGACCACTAAAACTCAGATTTATACCACATACCTTAATTTTAATTACAAAATGAGTAAATTAGGTTAAATTGTAAACATTAATTAAGGAGGGAATCGAGATGATTTTTTTAAGTGCAGATTTATTAACCAAAGTTTATAAAAATAAAGTGGCAGTTGATCATATTGATTTAAAAATTAGGAAGGGTGAATTTGTAACAATTCTAGGGCCAAATGGATCTGGTAAATCAACCATTATTGAAATGTTGACTGGATTACTCCGACCGACTTCAGGGTCTATTCAATTAGAAGGATTTACTCCAATTGAAAAAACATATCGAGCTAAAATTGGAATTGTTTTTCAAAATAGTGTGTTAGATGCTGAGTTATCAGTTCAGGATAATTTATTTCTAAGGGCACAGATGTATCCAAATATTAGTAAAGATAATGTACTCGAAATTGTAAATATGATTGGAATTGATAGTTTTTTCAAACAAAGATATGGAACTTTGTCTGGTGGGCAACGAAGAAGGGTTGATATTGCAAGAGCTCTATTACATCGTCCAGAAGTTTTATTTTTAGATGAACCAACTACTGGATTAGATATTCAAACACGAACTAAGATTTGGGAAATTTTAGAAAGTTTAAGAAAAGAGTGGAATACAACTATTATTTTAACTACGCAATATTTAGAAGAAGCTGAAAGTTCTGACAAAATTTATATTATTGATAATGGAAAAATTTTACTTGATGATAAAGTGGAAAATATTAAAAAGAATTATGCTAAAAACAAGCTATTGCTTTATACAAAGAAAAATATTGAACTGAATGGTCATCTTATGCAAAAAGTTAGAGAAAATCAGTATTTGATTAACAACATTTCCAAAAATGATGCGATTCAATTTTTAACAGAAAAACAAAATTTAATCGAAAATTTTGAATATTGTCAAAGCACCATGGATGATATTTTTATGGAATTAACGGGAAAGGAAATTAGATAAATGATTAGTTTAACTAAACGAAATTTAAAACTTTATTTTAATAGTTGGGAAAATGTCTTACTTTCATTAATTGGTTCATTAATTTCTTTTGTATTATATATAGTTTTTTTAAAACAAAGTATTTTAACTAGTTGGCAATCAGTTCCCCATACAACGCTACTATTAGATCCTTGGTTAATTGGGGGAACTTTAACGGTTACAGCGGTTACTACTACATTAAATTGTTTAGGACAAATGATAAATGATCAAGATCATGGTAGAATTCGTGATTTTGCAATTATGCCGCTTTCCTTCTTTCGAATCCAATTATCGTATTTATTTAGTGCTTTTGTAGTTGGAATTTTGATGCAAATAATGGTTTACGGAATTTTACAATTGTATTTTAATTTAACGGATGGATTGAGATTTAGCTTCAACATCTTTTTAAAGATTGTTCCTGTTATGATACTTAGTAGTTTAACTTGGACGATTATAAATGCTTTTATTTTGTCATTTGTTAAAAATTTTAAAAGTGCTGGAACAGTTGATTCTATTGTGGGAACTGCTGCTGGTTTTTTCGCTGGAGTATATATACCAATCGGTTCTGTACCTACATTTGCACAAAACTTAATGAAATTAACACCTGCTCCTTATGATGCATCTTTATATCGTCAAATTTTAATGGGTCATCAAATAAACGCTACTTTTAAAAACACTTCTGCTAATTATTTTGAAAAAATGATGGGAGTAAAAATCGATATCAATGGACTTTTAAATTTCAAAAGTGAATTAATAATTATGATTTCTTTTGCAGTTATTGTATTATTATTCTTAATATTGAAATCTAATAGAATACGAAAGGTATCATTAAAAAGAGGTTAGTTAGTGGAAATTAAATTTATTCAAGATCAAAACTTAATTAATCATGAAATTCAAGTTGATGTTAAAAGTAATGAGTTAAGTAAAGAAGTTATTGATTTATTAGCTACACTTGAAAAACTTAATTCTAGTTCTGATTTATTTCCAATTAAGGTCGAAGATAAAATCAGATTAGTCAATCAAAAAGAGATTGTGGCAGTGGAAGTTAATGATTCAACTTTAACTTTTCATATGCAGTCTGATGAAATAAAAACCAAGGGGAATTTGAAAAATATACTTATGAATTTGAACCATAATTTTATTAAAATATCCAAATTTTCTTTAATCAATATTAAACAACTATCATCGTTGGAGGCCTCTTTTTCTGGAAATATGACTGCTTTTATGAAAAACGGGTTGAAAATTACTGTAAGTCGGAGATATTTAAGTGATTTAAGGGAAAGGATTGGACTTTAATGAAAAAAAATTTAATTCTATCGATAAAAAGTGGTATTAGCGGAACATTAATTGGTTCATTTTGTTATTTAATAGTAAGAATGATTCAATCTAGTCCGTTTACGAATAATCGCTTTAGTATTATTACAATCTTAATAGCATCATTTTTAACAGGAATCATTTCGCAAATAATTGGAAATGAAAAGATATCAGTTAAATTAACTTATATAATTCATTTTTTTATGACATCAGTTATTTTTTTAATAGCTTTTCTTATTAATGGATGGATTACTAACTGGTACTCCTTAATAGTTTTAATTATTGATTTTTTTGTTATTTATGTTTTAGTTTGGATTGGAATCATTATTTGGAATAAAATTAGTGCAATGGAAATTAATAAGCAATTGAATAAAATTAATCGAAAATAATTTGATATTTTATAAAAGGGCCAGTACGGATAACTTAATCCATACTGGCCTTCTTGCTGTAAACATAGTTACATGTAGGGATTACCATATTTTTTACAATATTCATAAAATCCTAATTTATACAATTCTATAAGTTTGTGAACATTTTCTGGACTGTCAAAGTTAATAGATTTTAAAACTAATTCTGTAAAATCTAATGTGGCAGTTCCGTTTGCCGTTATTAAGTTTCGGTCCTTTACTGCTTGAAAATCATAAAAGTCTTTACCGTTAGTATAATTTTTATAGTTAACCCAAAGAAATTGAGTATTTCCAGTATGTTTATAATTTGTTAAAAGCCCATTTTTGGCTAAAAAATCAACTGCACCACAAATTGCACCTACAATGACGTTATTAGATAATGTATTTTTGATAATTTCTATTAATTTTTCATTTTCTAAATTCCATGAATTACCACCAATTAAAATCAATAAATCAAAATTATATTTAATATCTTCAAGAGTTTTGTCTACAATTGTCGTAAAACCACCAATAGATTTAACTTTTTTATTAATCGATGCAGTTTGGACTGACCATTTACTAGTTTGATTTAGTTGGCTAGAAAGATAAGCACCTTCCCAATCAGCGTAATTATCTAAAATAATGAATAATGCCTTTTTCATAATCAATCTCCTTTTTTAATTAGCTGTATTTATCATAACAGTATTTTTTATTTATTATTGATTTAGTTAAGCTATTATATTGACATACAGGACAAATAGTTATGTAATTGAGATGTAAATTGTGCACAATTAAATTTAGCAGGAAAGAGTGAATAATAATGGAAAAAAAATTAACAACTAAAGCAGGGCAACCATGGGCAAATAACGAACACTCCCAAACGGCGGGAGTACGTGGACCCGTTTTGTTACAAGATTATCAACTTATAGAAAAACTGGCACATTTCAACCGTGAAAGAATTCCGGAAAGAGTTGTACATGCCAAAGGAGCAGGAGCAAAAGGGGTCTTTAAACTCACTCATGATATGAGCAAATACACCAAAGCCGATTTATTTAATGGGGTAGGTAAGGAAACCCCAATGGCTATCCGTTTTTCACAAGTAGCTGGTGAAGCAGGTTATCCTGATACAATTCGTGATGTGCGGGGGTATGCACTCAAGTTCTATACTAAAGATGGCAATTATGACATTGTTGGTAATAATACTCCCGTGTTCTTTATTAATGATCCCTTGAAGTTTCCTGATTTCATTCATTCACAAAAACGAGATCCACAGACACATTTGCGTGATAATGAAATGCAATGGGATTTTTGGGCACATTCACCAGAATCGGTTCATCAAGTTACTTACTTAATGGGAGATCGTGGAAATCCTGCTAGTTATCGAAATATGAACGGATATGGTAGTCACACATATAAATGGGTCAACAAAGCTGGTGAAGTAGTTTGGGTTAAATATCATTTTATTAGTCAACAAGGAGTTAAAAATATGACTAATGAAGTAGCAGCTAAGGCCGCATCTGAAGATACTGACTACTTACTTCATGATTTGTATGATGCAATTGCTAAAAAAGATTATCCAACTTGGAAAGTTTGTGTGCAAATTATTCCTTATCAAGCTGGACTTGATTATCATGATGATATTTTTGACGTTACCAAAGTTGTTTCTCACCATGACTATCCACTCCAAGAGGTAGGAGAATTTACTTTGAACGAAAATCCAACTAATTATTTTGATGAAGTGGAAGAAATTGCCTTTTCTCCTGCTAATTTAGTTCCGGGAATCGAAGCTTCCCCAGATAAATTATTACAAGGAAGATTATTTGGTTATAAGGACGCTCAACGCTATCGTTTAGGGGCTAACTTTGAACAATTAGAAGTTAATCGTCCTAAAAACGAAGTTAATACTTATGAACGCGACGGAGCCATGGCTGATCATCAAGGCAATGGTGTCAATTATGAACCAAATAGTAAAGGCGGACCAGTTGAAGACCCTAGTGCAGCTGTGAGTCCCGATCAACTTCACGGAGAAACTGGAACTTTTAAGCCTTATGATCAGAATTTTTATACTCAAGCTGGAGATTTGTACCGCTTGTTCAGTAAAGAAGAACAAGATCGTTTAATTGAAACAATTAAAAAAGGGCTTGGTTCAATCAACAATCATGAAATCCAAGTTTTAGAAACGAAACAATTTTATCAAGCTGATCCAGATTATGGAATTAGAGTTGCTAAGGCAATTGGATTAGATTTGGATGAAATCAAAAACTAGTATTTTTTTAATTGACGTTTCCCCAATGATGTTTTAAAATTACCATGTGAAATTGTAAACAAACTTTTTGAAAGAGGCAATTAGCAATGGTTAAATATGCAACTGGAAACTATTATAATTTAGTACGTCCCAAAAAAACTAACGGAGTTGAAAGTCGTCATGCTTATATTGTTGGTGCAGGGTTAGCTGGGTTAGCATCTGCAGTAATCTTAATTCGAGATGGCTATATGCCCGGTGAAAACATTACAATCTTTGAAGAAAAAGCTCAAGCAAGTGGGGCTTTAGAGGCTTTTCAAGATATTAATGGTGGCTATGTTTCTCCTGGTGGTCGTGAAATGGAAGACCATTATGAATGTTTATGGAATTTATATAGTTCAATTCCTTCATTAAATGAAGCAGGAGAGAGCTGCCTAGATGAATATTATTATCTAGATAAGGAAGATCCCAATAAATCTAATTGTCGGTTAATTCATAATCGTGGAAAACAAGTTGAAAATGACAATGAGTATACGCTGGATTATAAGGCATTAAAAGAAATGATTAATTTAGTTATGACTCCCGAAAACAAATTAAATGGTAAAACAATTGATGATGTTTTTGACGATAGCTTTTTCAATTCTAACTTTTGGACTGATTGGCAAACCATGTTTGCATTTGAAAAATGGCAGTCGGCAGCCGAAATGCGTCGGTATCTAATGCGATTTATTCATCATGTAGATGGGTTGACTGATTTTACTGCTTTGAAATTTAATCGTTATGATGATTATCAATCAATGAGTGAGCCATTAGTAGCTTATTTAAAAGATCATCACGTTAATTTTGCATATCAAACGCAAGTAGAAAACGTGGAAGTTAAACATAATGGCAATCAAATTGCTGCAGAAAAAATTGATCTTGTACAAAATGGTAAAAAACAAGTAATTACTGTAGACTCACGTGATTTAGTCTTTGTTACTAACGGTTCGATTACAGAATCAACGACTTATGGTTCTCATGATGAGGCTCCAATTCCAAATGAATCACTAGGTGGGAGCTGGACGCTATGGGAAAAACTGGCTGCTCAAGATAGTCGCTTTGGTCATCCGGATGTTTTTTGTAAAACTATTCCGGAAAAAGCATGGAAAACCAGTGCTACCTTAACTTTGAAGAATAAAGATATTGCTCCTTACATTGAAAAACTAACTAGGCGTCCCTTATTTAACTACAATAAATGTGAAACTGGTGGCATTATTACCATTACCGATTCAAATTGGGGAATGAGTTTTACGATTCATCGTCAACCGGCTTATAAGGGTCAACTGGATAATGAAGTAATCTTATGGTTATATGGATTGTATTCTGATACGAAGGGGAATTATATTCAAAAGCGGATGCCGGAATGTTCTGGTAAAGAACTTACGGAAGAACTTTTATATCATTTAGGAGTTCCAAAAGATCAAATTGCTGAAATGGCAGATATTAAAAATATTCAAGCTATTCCCGATTATATGCCGTTTATTACTAGTTATTTCCAATTAAGAACTGCAGATGATCGTCCTGATGTGGTTCCAGCAGGGTCAAGTAACTTGGCCTTTATTGGGAATTTCGCTGATTCAGGGACAAGGGATGTAGTTTTCACCACCGAATATTCTGTTCGGACCGCTTTTGAATCAGTGTATGAATTATTAAAAATTGATCACACGGTTCCAGAAGTTTATCCATCTGTTTTTGATATCAGGACTTTGATGAGTGCAATGTATTATTTAAATGATAAAAAGACGCTCGAACAAATGAAACTACCAATAATTGAAAAATTAAGTAGTAGTTTTATTTTAAAGAAGGTTAAGGGTACTTGGATTGAAGAGTTGCTCAAAGAAAGCAAATTGATTCAATAAACATTAATTTAAAAAAAAGCTATGCTACTAAACATGGCTTTTTTGTTTGTTTAATAAATATTTTTAATTTAAGAGTCATTTCTTTTGTCATTTAGTGGTTAATGTATTATATTAGTAAATGAAGTTAGCACTTGTTAATGAAGAGTGCTAATAATAAAATTTTGGAGGTTTTAGATATGTTACAACCAATTGGTGATCGCGTAATTATTGAGGTGCAATCTCAAGCAGAAAAGAATATTGGTGGCATTGTTTTAGCAGAAAATGCAAAACAAAAACCAACAGAGGGTAAAGTTGTTGCAGTTGGATCTGGTCGTATCTTGGATAACGGAGAAAAAGTAGCTCCAGTTGTTGAAACTGGTGATATGGTTATGTTTGATAAGTATGCTGGAACTAAAGTTGAATATGATGAAAAGTCATATTTAGTGATGCATGAAAATGACTTACTTGCAATTATTAAATAAAACAAAATTAATTAAAAATAAGAGGTAATTAAAATGGCTAAAGAGATTAAATTTTCTGATGACGCCCGTAGCGAAATGCTTAAAGGGGTCGATAAATTAGCAGACACAGTTAAAACTACAATGGGTCCTAAGGGACGGAATGTAGTTTTGGAAGAAACAGCTGGTAACCCAACAATTACTAATGATGGGGTAACAATTGCTCGTGCAATTACGTTACCAGACCATTTCCAAAATATGGGTGCTAAATTAGTTTCTGAAGTTGCATCAAAGACTAATGATGTAGCTGGTGATGGTACTACAACTGCTACGGTTTTAACTCAAGCAATTGTTAAAGAAGGAATGAAGAACGTTACAGCAGGTGCTAATCCTGTAGGAGTTCGTCGTGGAATTGAAAAGGCAACTGAAGCTGCCGTTGCTGGACTTCACAAGATGAGTCATAAAGTTGAAAGCAAAGAAGATATTGCTCAAATTGCTTCAATTTCATCTGCTAGTGACAAAGTTGGTAAGTTAATTGCTGACGCAATGGAAAAAGTTGGTAACGATGGAGTTATCACAATTGAAGATTCAAAGGGTGTTGAAACCAGTTTAGATGTTGTTGAAGGAATGCAATTTGATCGTGGTTACATGTCACAATATATGGTAACTGATCAAGATAAGATGGAAGCAGATCTTGATAATCCATATATCTTAGTAACTGATAAAAAAATTAACAATATGCAAGACATCATGCCACTTCTTCAAGAAGTTGTACAACAAGGTCGTTCATTGTTAATGATTGCTGATGATATTGGTGGTGAAGTCCTTCCTACCCTTGTTTTAAACAAGATGAGAGGAACTTTCAATGTTGTTGCCGTTAAAGCACCTGGTTTTGGTGATCGTCGGAAAGCTCAATTACAGGACATTGCTGTCTTGACTGGTGCTACTGTAATTACTGATGACTTGGGTCTTGAATTGAAAGACACAACCCTTGAACAATTAGGTCAAGCTAATAAAATTAACGTTACAAAAGATACAACTACTATTGTAGAAGGTAAAGGCGATAAAGAAGCAATTGCTAAACGAGTTAATGAAATTAAAGCTCAAATTGCAGCTACAACTTCTGATTTTGATAAGGAAAAACTTCAAGAACGTCTTGCTAAATTAGCTGGTGGAGTAGCTGTCATCAAAGTTGGTGCTGCTACTGAAACTGAATTAAAAGAACGTAAGTACCGGATTGAAGATGCATTAAATGCTACTCGTGCTGCTGTTGAAGAAGGATTTGTTCCCGGTGGTGGGACAGCATTCATCAATATTATTGATGCGGTTAATGCTATTGAAGCTACTGGTGATGAAAAGACTGGAGTTGACATTGTTAGTCGTGCTCTTGAAGCTCCTGTAATGCAAATTGCTGCTAATGCTGGAGTTGATGGTGCCGTCGTGGTTGATCACTTGAAACAAGAAAAACCAGGAATTGGTTACAATGCTGCTGATGACAAATATGAAGATATGATTGCTGCTGGAGTTGTTGATCCAACTAAAGTTAGTCGTTCAGCTCTTCAAAATGCTGCCTCAGTATCATCATTGTTATTGACTACTGAAGCAGTAGTTGCTGACAAGCCCGACGAAGGTGCTGCTGCAGCACCTGCAATGCCACAAGGTATGCCAGGTATGATGTAAAATAACAAAGTTAAATAAATAAAAACGTATAATTAAAAAGCAACTAGTTTCTGACTAATCAGAAGCTAGTTGCTTTTTATGTTATAGATGGTGCTTTGTTTCGGATTCAATTGTTGGGAAAAGGGTAATAAAGTCATTCATTTTTTCGGGAGAAATTTGATATTCAATAAATGGAAGTGCACTAGCGATTGAGTTATCAGCTTCAGAACTGATTTCAGTCATTCCAACTAAGTATCCTTTTTTATCAAAAACTGTAATTGTTTTACCATTATTTTCGCGCATCGCAAATCTGAACCAGTCGTTTGCTAAATCAGTTTCTTTAATATCATATTCAGTAGGGTTGGCTTTAGCTTCATCAACCGTTACCCCCACTTGAGCAATTCGAGGAGAAGCGAAGACTGCACTTGGAACGGCTGGATAGTCAATTGGATCAGTAGTTATACCAGAGAAGAGTTTTGTGAGATAAGTTGATTCAAAGATTGCAGTTGGGGTTAACTTGCCAACGGTTTTATCAATGACATCTCCACTTGCGTAAATGCTAGCAACCGAAGTTTGAAGATGATCATTAACTTCGATGCCTTTTTGATTATAGTTAACGCCTACTTCATCTAAACCAATATTTTCAATGTTGGGCTTTCGGCCAGTTGCGTCTAAAATCCAGTTAGTTAAGAGATTGCCTTGGTTAGTTTTAACTACAAGGTTATTGTCTTCTGTTTCTTCAATCGATTGTGGAGTAACGTTTCTGATAATTTTAACATTTTGTTGTTTTTCAAGATTGGTAAGCAATTCTTCTACAAATGGTTGATAGAAATGACGTAACGCTTTATCGTGATGAAGTAACAAAGTAACGCTAGTTCCAGAATAAGCGGCAATGGTAGCAAATTCGATAGCAATATAACCTCCACCAATCACGGTCATTTTTTGAGGTTGTTCTTCAAGATTTAAAAATTCGGTTCCATTATGTGCTAATTCAATTCCAGGAATTTCAAGTTGATTATAATGAGCTCCAGTTGCAATCACGATTTTTTGGGCAGTATATTGAATCCCATCAACTTCGATTGTATGATCGTTAACTAATTTACCATAACCATGAATTACATCAATTCCCACACTGGCCATTGATTCTTCAATCGCACCGGGAAGGGATCCAATGACTTCTTTTTCATGTTTTACGTTTTGCTCCCAATTAATTGTAGTTGAACCCTCAAGGCCTTGACCTTGCATAGCATCAACTGCTTGTTTAATTTTTACAGGCATATCAAGTGATATTTTTGCATTACAACCACGATTAGGACAAGTTCCACCAACTTTTCCTGCCTCAATTACTCCAAGTTTTTTACCCTTCATGGCAAGGGGAATAGCACCGTTAAAAGCACCATGTCCGCTACCGAGATATAAAACGTCAAACTGATAATTATTTTTTGTCATGTTGATACTCCTTTATAAAGTATTTTTACAAATTAAATTGTATGCAATCATTATTGATGGATAGGATTAAAATGTCAATTATTATGCCTATTGATTACACCTAAACAGTAATTGGTATTTTATTAATAAGCAAGAAATTCGTTTATTATATTCGATGATTAATTATTATTAGTTTTATAAAACTACGCATGGAAATAAAAACGCTAATTTTTTGGAAAAAGCTTAAAATTGTCTGAGTTTTCTTTTTTTAATAAAAAGCCGTTAATTTAACTGTTCACGGTTTCTTTCTGTGGTTCAATATTTTTTTGCTTTTTATAGTGTTTTTTGTAAATCTTAAGCCAAGTAAAATTAGAAATAAATTTAAATTAATTTGTTTAAAAGTATTGACTTTTTTCGCGGGGGGGGGGGGGGGGTACACTAACTGAAAGAAACTAAAATTTTCTTTAGTTTTTATTAAGACGTACATAGGAGATTGAACCCATGGAAAGAAAACAACGTTACAAATTAATTAAGACAAAACACGCTTGGTTGCGAGTTGCTGCTGCAACTACTTTTATGATTGGTGGATTAGTTCTAGGCGGAAATAGTGTCTTTGCTGACACAAATGTACCGGCAGCCACGGATACAAGTACATTACAGGCTCCTGTAACTTTAGCACAGGAACAAACCGCTTCAACTGATCAAGGACAAGCTGAACAACCTCAAGCTCAAGCAACGCCTGAAGTTTCTACTGATACTGCGCAAGCACCAGCTGATCAACCAGCAACAACTCAAACAGAACAAGCACAAACACAGTCTCAATCAACACTTCAAGCAAGTACTATGATTTTGGCTAGTGATGATCCTAACGATCCAGGAAACGCTTTGCTTAATCAAGCATGGATTCAAACTGGAGTATTAACTCAAGATATGAAGGGTGTTTCAGGACACATTTATAAAGCTGGTACTAAGGTATCTCGTGCTTCCCGAGTTGAAAATGATTTTAGTGGAGAGGAAGGAAACGTATGGTATTTAAGTTGTGATGTAGAACAGTTTGTGTTCCAAGGTTATGGAACGGTATCTAATGATTACGTAAAACAAACTAGCGAATACCATGTTACTGATCTTCAAAATGGTGATGTTTGGGGAAGTCAATCAGCCGTAAATTCTGAAGACGCGTATGGTTCATTAACTCCAGTAAATGGTACACCAAGCCAATCTGTTGATAAAAGTGCTTTACAAGTTGAAATTGGACAAGCTCAAGCAATTGATTTATCGCAATATACAGATACTTCAGCACAAAATGTAAAATCAGCACTTGATACTGCTGAAAACGTAAATGATAATGCTAATGCTTCACAAACCGATATTGATAATGCTACTGATACATTAAAGACAGCTATTAATGGATTAGTTAAAAAAGTTACGCCTTCAAACCCAGTAATTCCAACTGATAATACTGGTAACAATGGAGAAGTAACACCAGCTACTCCAGTAACACCCGATGAGGGAAATCATTACAACCAGCCATCACAACCTAGTGATAGTGATGGTTCAAATACTCCAACAGACAATACAGAACATAATGGAGAAGTAAAACCTGTCATTCCTGCTAATGATGGAAAATCAAATAATAACGATTCTGATGATTCATCAAACATTGGACATAATGGAGTTGTGACGCCTGATACCCCAACAAATGATAATAACCAAGATGTTCCATCAAATGTTATTGGGAACAATGATGATGAAAAACCAACTAATCATGTGATGCCAAATGATAATAATGGCGGTGTAACACCATCAAACCCAGAAACACCAACTGATAATGTTAGTCAAGCTACAGATACTGCAAGTACTGCTGATAAGCAAATTGCAGACCAACCAGTTGGACGTCATTTTAGTGATGATACCAGTGTAGACACGACAGTGACTGATAACTATGTTCCACAACATGCTGCTCAAGCTGATAATCAAGCTAACGCTTTGCCACAAACTGGACAAAGTAATGATTCAACTTTAACAATTAGTGGAATTGTAGCGGTAATTGCTAGTTTATTATTGGGCTTAGGCAGTTTCTTTAAGTTCCGTAAAGAAAATTAGTTACAAATTGAAAAGTTAGGCACCAGTGTCTAGCTTTTTTTGTATACTTGAAAATTTAAATGAGGTGTTTTAAATGGTTGAATGTCCAAATTGTCATAAAAAAAATGAACCAGGAACAAAGTTTTGTAGCAATTGTGGTTATGAATTAAATAGTAACGATACTCAAAATGATACAAATGAATCAGAAAAATTAAAGCAAGAAATTGATCAGTTAAAATCAAAATTGAATACACAAAAAGTTGAAAAAGATAGTGTTGATATTTTTGAAAAAATTGTTCCTAATCGGCACAATTTAAGTAAAGTGCTTGCTTTTTCAGAACACAGTAGTATCACCATTTTCGCTTTTTTTGCATTCTCAGTAGTGCTTGATTCATTACGCTGGTGGTTATTATTGATTTTGATGTTAATGTTATATTTTTATCCCTTGTTATCTGGTAAAACTGGATTTCCATGGGAAGAAGGTACACACAAAGGAATAAATGATAGTAATGGTAATTCTAATTTGAATAGAAATATTAATGAAAGTATTAGACCGAAGCCATCACATATTGTAAGCAATAACAATGTGAAAGAACCAGAATTTAAAGCTAGTGAAAAGCAGCCTCAAACAAGTACAGTCGCAACTTCAAGTTTTAAGGTTAACAATGAGCTCTGGATTGGAATCATTTCATTGATTATTGGGCTTATTTTATATTCAATTGGTAATAATAATGTTCAAGATATGGGATCTCAAATTGGTTCAGTTTTTCAAAATGGTTCTTTGAATAATGGAGGTTACTTATATGTTATCGGTTTGGTGTTAGCTGAATTTGGTGGATTGGCAACTATTGGTGGTTTAGTGAAGGGATTTAGTCATAACTTTACTGGTGGCATGATTTTTAAAGCTATTGGAGTTGTTGTATTAATAATTGCTGCTGGTCTTGGAATGTATGTATATGCTAATCCGGTTGACACGGCTATGAATGTAGTTCAATCCCGTACAACTATGGATGATTTACAGAATATTTTGCAAGTTGCAAAGATGATTCCTTGGTTAGCTGGGTTTATTTATGTAATTGGAATTGCATTTAGTGCGGTAAAAAAAGTTACTAAAGAACAGTGAACGAAATGAGGGGATAACATTGCAATATCGAAAAATTGAGGAAACGCATTATGCTGAACCAGTTGCGCCAATTTATGAAAAAGATGGACTATTAATTGATTCTAATGATTCAGTATTTGAAAAAAAGGGATTTAATAAATACTTAAAAGTGGGTTACTTATCAAGTCATGCCAATTTAGTTAATAATATTGATAATCAATTTAAGGGTGTTCCATATATTGGTCTTGGCTTAGCGCTTTCTAATATCTTTTTTCCAAAACAAGGAAAAAAAGATGGCTTAGAGAAGATGATTGTTCTAATTTTTGAAGTAATTGTTTTTCTAGCAATTGCATATGGTTTTATTGTTGGTTGCATTATGAATTCAATTTGTGCAAAGTATTTAAATGATAAAATAATCAAATTTAGTAACGAACATAAAAAAGTAAGAAACTTTTTTCCAAATTATTGGTTTACGGGAAAGCTTAAGTTTTATGCGTTATATGAAATGGGACTCCCAGTATTTTTAGTGTTATTTTTATTATTTTTACCATTTGGAGATAATTATAATGCGATTGCGAATGCCATGATAATTGGAAATGGAATTTCAGGAATTTTAGGGATCTTTTCTGTTATTGTTAATTTAATTTTTAATTTAAAAGATCATGTTTCAGATATCTAAAAAGAAAGTGAATTTTATGAATACAATTAAAGAACACAAAGTAGTAGTTTCAATTATTGGAGTATTAATTGTTTTGTTGCTAGGTACAATTGGGTTTATTACATTTGAAAATCATAATGTAAAAGCAACTTCATCAACTGAAGTAAAACAAATGCTAAACGATGCAAGGGATAAAGATACCCTTTTTTATGTGTATAGTTCTGAAGATAAGGCTAATGATAAGTATAATAAAGAAATTAATCAGGGAGAAAAGCAGTGGAAAGATAACAATCCTGATGGACAAATTATTAATGCTGACTTAGCTGACGATAGTACTCGTCAAGTCTTAGAAAGTAATTCTAATATTACGTTAGATAATTTAAAAAATAAGATGCCAGTCATTAGCGTAATTCATCAGGGACAAGATGAAGCGACGATTTCAAAGAATGGTGCGGGTACAACAGATGGTAAGTTTGTATCATCAAATCTCAATAAAATGTTTGCTTATAAACTTAACGCAAATCATGAACATAATGATTTACACTCTCAATTAGTTCGGTCAAGAGGTTAAAAATGAAGAGAATTATGATTGGGTTAGCTCTGTTAATTGTTTTAGGCGGTGCAGGATATTATGCATTTGCTAGTAATTCAAAAAAATCTTCTGAAGTAAAACAAACCAGTAAGCAGGTTAATTCCAATAAAAACGAAAATAGTAATAACCATAAAGCTAAAAAAACAATTGTAAAACCAAAAGCTAAAGCTACTAATAAAAAAACTGGTAGTGAAGATTTAATTCCAAAAGAGTATCAAGGTAACTGGTACACAGGTAATAAATTATTTTGTACAATTACCTCAAATGAAATCGATGTTCCTAATTCTGAGCATCAAAAGAAAATTACGAAAGATAGTTCACCTTTGAAATTACCATCTAATAAAAATGATGATGGCTCTTATACGATTAATACCTTATCAGTTTTAACTTACGCTGGAGGAGAGCCCAATTATTATTGGCTATCAACATTGACAATTAATGGCAAAAAGGAATCTGTGATTGTTGGGGCCGGGCGTCAACAACATTATATGATTTTAACACGGCATCCAACAGATAAAGATTATAGTTTTTTTATTAACGATGTTAATGCCCCTGAACTTCCAATTGGAGTCAAAGATATGGATGATTATTATAGTCATGGGGAAAACTTGGATGATTACTCTAAAAAGATGCAAGACGAATATAATACGGATTCTGAGGCATCCCAATCTGATTCAAACAATGATTCAAATTCAGAAAATCCAGATACAAATGAGTAAAATTGGGTAGATTGGAATTTTTTGACTAGATAATTAGACATAATTGACTGGTTTTCAATCTTAATCATATTATTAACTGGTTTTTGGAAGAAAGTTTAAATTTTTCTGAGCTTTCTTTTTTTTTAATTAAGATTTGTAGTACAATTAACACCATGTTGAAATACAAATTAATTGTTAAATAGGAGTAAGTTTCATGTGGCGATATTTAAAAAGATTGATTATTGGACGTCCACTCAAGAGTACTGACGAGTCTGGACAGTCATTAACTAAATTTAAAGGACTGGCATTGTTATCATCTGATGCTTTGTCATCAGTTGCCTATGGTACTGAACAAATTACTGCAGTTTTGATTACTTTATCAACGGCTGCCTTAATGTATCAAATGTGGGCTGCTCTATTAGTCCTAGTTTTATTGGCAGCAATTACTTTGTCATATCGACAAATTATTTATGCTTACCCATCTGGTGGGGGAGCTTATGTAGTTGCGAGGACCAATTGGGGCGAAACAACTGGATTAGTGGCTGGGGGCTCGCTACTGGTTGATTATATGTTAACTGTAGCGGTTTCAACGACTTCTGGAACGGAAGCAATTACCTCAGCCATTCCTGCTTTGTATAATTATCAAGTTCCGATTGCAATTGTGATTGTAATTGCTATTATGATTTTAAATTTACGGGGTATGAAGGACTCAGCAGCTTTCTTAGTGATTCCAGTCTATCTTTTTATTTTCATGATTGTGTTCATGATTGGTTTTGGTGCTTACAATATCTTAACTGGTAAAATTACGTATCATGCATATGCACCACTTAATGCATCTGTCAAAGGAATGACTTTAGTCTTATTCTTCAAGGCATTCTCATCTGGTTCAGCTTCTTTAACCGGAGTTGAAGCGATTAGTAATGCGGTACCAAACTTTAAAAAGCCCAAACGAAAAAATGCTGCTAACACCTTAGCGTTGATGGCCATTATCTTAGCAGCCTTTTTCTCAGGGATTACGTTCTTGAGTTACTACATGGGAATTATTCCAAATGCCAAAGATACTGTCTTATCTCAAATTGGGGCAGGCGTTTTTGGTCATGGAATTTTCTACTACGCACTCCAAATGTCAACGGCTTTAATTTTAGCAGTTGCTGCTAATACAGGATTTTCTGCTTTTCCAATTTTAGCTTACAACATGGCAAAAGATAAATATCTTCCTCACGCTTATCTTGATAAGGGAGACCGTTTAGGTTATTCGAATGGAATTATTTCTTTAGCCATTGGAGCAATTGTATTAATTGTTATTTTCAATGGTAAAACGAATCTCTTGATACCACTTTATGCAGTTGGAGTTTTCGTTCCATTTACGCTATCACAGTCAGGAATGATTATTCATTGGCTAAGAGAGCGTGAAGGATTTTGGCCCGGGAAAATTTTTATTAACTTTGTTGGAGCCTTTATCTCGCTTGGACTAGTGCTCTTCTTATTTGCTCTTCATTTTAAGGATGTTTGGCCATATTTGGTAATTATGCCATTGATTTTAACAATGTTTTATCGAATTCATAGTCACTATGTCAGAGTTGCTGCTCAGCTTCGCGTGGAAAACATGTTTGAAAAACAAGAACCACGTCATTTCGTTGGTTCAACTGTGCTAGTACTAGTCGGAAATGTTACTCAAGTGACACGTGAGGCCCTTAGTTATGCTCAGTCAATTGGGGATGAAGTAGTAGCAGTTCATGTTTCAATGGATTCTAATCCAGAGCATGAGAAAAAGAACGAAGAAAAATTCAAAGCAGAATATCCTGATATTCGGTTTGTTAATATTCATACTTCGTATCGGTCGATTAATGGACCTGTAATTAGATTTTGTGATGTGGTGGCACGAAAAGATGATGCTAGAAACTATTCCACAACAGTTTTAGTTCCACAATTTGTACCAAAGCATCATTGGCAACAAGTCCTTCATAATCAAACCGGTTTGAAGTTAAGAGCTGCTTTAAACTCACGGCAGAACATTATTGTGTCAACTTTTAACTATCATTTACATGCTTAAAATAAAAAGCGCCCGTCGCATTGACGAGCGCTTTTTGTCTGCAATTATTGCTTGAATTGAATTCGAACATATTCTTGATAAACTGGTAACGTTTTGAGCAATTCTTGATGGGTACCGTGTCCAAGCACCTTTCCATGATCGATGAAATAAATATCATCAGAATCAACGATGGTGCTTAAACGGTGAGCAATTGTGAGCGTTGTGCGACCCTTCATCAATTTAGCAAGTGCTTTTTGGACCATTGCTTCTGATTCAGAATCTAAACTGGCTGTTGCTTCATCAAGCATTAAAATTTTAGGATCACGTAGGAATGCTCTGGCAATGGCTAAACGTTGACGTTGCCCACCAGAAACCTTTACACCACGTTCCCCAACTTGAGTATCAAGACCATCTGACATTTCCTTGACAAATCCATCCGCGTAGGCAAGCTTAAGAACTCGCCAAAGTTGTTCATCACTGTAATTGTCATTAAGTCCATAAGTTAAGTTATGTCTAATGGTTCCAGCCATAATGGCTGAATCTTGGGATACAAATCCAATCTGTTGGCGCCAGCTTTCTAAGCTGATTTTATTGATTTCTAGGTCACCAATGGTAATGGTTCCAGCAGTCGGTTGATAATACCGTTCAATTAGACTAAAGATAGTTGATTTTCCACTTCCAGAAGGCCCAACAAAGGCGACTGTCGAATTTGGTTTAGCCGTAAAATTAACATCTTTCAAAATTGGTAGACCTTTTTCATAAGCAAAATCAACATTTTGCATTTGAAGTGGTTTGCCAGCAACGTTGTAAGTTTGACCAGCAGTAAAATCTTCTTCTAATTCATTCATTAATTCTTGAATTCGATCTGTAGCACCATTGGCTTTTGATAAATCAGTAAAGAGCCGAGCCATCATACTAACTGGACCAATGATTTGGAAAAGGTACATCAAAAAGGCAAACATAGTTCCAATTGTCATCGTTCCAGTTGCCACACGATGAGCGCCATATGCTAAGACACCTACCATTAACGCCATCATTACCGTTCCCATTAAAGGACTAGCGATTGAATCATAGATGGCTTCTTTTAAACCAATCTTGTAGAGATTATTAACCATTTTGTTTCCGCTTTTGGCTTCATAATTCTCAGCATTAGAAGATTTAACTAATCGAATTTCATTTAAAGTTTCTTCAGCTTTACCTGAAAAGTCAGCAAGTTCATCTTGACGTTGGCGACCAACTTGACGCGTTTTCCTCATCAAGGGACGCATTACTACCATTACCAAAGGAACTGCAATGAACATGATTAAGGTCATTCGCCAGTCCATAAATAACATGATGGCTAAAGCTCCAACCAATTGAAAAATCGATGTTATTGAACTTGGAAATGACACTGATAATAGGTTTTTAATTTGATCAGAATCATTAACCAATCGCGATGTCATTGTTCCGGTTTTGACGTTATCAAAGTAGTTGACGGGAAACCGTAAAATTTTATTCCACAATGATTTTCTTAAATTAGCGACAACATTTTCACCAAAGAACCCTAAAAGGGTTCCTGATAAGGAATTGATTAGGGCACTAACGATGAATAGGATAATTACCCCAGTGATTAAAGGAGCGCTAACTCCTTTGGAAAAATTATTAACCATTGACTGCGCGACTTTAGGAACAAATAATTGAACTAGGGTTGCAATTAAACCTAGTCCTAGTCCTACCCAAAGTTGCCAGTATTTTGGTTTAGTTTGACGAATTAAGGTAATGAAACTTTTAAAGTTAAAGTTATCGCGCTCTTTTTTGGTTGCTTGTGATTTTTGCATTAGACTACTCCTTGGTTTGTTTTTCTTGATAAGGGACTTCAAAGTAAGATTCGTCACATGGTATGATTTCAACATTACCAGCTAATAAATTATTGAGATCGGTTGTGAATTTAGCAATTTGATCCGTTAAAACGGCCGTACTGATTTTAACTGTACCTCCATATTCGATATTTAAAATAGTAAAATTATGTGTTTTTAAATAATACTGCAATTTATCATTGAGTGAATAAGAAATGACTAAATCCATCTTAGTTTGTAATAATTTTTCTACAATTCCAACGGATTCAATTACTTGAGAAGCTGAATTGCTGTAAGCACGGATTAAACCCCCAGTACCTAATTTTATACCACCAAAGTAACGAGTCACAACAATTGCGGTATCGTGTAAATGATTATTTTTGAGAACTTCTAAAATAGGAACTCCGGCGGTTCCACTTGGCTCACCATTATCACTTTCTCGCTGAATATTATCATTTTTACCAATAAGATAAGCGAAACAATTGTGATTTGCTTTTTTATGCTTTTCTATAATGTTATCAATGAATAGTTTTGCTTCACTTTCATTATTAACTCGTTTGACATTAGCGATAAATTTAGATTTTTTGATGTCAATTTCATGAATACCGCTATGAGCAATCGTTAAAAATTTATTTTTCATATTATTTTCCTTAAATACGTATTTAGAATTGAGGTGATTTAATGAATAAATTAGATTTAATTGGCCGTTTAGTTCCTAAAAATGTTACTGAAATAATAGATTTAAAAGATCTCCCACTAGTAGTTCAACCAGCTATTACAATCAATCAAGTTAATATCCATTGTACTAGATGTGATAGCAATTGTGAAAAATCTGAAGCTATTTTACAGGATCAAAACTATTTTTGTTACAAGTGCTTAAACTTGGGGCGCTTAGACAGCTCGATGCAATTGATTCATTTGCCAGGAATTAATCAATTTGAAGTTATCGAACCAGTCTTGACTTGGAAAGGGCAATTGACTGACTTACAACAAAGCTGTTCAACTGAAATTGTGCAAGCTTTTCAAAAACAGGAAAATAAATTATTGTGGGCGGTGACTGGGGCTGGAAAAACTGAAATTTCTTTTGCTGGAATTGCATGGGCTTTAGCACAAGGGTTGCGAGTCTGTATTGCTTCTCCGCGAGTTGATGTTTGTGTAGAACTATTTCCCCGATACAAAGCTGCTTTTGCGAATACAAGCATGATTTTGTTGCATGGTAAAAGTGAAGAAACTTATCAGTATTGTCAACTAACGATTTGTACAACCCACCAATTGCTAAAATTTAAGCAGGCTTTTGATATCCTAATTATTGATGAGGTAGATGCTTTTCCATATGCGAATAGCCATTCTTTGCAGATGGGAGCTAAACGGTCCGTTAAACAAACAGGCTCACGATTGCTAATGACAGCGACTCCTAGCCTCAAACTCCAGAAACAATACCAAATTAGCTATTTACCATTGCGATTTCATCGGCATTTATTGCCCCAAATTAAGTTACATTTTTGTTTTAATTGGAAACGGAAAATTTATGCAGGACAAGTTTCAGCTAAGGTAGTTCGTAAAGTGCTACAAAAAATTGAAAAAAAGCAACGTTTTCTGATTTTTGTTCCACGGATTAGAGATTTACAGGTTTTTGATGAAGTTTTAACTAAAAAGTATTCAGGTAAAAAATGTTGGGAAACCGTTTATTCCGCGGATGAACAACGGATGGAAAAAGTTCAAGCAATGCGAAAAGAAAAAATTTTATTCTTAATTACTACCACAATTTTGGAACGCGGGGTAACCTTCCCAGGGATTGATGTAATTATTTTTGGAGGAGATGAACGCGTTTTTTCGGTTGCTTCATTAGTTCAAATTGCTGGTCGAGTTGGACGAAAAGCTAGTCGTCCCAATGGTGATGTTGACTGCTATATTGGGAACTATACAAAAAACATAGCTTTAGCTAGAAAACAAATTAAGGAAATGAATCAACGGGGGAAGGCCCTTGGATAAATGTTATTGGTGTGGTGGTTTTCTAAGTGCTAATTTAAAAATTAAATTTATTTTGAGTTTTCAACCTTTTGTGCCAAAGCTTTTATGTGAAAAGTGCAAAATGTTATTTAAATTACCAACTGAAGCAGGGAATTGTTGTGACTGCGGTCGATTTCAAGATAATAGTCAACGTTGTCATGATTGTGAAAAGTGGCTAATACGGCATAATCGATTAATTAATCACTCCTTTTATCCTTATCACGGAATTATAAAAGAATATTTGGAACGTTATAAGTTCAAGGGTGACTATCGATTACGTCATTTATTTCAACATCATTTTGCAAAATTAGTTCAAAAAGATGAAATAGTTATTCCCATTCCCATTACACAAAAAACAATGGAAAAACGACATTTTAACCAAGTTACAGGAATGTTAAGTGAAATTAGCTATCTTGAATGTCTAAAGGCTAAGGCAAAAACACAGAATCAATCAGATAAAGGTCGGTTGGATAGAATTAATATGGAGCAACCATTTGAAATTAATCCCCAATTAGTTTCGCAAATTAGAGGACAAAAAGTAGTTTTAGTGGATGATGTTTATACAACTGGAACAACTTTACACTATGCGGCTCAAATACTAAAAGAAAATGGGGCTCTTTCAATTCGAAGCATCACTTTAGCTCGCTGATTGATTGTTATTTTCCCCTTTATTAACTATAATAAAAAGTAGATGGTAATTTAGAACCGACTTAATTAGCCGAAAGGAGTGGTGTAATGTTATCTTATAATCTTAGAGGCGATGACGTTGAAATTACAAGCAATCTCCGGAGCTATGTAACTGAACAAATGGCAAAGTTAGATCCATATTTTGTTGATAATGTAAGTGCAGCAGCACACGTTAATTTATTTGGATTTAAGAATGGTAAAGTTAAGGCAGAAATCACGATCATTTTTCCTTTTCTTTTACTTCGTGGTGAAGCAAGTGCTGATGATTATCGCGAAAGTGTTGCGGTAGCAGTAAAACATATTCAAAGCCGAATTGAAACGTATCAAGCTCGGATTAACGAAAAATCTGTGAATCATGGTGAAAATGGCATCTTTAAAGCAACTCAAACTGATGCAAGTCAGTTTAAAATTGTGCGAAAGAAGCGCGTTCCACTTAAAAAAATGACTGCCGATGAAGCAATTTTGCGCATGGACTTATTGGGTCATGATTTCTATATTTTTAAGGATGTTGATAATGGGACCACGGACATTGTTTATCGACGTAAAGATGGAAACTACGGTTCAATAACCGCTGAAAAATAAGTTGATAATAATTATTCAAATCATTTTTTGCTTAAGTTTTAATTATGTTAATAAAATGTTAGAATGTGAGTTAACTGTTTAATTTAAAAAATAAAAAAATGTACTATTAGGAGAAAAGCATAAATGGCGACTAATGTATTAAAAAAATGGGTTGAAAGCGACAAACGTCGGGTTAAACAACTTGGAAAACTTGCTGATCGTGTAAGTGCTTATTCAAAGCAATACAGTCAGTTAACTGATGAACAATTACAAGCAAAAACTCCAGAATTTCAAAAACGATTTCAAGATGGAGAATCTTTAGATGATTTACTTCCTGAAGCATTTGCTGTAGCTCGTGAAGGGGCACACCGAGTTCTTGGATTGACTCCTTTTAAAGTGCAAATCATGGGTGGAATTGTTCTTCATGAAGGTAACATTGCAGAAATGAAAACCGGTGAAGGTAAGACTTTAACGGCTACAATGCCAGTTTATTTGAATGCTCTTTCTGGAAGAGGGGTTCATGTAGTAACGGTTAATGAATATCTTTCAGAACGTGATGCAGAACAAATGGGTCAGCTTTATAACTGGCTCGGATTAACTGTGGGCGTTAATAAAGCAGATATGAATCCTGAAGAAAAACGAGCCGCTTATAACGCCGATATTACTTATTCTACTAACAGTGAAATTGGTTTTGATTATCTTCGTGATAACATGGTGGTTTATCAAGAAGATCGGGTACAGCGTCCTTTAAATTTTGCTTTAGTTGATGAAGTAGATTCAATTTTAATTGATGAAGCACGGACACCTTTGATTATTTCAGGACAAGCTCGTGGTGCAAATGAAATGTACAAACAAGCTGATCAATTTGCAAAGACTTTAACGGCTACGACTGATTACAAAGTTGATTTAGAAACTAAAACAGTTTCTTTGACTGAAACTGGAATTCGTAAAGCAGATAAATTCTTTAATTTGAAGAATATTTATGATACTGACAATACGGCATTAACTCACCATATTGACCAGGCTTTACGGGCTAACTATGTTATGGAACTTGATAAGGATTATGTGGTTAAAGACGACGAAGTTTTAATTGTTGATTCATTTACTGGTCGAATTATGGATGGTCGTCGCTTTTCTGATGGTCTTCATCAAGCCCTTGAAGCTAAAGAAGGGGTTACAATCCAAGAAGAAAGTAAGACCATGGCCAATATTACGTACCAAAACTTGTTTAGACGTTATCAAAAACTTGCTGGGATGACCGGTACGGCCAAAACAGAACAAGAAGAATTTCGTGAAATTTACAACATGAACGCTGTTTCAATTCCTACTAATAAGCCAGTTGTTAGAATTGATGAAGCAGATGTTCTTTATCCAACGTTACAATCAAAATTTGATGCAGTAATTGATAAGATTAAGGAATTACATCACCGTGGACAACCAATTTTATTAGGAACGGTTGCGGTCGAAACTTCTGAATACCTTTCACACCGATTAGATCAAGAAAAAATCCCACATGTTGTTTTAAATGCCAAAAATCATGCTAAAGAAGCTGATATTGTGGCTAATGCTGGACAAAAAGGTGCCGTTACAATTGCAACTAATATGGCTGGACGGGGAACTGATATTAAACTTGGACCTGGGGTAATTGAAGTTGGTGGTTTAGCCGTGATTGGAACTGAACGACATGAATCACGAAGAATTGATAATCAACTTCGGGGGCGTGCAGGTCGTCAAGGTGATCCTGGTTATTCACAATTTTATCTTTCATTAGAAGATGATTTGATGCGTCGTTTTGGTTCTGATCGAATTAAAAATGTTTTAAAAACGCTTAAAGTTGAAGATGATGATGCTGTAATTCGGAGTCGAATGATTACTAAACAAGTTGAATCAGCTCAAAAACGAGTTGAAGGTAATAACTACGATTCTCGGAAAAACGTTTTGAAATATGATAACGTGATGTCTGAACAACGTGATGTAATTTACGGAGAACGGAATCGCGTAATTGAAGAAAAACAATCATTGAAATGGGTTATTATGCCAATGATTAAACGGACCATTGATCATATTGTTGATTTGCATACTCAAGGTGATCAAAAGAACTGGAATTTGTCTACTATTCTAGATTTTGCGACAAGTTCTTTAGTGAGCCCTAACGAAATTAGTTTAAATAATTTAAAAGGGAAGACCGCTGATGAAATTAAAGCTTACTTGCTTGATTTAGCCGAAAAACAATATTCAGAAAAAGAAAAAGAATTGACCGATCCAGCTCAACTTCTAGAATTTGAAAAAGTAGTTATTTTACGAGTAGTTGATTCCCACTGGACTGATCACATTGATGCAATGGATCAATTGCGTGAATCAATTGGTCTTCGTGGTTATGGTCAACTAAATCCATTAGTTGAATATCAACGTGAAGGTTCACGAATGTTTGAAGAAATGGTAGCTGACATTGATTATGGAGTTACTCGTTTGTTTATGAAGGCTGAAATTAGACAAAATATTCAAAGATAAAATATGGAGAACTGATAGTTCTCCTTTTTTTGAGTGGAGGAATAATCGTGGAATTAAGTGAACAAAAAGCAAAAGTAGCTGAAATAAAAAAAGACATTGCTGACTTTAGGGGGTCTCTTTGACTTAGATCATTTAAATGAATCAATTTCAATTAACGAAGGTAAGATGGCAGAGCCGGGCTTTTGGAATAACCAACAGCAGGCGCAAAAAGTAATTGATGAAAATAATGAATTAAAAGCCAAATATGATACTTTTAATGAGCTAGTTGCTGAATATGAGGATTTAGAAGTTACTTTGGATTTAATTGCAATGGAAGCAGATGCGGAATTAGAAAGTGAATTTAATTCAACACTCGCTAAAGTTGAAAAACATGTCCAAACTTATAAGTTAAATCTTTTATTGAATGGTAAGTATGATCGCAATAATGCTATTGTTGAAATTCATCCTGGAGCAGGTGGAACTGAAGCCGAAGACTGGGCAGATATGCTATTACGAATGTATACTAGATGGGCTGATCAAAATAATTTTAAGGTAGAAGTTGATGATTATCAGCCTGGTGAAGTGGCTGGAATTAGTAGTGTAACTTTTACGGTTAAAGGACAAAATGCTTATGGATATTTAAAAGCTGAAAAAGGGATCCATCGCTTGGTACGCTTGTCGCCTTTTGATTCAGCTGGAAGGCGGCATACCTCTTTTGCCTCAGTTAATGTTATGCCTGAGCTTGATGAAACGGTAAACATTGATATTAATCCAGATGATTTGCGGATTGACGTGTTTCGTTCTAGTGGGGCAGGTGGTCAGCACATTAATAAAACTTCTTCAGCAGTTCGGATTACTCATTTGCCAACTGGAATTGTGACCTCCAGTCAGGCCCAACGTTCTCAACTTCAAAATAGAGTGACCGCAATGAATATGTTAAAATCTAAGTTGTATGAGTTAGAAGAAGAAAAGAAAGCCGCAGAAAAAGCTAAAATTGAGGGAAAACAACTCGAGATTGGTTGGGGTTCTCAGATTCGTTCATATGTATTTCATCCCTATACAATGGTTAAAGATCATCGTACAGGACATGAAACGGCTAATGGAAAAGCAGTGATGGATGGAGACTTAAATCCGTTTATTAACGACTACTTACAGTGGAACTTGAAACAAAATAACTAGTAAAGGTGACAAATTATGCAATTAGCAGCTAACATTTTATTTTTCTTTATCATGCCAGTTTTCTGGCTTGGTTTGATTAGAACTTACTTGACTTATCGAAGACGGGTAACACGAGAACGTAAGTTATTTGATAGTGCCATTAATCCTCACCATACGGAAATCAAAACCTTTGTAATTGCGCTAATTGTTTTAGGTATCGTGGGATCGCTGTTAACTTCTTTGATTGGAATCGAAGTTAACTATTCTTGGGTATTCTTATATGAAGCATTGGCAACGATTGGGTTATTGATTCCTGGCATGATGTTTCCGTTTACTTTAATGTTAATTTCAGTAGTTGTTCTTATATTGTTAGGTGACCAATTTCTATATTTAATTCTTTCATTTAATTTTTCAAATTTTTTGCCAGAACATACTTCAATGAATATGGACTTTTTAGCTTTAGTTACTGTAATGATGGTTTTACAGTATCTTTTCTTAAAGCTCAATGTTAAATCATTTACGTCACCAATTATTCAAAAGAATGTTCGCGGAAATCAAGTAGCTTCTTATCTTTTTGATAAATTAACGGTAGTTCCCTTAGTTTTATTCGTTCCGGGAGATTTATTTACGAGTTCTAGTGCATTTTGGCCCGTTTTTAAAATTTTTGGAGTTAAACTATCAATTTTAGTAGTACCAATTTTGATTGGGTTCAATCTTAAGTTTTTTGGGCAAATGTCAGAAAAAACTTTAAAACAAATTACAAAAGCCGTTGGTTGGCTAGTTTGGTTAAGTTTAGGGTTGACGGTTGATGCCTTTCTTTGGAAAAATGCGTTATTTGATTTGATTGCGTTGTTAGCCATTGGCCTAGCTTATGGATTAGTCCTTCATCATTATAAAAAAGTTGATCAAAAGAATGTAGAAGTTGAACAATCAGTTGATGGAATTAGAGTTTTAGGGGTGAAAGCCAATACACCTGCTAGTAAGATGAACTTAAAAGTTGGTGATTTAATTCAAGAAGTTAATGGAAAAACAGTTCGAAATGAAAACCAGCTATATCAAGCATTACAAAGTAATCCTACTTATTGTCGTTTGAAAATTAAAAATCGTAATGGTCGTTTGGAATTAAAAGAAACTGCAATTTTCGCGGATGCCCCTCACGAAATTGGAATTGTTACTTTTCCGAGCAAATAGGAAAGATGCCTGAAAGGGCTCTTTTTTTATGAGATATTTAGGAGTTTTTTTTATGAAATTTTTTAGCCGAATTTTAATTAATTTTATTTTATTCTTGGCTTTTTCTGGTCTTTTTCCTAATCAATTCTTTTTAGGAAGTTGGCCGGTTGCTTTAGGAGCTTCAGTAGTTTTGACAATTTTAGAAATATTTATTAAGCCCATTTTAAGTTTATTATTCTTACCAATTAATTTATTAACGTTTGGGCTATTTAATTTTGTAATTAATGCTGGAATATTAGCATTAACCTCCTGGTTGATTGGAAGTGATTTTCAATTTTCTTCCTTTGGAGTTATTTTTGTAATTTCTTTACTGATGTCACTTTGTAACTCTGTATTTACTAGCTATTTTAGTGATTAAAAGTGCTAAAATTAAACTAGAGTAGAGGAGGAATTTCTATGGCTAAAAGTGTAAGTGTCAAAGAATTAGTTGATAATACCCATTTAAGTGTTTTTTGGGGAAAAGAATATTTGGACCGTCCAATTACCACAAGTGACATTTCTCGTCCGGGTCTTGAATTGACGGGTTATTTTGATTATTATCCTTCTGAACGAATCCAACTATTAGGAATTACTGAAACATCATTTGCAAAACATTTACCAGAAAAAGAATTAGCTGAAGATATGACGAAAATGTGTCAACCAGATACACCAGCTTTTGTGATTTCAACTGACATTGAACCTCCAGTTGAATTAGTGAATGCTTGTAAAAAAGCCCATATTCCTATTTTGGAATCAAAGCTTAATACTTCACGCGTTTTAAGTAATATGACTGATTTTTTGGAAGCTAAGTTAGCCCCACGTAAATCAGTTCATGGAGTTTTAGTAGAAGTTTATGGACTAGGGGTATTAATTACTGGAGACTCTGGAATTGGTAAAAGTGAAACTGCACTTGAATTGGTTAAACGGGGGCACCGACTAATTGCAGACGATCGAGTTGAAGTATACCAACAGGATGAACAAGCTTTAATTGGAACCGCACCTAAAATTTTGAGTCATCTGCTTGAAATTCGGGGAATCGGAATAATTGATGTAATGACTTTATTTGGAGCTGGAGCTGTTCGTTCTGAAACTAAAGTAGATTTAATTGTACATCTAGACATTTGGGATAAAGATACGAAGTATGACCGGCTTGGAACTGATAAAGATTCAGTTCAAATCTTTGATGTAGAACTTAAAAAATTAAATATTCCCGTTAAGCCGGGTCGAAATCTAGCTATTATCATTGAAACGGCTGCAATGAACTTTAGAGCTAACTCAATGGGCTATAATGCAATGGATATTTTTGATAGTCAATTGCACACTTTAATTAAAGATCATAGTGATAAAGATCAAAATGAAAATGTAAAAAAGGGTGATAAGTAGTGGGAAACTTGTTAGTTTTAAATCCGGTTGCTATTGATTTGGGACCTTTTCACGTTCGATGGTATGGTATTTTTATTGCGACAGCAGTTTTGTTAGCAGTTTATTTGTCCATGAAAGAAGTCCGGCGACAAAAATTAAATGAAGACTATTTGTATGATTTAATCTTATGGGCCATTCCCATTTCAATTGTTTCGGCTCGATGCTATTATGTGATTTTTAAATGGTCTTATTATGTGCAACATCCGGAAGAAATTATAGCAATTTGGGATGGTGGAATTGCCATTTATGGAGCTTTAATTGGTGGCGGTATCTTTATGTATTGGTTCTGTAAAAGACATGGATTAAATATTTGGCAGATTTTTGATATTGCTGCGCCAACGGTAATTATGGCTCAAGGAATCGGACGCTGGGGTAACTTCATGAACCAAGAAGCTTTTGGGGCAATTACTTCACTCGGTTTTTTAAAACATTTACACTTGCCTAGTTTTATTATTCAGCAGATGTTTATTGATGGTTTTTATCGCCAACCTACTTTTTTGTATGAGTCTTTATGGGACTTATCAGGATTTGCGCTCTTGATGATTATGCGTCATTCTGCTAAATTATTTAAGCGAGGAGAAATTTTTCTGGCTTATGTAATGTGGTATTCTTTTGGTCGATTCTTTACTGAGGGAATGCGAACCGATAGTTTGATGTTAGGTCCACTACGAATTTCACAAATTTTATCGATTTTCTTGTTCTTTGGAGCACTGGGATTGATAATTTATCGGCGTCACAATGTTAAACATCTAGCTTGGTATGATTACCAAAATTAAAGGAGTAACAAATAATGACTGAAAAAATTGCAGTATTAGGTGCGGGTTCCTGGGGAAGCATGTTAGCTTATATCCTTCATCAAAATGGGAATGATGTTCGTTTATATGCTCGTAATCCAGAACAAGTTAAAGAATTTAATACAAAACATACCAATTCTCACTACTTAAAGGACTTTACCTTTCCAGAATCAATGAAGGCCACTGATTCATTAGAAGATGCTCTTGATGGAGTTGATGACGTTTTGTTTATCGTGCCATCACAAGCAACTCGTTCAGTTGCTAAAGTGGTTAATCAAATTTTAGCAAAAAAAGGGCTTAAGCCTTATATTATCCATGGAAGTAAGGGATTAGAAAAAGGGACTTTTGATCGAATTTCAACAGTATTAGAAGAAGAAATTAAACCAGAAAATCGTAAGACAGTTTCAGTGATTTCTGGGCCTAGTCAGGCAGAGGGTGTTGCTAAACACGATCCAACTTTAATTACTGTTGCTAGTGAAGATATGAGATCAGCTGATCATTTTCAAGACTTGTTCATGAATGACTATTTCCGAGTTTATACTAATAATGATATAATTGGAGTTGAATTTGGTGGTGCGCTCAAAAATATTATTGCACTTGGTGCAGGAGCCCTCTACGGGTTAGGTTATGGTGATAATGCCAAAGCAGCTTTAATGACACGAGGCGTAGCCGAGATCTCTCGCTTAGGAGTTTCTTTTGGAGCGAACCCACTTACCTTTACTGGATTATCCGGAATGGGTGATGTAATTGTTACGGCTACTAGTCAAGATTCGCGAAACTGGCGTGCTGGATACCAATTAGGAAAAGGCAAAAGTCTTGATGAAATTGTTGCTGACATGGGAATGGTTATTGAAGGAATTGCGACTAGCGAAGCAGCTTATGATTTAGCCAAAGAACGTGGGGTTGAGATGCCAATTACGAATGCGATTCATTCTGTTTTAAATAATGAAGAAACGGTGAAAGACGCCATTGCGAAATTAATGACTCGTGAAGGTCGTTCTGAAATCGGATAGTACATAGGAGTTTATAAAATATGAAAAAAGTTACAAAAGCAATTATTCCCGCAGCTGGTTTAGGAACGCGCTTCTTACCGGAAACCAAAGCTGTGCCTAAAGAAATGTTACCAATTGTTGATACACCCACGATTCAATACATCGTGGAAGAAGCTAAAGCTTCAGGAATTACTGATTTAGCAATTGTGATTGGTTCAGGAAAAGGTTCAATTGAAGACCATTTCTCATCTAACTTTTTATTAGAAAAAAACCTTGAATCTAAAGGTAAAGATGCTATGTTAGAAGCAGTTAAAAAAACTAATGATATGAACATTTACTTTATTCGTCAAGCTTATCCCAAAGGATTAGGCGATGCAGTTTTAACTGCTAAAACCTTTGTAGGCAATGATCCCTTTGTGGTCATGTTGGGTGATGATTTAATGACTGATAAAGTTCCGTTAACGCAGCAATTAATTAATAGCTATGAAAAGTCAGGTGCTTCAACCCTTGCTGTAATGCGAGTTCCCCACGAAGAAACGGTGAAATATGGAGTGATTGATCCCATTGAAGAAGTAAGTGACGGGATGTACGATGTAAAACAATTCGTAGAAAAGCCAGCACCCGAAGATGCGCCTAGTGACTTAGCCATTATTGGTCGTTACTTGTTTACTCCAGAAATTATGGATGTCCTTGAAACCACTAAACCTGGTAAGGGTAATGAAGTTCAATTGACGGATGCCATTGATACCTTGAACAAAACCCAAAAAGTTTACGCTCATGAATTTAAAGGGGATCGTTTCGACACTGGAAACAAACTTAGTTGGTTAGAAACTAACATTGAATTTGCTCTACGTCGTGATGATTTAAGTGATGATTTGAAGGCTTATATCATTGATTTAGCAGATAAATTAGAAAAATAATTTAAAAAGAGATACTGTTAATCCAGTATCCTTTTTTTAAGCATATTACTAAACAAAAGTAAGTAAATATGCTAAGCTTAATGCAAAGATAATTTAAGGAGAATTAATATGAAATTAACAATTGGTGGCCAAGACTTTGGGAATAAAATGGATAATGAACAACTTCATTTTGATGATGTTTTGCCAGAATTTACTTTAACTAATGCAGCTGGTCAAACTGTTACAACAAAAGATTTAGAGGGACAGTTAACTTTACTAAGTGTGGTTCCTAGTCTTGATACTGATGTTTGTAGTTTAGAAACTGCTCATTTCAATCAAGTTGCCAGTGATTTTAAGGGAGTTAAATTTGTTACAGTTTCTAATGATCCTGTAGCTAGCCAAAAGAATTGGTGTGCAGCACATGATGCCGACGGAATGGAAATTTTATCTGATGCAAATGGTTCATTTGGAAAAGCAATGCATCTTTTTATTCCAGGATTTAATCATTTAGCTCGGGTAGTTTATATCGTGGATGCTAACGGTAAAATTATTTACGAACAAATGGTTCATGAAGTATCACATGAACCTAATTATAATTTAGTAATCAAAGAATTAAAAAAGTTAACTAGCAAATAAATGGGGGATTTTAGATGACAAAAAAATATGATGTAATTGTAATTGGAGCCGGCCCTGCTGGAATGACTGCAGCTCTTTATGCATCACGGGCCGAATTGTCGGTCTTAATGCTTGATCGTGGTGTATATGGTGGGCAAATGAATAACACCGCTGAAATTGAAAACTACCCTGGATTTAAATCAGTTCTTGGACCCGATTTATCTGAAAAGATGTATGCAAGTAGTACCCAATTTGGAGTTGAATATGGTTATGGTGAAGTAACTGGTATTGAAATCGATGGTACTCGACGAATTGTAAAAACAGCTGATGAAGAATATGAAGCTCCAGCAGTTGTAATTGCCTCTGGTTCTGAATACCGAAAATTAGGTGCACCGGGTGAAAAGGAATATAGTGGTCGAGGTGTTTCTTATTGTGCCGTTTGTGATGGAGCCTTTTTTAAAGGTGAAAATGTAATTGTTGTTGGTGGTGGGGATTCAGCCATTCAAGAAGCCACTTATCTTGCTAACATTGCTGCTAAAGTTACAGTAGTTCATCGTCGTGATCAACTACGGGCTCAACGAATTTTGCAGGAACGCGCTTTTGATCGTGATAATATTGACTTCATTTGGAATAGTAGTGTAATGGAAATTCAAGGTGATGATCGTAAAGTTACTGGTGTTAAAATTAAAAATAATCAAACTGATACAGAGAGCGTCGTTCCAGCTGCTGGAGTGTTTGTTTATGTTGGAATTTTACCAATGACTTCGGCTTTTAGAAATATTGGCATTACAGATGAAGCTGGTTGGATTGATACGAATGAATTAATGGAAACCAAAGTACCTGGCATTTTTGCGGTTGGTGATGTTAGAAAGAAACATCTTCGTCAAATTACTACTGCTGTCGGAGATGGTGGAATTGCCGGTCAAGGCGTTTTTGACTACGTTGAAAGTTTAAAATCAAATAAATAATACAAATTAAGAAGCTATCAAAAGATGGCTTCTTTTTATTTTGCGAAAGTATGTTCGTATGCTAAGATAATAGTATTATGGGGAATTATTCCCTTACGAATTGAAAAAGAGGTAAAAAATGGTTACAAAATCACAAAAAAAATTTGATTTAGTATCAAATTATCAACCAACAGGAGACCAACCTAAGGCAATTGAGAAGTTAGACCAGGGTTTAGCTGCTGGAGATAAAGAACAAACCTTACTAGGAGCCACTGGAACTGGTAAAACATTTACCATGGCTAATGTTATTAAAGAACAAAATCGACCAACTTTAGTTTTAGCCCACAATAAGACTTTAGCAGGACAACTATATACCGAATTAAAAAAGTTTTTTCCTAATAATGCGGTGGAATACTTTGTTAGTTATTACGATTACTATCAACCAGAAGCATACGTTCCTTCAAGTGATACTTACATTGAAAAAGATGCTTCGATTAATGATGAAATTGATCAATTACGTCATGCTGCAACTAGTGCATTGTTATCGCGTAATGATGTGATTGTAGTTGCTTCGGTTTCATCAATTTTTGGATTGGGAAGTCCTAAAGAATATCAAGATCATACAGTAACGTTACACGTGGGCGAAGAAATGGAACGGGATGTTTTATTACGTAAATTAGTTAACATTCAATTTCAACGAAATGATATTGATTTTGATCGTGGTCGTTTTAGAGTTCATGGTGATACCGTTGAAGTTTTTCCAGCTTCTGGAACTCAGAATGCTTATCGAATTGAATTCTTTGGTGATGAAATTGACAAGATTACACAAGTTAATACGCTAACTGGAGAGGTCTTAGGTAATCCAGAACAAGTTACCTTATTTCCAGCTACACATTTTTTAACGAATGATGAAGTAATGAATGTGGCTTTACCTGAAATCCAAACTGATATGGAAAAACAAGTAGTTGCCATGGAAAAATCAGGTAAGTTACTTGAAGCTCAACGACTAAAACAGCGGACGACTTATGATATCGAAATGATGCGTGAAATGGGATATACTACGGGAATTGAAAATTATTCACGATATATGGATCGGCGCAAGCCAGGAGAACCACCTTATACACTACTTGATTTTTTCCCAAAAGATTTTTTGATGTTTGTTGATGAATCTCATCAAACACTACCACAAGTTCACGGAATGATTAAGGGAGATAAAGCTCGAAAAAAACAACTGATTGATTATGGATTTAGATTGCCAAGTTCTTATGATAATCGTCCCTTAGATTTTAATGAATTTGAAAAACATATTCACCAAGTGATTTATATGTCAGCTACCCCTGGCAATTATGAGTTAGAACACAGTAGTCAAGTAGTGGAACAAATTATTCGACCAACGGGATTATTAGATCCAACCGTTGAAGTTCGGCCCACTAAAGATCAAATGGATGACTTAGTTGGTGAAATTAACGAACGAATTAAAAAAAATGAACGGACTTTTGTTACCACTCTAACCAAAAAGATGTCTGAAGATTTGACTGATTATTTGAAAGATTTAGGGATTAAAGTTCGATATCTTCATAGTGATATCAAGACTTTGGAACGAACCAGAATTATTCGAGATCTTCGTTTAGGAAAATTTGATGTTCTGGTTGGAATTAATTTGTTGCGGGAAGGAATTGATGTTCCGGAGGTTTCTTTGGTTGCAATTCTAGATGCTGATAAAGAGGGTTTTTTACGAAATCCCCGTTCTCTTATTCAAACCATTGGTAGAGCTGCTCGAAATGAAAATGGACATGTCATCATGTATGCTGATCGAGTAACTGACTCAATGCAGGCTGCGATGGATGAAACTGCTCGTCGCCGGGAAATTCAAATTAAATATAATCAGGCACATCATATTACACCAAAAACAATCATTAAGCCGATTTCTAAAGCTATCTCAGCTTATAAGCAAGATGAAGATGATAAGTATAATAAAAAGAAACCATTTGTTGAGAGTGATTTTGAACAAATGAGTTATAAAGAACAAGAGACTATGATTAAAAACTTAAGTGATGAAATGCGTGAAGCTGCTAAACAATTAGATTTTGAACAAGCAGCATCATTACGCGATACAGTTAAAAAATTAAAAAAAGAGATGGATTGAGGTGAATTTTAAATGGCAAATGACACAATTAAGATTAGGGGAGCGCGTGAACATAATTTAAAAGATGTTGATGTGGATGTTCCCAAAAATAAGTTAGTCGTTATGACTGGATTATCGGGATCGGGGAAAAGCTCTCTAGCCTTTGATACGCTTTATGCTGAAGGGCAACGGCGTTATGTTGAAAGTCTTTCATCGTATGCTCGTCAATTTTTAGGACAGATGAATAAACCCGATGTTGATTCAATTGTTGGATTAAGTCCAGCAATTTCAATTGATCAGAAAACAACATCGAAAAATCCGCGCTCAACTGTAGGAACGGTAACGGAAATTAATGATTATTTACGTTTATTATGGGCACGGGTAGGAACACCAATTTGTCCTAATGATGGAACAGTAATTGAGAGTCAATCAATTGATCAAATGATTGATCGAATTATGGCGTTACCAGAACGGACAAAGCTCCAAATTCTTTCCCCAATTGTGCGAGATAAGCGAGGAAAACACCAAAAGATATTTGAACAAATTAAACGTGAAGGTTTTGTCCGGGTAATTGTAGATGGTGAAGTGCATGATATTTCAGATGATTTTGATTTGGATAAAAACAAGCGACATAACATTAGTATTGTAATTGATCGAATCGTGGTTAAAGATGGGATTACCTCTCGACTTTCTGATTCTTTGGAAACGGCACTTCGATTAAGTGAAGGATATGCTAATATTGATTTTCTTGGAAAACGTGAACCAATGTTATTTTCTGAACACTATGCTTGTGCATTATGTGGCTTTACGATTGGTAAATTAGAACCACGTCTTTTTTCTTTTAATTCACCGCAAGGGGCTTGTCCTGCTTGTGATGGTTTAGGAGTAAAACTAGAGGTTGATGAAGACTTAGTGGTCCCAGATCGAAATAAAACACTAAATGAGGGTGCGCTTGAACCTTGGAATCCCATTAGTTCGAAATACTATCCAGAACTTTTAGAGCAAGCAGCAACTGCTTTTAATATTGATATGGATACCCCATTTAAAAAATTATCTAAGAAACAACGGGACTTATTGTTATTTGGTTCAAAGGGCAAGGAGTTTCACTTTCATTATAAAAATGATTTTGGGGGAATTCGGGATGTTGACACCCCATTTGAAGGGATAGTTAATAATATTGCTCGTCGGTTTAAAGAAACCAGTAGTGATTTTACGCGTGATCAAATGCGTAAGTATATGCGTGAATTGACTTGTCAGACTTGTCACGGATATCGATTAAATCGTGAAGCACTATCTGTTAAAATTGCGGATAAAAATATTGCTCAAGTATGGGAAATGAACATTGCAGATGAATTAGAATTTTTCTCACAGGTTAAGTTTGGAGAAAAAGATACAGCGATTGCTAAACCGGTAATTAAAGAAATTAAAGATCGTTTAGACTTTTTGTTAAACGTTGGGCTAGGGTACTTAACTTTAGCTAGAGCTGCTCGAACTTTATCGGGAGGAGAAGCCCAACGAATTCGATTAGCTACTCAAATTGGTTCAAATTTATCCGGGATTTTGTATGTTTTAGATGAACCTTCAATTGGATTACACCAACGTGATAATGATCGTTTAATTAAATCGCTTAAAAAAATGCGTGATTTAGGAAATACTTTAGTAGTCGTTGAGCATGACCATGATACGATGATGGCTGCAGACTATCTAATTGATGTTGGGCCAGGAGCTGGGCAAGCAGGTGGAAGAATTATGGCAACCGGAACGCCACAAGAAGTGGCTAAGAACCCGGATTCATTAACGGGACAATATTTGTCTGGTCAAAAATTTATTCCAGTTCCATTAAAACGACGAAAGGGAAATGGAAAAAACATTACGATTAAAGGTGCCCAAGCCAATAATTTGAAGGATATTACGGTTAAATTCCCCTTAGGAGAATTTGATGTAGTAACTGGGGTTTCAGGTTCTGGGAAGTCGACCTTGGTTAATGACATTTTAAAAAAGGCTTTAGCACAAAAGCTAAACAATAATTCAGAAAAACCTGGTAAATATAAATCAATTAGTGGCTATAAAAACATTGAAAAATTAGTTAGCATTGATCAGAGTCCAATTGGAAGGACTCCACGAAGTAACCCAGCTACTTATACTGGGGTCTTTGATGATATTCGAGACTTGTTTGCGAAAACGAACGAAGCTCAATTACGGGGGTACCAAAAGGGACGATTTAGTTTTAACATTAAAGGTGGACGTTGCGAAACTTGTCGAGGCGATGGCATTTTGAAAATTGAAATGGATTTCTTACCAGATGTTTACGTACCGTGTGAAGTTTGTCATGGTAAACGTTATAATTCAGAAACCTTGGAAGTTCAATATAAAGGTAAAAATATTTCTGAAGTCCTAAATTTAACAGTTAATGAAGCATTAGACTTTTTCAAGGCCATCCCAAAGATTACGCGAAAATTACAAACAATTTCTGATGTTGGACTTGGGTATGTAAAACTAGGTCAGTCAGCGACAACCCTTTCGGGTGGAGAAGCTCAACGGATGAAGCTGGCTTCAGAATTACACAAGCGTTCAACTGGTAAAAACTTTTACATTCTTGATGAACCAACGACTGGTTTACACACTGATGATATTAAACGTTTATTAGAAGTACTTCAGAAGTTAGTTGATGTTGGGAATACCATTTTAATTATTGAACATAACATGGCCGTCATCGAACAGGCTGATCATGTTATTGATTTAGGACCAGATGGTGGCGATAAAGGTGGCCAAGTAGTTGCAACGGGGACACCTGAAGCAATTACTAAAGTTCCTGAAAGTGTGACTGGCCAATATTTAAAGCCAATTTTAGAAAAAGATTATCAAAAAACTTTAGCAGCAAAATAGCAAAGGACCCACTAGTCAGTCATATTTAAACTAGTGGGCTTTTTCCTTTTGGTTCAAGTGAAACGCCCGGTATGTTATACTTAACAAAAGTTTGGAGGATTAGTGATGGCACAAGATGATCAATTGGTAATTATTACAGGAATGAGTGGGGCAGGAAAAACTAAAGCGATTCAAACCTTTGAAGATTTAGGCTACTTCTGCGTTGATAATTTACCACCAAATTTAATTTATAAGTTTTCAGAATTAATCAGAACTTCAAGCGAGATTAATAAAGTTGCGTTGGTAATTGATTTACGTGCGCCAAGATCAGCTCATGAAGTGGTTAATACATTGGTGAAGATTGCGCACAATCACAATCACAATCACAATCAAAAAGAGACTGTGGTTTTTTTAGATGCGTCTGATAATAAAATTGTAGCGCGTTATGAAGAAACTAGACGTGACCACCCGTTAGCACGAAATGGGCGTTTAATTGATGGAATTAAAAAAGAACGTAAAGTAATGAAACCAGTGAAAGAAGCCGCTAATCTAGTGATTGATACGACCAACCTTTTACCTAAACAACTACGGCAAGAATTAATTGATAATTTTGATAATCATGGAGCAGAGCCATTTCACGTTGAATTAATGTCATTTGGGTTTAAATATGGAATTCCAATTGATGCCGACATGGTTTTTGATGTGCGGTTTTTAACTAATCCTTATTATGTAGAAAGTTTGCGAAATTTAACGGGAAAAGATCAGCCGGTTTATGATTATGTTATGAATCAAGAAGATGCTGATGAATATTTTACAAAAATTTATGGCTTAATGAAGTTTTTATTACCGAAAATTCAAGTAACTGCTAAGGCAAGTGAGACGATTGCAATTGGATGTACAGGTGGGCAACACCGCTCAATTGCAATGACTGAAAGACTTGGTGCAGCTCTTAAAAAACTGGGATTTCGAGTTAACATTACACATCGTGAAATTAGCCGTTACAAAGGGGTTTAATAGTTGATGGTAAACAAATTAGCAAAGCAAATTAGTCGACCTAAGATGGTTGTAATTGGCGGAGGCACTGGACTACCAGTCATTTTGAAAAATCTAAAAAAGCGGGATGTTGATATTACCGCTGTGGTTACAGTTGCTGATGATGGTGGTTCGTCTGGAATTTTACGAAACTATATTAATGTGTTGCCACCAGGTGATATTCGTAATGTTTTGGTGAGTCTTTCGAATTTACCCCAAGTTGATTTAGACATTTTTCAATATCGGTTTAAATCAACGGATAAGTTTTTATCTGGACATGCAATTGGTAATTTAATTATTACTGCTTTATCTGAAATGGAAGATGGTTTTTTTGCGGCAGTTCAAATGTTAACGAGGATGATGAAAGTTGACGGTCATGTTTATCCAGTTTGCGATGAAAGTTTAGTTTTACATGCTGAGTTCACGGATGGCACGACCATGACTGGTGAATCCGAAATTACGCATGCTGATAAAATGATTAAACGAGTATGGGTTGAATCTACGAGCAGTGATAAAACACCACAAGCAGTTCCAGCAGTGATAGAGGCAATTATGAATGCTGATCAAATTGTATTAGGACCCGGAAGTTTGTATACTAGTATTTTACCCAACTTGATGGTTAGTAATGTAGGAAAGGCTGTGATTGATACTCCAGCTGAGGTTGTGTATATTTGTAATATCATGACGCAACAAGGAGAAACTACAAACTTTACGGATGCCGATCATGTAAGAGTCTTAGATCGTCAATTAGGAAGCCAGTTTGTTGATACAGTTTTGGTTAATAATCAGCCCGTTCCAAGGGAATATATTGATCGGCAACGATGGCGTGATGAAGCTGAACCAGTAATTCCAGATTATCAGGGATTAAAAGCCTTAGGTTGCCGAGTGATTTCGTCTGATTTTTTGGAATTGCGAAATCATGGTGCTTTTCACAATGGTGAGTTAGTGACGAATGAACTAATTCGACTCCTAGGACAGCCAAAAATTAATTAGTAGGAGTTGGTTTAATGTCATATGCAAGTGAAGTAAAAAAAGAATTAACCAATTTGGAAGTTCATCGTGAAAACGCTAAAGCAGAGTTAATGGCATTAATTCGAATGAATGGAACTTTAAAAATTTCTAATGGGAAACTGGCGTTAGAATTTCAATCAGAGAATTCAGCAATCTCACGGCGGGTTTATAGTTTGTTGCTAAAATTTTATCAAGTTGAAGCAAACGTAATTGTAAGACGTAAAATGAAACTTAAGAAAAACAATTTATATATTGTTCGTCTAAACCAAAGTGTTCGAGAAGTTTTAGAAGATTTAGGAATTTTCGATGGTGAACAAATTCTAGAACGTGTTCCGGTAGAATTATTAAAAAATGACATGCAAGTTCGTTCTTATTTAAGGGGTGCTTTTTTAGCGGGGGGATCCGTTAATAATCCAGAAACCTCGCGTTATCATTTAGAAATTTATTCGCTTTACGATGATCATAACCAAATGATGGCCGAAATGATGAATAAATATAATTTAGGTGCTAAGGAGACCGCTCGTCGCAGTGGATACATTGTCTATATTAAAGAAGCAGAAAAAATTGCTGATTTTTTACAATTAATTGGGGCAACTAATTCGATGTTAAAATTTGAAGATATTCGGATTGTCCGCGATATGCGCAATTCAGTTAATCGATTAGTAAACTGTGAAAACGCTAATATGAATAAAGTTGCTAATGCTTCCACTAAACAAATTGAAAACATTAAATTTATTGAAGAAAAATTGGGGCTCGATAGTTTACCAAAAAAATTGCGTGATGTTGCCATTACGCGGATGAATAATCAAGAAGTGAGTTTGAAAGAACTAGGAGAAATGATTCCTGACGGACCAATTTCTAAATCAGGAGTTAATCATCGTTTGCATAAAATCAATGATTTAGCTGATCAGTTACGAAAAAAAGACTAAAAAAGCAGCTTAATTCTGAAATCAATCAGAGTTAAGCTGCTTTTAAATTATTTTTTATCTTTACTATTTTTCATAATTCCATCAATCAAACCGTAATCAACAGCTTGTTGAGCAGATAAATAATTGTCTCGTTCAGTATCACGATCAATTTTTTCAAGTGGTTGGCCAGAATGCTCAGCCAACAATTCATTAATCATTTTACGTGCTTTAAGGATTTCCTTAGCCGCAATTTCGATTTCAGTTTGTTGACCTTGTGCTCCACCAGAAGGTTGGTGAATCATGATTTGTGAATGTGGTAAAGCAAAACGTTTACCTTTGGTACCGGCAGTAGCGAGGACAGACGCCATTGAAGCAGCCATTCCCATTACGATGGTTTGAACGTCAGATTTAATGAAGTTCATGGTATCGTAAATTGCCATTCCAGAGGTAATTACACCACCGGGTGAATTAATGTATAAGTAAATATCTTTATCTGAATCTTGGGCATCTAGAAATAATAATTGGGCAATTATTGCATTGGCCATATTATCTTCGATTTCACCAGAAAGCATAATAATGCGATCCTTTAAAAGTCGTGAGTAGATGTCATATGCACGTTCACCTTGAGGTGAGTTTTCAACAACAGTTGGAACTAAAGGCATAATAACTTTCTCTTCTTTCTATAATAAAATTAATATTGAATAACTAAATTCATGGCTTTATCTTATAATATTGGTCAATCAAGGTCAATTATTTGGACCTATCAAGGATATAAAAAAAGACCTTAACAATTAAGGTCAAAAATGTACCCCGAGGGAGTCGAACTCTCATCTCAAGAACCGGAATCTTACGTGCTATCCATTACACTAGGGGTACAAAACTTGCATCTATTATTCTAAAGTAAAATTAGAAATTATTCAAGGGATAATTTGAGATGTAATTACTTTGCATTAAATTTTTGATTTGCTATACTAAGGCCGTAGGTAGTAGAACTGCCTTACCATTTTGACCACTATTTAATCTGATACTCTGCAATGAAATCGCTGACATTTTCAGTTAAAAGTGGTAAGATATGACTTGTATTTAAAATATAACATTCCTAAAGGAGGAAGCATATTATGACTGTAAAAATTGGTCTTAATGGTTTCGGAAGAATTGGTCGTCTAGCATTTAGACGTATCCACGAATTGGACTCAAAAGATATTGAAGTTGCAGCAATTAACGATTTAACTACTCCTTCAATGTTAGCTTACTTATTGAAATATGATTCAGTTCACGGTAAGTTTGACGGTAAGGTTGAAGCAACTGAAGATGCAATTATCGTTGATGGTAAACGAATTCCTGTTTACGCAGAACGTGATGCAAAGAACATTCCTTGGGTTAAAAATGATGGTGTTGACTTTGTACTTGAATGTACTGGTTTCTACACTTCAAAAGAAAAAGCACAAGCTCACTTAGATGCTGGTGCAAAACGTGTCTTAATTTCTGCCCCAGCTGGTGACATTAAGACAGTTGTTCCGGGTGTTAACCTTGACACCCTTACTCCAGCTGACAAGATTGTATCAGCTGGTTCATGTACTACTAGTTGTTTAGCTCCTATGGCTAACTGGCTTAACAAAGAATTTGGACTTAAAGTTGGTACCATGACTACTGTTCATGCTTATACTGCTACCCAAGCTCTTCAAGATGGTCCACGTAGTGCTAAGTTTGCTAACAACCGTGCTGCTGCTGTTAATACTATTCCACATAGTTCAGGTGCTGCCAAGGCTATTGGTCTTGTTATCCCCGAACTTGATGGTATCTTAAAAGGTCACGCACAACGTGTTGCCGTAATTGATGGTTCATTAACTGAATTAGTTTCAGTACTTGACAAGAAAGTTACTGCTGATGAAGTTAACGATGCTATGAAGAAACACGAAAATGATGCCTTTGGTTACGCTGAAGATTTCATGGTTTCAACTGATGTTATCGGAGACTCACACGGTTCAGTATTTGACCCAAGTCAAACTGAAATCACTGAAAATGGTGATCTTCAATTAGTTAAGACTGTTGCTTGGTACGATAACGAATGGGGTTTCACTTGTAACATGATTCGTACTTTACAACACTTTGCTACTCTTTAATCATTAAATTGTAGTTTGAAAAGGGCGGAGGAGGTTATACCTCCTCTGTCTTTTCTTTTATCAATTATTATTGGAGGATTTTCATAATGAGCAAATTAATCATTGATGATTTAGACCTTAAAGGTAAAGATGTCCTTATGCGGGTTGACTTTAATGTTCCCATTAAAGATGGTGTAGTTGGTGACGATAATAGAATCGTAGCTGCTTTACCATCAATCGAATGGGTTATCAATCATGGCGGAAAAGCTATTTTACTTTCTCACTTAGGTCGAATTAAATCAGAAGATGACAAACCAGGTTTGTCACTTCGTCCGGTTGCAGAGAAACTTTCAAAATTAATCAAAAAGCCAGTAATTTTTGTACCAGTTAACGAAGGTCCTCAATTAGAGGAAGCCATCGATAAAATGCAAGATGGTCAAATCTTATTGGCAGAAAATACCCGTTACCAAGATGTTGTTAACGGTGAAAACGTAAAACGTGAATCAGGTAATGATCCTAAATTAGGTGAATACTGGGCTTCTTTAGGTGATGTTTTTGTAAATGATGCTTTTGGTACAGCTCATAGAAGCCATGCTTCAAATGTTGGAATTGCAACTGCTATGGAAAAAGCTGGAAAACCGGTTGCAGCTGGTTTCTTACTTGAAAAAGAAATTAAGTTCCTTGGTAATGCCGTTGATAATCCAAAGCACCCCTTTGTTGCTATTTTAGGTGGTGCCAAGGTTTCTGATAAGATTGGAGTAATTGACCACTTATTAGATAAAGCTGATAAGATTATTATTGGTGGTGGGATGACTTATACATTTTACGCTGCTAAGGGGATTTCAATTGGTAACTCACTCGTTGAAAAAGATAAAATCGATGTTGCTAAAGAAATCCTTGAAAAGGGCGGAAATAAAATTGTATTGCCAGTTGACTCAGTAGTAGCGGATAAATTCTCAAATGATGCCGATGCTAAAATTGTTGATGGTGCAATTCCTGATGGCTATATGGCTCTTGATATTGGGCCTAAATCAATTAAGCTATTTGAAAGTGTCCTTGCCGATGCCAAAACAGTAGTTTGGAATGGACCAATGGGTGTTTTTGAAATGCCTAAGTTTGCTGAAGGTACTCTAGCAATTGGTCGTTTCTTAGGTACTTTAAAAGATGCTACTACAATCGTTGGTGGTGGTGATTCAACTGCTGCTGTTAAAGAACTAGGGGTAGCTGATAAGCTTACTCATATTTCTACTGGTGGTGGTGCTTCGCTTGAATACCTTGAAGGTAAAACTTTACCTGGAATTGCCTGCGTATCTAACAAAAACTAATTAAAAGACGTTGGCATGGCCAACGCCTTTTTAATTAGTTAATTGATGAGAGGAGGGTTAAAATGCGTGTTCCGTTTATTGGTGGAAATTGGAAAATGAACTTATCGCTTGATGAAGCGGTAAAGTTTGTTGAAAAAATCAAGCCAGATTTGCCAGCTGTGACTGAAGTGGAAACGGCAATTGCCGCGTCCCCTCTCTTTTTGGAGTCAATGATTGAACATAATGATGCTAGTCCATTAAAAATCACTGCTGAAAATTGTTTTTATAAAAACAGTGGAGCTTATACTGGGGAAGTTAGTCCATTAGCTTTAGCTGAAATGGGAATTAAATATGTAATTGTTGGCCATTCTGAACGACGACGTTATTTTAATGAAACAAATGATATTATTAACAAAAAGGTGCATGCAGTTTTAAACAACCATATGATTCCAATTATTTGTTGCGATGAAACAATGGGTCGAGTTGACAATGGCGATCATTTTTCTTGGGTAGTTAGTCAAGTAACTGCTGCTGTACAGGGAGTTTCTGAATCAGATGCTGCTAAAATTATCATTGCTTATGAACCAAGCTGGGCAATTGGAACTGGTCACAGTGCTTCAACAGCTGAAGCAGAAGAGGGCTGCTATCTAATTCGTCAAACCCTAGCAGACATTTATTCTGATGAAATTGCCGATCAAGTCCGAATTCTTTATGGTGGTAGTGTTACTGATAAAAACATTCAATCCTTGATGAAAGAAAACGATATTGATGGTGTCCTTGCTGGTAAAGCAAGTCTCACTCCTACAGAATTTATAAAACTCGCCAATTTTAAAACGCTTAATTAATCAATTAAATGATTGCATTGTTGATTTTAAAAATGTAGAATTTAATTGTAAATAATATAGATAACTACACTACTAAGGAGATTTATTATGTCACTTATTTCTGATGTATACGCACGCGAAGTTTTAGACTCACGTGGTAACCCAACTGTTGAAGCAGAAGTTTACACTGAAGATGGTGCTATGGGACGCGGTATCGTTCCTTCAGGTGCCTCAACTGGTGAACATGAAGCAGTTGAATTACGTGATGGTAACAAAGATCGTTTTGGTGGTAAAGGTGTTACTAAAGCCGTTGCCAATGTTAACGATAAAATTGCCAAAGAAATTATTGGTTATGATGTTACTGATCAATTGGGAATTGACCAAGCTATGATTAAGCTTGATGGTACTCCTAACAAAGCTAAATTAGGTGCTAACGCTATCTTAGCTGTTTCAATTGCTGCTGCCAGAGCTGCTGCTGATGAACTTGGAACTCCTTTGTACAACTACTTAGGTGGTTTTGATGCTCATGTTTTACCTACCCCAATGATGAATGTTATTAATGGTGGAAAACATGCTAATAACAAAGTTGACTTCCAAGAATTCATGATTATGCCTGTTGGTGCTCCAACTTTTAGAGAAGCTGTTCGAATGGGTTCAGAAACTTTCCATGCTTTAAAAGCTATTTTAAACGAAAAAGGTTACTCAACTGCTGTTGGTGATGAAGGTGGATTTGCCCCTGATTTGAAGAACAACGAAGAACCTTTTGAAATTCTTATCGAAGCTATTAAACGTGCTGGTTACAAACCTGGTAAAGACATTGCAATTGCCTTTGACTGTGCTTCTTCTGAATTCTACGATCCAGAAACTAAGAAATACAACTTAGAAGGTGACGGTCGTTCATACACTGCTGCTGAATTCGTTGAATTACTTGAAGGTATTGTTGACAAGTACCCAATCATTTCAATCGAAGATCCTTTGGATGAAAACGAATGGGAAGACTGGAAGATTGCAACCGAAAAACTTGGTAAAAAAGTTCAAATCGTTGGTGATGATTTATTTGTTACTAACACTGATTACCTTGAAAAAGGAATCGAAATGGGTGTTGCAAACTCAATTCTTATCAAACTTAACCAAATTGGTACATTAACTGAAACTGTTAATGCTGTTAACATGGCTAAAGAAGCAAGTTACACTGCAGTTATTTCACACCGTTCAGGTGAAACTGAAGATACTACAATTTCTGATTTAGTTGTTGCGCTTAATGCAGGACAAATCAAGACTGGTTCAATGAGTCGTGGTGAAAGAATTGCTAAGTACAACCAATTAATGAGAATTGAAGATCAATTAGGTTCAGTTGCTGAATACAAAGGAATTCACTCATTCTACAACTTATCACGTCAAGCACGTGAAGATATTATGAACAAATAATTAATCTTTTTAAAGGAACTTCTAGCATTGCTAGGGGTTCTTTTTTGTTTATAGGTTGGTTTTGAAATTGATTTAATTTGTGTTATAATAGCTACTAGAATTAATTGGCCCTTTTCAACATGGGTAGGAGGAATTTTCATTGACTGACTTCTTAATGATATTATTATGGATTGTTAGCATCTTGATTATTGGTGCTGTTTTGATGCAACCATCAAAAAATAATGATGCAATGTCATCTTTTACTGGTGGTGCTAGCGATTTATTTTCAGAATCAAAATCACGTGGATTTGAATCATTTATCCAAAAAGTTACTGTAGTTTTAGGCATAATGTTTTTTGCCATCGCATTAATTTTAATGTGGATTTCACAACACTAGAAAAGGGCTCCTGACTTATTTGCAGGAGCTTTTTTATATATTAGGGCTAAATAATTAAGAATATAAAATAAAACGTTTATAATGTAGTTATCTACATAAATAACATAGAAGAGGAAAAATATTGGAAGATAATAAATTAAAGAATGAGATCAAAAATGAACTTGTATCTCATCCAGAAAAATCATATAGTGTTGAAGACCTTGCTGATGCTTTAAAGTATCATGGCTCAGCTGCCTTCAAATTAATTGTACAAGAATTGGCTATTCTTGAAAGAGAGCGTGCCGTTGTTGTAACCCATGATGGAAACTTCAAAATTAATCCTAGTGAATTAAAACTTGAAGGGGTATTCCATTCTAATTCAAAAGGATTTGGATTTGTAGGCTTTGATGATGACTCTGAAGATGCATTTATTGCACCTGATGATACTATGAATGCTATGAATTTAGATCGAGTTGAGGTTCAAATTACAAAGCCAGCGGAAAAGGCTGGTGATCGTGGACCTGCTGCTAAGGTAATTAAAATTCTTGAACGCCATTATACCCATGTAGTTGGTGAATTTTTCAAAACTACTGATGATCAAGGTTATATTGGTCAAATTAAACTAAAAGATAAAAAATTAGCTGGTTTTAGATTTTACGTTACGGATGCTGGAATTAATCCTACCCCTGGCGAAGTAGTTTTAGCAGATATTACTGAATATCCCAACGCAAAGCACCCTGACGTAATGGTCGGTGTTGCTAAACAAATTATTGGAAGTGTTGATGATCCTGGGATCGACATCTTACAAATTGTGTACGCACATGATGTGCCTTCACAATTTCCAGAAGATGTTTTACAAGAAGCTGATGCAATTCCCGATCATGTTTTACCCGAAGAAACTAAGGGTCGTGAAGACATAACTGATCAAACTTTAGTTACCATTGATGCTGAAGAATCAAAAGATTTAGATGATGCTGTTACTGCTTGGAAATTACCAAATGGGAACTATCATTTGGGAGTTCACATTGCTGACGTAAGTCATTACGTTAAGCCAGGTACCATGCTTGATCAAGAAGCATATAAACGAGGGACTTCTTGTTACCTAACCGATCGGGTTATTCCAATGTTACCAAGACGATTATCAAACGGAATTTGTTCTTTAAATGAAGGTGAACTTCGTTTATGTATGAGTTGTGATATGGAAATTAATCCCCAAGGTAAAGTAGTTAAGTCACGAATTCATCCCAGTGTAATGCGCTCAAAGGCACGAATGACTTACAATGCCGTAAATGAAATTATTGAAAATAAAGACGCTGATACTCGTAAACAATATGCTGACTTAGTTCCAATGTTTGAAACAATGGATGAATTGCATAAAATTCTTTACAAAGCCCGTCGCAGACGTGGTGCTATTGATTTTAACGATAATGAAGCAAAAATTATCGTTGATAAAGAAGGTCACCCGATTGACATTCAATTACGGACTCGTGGAACCGCAGAACGATTAATTGAATCATTTATGCTTGCAGCTAATGAAACGGTTGCTGAAACTTATCATAAGCTTAAAGTTCCATTCATTTACCGAATTCATGAAGTACCAGATGCCACTCGAGTTAAAGAATTCTTTGAATTTTTAACTGCTTTTGGAATTAATGTTAAAGCTGATCCAGATCATCTTGAACCAAAGACTTTGCAAAAGGTTTTATCTAAGGTTGAAGGTAAGCCTGAAGAAGCAATGGTTTCAGTAATGTTACTTAGAAGTATGCAACAAGCGAAATATAGTGATAAATGTGTTGGTCATTTTGGACTAGGTGCTAAATATTACACTCACTTTACTTCACCAATCCGTCGTTATCCCGATATGTTCATTCACCGCTTAATTCATTACTATGAAGATAATGGCATTAATGAAACAACTAGAGCTAAGTATGCTGATGTTGTTGGTGAAGTAGCAGTTCATTGTTCTGAAACAGAACGTCGGGCCGTTGATACTGAACGGGCTGTAGATGCAATGATGAAGGCTGAATACATGAGTAGCCGAATTGGTGAAGAATATTATGGTGTGATTAGCTCAGTTATGAAATTTGGGATCTTTGTTGAATTACCCAATACGGTTGAGGGTCTAGTTCATATCAGTCGAATGACGGATGATTATTACCAATATGTACCTAAGTATATGGCTTTAGTTGGTCGAAACACCAAGCGCACGTTTAAGATCGGTCAAGATGTTCGGGTGAAATGTGTGGGTGTTGATGTTGATCAAAGCTCAGTTGATTTTGAAATAATTGATGTTGAAAAGACTCCAATCAGTGATTTATTGCCAAAACAACAAAATCATACTCGTGGTCGTTTTAATAATCATAAGAACAATGATAATCATGGGAAAAAACGTGATAATAAATCAGGACACAGTTTTACAATTAAAAAACGTAAATAAGGATTGATTTTAAATGGTCAAAAAGAAGAGTAAGCCAAATAACGATAATGTGATGGCAACTAATCGAAAGGCTCGACATGATTATTTTATTGAAGAGACTTTTGAAGCTGGAATTGCATTAACGGGGACCGAAATAAAGTCTGTTAGAGAACGCCGGGTTACTTTGAAAGATGGGTTTGTTTCATTTAGAAATGGTGAAGCTTTTTTACAAAACATTCACATTAATGAATACACGGAAGGTAATCAATTTAATCATGATCCCTTACGTAATCGTAAATTACTTTTGCATAAGAAGGAAATTAGAAAGCTTACTGATGCAGTCCAAACTAAGGGGGTTACCGTGGTGCCTCTCAAAATGTATTTAAAGCATAATTTTGCTAAAGTATTAATTGGAGTTGCAAAAGGGAAGCATGAATACGATAAGCGTCATGATATTAAAGCACGTGATCAAAAACGTCAAATTGATCGAGTAATGAAACATTATTAGTTAGTTTTACTTGATTGAATAATTAAAAAAGTGATTGAATTCTAGATGAGTTCAATCGCTTTTTTTGTGAAAATTATGTTAAAATATTCACGAGGTGAAAAAGGTGAAACGATTTATTGATAATGATTGGTGGCCAGTATTAGAGCCAGAATTTAAAAAACCATATTACCAAAAGTTGAGAAGATTTTTAGTTGAAGAATATTCGAACCACCAGATTCATCCAGCAATGAATCATATTTTTCAAGCGTTTGAATGGACGCCGTTTAGTAAAACAAAAGTGGTAATCTTAGGGCAAGATCCATATCATGGAGCCCATCAAGCCATTGGAACAAGTTTTGCGGTAGAACCAGGCGTGAAAATTCCTCCTTCTTTACGTAATATTTATAAGGAATTGAACAATGATTTAGGGATTAAACCTGTTAACCATGGTTACTTAAAGAGTTGGGCTGATCAAGGAGTTTTATTATTAAATTCAGTTCTTACAGTTCGTGATGGAATAGCTTTTTCTCACCGAAATGAAGGCTGGGAAAAGCTAACTGATTATGCAATAAATCAATTATCCAAGCGGCAAGAACCGGTAGTTTTTATTTTGTGGGGTAATGCAGCTCGAAAGAAAATCAATCTGATTGATACAAAGACTAATATTGTTATTGAATCGGCGCACCCTAGTCCCTTATCGGCTAATCGAGGCTTCTTTGGTTCTCGCCCGTTTTCGAAGACTAATGCCGCTTTAGAAGCAATGGGAGAGAAGCCCATTAATTGGCAGCTACCAGAAAATGTTCAAATGGAACGATAGGAGAATATGATGGATTTATTTGAAAGTTTAAAAAATAAAATTAAAGGTCGTAAAATTAAACTAGTTTTTCCTGAAGGAGAAGATGCACGAATCATTTCTGCTGCTAGTCGGTTAGTTTCAGATGATTTAGCAATTCCAGTTTTATTAGGAAATGAAGCTAAAATCAAAAAAATAGCTGATGAACTTAAGGTATCTCTTGAGGGAATTGAAGTTATTGAAATTGAAAATGTAGATGTTCACGTTCACCAACAAATGGTTCAGGCAATTGTTGAACGGCGTAAAGGAAAAACTGATTCTGAACAGGCAGAACAATGGTTGAAAGATCCCAACTATTTTGGAACAACTATGGTTTATATGGGAGATGTTGATGGAATGGTATCTGGGGCGGATCATCCGACTGGCGATACAGTTCGCCCTGCACTTCAAATTATCAAAACTAAGCCTGGGGTGAAATTAATTAGTGGCTCATTCATCATGCAAAAAGGGGACCAGCGTTACCTTTTTGCTGATTGTGCTATCAACATTAATCCAAATGAAACTCAATTAGCTGAAATTGCAGTTGAAAGTGGGAAGACTGCACAATTATTTGATATTGATCCCCGCGTTGCTTTGTTGAGTTTTTCTACTAATGGTTCGGCTAAAGGTCCAGAAGTAGAAAAAGTCCAAAATGCCACTAAATTAGCACAAGCAATGGATCCATCAATGCCAATTGATGGAGAAATGCAATTTGATGCGGCGTTTGTTCCAACAGTTGCCCAAGCAAAATATTCTAATTCTAAAGTTGCTGGACATGCAACTGTATTTGTTTTTCCTGAATTACAATCTGGAAATATTGGTTATAAGATTGCACAACGAATGGGCGGCTTTGAAGCAATTGGTCCAATTTTACAAGGTTTAAATAAGCCAGTTTCTGATCTTTCCCGTGGTTGTAATGCCGAAGATGTTTATAAAGTATCGATTATTACGGCTACCCAAACGTTAGCTGATGAAAAGTAAAATGAAACTAACAGTTACTGAACCCAGCCAAACTCAACGATTAGGGGAAAAACTAGCTGCTCAACTACGTCCGGGTGATGTGTTGCTACTTGATGGTGATTTAGGAGCTGGGAAAACCACTTTTACCAAGGGATTAGCGAAGGGGTTAGGGATAAAAAGAAACATTAAAAGCCCGACCTTTACAATTATTCGTGAGTATCAAGAAGGTCGAATTCCACTTTATCATATGGATGTTTATCGACTTGAAGTTGGTGGAAGTGATGAGCTGGGACTTGATGAGTATTTTAATGGCGATGGAGTTAGTGTGGTTGAATGGTCAAAGTTTGCCGAGAATGAATTACCTGATAACTATTTACGGATTAAGTTTACCCGGCAGGATCAAGTTGATGATCATCATCGGGAGATTGAATTAATGGCTAAGGGCTCACATTTTAATAACATGTTAAAGTCAGGAGTCATGAATTTAAATGAGTAATGAAGTAGAAATAGTGATTCGAGCAGCTGAGCCGAATGATGCTAGTGCGCTCTTAACCTTACTCAAGCAACTTCAAACGGAATCTGATTTTTTTGAGCTAGACGTGGACGTTAATCAAATTAGCGCACAAAGTGAGGCACAACAAATAGAACTGTTGAACGCTTCTGGGACTAATTTGGTTTTACTTGCCACATCTGGGAAACAATTAGTTGGAATTGCTACTGTCCAGCAAATTAGTGACTTAACTGGTGAAGTTGGGGTCGCGGTTTTAGCTGCTTACCAAGAAATAGGTCTAGGCACGATGCTAGTTGATGAATTAATTAATTGGCAGGTTAATTATAGCAAATTGAAATACCTGGTATTGGAAGTCAAAAAGGAAAACTTATCGGCAATTAGGCTTTATCATAAATTAGGTTTTAAAAATCAAACTGAAACTAAACAAACTATTTGGATGAAAAAAGAACCCGAAGATTAAGTCTTCAGGTTCTTTTTTAGATGGTTGTGATAAAGGGACGAATTGCGTCATCCCCAAATTGTTGGTGTTCATGAATCAAAATGTTAGCACAAGCTAAACTATCATCTAATGCATTATGATGATGTTCTAGTTCAATTCCTAAATTAGCACTGACCGTATTTAATTTATGATTTTCAAAATTCGGATAAAATTTACGCGTTGTCTTTACAGTATCTAAAGTTTGATAATGTGGTATTGGTAACCGATATCGTTCAATACTTTTTTTTAAAACACTGTTATCAAAACGATTATTATGAGCGATTACTAAGCGATTTCTTTTAAAAAATGGTTTAATAATTTCCCAAACTTCTGGGAAAGTTGGAGCATCAACAACATCTCGACTATGAATTCCGTGAACTTTGATGTTCCGCCAATTAAAATCAGTTTCTGGATTAATTAAGGAATAAAATTCGTTAACAACTTGGTTATTACGAACTACGGTAACGGCTACTGAACAAGCACTAGCACGTTGACTAGCAGCTGTTTCAAAGTCAATTGCAACAAAGTTCATCATTATTCTCCTATTTTGCGGTTAAATTATTTAAAATTAATTGAAGTGGACAATGGTCAGATCCAGGAACCGTATCCATAATAGTTGTGATTTTCACATCTGAAACTAAATCGTTCGAAATTAAGAAATAGTCTAGGCGCCATCCATGGTTATCCCGACGAGCATGTCCTCGATAACTCCACCATGTATATTTATTGGATTCATTTGGGTGAGTAGCACGATAAATGTCAGTGAAACCACTGTTTAATAATTCAGTCATTTGCTTTCGTTCTGCGTCCGTAAATCCAGCCGCATGATGGTGTTCATCGGGCGCGTAGATATCAATCGGTTCATGGGCAATGTTTAAATCCCCATTAATAATCACGGCTTTTTCACTTTTTAATTGATCAACAAATTTAATCAACTTTTGGTCCCATTCTTCTTTAAAAGTTAGTCGTTGAAGTTTTTCACCAGCAGCAGGTGCATATACATTAACCAAATAAAAGTCAGGGTATTCTAAAGTAATTGTTCTTCCTTCTGGGTCTTGGTCGTTTCCGTCTAGGCCTAACATAACTTGAATTGGTTTATGTTTAGTGAAAACGGCGGTTCCAGAATAACCAGGACGCTCTGCATCATTCCAATATTGGTAATAATCAGCGGGCAGCTCTAGCTTAACTTCACCTGGAGAAACTCGGGTTTCCTGGATACTAAAAAAGTCTGCATTAGCAGCATTAAAAAATTCATAAAAGTTATTTTTTAAAATGGCACGAATGCCATTCACATTCCATGTAATAAAATTCATTATTTAGCCCCCTTAATTAGTTTAGTATATCACTCTTACATAGAAGAATGGTTTTCGGTCTTTCGACGTGATAAAATGATAAAGGTAAGCGAAAGGACAAGAAAAAATGGCAATTGATTTACGCAATAAATTTAAAGAAATTAAAATTTTAAAAAACGAACCTTTATCTAATTATTCATGGACTAAAACAGGTGGGAAAGCGGATTACTTAGCTTTTCCAAAAACATACAAAGAAGCAGAAATGTTATTAAAGTTTACTAAAAATAATCAAATTCCACTGACGGTGTTAGGGAATGCTAGTAACTTAATTGTGCGGGATGGTGGAATCGCCGGATTGACGATGATTTTAACTGATATGAATGATATCCATGTTGATGGTAATTACGTGATTGCTGAAGCTGGAGCAGCATATATTGAGACTACCAAAGTTGCTCAAGCGGCCGGATTGACTGGTATGGAATTTGCAGCTGGGATTCCTGGAAGTATTGGCGGTGGAATTTACATGAATGCAGGTGCTTATGGTGGTGAAACAGAGTACATATTAGCTTCTGCAACAGTTTTAACTTCGGATGGTAATATTATCGAAATGAGTCATGATGATCTTGACTTTGGTTATCGTCATAGTAGCATTCAGGACCAAGGTGGAGTCGTTTTAGCAGCAACATTTAAATTAGAAAAGGGTAATAAGAACCTAATTCAAGCAGAAATGGATCATTTGAACTACCTACGCAAATCTAAGCAACCATTGGAATATCCCTCTTGTGGAAGTGTTTTTAAACGTCCGATTGGACATTTTGCAGGTAAGTTAATCCATGAGGCAGGACTACAAGGGTACCGAGCAGGTGGAGCTGAAGTTTCTACCAAGCATGCTGGATTTATCGTTAATGTTGATCATGCAACAGCGACCGATTATTTAGATGTTATTAAACACGTACAAAAAACGGTCTTTGAAACTTCTGGGATTCATTTGGAAACAGAAGTTAGAATTATAGGACAAGCATAATTAAAGAGGCTGAGAAATTATTTCTCAGCCTCTTTGTTATCAGTATTATTAGTGGCAATAATTGTGTAAATCCAGTAAATCATTAATTGAACAATTGTCATCAAAATTACAAAAATTACCATTTGTCGATTCCACATGGTTAAAAAAAGTTTAATGTAGAATTTGGGATTAGCTAAAAGATAAACGGTATGGACCCTTAAAAAACGGCCGATATATAAACCTACGGAACTTAAAAAAATTAAGAAAGAAGTCATAATAAAATCGGTAAATTGATTTTCTAAGTGTAAACGCTTGTTAATGGCCTTTGCAACATTAATCATGCCAGCAAATCCAATAAATGCACAAGTAAGTGCGCTAATTAAGAGGCTGGTATATAGGAACCAAATGTGTCCATCTAGTTTTAGCAGACCATCTAAACCACTGGGATGTAGCCAAGATAAGTGAAGGAGATCTGTCAAAATATAAGGGGCATTGGGATAAAACATTAACCAAATTAATGTAAGAACCCAAAATACGATAATATTTTGATGTGGTCTATCTCCAATGTGAAAACTTACTTCAATTGGAATGTAACCTAAGAACGTATTTAACAGTAAAAATCCAAAAATTGAATCTTTAATAAATAACTTAATAAAAACTAGCCAAATTAGGAAAAATAACCTAATTTGCCAAATCTTACTTTTTGTCATAAAAATCACCTCATTTTTATCATACCTAAATTAAACCGCAAATAGCATTAAAAAACTATTAATTTGTATGCTTTTATTTTTAATCAGGTCAAATGCATGGTATAAGAGAATTAGCCAGAGTGTTATAATAAGGAAGAATATTTTCAGGGAGGACTGCCGACTGATGGGAATCGATTGGGGTAACATTTTAACATTGCATAATTTAAGTAATATTTTAGATATTCTAGTTGTCTGGGTATTGATTTATGAATTAATTATGCTCTTACGCGGGACACGTTCAATTCAATTATTGCGCGGAATTATTATTTTAATCTTAGCTAAAATAATTAGTTTGTACTTAGGTTTAACCATGACTTCATGGATTCTTGATCAAGTGATTAATTGGGGTGTAATTGGAATAATTGTCATTTTCCAACCCGAGATTCGACGCGCCTTAGAAAAGTTGGGACGTCGTTCGATTTTTAAACAATCACAACAAGAAAACGCTAAAGCCGAAAAACTAATTAAGGCTTTGGATGGTGCCATTCAATATATGTCAAAACGCCGGATTGGGGCATTGATGTGTATTCAAATGAAAACAGGTTTGGAAGAATATATTGAAACTGGAATTGCACTTGATGCAGATGTTTCTAGTCAATTACTAATCAATATTTTTATTCCTAATACTCCGCTACATGATGGGGCAGTTATCATTAAAGATTTCCGAGTTGCTTCAGCTGCCTCATATTTACCATTATCACAAAGTAATTTAATTCCTAAAGAATTGGGAACGCGTCATCGAGCAGCTGTGGGAATTTCTGAAGTTACGGATGCTATTACAATTGTAATATCAGAAGAAACTGGTGAAGTATCAATTACCAGAAATAATGAACTGCTTCGTGGGATGACTCAAAGTGATTATTTGAAATATTTGCGCAGTCAGTTAATTGTTAAGGATAAAAATCATCAAACCTTTTTTAATGAGGTTGCTGAGTTTTTCAACAAACGGTTTGGAGGGCATAAATAATGAAAAAATTTTTTGAAAGCAAAACTTTTTGTTTAATTATTTCATTAGTATTTGCTCTCTCCTTATTTTTTATGGTTCATGATTATAAGTTAGGCCAAATTAATTCCAGTACTCAAAATGATAATCAACAGTTAACTTCTAATGAAAAGCGTGAAGTTGAAGTACCGCTCCAGTTAAACGTTAATTCAGATAAATACTTTGTTATTGGTTATCCAAATAAAGTTAAAGTAGCCCTTTCAGGACCTGCCGCATTGGTTACAACGACCGCTAATACCCAAAATTTTAAGATTTTAGCTGATTTAAGTGATTTAGGTCCGGGGAAACATACGGTTAAATTACAACAATCAGGATTAAATTCAGAATTAAAATCAGATATTAAGCCCAAAAACATTACGGTCAATGTACAAGAACGAGAAACGGATGCTTATCCAGTTGAGGTGGATTACCGTAATAAAAACATTGCGGCGGGTTATAAGGTAAATAAGGTTTCGAAGGATATTGATAAAGTTGAGATTACGGGCCCTAAAGATGAAATGAAAAAAATTAAACGGGTAGTTGCTAAGGTAAAACTAAGTGATGATACAAATAAAGATGTTAAGCAGACAACTGTAATTGATGCACTTGATGAACATGGTCGAACTATCAATGTTGTAATCTCACCATCAACGACTACAGTAAAACTTCATATTGGAAAGAATGACAATTAGAATAAAAGAGAAATGGAGAAATTATGAAATATTTTGGAACTGATGGAATTCGTGGAATTGCTAATCAAGAATTAACTCCTGAGTTGGCTTTTCGAGCTGGACGTGCTGGAGGATATGCTTTAACTAAACGTAGTTCTGAATCACATCACCCACGGGTGTTAGTTTCTCGAGATACTCGAATTTCTGGTCAAATGTTAGAAGATGCATTAGTTGCGGGGCTTTTATCAGTTGGAATTGAAGTAATTCGTCTAGGAATTGTAACTACGCCAGGAGTAGCTTATTTGGTTCGTGATCAAAATGCTGATGCTGGAGTTATGATTACAGCATCTCATAATCCTGCTGAGTATAACGGAATCAAGTTCTTCGGAGGTGACGGATATAAATTATCTGATGAAATCGAAGAAGATATTGAAGCTATGCTTGAAAATGACGTTGATGATTTGCCCCGGCCATCTGCTAAAGGTTTAGGAACTGCAACTGATTATAATGAGGCCGGACAAAAGTATCTCCATTTTTTGGCACAAAGTATTCCTGATAAGTTAGATGGAATTAAGGTCTCAGTTGATGCAGCTAATGGAGCAACTAGTTCTTTGATGCCACGCTTATATGCTGATTTAGGTCTCGACTTTAAAACGATGGCAACTAATCCAAATGGAATTAACATTAATGATCATGTTGGTTCGACTCATCCAGAAGAATTACAAAAAATGGTTTTGGAAAATGAATCTCAATTAGGAATTGCTTTTGATGGAGATGGTGATCGATGTATTGCCGTTGATGAGAAAGGAAGAATAGTTGATGGTGACAAAATTATGTATATTTGTGGTAAATACATGGGCGAACATGGTCGTTTAAAACATGATACGATTGTTACTACCGTAATGAGTAATTTAGGAATGTACAAAGCCATGGAAGCTCATGGAATGAAGAGTGTCAAAACTAAAGTCGGTGATCGTTATGTGGTTGAAGAAATGAACAAAAATGGTTACAACTTAGGTGGTGAACAATCTGGCCACATTGTTTTTCTTGATTTTGGAACTACTGGTGATGGGATGTTAACTAGTATTCAACTAATGTCAATTATGAAAGAAACTGGGAAAAAGCTTTCAGAACTAGCTGATGAAGTTACTAAGTATCCGCAAAGTTTAGTTAATGTGACAGTTAAAGATAAAAAGCATGCGATGGATCCTCAACCAGTTCAAGAAATTATTAAAAAGGTTGAAAGTGAAATGAATGGTGATGGACGCATTTTAGTTAGACCGAGCGGTACGGAACCATTGTTACGGGTTATGGTTGAAGCACCTACTGAAAAAGAAAGTAATGAATATGCCCAACGAATTGCTAAGGTCGTTGCAGAAAATAATCAATAAAGATTTGAAAAACAGCTGAAAAGCTGTTTTTTTATTAATTAGGCATAGACCAATTGTGATAAAATGATTGACACAAGTTCGCTAAAACACTATGATATTACTTGTTAGATAAATAAAAAATAAACGGTATACATCTATACCAATTTAAAAAAGAGGAATTTAATATGTGTGGAGTAGTTGGAGTTGCAGGAAATGATAATGCAACTGAGATTTTAGTGCATGGATTAGAAAAGTTACAATATCGTGGTTATGATTCTGCTGGAATCTTTGTTGATAGTGATCATGGATCAGATTTTTTAGTTAAAACAACTGGAAGTATTGTTGATTTACGTAAAAAAATTGGACCAGAAGTTAAAGGAACTTCAGGAATTGGACATACTCGCTGGGCAACTCATGGCGGGGTAAGTATTGAAAATGCGCATCCCCAATTTTCTGATGATGAACGCTTCTTTTTAGTTCATAACGGTGTGATTGAAAACTTTCAACAACTTAAGGATGAATACCTTCAAGGAGTTAAATTTCACAGTCAAACTGATACAGAAGTAATTGTTCAATTAATTGATAAATTTTCTAAGGAAGGTATGACTACGCGTGATGCTTTCAATAAGACCATTTCATTATTGAAAAATTCGTCTTATGCTTTTATTTTAATGGACAAAACGGAACCAAATACGCTATATGTGGCTAAAAATAAAAGTCCTTTGTTAATTGGTTTGGGTGATGATTGTAATGTGGTTTGCTCCGATTCAATTGCAATGTTAGATGTTACTCACACTTTCATGGAAATTCAAGATGGTGACGTAGTAATTGTAAAACCTGACAGCGTAGTGGTTACTGATGCTGATAATAACGTAGTTGAACGAGAAAAATTTGAGGTTGATGTTGACCCAAGTGATTCTGAAAAGGGTGTTTACCCATATTACATGCTTAAGGAAATTGACGAACAACCTAATGTAATGCGGAAACTTTCTAAAGAATATTTGGACGAAAATGGGACTCCAGTAATTGATGAAAAGTTATTGGACACAATTCAAAATTCAGATCGAATTTACATTGTAGGGGCTGGAACCAGTTATCATGCTGGTTTAGTTGGTAAAATGCAATTAGAAGCCTTAACTGGTATTCCTACTGAAGTTCACGTTGCTTCTGAATTTGCTTACGAAAAACCAATCTTTTCTAAGAAACCATTTTTTATTTTCTTATCCCAAAGTGGGGAAACTGCTGATAGTCGACAAGTTTTAGTAAATGTTAACAAGGCTAATTATCCTAGTTTAACAATCACAAACGTAGCTAATTCAACTCTTTCACGAGAATCAGATTTTACTTTATTACTGAATGCTGGTCCAGAAATTTCAGTGGCCTCAACTAAAGCTTATACTGCTCAAATTGCATTAGAAGCTATTTTAGCTAAAGCAGTTGGTGAATATCTTGGTAACCAAAGAGCACAGGATTTTGATTTGAAAGCTCAATTAAGTCTAGTTGCGCAAGGCATGCAGACTATTGTAGATGAAAAAGATAAAATTGACGAAATTTCGCAGGACTACTTTGTCAATGCTAATCAAGCATTCTATATTGGGCGCGGAATTGATTATACAGTTTCATTAGAAGCAGCACTCAAATTGAAAGAAATTTCATATGTTCATGCTGAAGGATTTGCTTCTGGTGAATTAAAACACGGAACGATTGCTCTAATTGAAGAGGGAACACCCGTTATTGGAATTATTACTCAAGGTTTTACAGCTGGATTAACTCGAAGTAACTTAATGGAAACTGCTGCGCGTGGGGCTAAGACGTTAACAATTGTTAGAAAGAGCCTTGCTCAAGACAATGATACATTTGTAATTCCAGACGTTGATGAACTATTGACTCCATTGCTTAGTGTCATCCCGGCTCAATTACTAGCTTATTACACTAGTTTAAACAAGGGATTAAATGTTGATTTACCACGAAATCTTGCCAAGAGTGTTACAGTAGAATAAAACTATGTTTTGCAAGGGGAATTGTGGAAACAATTCTTTTTTTGTATCAAAATTGAGGTGAATAAAATGAAATTTACAAAACGAAACAAACAAAAAAAACATGATCGTAAGGAAGAAACTTGGAATAAATTTAAAGAGCAACAAAACAAACTAAATGCCAATCGAAAAGGTGTTAAATCAGTCACAAAAACACATTTGTAAACTTAGCGGGGATTTAAATGGCCAAAAAAAGTAATGAAACTTTAACTTTAATTGAGGAAATTACACGACTAGATAATAGTAAGTATTTAGAAATCAGTAACATGGTTCAAAATGGGAGAGCAGAATTAGCTGCTGAACGTGGATACATTAAACAAGTTCGAATTTTACAGATTAACATTCCACATTCCGTTCATGTGATTAATTATGAAAACTACATTAATGAAAACTTTGAAATGCCAACGGAATCCATGACGGAATTTAATGAATGGAAAAAAACGCCCGCCATGGATCAAGAAGTTGCCGCTATTTTACGAGAAAATCATATTGGGTAATTTATGAAATCGGTTTCTTTACCGAGTTGATAGAGTATGGGATAATGTAGAAAAAGAGTTGGAGGAGTAGCAACGATGATTGAAAAATTTTTAGTTGGTACGTATACAAAACATCAAAGTCAGGGAATCTATCAAATTGAATTAGATACTGATAAAAAAGAATTGCAAAATGCCGAACTAGTTGCAAAAGCTGGATCACCCACTTACGTAGCTGAATCAGATGCCCATAAAGTTTATGCAATTGATAAAGAACTTAAAAATGACCAAACAATGGGGGGATTATTAGTTTTTGACAGTGCTAAAATTCCCTTTCAAGAAATTCAAGATGTTACGGAAGCGGGCAGTAGTCCAGCTTATGTGACTATTGACGAACTTCATCAAAACGTTTACACAGCAAATTACCATACGGGCAATGTTACCGTGTTTAAAATTAATACTGATGGAACCTTAACTGAAACAGATCGAATTCATGATATTGGGGAAGTTGGTCCTCGTCCTGAACAAGCAAGTGGCCCTCATCCTCATTATGCAGATTTGACCTACGACAATCGTATTGCTGTTTGTGATCTTGGACTAGATAAAGTTTATCTTTATGATTTATCAGAACAAGGAAAACTTTACTTAGTTAGTGAAACCACGATGGCACCCGGGTTTGGACCTCGGCATATTCAATTTGTTGAAAAAACAGGTAAAGCTTATTTAGTTGGTGAACTTTCCAGTCAATTAGCTGTACTTGATTATAATGAAGAAACCGGAACGTTGGCTGTGCAACAAATCGTTTCCACGATTCCTGCTGCATGGACCTCACATAATGGAGCCGCTGCAATTCGGATTTCTAATGATAATCGATTTGTCTATGTTTCCAATCGGGGCAATGATAGTTTAGCGGTTTTTGAAATTTTAGAAGATGGAAACGTAGACTTAATTCAATTAATTTCCATTGAAGGTGAATTTCCCCGTGATTTTACGTTTAATAGTGATCAAAGCTTTATAGTTGCAGTTAATCAAAATACTAATAATGCTACTTTGTATCAAAGAAATCTTGACACGGGAAAACTCACAATGCTTCAAAAGGACTTTGCGGTTCCAGAAGGAACTTGTGTAATGCTTAGAAAATAAATTAAAGGAGGGCTTTATCATGGCTGAAAATAATGTAGAAATTGCAATTCAAGGAAAATTAGATAAGATTTTTGCTGACTATCCTTTAACTCCTCGGTTGGAAATGTTAAAAATTGAATTTAAGCGGTCATTGATGCAAGATGCTACTGTAAAAGTAACTGATGGAACGGAACCAGTTGATGCAGTTCGGGAAGCTTTTCAAGACTTTGGTGATTTGCGCCATCAAATTAATGAAGTGCTGTTTAGTTCCGATAAATAATTGCAAAATTAGGTTTGATATTGTATATTTTAAGTAAGCAAAGTATGGCAAACAGTGGAAGAGTAACTTAGATTATTCTATTTAGCGAGTTAGGGATAGTGAGAGCTTAACTAGACATGTAAGTGAAGAACATTCAATGTTATTTTGGTTGAAAAACCAACGGTTGCAACTCGTTATTGTTGTTTAAAGTTGGTTTATTAAATTAAACAATTTGGGTGGTACCGCGAAGATTTCGTCCCTTATAGACGGAGTCTTTTTGTTTTGTCAAAAATTAAAGGAGAGATTAACATGAAAGATGTTTTAGTAAAAGATTTGTATACCAAGTCACGTGATTTTGGTGATGAATCAATTACAATTTCTGGTTGGATTCGGACTACACGTTCATCAAAGAAAATTGCATTTATCGAATTGAACGATGGTTCTTATATTAAGAATATTCAAATAATTGCTAAACGAAATGATTTAGATAATTACGAGGATGTGACTAAGTTACCAATTAGTTCAACTTTAAAAATTACTGGTAAATTAGTGGAAACACCGGATGCCCAACAACCATTTGAGTTACATGCTGAAGCAGTTGTAATTGAAGGAGTTTCAGACCCAGATTTTCCACTTCAAAAGAAGGCACATTCATTAGAATACCTACGAACAATTGCACATTTACGCCCCCGTACTAACACTTTTTATTCAGTTTTCAAAATTCGCTCTTTAGCAGCTTTTGCAATTCATGAATATTTACAAAAAAATGGTTTTGTTTATGTTAATACTCCAATTATTACTAGCAGTGATACAGAAGGTGCCGGAGAAATGTTCCGTGTGACTACGTTAGATGACAAAGACACTCCTAAAACAGATGCTGGGAAAAATGATTATAGTAAAGATTTCTTTGGTGAAGAAACTAATTTAACTGTTAGTGGACAACTTCAAGTTGAACCATTTGCTTTAGCTTTTCGAGATGTTTATACTTTTGGGCCTACTTTTAGAGCCGAAGATTCTCATACGAAACGACATGCTGCTGAGTTTTGGATGATTGAACCAGAAATGGCTTTTGCTGAACTTCCTGATGTTTTAGATCGTTCAGAAGGACTTTTAAAGTATGTAGTTCAATATTTATTAGACAATGCTGCTGCTGATTTACAATTCTTAAATGATAATGTTGATCATGATTTATTAGCTTTATTACACAAAACTGTTGATGAAGATTTTGCGCGCATTACTTATACTGAAGCAATTGATTTATTAGAAAAAGCTGATGTTGAATTTAAGTTCCCAGTCAAATGGGGAATTGATTTTAACTCCGAACATGAACAATACTTAGCTGAAAAAGTCTTTGAAAAGCCAGTTTTTGTAACGGATTATCCACGTGATTTTAAAGCATTTTATATGCGTGATAATGAAGATGGTAAAACCGTTGCAGCTGTTGACTTGTTAGTTCCCCGAATTGGTGAATTAATTGGAGGAAGCCAACGGGAAGAACGAGAAGATGTCTTAGAAGCTAAGATGAAAGAATTTGGATTACCACGTGAAGAATATGAATGGTATTTAGATCTCCGTAAATATGGTGGAACAAAACACTCTGGTTTTGGAATTGGGTTTGAAAGGCTTTTAATGTATGTTACTGGGATGGATAACATCCGTGATGTGATTCCTTATCCACGAGTTCAAGGAAGTATTAATTTCTAAAATTATTAAGGAACGCTAATTGCGTTCTTTTTTTATAGCTAAAAATATAGTATAATGTAGTCTGTAATAATTATAATATGATATGATTTTGAAAGGGATGCAACTTATGAAAACAAAATTCACGATGAGTCCCTTAACTCGTTTTTTATTCATTGCAACGATGTTAATTGGGACATTTACGATGTCCATTAGTCAATCATCATTATCAACTGCTTATCCTACTTTAATGAATTACTTTGGTGTTTCAGCAGATACGATTCAATGGTTGACAACTGGTTTTATGATTGTTATGTGTATTACGATGCCAATCAGTCCCTGGCTATTAAATAATATGAGTTTTAAACGCTTGTTTGCCTTAGTATTGATATTATTTGATCTTGGGACTTTGATTATTTACTTTGGAAATAGTTTTCCAATTGTAATGTTAGGTCGAGTAATGGAAGCTGCAGCTGTTGGAATTCTTTTTCCTTCTTATCAAACAGTTTTGCTAGAAATCACTCCGGAAAAGAAGCGAGGAACCATTATGGGAGTTGCTGGTTTAGTAATGGGATCAGCCCTTGCTTGTGGGCCTATTATTTCTGGAATTGTGTTGAACTATACGTCTTGGAGAGGGCTATTTGTTTTCTTTATGTTAATCATTACTTTGATTTTGGTTCTTTCATTTTTCGTTATGAAAGATGTCATGGCTAGAAAAGAAACTAAGTTGGATTGGTTGTCCATTTTTTATACTCTAGGATTAGTTGGCTTATTGTACTTCATTTCTGAAATTGGACGTGGTAATGTCAATTTCACAGAATTAGGAATGATATTAATTGTGTCATTAATTATGCTTAGTTTGTTTGTCCACCGCCAACTTACGATTAAGAATCCATTGTTAGATTTATGGGTAATGAAGAGTTTTAATTATGATTTATCAGTCCTTTTAACTGGCTTTTCTTACATCTCATTAATTGTGGTAACAATTATTTTCCCACTTTATTATCAACAAGTGCTTCATGTTTCACCATTCATTTCTGGAATGGCATTGGTTCCTGGAGCTGCTTTACTTAGTTTCTTAAACCCCTTAACAGGTACTTTGGCTGATAAGTTTGGGTTTAAGTCAACCATGATTTTTGGCATGTGTATGATTGTTACAGGTTGGGGGATGTTAACTATTTTTCAACTAACTAGTATTTGGGGAATGATTTTAATTGCCATGTTAATCGAAGGTGGAAACGCTTTTGTTATGATGCCAGCGGTTACTTTAGGTGCCAATTCGCTTCCAAATGATTTAATTTCTCATGGAACCGCCGTAATTACAACTATTCGACAAGTTCTTGGATCAACGGGAGTTACTGTGGCAACTTTAATCTTGGTAAACTTTACTAAGATGGACAGACAATCAGGTAAGTCTCTTAGTCAAGCTAATCAATTTGGATTTCATGCTGTTTATGTAACCTTTTTTTCAGTTGCTTTAATTGGATTAGTCATTGCTATGATGATTCGGAATACGCAAAAAAACAATCAAAGTGCCTAAATTGTGATATGATAAATTAAATAGCTTAGAACAGGCCATGCTTAGATGGTCTGTTTTCTTTGAGGGGAATTTAAAAATGTCAATTAAAAAAAAGCACCATCGAATTAAGAAAATCCTTACCTATTTAGTTTTAATAATTTTGTTATTGATTGGATTAGGGTTAACCTTTAACTCCCAAATTGAAAGCTTTTGGTTAGGTATGCGATCGGAACAAAAAGTAAATAAATTAACAAAGTCGGAAGTAAAAAAAGGTGAAGCAAAGTCAGGTAATTATGATTATAAAGCGGTTTCGGAGGTTTCTGCAAAGTCGATTATGGAAAGCGAAAAGGCTAGTCATGAAAATGCAATTGGAAAAATTAAGTATCCGGCCGTTGGAATTAATCTTCCTATTTATAAAGGATTAAATTCTGAGACATTGTTCTTAGGAGCTGGAACTATGAAACCTAATCAAAAAATGGGAAAGGGAAATTATGCGTTAGCTAGTCATCATATGGATGATCCCAAGCGTTTATTTTCACCACTAACAAAAGCAAAAAAGGGCCAGCTAATTGAGCTTTCCGATTTAAGCAAGACTTATAAATACAAAGTTACTATTGTTAAAGAAGTTAATGAAAAAGATGTTGGAGTGGTAAATGATGTACCTGGTAAAAAGCAAGTTACTTTAATTACTTGTACTAAACCAGTTCCTGGAATTACCGAACGAATTGTCGTTACTGGGGAGTTAATTAAATAAATTTTCTATTTTTCATAAAAATGTTGACACTTAAATGGGATTTATGGTTAAATTAATACAAATTAAAGGAAGGAAACGATTAATCATGAAAAATGAATTTCGAACGACCCACACTTTATATATTACCTATGCTTGGTTTATGTAGCCATTCGCGTTTAATTTAGATGCGGATGGTAGTCATCCGTATCTAAGTTTGGGTTGTTTAACTTGCTCGACTGGATACTGAATTAATGTCTCGTCGAGCAGGATAATGGATTTTTCTATTTTCAGATTAAAATTTCTTTTACGAATTTTAAAAACTCGCTAGACAATTAATTGTTTAGCGAGTTTTTTTATTAAAAGGAGTAAATATCATGGAAACAAAAAGTAAATTAAAGTTGAATAATTTAAGACTATCAATTGGTTTATATTTAAACTACTTTGTTCATGGATTTGCCTTAATTATTTTGGCTCAAAATATGACTAACTTAGCTCATAGTTGGGTAACAACGATTGCAATGGTTTCTTATGTTATGTCAGGGGTAGGAATTGGTCGATTAATTGCTTATCCGATCTCTGGATTATTAACGGATCGGTTTGGGCGAAAAACTTTTGTTTACCTAGGAATGTTAGCTTATTTAATCTTTGCATTAGGGATGGCGGTTACCAATCAAGTTTGGTTAGCCTATATTTTTGCCATTTTTGCTGGAGTTGCAAATTCATTATTGGATGCGGGAACTTATCCGACTCTTGTTGAAATGAACGACGGTCAAGGACAAGGAACTGTATTATTAAAAGCCTTTATGTCTGCCGGTGAATTCATTTTGCCAATGTTAGTTGCTTTTTTAGGAGATCATCAGCTTTGGTATGGTTGGTCATTTATGATGATGGCGGTCTTATTAATGATTAATGGGTTAATTTTAGTACCCGTTAAGTTTCCTTTGCCAAATCAAACTAGTGGATCCCGTCAGCAGCTTTCAACTGGAAAATATTCATTAAGAAAATTTGTGATGACAGGAGCCTTATTAGGGTATGGATATACTTCAATGGCATTGATGATTCTTTTTACTCAATGGATTACATTATATGCACAAAAAGTTTTATATATGACTGAAATTATGTCTCATTTTCTCTTGTCATTATATAGTATTGGATCAATTATGGGAGTTATTGCTTTATTTTTCTTACTCAAGTTAAAATTATCTGAAAATAAGTTAATGTTGGGGTTAAACTTCTTAGCAGTAGCAGCTTTACTTACAATTTTAGTAACTAACCATGCTTTTTTAATTGAACTTGCCTGCGTAGTTTTTGGATTTTCAGCTGCGGGTGGAGTGATGCAAACTGGTTTAACCGTATTTATGAAACTTTATCCAACTCATCGGGGTGCAATTACTGGGAGTTTTTATTTTTTTGGCAGTTTAGCATCCTTTACAATTCCAATTATCACAGGATGGTTGTCGAAAAGTAGTATTTTCAATGCATTTAGATTTGACTTTGTAATTGGAATTTTGGGATTAGTCTTAGTAATGATTATGGTGTTTTGTAGTAGGAGGAAAGGCGTATGAGTTTAACTAACGAACGTGATAAAATTGATAAAATTAATCAGCAGTTGGTTGACCTATTACTAAAACGATTCAAGACTGCAGATGAAATTAGCAGATTGAAACAAGCTGAAGGATTACCAATTTTAAATCCGCAACGAGAAGAAGAAGTTTTAACAAAGATAAAAGAGGTAACTAATAATTCAGCATATGCTGAATACATTAAAAATATTTTTATTACTATTATGGATGAAACGAAAAAATCGGAGGAAAAATAAATGAATTATATTACTGCTGGAGAATCACATGGACCACAATTAACTGGAATTTTGTCAGGAATTCCCGCCGGATTACACTTAGATGTTGCGGAAATAAATGCTGCTTTAAGTGCCCGTCAAGGAGGATATGGTCGGGGAAATCGGCAAAAAATTGAACACGATGAGATTCAAATCGTTGGAGGAGTTCGTCACTCAGTTACTTTAGGTAGTCCGATTGCTTTAGTAGTTAAAAATCGTGATCATGCTCATTGGGATAGTATTATGAATCCTACTGATGAAGCGAATGACAAAAATACATTACGGAAAGTAGAACGGCCACGTCCGGGTCATGCTGATTTAGTTGGTGGAATGAAATACCGCCATCGTGATTTAAGAAACGTCTTAGAACGTTCATCAGCTCGTGAAACGGCCATGCGGGTTGCAATTGGTAATATTTGTAAACAATTACTTCGTGAATTAGGCGTAAATATTGTGGGCTATGTCCAACAAATTGGAAAGATTGAGAGTACAGGAACTCCAACTAATGTAGTTAAAATCCAAGCAGCAATTGAAAAAAATGATTTACGAATGTTAGACAATAAGGAAGTTAATGAAATTCATGCCTTAATTGATGAAACTAAGAAAAACGGTGATACTTTGGGTGGAATTATTCGCGTAGTCGCCGAGAATATGCCTGCTGGAATTGGGAGTTACGTGAACTGGGATACTAAGTTAGATGCTAAATTAGCTGCCGCAGTGGTTGGGGTAAATGCGATGAAGGGTGTTAGTATTGGTGATGGATTTAAAGTTGCTACACAATTTGGAAGTGAAGTTATGGATCCAATTGCTCATGATGATGACGGCTGGAATCGGATGAGTGATAATCTTGGTGGTTTTGAAGGTGGGATGACAAACGGGATGCCAATCATTGTTAAAGCAGCGATGAAACCAATTCCAACCCTTTACCATCCACTACAAACTGCTGATATTAATACTAAAGAAGTTAAAAAAGCAAATGTAGAAAGATCAGATACGACCGCGATTGTTCCAGCTTCATTAGTGATTGAATCAGTTGTAGCCATTGAACTTGCTAAAGCTATGACGGATACTTTTGACGATAATAGTCTTGAACGGATGAAAGAACAAGTTCAAAATTATCGTGAAGAATTGAAAAAATTCTAAAATGATTTTGCATACGTTAGGTCCTAAGGAAACTGATAGTAATATGGCGGCGATATGGTATGCAAAACGTCATTCGGAAATTAAAATTCAATTGCATGACAATTTTTTAGAAGTGTTAAATCATTTAACTGATTTTCAAGGTGATATGGTTTTAATTCCAATGGCTTATCAAGATGCTGAAGGCAATAGTTTAGGTGACTATCACTATCGCTTGTTAAGACAGATGCAGTTAGTTGATGTTTTTTTGACTAAGCTTGATCCGATTGTGGTCTTGGAAAATCAAGGACCATCGCATAAACTGTATACGCACCCGGCCACTATGGAAATTGCAAAGCAATACCAAAATAATTATGAAATTGAGCTAACAGATAGTAAATATGCTGCGTACCAAAATTATCAAAAGGATGGCAAGCTAGTGATTACAAATCAAAAGAACATTCAAGTTTTAGCCCCAAATGAAAAAATTATAAAAACCATTCATAATAAAATGGGTTGGTGCATTTACCAAATTGGAGGAATTAATTCATGAGAAAGTTAAATTCTGCTCCTAAATCAGGACTACATGGAACGATTGTTGTTCCAGGGGATAAAAGTATTTCCCACCGAGCAATTATGTTGGGTTCAATTAGTGAAGGCGATACTACAATTACCCATTTTTTAGAAGGGGAAGATTGTTTGAGCACGCTTCAAGCTTTTCGCGACTTAGGTGTTGAAATTGATAAAACCGATGATCAGGTTGTGGTTCACGGAAATGGGATTAAAGCGTTGCATGCAGCTAATCATGCTCTTAATATGGGAAACTCTGGGACAACTACTCGTTTAATGATGGGACTATTAGCAGGGTTACCGTTTGACTCAAAATTAATTGGAGATTCTTCCTTAAGTAAACGTCCGATGAAAAGGGTTAGTGAACCTTTAAAGACATTCGGAGTGAACGTTGAAACCAATGATGGGAAATTGCCAGCTATGGTTAGAGGTGGTTCAGTTCATGCGGCTGAATATCAACTATCAGTAGCCAGTGCGCAAGTTAAGAGTGCATTAATTTTAGCAAGTTTGTTTGCCAATCAACCATCTACCATTGTGGAAAAATTACCAACTCGAAATCACACCGAAATTATGTTGCGTCAATTTGGGGCCAATGTAAAAACCGCTAGTGATAGTTTAACCATTACGGTGCAGCCACATCCACATTTAACTGGACAAACCATTTATGTTCCCGGAGATATTTCATCAGCCGCGTTTTTTATGGTGGCAGCAACCATTATTCCAGGATCAGATGTTGTTTTACAAAAGGTTAATTTGAATCCAACTCGAACAGGAATTTTAAAAGTATTAGAAAAAATGAACGCAAATATTACAGTGACTGAATTACCCAGTTCTGGAGAACCGATTGGCGATATTCGAGTAAAAGGCAGCCAATTACGACCAATTACTTTAACGGATGCTGACATTCCGGCTTTAGTAGATGAAATTCCATTAGTTGCTTTATTAGCAGCTTGTGCGGATGGAATTAGCGAAATCAGTGGTGCCGAAGAACTACGAGTTAAAGAAACGGATCGGATTGTTGCTATTACCAATGAATTACGTAAACTAGGCGTGACGGTTACTGAAAAACCAGACGGCATGATAATTACTGGTCAGCCAGCTTGGAACATTAAAAACCATCATTTAGATAGCTATGGTGATCATCGAATTGGTATGATGGCAACAGTCGCCGCATTAAGAACTGATGAAGATCTTTATTTACAAAATCCAGAAAGCATTAATATTTCTTATCCCCATTTTTTTGAAGACTTGGCAAAAATTAATCAGGAAGTGTGATTATAAATGACAACTGTATTTGTAAAGGGGTTAGGCTTAATTGGTAGTTCTTTAATTCGTGCGATTAAAATGGCCCATCCAGATGCAAAGGTGATTGGTTCAGATCAAAATTCAGCCAGTGTAGCTTATGCCTTAAAGCATCAGTTAATTGATGAATGTTCAACTGATTTAGGCAAAACGAATCAAGCAGACTTCATTATTTTAGCGACACCAGTTTCACAAATTATTGCCGATATGCATACCTTAGAAACTTTACCACTCAAATCGGACGTGATTGTTACTGATGTTGGTAGTACCAAGCAAACGATTATGCAGGCTGCCGAGGGTTTAACTGAGCAAGGAATTATGTTTATTGGAGGTCATCCAATGGCCGGATCGCATAAAACGGGGGTCATGGCCGGAAAAGCGAATCTCTTTGAGAATGCCTTTTATTTTCAAATTAGTAACGGAAATGAAGTAGCTGAACAAAAGTTACACTGGCTTTTAGCGGGAACGAAAGCGAAATGGCTAAACGTTGGCGCATCACAACACGATAAGATTGTGGCCCAAATTAGTCATTTGCCGCATATTATTGCCTCGGGGTTAGTTAATCAAACTAATTTAGCATTTCAAAATGAACCCTTAGGAATGAACTTGGCAGCGGGAGGATTTAAATCAATTACCCGCATTGCTTCTGCCGATCCAGAGATGTGGAATGCCATTTTAATGAATAATCAAACGGTTATTTTACAACAATTAGAAAGTTATCAGGCTACTCTAGAAGATTTACGGATTCATTTAGCCAGTGGCGATGAAACCTATTTGAAGAAATATTTTCAAACGGCTAAAACTAGTCGAGATCAATTAAACGTTCAACCAACTGCACCAACGGGCTTCTTTGATTTGTTTTTAGATTTACCCGATCAAGTGGGTCAGTTAGCTAACATAACTGGACTGTTGGCGGAAGCCAAAATTAGCTTAGTTAATTTGCAAATTCGGGAAATCAGAGAAGATACGAATGGAATTTTACAATTAACCTTTAGTAATGAAAAAGAACTTGGAGCAGCAGAAAAAATTTTGAGGAAACAATATCATTTAGTGAGGAGATAGGGCATGAAAGTAATGTTAATTGGTTTCATGGGAAGCGGAAAATCAACGATTAGTAGGCTACTGGGACAACGTTTAAATTTAAAAGTTCGTGATCTTGATCAGTTGATTATAGATTATGATAATTTATCGATTAATGACATTTTCCTAACCAAAGGTGAGCCATATTTTCGACAATTAGAGTTTAAAATGTTAAAACGGCAGGCTGATTTTACTGGAATTTTAGCAACTGGTGGTGGAACCGTTATTAACGATAATTGTGCTCGTTATGTCCAAACATTAGAAGTACCAGTGATTTTATTAGACATTTCTGATAAAACGGTTGAAAGGCGTATAGGTCAACAACAAGGACGACCAATTGCAAGTTCCAAAACGGCTACTGAATTAATTGAATTAAAACATGATCGCGATGAACGTTATCACGAATGTGCTGATTTTGTAGTGAAAACCGATCATAAAAAACCTGCTGAGGTGGTCGAAGAAATTATTAAATATTTAAAATAAAAAGCATCCTTCAATTTGAAGAATGCTTTTTATTCAGCTGAAATTAAATTAACGTTGATGATTTCAGGTAGATCATTAATTTCATCAAGCATTTCGTGGAAAGAATCACGTAGCTGATGGGTATCAATCGTAAAATTAATGACTGCTTGCTTATGAATGGGAAGGGTCATGTTAAGGGTAATAACACTTGCATCATATTTTGAGATGACGGTTAAAATCTTACTCATGACGCCATATTGGTCATTAATGCGGACACTGAAAATAATTTTTTTACTTAATTCACTATCATCATAATCGGAAATTAGCCCCCGATATTTATAAATTACATCTCGACTGATTCCAATTTGTTGAGCAGCACTACTGATACTTTTGGCTCGACCGGAATCTAATAATTTATAGGCTTCGACAACTTTCGGTAAGATAGTAGGAAGTAATTCCTTATTGACAATGTATTTTTTATCGATTGCAATCATCTCTTTCTGAAATTGTTTACTTGATAACTTAATCATAATATGTTTAGATTTTTAAAACAAGTGAATTTTAAAATGAACAAAGTTTGATTAATACATATTTAAAACTGTTAGTGAGGGTTACTTGACGATGACGAAATGGTATAAAGATCGAATTGGATCAGCAATTGATGGAACTAATCCAATGTTAATGACTGAAATGAAGGGTGGCTATGCAGTTTTTGGTGATGTTCAATTTTTACCTGGATATTCTGTTCTATTTCCTAAAAGAAAAGTTTCTTCTTTAAATGATTTAAGCTTAGAAGAAAGAACTGATTTTTTGAAGGATATGAGTATTATTGGAGATGCTATTTTAAAAATTTGCGATGCTAAAAGAATTAATTATGATATTTTGGGAAATACCGATGAATTTTTACATGCCCATATTTTTCCTAGATACGATAGTGAAATAAATGAAAGACTAATTAAACCGGTTTGGCTATATAGCTCCGACTACTGGTCTAATCAAAAATATCAATATAGTGATGATAAGTTTGGTATGTTAAGAAGTAAAATCACTAAGTATTTAATTAAAAATAATAACTTATAAATAATAATATCGACTATTATTTATTTTTGACAATTTTTTTAGTGACTATCTATGTTTTTGGGTTTTAAATTAAAATTACATTCTGTATTAAAATGACCAATGAATTAAATTTACTGGTCATTTTTTAAATGGCTGCTAAAAAATTACTGATGATTTTCTTTCCTAATGCTTGCTCGGTCAAGATTGATTCAGGATGAAATTGGACCCCATATAGTTGTTTAGTGGGAATTTCTGCTGCCATTAATTCATGATTAGCATCAACGGCGGTAACGTTAAATTCTGTTGGGAGCGTCTCAATTTCTCCAACGAGGGAATGGTAACGAGCTACGGTTCCGGTTAGTTGATAATTATTAAATAAGACACTTTGATTATCTAATTTTAACAACGAAGTCTTACCATGCATTAAGTGTTTAGCCGGGACAACTTTACCGCCTAAAGCTTGAATAATCACTTGATGTCCCATACAAACTCCCAGCATCGGAACTAGGCCTTGAAGTTGGCGAACGACCTCTAAACTAACTCCTGCATCGTCGGGATTTCCTGGTCCTGGTGAGAGAATAATGGCTTGGGGTTGTAACGCTTTAATTTCTGCGACTGTTAATTCATCGTTTTTAATTACTTGAATATTTTGGGTAAATTTCCCAATAAGTTGATATAAGTTATAAGTAAAGCTGTCGTAGTTATCAATTAATAGAATCATAATTCATAACCTCTCTCTTAGTTGTCTTACGTAGGCCGCTTAAAATCACGCGCGATTTATTAAAACATTCTTGATATTCGTGTTCTGGAATACTATCGGCCACAATTCCAGCCCCTGAATGAACTGTCAAATGCGATCCTTTTTTATGAGCTAAGCGAATTCCAATGGCAAAATCGCAGTCCTCGTTAAAATCAAGATAACCAAAGGTTCCACCATAAATCCCACGGTGCTGCTGTTCTAAGTTACCGATGATGCTGATTGCCGAAACTTTGGGAGCTCCTGCGAGTGTCCCAGCAGGAAAAACTGCATTTAGGGCATCTAGTGTAGATTTATCAGGGGCAATTTGACTTTCAACTGTTGAGGCTAAGTGCATCACTTGTTGATATTTTTTTAATACCATGTGTTCCGTAACTTGAACGGAATTGAATTTACTAACATCCCCTAAGTCATTGCGCCCTAAATCTACTAACATGTTATGTTCCGCAATTTCTTTGGGATCGGTGTGTAATTCATTGGCAAACTTTTGATCTTCGGTTTCGTTTTTACCGCGGCGCCTTGTTCCAGCTAATGGAAATGTTGCTAAATTGTGCTTAATTTTGCGTAATAAGGTTTCTGGTGAGGCCGTTACGGTTTGAAAATCACCTAAACTAAAGTAAAAATGATAAGTTCCTTGCAATTGTTGATATAGAGCTAATAAATCTCCCGTTGCTTCACCTTGTAATGGATTAGATAAAATCATTTGGAAAATATCTCCCCGATAAATGTGTTCAACTGTTTTATGAATCAGCTTTTGATAAGTTGCTTGAGTGAACTTGGGTGTGAGCAAGTGAGTGATGTGTAGTTCTGGATATTGGGTAAATTGGGCTTGTAATTGGCCTAATTCATGTTTTAAAGCGGTTAAAGTTGGTGGCGTTCCAACTGGAAGATTTTGAATTAACGTGACCTGCTTACTTGCTGGATTAAACGCAATTACTTCAGTAAATAACATTAAAGCCGCATCATCTAAATCAAAGGGGTTTGCAACTTTTGGATAATTTGGAATATTATCTTTGACGTAATCATAGGCAAAATAGCCAACTAAGCCACCAGAAAATGGTAAAAGATTTTCCTGATTATCAAATTGATATTTACGCATTAGTTGCTCTAAATAAGGTTTTAGTTTTTCATTTCTAGTTTGACCATTAGTGGTAATGACCCCATTTTTATAAGTTATTTTAAGTTTGGGATGCAAACCTAAATAAGTTAAATTAGTGGTTTCTACCGTCGTTTGATTATTAATATCTAAGATATAACCATCTTGTTTTTGCATTCTCAAACTAGCCATAATTTTGCTGGGGGAAAACGCTGGATCTTGGTATTGTAAAAAGTGCCGTTCGTATTTTGTCATTTTTCCATCTCCTAAAATTTTGGATAAAAAAAGCCCGCCCATAACAAATGAATGTTAAGGACGGACAATGATCCGCGGTGCCACCTTAATTGAAGCTAGTCTAAAAGACTAGTTTCCGCCTTAGCAAGGAACAAACATTCCTCCGGAAACTTACGTATTCCAACACGTCACTAGGTAATCGGCGCAAGCCTTTATTAGTGCCCTCAGTGGTCCATTTAATTACTTGTTTCTTACTGGTATCTCACCATCACCAGCTCTCTTAAAAGGCATCGTAATCTTGATCTCCACGTCAACGGTTTGGATAACTTAGTCAAAAGTTATCGACGGTTAACTGCTTAATTTATTTTCCATAGATTAAAACATAAATCAAATTGTGTCAACTAAAAATAAAAAATAAATTAAATGGTTGACAGAATTTTATAAACTGGTTATGATTAATAAAAATTAAATACGACCCCAAAAACCATTGAGATGGAGATTAAAACTAATGTGCACGCCCAGAGAGTTGCCGGTGCTGAGAATGGCAATCGAACGCAGTTAGTTAAATGGACCATTGAGGGCAAACCTGAAAGCTTTTGAGTAGGGTTTGACGTTCAGGCATACGTCAGTTGTCGGGAGGATGTTAGTCCTCTGCTAAGCGTGGGTTAAAATCGATATTCTTTTTTGAATACCGTATTTTACTCAAATTCAAGGTGGCACCGCGGGAAACCGTCCTTAACTAAACTTTAGTTATGGGCGGTTTTTTTGTATTTAAAATTAAAGGAGTAAGGAAAATGGAGCTGAAACGATGGCAAAGCTACTAATTAATTGATGATAACTTTTAAATTTAGTAGGAGAAATGACATGATTAAAACTGCAATTGAATTATTAAGCAAGAAAACAGATTTAACTGATGATCAAGCTGAAATGGTTTTAGACGAAATTATGACTAATGAAGCCAGTGACATTGAAAAGTCCGCTTTCTTAATGGGACTTTCCATGAAGGGCGCCACAATTGAAGAAATTTATGGGGCGGCTAATTCATTACGAAACCACGCCACCCAGATTAAACCAGCTCATCCGGTTTTGGAAATTGTGGGAACTGGTGGTGATCAAGCCAACACTTTTAACATTTCCACGACCACTGCTTTAGTAGTCGCCGCAACGGACATTGTTCCAGTTGCTAAACACGGTAATCGAGCTGCTAGTAGTAAAAGTGGTGCTGCTGATGTGCTCGAAGCATTAGGAGTTAATCTCAACGTTAGTCCGGAACAATCGACGCAAATGTTGGCTGATATTAAAATCTGTTTCTTATTTGCTCAAAAATATCATCAAGCCATGCGTTTTGTTGCTCCAGTTCGAAAAACGCTCCAAATTCCCACCATTTTTAATTATTTAGGTCCTTTAGCTAATCCAGCCGGTGCTAATTATCAATTATTAGGGGTGAACGACGAAAAATTAGTTGAATCAATGGCTCACGTCTTAGACCATTTAGGGGTTACTAACGCGATGGTCGTTCATGGTAACGATGGTTTAGATGAAGTGACCCTAACGACAACTACCAATTATGCCAAATTAAATCATCATCAAATTACTACGGGTGTAATTGACCCTAAACAACTAGGGTTAGCCTTTTGTCAGCCAGCTGATTTAGTTGGAGGCACACCTGAAGAAAATGCTGAAATTACCAAAGCAATTTTAAACGGTAAACGTGGTCCGAAACGAGATGTCGTGGTTCTAAATGCCGCTTGTGCGCTTCAAATTGTGAAACCAGAATTGAGTTTGCCAGTAGCTATGCAAATTGTGACAGAAACCATTGATAGTGGCAAAGCCGCCCAAAAGTTACAGGACTTTATTGCTGCCACGAACCTTGTAGAGGAGTAATTATGATTTTAAATGACTTAACTAAAGTGACGAAAGCGCGTATTGCTACAGAAAAGCAAGTTTTACCACTAGCAAAACTCAAACAGCAAATTGATGTTTCCCAAATCAATTTGGACTTTCCGTTTGAACAGCAATTGTGTCAACCTGAAATGAGTTTTATTTGTGAAATTAAGCGGGCTTCTCCTTCTAAAGGCGATATTAAATCGAAAATTGATGTGAAAGCAATTGCGAAAGCTTATCAAGCAGCCGGCACGACTGCCATTTCAGTTTTAACCGAACCTGACTACTTTAAGGGAACGTTAATTGATTTACAAAAAGTGACTGACCAAGTTGAAGTTCCAGTCCTACGTAAAGATTTCACCGTTGATCCGTATATGATTTATCAAGCCAAAGCAGCTGGAGCAAGTGTAATTTTATTAATTTGCGCCATCTTAAATGATGATCAATTACGTGAGTATTTTGCATTAGCCAATCAACTGGGTTTATCAGTTATTTTTGAAGCTCATAATAAAAAAGAAATTAAGCAGGCTATTCAAGTTGGAGCCCGAATTATTGGTATTAATAATCGAAACTTAAAAAACTTTACAGTTAATATGGAAAATGCTAAGCAATTGCGAAACCTGGTTCCTGATGATATTTTATTTATTTCAGAAAGCGGTATTAAAACACATCAAGATATTGTTGAACTGGAAAAAATTGGGGTTAATGGTGTTTTAATTGGAGAAACAATGATGTTAGCAGATGACAAAATTGCTAAGTTAAAGGAATTAGCCCATGGTTAAAATTAAAATTTGTGGAGTTCAAACGTTAGCAGATGCTGATAAGATCAATCAAGTCCATCCTGATTTAATTGGCTTTGTCTTTGCTCCCAGTAAACGACAAATTGCTTTAGCCACGGCTAAAAAGATCCGCCAGCAATTAAAACCGGAAATTATATCGGTTGGTGTCTACGTTAACCAAAATATCGAAGTAATTAAAGATGCTTTAGAACAACAGATCATTAGCCAAGTTCAGTATTACGGGCAATTACCGGATGATTTAATTGCTTTGACCCATGTATTACAGGGACAAGTAATTCAAGTAGTGACTGCTAACCAGCAAATTAATCCAGCTGATGATTACGTCATGTTTGACGATAGTCGGGGTCGGGGAATCGCACCACAAGCATTTAAACCTCACCAGCTTTCGAAACCGGAGTACCTCTCAGGGGGAATTAATTTAACAAATGTACAAACGGCAGTAGAGATTATGCAGCCAGAAGTAGTTGATGTTTCCAGCAGTACGGAAACAAATGGAAAAAAGGATTTAGCAAAAATGCAAGCTCTCACGCAACTAGTACATGAATTATAGGAGAAAATGATGACTAAAAAAACGGGAAAATATGATATTTACGGTGGCCAATACGTCCCCGAAACGCTTATGCATGAATTACAAGTAATTGAAAAAACTTATTTAGCAGCCAAAGACGATCCAGAATTTCAAAAAGAATTGCATGATTTGTTAAATAACTACGCTAATCGGCCTTCACTTTTATACCACGCCCAGCATATGTCAGATGATCTTGGTGGAGCGCAAATCTATTTAAAGAGAGAAGATTTGAACCACACGGGAGCACATAAAATTAACAATGTTATTGGCCAAGCACTATTAGCGAAACGGATGGGCAAGAAGAAATTAATTGCTGAAACCGGTGCTGGGCAACATGGAGTTGCAACCGCTACGATTGCTGCCTTAATGGGCATGGAATGTGACGTTTATATGGGTAAAGAAGATACGGAACGACAAAAATTAAACGTCTTTCGAATTGAATTACTAGGGGGAAAAGTTCATCCCGTTACTAGTGGATCAATGGTTTTAAAAGATGCCGTCAACGCGGCCATGCAAGCCTGGATCGCAAATGTTGAAGATACTTTCTACGTGTTAGGTTCAGCTGTGGGACCACATCCGTTTCCTCTAATGGTTCGTGATTTTCAAAGTGTCATTAGTAAAGAAGCTAAACAACAAATTTTAGCGGAAACTGGTAAATTACCCGATGCCGTCGTTGCTTGTGTTGGTGGAGGGAGTAATGCCATTGGAAGTTTTGCCGATTTTATTCCTGATGAAAATGTGCAATTAATTGGTTGTGAAGCAGCCGGAAAAGGGATTGAAACTAACCAACATGCAGCTACCTTAGAAAAAGGTAGTGATGGAATTTTCCATGGAATGAAATCTAAATTCTTACAAAATAAAGATGGTCAAATTGACGAAGTTTATTCAATTTCAGCCGGATTAGATTATCCAGGAATCGGACCTGAGCATGCTGCCTTAGCGAAATCAGGCCGAACCCAATATGTGGGAATTACTGATGATGAGGCTGTTCAAGCTTTTGAATACATTGCTAAAACGGAAGGAATTATTGCTGCAATTGAAAGCTCTCATGCTATTGCATATGTGCAAAAATTAGCACCAACCATGCGGAAAGATCAAATTATTATTTGTACCATTTCTGGTCGTGGTGATAAGGATGTGGCTTCAATTGCTAAATATAAGGGAGTAGATATTAATGAGTAAGCTGAGTGAAATTTTTGTTAATCAAAAAGCATTTATTGGATTCGTAGTCGCTGGTGATCCAAGTATTGAATCCACGGTTGCTAATATTTTAGCGTTAGCTGAGGGCGGAACTGATTTAATTGAAATTGGAATTCCATTTTCTGACCCTGTGGCAGATGGTCCGGTAATTGCTGCAGCTGATAAACGGGCGCTAGATCGAAAAGTTAATACCGATGATGTTTTTGAAATTATTCGACAAGTGCGAGAAAAATCTGATGTACCCATGGTATTTTTAACATATGCTAATCTAGTTTTTAAAACAGGTTATGATGAGTTTTGTCGTCAGTGTGCTGAATTAAAGGTCAGTGGGATGATTGTACCGGATTTGCCATTTGAAGAGCAATTGGAATTATTGCCTAGTATTGAAAAATATGATTTAGATTTAATTCAATTAATCACACCGACCTCACAAGACCGAATTGAAAAGATTGCTAAAAGAGCAACTGGATTTATTTATGTGGTTTCTTCAATGGGAATTACGGGGACTCGTGATGAGTTTAAAACTAATTTGAAAGCTTTAACTGGTCAAATTAAAAGTTATACTGACACGCCGATTGCCATTGGCTTTGGCATTCATACGCCTACGCAGGCCAAGGAAATGAGTGAAATTGCAGATGGGGCAATTGTGGGTAGCCAAATTGTGGATTTAATTGATCAAAATGGTAAGGCTGCACCCACTAAGTTAACGGAATATGCAAAAACCATGAAAGCGGCAATTAAATAAAAGAAGCCTTAATAACAGTAAATCCTTGTTATTAAGGCTTCTTTTTAATATTATGATGTTAAAAATGATTGTAATTATAATTAAGGAAATTAATCATGGAAAATGCTAATTTAGGCAGCATTATTAAAAATCAAAGAAAAAAGCACCATCTTTCACAAAAAGAGCTGGCAAATGAAATTTGTACGCAGCCAATGATTTCAGCAATTGAAAATAATAAGTATAATCCCAACGGAATTATCTTAATGAAATTATTTCAAAGACTAGGGGTCAGCTTAGATGAAATTAATTTAGCTGATAATTTTGCAATTAGTAGTAAGCAAGAAATTAATTATCAAATGGGAAAGCTCTGTAACCATCATCAATATCAAAAATTATACCAGTTGTTAATCAAGGAAAGTACTAAGTCATTAATTGATAGTGATTTACAATCCCAAGCATATTACTATTATTTAGCAATTGCTATTTTGCAAACAAGTGGTAGTTTTTCAGATGCGATTAGAAATTTCAAATTATCATTGGCTTCGAAAAGTAATTCAAATAAATCAAAAACCTTAGTTAGTTTAGCCAAAGCTTCTTTAGCGTTAATTGCTAGTTTACAAAAGCAACCTAAGCAAGTGGACAAGTATCTAAGGGAAGCTTTAGCTGAAATCACAAACTCGAATTTTAATAATGACCAAATTGTGGTTTATTACTTAGCTGCTTTGAGTAAATATGAATTAGGAGACTATTTTGCCACGTTGAATTGGATTGATGATTTAATTGATTTTGCCACTCAGCATAATTCTCACTATATGTTAGCAAATGCATACTACCTCCTATCTTTAGCGGCTACTAAAACCGAAAATGAGAATTTAGCACTTGAAGCTACCAATCGCGAAAAAGTGCTCGGTTCTTTATTTGGGGAAGCAGTTTTTAAAAAAATATAAGAATGCTTATTATCTTTATTTTTGGATATTTCATAAACTAAACCTAATCAAAAAAAGGAGTTTAGTGATGAAAAAAATATTTGAAAATAGCACGTATATTTCAGCTGGTTCTAATCAAGTCAGGGAAGTTTTAGCTAATCCAGCCAGGATAATTCAATGGGTCCCTGAAATCAAAATTAAGAAGATTGATGATAAGACCTTTCAAATTATTCGAAATCAGTCGACAATCAATCGTTTTGAACAAATTTCAATTGAAAACACTATAAACCAAGTTATCTACCATAGTATGGGTGGAAAAATTGAATACCAGCTAATTTTTAAATTTGATGCTGAAAATAATGGGACAAAAGTAGTAGAAGAGTTTTTTTTAATTAATCATGTCAAATTACCATTGATTTTATTTAAGCCGGTGATTAAGCATGCTTTTAACCTTAATTTACAGAACTTAGCTAAGCTAATGGAGATGGCAAATGACTAAAGAAATTGTAATTACAGGGGGAACTTCTGGAGTTGGGTTAGCAACTGCAAAGGATTTATTAAAATCTGAGAATGTAAAGCTAATCTTAATTGGGAGAAATTTACAAAGGGGTAATCAAGTCCAACGAACTTTAGGTAATCGGGTCAAGTTTCTGCAAAGTGACTTATCTGATCTTAATCAAATTAAAATGGTAGCTAAAAAAATTAACCAATTAACTAAACAAGTATTTGGTTTAGTTCTATGTCATGGAGTTTACCCAGTTAATGCTACTCAAAATTTACAAAATAATTTATTAAGTCATTACTTTTTAATAAAGGAATTAACTCCAATTTTAAATCATAGTAAAATTTTAATTGTGACTGGAAAACCAGCTGCAGTCAAAAGACTACCAATTTGCCAACGACAAGATAATTCATTTGAAATGCTTGCATGGGAATTAACCCATAAAACTTTACTGATGAAATATTTAGCAAATCAGTTTAAATCAGTGGAGACAACGGTTAATAGTTTTTACCCTGGTGATGTAAGAAGTAATTTAATGCCTTATACAAGGGGATTAACTGAACATGAAGTTACAATTGGAAGCCAGTTATTATTTAATGATCAATACCAAAATGAAACAGGAAACTTTTATGATAACCTTGGTAAGGTAATCGAATTGCCTAATAAATATAATAACCAACAAAGTTTAAAAAGATATTTAAATTAAACCTAAGAAGAGCATGATTACAGTCATTATTCGTAATTTGCTCTTTTTTGCTTGATAAAATTTACTTTTACTTGGATTTAAGGTATTCTTGTAAAAACGAAAGGACGAATGTCATGAATAAAAATGAAAAAATTAAGCTGTTAGCTGACTTAGTTTCAATTCGTTCCGTGAACGATAATGAAGAAGTAGTAGCCGAGTATTTAGCGGCCTTTTTAGATAAATATGGGATTGAATCAGAAATTGTCCAATATGCACCTCATCGAGCCAATTTAGTGGCAAGCGTTGGAAGTGGTCGTCCAGTGCTTGCTTTTAGTGGCCACGAAGATGTGGTCGATGCAGTGGGTGATTGGAATACTGATCCTTTTCAATTATCGGAAAAATCCGGCAAATTATATGGTCGGGGAACTTGTGACATGAAAAGCGGAGTGGCCGCCATGGTAATTGCCATGATTGAATTGAAGCAAAGTCAAACACCCATGAAAGGAACCATTAAACTGTTAATTACTTTGGGTGAAGAAGTGGGTGAGTTTGGGGCAGAACAATTGACGGAACAAGGTTTTATGGATGACGTCGATGGACTGATTATTGGGGAACCAACCGGCTACAAAATTTGCTATGCTCATAAGGGTTCGTTAGACATTAAATTAAAATCGCTAGGAAAGATTGCCCATAGTTCGATGCCTGACTTAGGAAATAATGCCTTACAAAATATGTTTGATTTGGTAAATTTAATCAATCAAGAAATGGGTGATACCGAAATTGCTGATCCAGAAACGGGTAAATTTTTATTTAATTTCACGGTGATGCAAGGGGGAACTCAAGTTAATTCCATTCCTGGTACAACCGAAGTTCAATTGAATTCACGGACGATTGATGACTTTAGTAATGAAAGGGTTATCAATCTCATTGAAGATTCAATTAAAAAATTAGAAAAAAAGGATTCAAAATATCAATTTTCCATGAAAATTTTAATGAATTTACCCCCAGTTGATGGTGATAAAAATAATTCATTGATTAAATTAGGGCAAGCAATTGGACAAGCAGTAACTAATCAAAAGATTCCGTTATTTGGTGGTTCGTATACGACGGATGCAGCTAAATTTTTGGTGGATAAGCCAGATGATTTTCCAATGATTATTTTTGGACCGGGAAATCCATCCCTTCATAGTTCCAATGAATATATTGACGAAAGCATGTACTTTAATTTTATTGAAATTTACAAACAGCTCATGATTGACGGGCTTAAATAACGCCAAATTAAAAGAGAAAGAACTGTAATTTTAGTTCTTTCTCTTTTTTTCGTTCGAAAACACAATTGTGTAGACAGATGTGATAAATTGACCTGATACTGAACCAGCGGTTAAACCAATTACCCAAGCAAAAATAATTCCTAAAATAAAATTAAAAATAAAGGGCGTGAAAAATTCTATGCGATTAGCGGTTCCCGAAAAGTTAAAAATGTTGTGCCAAAAATTATTATAAGCTTTAATCATGGTAAAACTTCTTTCTAATCAACGATTTTTCCAGTATAAAACAAAAAAATGACAAAATTAACCTAAATCATTAATTTTGTCATTCTTAATTATTTATTTACTTTGTCAGCTTGGGCTTGAGCAGCTTGTCCTAGAATGTTTAGGTAGTTAAATGGACGATCAAATTGGGGCTGGAATAACATATCAACCATTGCTAAATCGTCAATTGTGTTTTTATTTTGAATACATACTGATAAGACATTCGCTGATTGCGAAACATCGTACATACTTGAAAGGGCTCCTCCCAAGATCACGCGAGTTTCCGGATCATACACTAATGACATTAAAACTTCATCCGTTGATAACATAAATTCTGGACGATAATTATCAGTCATGACTACCTCGCTAACTTTTAAATGGTTGGCTTTAGCAAGGGCCGTATTGATTCCAGTTGAGACATAAGTCCGACCGTATAATTTAAGCCCTGATGAAGATTGGGTTCCCATGTCTTTCACTTTGTCTTCAGTCAAATTTAGACCAATTAATCTTCCTTGACGCACAGCATTAGTAGCTAAAGGAATGTAGGCATTGGAATTAGTTGGGTTATAGTGAACGGCAGCACTATCACCAGCAGCAAAAATATCATGATTTGATGAATGCATGTATTCATCAGTAATGATTGCACCATTATCCAACATGTCAACTTTATCTTTAAGTAATTTAGTGTTGGGGCGAAAACCGATACAAAGAATTGCAATATCAGATTTAATTTCCTTGCCAGCTAAAGTTTTAGTGATAATTTCATCATCGACTTCTTCAAAAGCAGCCACTTTTGAACCAAGCACAAGGTTTACCCCATGAGCTTCATAGTCTTTGGCTAAAATATCCGTAAATTCTTTATCAAAGTACTTATAAAGAACTCGTTCAGAACCATCAATTAAATTAACGTGATAATTTTGGTTTGAGTAAGCTTCAGCCAATTCGGCACCAATATAACCTGAGCCAATGATAGTAATAGTTTTAGCTTTGGGAGCTTCTTCAAATAATTTTTTGGCATCGTTATAGTTTTTACAAAGGTAAACGCGACTACTGTCAATTCCGGGGATTGGAGGAATAGTAGGTTGCGAACCCGTGGTCATAATTAATTTGTCATATGCTTCTGTTTTTTCTTCGTTAGTGATTAAATCTTTAACTTTAATCGTTTTGGTTTCTGGATCAACGTTGGTAACCTGATGACGCATTTGAACGTTAGCCCCAAGGTTACTTAATTCTTCTGGACTTGAGTAGAAAAGTCCTTGGGGATCGTTATTTTTAATTTCTTTACCTAAGTAAAGGGCGATTCCACATGATAAGAAAGAGATGCTATCATTCATTTCATAGACAGTCACCTCTGCATCGGGGTGATCGGCAATCGTTTGCTTAACTGCAAAAGTACCAGCGTGAGTACAACCTACTACAATAACCTTCATTTATCTATACCTCGTTTGAGTTCTTCTGTAATCGTTTACAAAAATGATTATAGCATGCTGTTAATTATTACACAATCTAATTGTGAAAAACGTATCATAATTTTTTATTAAAAAAGCTGACCGCAGTCAGCTTTTTCTGATTATTTAAATACAGTTTGAAGGGTTTTTGTAGTATGGGTAAATGGTTCACATCCATCTTTGGTAACTCTGACACAATCTTCAATTCTCACTCCAGCAATTCCCGGAATATAAATCCCAGGTTCAAGGGAGAAGCACATATTTTCTTCTAGTTTTAGGTCATTTCCTTCCATAATTGAAGGAAATTCGTGTTCACTCATTCCAATTCCATGACCTAAACGATGAATGAAGTATTTGCCATAACCAGCTTGGTCGATAATATCACGAGCAACTTTATCAAGTTCAGCAGCAGTAATCCCTGGTTTAACTGCTGCTTGTGCTGCTAATTGGGCTTCCAGACAAGCTTTGTAAATGTCTGCTTGCGTATTGTTTAAGTTTCCAACTGCAACCGTCCGGCTTGCATCACTAATGTATCCATCGTGAACTGTTCCTAAGTCAAGTAATACTAATTCATTATTTTCAATTTTACGGGTGCTAGTGTCTCCATGAGGTTGAGAAGCGTGTTTTCCAGCTTGAATTAAAGTTGGAAAACTCATTTGCATAACTCCACGCTTTTTTAATTGGTATTCAATTTCTGCAGCAACATCAGCTTCAGTAATTCCTGGTTTAATGGTTTCAAACCCCACCTTGAAAGCAAAATCAGCTTCTCGACCAGCTGCTTTAAGTTTTTCAATTTCAGCAGGAGTCTTAATTAAGTGAAGTCGTTCTACCTCGGGGGTTAAGTCATGATTAAAATTAGCAGATGGAAATTCTTTTTCCAAGGCATGTAAACGATCAACAACAAGATTGTTCATTTCAACTCCCCAATTAATGGGGGAAGGGTTAACTTCTTTGATGTGGTTCGCAATCATCGTAAATGGTTTTTCATGATCTAAATAACCAAAAACTTTGTAAGGCCAATTAGACTTTTGGATATCTTCAACTTCAAGGGCTGGTGCAAACAGAAATGGATCATCGTCAGGAAAAACGATTAAGGCTAAAACTCGTTCAATCGGATCGCTACCAAATCCCGTAAAATACTGGACATCTTCATAGTTACTAATATAAGCAACATCTAAATTTTTTTCTTTAACATATTTTTGTAATTCTTTTAGTTTTTCCATTTAAAAGCCTCCACGTTTTTCCGTTATTCTAGCACAATGAGCATGAAAGACAATCTTTGATGTTACAGAATGATTAATTTGTTAACTTTTAAAGTTGATTATGATGGTCAATTTTGAATTTGTCATTAAAAAATAGTTTTTTTAGCGTATAATTTGGATATTAATTCAAAGGAGAAATGGCTCGTGTTAAGAAAATCAAAAGCTTATCATATTTCAATTTTGGCGCTATTTATTGCCATTATTATTGTCCAAAATTTTGTTCCATTATTTGGTTATATTCCGGTAGGACCGCTTAGTTTAACGACCATTCACATTACTGTGATTATCGCCGCGGTAATGCTAGGCCCATTTGATGGTGGAATTGTAGGTGGGGTTTGGGGTGTGCTTTCATTTATTCGAGCCTTTACTGCACCAACTAGTCCAGTACAACCGCTAGTTTTTACGAATCCAATTATTTCAATTTTACCGCGAATTTTAATTGGGGTTGTGGCAGGGTATGTATTTATTTTGCTAACTAAAGCTAAACTGAAACCAGTACTTTCATTGATAATTACTGCTATTATTGGAAGTTTAACGAACGCAATTTTAGTGTTAGGTATGATTGCTATGTTTTACCGAACCCCAGCAGTAGCACATGCTTATGGCGTAAGCAATCCGGACCTTATCATCAATGTTTTGATGGCAGCTGTCGGAACAAACAGTATTCCAGAAACAATTTTAGCAGCAATCATTGTTCCATTAATTTGTATTCCATTATTAAAGCATCGTAAAATAAAATAACAACATGGTAAAATAAAGAGAACTTCTAGTTGGGAAGTTCTCTTATTTATTTGATAAAGGATTAAATTATGAATAAAAAAGTAATTGAAATTAAAGACTTAACTTATCGTTACCCTAATCAGACTAAAGATTGTTTAAAAAAAATTAATTTAACCATTAATCAAGGTGAATGGGTTTCTTTGATTGGGGCAAATGGAAGTGGTAAATCAACCTTAGCTAAGCTAATTGTAGGATTGCTGGAAGATAAAGGTAACCATATTCAAATTTTTGGAAAAATAATGAATGCGGAAAGTGGAAATCAGATTCGGTCTAAAGTCGGAATGGTTTTCCAAAATCCAGAGAACCAGTTTGTTAGTTCAACGGTTCTTGATGATGTTGCCTTTGGTTTAGAAAACCAAGGAATTCCTCGCAATGAAATGAAAAAAAGGGTCCTTCTAGCGTTGAGAGAAGTTGAGATGGATAGTTTTTTAAATGCTGAACCTAGTCAACTTTCTGGGGGACAAAAGCAACGAGTAGCTTTAGCAGGCGTTCTAGCACAGCATCCAGACTTGATTATTTTAGATGAAGCTACAAGTATGTTAGATCCGGCTACTAGAAATCAAATATTGAAAATTGTGCATAAATTACATAAAGAACTGGGAACGACTATTTTAGCAATTACACATGACATAAATGAAACTAAAGATTCAGACCAGATAATTTTACTAAATCACGGTAAAATTGCGATGCGAGGGGTTGCTCAAGAAATTTATTCACAAACCAAGCTTTTAAATGAATGTAACTTATCGGCTCCATTAACTTATCAAGTTCAGCAGACATTAAGAAAATGTGGATTTCATTTACCGGAAAAATATTTAAATGAAAGGGAGTTAATCAAAGAATTATGGGAATTAAATTAAACAATGTCGGTTATACCTATCATTTAAATGATCCTTTGGAATTTAATGCTTTACACGATGTGACGTTAACTTTTCCTTATAATAAGTTTACGGCTGTAATTGGTAAAACTGGAAGTGGGAAGTCGACTCTAATCAAGCTATTGAATGGATTGTTATTGCCTACTGCTGGTAAAGTTACGGTGGGAAAACAAGCGATAACCAGGCATACCAAAGCAAAACAACTTCAACAGGTACAAAAAAATGTGGGAATGGTATTTCAATTTCCCGAAAACCAGCTATTTGCTGAAACCATTTTACAAGATGTAATTTTTGGTCCAATTAATTTTGGGAAGTCAGAAGTTGAGGCCACACAGTTAGCCAAGAAATGGTTAGCTAAGGTAGGAATTTCACAATCATTATTTAATCAATCGCCTTTTGAATTATCGGGAGGTCAAATGCGGCGAGTTGCTTTAGCCGGAGTTTTAGCCTGTGAACCAAGTACTTTAGTTTTAGACGAACCTAGTGCCGGATTAGATCCTGCTGGTAATCAAAAATTGATGGAACTATTGAAAACATTACAACGTGAAATTGGAATGACTATTATTATGGTAACTCATTCAATGGAGAACGTTGCCGAATACGCTGATTGGGTAGTTGTAATGGAAAAGGGAACAGTTATTGCAGAAAAAAATCCTCAAGATTTATTTTTGGCTGATAATTCAATGGTTGAACTACCAGAAGCAGCTCAATTTTATCTTAAGCTAATGAAAAATCATCGAATTGAGGAATTACCAATCACAAACCAAGCTTTAGTTAAAATGATTCTTAATCAGTTTGGTCAGAAAGGAGATTTCAATGGATAATTTTATTTTTGGTCAATATTTTCCTGGATCAACTTTTATTTATCGTTTAAATCCTACTTTAAAATTGATGATAGTTATTTTATTAATTGTTGCGAGTTTTATGAATCAGGCTTGGATTGGTTTTGTGATTTTATTAGGTATTTGTGGTTTAGTAATTCAAATGACGCAAGTTGGTTGGCATTTTTTTCTTAAAGGAACTAAGTTTTTCATTTATATAATTTTTTTAACTTCTTTAATTCAAGTTCTTTTTAGTATTGGGGAACCTATTTTCTGGCACTGGGGCATTTTTACGATTTCTGGTTTTGGTTTACAGATTGCAATTTTAGCTTTTTTACGGTTTTTAATTGCGATTGTAATTTTTACGGTTTATTTAATGACGACTAATCCTGTTGATATTTCACAAACAATTCAAAGACTTTGTTATCCTTTAAAATTTGTAGGGGTTAATCTTGATGATATTGGATTAGTAACCGTAATTGCTTTAAGATTTGTGCCAACTTTAACAGATGAAGTTAATAACATTAAAAATGCTCAAGTTGCTCGAGGAATAAATTACCAAAAGTGGACATTAGCTAAGCGAATTAACCATATTATTACAATCTTAATTCCATTATTTATGGATGTTTTTCGGCGGGCCGAACAGTTAGCCGCTGCCATGATTTTACGCGGATATACAGATGGGAAACAAAGGACTCATTTACGAAAAACAAAGGTGAATAAAATTGATTGGTTAATTTTTGCAATCGTTATAATAATTTTCAGTTTTATTTTAGCGATAAACCAAAAAAATTAACTTTCAAAAAGTCAATAATTAAAGATTTTGTAACATACAAAAAATCGTTGAACAGAAGTAGTTTTTATTGTTATTTAAGTTGTATTAATTAGAACTTTAGTAATTTGTTTTCATCTGTAAAGGGGTTGACATCTTTTTAACTAAAGTTATTGCTATATACAGTTATTTGCTTTTGAAGTTAGATTAATTAAATTCCATTTAGCAAAGTTCAATCTACCACACCTGAATATTGTCCCGATTGCGCTTTATGATTAGTTTTAATAAATCATATTAAAACTTGAATTATCACCGCTAGTTCGTGGAAGGAATTTCTCTTGCACTGGTAGCTTATCGAGTGAATATTCTTAGCTGTAATTTCCAAGACAACTATCATTAAATGCTATTTGTCTTGAAAGAGTTAATCAATTGTATTGAAAATATCTAAATTGCTTGAGCTTATGACTGTATTGGTGGGATTAAGTTTATTTGAGACAGGTGTTAAATTATCATATGATTTTACGTCAGTTGGAAATTGACTGTTCTTATTATGATTGATAAGTTGTTCCTGCTTTGAAGTATACTAATAACCTTGCTGTAGATGCAAAAGTAGATAATCACCAAAATAAGCAAGTTGTTGTAAAAAACACGCAACAATCATTTTCACCTAATTCAAAGTTTGCTTATCTAATTTCACTTAATAAAGAGCGACAATTTCGAAAGAAAAAAGCGAATTAATCGCTTTTTATAGACGTAATTAAATAAACTGACTTTTTTTGACCAAACTATTGACATCCTATTTTGAGTAGTATATAGTTAAATATTGTTGACGCGAAAATGTTAAGTTTTTAATGAGTTTTAAATGATTTTAAAATTTATTGAATAAAGTTCTTGACCTTTCTTGACCAATGCGATATATTAATAAAGTACCGTTTGAGACGGTACATTAATGAGTAGATCTTTGAAAACTGAACAAGATTTTGATTACAATAAAGTGTAAGGATAATTTTTAAACTTGGTTTAGAAATTAAACAAATGCAATGTCAATTTGCAAAAACAAATAAATAAGAGCTAGTAAAGTTCTCATTTCTAAAATGAGAGTTTGATCCTGGCTCAGGACGAACGTTGGCGGCGTGCCTAATACATGCAAGTCGAACGAAGTCGCCCATTTGATGTTTGGTGCTTGCACCAAACTGATTTTGGATCCGACTGAGTGGCGAACTGGTGAGTAACACGTGGGTAACCTGCCTAGAAGAAGGGGATAACACCTGGAAACAGATGCTAATACCGTATAACAACAAGAACCACATGGTTCTTGTTTGAAAGCTGGCCTTGGTGCTAGTGCTTCTGGATGGACCCGCGGCGTATTAGCTAGTTGGTGAGATAATAGCTCACCAAGGCAATGATACGTAGCAGACCTGAGAGGGTAATCTGCCACAATGGGACTGAGACACGGCCCATACTCCTACGGGAGGCAGCAGTAGGGAATCTTCCACAATGGACGAAAGTCTGATGGAGCAACGCCGCGTGAGTGAAGAAGGGTTTCGGCTCGTAAAACTCTGTTGTTAGAGAAGAACGGCTGTGAGAGTAACTGCTCACAGTGTGACGGTATCTAACCAGAAAGTCACGGCTAACTACGTGCCAGCAGCCGCGGTAATACGTAGGTGGCAAACGTTGTCCGGATTTATTGGGCGTAAAGGGAGCGCAGGCGGTTTATTAAGTCTGATGTGAAAGCCTTCGGCTTAACCGGAGAAGTGCATCGGAAACTGATAAACTTGAGTGCAGAAAAGGATAGTGGAACTTCATGTGTAGCGGTGAAATGCGTAGATATATGAAGGAACACCAGTGGCGAAGGCGGCTATCTGGTCTGTAACTGACGCTGATGCTCGAAAGCATGGGTAGCAAACAGGATTAGATACCCTGGTAGTCCATGCCGTAAACGATGAATGCTAGGTGTTGGAAGGTTTCCGCCTTTCAGTGCCGCAGCTAACGCATTAAGCATTCCGCCTGGGGAGTACGACCGCAAGGTTGAAACTCAAAGGAATTGACGGGGACCCGCACAAGCGGTGGAGCATGTGGTTTAATTCGATGCTACGCGAAGAACCTTACCAGGACTTGACATCTTCTGCCACTCTAAGAGATTAGAGGTTCCCTTCGGGGACAGAATGACAGGTGGTGCATGGTTGTCGTCAGCTCGTGTCGTGAGATGTTGGGTTAAGTCCCGCAACGAGCGCAACCCTTGTCTTTAGTTGCCAGCATTAAGTTGGGCACTCTAGAGAGACTGCCGGTGATAAACCGGAGGAAGGTGGGGACGACGTCAAATCATCATGCCCCTTATGTCCTGGGCTACACACGTGCTACAATGGACGATACAACGAGTTGCGAAACCGCGAGGTCAAGCTAATCTCTTAAAGTCGTTCTCAGTTCGGATTGCAGTCTGCAACTCGACTGCATGAAGTTGGAATCGCTAGTAATCGTGGATCAGCATGCCACGGTGAATACGTTCCCGGGTCTTGTACACACCGCCCGTCACACCATGAGAGTTTGTAACACCCAAAGTCGGTTGGATAACCTTTTAGGAGTCCGCCGCCTAAGGTGGGACAGATGATTAGGGTGAAGTCGTAACAAGGTAGCCGTAGGAGAACCTGCGGCTGGATCACCTCCTTTCTAAGGAATAATTCGGAACCTTACATTAATCAAAATCTTGCTCAGTTTTGAGAGTATTTACTCTCTTATTTAAATATTCATAGTATTCGCTTTTTTGGGCCTATAGCTCAGCTGGTTTAGAGCGCACGCCTGATAAGCGTGAGGTCGGTGGTTCGAGTCCACTTAGGCCCATACCGAAAAGTCGGTTTTGAATATTATGGGGAATTAGCTCAGCTGGGAGAGCACCTGCTTTGCAAGCAGGGGGTCAGCGGTTCGATCCCGCTATTCTCCATTGACACGTTAGTGTCATTTTTGTTCTTTGAAAACTAGATAATATTATTTTCTGTAATAATTATATTTTTATATAATTGAACCGAGAAATAACCATTGTGTTATTTTTGAGTTTTTTAATTAGTTTTAATCGCTAAAACTCAAATAATTTATAATCCGTCGGATTATAGGTTAAGTTAATAAGGGCGCATGGTGAATGCCTTGGTACTAGGAGCCGATGAAGGACGCAACTAACTGCGATAAGCTTCGGGGAGCTGTACGTAAGCTTTGATCCGGAGATTTCCGAATGAGGAAACTCGACCAGTGTTATGACTGGTCACTGCATAGTGAATACATAGCTATGCAGAGGCAGACGTGGGGAACTGAAACATCTAAGTACCCACAGGAATATAAAGAAATTTCGATTCCCTAAGTAGCGGCGAGCGAACGGGGAATAGCCCAAACCGAACCCTTGTGGTTCGGGGTTGTAGGACTGAACATTTGAGTTACAAAAGTATTTGATAGTTGAAGTAGTTGGGAAACTACACCAAAGAGAGTGATAGTCTCGTAAATGAAATCAAATACCCTCAGTTCAGGATCCTGAGTACGGCGACACACGTGAAACGTCGTCGGAATCTGGGAGGACCATCTCCCAAGGCTAAATACTCCCTAGTGACCGATAGTGAACCAGTACCGTGAGGGAAAGGTGAAAAGCACCCCGGAAGGGGAGTGAAATAGTTCCTGAAACCATGTGCCTACAAGCAGTCAGAGCCCGTTAATGGGTGATGGCGTGCCTCTTGTAGAATGAACCGGCGAGTTACAGTTGCATGCAAGGTTAAGCCGAAAAAGCGGAGCCGTAGCGAAAGCGAGTCTTAATAGGGCGCCATAGTATGTTGCCGTAGACCCGAAACCAGGTGATCTACCCATGTCCAGGATGAAAGTGCGGTAATACGCACCGGAGGTCCGAACCCGTGTACGTTGAAAAGTGCTGGGATGAGGTGTGGGTAGCGGTGAAATTCCAAACGAACTTGGAGATAGCTGGTTCTCTCCGAAATAGCTTTAGGGCTAGCCTCGGAATTAGAATCATGGAGGTAGAGCCACTGTTTGAGCAAGGGGTCCATCTAGGATTACTGAGTTCAGATAAACTCCGAATACCATTGATTTATGTCCGGGAGTCAGACGATGAGTGATAAGATCCATCGTCGAAAGGGGAACAGCCCAGACCGCCAGTTAAGGTCCCTAAATATATGCTAAGTGGAAAAGGAAGTGGAGTTGCATAGACAACTAGGATGTTGGCTCAGAAGCAGCCACCATTTAAAGAGTGCGTAATAGCTCACTAGTCGAGTGATTCTGCGCCGAAAATTTACCGGGGCTAAGCATATTACCGAGACTGCGGACGCAACTACGTTGCGTGATAGGAGAGCGTTCTAAGGGCAATGAAGGTAGACCGTAAGGACTGCTGGAGCGCTTAGAAGTGAGAATGCCGGTATGAGTAGCGAAAGATCAGTGAGAATCTGATCCACCGAATGACTAAGGTTTCCTGGGGAAGGCTCGTCCACCCAGGGTTAGTCGGGACCTAAGCCGAGGCTGAGAAGCGTAGGCGATGGATAACAGGTTGAGATTCCTGTACTAGTTAATTATGTTTGAACGATGGAGGGACGCAGTAGGCTAAGATTAGCACACGAATGGAAAGGTGTGTTCAAATCGTAAGTCAGTTTAAGAGTTAAATGCTTTTAAGCGAGTTGACAAGCGATGATGAGGATCGAAATTTAAGTAGAGAAGGATCTGACGTCACACTGCCGAGAAAAGCTTCTAGTTAGTAATTAATTACCCGTACCGCAAACCGACACAGGTAGTCGAGGAGAGTATCCTCAGGTGAGCGAGAGAACTATCGTTAAGGAACTCGGCAAAATGACCCCGTAACTTCGGAAGAAGGGGTGCTGGCCTCACGGCCAGCCGCAGTGAAAAGACTCAAACGACTGTTTATCAAAAACACAGGTTTATGCAAAATCGTAAGATGAAGTATATGGGCTGACGCCTGCCCGGTGCTGGAAGGTTAAGTGGAAGTGTTAGCTTCGGCAAAGCACCGAAATGAAGCCCCAGTAAACGGCGGCCGTAACTATAACGGTCCTAAGGTAGCGAAATTCCTTGTCGGGTAAGTTCCGACCCGCACGAAAGGCGTAACGATTTGAGTACTGTCTCAACGATAGACTCGGTGAAATTAAGATACCTGTGAAGAAGCAGGTTACCCGCGACAGGACGGAAAGACCCCATGGAGCTTTACTGTAGCTTGATATTGGGTGTTTACATAACTTGTACAGGATAGGTAGGAGCCATAGAAGCCGGGACGCTAGTCTCGGTGGAGGCGTCAGTGGGATACTACCCTTGTTATGTGAACACTCTAACCCTGCGCACTGATCGTGCGCGGAGACAGTGTCTGGTTGGCAGTTTGACTGGGGCGGTCGCCTCCTAAATAGTAACGGAGGCGCTCAAAGGTTTGCTTAGAATGGTTGGAAATCATTCCAAAAGTGTAAAGGCAAAAGCAAGCTTGACTGCGAGACATACAGGTCGAGCAGGGACGAAAGTCGGACTTAGTGATCCGGTGGTACCAAATGGAAGGGCCATCGCTCAACGGATAAAAGCTACCCTGGGGATAACAGGCTTATCTCCCCCAAGAGTTCACATCGACGGGGAGGTTTGGCACCTCGATGTCGGCTCATCGCATCCTGGGGCTGTAGTTGGTCCCAAGGGTTGGGCTGTTCGCCCATTAAAGCGGTACGCGAGCTGGGTTCAGAACGTCGTGAGACAGTTCGGTCCCTATCCGTCGCGGGCGCAGGAAATTTGAGAGGAGCTGTCCCTAGTACGAGAGGACCGGGATGGACATACCGCTGGTGTATCAGTTGCGCCGCCAGGCGCATTGCTGAGTAGCTATGTATGGATGAGATAAACGCTGAAAGCATCTAAGTGTGAAACTCGCCTCAAGATGAGATTTCCCATTCCTATATGGAAGTAAGACTCCTGAAAGATGATCAGGTAGATAGGTTAGAAGTGGAAGCGTAGTGATACGTGAAGCGGACTAATACTAATCAGTCGAGGACTTAACCAAGTAGAATGAAGATTCAATGGAAGTTAATCGGAAGAAAATAATATTGTCTAGTTTTGAGAGAACGAAGTTCTCACAAAAAAGTAGTGTGGTGGCGATAGCCTGAAGGATACACCTGTTCCCATGCCGAACACAGAAGTTAAGCTTCAGCACGCCAAAAGTAGTTGGGGGATCGCCCCCTGCGAGGATAGGACGTTGCCACGCAAATAAAAAAAGGTCGATAACCGAAGTTATCGACCTTTTTTATAACATACAGAAATAATTTTTAAAATGGAGATAAAATGAAAAATTTAAATAATAAAGAGAAAGATGGATTAAAAACTTTAAAAGCATATTTAGATAATGAAGGATACAAATACTTTTTAGTTTATGAAACTGGTTCACAATTGTTGTCTTTAGCAAATGAAAATAGTGATGTAGATTTTTATGTATTTTATATTCCTACTAAACTAGAACTATTGACACAAGATATGAGCAAAGAAAAATTTGTTAAATTAAATGATTGCGAAGTTAAATTAATTGCAATTCCAGAACTATTTCATTTGATTATGAAAGGTGACCCCAATATCATTGAAACTTTTTTTCAAAAACCATTTATGACTGGTAGTTATCACGATAACCATCAAATCTACGATCAATTATTTAATGTTTCAGAATGTTTATATCAAAATCGAAATTTACTAGTATACTTAAGTAATGGACGTTTTATTCGTTCTTGTATCTGGATGATGCGTTCAAATGTTAAAAAATTACGTCCCAATAAAAAGTACATTGGTAATGGTTCATTTGGTAAAACTCTTTTTGAATATGTTAAGGAATATTTATATGCAAGTAAATTTTTAAAACAAATAGAAAACCATGTGAATGTTGATTTTGAAGATATCATTTTCCCTAATGAAAAAACAGTGGAAATGCTAAAACGTTATAAAGGAATAAAAAGGTATAATCGTAGCATTAAAAATAAAGTTTTAGAAAATTATAATTATAAACAATTAAATCAACAATATCGTTTTGCAAGAAATAATCATAAATTTGATAGATTTAATAAAAGAACTAAGAAAATTCTTGACCAATTAGTAAAGGATACACCTGTTTACTATTAATTTTAAAATGACAATAAGCGACTAAATTTGTAATTAATTTGGTCGTTTTTGTTTACATTTATTTAAGTAATTTTTTTAGTAAAACACGAACGATGTAAAGCAGATAAAGTTTAAAGTTAATTTTAATTGACATACATAGGTTTCGTATGGTTTAATTTGGATGAAAGGTTGTTATAAATGCGAATTATAAGGAGAAAATTAATGGCGAACGTGATGATTGTAATGGGATCAATTTCAGATTGGCCTACCATGAGAGAAACTGCTAAAGTTTTAGACGATTTAGGTGTTTCATATGATAAAAAAATCATTTCAGCACACCGAACTCCTGATTTATTAGCTAAGTTTGCTAAGAACGCATTAGATAATGATATTTCAGTAATTATTGCTGGGGCAGGTGGAGCTGCTCATTTACCTGGAATGATTGCTGCTAATACAGTTGTTCCAGTAATTGGAGTTCCTATTAAAAGTAAGGCACTCAATGGACTAGATTCATTATTAAGTATTGTACAAATGCCATCTGGAGTTCCAGTAGCAACCGTTGCAATTGGAACAGCTGGTGCTAAAAACGCGGGATATTTAGCTGCTCAAATTCTTGCCATGTCTGATTCACAAGTTCTTAAAAGCGTGCTCAATTTTAGAAAAGACGCTGCTCGAAGTGTGTTAGAAAGTGAGGCTAAACTAGATGAAGAATAAATTAATTGTTCCTCCAGCTACAATTGGAATTATCGGTGGGGGTCAATTAGGTAGAATGATGGCAGAAGCAGCAAAACCAATGGGCTATAACGTAGTTATTTTAGATCCACAACCTAATTCTCCAGCTGGTCAAGTTTCAGATGATCAAATTATCGCAGAATATGACGATGTTAATGCGCTAACTAAGCTTGCTAAACGTTGTGATGTTTTAACTTATGAGTTTGAAAATGTTGATACAGATGCTTTGAAACAAGTTTCAGATTTAGCAAATGTACCACAAGGAACTAATCTATTAAAAATCACTTCTGACCGTTTATTGGAAAAAGAGTTTATTCAAAAAAGCGGGCTACCAGTCACAAATTTTGCCAATGTCGCTTCAATTGAAGACTTACCTGCTGCAGCTGCTAAAATCGGTTATCCCGCTATCTTAAAGACACGTAGTGGTGGTTATGATGGTCATGGTCAGTGGAACATTAATAATGAAGCTCAGATGCAGGAAGTTTTACATAAATTAACCGGTAAGATTGCGATTCCACTAATTTTAGAAAAGAAATTAGTATTTGACCAGGAAATTAGTATTATGGTAACGCGTGATGGTAATCAAGAAGTAAGAACTTGGCCAATTGCCCAAAATACTCATCAAGATCATATTTTAAAAACCACAGTCGTCAATGATGAATTATCTTCAAAATTAGTTGAAGCCGCTCATGAATATGCAGGTAAAATTGCTCATGCTTTAGATTTAAGCGGAGTATTAGGCATTGAAATGTTTGTGGTAGGTGATGAAGTCTACGTTAATGAATTAGCACCACGTCCCCATAACTCTGGACATTATTCCATTGAAGGTTGTAACGTGTCACAATTTGAAGGACATATTCGAAGTATCACTGGCTTACCAATTGCTCCAATTAATCAACTTGATAATTCAATTCGCATGATTAATTTATTAGGTGATCAAATTACCCAAGCTCGAAATGACTTAGTTAATCATCCGGAATGGCATTTTCACGATTATCAAAAAGATCAGGTTAAGCCTAAACGAAAAATGGGACACATTACTGTTTTAGGTGCTAAAAATAGTATTGATTTAGCGGAATGGGAGAATACACATCATGAGAAAATTTAAAAAAGGGGAACCAATCACTGAAGGTAAGGCAAAAATCATGTTTGCGACTGATGATCCAGACGTTTTATGGGTTCACAGTAAAGACCAAGCTACTGCTTTAAATGGTAAAAAGAAAGTCGATATTGTTAACAAAGGTTACTATACCAATCATATTAGTGCACTGTTATTTAACTATTTAAATAGTAAAGCGATTTCAACTCATTTTCTTAATTTAGAAAGTGACACTGATATTGTGGTAAAACGTTTAAAAATGATTCCCTTGGAAGTGGTAATTAGAAACTTTGCTTCTGGCCACTTCGTCACTCGTTTTGCGGTTACTAACATGATGAAGTTAGATCCTCCTGTACAGGAATTTTATTACAAATCAGATGAATTAGATGATCCGATGATTAATAATTCACAAATTTTAGCTCTTAAGATTGTTGATGAATCACAAATTAAAGCAATTCAAGCGCAAGCCTTAAAAATTAATGCTGAATTAAAAGATTTATTTAATCAAATTAAAGTTGATTTGGTGGATATTAAGTTTGAATTTGGTATTACAGGTGATGGGAAATTAATCTTAGGGGATGAACTTTCACCTGATAATATGCGGTTAGTTGATCAGGAAACTGGAAAGTCACTTGATAAAGATGTCTTTAGAAAAGAAACCGGTAATTTAATTGATGGGTATGCAATTGTACTGGATCGGTTAAAACGAAAATTAGGAGAATAAAGATGTATTTTGGAAGAGTTTACGTTTCGTATAAAAAATCCGTTTTAGATCCTCAAGGGGAAGTCATTAAATCTGGTTTAACGCACATGGGTTTTGAAAAAATTGAATCCGTAAAGCAAGGAAAATACTTTGAAATTAAATTTGCGGCCACTGATATGGAAAATGCTAAACGAACATTAGTAAAAATGACTGAAGCTCTTTTAATTAATTCCAATACTGAAACATATCGATATGATTTAAAAGAATTGGAGGATTAGCATGAAAGCTGCTGTGATTCAATTTCCTGGTTCAAATTGTGATATGGATATGATGCATGCTTTAAAAGATTTTAAAGTTGATGCGACCTTGGTCTCCCATAATGAAACTGATTTAAATGATTATGATGCTATCTTTTTACCTGGTGGATTTTCGTTTGGAGATTATTTACGTTCAGGAGCTATTGCACGTTTTTCACCAGTTATGGAGGCTGTTAAGCAAGCTGATGAAGCTGGGAAGATCATTGTTGGAATCTGCAATGGGTTTCAAATTTTGACGGAAGCAGGTTTATTGCCTGGTCAATTAATGCAAAACGAACATCCTGGTTTTATTTGCGATGAAGTTAAGTTACAAGTTAATAATCCAGATACCAAATTCAGTCGAGCTTATCAAACTAATGAAGTTAGCTTACCGGTTGCTCATGGGGAAGGTCGATATTATGCAGACCAAGCTACGATTGATTCCTTAGAAAAAAATCAGCAAATTGTATTTAAATATCAAACAAATGTGAATGGTTCAACTGATGAGATTGCTGGAATTACAAATCAAAAAGGCAATGTTTTAGGCATGATGCCTCATCCAGAACGTGCCATTGAAACCATTTTAGGCAACACCGACGGCAGAAAACTATTTGAAAGTATTTTAGATAATTAGTTGAAAGACAAGGAGTACGTTATGGGAAAAATTCCAGAACCAATGAGAAATGAACCCTCACCAGAAGAGATCAAAAAGAATAAAATTTATCTCGATTGGGCTTTAACTACTGAAGAATATGATTTAATTTGCGATCATTTACATCGACTACCAAATTATACAGAAACTGGTTTATTCGCAGCCATGTGGTCAGAACATTGTTCTTATAAGAAATCAAAGCCTGTTTTACGAAAATTTTGGTCAAAAAATGAACGCGTTTTACAAGGACCTGGTGAAGGTGCGGGGGTTTTAGATATTGGTGATCAACAAGCTGTTGTTTTTAAAGCTGAATCGCATAATCATCCTTCTGCAGTTGAACCTTATGAAGGTGCTGCGACCGGGGTTGGAGGCATCTTACGTGATATTTTTTCAATGGGGGCTCAACCAATTGCTGTGTTAGATAGTTTACGCTTTGGTGAGTTGAATAATAATGATACTAAGCATTTGGTAAACGGAATTATTGCTGGAATTGCTGGTTATGGGAATGCAATTGGAATTCCAACAGTGGGTGGTGAAATTGGTTTTGACCCTACTTATCAAGGAAATCCATTGGTTAATGTCATGGCAGTGGGCTTGTTAAATCAAGCTGATATGCAAATTGGTAAAGCTGAAGGAATTGGAAATCGAGTTTTATATGTTGGTGCAAAAACCGGACGTGATGGAATTCATGGAGCTACTTTTGCTTCAAGTGACTTCGATAGTGATGTTGAAAAAAATCGTTCGGCCGTTCAAGTGGGAGATCCATTTTTAGAAAAGCTAGTCATGGATGCAACCATTAAAGCAATTCGCGAACATGGTGATGATATCGTCGGAGTTCAAGACATGGGAGCTGCTGGTTTAGTTTCTTCTTCTGCCGAAATGGCTGATGAAGCTGGTACTGGGGTGTTACTTGATTTAGATAAAGTTCCCCAACGCGAAACAAACATGACTCCTTATGAATTGATGTTATCTGAATCACAAGAACGGATGCTCTTGGTTGTGAAAGCTGATCGAGTTACTGAAGTTGCAAACGTGTTTGAAAATGCTGGTTTATCAGCCGTTAATATTGGAGAAGTTACTGATAATGGGAAATATGTGCTCTCGTTTAAAGGCCAAATTGTCGCTGATGTCGATGTTAACTATTTAACTAATCCTCCTAAACAAGTGATGCAAGAGGCGATGCCAAAACGAATTAATGAAAGCTCACAGCTTCAGTATCAGCCAGAAATTACGGATGCTAATCAAATTTTAACTGACTTGTTAAAGCAAAGTACAATTGCTTCCAAAGCCACTTTATTTAAACATTTTGACAGTATGGTGAGAACTAATACTGTGATTAAGCCAGGAGGGGATGCTGCTCTAGTTCGAATTAAAGAAACTAGTAAAGCATTAGCTATGACAACTGATATTAGTGGGCGTTACACATATCTCAATCCCAAAATTGGAGGAGAATTAGCTGTTGCAGAAGCTGCTCGTAACATTGTTGCAACTGGAGCAACTCCTATTGGAATCACAGATTGTTTGAACTTTGGTGATCCAGATGACCCAGAAATTTACTATGAATTAGATCAATCATGTGAAGGAATCAATGACATGGCCAAAGTTTTGAATACTCCAATCATTTCTGGGAATGTTTCTTTATATAACGAAACGGATGGTCAAGCAATTTATCCAACACCAATGGTGGGAATGGTTGGACTTCTTGACGATGTTAAAAAGGCGACTACCATCACTTTTAAAAATGCAGATGATTTAATTTACCTAGTTGGTGAAGTTAGTGCGGACTTTAACGGAACCGAATTACAAAAAATGAAAACAGGTAAAATTAGCGGAAATTTAAATGATTTTGATAAAGAGCTTGAAAAGCAGCATCAACAATTAGTACTCGCTGGAATTGATCAAAATTTAATTAATAGTGCTCACGATGTCGCTGAAGGAGGGTTGGGCGTTACTATTGCTGAAATGACTTTCAACACTGATTTTGGGGCAAATGTGAAACAACTTCATCCCGTTAGCTGGTATTTCGCAGAAACTCCTTCACTATTTGTTGTAACCGTTAAGCCAGAAAATCAAGTAAAATTTGAAAAATTGGCAGGTGACCAAGCGCACCTAATTGGTAAAGTAACTACTGACCAACAAGTTAAGCTGTCAGCTCTTGATCAAAATATTGATGTTGATAAAAATGAAATTGAAAAAGGTTATCAGGAGGCAATCACATGGCAATTGAACCATTAAAATCTGCTAATTCATTAAACGAAGAATGTGGAATTTTTGGTGTTTGGGGAATTCCCAACGCTGCAGAGTTAACTTTTTATGGATTACATGCTTTACAACATCGTGGTCAAGAAGGAGCTGGAATTGTTGCTAACAATCATGGGCGACTTTGGCAAGAACGCGGTTTAGGATTGCTTAGTTCAGTTTTTGCGGATCCGCAAAAACTGAAAAATTTAAAGGGTAATGCAGCTTTAGGCCATGTCCGTTATGCTACAGCTGGATCTGGTGGGGTAGAAAATATTCAACCCTTTATGGTTAACTTTAGTGATATGCAAGTTGCTTTAGCGCATAACGGGAATATTACTAATGCAAAATCATTACGTAAACAGTTAGAAGATGATGGTGCAATTTTTCAATCATCTTCTGATACTGAAATTCTCCTTCACTTAATTCGACGCTCCCACAAGCCTACTTTTGTTGAACAATTAAAAGATGCGTTGAACCAAATTCATGGTGGATTTGCAGTCTTACTCATGACCCCAGATGGCATCTATGCTGCCTTAGATCCTCATGGTTATCGTCCCTTTGTGATTGGTCAATTACCAAACGGAGCTTACGTGGCTACTAGTGAAACAGCTGCCTTAGGTGCAGTTGGGGCTAAGTTTGTACGCGACGTGCAACCCGGTGAATTGATTACGCTTAATGATGACGGAATGAAAATTGATCATTATACGACTGATACTACATTAAACATTGATTCAATGGAATATATTTATTTTGCTCGTCCTGACTCAGATATTTATGGAGTAAATGTTCATCAAGCTCGAAAGCGTATGGGAAAACGGTTAGCCAAAGAAGCTCCCGCTGATGCAGATATTGTGGTGGCAGTGCCAAATTCTTCGCTTTCTGCCACAATGGGTTATGCTGAAGCATCTGGTCTTCCTAATGAAATGGGATTGATTAAGAACCAATATATTGCTAGAACTTTTATCGAACCAACCCAAGAACGACGGGAACGAGCAGTACGGATGAAATTAAGCGCAATTCCTTCTGTTTTAAAGGGAAAACGGGTGGTCTTAGTTGATGATTCGATTGTTCGAGGTACGACTTCCAAGTACATTATCCGCATGTTACGTGAAGCGGGTGCCAAAGAAGTTCACGTTCGAATTGCTTCACCAGCCTTCAAATATCCATCTTTTTACGGGATTGATATGCAAACCACGAAAGAATTAATGGCTGCCAATAATTCGGTTGAAGCGATGCGGGAGAAAATTGGTGCTGATTCACTTGCATTTCTTTCAACGCAAGGTTTGATTGATTCGATTGGTTTAGAACATGAAGGTCGTGGAACTGGATTGACTACGGCTTATTTTGATGGTCATTATCCTTCGCCAATTTATGACTATGTACCTGAATTAGCTGCTAAAGCGAAAGCTGGAGAAGTTACTTTTGATCCCGAAGTTGGGCAAAACTAGTTAAGGAGAATTAGAATGGGAAAAGATGCTTACGCTAAGGCCGGGGTTGATATTAACGCAGGTGATGAAGCAGTTCAAAAAATGAAAGCTGCTGTTGAGTCAACTTATACACCGCAAGTCTTATCTGGATTAGGTGGTTTTGGATCAGTTTTTGAAATACCAACTGGATATCAACATCCAGTTTTAGTTAGTGGAACCGATGGTGTTGGAACGAAATTATTATTAGCGATTGGTGCTGATCGTCATGATACAATTGGCCAAGACTTAGTTGCGATGGTCATGAATGATATTATCGCTGAAGGGGCTAAACCACTCTTTTTACAAGATTATTTAGCTGTTGATAAAATGCGTCCGAAAACGGCTGCTGAAATTATTGGTGGGATTGCCAAGGCCACTAAGGCAGTCGGAGCATCATTAATCGGAGGTGAATCAGCTGAATTGCCCGGACTTTACGCTGAAAAACACTATGATTTAGCTGCTTTTGGGGTTGGAATTGCGGAAAAAACTGAAATTTTGGATTCCGAAAAAAATGCTGAAGCAGGTGACATTTTATTAGGTCTACCATCTTCTGGGGTTCATTCCAATGGTTATTCATTAGTTCGTTCCGTTTTTGGAATTAAAGAACCTGCTGATTTTAAAAAGTTACCCGACAATATTCAAGCACAATTATTTACCCCCACGACCCTATATTATCCAATCATTAGTAAATTATTGGACGAACACCAGATTACCGGAATGAGTAACATTACCGGTGGGGGAATTGTTGGTAACTTACCTCGGGTCTTTAGCAAAGATTTACAAGCTAAAATTAAGTGGGACAGTTGGCCAGTTTTAGAGATTTTTAATTCATTACAACAAGTAGGAAATTTGAGTACGGATGACATGTTGAGAACCTTTAATAATGGATTAGGAATGATTTTAATTATCAAGCCAGATCAATTAGATGATGTTATGAATTACTTCAAAGATAGCAAACAAGCAGTTTACAAAATTGGTAAATTGCAATCTAAAGCTAACAAAACTGATGCCGGGGTTATTTTTGAAGGAGTTGCTCCATGGAAAAAATAACACGTTTAGCCGTCATGGCTTCGGGAAACGGGACTAATTTTGCTGCTTTATTAAGTTATATTAAACAAGCAAAGTTACCAGTCGAAATTGTTCGTTTGGTAGTTGATCATGAAGATGTTAAAGTCATTGACCTTGCTAACCAAGCCCAGGTTCCCGTTTTTACCATTAATTACAAGGATTATCCCAATCGTGAAGCAGCAGAAAAGCAAATTTTACAACAATTAGCTAATGATCAAATTGATGGCATTTTATTAGCCGGATATATGCGAATTTTAACTCCTCAATTTGTTCAAGCTTATCCCAAAAAAATCATAAATATTCATCCGGCCTTATTACCAAGTTTTCCTGGACGCCATGGAATTGATGACGCTTATCATTATGGCGTTAAAGTAACCGGGGTGACGATTCACTTCGTTAATGACGGAGTTGATAGTGGAAAAATTATTGCGCAAGAACCAGTTAAAGTTGAAGCTGATGAATCATTGGCTTCTTTAGAGGCAAAGATTCATGCAGTTGAACATCAGTTATATCCAAAAACCTTACAAAAGTTAATTACAGAAGGAGTATTTAAATCATGAAAAGAGCATTAATTAGCGTTTCTGACAAAAAAGGTGTGGTTGATTTTGCCAAGGGATTACAAAAATTAGATTTTGAAATTGTTTCAACCGGTGGAACTTTTAAAGCATTACACGATGCCGGAGTTGACGTGATTCCTATTGAAGATGTTACTAACTTTCCTGAAATGTTAGATGGTCGGGTTAAAACCCTTCATCCTAATGTTCACGGTGGTTTATTAGCTCGTCGGGATGTTCCCGCTCATATGCAACAATTAAAGGAACAAAAAATTAAGCCAATTGATTTAGTGGCAGTTAATCTCTATCCTTTTAAAGAAACAATTGAAAAGCCAGATATTACTGAGGCTGATGCCATTGAACAAATTGATATTGGTGGTCCTTCAATGCTTCGTTCAGCCGCTAAAAACTATCATGATGTTTTAGCAGTGGTTGATCCTGCTGATTATAAAAAAGTATTAGATGTCCTTGAAAATCAAACAGATACTCCCGCATTTCGTAAAGGTTTAGCAGCTAAAGTATTCAGACACACAGCTGCTTATGATGCTTTAATTTCTCAGTATTTAACTGGTCCAGAATTTACGCAAAAAGTCACCAATACTTATGACTTATTTGAACCTTTACGTTATGGTGAAAATTCCCAACAAAAGGCTGCTGCTTATCGGGACGCAATTTCAGAACCATATTCTGTTTTAAACGCTAACATTTTACATGGAAAACAACTTTCTTATAACAACATTCGTGATGCGGATGCTGCTTTAAGAATTATTGCCGAATTCTCCGATCCAGCTGTAGTAACAGTTAAGCATATGAATCCAGCTGGAATTGGACTTGGTAAAAATATTGAAGAATCATGGGATAAAGCCTATGAAGGTGACGATGTTTCAATTTTTGGTGGAATTGTTGCTTTAAATCGTCCCGTTGATTTGGCGACAGCTAAAAAAATGCACAGTATTTTTCTTGAAATTATTATTGCACCTAGTTTTGATAATGATGCGTATGAAGAGTTAGCCCGTAAAAAGAACTTGCGGCTTTTAACGCTTCCATTTACGAATAAGATTCCTCAAAGAATTGAAACTACATCAGTTTTAGGTGGGGCAGTAATGCAAGATCGTGATTTAAAAACTGAATCAATTGCAGATTTAAAAGTAGTTTCTAAAAAACAACCAACCGAAGTGCAAATGAAAGCAATGATTTTTGCTCAAACAGCCGTTAAATACGTTAAGTCAAATGCCATTGTGGTTGCTAGTGAAGGTCAAACCCTTGGAATTGGTGCTGGACAACCAAATCGAATTGATTCTGTTAAAATTGCAATTGATCATGCTGAATCAAAGCCTAGTTTTAAAAATGCTGTTTTAGCATCTGATGCATTCTTCCCAATGGATGATTCAGTTGAATATGCGGCTAAACATGGAATCGACGCAATTATTGAACCAGGGGGATCAATTAAAGATCAAGCCTCAATTGATAAAGCAAATGAATTAGGAGTTGCCTTAGTATTTTCAGGTAATCGTCACTTTAAGCATTAAGGAGTTTTCGATGGCAAAAGTATTAATTATTGGATCTGGGGCGCGTGAACACACGATTGCGCAAACCTTTCAACGTAGCCCTCAAGTTGATGAAGTTTTTGTGGCACCAGGGAATTACGGGATGCAGACTGATGAAATTTCGCCAGTTGCAATTGATACAAATGATTTTCCGGCCCTGATTAAATTTGCCCAAACACAACAAATTGATATAACGTTTGTTGGTAATGAAGCCCCCTTAGTCGCTGGAATTGTTGATGCATTTGAAGCCGCTGGTCTAGCTATTTTTGGACCTAACCAGCAGGCCGCTCAATTAGAAGGTTCTAAGGCCTTCATGAAAAAATTGTTAGACGATGCTGAGATTCCCACAGCTAAATCTGAAACTGTAACTTCTTTACAGGCTGCAGAAAAAGTGGCAGAAGAATTTGGTTATCCAATTGTAGTTAAAACGGATACCTTAGCAGCGGGGAAAGGCGTTTCAATTCATCAAAATGAAAAGGAATATACTGAATTTTTAATTAATTTGTACCAAAAGAATCCGCAGACTAAATTGGTAATTGAAGAATTCTTAGATGGTTTTGAATTTTCAATTTTCTCCTTAGTAGGGAAAGACCAAGTAGTGCATACACCAATTGCACATGATTACAAACGTCGTTTTGAAGGCAATCGAGGTCCCAATACTGGTGGGATGGGTTCGTATAGTCCAGTTGCAAAAGTTTCTCAAGAAAATTTCAATTTAGCAATTGATAAATTAGTCATGCCAACCTTAGCTGCAATGAAAAAGCAGGGCACCCCATTTTATGGAGTTCTTTATACGGGCGTTATGTTAACGAAGTCTGGTCCCAAAGTCATTGAATTTAATGTTCGTTTTGGTGATCCAGAAACTCAAGTGGTTTTACCCCAGTTACAAAGTGATTTTTATACGTTAATTAGAAGTTTACTAGATGGCAAACCAGTTGAGCCAAAATGGCAACATACAGATACTTATCTAGGTGTAGTTTTGGTAAATCCAAATTATCCAGCTCCAAATCATCAATTGTATTCTGTTCCTCATTTTTCAGCTAAATTGTTGGTTAATTATGCTAGTATTAAACCACAAGCAGAACAGATAGTAAGTGATGGTGGAAGAATTTTAACAACGGTAGTTCATGCACCAACTTTAGCTTTAGCTCGTAACAAAGTTTATTCTATTTTAGATCAGACTAAGATGAGCTTGGCTTATCGCGCAGATATTGGTAAATTAGATTAATAAAACATATTTTTGGGGTGGAAAAATGAAGAGTGATATTGAAATTGCACAAGCAGCAACGATGTGGCCAATTGAAAAAGTAGCAAAACAAGCTGGCTTTACTGATGATGAAGTGATTCCCTACGGAAAAAATACCGCTAAAATTGCTTTAGACGAAAAATTACACAATCAAGAAAACGGTAAGTTAGTTTTAGTAACTTCAATTAATCCCACTCCTGCTGGAGAAGGTAAATCAACGGTGGCGGTTGGATTAGCTGATGCTTTGAACTTAGCTAACCATAAAACGGTTTTAGCTTTACGTGAACCTTCACTTGGTCCTGTGATGGGAATGAAGGGTGGAGCAACTGGTGGAGGAATGTCGCAAGTCCTACCAATGGATGACATCAACTTGCATTTCACTGGTGACTTTCATGCTTTGACAGTGGCTCAAAATACCCTAATGGCTTTGGTGGATAACAGTATTTATCAAGGAAATAAATTAAACTTAGATCCGCGGCAGGTTTTATTAAAACGAGTATTAGATGTTAATGATCGTGAATTACGTCATCTTGTAGTTGGTTTAGGTGGAAGAACAAGTGGGGTTCCTCGTGAAAGTGGTTTTGATATTACAGCTGCTTCGGAATTGATGGCAATCTTAACCTTATCAACTGATTTAGATGATATGCAACGACGGATTAATCGAATTGTGGTTGGTTATACATATGATAAAAGGCCAGTTACAGTATCTGACTTGGGGGTTGCAGGGGCCATTACAACCCTATTAAAAGATGCCATCAAACCAAACTTGGTTCAAACTATGGGGCATACTCCCACTTTGATTCATGGGGGACCATTTGCTAATATTGCACAAGGAACTAATTCGGTCCAGGCCACTAAATTAGCTATGAAAATGGGAGATTATGCAGTTACTGAAGCTGGATTTGGCGCTGACTTAGGTGGAGAAAAGTTCTTAGATGTCAAAACTCCACTTTTACCAAAACATCCAGATGCAATCGTGATTGTGGCGACTGTGCGAGCTTTAAAGATGCATGGTGGCAAGGATAAAAAAGATCTTAATCATGAAGATTTAGTTGCTTTAAAAGCAGGTCTTGCTAATTTAGGACAACATATTAGTAGCATGAAAAGGTATGGCGTTCCCGTAGTTGTTGCAATTAATAAATTTACTAATGATACTGATGCTGAAATGAAAATGATTGAAGATTATGCTAGTGAACAAGGAGTTAAAGCTTATGCTGCGGACGTTTGGGGTCAAGGCGGCAAAGGGGCAACTGACTTAGCTGCTGGAGTTGTGGCAGCAACTGAAAAAACTGCTGATTTTAAGCCTTTATATCAACCAGACGACGACATTATGACAAAGTTGAACCAAATTGTACAAGTGATTTATGGTGGTAAGGCAGTCGAATTATCTCCTAAAGCCAAAAAGCAAATTGTTGATTTTGAAAAATTAGGTTGGGATAAGTTACCAGTGATTGTTGCTAAAACGCAATACTCGTTAACTGATGACGCTAAAAAAATTGGCAAACCAGAAGACTTTGTTATTCATATTCGGGAATTTGTGCCTAAATTAGGGGCTGGTTTCTTAGTAGCCATGGCTGGAAATATTTTAACGATGCCTGGTTTACCTAAGGATCCTGCTGCTAATCATATTGAAATTGATAGTGACGAAAAAATTACTGGTTTGTTCTAAATCTCTGTTATGATTAAGTAACTGATTATTAAATTACATTTGGAGTAAAAAGGGGAATTTGCAGATGATCGATAGATATTCACGTGAACCAATGCAAAAAATTTGGAGTATGCAAAATCAATATCAAACTTGGTTAGATGTTGAAATTGCGATTGATGAAGCCTGGAATCAACAAGGAATGATTACTGACGAAGAAATTAAAAAAATTCAAGATCATGCTACGTTTGATGCTGACAAAATTGCCGAAATTGAAAAAGAAACTCATCATGATATTGTGGCCTTCACCCGAAATGTTTCCGAATCATTAGGACCAGAAAAACGATGGATCCACTATGGAATTACTAGTACGGATGTGGTTGATACTGCGCAAGCACTTCGGTTAAAACAAGCTAATCAAATTTTACGTAACGACATTGAAACTTTGATGGAAACCATTAAACAAATGGCTTTAAAATACAAAGACACGGTTCAAATTGGTCGGACTCATGGAGTTCAAGCTGAACCAACTACCTTTGGTTTGAAGTTAGCTCGTTGGTACTCAGAAATGAAACGTGATTTAAAACGATTTAATGAAGCTGCTGAAGGGGTTGAAGCTGGTAATATTTCCGGAGCTGTGGGAACTTATGCCTACATGCCGCTTGAAATTGAACAATACGTATGCAAGAAGTTTGGCATCCGTCCTCAAGAAATTACTAGCCAAGTTTTACCACGTGATTTGCACGCTGAGTACATTGCTACAATTGCTCTAATTGGAACTAGTTTAGAAAATTTTGCTACTGAAATTCGTAGCTTGCAACGTTCTGAAATTCATGAAGTGGAAGAATTGTTTAACAAGGGTCAAAAGGGTTCTTCAGCAATGCCCCATAAACGAAATCCAATTGGTTCTGAAAATATTACGGGCTTAGCTCGAACTTTACGGGGCTTAATTACCACTGCTTATGAAAATGTTTCTTTATGGCACGAACGTGATATCTCACATTCTTCTGCTGAACGAATCATTTTGCCTGAAGCAACTACTTTATTGGACTATATGTTACATCGTTTTAATGGAATTTTAAGTAATTTAGTAGTTTTTCCCGATCGAATGAAGGAAAATATGAAAGTTACTTATGGATTGATTTTTAGTCAACGAGTAATGTTGGAATTAATTGAAAAAGGTATGAGTCGTGAAGAGGCTTACGATTTAGTGCAACCTTTGACGGCAAAGGCTTGGGATGAAAAACAACAATTCAAACCATTAGTTGAAAATAACGAAAAGATTACTAAAAAGCTTTCACAAGCAGAAATTGATGAAATTTTTGATTACCATTACCAAATTCGCCATGCCGATGAAATCTTTAAACGGGTTGGCTTGGAATAACTGATTCTGTCTAAAAGAAAACGATTGAATTCATTGAGAATTCAATCGTTTTTTAGTTTATAAGGGAAAAATTTATTTAGCAAAACAAGTATTTTCGTGATCATTGACCATTCCACTGGCTTGCATAAATGAGTAAACGACAACTGGGCCAGTAAAGCTAAATCCGATTGACTTTAATTTTTTACTAATCGTAGTGGCTAATGGGGTGGTACTAGGGATATCGTTATGATTATTAATTGAATTAGTAATTGGTTTATTGTTTATAAAATTCCACATTAATTCAGAAAAGCCTAATCTTTGTTTGCTAAGTTCTTCAATTACTTGAGCATTTGTAATGATGGCTTTGATTTTACGTTGATTACGAATGATTCCAGCATTGTTGAGCAGGTTAGCAATTTCTGGTTCCATTTGTGCAACTTGATGAATGTCAAAGTTATGAAAAGCTTTTTCAAAATTTGCTTGCTTATTAAGCACTGTTTTCCAACTTAAACCCGATTGCATTAATTCAAGTGAGAGAAGTTCAAACATTTCCTGGTCGTCGTGGATGGGCTTTCCCCAGTGTTCATCATGATATTGTTGCATTAATTGGTCATCGGTATTTGCCCATGTGCATCGATATTCTTTGATGTTTTTCATTTTAAAGGTTCCTTTCTTAGTTAACAAGTATGTACTGAAAAGTTAATTATTAGCTTTATTAAAATTAATATATTAGTCATTTCAATAAATATTTTGATAGGTTAAACATATTATCTAAGTTGTTAATTATCATTATATTAAAAATTTTTGATAGTATGTAATAAAGGGGATATAAAAATGGGAAAATATATTATTGGTATTGATATAGGTACATCTAGTACAAAGGGATTATTAATAAATACTGATGGAAAAATTATTAATCAAAGTAAAGCTTCTTATTCAATTAATACTCCTCATGACAGTTGGGCGGAAGGTAATGCAAATGATTGGTTATCAGCTGTTGTTTCTGTTATTAAATCACTTTCAAAGAGTATTGATCCATCTAATTTAATATGTATTGGTTTAGATGGTTTATATGGAGGTTCAGGAATACCTGTTGATAAAAATAATAATGTTTTAGGACCTGCGCTGATTTGGATGGATAGGCGTGCAACTAAACAGGTTGAACAAGTTTACAAATTATTAGATGAAAAAGAACTTATGAATATTACAGGAAATTTAGCCGATCCTTATTATGGATATACTAAAATTATGTGGATCAAAGAAAATCTTCCACAATTATATAAAGAAACATATAAATTTTTACCGCCAGAATCGTATATAATTAAAGAATTAACTGGTGAAGAAAGCATTAATTATTCTGCAGCAGGAAATTTAGGTGGAATATTTAATATTAACATTAATCAGTGGGATCCTTCATTATCTAATAAACTAGGGATAGATTTAAATAAATTACCACAAAAACTAGTTGAAAGTACAGAGATGGCTGGAAAACTTTCTTCTGAATGGGCTAATAGATTAGGTATAAATGAAGGAATACCAATATTTAATACTGGAGTGGATGTAGGTCCAGCTACTGTTGGAACAGGTGTTTTTGGAACTGATGATGTAACTGTTGCAATTGGAACCTCAATGAATGCTGCATTGGTTACTAAGCATCCACTAGTGAATCGTAATTTAATAATTTGGCCATATGCTTACAATCCAAAGAAATATTACTATAATTTTGCAGGTGCTAATACAGCTGGTGCAATAGTTGCTTGGTTTATTAAAGAATTTTGTGACGTAGACACTCAAGAAATGGATAAATTAAGTTCTGATATTCCAGCTGGTAGTAATGGAGTTACTGTTTTACCGTTTTTTATGGGTGAAAGAAGTCCATTATGGAATTCGGATATTAGGGGAACAATTCTTGGAATATCGTTAAATACTTCAAAGTTAGAGATTTATAATGCATTTCAAGAGGCAATTGCATTTTCTGTAAGACAAAGTATTGAACAATTTGGAGAAAATATTGGGGATTCTATTACTGTTGTTGGTGGTGTAAGCAAATCTTCAAAAATGTTACATTTAATTTCAGATATAACAGGGAAAATTGTAAACACTTCTAAATCTGGAGGTGAAGCAGATTTAGGTAGTGCAATTTTAGCTGGAATTGGTAAAAAAGTATTATCAGTTGTTGAAGCAAAAAAATGGGCTAAACTTAATGAAACCATTAAACCTAATTTAAGCAAGTACAAGTTGTATGATTTTTATTATCAAAAGTACAAAGAAGCATATAGGTTTGTAAAGCCCTATTATAAAAAATTTAGTTAGTTGTGCAAAATTATAACCTTATGTTTCATTTCTCTTTAGATATTTACAAAATGTAACAAGGATATATTAAAAAACATCATTATAGGAATAATGATGTAAAAGCGGTAATGCCCCGAATGGTTACATTAAATTATGTTAAGCAGTTCAGTATGAACTGCTTTTTTTAATGACTAAAATTAATATCATAGTTAATAGCATACGACTGCTAAGAAATAAAAAAGCTTGGTGCATCAACGGCATGACCGTTAATGATACCAAGCTAACTATGATTAATGGAGTCGGCGGGATTTGAACCCGCGTCCGAGTATGTCGCCACCTGAACGTCTACACTCATAGACTAATCATTTAAGTTTCACTAATCATGACGCCATTAATCAAGGCTAATATGAAAAGCTAATCTGGTTACTCTCTTCTTCATACTTCAGATGGGAGTATAAAAGCGTGAGTCCACTTAATTTAGGACCCAAGTCTAATCCATGGACAAGATTAGTTGGATCTACGTCGACTACTTATTAGGCAGCTAAGGCGTAAGAATTGTTATTATTTTTTGCAGTTATAATTAAACTGGACGATTTAACGCATCGCAGTACGAAGTGCAGTTCAGGCACGAACCATACCCGTCGAATCCATAACGACCCCGATAGATATACACTAAAGTATATCATATCAATCATTTAAATTAAATTAAAATGATTTAATCCGTTGACAATTCCGTGGTTAGTATTATCAGTTGTCACAAATTCAGCGTGTTCTTTTACATTATCTAATCCGTTCCCCATAACAATTGGATGATCAACATAATCGAGCATTGGAATATCATTATTTCCGTCACCAAATGCATAAGTAGGAATTTCTTCTAGCTGGGCTTTTTCAATTAAAGTTTTAATTCCAGTAGCCTTGGAAGCATTATGGTCAACAATATCAATACTGAAAGGGGAATTACGGAAAAAAGTTAAACGATCACCAAACTTATTTATGTAAACATCATCTAAATCTGTATTAGTTACAAACATCATATCAATTGGACGATCATGCCAATAGTCTTTTTTAACTAATTTTGGAACTGGTGCATGAACGTAGGCGCAAGCATCCAGCAAAAGTTGATCATGAGTGGAAGAACCCTTCCCATTTTGATCAAGCATGGTAACTGAATTACCGTGTTGTTTAGCAAATTTGACTAATTCGTCAATTGTCTCTGGATTGATTATGCGGTGAAAAAGTTCATGATTTTCAAACATTCCATAGTCACCGTTTGAGGAAATAACCGTATTAATTTTTGTTTTAGCAAGAGTGTCTGGAATTTCATAGAGAGTTCTTCCAGTTGCAATCACAGGTAACCCGCCTTTTTCTCTAATTTTATCCATGGCATTCGCTACTTCATCACTAATCTTTGAATTAGCGTCAAATAAGGTTGAATCTAAATCAAAAAATACTAAATATTTGTACATTAAAAAGCCCTCGTTTCAATTGTTTAAAATAATTATATCATTAGAGTAGACTTCCTACTATTTCTAATCATTTCCAGTTACAATGGAAGTAAGAGTTTTTTAGAAAAAGGAGAAATTATGCGAGAAATAGAAATTACCGGACCCGCTGCTAGTAAATTTGAAGGTGGCTATCCACAAATTAGTTTGAAAGATTTGGTTAATGAAGATGACTTTACTAATAATGGTGAATTTGTGGCCTTGATGAAAGGTGGACACTTTGTTGCCAGTGCCTATCTAGCCAAAGAGGGAAATGGAATTGGTTGGATTTTGAGTCGGAAAGAAAATCAAGTGATTAATGATAATTTTTTCAGTCATTTGTTCAGTGTTGCCTTCAACAAAAGGAATGCGTTGCAAGGACTTAGTAGTTTTGCATATCGATTGTTTAATGGTCAAGGTGATGGCCTAGGTGGAATTACAGTTGATAATTACGATGGCGAAATTTTGATTAACTGGGAAAATGAAGGAGTATATAATCACCGACGGATGTTAGTTCCTGCGATTGTTGATAATTTAGATGGTTATAATAATGTTTATGATGTTAAACATTTTGAAAATGGTAGTACAATTCGTTCCATTAACGGAATTGCACCAAGTCCTCAAGAATTTAAAACCATCATTGAAGACGGAACCGTGTATCCAATTCATCTTGAAGGTGCCAGCAAAACAGGTCTTGATTTAATTTATCGTGATGTGCGTAAACAAGTTAAGAAAAACGCTCAATACAAACTAGTTTTGAATTTACTTTTTGACCAAACTGGGTTTGTTTCAGCAGCTATCACCGGTGGAAGTACTGAAACTGAAGATGTTGATCAAAGTAAACGTGCTAAGTCAGACTTAGTTGGTGAATTTGTGGCAAATAACATCGCAACTGATTCACAAACAGTTCGGAGCATGGATTTAAATGGATTTTTAGATTATGCGAACAAACATAACCTTCGTTTTGACTTGATTACCATTAATCTTCCCGCATTCTTAAGAAGTAAGAAGGGGAACTTTAACTTACGCAAAGATTTGACTAGTTTACTTACCCAAGTCTTTAATTTAGCTAATAAAGAAGCTGATGTGTTTGTAACTACTCAATCAACTAGTATTAATTTGCGTGATTTTCGAAGTGGAGTGCAGAAGGCTTTGATTAATTCAAAACATAAATCTATTGAAAAAGAGAGCTTTAAAGTGCCAGCAGATTTTCCATTTGATCACGAATACACTAAGCAGGCCCCATTCAAGGCGCTTTGGTTTAAATTACAAAAGTAAACTTTTTCTTTTAATATAATCTTCCTGAAATTATTACAAATTAATTGAAAACGTTTTCAATAAGAACTATAATATATTCAATTAAATAAGTGAAATTTTCCTAGGAGGAAGAATTATGTTATACGGAAGTATTGAAGCAGGTGGAACTAAGTTTGTTTGTGCAGTTGGTGATGAAAACTTTAATGTGATTGATCAAACACAATTTCCCACGACTACCCCTGATGAAACTTTAGCAAAAGTAATCAAATATTTTAAAAAGTTTAATATCGGTGCTTTTGGAATTGCATCTTTTGGGCCAATTGATGTTGATAAAAAATCTGAAACTTATGGATGGATTATTAAAACGCCGAAAAAAGGTTGGAGTAACATCGATTTCTTAGGCAAGATGAAAGAAAATTTTGATGTTCCAATGTATTGGACAACAGATGTTAATGGATCAGCTTATGGTGAATATGTTAGTGCCAAACAAAAAGACGAAAATGTAAAATCTGTGGCTTATATTACCATTGGTACTGGAATTGGAATGGGTTCTGTGATTAATGGTGATTTCTTAGGGGTAATGGGTACTCCAGAGTTTGGACACATTAAAGTAAAACGTCATCGTGATGATTTAGACTTTAAAGGTACTTGTCCATGGCATGGAGATTGTTTAGAAGGAGTTGCTTCTGGTCCTACTTTCGAGGCGCGTGATGGTGTTGAAGGACGTAAAACTCCAATTAATGATCCTAAGTGGGATATTATTGCTTACTATGTGGCTCAAGCAGTCGTAGATTTAACAGTAACTTTCAGACCGAACAAAGTTGTTTTAGGTGGTGGTGTATGTACTCCAGAATTCATTGCCAAAGTAAGAGCTCAATTTACCTTATTATTTAATAATTATCTTAGCGTTGGATCATTGGAAAAGTACATCACTGCTCCTGAAATAGCACATAACGGATCTGCAACTTTTGGTGATTTTGTGCTTGCAAAAAAAGCACTCGATGAAAAAGAAAATATTTAATTTATTTTTAGGAGAATGATAAATAATGGCTTATATTAAATTTGATGATTCAAAAGTAAGCAAATTTGTACACAAAAATGAAGTTCCTGAAATGCAAGCAATGGTAAATGCTGCCAATACAGAATTACGTGAAGGTACTGGTGCTGGAGCAGATTTCCGGGATTGGTTACATTTACCTAGTGACTATAATAAAGAGGAATTTGCTCGAATTAAAGCAGCTGCTAAAAAAATCCAAAGTGATTCAGAAGTGCTTGTTGTTATTGGAATTGGAGGATCGTACCTTGGAGCTAAGGCAGCCATTGACTTTTTACAGGGTGATTTTTACAATTCTAAATCAAAAGCAGAACGTAAAGGTGGAGTTCAAGTAGTCTTTGCGGGAAATTCATTAAGTGCTTCATATTTACATGAACTTGAGGAATTTGTTGGCGATAAGGACTTTTCCGTTAACATTATTTCTAAATCAGGTACTACTACTGAACCATCAATTGCCTTTAGAATTTTCAAAGAAAAATTAATTAATAAATATGGTAAAGCAGAAGCAGCTAAACGAATTTATGCTACTACCGATGCTAAACGCGGAGCCTTACGGACCGAAGTTGAAGCTGAAGGCTATGAATCGTTTGTTATTCCCGACGGAGTTGGTGGTCGTTTCTCTGTTTTAACTCCTGTTGGATTACTTCCAATTGCGGCAACTGGTGCTGATCTTGATCAATTAATGAAAGGTGCTGATGATGCATCTAAAGACTATGTTGACCCTGACTTAGCTAAAAATGATGCTTACCGTTATGCTGCCATTCGTAACATTTTGTACCGTAAAGGATATGTAACCGAATTATGTGAAAATTATGAACCAAACCTTCGGATGTTTTCTGAATGGTGGAAACAATTGATGGGTGAATCTGAAGGTAAAGATCAAAAGGGAATTTACCCATCTTCAGCAAACTTTACAACTGATTTACATTCGTTAGGTCAATACATTCAAGAAGGTTTACGTAATTTATTTGAAACCGTAATCAAGGTTAAACAGCCACCTTACAATGTTGAAATCCCAATGGAAAAAGAAAATCTTGATGGGTTAAACTATCTTAAGGGACAATCAATGAATGAAGTGAATGATAAAGCCTATGAAGGAGTTGTTTTAGCACATAATGATGGTGGTGTTCCAGTTATGACCGTGGAAGTTCCAGACGAATCGGAGTATAGTTTGGGTTACTTAATTTACTTCTTTGAAGTTGCAGTTGGGATTTCTGGTTACTTAAATGGGATTAATCCTTTTAACCAACCAGGAGTTGAAGCTTATAAGAAAAATATGTTTGCGTTACTTGGAAAACCAGGATTTGAAGAATTAGCTGAAAAATTAAACAAAGAATTAAATGATTAAACTTTAATAAAAAGGGCCCTTTTAGCATTGCTAGAAGGGCTCTTTTGTGTTTGACTAGAATAAAATAAAGTTTGAGGAGTTATAATGGCAACTAAAAAAGCAGAATGGTGGAAAGATGAGATTTTCTATCAAATTTATCCACGTTCATTTCAAGATAGTAATGGTGATGGAATTGGTGATCTTCAAGGAATTATTTCACGACTAGATTATTTACAAGATTTAGGCATTACGACAATTTGGCTCTCTCCAATTTATAAATCACCAATGTATGATATGGGTTACGATGTAGCTGATTATGAAGCAATTGATCCAATTTTTGGGACAATGGTTGATTTTGATGAGTTATTAGCAGCAGCTAAACAACGTCACATTAAAATTATTATGGATTTAGTAGTTAATCATACCTCTAATCAGCATGAGTGGTTCAAAAAGGCTCTTAGTAATCCCAATAGTAAGTATCGGGATTATTATATTTTTAAACATACTGAAGATGGAAAGGCTCCTAATAATTGGCGTTCTATTTTTGGCGGATCAACCTGGGAACCAGTTGCAAATGAACCAGGGACTTATTACTTTAATAGTTTTTCCCCGCAACAACCAGATTTAAATTGGGAAAATCCAAAGCTTCGTCAGCTAATTTATAAAATGATTAATTGGTGGTTAGAAAAGGGTGTAGCTGGTTTCCGAATTGACGCCATTAATTTTTTGAAAAAGGATCAAGATTGGAGCTCCCTACCTCCAGATGCAAAAGATGGTTTGGTATCAGTGACTCATAAAGGTCAAAATCGTCCTGGGTTAGAAAAATTCTTAGCAGAATTAAAAAAGGAAACTTTTGATAGATATGATGCAGTTACTATTGGTGAAGCATATGGATTAAAGCCATCTGAGTTGAAAAGATTAGTGGGTAAGCATGGTTACTTCTCAATGATTTTTGATTTTAGTCATATGAATATTGATATGAAAGATGGGGATGAATGGTTTAGAGGACAAAATGATTGGACCATTTCTGAATTACGTCAATTAATTTTTGAAAGTCAAAGAGGTATCAAAGCGGCTGATGGTTGGTTTGCAAATGTTTTAGAAAATCATGACCAACCTCGTGTACTTTCGAAGTTAATAAAAAAAGCAGAAAATCGGACGCCTACCGCGGCTAAAGCTTTGGCGACAATGTATTTCTTTTTACCGGGTGATCCCTTTATTTATCAAGGTCAAGAAATTGGAATGAAAAATTTTACTCGTAACCAAATTAGTGAATTTAACGATATTAGTTCTCTAAGTAACTATCAGTTAGCGCTTGATGAAGGTCTTACTCAAGAAGAAGCACTGAGCTATGTAAACTTAAAGTCTCGTGATAATGCACGAACCCCAATGCAATGGAATGATAGTAAGAATGCTGGATTTACGACTGGCACACCGTGGCTTACCCTAGGAAATAATCGTCATGGAATTAATGTAGCAGATGAAGTAACAGATCCTAATTCGGTCCTTAATTTTTATCAACAAATGATTAGGGTGCGTCAATCAATTAAATTTAAGCCAATCATGATTAATGGTAATTTTCATGAAATTAATTGTGAAGCTAAACAAATTATTGGTTATAAAATGTACGATGAAAATCATAAAGTTACTGTTTTAGTGAATTTGTGTGAAAATCAGCTACCACTTACAAAAACTTATAGTGGAGAACTTGCTTTGTGTAACGATAATGTTGTAAAATTAAATAAGCAAACACAAGTTCGTGTTCTAGGTGCTTATCAGGCAGTTGTTTTATACAATTAAATTAAATAAGGCTGGAAAATCAATTTGGTTTCCAGCCTTATTTATATTAGGAGGTGAAAATGATGGAACAAAAATCATTATTTGAAAATCATGAAAATAACCAAGGAATTCCGTTAGCAAGTCGCGTTCGACCTACAACTTTAGATGAATTTATTGGACAGCAACAAATCATTGGAAAAGGAACCGTTCTCCGAAATTTAATTGAACACGATCAAATTGCTTCTCTAATTTTATGGGGACCACCTGGAACAGGTAAAACTACTTTAGCTCAAATTATTGCAAATGTAACTGATGCTAATTTTATAAGTGTTAGTGCTGTTGGAACCAGTATTACTAAAGTTCGTAAAATTATGCAAGAAGCAGCAGAAAATAAAAAAATCGGTTTAAAAACTATTGTTTTTGTTGATGAAATTCATCGATTTAATAAAGCTCAACAAGATGCATTTCTACCTTATGTAGAAAATGGAAGTATTATCTTAATTGGTGCAACAACCGAGAATCCATCTTTTGAAATTAATTCAGCTTTGTTATCACGAAGTAAAGTATTCGTTTTGAAGTCGCTAACTGCTACTGAAATTGTTGAATTATTAAAACAGGCAATTCATAGTCCAAAGGGGTATGGAGATTTAGAAGTTAAAATTAGTGATGAAAATTTAATGGCAATTGCTAAATTTGCAAATGGCGATGCTCGTTCAGCATTAAATACTTTAGAGATGGCCGTTGAAAACGGAAAACGAACTGGTAATGAAGTAGTGGTGACTTTAGAAAGCTTACAACAATTGATTACTCGTAAATCATTGCTGTATGATAAAACAGGTGAGGAACACTATAATATTATTTCAGCTGTCCATAAGTCATTGCGTAACAGTGACGTCAATTCAGCTATTTATTGGGTCACTCGGATGCTAGACGGGGGAGAAGATCCAATGTTTATCATGCGTCGTTTGGTTCGCTTTGCTAGTGAAGATGTTGGATTAGCTGACCCTCAAGCTATAAATATTTGTATAAATGCAACTGAAGCCGTCAAGTTAATTGGAATGCCAGATTGTGACGATGCTATCATTGAAGCGACGATTTATTTAGCGTTAGCACCGAAGTCAAATGCCGTTGATAAAGCAGCTCAAAAAGCAGCAGCAGATGTTAAAAAATATGGTAATTTACCAGTTCCTTTACAAATTAGAAATGCCCCAACTAAGCTAATGAAAAAGCTTAATTATGGAAAAGGCTATAAAATGGCGCAACGGGAAAAAGATAAATTAACTACCATGAAAACTAATCCACCTGAAATTACTGGAAAAGAATATTATGAGCCATCTGAACAAGGAAAAGAAAGTATTTTTAAACAACGACTTAATTATTTAAAGCAGTGGCACCAAGAACATGATCCAAAATAAAAACAGCTCGTCAAAATTAATGATGAACTGTTTTTTTGCTTTATTTGTTAGATTTATTTTTTTTAATTACACGTAATGCTCGACTTTTTGTCCGTTTATTAGGACTTTTAAGCATTCGGTAGGCAGTTGCTAATGTCATTTCTTTCATAATAATATCCTCCAGTGATTAAAGCTTACCAACTAGCTTTTTTCATACCAGGAATTTGACCTTTATGAGCTAATTGACGAAGACAAATTCGGCAAAGATGAAATTTTTGATAAACGGCACGTGGACGTCCACAGCGTTCACAACGAGTGTAGTTCTGTACTGCAAACTTTGCAGGATGTTTACTTTTTTCAACTAATGATTTTTTAGCCATGCGTTCCTCCTTTCTTAATAAAGTTCTCAATCTAATTGTATATCTATTGGTCAACAAAAGTCAAACAATTAAATTGCAGAAATGTTTCAATTTGGTTACACTTTAATTTTATTTAACGATTTATTAAATTCGAGTGTTACAATTAATTTATAATAAATTGATAATAAGCAAAGCTATATAAATGGAGATATGACTATGAATAAAGTACACTACAAGATGTTTAAAGCTGGTAAAAAATGGATGGTTGCAGGAATCGTTACAATGGCAATGAGTACTGGAGCTTTCTTTTTAACTTCAATCAATGCTAATGCTGATGTAATATCTAACGCATCTGGATATACAGGTACCCCATACGCTTATGGTGGAACTGACGGTAATGGAATTGATTGTTCTGCTTTAGTTCAAAATGCCTATGCTGCTGATGGGGTTTCTTTACCAAGAACTTCAGGAGAACAATATGGAGCCACAACTCAAATTTCAGCTGCTGATGCTCAACCTGGTGATTTAGTTTTCTTTGGTAATCAAGGTTCCGATCACGTTGGTATTTATTCTGGTAACGGAAACATGATTAATGCTGAAACTATTGATGGTGTTACATCGCGTCAAGTTTCTGTTATGGAAAGATACTTAGGTGCAGCCACCTATGGAAGAGTTAATGGTGCTAATCAATTTACAGCTGTTAATTCAAATGTAGCAGATACTACTCCATCAAATGATAATGCACAAACGACTGATACTGCTGCTCAAACCCCAAGTACAACCGCTGATAATCAAACAAATTCAAATCCAGTTAGTGATACAACTACACCAGATGCACCTGTAGCAAACGATGCTACACCAACCGATAACAATGTAACTCCAGCTTCAACTACAACAACAACAACTGACACTACACCAGTAGCTCAAACAGATGCTCCAGCAACAACTGAAGATACTGATGCTAACAAAGCAAACGCAGTTCAAAATGATAACATTGTTACTTTAGATAAAACAGCTCCTACTCCAGCACAAAGTACTGCTGATGCAAGTACTGTTGCCGTAGCTCCAGCAACAACTACTTCAGACAAAAAAGCTGCTTTACCTGCAACTGGTGAAGCTAATAACTCATTATTATCAATCATTGGTTTAGTTTTAACCAGCTTCGTTGCTATGTTTGGCATCAAATTTCGTAAAAACAACTAATCATTAAATATTTAGATAGAAAAAGACGAGCAATGCTCGTCTTTTTTTGTTGTGGCCCGTTATTCTGGCAAATTAAACCTTTTTTTAATTTTAGTTTCACTTTGATTAATTAAAACCTGTGGATCAATTTCGTATTTATCAGCAATAATCAAAATTTGGTCTAAACAGTCTGCTAATTCTTCTCGTAAATTATATTGTAATTCCTTGCCTGTCTTTTTTTCTTCCCCGGGATGATCTCTTCCAAGTTCAATACTGCGAACGGCCCGATTCAATTCCCCAACTTCTTCTGAAAGGAAATTTAAACGAATTAATGAAGAGTAATCATACCAATCGCGATGCTTGTAAAAGTTTACAATCCAAGTTTGATGTTCCACTAATGATCTTGTCATTGATATTCCTCCTAAATAAAAAGAACCAAGCTAGGTTCTTAGTTTAAATTAATTATCCTTGATATTCTTTTAATTTGCCACGAAAATCACTTAATTTTTGGTACCCCTTGGATTCCATAATTTCTTTCAATTCTTTATCTAATCGTTCAAATACTCTTGGACCTTCTTTAGCAAGAATTGTTCCAATCTCAACAATATCAGCTCCACAAAGGATTAATTCAAAGGCATCTTTTCCAGTTGTAACACCACCAGTTCCGATGATTTTAATTTCGGGATTTAACCGTTGTCGAAAAGCACGCACGTTAGCCAAAGCAACGGGTTTAATGTATGTTCCACCGATTCCACCAAAGCCACCTTTAGGTTTAATGACAACTGATTCTGTTTCTGCATCGACTACTAATCCGTTTCCTACACTGTTAATCGCATTAATATATGTTAAGGGATATTTATTTAGGATAGCAGCAACTGCATCATATTGTTGAAGATCGAAGTAGGGGGGAAGTTTTAGACCAAGTGGTTTTGTGAAAAATTCAAAAACGGCGGCTAAAGTATCTTCGATGGCATCATAATCATAACCAACTTGTGGTTTACCAATTACGTTAGGACAAGAAAGATTTAATTCAGTTAATCCATTAAAGTTACTAGCTTGGACCTTTTTTAAGGCTTTTAAATTATCAGCCATAGAAGTTCCAGAGATTGATAAATCAATTGGTTTATCAGTTCTAGTTTCTTCAATGTACTTAAGATAATAATCTAAGCCCTGATTAGGAAGTCCCATTGAGTTAATACTTCCTAGTTCGGTATCATAATAACGAGGAAGGGGGTTTCCTGGACGGGATGCTAAAGTAGCACTTTTAGTGGTTACACCGCCTGCATGTGATGCAAGAATTTCATCCATTTGGTCTGCGGTTTCATCATATACACCGGCGGCATTAATAAATGGGTGCTCATATTTTTCGTTTCCAATTGTTGCTGAATTTGAAATAGCTGACATTAGTAAACTCCTTTAGAATAGCAAAAACCACGATTACGACAAAGTTCAGAGAAAATCAGTAGTCGAAATCGTGGCTTTTAATTATAAATTATCGAGGACATCTTCTGGCTTCTCTGAACCAAATTAAGATTAATTTTCTTAATAATAATCAAGTTATTTTAAAATGTCAATCAAAAGTTATATTTGACTTTTGTTAGGAGATTAGATAAAGTTAGTACCAATAAAGAAAGAGTGCTTTAATTCGGTCCAGAGAGGTCGATAAGTTAACTTGGTAATGTTGAATTTAAACTAGACATGCTACGTTAATGGTAGCATGTCTTTTATTTATGTAGTTTTATTTTTAATAGATGGTTATCTAGGAGGCTAAATATGGCATTTGAATATCAACATGACTTAGTATCCGTGGCTGACATGAGTGAATCAGAGGTCTTACATAAAATTAAACTGGCCCAATTATTTAAAGCGGGAAAAAAAGTAACTTTAAAGCGACCAGTTTATGCAATGAACTTATTTTTTGAAAACAGTACTAGGACTCATACAAGTTTTGAAATGGCCGAACGTCAATTAGGAATAAATGTTTTACAATTTAATGCCAATACTAGTTCAGTAACCAAGGGAGAAACCTTAGAAGATACAGTTAAAACAATTCAAGCTATTGGAGTTGATTTAGCTGTAATTCGTCATTCAAAGAATGAATATTATAATGACTTATTAAAACAAGATTTAAAAATTAGCATTGCCAATGCTGGAGATGGAAGTGGGCAACATCCATCTCAATCTCTCTTAGATATGTTAACAATTTATGAAGAATTTGGGACGTTTAGAGGAATTAAAGTTGCAATTATTGGAGATTTAAATCACTCGCGGGTGGCTCGTTCCAATATGGAACTCTTAACGCGGTTAGGTGCTCAAGTTTCGTTTGCTGGACCAAATCAATGGTATAATAAAAAATTTGCAAGATATGGGAAACATTTGACGGTTGATGAAGTTGCCAAAAATTCGGATGTTGTGATGCTGCTTAGAGTTCAAAAAGAACGTTTAGGTAATGAACTGGCTAAGTTTGATGAAACAGCTTATCACCAACAATTTGGCTTAAGTAAAGCTCGTTACGCAACTATGAAGGATAAGGCAATTATTATGCATCCCGCTCCTGTAAATCGGGGAGTTGAGATTGATTCTGATTTAGTCGAAAGTGATAAATCAAGAATTTTTCGTCAAATGGAAAATGGTATGTATATGAGGATGGCAATTTTAACAGATATTTTGGTTGCTAAGGGAATTATCAATGAAGCCGATATTTTAGGGGTAGACTAAAAAATGAAAATTTTAATTAAAAACGCTGATCTCTTTCAGGATGGTAAATTACTACATAAGCAAGATTTATTAATGGAAAATGGCAAAATTGTGCAAATTGCACCTAATTTGACTGAGGAAGCAAATCAAATAATTGATGCCCAAGGTAAAACAATTTTACCGGGATTAGTTGATGTTCACGTGCACTTTAGGGATCCAGGACAAACCCAAAAAGAAACAATCGAATCTGGAAGTTTAGCTTCGGCACATGGTGGTTATACAACTGTTTGTGCGATGCCAAACGTAACGCCAGTTCCTAATACACCAGAGTTATTAAAAAAAATGATTTCTAATAATCAACGAAAGGGAGTTATTACAGTTAAACAATATGCTCCTGTGACTTATGAAGAAAGAACCAACCAGTTAGTTGATTTTGCTGTGATGCAAAAAGCTGGGGCAATTGGTTTTAGCAATGATGGTTTTGGAATTCAAACTGCAAAAACGATGTATGATGCCATGGTTGCAATCAAAAAAACAGGGCTACCATTGGCTGAACATGTTGAAGATCATGAATTAATGAATGGTGGCGTGATGAATGCTGGAGCAGCAGCAAACCGACTTGGGATGAAAGGGGCATTAGATATAGCGGAAACGAGTCAACTCGCTCGCGATCTTGAATTGGCACGTGTGACGGGAGTTCATTATCATGTTTGTCATGTATCTAAAGCGCGAAGTGTTGAACTAATTAGAAGAGCTAAAGCTGATGGCATAAGGGTAACAGCTGAAGTTTCGCCTCATCATTTATTACTTGATGATTCGATGATTAAAGCTGATAATCCAATGTTTAAAATGAATCCACCATTGCGTGACAAAAAAGATTGTAAGGCATTATTAGATGGCCTTTTGGATGGAACTATTGATATGATTGCAACTGATCATGCCCCCCATACCGATGAAGATAAAGGGAAATCATTTTCTCAATCTGCGTTTGGAATTACGGGAATTGAAACTGCATTTCCGTTATTATATACTCAGTTAGTTAACACTGGAAAAATTACTTTATCACAACTTATTAAGTGGATGAGTACGAATCCAACTAATGTTTTTAATCTTAAGAATGACAACCAAGTTAAAGTTGGAAATCTAGCTAATTTTGCTATCTGGGACTTAATTAATTCACGACAAATTAATAAAACCGAAATGTGTTCAAAAGGAAAGAATACACCCTTTATTGGTAACCAAGTAAATGCTGAAAATAAACTGACATTTTGCAAAGGTAAAGTTGTCTTTGAAGCATAAATCAAAAAAGTCTGAAAACAGGCTTTTTTATTTTGGGTTTTATTGCTAAAATAGAAACATGTGTTCGCATAAATTAGAGGAGTGTTCTAAATGAAAATTATAAAACGTATTACAACAACTATTCTAGTTGTAATGATTACGTTAGTTGGAACTGTTACAAATAGCGAAGCAGCCGTTAATCCAAAACAAACGGGTACTTATACAGAGTTAGCGAGTGAAAATTATCAATCTGGATCAGAGGCTTATGATATTTTAAACAATGATCAACCGGAAACAATTCAAGGTAGCGATTATCGACAAAATAAAATTGATTATTCAAACTTAGATCAATTAAATCGAGCTGGGACAGCAACCGCTTATTTGACTAGAAATAACTTAGGAAAGTCAAGCGGACGTGCTTCACAGGTATTTAGGCCAACCGGATGGAATAATCAAGCTAAAAAAGTTAATGGCGAACGAGTTTTTCCTGTTAATCGGGGGCATTTAATCGCATATACTTGTACTTTCAATTTGAATAGTGATGGTAATTATGAAAAGGGAGCAAAGGGATCAATCGATAATCCTAAAAACTTAATTACCCAATCTGCTTTTTCTAATCAAAAAGTAATGCAAATTACTGAAGAAATGGTGCGAAAAGCTTTAGAACAAAATAAAAAGGTTATTTATCAAGTAACCCCCATTTACCAAAACATGGATTTGATGGCAAAAGGAGTTTGGGTTGAGGCTACAAGTACAGATGGAACTATGCACTTTAATCGATATCTATACAATGTTCAACCGGGAATTTCTTTTAATTATGCTTCTGGTAGATCGATTGTGGATACCTCAATGTCAGTTCCTACTCCTGCAAATTATTCCAATTATCATCCTAAAAAATTCAAAAAATGGCATACAGCTTACTATCATAAAAATTATCACGTAAAAAAACATTTTGAATTTAAATAAAAGATTGACATGTTTTCGTTTATCATTTAAAGTAATAAGCAATAAAGAAAAAACGAAGCGTAGAAGAGTAATTTAAAAACCTGTTTAAGCGAGTTTCCAGTTGGTGCAAAGGGAATAATAGTTTTTAAATGAAAGTAATCTATAAGTTGCAAAGGCGATTTAGAGTTTTTGCTGGACGTGCCCATTAACGCACTTAAGTATAAAAATTATACTTTTTGAGCCGATTAATTTAATCGGGAAATTAGGTGGTAACACGTGTAAAACGTCCTTGGTTTGTAGCCAAGGACGTTTTTTATATCATTGGAAAAGTAATTTTTAGACTTAGTGAGTTAATATTTGTGAAAATATTAAGAATAAAGGTGGTACCGCGCACAGTCGTCCTTAGCTAATTAGCTAAGGATTTTTTATTTTAAAGGAGTGTTTAACTATGAATAAACAAAATGGAATAGGTAGAAAACAGTATTTAATTTTAGCTTCATTATTGTTTGGTTTATTTTTTGGAGCCGGTAATTTAATTTTTCCAATTCATTTAGGTCAATTATCAGGGCCAAATTGGTTGACGGCCACCATTGGATTTATTTTATCAGCAATTTGTTTACCGTTATTTTCAATTTTGGCTTTAAGTATTACTAAAAGCAAAAGTATGTATGATTTGGCCGCGCCTGCTGGTAAGGTGTTTGCAATTATGTTTTTGGTATTGACTCATGCATCCTTGGGACTTTTAATTGCATCACCTAGAACAGCTACCGTTACTTATGCCATGGGAGTACAACCATTTATTTCTAAAAGCTTTAATGGACCGGCATTATTGATGTTTTCGTTTATTTTTTTTACAGTAGCTTTACTATTAGCCTTTAACGAACAAAGTGTAACTCGAAATGTTGGTAAGATTTTAAATCCAGTTTTTATTATTTTAATGATTTTTCTCTTTTTTGTAGCTTTTTGTTTATATGGTGACATTCGTGGATTACCTCTACTACCTCAATCAGGTCATGGCACGACATCTTTTGTGAGTGGCTTTCTTGAAGGTTATAATACAATGGATGCTTTAGCTGGATTGGGCTTTGGAGTTACAATTATTACAGCAATTGAAGTGTTTGAAAAACGAACTAAGCAAAAATCTTTTGCAATTGCCAAAGTAGGTAGCTTGACCATGGGATTTGAGGCTTTAATTTATGCTTTTTTGATTGCTTTAGGAGCTGGGAGTCTTAATTTTACTAAAGTATCAGCAGATGGTGGAACAGCTTTTACTGAAATTATGAAACACTACACTGGAATGGCTGGGGCTTCCATCTTAGCAGCTTTGACTTTACTAGCTTGCTTGACTACGGCCATTGGGCTTTTAACTTCCTTATCCCAGGACTTAAGCAAACGTTTCCCTAAGCTGGGATATCGCAAAATTTTAACTGTTGCAACCATAATTTCTTTTGCAATTGCAAATTTTGGATTAGAAAAAATTATTATTTATTCTGCGCCTATGCTTAGCTTTCTCTATCCCTTAGCAATTTCTTTGATTTTATTAGGAATGTTATCACCAATTTTAGGTATTAAACCAATGATTTACAAAACAACCATTGGAATTGTTATGATTCCTTCAATTTTAGATTTAATTCATAATTTGCCACCAGAAATTCTTGGTATTAAGCTATTTGCTTTGATTAACGAATTAAGCATGAAATTTATTCCAATGTTTAAGATTGGCTTGGACTTTTTACCATTTATGACAATTGGTTTAATTTTAGGAATTGTTTTAGAAAAGGTAAGTAATAATTAAAAAAGAACCTTATATGTTACTAAACCTTACATGAAAACTTGTTGTTATGATAATTGAGCTATATATTGATTACAACAGAGTAGAGGGGGAAGTAATTATATGGCTTCAACAAAGAAAATGAGTAGACCGATGAAAGGGATGCTTCTGGCAATTTTTGCGTCATCATCGTGGGGGTTTTCTGGAACATTACAACAGTTTGTTTCACAAGAAAATGAAATTCCTGCTGGTTGGTTTTTATCAGCACGAACTACTTTTACTGGAATTATTTTATTATGTTTGTGTGCGATTTTTTATAAAGGTCGAATTTTTTATGTTTTTAAAAGTTGGCGTTCAATTGCATGGCTAGTTGCATATGGATTATTTGGTTTAGCTGCTAACATGGGAAGTTTTTATATTGCTATTCAACAAGGTGGTGCAAATGGTGCCAGTACTGCAACCATTTTACAATATCTTGCCCCATTATTTATTGTAATTGGAGCCTTGATTTTTCAACACAAGTTACCAAATAAAATAGATTTATTAGTGTTTATAATTGCTTTAGCAGGGGTTTTTCTTTCTGTGACAAAGGGTAATTTAAGCGAACTATCAATTCCAATGATTTCGTTAGTAATGGGAATTATTTCTGGAATTACTGCGGCCGGATATGTGGTCTTACCTAAAGAAATCGGTAAAAATAATCCACCTTTAATTATTTTGGCGTGGGGAACTTTAATTGCAAGTATTACTTTTAACTTAAATCAACCAGTTTGGACGGGTGTTCCTCATTTAACTACAGGAGGAATTCTAGGAATTGCTGGAATCATTTTTTTTGGAACTATTATTACGTTTCCGACCATAATTTATGCAACTCGGTTTGCAACTTCCGCATCAATCAGTTTAATTGATGCAATTCAACCAGTGATTACTTTTGTAATTAGTATTTTTTGGTTTCATGCTAGTCTAAATATAGTTGAGTTGATTGGAGCGGCTTTGATTATTATTGCCATCTACATTTTGCAATATAGTCAAAGAAATCGTAATTTGGAAGAGTTACCTAACTAAATTATTGTTAATTAAAAAACATCACTTTCGTAGTGATGTTTTTGTTGTTTGCTAATACTTTAAAAGGTGTACACTGTTTAAAATTCAAAGGTGGAAGGTGTGATCATTGTGAGTGAAATTATTGTAGATGATAATTTAGTTTTAAAGATTCCCAACGTAACAAATGATGTTGATAAAATTTATTCATTGGTCTCTAATTCTAGAAGGACCCTTGCAAAATGGCTACCTTGGGCATTAACAGAAACAAAGGAAATTCAAAAACGTTTTTTAGAACAAAATATTGTTAATTTTAAGGCAAAAAGATCGGTTTGCTTTGGAATTTATTATAAAAATAAATATGTGGGTTTAATTAGTTTTAATACCATTGATTATAAATTACAACAAGCAGAAATTGGATACTGGTTAGCAAATGAATTTGTTGGTTATGGTATTATGCATTCAGCTTTACTTGCATTGACTAGATATGGATTTACTAAATTTAAATTAAAAAAAGTTCTCTTAAAAGTTGCTGTAGATAACAATCGTAGTAATCAAGTAGCAAAAAATGCAGGATTTAATTTGAATCGAGTGATTAAAAATGGTTTGGAATTAAATGATGGGTTTCATGATGAAAATGAATGGATACTATTGAACTGCAATAATTAAAAATTTCTTATTGCGTTGAGATAAAAAAACGCAGAAAAATATTTAAAATTTGAAGTAATTTTTGAAAACAAAAAAGGATTCACTCCGATTTAATATCGGCATAAATCCTTAAACGTTTAATTTCAATAAGGCATCTCATAAACTCGCAATACCTTTTTTTAAATTGGTTAAACAAAAATAAGATAAATATTTTTAACTTGACTAAACACGGCGCATAACACAGGTACCCTCTGGAACTTCAAAGTCCTTTTGAATCACTTTCAATTTTCCTGTGTCTGCGTTCCGTTCATAAAGGGTAGCATTATCACTGTTTTGATTAACTACAATCAACATTGATTGATCAGCATTAAAATTAAAGTCGCGAGGGAATTCACCTTCTGTAGAAATTAATTGAATTTTTTGAAGATTACCATCTTCAAGAATTTTGAATACTACGATTGAATCGTTACCTCGATTGGAAATATAAACAAATTGATTATCAGCTGAAATTTTGATTGCTGCTGCACCATTGTGTGATGTCCAATTGCTAGGAATAGTGGATTGACTTTGAGATAAAGTTAATTTAGCAGTTTTGGGATCATAATCAAGAACGGAAACCATACTACTTAATTCACCAACTAAATATCCCTTATTGGTTGTAGGATTAAACTCAATATTTCGTGGTCCAAATCCAGGAATTGTATTAAACTCACTTACTTCTGTAAGTTTGCCGTTATCATTTATATCATAAATATTAACTTTATCAGTTCCTAAATCACAAACAACGAGACGATTATCAGGAGTCAAATTAGCATAGTGGGGATGTGCTCCATCAGCTTGCTCTGGTTTAGGTCCAACTTCGCCAATACTTTGGACCCGATCAGCGATTTTTAAAGTTCCATCAGGTTGAATTTTATAAACCGATACATAACCCATGTGATAGTTAGCAGTGTAAACTAACTGGCGTTCTTGATCGATTGAAACGTAAGCATCGGAAGTTCCAGTTTCAATATTTTCTTCAAGTAGTTTTGCAGGAAGTTGGTTCATATCAAATACTGCAACTCCACCACGCAAATCAGGATTATCCATATTACGATCAACTGCATATAACATATGACTTTCTGATTCTGCTAAGTACGTTGGACTTTCAATTTTAGCAACTAAATGAGCGTTTTGTAATTGTTTTTTTTCATTATCAAGTTCAATTTGATAAACACCGTCACTTTTATTAATTGTATATGTTCCAATTAAAAATTTTTCAATCATCATCTTAACCCTCTTCATTCTATATGAATACGTTTTCATTATGCTGGATTTTGTTAATATTTGCAATTAGAATGACTTTAAAATTTATTATTTTAGACTTTTTAAACCTAATATAACTAAGCAGCTAACAAAAATATTTATTGAAATAAAGACATTTCTAATTTAATTTCAAGTTTTGCATGATATAATGAAACTAATACAACTATGGAGGATTTAATTAATATGAAAGAATTTACAACTGATGGTGCAAAATTAGAAAAGAAATTAGAAGAGGTTTTAAAGGATCCCCGCGTTCAAGAAGAATTACTAAATTCAGCTGGTCATAAAGATAATACTAGTGTTGAGCATGAATTAATGAATTTTGCAAAAAATGAAACTAAAAAAACTGATATGTACAAAGTCGAATTAAAACAAGGTCATTTTGATATTTATAATGAAACTTCACATAGTCGCGTATTTTTCGAATAATCATTAAAAGTCCTGTCAAAAAGATAGGACTTTTTAAATATAAGTAATTGTTAAATTATAGATTTTGATATATAACTTAGTTATACTTAATTAACTATTAATTGGAGCATATATTTTATGGAAAAAAGTAGAAAAATTGATGGTGAACTTTGTTTTGGCATCTACAATGCAAACAAAAAATTTAATCGGTTTTATCAGCATGTTTTGGCAAATTATGGATTAACATACCCACAATATGCAGTTATGCTTGTCCTTTGGAGTCATGCACCCATCACGGTGCGAGAATTAGGATCATATGTAGATCTTGATAGTGGAACGCTAACACCTTTATTAAAACGTCTTCAAAAAAATGGTTGGGTAACTAAATCACGCTCTACAAAAGACGAACGAGTAGTTAACATTAATGTTACTGAGTATGCTAAAAAAATGGAAAAAGAAATCTATTCCCACGTTAATCATTGTTTTGAAATTTTAGGATTGACGAGGGAACAAATTGACGCAGCATTAAAAGTAGTTAATGTAATCAGTAATCAATTAGATAATGTTGACATCGAAAAGATAACTGATGTCGATTTATAAATAGACTAATCCTTTGATTGGTCTATTTTTGTTTTTAGAGTTAACTTTTGCTAGAATGAGAATAATGGGATAAAAATAAATAATTAAAAATGGGGTAAAAAAATTGTCCTTAAATATTGACGAAGTTAAGACTATTTTATTGGAACATAATTTATTAAAAGATCAACATATCACTAAACACACGAGTTTTGATTATGTAAGTTACGATTCAAGGGATATTAAAAAGCAAACCTTATTTTTTTGTAAAGGAAACTTTAAGCCAGAATTTTTAACAAGTGCTAAGCATGCTGGCGCGACTGGTATAATTGCAGAACATCATCTAGTTGAAAGCGAAGGGATGACAGAGTTTATTGTTTCTGATATTCAAAAAGCTATGTCAATTTTATCTGCCGCTTTTTTTAATTTTCCTCAGGATCAATTGCAAATAATTGCAATTACAGGAACAAAAGGGAAAACTACATCAGCTTATTTTATCTATGATGCAATTAAGCAAGCAACTAATGAAAAAACGGCACTTTTTTCAACGGTTAATACGATTTTAAGCCCTAATCAAGTTTTCAAATCAGAATTAACCACCCCTGAATCGTTAGATTTATTTAAAAATATGCGAACTGCTGTTGATAATGGAATGAAATACCTGGTTATGGAAGTTTCTTCACAAGCTTATCTTAAAAATCGAGTTTATGGCTTAAAATTTGAGGTTGGATCATTCTTGAATATTTCACCAGATCATGTTGGAGAAAATGAACATCCAACTTTTGCAAATTATCTTCATTGCAAAGAGCAATTACTAGTTAACTCTCATCAAGTTATTTTGAATGCTGAGACAGCTGAATTTAAAGATGTTTATTATGCTGCAAAAGCAACCACAGATCCAGAAAACATCTATCTATTTGCTAGAAATGGGAGCAAGGTTACTTTACCTGTTGATTTGGATTTTGTTTTTGAAAGTCATGAGGATACTTTAAATGATAGCAAAATCACATTGATGGCACTTAGTGATAAAGCTGTTTCTCTGGGTGTAGCAGGCGAATATACAGTGGGAATTCCTGGAGATTACAATGAGTCTAATGCAACTGATGCAATTATTTCAGCTGGGTTAATTGGATTTAAGCAGTCTCAATTGTTTGAGGGAATTAAAAATACTAGTATTCCTGGGAGAATGGAAATGTATCAGAGCCATAATCATGGGGTAGTTTACGTTGATTATGCGCATAATTATGCTAGTACAAAAGCCTTATTAAATTTTTTAAAACGTCAAAGTCCAAAGGGAAAAGTTTCCGTAGTAGTTGGAAGTCCAGGAAACAAAGGAATTGATCGTCGTGAAGGTTTTGGAAAAGCTTTAAGTGAAGAAGCAGATGTAGCTTATTTAACCATGGATGATCCGGCTTTTGAAGATCCAATGAAAATTGCTCAGGAAATTGATTCTCATATCAATCATGATGACGTACAAGTTATTTTTGAAATGAATCGGGAAAAAGCAATTAAACTAGCAATTGCAAATAGTAAACCACAAGATATTACAGTTGTATTGGGGAAAGGACAAGATCCATACCAAAAAATTAATGGGATTGATACCCCTTACTTAACTGATTCACGAGTTGTCCAAGATTTATTGACCGAATTATAATTAAAAACACACGTCATAAAGACGTGTGTTTTTTTAAATTAAGAACAAGCATAATATTGAAGTTACGATGCTAATAATTGTAATCCAAATCAAATATGGTTTAAAGTTACCTTGGATTTTACGCTGATACGAAATATCAATAAATGAAATAGCTAAGACGGTTGCTAAGAAGCTCGAAATATCGATTATAGGATTAGTTTTAAAGTTTCGGATAATTAGGATAATGTCACCGATTAAAACTAATATGTATATAATTCTGGTATAGAGCATAATTTTTATAATTGTTTTATCTTGTTTGACATACATGCCAATTAAAAAAGGAACAATTAAGAGTGTCCATAAAAACATCATTATTTTAACTAGCATAACAAGCCTCCTTTTCTTAATTGATTATACCATCACATTTTATATTTTAATGACAATATATAACAATGATGATATAATAAATGCATACGCGGGCGTAGTTTAGTGGTAAAATTTAAGCTTCCCAAGCTTACGTCGCGGGTTCGATTCCCGTCGCCCGCTTTTAACAGATGCCAATGATAAAAGAATAGTAGTTTAATTGATTTTTACAGCGAGTCTAGGTTAGTGTGAGCTAGGTAAAATCATTAAATGAATTCGTGCTTTTTAGGCTTTTAAATTAATAATCAAAGTGGGTATTATCCAACTAGAGTGGTACCGCGGGGGTATATCTCGTCTCTTACATTTTTAATGTAGGAGTCTTTTTATTTATAAGGAGTGATTGACATGGATTACAAACAAATTGTAGCGGATGCTGTCTCAGATGTAGTAGATGGCAAAGTTTCGACTAATGATATTTATGCAAAAATTGAAAAACCTAAAACATCAGTAAATGGTGATCTTTCTTTTCCAGCTTTTGTTTTGTCAAAAGAATTACACAAATCACCTCAAGTGATTGCACAAGAAATCGTAAATAAAATCAATGGGGAAGCTTTTGAAAAAGTAGTTGCTGCTGGTCCATATGTCAACTTTTTCCTTGATAAGGGCCAAGTAAGTAAACAAGTAATTGATACGGTTTTAACAGAAAAAGAACATTTTGGTGATAATCATCAAGGTGAAAATCAAGTTGTGACAATTGACATGTCTTCACCTAATATTGCTAAACCAATGTCAATGGGACATTTGCGGTCAACTGTGATTGGTAACTCAATTGCAAAAATTCTCAGTAAAAATGGTTACAAGCCAATTAAAGATAATCATTTAGGTGATTGGGGAACTCAATTTGGTAAATTAATTACGGCTTACCTTAAATGGGGAAGTGAAGAAGACGTTAAAAAGGATCCAATTCACTACTTGGTACAATATTATATTCGTTTTCATAAAGAGGATGAAATTCATCCTGAGTATGATGAAGAAGCCCGGGAATGGTTTAAAAAACTTGAAGACGGTGATCCAGAAGCGGTTCGTTTATGGAAATGGTTCCGTGAAGTTTCTTTAGAGGCATTTAACCAAACCTACCAAAAACTTGGTGTTGATTTTGATACTTACAATGGTGAGTCATTTTACAATGATAAATTACAAGCTGTTGTGGATACTCTTAAGAAAAATGGGTTACTTGAAAAGTCTCAGGGGGCTTCAGTAGTTGATTTAAGTGACGAAAATCTTAATCCAGCTTTGATTTTAAAAACTGATGGTGCTTCATTATATGTAACTCGTGATATTGCAACTGCGATTTATCGAGATGAAACTTATCATCCTGTCATGAATCTTTATGTCGTTGGGTCAGAACAAACTTACTATTTCAAACAACTTAAGGCTGTATTAAAGAAAATGGGGTTAGACTCTGCTTCAGGATTGCATCACATTCCATTTGGTCTAATTACAGTTAATGGTAAAAAACTATCAACTAGACATGGTAATATTATCTTGCTTAACGAGGTTTTAGACGAATCGATTAAAATGGCTAAGCAACAAATTGTTGAGAAGAATCCAGACTTAAAAGATAAGGACCAAGTTGCTGAAGAAGTTGGAGTGGGTGCCATTGTCTTTGGTGATCTAAAAAACTCTAGAATTGACAGTATTGACTTTAATTTACAAGAACAATTGAAGTTTGAAGGTGAAACCGGTCCTTATGTACAATATGCTCATGCTCGGGCTGAAAGTATTCTTCGTAAAGCTAAATCTGATTATTTTAATTCAGAAAATCATTCATTAACCGATGATGATGCATGGGAAGTAATTAAGTTACTTGAAACATTTCCCGAAATCGTTAAACGAGCTAATACTGAATTTGAACCTTCAGTAGTTGCAAAATACTCATTAAGATTAGCAAAGGCTTTTAATAAGTATTATGCACACACTAAAATTTTGACAAAAAATGATGAATTAAATGCTCGATTAGCTTTGGTTAAAAGTGTTTCAATTGTCCTTAAAGAATCATTAAGATTGTTGGGAGTTAAGGCCCCAAATGAAATGTAATTAAAGTTTAAAATAAATATGTATTTAGAAGCTTATAATACTTGCGAAATTAATCGTGAATGTTATAAGTTTTTTAGTAATTAATCTATGATGATAACACATTTCTTGAAAAATTTTTAAATTCTTTATGATAAAATGGGGTAAGTTTAATCCTAGGAGAAATAGACAATGGATAAGGAAAAAGTCATCAATTCCATAAAACATTCCTTAAATGTTTTATGGAATTTTATAAAAAAATACTGGTTAATTTTATGGAACTTTTTAAAAAAATACTGGAAAAGATATCAAATTACCAAATGGATAATTGTAACTGCTCTGTTTTTAATGCTTATCTCTTCAATTTACTTAACCATTATTGCAAAAACATCGCATGTTAAAAATTTACAATCTAATTTATCAAGATCAACGGTAATTTATGATCAAAATCATAAAAAAGCTGGTAAATTATATGCTCAGAAGGGAACTTACGTATCTAGTGATAATATTTCACCAAATATTAGTGATGCAATTATCGCTACTGAAGATCGTAACTTTTATCGTGAACATGGATTTTCAGTTAAGGGTTATGCTCGGGCAATTTTGCTTGCAGTGAAAAATAAGATTTTACATGACAATCAGATTAGTAGCGGGGGAAGTACCATTTCACAACAACTTGCTAAAAACACTTTTTTATCACAGCAACAAACCTTGTCACGAAAGTTTAAGGAATTATTTATTTCAATTGAAATTGAAAATATTTATTCAAAAAAACAAATTATTACGATGTATATGAATAATGCTTATTTTGGAAATGGAGTTTATGGCGTGCAAGATGCTTCTCGAAAGTATTTTGGGATGGATGCAAAAGATTTACCCGTTCAAGATGCGGCGACTTTAGCAGGAATGCTTCAAAATCCTAACAATAATCCAATTGATCACCCTGAGGCTGCTAAGGCACGAAGAAATGTAGTTTTAGGAATCATGGGGGAAACTGGTAAAATACCTGAAAATCAAGTTAAATTATATCAAAATAAGCCTTTGGAAGTTCATGATGATTTAGATGATCAAAATGGGTACAAGTATCCTTATTATTTTGATGCTGTAATTGATGAAGCAATTAATGAATATGGTTTATCTGAAAAACAAATTATGAATGATGGTTATAAAATTTATACGACTTTAAATCAACAACAACAACAAAGCTTCCAAAATGAATTCAAAGATAATTCCTTGTTTCCTAGTAATGCTGCAGATGGTCAGAAGGTTCAAGCTGCTTCAATTGCAGTTAATCCCAAAAATGGTGGGGTTCAGGCAGTTGTTGGCGGACGAGGAGACACCGTTTTTCGGGGGTACAATCGAGCAACTGATATGCGTCGTCAACCGGGATCAGCTCTAAAGCCAATTTCAGTTTATACACCGGCATTAGAAAATGGGTTTTCATATGATTCTATGTTAAATGATAAATTACAAGCATATGGCAAGAATCATTATACCCCACAAAATTTTTCACAAAACTATTCTGGTAAAGTTCCTATGTACAAAGCAATTGCAGAAAGTTTAAATGCACCAGCAGTTTGGACATTGAATCAAATTGGTGTAGATAAAGGTTATGATTCTGTACAAAGTTTTGGGTTACCTGTGACCAAAAAAGATAAAAACCTTTCATTAGCATTAGGAGGGTTAACAACCGGAGTATCTCCACAACAAATGGCTAGTGCTTACACAACTTTTGCTAATCAAGGTAAATTATCACAACCATTTTATATTACTAAAATTGTGGATTCGACTGGTAAAACAGTTGTTTCACATGATACAAATACTTCCCAAATTATTTCCGCAGACACCGCTAGAGAAATGACTAGTATGCTGATTGATGTCTTTAAACCTGGTGGAACTAGTGCAAGTGGTAAGCCAAGTGGATATGAAGTAGCTGGAAAAACAGGTACGACAGAAGATGACACCAGTACCGATAATCGTGCAGTTCGTGATTGGTGGGTAATTGGATATACTCCGGATGTAGTAGTAGCTAGTTGGGAAGGTTTTGATAATGCAAATGCCGACACACACTTAGAAATTTCTAACGGAGGAAATAGCATTAATACGTTATTCAAGAATCAAATGGAAGATATTTTGCCATATACTAATCAAACCCAATTTAAAGTTAAAGATGCTGCTACTAGATATCAACAGAAAAAACAAGAAACTTTCTTTGGAGACGGTGATTCAGGTAATCGGACGGTCAGTGGAATTAAAAACCAAATTGGGAAAGTTTCACAAAAAGCATCAGATGTAGCTCATAATTTAGTTAATGATGTTAAGAGCTTTTTAGGTCAGTAATGTAATAATTGTGTTATGATATAGGTATATTAATTATGAGGAGATTTTTGATTATGTCAGATAATAAAATTATGGAACAAGCACAAAAAATGCAAGATGCAGTATTGAAATCAGAAGAATACACAAACTTAAAGAATGCTATGGATGCTTTAAAAGCTGAAAAAGATTCTTACAAAGTATTCACTGACTTTCAAGCTAGCCAAAATGATTTAAGACAAAAACAAATGTCAGGTCAAGAAATTACACCAGACGATATGAAAGCTGCACGTGAACTTGCTGACAAAATGAACGAACTTCCTGCAATCAAAGTTTTGATGGAACGTGAAAAAGCTATGGGTAAGTTAATTGATGATGCTAACATGGTTATTACTGAACCATTACGTAAATTATACCAAGCTTAATTTTTAGTAATTAGAGAAGCACTTTTTAGTGCTTCTTTTTTTATTCTTAGGGGAAGAAAAATGAAATTTATTCATACAGCTGATTTACATTTAGATACGCCATTTGATGGAATTAAAAATGATATTGAAACACCTGATTCACTTTGGCAAACATTGAAAAATGCACCTTATGAATCTTTTCAACAAATTGTTAATCAAGCAATTGACCATAAAGTTGATTTTATGCTAATTGCTGGAGATATTTTTGACAGTAAAAATCAAAGTGTGAAAGCAGTAAGCTTTTTTATTGAACAAATGAATCGATTGAATGATGCAAACATACCAGTCATGCTTTCCTTTGGAAATCATGACTTTCAACCAGATGGCGGGAAAAACTTTAATTTTCCCAAAAATGTATTTGTTTTTCCAAAGGAAGTTACGACTCATAAACTAACGTTAGATGATGGTGAAAGCGTTGAAATTACTGGATTTAGCTATCCGACTCAAGCAGTTACCACTGATTTAGTTAAAGAATTTCCCTTAAAAAGGAATGCTGAATATCAGATTGGAATGGTTCATGGAGAGATTGGAAAAGACGGAGAGGGGAACTATGCTCCATTTACAGTCTCAGAAATGAAAAGTAAGGGATATGATTATTGGGCTCTTGGTCATATTCATAAACGTAGCGAGTTAAATCAAAGTCCAATGATTGAATATTCAGGAGATATTCAGGGACGACATAAAAATGAATCTGGAGAAAAGGGATATCTTTTAATTGAAACGAAAAATGGACAATTAAAAAAACGTTTTGTAGCCACGGCACCAATTATTTTTATATCAAAAACCATTAAAGTTACTTCAACAATGAATATTACGGATTTAGTTAATCGTATCTTAGAGAATTTGAAGGATTACAGATACAATAAATTACATTTGATTAGCTTAAATTTGGAATCGGAAACCGATGATTTTTCGAATGAAGTGCTTCAAGGAATGGTACATGAACTTGTTATTCATAATTTACAACAGGCTTTGGTTCCTCAATATCAAAAATTAAATGCTTGGGTTTATGAGCTAAAATTAAAATCAAATTTAAAAAAAGAGTTAAGTAACCTGGACCAAGAATTTTGGGATGATGCTAAAGCTGAGGTCTTTTCTAAAGCAAATCTTACTGATTTAGCAGGGAAATTATTTGTTAATGACTTTATTAGAGATGAATTTAATAATGATGAAGCAGCTAATAATTTAATGCAAAAAAGTGAAAATTTGATTAATTTTGAAATGAAAGGAACTGATGCTAATCATGGAAATTACTAAGATTGAAATTTTTGGATATGGAAAATTAAGTCATCAAGAATTTACGTTTAACCGATTTCAGGCCATTTTAGGTTCAAATGAAGCTGGTAAAACAACTATGATTAACTTTATGAAAGATATGCTCTTTGGCTTTACCAAGCGCAAATCAACTCATCCTTATGCACCAAAAGATAAAAGTGAAATGGGTGGGAAAATTTTTATTAATGTTGATAACATTATCTATATAGTTGAGCGGGTTGAAGGAAAAAATGGGGGTGATTTAAAAATAACTGATGATAAAGGAACTGAATTGACATCAGAGATGTTAAAAAAAGTGTTGGGTCCAATTAACCGTAATACATTTGACAATTTATTTTATTTTGGTTCACCTAATTTAGCTGAAATTGGTAAACTTAGTAAAGATGAATTAGAAACTAGAATTCGCCAGGTAGGAGTAATTGGTATTGAGCAATGGTTGGAATTGAAAAAATCTATTGAAAAGGAGGCTGATGGTTTATATTTACAACGTGGGAAAAAACCATTGTTAAATCAGGCTTTGACTAAGTATCAAGAATCTAAACGGGAATTAACTGAAGCGCAAAAATCATATGATCAATATTTAACCTTAAATCAACAATATCAAGAACTTGTTCAAGAAAACGACAAATTAAAGGAGCACCAAAAAAATACTTTTAAACAACTTCGGTTAGTCCAAAAGGATGAACAAAATTGGAATAATTATGCAATGTTACAAAAGTATCAAAAAGAACAAATTGAACTATTATCGGGATTTACCAATAATGATATGAGTGAATTCAAAGATTTAAATAACAAAATTAACTTTTTAAAAGATCAAATAAAAAAATTGCAAACAACAATTTATCAACAACAAGAAAATAGTGCTAACAATTCTGCAACCTACAAATTGTATCTAGCAAATAAAAATAAATTTGATGACTTATATTCACAATTAGACACTCAAATCAACAATGAACGAAATTATAAAAGTACTAAAAATGATTTGCAGCAACGTGAACAAGACTTAGATTTTGATAACGATGTAGCTGGTGGAAATGATAGTCTTGAATTTAATGTTGCTGATAAAAATCTCGTTAATCAATTGATTGATAAAAAACAAAGTCTTAAAGCAAATCGATCACTTACACGAGAAACAAAACAACCATCTAGGTCTAATAATCTTTGGATGTTGTTAGTAGGAGCTGGCTTAGTTTTAACTGTTATTGGGATTGGATTGGGAGGAAATGAGTTACTTGGTTTATTGTTAGCTGGGATTATTTGTATGGGAATTGGGATTTATTTTAAATTACACCTCCCTCAGTCTTCAACAACATCTTTACAAATCAGTTATGATAATCAAATTAAGAAAATTGATTTGCAATTACAACAAATTGCGGATAAATATCAAATTAAAGATGAGCATCCAGAGACGTGGACGACAACTTTACAGCATGCAATTAAAAAGCGTAATGCTCATCGTCAACATATTGAATCAATTAGACAGCAATTAAATGATGATTATCAAGAGCTTTTAAACTATTTAAAAAGTTGGGACTTACTTGAATTAAATTATCAAGATTTTAATCAATCTTTGAATGAAATTAAACAATTTATGCTTAAAGTTCATTCCCTACAAAATCAAAAAAAAGTTCAACAAGAAAAACAAGTTGAAAAGTTAAATGAAATTTCAGGATATCAAAAGCAAATCGAAGACCTTGAACAACAACAACAACTTTTTTTGCGCAAACGAAATGTTGTTAGTTTTGCTGATTATGAACAACAATTTGGAATTCAACAAGCAGGGCGTAGAAGACAAGATAAAATTAAAGAATTACAAAACTCATTAAGTACTAATATGATTGAAAGGCTTAACCAATATGAAAATTATGATGAGTTACTGGCAGAAGTAAATCAATTAAAAGTTGAAGATGCTAAAGCTTCAGAAAAAGTAACAGAAACTTCAGAAAAAATAAGTTTGATAAATATTGAAATTAATAGTTTAGTTAAAAATGGAACTTATGATGAGTTACGTCAAAAAGTAGCTATCCAAAAGGCTGAGATTAATGATTTAGTTTCAAAATGGTTAACTTTAAAATTAACTGATGAATGGATTGAAAAAGTACTTAATTTGGCTAGCCATGGAAGATTTCCACAGGTACAGGCATTAGCACAAAAGTATTTTAATACATTAACTAATCACCATTATGTTTCAGTAGAATATGGAAAGAAAATTAAAGTTAAAACAGCTAAGGGAACTAAGTTTGAGGTAAAGGAATTATCCAAAGGAACTATGCAACAGCTTTATCTTGCATTAATTTTTGCTTTGACAATGTCTTTTAGTGATGAATATCCTATGCCAATTATGATTGATGATGGGTTTGTTGATTTTGATCATGTTCGAACTGATGCAGCGATTAGTTTAATGAAAGAAATATCTGAGACAACTCAGGTTATCTATTTTACTGCTGATGATCGAATTGAAAATTCTGTAAAATCAAATGATTTATTAAAATTAGACTAAAAAAAGGAGATTACAATTTGTAATCTCCTTTTTCTAATTTATTTTTTAGCAGTATCAACATATCCAGAAAGAATATTACTCATACTCTTGTCTTCAATATGAACATCACCATCTTTTAATACCTTTGAAACAACATTATGAAGTGTAGTGCTGTTGTTCATTCTTGATGTAGCAATTTGATCTTTAAGTTCTGCTTTATGATCTTTCCAAGATTCTTTAGCAGGGTGTTTAACCATTTTAATTACTACATAACCAGCATCTGTCTTAACTGGTTCAGTTGTATATTCACCATTTTTAAGCGCAAACGCTGCCTTTTTAAACTTAGAATCAACACTAGTACTCGTGTTATCAAAGGCAGGTAATAACCCACCCTTGTTCTTAGTTGCATCATCAGTTGAGTATTTTTTAGCCAAAGCATCAAATTTCTTACCGTTTTGCAATTCAGAAATTACAGTATTAGCAGTATCTTTGTCTTTAACCGTAATTGCTTTAACGGTAACTTTAGGTTCGTAACTCTTAAATTGTTTTTGTAAATCCTTATCGGTAAAACTAGTTTTATCCAAAACAGCTTGTTTTAATAATAAGTTATCTCTAATCGAACTCTTTAATTGTGATTCTGTCATACCTTGTTGTTGTAACATAGCAGCAAATTGTGAGCCGTATTGACTCTTATATTGTTTTAATTGATCATTAACCTCTGACTTTTTAACTTTGTCCCCATATTTATGTTCGAGAACTTTGTTTAAAATCAATTGTTGAAGTTCTTGTTTACCTTGTTGGGTTTCTTTCATTTTATTGTAGTATTGTTCTTCAGTGATTTTACCACCATCTGTTGTAACTACAGTTTTATCACTTTGACCACAAGCTACAAGCGATAAACTCATCAAAAGTCCAGCAGCACCTACTGCCCATTTCTTCTTATTCATTAATACACGTCCATTTCTTAAATAAATATTTAGTTTTCAGTTACCAAACTAATTGTAACTTTAATATACCATAACTAATTTAACATGTTTAATCAGTTATTAAACTTAATCATATTTTAATTTACTTAATCTGTTCTTTAATTGCTTCTTGAAGGGCTGTGTACTTGGATTTATCGTAGTCACTTTCATGGTTCCCAAAATGAATTGAAAAATCATCATTTTCACTATATCTTGGAATAAGGTGAAAATGAGCATGAAGGACTGATTGATATGCAATTTCGCCATTATCATTAACGATATTCATTCCCTTAATTTCTGGATTTGATGCTTTAATTGCACGAGCAATCATTGGAACTCTAGCAAAAATATTCCCGGCTTCCTCAGCAGTAAGATGATAAATATCCTGAACATGTTTTTTGGGAATCACTAAAGTGTGGCCCGGCGTAGTTTGCGAAATATCTAAAAAGGCAAGAACTTCACTATCTTCATATATTTTGTAACTAGGTATTTCTCCAGCTACAATTTTACAAAAAATACAATTTTCATTTGGCATAATAAATCTCCTTTTTGACAATTATACACCATTATATAACGTAATTAGAAAAGTTAATCGTGTGATATAATTGAAGAAACATTTCATTTAGAAAAAAGGGAGTTTAGATGAGTTTAAAAGTTAGTAATTTAACTGGGGGATATTCCAGCATCCCAGTTTTAAAAAAAGAAACCTTTAATGTTAATGATGGTGAATTGGTTTCCTTAATTGGCTTGAATGGATCTGGTAAATCAACCACCATTAATCACATCATGGGGTTAATGGAGCCTTTTTCTGGGACCATTACAGTTAACGGAATTAAGATTAGTGATGATGTTGAAAAGTACAAGCAGCAAATTGCTTATATTCCAGAAATGCCTGTGTTATACAATGACTTAACGCTTCGAGAGCATATTGAAACTACTATTATGGCTTATAATCTCGAATCGAAAGAAGCCTGGGAAAATGCTAAAAAATTATTAGAAATATTTCGACTTGATAATAAGCTTGATTGGTTTCCATCTAATTTTTCTAAAGGGATGCGGCAAAAAGTAATGATTGTTTGTGCTTTTATTACTAAAGCTCAATTATTCGTAATTGATGAACCCTTTTTAGGATTAGATCCACTTGCAGTTAATGATTTATTACAATTAATTGATAAAAAGAAACATGAGGGAGCCAGCATTTTAATGTCAACTCATGTACTTGATGCAGCTGAAAAATATTGTGATCGCTTTGTTTTAATTAACGATGGAACGGTTAGCTATGAGGGTACGATGTCTGAGATTCAAACCCATTATGCTGATTTGGGTAATTCCTTAAATGATATTTATCTTGCTTTAGCAAAAAAGGGTGGGTTTCATGAGTAATTTTTTTAAAAATCGTTTGCAAGTTCATTTTAAGAACTTAGCGCGTTATCTTAAATATGTATTTAATGATTTTTTTGTGATTGCATTGATGTTTTTCGTTGGTGCACTGGGATTAGTTTATGCTAATTTTTTAAAAGGGCTTAGTCATAACCTATGGTGGGAAAAAGTTGTGATAATTTTAGCTTTAGTAGTCGGGTTACAAATTTGTGGCTTAGCAACTTTAGTAAAAAAACCAGATCAAATTTTTGTTGCTCCAAAAGAATATGACTTAAAAAAATACTTCAGAGCAGCATTAGAATATAGTTTCCTTATGGCCACTTTTTTTCAAGCGGTGTTTATTTTTATATTAATGCCATTTATAATGATTAGCTTAAATTGGTCAATTAGTAAAATCATTATATTATTTGTTTTAATTATTATTTTAAAGTGGATGATTCTCACAAATCACTTAGGTGATTTGTATCTAAATTTTCCCAAAAACAACTGGCAAAAAGGAACCATTAATTTGATTGTTCCAATGATTTGTTTAATCATAGCAGTTTATTTTAATTTATTTGTTGGACTTATCATGGCAATAATATTTGCAATTTGTTTACAAATGCTATTTAATCGTTTAACTAAATTAATTGATTGGAAATATGTGGTTAATAGTGAAGAGCGACGAATGTCAGTTATTTATCGTTTTTTAAGTTTATTTAAAGATGTCCCTGAAATTAAGCCAAAAAGTAAACGTCGTGGTTGGTTAAGGCCATTATTTAAATTAATTAAAAAAAATCAAGCTAATACATTTACTAATTTATATCTAATTACTCTTATCCGCGATGGTGAAATTAGTTCTTTGTTCTTTCGACTAACTGTAATTGGATTTTTAGTAATTATTTTTGTGAAAAATGCAATAATGAGTGTCTTTATTTATGATTTATTTATTTACTTAGTTGGATTTCAATTAATTCCTGCTTACAAAGTATTTGATGACAATGTTTTTGTTCATATTTATCCAATTTCTAATCAACAACGAATTGATAATTTTCGAAGTGTAGTTAAAACACTTCTTTTCATCGAGAGCTTAGTTCTAATGATTGGAATGTTTTTTAGCAAAATATCGCTTAGTTTTATTGGACTAGCTTTAATAATTGGTTTATTTGAAATTTATTATTTAACCGGTCCGTATCTTAAGAATAAATTTAAAAATGAAATGGAGTTTTAGTTATGCGTGTTAGAAAGAAAAAATGGGCAATTCCTTATATGAAAGCCCATCCAGAATATTTAGTTACCAATCCTGAAAAGTTACTAGGAAATTGGGAGTCAAGATTTAAAAAAAATCAACCCATTCATGTTGAAGTTGGTTCTGGAAAAGGACAATTTATTATTGGAATGGCAAAAAAACATCCAGAAATTAACTATATTGGAATTGATTTACAAGATTCAGTTTTAGCAATGGCCGTTCAAAAAGCAGTTGAAGGTGAATTGGATAATGTGCAATTAGTTTTAACAGATGGAGCGAACGTCGACACCTTTTTTGAAAAAGGTGAAGTTGCTAAACTTTATCTTAATTTTTCTGATCCGTGGCCCAAAAGTCGTCATGAAAAACGTCGTTTGACTTACAAAACTTTTCTTAAAAGTTATGAAAATATTTTACCAGATAATGCTGAGTTAGAATTTAAAACCGATAATCGTGGATTGTTTGAATATTCGTTAGTTAGTTTAAATAATTATGGAATGAAATTTAAAATGGTAAATCTTGACCTTCATCATAGCGATGCAGCAGTTATTGCAGAAAATATTGAAACAGAGTACGAAGAAAAGTTCAAACAAAAAGGCCCAATCTATAAGATTGTAGCCCAATTTACAAAACATATTTAATCATTTAAATGATGAATTAATAATTTTAAATCCATATGCATCATTATTGTCAGGATTAAAAATGAAGGTATATGAATCAATAACATCATCATCATTTTCAACATTTACTCCGCATTCGTATTCTAAGCCCTTATCATTATCAAAATCAATCCAGTAACCCTTTAGATGGTCTTTGCCAAAGCGTTTTTGAAGTAGTTTAGTTAGGGATTGATGAATTTGATCTTGCTTTGCTTCTTTTCTTTTTTTGGTAACTAAATAAGCGGATGTTCCGATTAAAGATAAAAGTGCTGGAATCAATAATTTTTTATGTGCCATTGATTTGATCCTTTCAGTTTGCTTGATTTAGACTTATTATATAACAATTTAATTTTAATGAACGAAAAAAATAGAAAGAGTGAATTAATTTATGGAAGAATTAGCTGTAATGAACGAAAAAGAACTTGAAAAAAAAATAAACAAGGGAAATTATATCTTGTTTTTCACTGCTAGCTGGTGTCCAGATTGTAATTTTATCAAGCCTGCTATGCCAGAAATTATTGATGAATTTCCCGAATTTACTTTTATTAAAGTCGATAGAGATGATAATATTGAACTATGTAAAGAATTAGATATTTTTGGAATTCCAAGTTTTGTGGCATATAGCAATGGAAAAGAAATTGGACGTCTGGTTAATAAAGATCGTAAAAGTAAAGCTGAAATAGAAACTTTTATTAAAGCTTTACCTAAACAATAAAAATTTGGGGAGTTTAACATGATGCTTACAAGTTATAATTTTAAACAAATTGGTGACGTTTTAATAGTGGTTTTAGGACCGGATAAAGGGTTACAGACTACTGAAAAAAAAGATGGGATTGTTTCGATTAAAGACGAAGATGGAAAAGTAATTGGATATAACATTTTTAATGTTAGTCAAGTTTTACCCGAAATTAAAAACCAAAATGGACAAGTTTCCTTATCAAAAAATCAGATTACTGAATTAAATAATAAGATTGCAGCAGCTGGGTTTTCTCCCGAATTGCCAACTGAGGTAGAATCGAAATTTGTAGTTGGTTACGTAAAATCTATGAAAGAACATCCCAAATCAAGCCATCTTCATATTACTGAAACAGAAGTGGAAGATGGAAAAACACTTCAAATTGTAAGTAGTTCACCAAATATGCAAGAAGGAATTAAAGTGGTCGTGGCTGAAGTTGGTGCGATGATGCCAAATGGATTAATTATTTGGCCTAGCAAATTAAAAGAAGTAGAAAGTGATGGAATGATTTGTTCTGGAAGAGAACTTAAAATTCCTAATGCACCTGATCAACCAGGTGCATTAATTTTGCCTGACACTTATGAGGTTGGCGAACCATTTGATTTTGCTAAAGCAAATACGCTTTTTGACGAATAGAAAATATTCGTTTTTTATACATAAAAAATAGTTAAGGTGAAAATTATGGATCGTTATGATGGACCAGCTTTTTTTAGAAAATATTTTAGAGGAAAAGTTCCTTTTAAGGAGACGCATTCTGGTCAAGTCAATCCGAGGTTACTAGATAAAACAAATAGAGAAAACAAAAATAAATCAGATTTAAATCGGACCAAGTCTCAATTTATTAAAACTGATCGTGCTGAATCGCAATCTAACTTAGTCTTAAAGACTAAGTCTTTTCAGCCTAAACAGCTTTTTAATTCAGAAAGGGTTTTTAATCAAAGAACTAATGAATTTACTAATCGGTATAAACTAGCAATTGAAGGGTTAGAAAAAACTCAAAATCTTATTTTGATTGCTAACAATGATGAATTATTAACTCAGAAAAATATTGTTTCAACTTGGTCTAATGATAAAAAGGTTGAAAATTTGAAAAAGACTGAGCTTCACGAAAATCATTCAAAAATTATTAATTCAGTTAACTCAATAGAAGATAAGAAAATTAAAAAAGAGCTTAACCCAATTGGTGTGTCTTCTGATAGCAAACAAAAAAATCATGAAAATGAAAATGAAAACACTGTGGATAACTTTACTGATAATCGTGAAAGTACTATTCACCATCGAGGTTTGGGGCATTCCTTGAATGATATTTTGAAAGATGAAGCAGGATTGGCTGATAATTTACCTTTGTTTAATAATAATCGACACAATTTACAAAGTCCAAAAGAAAATAAAAGTGTTGGACAAGATAACGCTGGCGTTGAGACCTTTTCAAACTCTGATCGAAATGAAGCAGAGAATAGGGAAGTCAATCCAAAAGCAGAGTTACAAGACAAAGAAAATCAACTTACGACTGAAAATGGGGATCATCATTTTATTACGCATGCATCTACTCCGAGCCTTGTTAATCAAAATTATCAATTCCCGAGTGATGAACTATTGGTTCCACCAGTTAATGATGTTGACTCAAACATGGACGAGTGGATTACTGATCAAGCAATTACCTTAGATAATACATTAGAAGCCTTTCATGTAAAGGGACATGTAGTTGATTGGACTAACGGACCAACGGTTACCCAATTTCAAGTTAAACTTGACTTAGGTGTAAAGGTTAGCAAAGTTACAAACTTAACTGATGACTTGAAAATGGCATTAGCTGCAAAAGATATTCGGATTGAAGCCCCAATCCCTGGAAAATCAACCGTAGGAATTGAAATTCCTAATCGTCATCCACGACCAGTGATGTTATCAGAAATTTTGGACGCACCTAAGTTTAAAAATAATAAATCTATAACGGAAGTAGCAATGGGGGTAGATATTGAAGGACATCCGGTGACAGCTAATCTAAATAAGATGCCCCATGCTTTAATTGCTGGAGCCACTGGCTCGGGTAAAAGTGTTTTTATCAATAGTCTACTGGTTTCATTACTTTATCATGCAGATCCTAGTGATTTAAGAATGCTTTTAATTGATCCAAAAGCTGTAGAATTAGCGCCATACAATGAAATTCCCCATTTGATATCCCCAGTCATTTCTGATCCAAAAGAAGCAGCTGCTGCACTTAAATGGGTAACTAATGAAATGGATAATCGCTATGATCGATTAGCAGCTGCTGGGGTTCGTAATATTGCACAATACAATCAAAAAGCGCATGAAGCTAATCGGGATCGAGATAAGTTACCATATATTTTGGTAGTAATTGATGAATTAGCTGATTTAATGATGGTTGCTTCTAATGAAGTTCAAGATTATATTGTCAGAATTACCCAAAAAGCACGAGCTGCTGGAATTCATTTAATTGTTGCAACACAACGTCCTAGTGTTGACATTGTGACAGGAACTATTAAGAATAATATTCCAACCAGAATTGCCTTCATGGTTTCAAGTCAAATTGATTCTAGAACAATTATTGATCAATCAGGAGCTGAGCGTCTACTTGGAAAAGGGGATATGCTTTATCTGGCTAATGGGGCTAATAAACCTTCACGTTTGCAAGGGGCATTTGTTACTAATCAAGAGGTTGAAGCAGTGACTCAATTTGTCCGGAGTCAAGCAAGGGTTCACTATGATTTTGATCCTAAATCATTGGTAAAAAGTGTTGATCAAGCAACTAAACATGATGAAATTTGGAAACGAGTTTTAGAATACATTGCTGGGGAAGATAATGTTTCAACTTCTAAACTACAAAGAGTTTTTTCCATTGGTTACAACCGTGCTGCAACGATTATTGATGATTTAGAAAAAAATAATTTTATTTCTGGGCAACATGGGTCTAAACCACGTGATGTTTATTTGACAGAAGATGATTTTCATAAATTAAATGTCTGATTAATAAAAATGATATGATATTAATTAATTACAGAAACTTAAGGGGAGTTTTCATAAATAATGACTAAACCAGAATTGAAAATCGATAAAAATACAACTTATTATTTTGTTGGGATTAAAGGAACCGGGATGAGTGCGATGGCACTTGTAGTGAAAGACATGGGTTGTAAAGTAGAGGGATCAGATATTGAAAAATATACTTTTACGCAAAAAGGATTAGAAGATGCTGGAATTAAAGTATTTTCATTTAATCCTGATAATATCAAAAAAGGCATGACTTTAATTGTTGGAAATGCCTTTGAAGATAATCAGCCTGAAGTTGTTCGGGCTCAAGCGTTAGGTCTTCCAATTTTTAGATATCCTGAATTTTTAGGTGAGTTAATAAAGGGTTATACAAGTATTGCAGTTTGTGGTGCACATGGTAAGACAAGTACCACTGGATTATTAGCTCACGTACTTAGTGGAATTGCCCCAACTGACTATTTGGTTGGTGATGGAACTGGAAATGCACTTCCTGATGCTCGCTTTTTTGTTTATGAAGCTGATGAATATCGTCGTCATTTTATGCCAACTTATCCGGATTATGCTATTATGACTAACATTGATTTTGACCATCCTGACTATTACACAGGAATTGATGATGTTTTTGATGCTTTTCAAACATTTGCATCACATGTTAAAAAGGGAATTTTTGCGTGGGGAGATGATCCTTATCTTCGTAAAATTAAGTCTGATGTTCCAATTTACTATTATGGTACAAGTGAAAATGATGATTTTAGAGCAGTTGACATAAAAAGAACTACTGCTGGATCGACTTTTAACGTTTCCTTTAGAGGTGAAGATTTAGGTCGTTTTGAAATTCCTTTATTTGGAGAACATAATGTACTTAATTCACTTGCTGTAATTGCAGTATCTTATTTTGAAGAAGTTGATTTAAATGAAATTCAACGTGAATTATTAACTTTCAAGGGCGTTAAACGTCGTTTTTCAAAAATTAAAGTTGGAGATATGACTATTATTGATGATTATGCTCATCATCCTTCTGAAATAAAAGCAACTTTGGATGCGGCTCGTCAAGAATTTCCAAATAAAGAAATCATAGCAGTCTTTCAACCCCATACTTTCAGTAGGACGATTGCCTATCTAAATGATTTTGCTAAAACTTTGTCCAAAGCTGACCACGTTTATATTACTAAGATTTATGGATCTCCTCGTGAAAAATCAGGTAATGTTAGTAGCCAAGACTTAGTTAACAAAATTCCTGGATCTGCTTTAATTAAAGAAGACAATGTTTCTCCTTTATTAGACTACAAAGATGCAGTAGTGATTTTTATGGGCGCAGGTGACATTCAAAAATATGAGAGAAGTTATGAAGAGTTACTTAGTCATTTGAGTAAAAAAAATAACTAAATTAAAGTATGACGAATAGTCATGCTTTTTTTTGCTTAAAAATTAGTGTTAAAATATAATAAATAAACTGGGAGGAATTTCCATATGACTGAAAAAAAACTTTTATTAATTGATGGAAATTCATTAACTTATAAAGCATTTTTTGCTTTATATACCTCAATGGATCGATTTACTAGTCCAGAAGGATTGCATACAAGTGCAATTTATGGATTTAATCGAATGTTAAATGATATTTTAGCTGATATTAAACCTACATCAATTTTAGCGGCTTTTGATGCAGGTAAAAAAACATTTCGAACTAAAATGTATGCTGATTATAAAGCAGGCCGTGCTAAAATGCCTGAGGAATTAAGGGAACAGTTTCCTTATGTAATCGACTTACTAAACGCTCGAGGAATAAAAACTTACGAATTAAAAGATTATGAAGCAGACGATATTATTGGAACGACTGCTAAAATGGCTGAAAAAGATGGGTATCACGTCGACATTATTACGGGAGATCGGGACTTAACTCAGCTTTGTTCGGATAAAACGACCGTTAGTGTTTCTAAAAAAGGAGTAAGTGATCTTGAGGCATATACTCCCGACTACGTAGAACAAACGATGGGAATTAAACCAGAACAAATCATTGATGTTAAAGGACTTCAAGGAGATAATTCGGATAATTATCCCGGCGTTGAAAAAGTTGGACCCAAAACGGCGATTAAATTAATTAAACAATATGGTACGGTTCAAGGAATTTATGACCATCTTGATGAAATTACGGCTAAAAAATTGAAGGAACATTTGGTAAATGATGAACAGCAGGCATTTCTTTCTAAGAAATTAGCCACCATTGATACTGATGCTCCCATTGATATCAAACTTGATGACTTATTTTACAAAGGTCCTCAGGAACCAGCGTTATCTGATTTTTATAAAAAGATGGGCTTTAAATCATTTTTGAATAGTTCTACGGATGATGATAATCAACTCGGAACTTCTAAAATTGAATTGCCAGACATTGAATATACAGAATTAACTCAAACTAATCTTGATGAAGTAACCAGTTTAGGCGATGAAGTTACCTTTAATCTGGAAACCATTAATCCTAATTACCATACGGCTGAACAATTAGGATTTGTAATTGGTGATGGGATAAAATGGTTTGTTAGTCGAGATATGAGTCTCCTATCTGATAAACGGGTTAAACACATTTTACAAAATAGTAAGGTTAAGAAAAATATTTTTGATACCAAAGCCCAAATTGTTGGATTAAATCGAAATGAAATCAGCCTTCAGGGTGTTGATTTTGATATGTTGTTAGTTTCATATTTAATTAATACGTTAAATAACGAAGACGATATTGGTGAAGTTGCTAATCGACATGGATATTTTGGAGTTTTATCAGATGAAGAGATCTACGGAAAAGGCAAGAGTCTTAAAATTCCTGATAACCAAGCCCTTTTTGAACATATGGCACGAAAAGCAGTAGCCGTTGCGACATTAAAAAAACAAATGCTCGAAAAATTAGAAGAACATCAACAATCTGATTTATATCGTGATTTAGAATTACCATTGGCTCAGGTTTTAAGTGCTATGGAAATTCAAGGAATTAGTGTAGATAAAGAAAAACTAGATGAATTAAAAAGTAAATTTACTGAAAGAATTAGTGAATATGAACAAAAAATTTATCAAGCGGCGGGAGAGAAGTTTAATATTGGTTCGCCTAAGCAACTGGGAGTTATTTTATTTGAAAAAATGGGTTTGCCAGTAGTCAAAAAAACTAAGACTGGTTATTCAACTGCCGTTGATGTGCTAGAAAAATTGGCTCCTGATTATCCAATTATTGAAAATATCCTCAATTACCGTCAATTAACTAAATTGACTTCAACTTATCTTGACGGAATTAAGGCCGATATTACAAATGATGGTAAAGTGCATACCCGTTATTTACAAACTTTGACTCAAACTGGTCGATTATCTTCAGTAGATCCCAATTTACAAAATATTCCTGTTCGAACTGAAGAAGGGCGTAAAGTTCGAGAAGCTTTTGTACCTAGTCATAAGGGCTGGAAATTATTTTCTTCTGATTATTCTCAAATTGAACTAAGGGTTTTAGCTGCAATTTCTGGTGATAAAAATATGCGTGCGGCATTTGCAAGTGGTGAAGACATCCATGCCGCCACTGCTCGAAGAATTTTTGAATTAGATAAAGATGCTGAAATAAATCCAGACTTACGGCGTCAGGCAAAAGCAGTAAACTTCGGAATTGTTTACGGAATTAGTTCATTTGGCTTAGCCCATAATACTGGAATTTCAAATGCTGATGCTAAACGATTTATTGATAAATACTTCCAAGAATACCCTGGAGTTAAGCAATACATGGAAGACTCAGTTGAATTTGCTAAGAAACATGGGTATGTTGAAACAATCTCACATCGAAGACGGTATATTCCAGAAATTAATTCTAAGCGGTTCCAACAGCGTCAATTTGCTGAAAGAATTGCGATGAATTCGCCTATTCAAGGAAGTGCGGCTGATATTATCAAAGCTGCTATGATTAAAATGCAATCAGTTTTAAAAGAAAAGGGATTACAAGCTAAAATGTTGCTTCAAATTCATGATGAATTAATTTTTGAAGCACCAGAAAAGGAAATTCCAGTTTTAGAAAAATTAGTTCCCAAAGTTATGGATTCCATAATAGAAACAGATCAATTACTTAGCCAGTCAACGGTTGATTTTAATGTACCTTTAAAAGTTGAAAGTCATTACGGATCAAATTGGTATAATATAAAAAAATAATTAAAAGAGGTGGATTAAATGCCAGAATTACCAGAAGTTGAAACAGTTCGACAAGGTTTAATCAAGTTAGTGAAAGGGACTACCATTCAATCTGTGGAGGTTTTATACCCTAAAATGATTAATTTACCTGTTGACGAATTTGAAAATAAATTAGCTGGTAAAAAAATTATTGATATTGATCGTCGTGGTAAATATTTATTATTTAGATTAAGCGATGATTATACCCTAGTCTCTCATTTAAGAATGGAAGGAAAATACGAAGTTCAGCTAGAAGGGACTGAAAGACCTAAGCATACGAATGTAGTTTTTCATCTAACAGATGGTCGAGAATTGCGTTATAAAGATACGAGAATGTTTGGGAAAATGGCATTGGTAAAAAACGAAGATGTTTATCAGCTATCTGGATTAAATAAAATCGGACCCGAACCAACTGAAGAATTTTTAAAATTTGATTATATGAAAGAAATTATGCACAAATCACATCGAAAAATAAAGAGTTTTCTATTAGATCAATCCAAAATTGCTGGATTGGGAAATATTTATTGTGATGAAGTATTATGGATGTCTAAAATTAATCCTGAACAACTTACTAATGAACTTAGTGATGCTGAAATTAAAAGTTTGCGAGAAAATATTATTAATGAAATTGCAGCAGCTGTAAAGGGACATGGAACAACCGTACATTCATATTCAAATGCTTATGGAGAAGCAGGCGAATTTCAAAATCAACTGCATGCATATGGACGTAAAGGTGAAATTTGCGAACGTTGCGGTACCGTCATGGAGAAAATAAAGGTTGCACAAAGAGGAACGACTTTTTGTCCTAAATGTCAAAAAATGCATGGTGATTTAAGTGACTAAGATAATTGGATTAACCGGAGGAATTGCTTCAGGAAAGTCTACAGTTGGAAACCTATTACGTGACTATGGATTTAAAGTAATTGATTTAGACCAAACAGTTCATTGGTTAGAAAGTGAAAATCAATTAGTGATTGATCAAATTGATACCATTTTTGGGAATAAAGTGGTTGTTGAGGGAAAAATAAAGCGCAACAAATTAGCCGAAATCGTTTTTAATGATAAAAAAGCTTTAAAGCAGTTAGTTAGAATTTTAAATCCTTTTTTAATCAGTGAAATTCAAAAAGTTTCAAATAAACAAATGGTTTTTATTGAAGCACCTACATTATTTGAAAATGGTTTACAAATTTATGTTGATGAAGTGATAATGGTTGCTTGTGATCCACTAGTTCAAATACAAAGGCTAATGAAAAGAAATAAGATATCAATTAGTAAAGCAAGTTTATTAATTAATAATCAATGGCCACAGACAATAAAAAAAGAATTGTCAGATATGGTGATTGATTCGTCAAATGGAATTGATGAATTAAAAAAGCAAGTACAATGCTTAATTGATAATTTGAGGTAATATAATGAAATGTCCTAAGTGTCAGCATACATCTTCAAAAGTTTTAGAAAGTCGACCAATTCAGGTTGGAAATGAAATTCGCCGACGTCGTGAATGTAATAATTGTGGTCATCGTTTCACCACTTTTGAAAGGATTGAGGCATCGCCCTTATTAGTTGTAAAGAAAAATGGAAATCGAGAAGAATTTAGTTCTGAAAAGGTGCTACGAGGAATTATTCGATCTTGTGAGAAAAGACCAGTATCACTTGAACAAATGAATCGAATTGTGAATGAAACAAAGCGAAATTTGGAAAATTATGATAATGGTAGCCATGAGGTTTCAAGCGAATTAATTGGTCAAGGAGTTATGTCTGGTTTAAAAGATATTGATGAAATTGCTTATATTAGATTTGCGAGCGTTTATCGTCAATTTAAGGATATGAATGAGTTTTATAGTAAAATGAAGGAATTGATGGGAGAAGATTCTCCCAAGAAGAAAATAAGTGATGAATAATAATCAAATTATTGAACCAAAAACAGAATACCAAGTTTATCGAAACGGTGAATTAAATGCGACCGATTTTCAGAATTTAACTAAATTATATTTGCCAATCGTCGGAGCAAATGCATTTGCGTTAATTAGTTCATTGTGGAATAGCGATAATCAGCAGCATGAACATTTTTCTTTGATGAACGGAATTGGAATTGATGGTAGTGAGCTTTATCAGGCTCGTTTAAAACTTGAAGGAGTTGGATTAGTTCAAACTTTTAAGAATGAAACGGAAAAGTTCACGTATCTATTAGCAAAGCCTTTAAGTGCAAGTGATTTTTTTAATAATGGCCTACTTAGTGAAATTTTGTTAGAAATGGCTGGTGAATCAAAATATTTAGCTTTAGCAGAGGAATTGTTACCTCATGACTATGATGTTTCATTATTAAATGATACAACGCATGATTTTTTAGAGGTTTATACAATTAATCAGCAAAACGTTACTAATCCATCTGATACGATAAAACAAGTACAGCAAATTATTCCAAAGGAAAAGTCAACCCTAGTCAATCAACATGACAAATTAGATTTTAAATTAATGTTGGATGTTTTAAATAATTCATTTGTAAACCTTGAAGATGTAAAAAAAAATCATGAATTGTTCGTTTCAACCAATTTATTATATGGAATTAATGAAATTGCAATGACTAAACTGATAGAACAAGCTACTAATTTGACTAATAATCATTTTGATCCGCAAAAATTTAAATTATTAGTATCGAGAAATAATCAAGTTAGCTTACACGATTACGAACCTAAAGTTAATGATTCTAATCAAAGTGATAAATATCATTTTGATAATGAAGAACAACAATTGATTAAAACAGCTAAGAATTATGCACCATTGCTTTTTTTAAGTGCTTTAAAGAAAGAAAAGAATGGTTATACTACTAGTTCAGAAGAACGAGTTATTTCTCAATTGGTTGAAAAAATGGTTTTGAAGAATGATGTCATTAATATGTTGATTTATTTATTATTGGTTGATCGCAATTATCCAACTTTAAATAAAAATTTAGTTGATACAATTGCTAATGATTGGGCTCAAAATCATATTAAAACTGCTGAACAAGCTCTTGAACAGATTAAGACACGTGATAGTAGAATTAATGCTGAAAAAATCAAACGACGCAAAAAATCTAATCAGCGTGCTAAATTAACGGTTAGAGAAACTTTGCCAGATTGGGCAAAAAATCAATCAACTAAGTCAAAATCAAATTTGAAAAACAATAATGATGAAAGTGAATCGGTTGAAGAAATGTTGAAAAAATTCAACAAAAAAAAGTGAGGTGAAAATTGATGGAAAATGTTGGTAAAAATTTTAAAGCAATCATGGCTACTAATAATTATCTAAAAGATTATCAAAAGTTAATGAATCGAGTTTATTCTGACCCTGAAGTTAAAGCTTTTATCAAAAAAAATCGTGCTGAGTTAACGGATGATTCAATTAAAAAATCAGCTTCAAGTTTGTATGAATATGTTAATAAACGTGATGCTATAAAAAATGGAACGGATGCATATGTTAAAGGATATGAACCAAAACTGGTAATTAATAATCATGCCATTGAGGTTTCTTATCAACCTACTAAAGCTTATTTAGAAGAAGCCAAAAAGCAAGAAATCAAAAATAATATTAAAGATTTAGGAATGTCTAAGGCATTACAAAACGCAAATATAAATGACTATTATCATAAAGATAATCCTCAACGAGAAAATGCATTGCTCCAAGCCCTAAAATTTATCGATGCATATGAAAGTGATCCTAGTCAATATCATAAGGGAATTTATATTTATGGTAGTTTTGGAGTTGGAAAATCATATTTATTAAGTGCAATCGCACATCGGTTAGCCAATGACAACATTAGAACAACCTTTTTACATTTTCCTTCATTTGCAATGGATATGAAATCACTAATCAGTTCTAAAACGGATTCAGTTGGTAATCAAGTTGACCAAGTAAAAAAAGTACCAGTTTTAATGATAGACGATATCGGTGCCGATTCAATGTCATCATGGATTCGTGATGATATTTTAGGAGTTATTTTGGAATATCGGATGCAAAATCAGCTATCAACTTTCTTTAGTTCTAATTTTTCAATGGAACAGTTGGAAAAAGAACACTTATCGATTACTGCCAAGGGGGATGTTGAACCATTAAAGGCTAAACGATTAATGGAGCGAATTAAATTCTTAGCTACCCCAATTGAAGTTAATGGAGAAAATTTACGAAATTAATAAGTTTCATTCTTGACTTTTTCTAATTGGTTGAGTATTGTATTAACAAGGATATGAATTAACTACGAATTCGCAGAGAGAATAACATTTTCTGGAAGTTATTTGTTGGAAGAGTTAATTTACCGCCTTAACTAAATTAATTAATAAAGTGGTTACAAATGAGATATCCAGGATAATGGATGAATTTGGGTGGAACCGCGTCTAACGACGTCCCTAGTATTGAATAATACTAGGGACTTTTTTTATAGGGGGAAATATTATGTCAAAGTTATCCTTTGAATTTCCAGATGGAAATCAAAAAGAATTTGATGTTGGTGTATCTGTAAAGGACATTGCCAAATCAATCTCAGTTAGTTTAGCCAAAAAAGCCGTTGCTGGTAAGGTAGATGGTGAAATGGTTGATGTATTAGCTCCGTTACAAAAGGGTGGAAAGATTGAAATCATTACTTCTGGATCAGAAGAAGGGTTACAAGTTCTTCGCCAAAGTGCGGCTCAATTATTAGAAACGGTTGCTAAAAAACAATTTCATGATATTAAAATTGGTGAAATTTCTGCTGATAAAGATGGCTTTTACGTTGATACTGATAAATCAGAACGACAAGTTAGTGCCGATGAATTAGAAGAATTAACTAATCAAATGAAGCAAGTTATCAAAAATGATGCTACTGTAAAACGAGTTTATTTAAGTAAGGATGATGCTTTAAAAGAAGTTGATGGTGATCCTTATCAGGCTAAACTTATTGCGGGAATTGATTTAGATAATGTTTTATTTTATAACATTGATGGCGTATTAACCTTAGCTCAAGGAGTTGTTGCACCAAGTCTTAAAAATCTTAAACATTTTAAATTGTTGTCAGTTGCTGGTGCATATTGGGAAGGTAAGTCATCTAACCCAATGTTACAAAGAATTTATGGAACTGCTTTTTATAAAGAAACAGAACTTGAAGCAGACTTAAAAGCACGTCAAGAAGCTAAAGAACGTGATCATCGTGTAATTGGTAATAACCTTGACTTGTTCTTTGTTGATCCTAAAGTTGGTGCAGGACTTCCTTACTGGATGCCAAATGGTGCAACTATTCGTCGGACCATTGAACGTTATATTACTGATAAAGAATTAGCTAACGGTTATCAACACGTTTATACTCCTGTTTTAGCCAACCTTGATTTGTATAAACAATCTGGTCACTGGGATCATTATCGGGAAGACATGTTTCCTCCAATGGAAATGGATGATGATGAAATGCTTGAGTTACGTCCAATGAATTGTCCTTCTCATATCCAGATTTACAAACATCATATTCGCTCATATCGTGAACTTCCACTTCGAATCGCCGAATTAGGAATGATGCACCGTTATGAAAAGTCTGGTGCTCTAAGTGGTCTCCAACGAGTTCGGGAAATGACACTTAATGATGGACATACGTTTGTTGCTCCCAATCAAATTCAAGATGAATTTAAAAAAATTCTTCGTTTAATGATGGATGTATATCATGACTTTGATATTGATAACTACACATTTAGACTTAGTTATCGTGATCCAAAGAATACGGAAAAGTATTTTGATGACGATGAAATGTGGAACAAAGCTCAATCAATGCTTAAAGGAGCAATGGATGAGCTTGGGTTGGACTATGTTGAAGCCGAAGGGGAGGCCGCTTTTTATGGTCCAAAACTTGATGTTCAAACAAAAACTGCTCTTGGAAATGAAGAAACGTTATCAACCATTCAACTTGATTTCATGCTTCCAGAACGTTTTGATTTACATTATGTTGGCGAAGATGGCAAGGAACATCGTCCAGTTATGATTCATCGTGGAATTGTTTCAACCATGGAAAGATTTACTGCCTATCTTATTGAGATGTATAAAGGGGCTTTCCCAACTTGGTTAGCGCCAAAACAAGTAGAAATAATTCCAGTTAGTGATGAAAAATATGGAGATTATGCACGTAAGTTAAACGAAAAGCTTTCAGCAATTAAAATTCGGTCGCATGTTGATGTTCGAAGTGAGAAGATGGGCTACTTAATTCGTGATGCTCAAACACATAAAATTCCATATACAATTGTGGTGGGGGAAAATGAAGTTAAGAATGACACCGTTTCTGTTCGTAAATACGGTGAAGAAAATAGTCGAGATATGTCAATTGATGAATTTGTCATGGAAATCTTAAAAGACATTTCAAGTTACTCAAGAGATGCTAGTAAAGAAAAAGAATCAGTTGACAAAGTTAAATAGGGTTGATATGATTGAGTAGTTAAAAGCAGAGGCTTCCCGCTTCTCGCCTAAGTGATTCTAATTGCTGGGCTTTACGAATGAAAGACCTATTTTGATAGGGATAGCGGGGGTCCATTGTGGATTCCTGCTATTTTTCTGCTTTAAAATTACTTGGAGGTGAACCACTATAGCAAAGAGAGATCAAATGGTTAACGATGGTATTCGTGCCCGTGAAATGATGATTATTGATGATAATGGGAACAAGCTTGGTCTAAAGACAAAACAAGAGGCAATGCAAATTGCTGAAGATGCAAATCTTGATTTAGTAATTGTTGCTCCTAATGCGAAGCCAGCAGTTGCTAAAATTCTTGACTACGGGAAATATCGTTTCAATCAACAAAAGAAAGATCGTGAAGCCCGTAAGAAGCAAAAAATTGTTAGTGTCAAAGAAATTAGATTAAGTCCTACAATTGATACTAATGACTTTAATACTAAACTTAAGAATGCACAAAAATTCTTAAGTAAAGGTGAAAAGGTTCGAGTATCCATCAGATTCAAGGGACGTGCTATCACCCATAAGGAAATCGGTCGGACTGTTCTTAACAAAATGGCTGATGCACTTTCTGATATTGCTACTGTTACTCAACGAGCAAAAATGGATGGCCGTAGTATGTTCTTAATGCTTGCACCAAGTACTAATAGAAAGAAATAATTAATTTCTTTAATTAAAGAGGAGGATATTGTTATGCCAAAGATGAAATCAAATCGTGCCGTTGCAAAAAGATTTAAGAAAACCGCTAAGGGTGGACTTAAAAGCGCACATGCTTTTACTAGTCACCGTTTTCACGGTAAAACTAAGAAACAACGTAGACATTTACGTGGGACACATATGATTAATAGTATCTGGAACAAGACTTACAATGAACTTTTAAGAAAATAATTTAACTATAGGGGGAATTTAATATGCCACGAGTAAAAGGTGGAACTACCACACGTAACCGTCGTAAACGTGTTCTTAAATTAGCTAAAGGATACCGCGGAGCTAAACATCGTCTTTTCAAAACTGCTAAAGATCAAGTAATGAAATCACGTACTTACGCTTTCCGTGATCGTCGTAATAACAAAGGTAACTTCAGAAAAATTTGGATTACTAGAATTAATGCTGCAGCTAGAATTAATGATATTAGTTATAGCAAACTTATGCATGGATTAAAGGTTGCTAACATTGATATGAATCGTAAAATGTTAGCTGACTTAGCTGTTAATGATGCTGAAGCATTTGCTGCTTTAGTAGCACAAGCTAAAAAGGCTCTTTAATTAAAACATTAAAAACTTCCATCAAAATTTTTGGTGGAAGTTTTTTTCTTCAATAACTTTCCAATTACCAGTTAAATGATTTAAAATAATAAGTAATGAGAAAAGAAAGAAGGGTTGTTATGCTAGGTGCTTTTAAACCGACATGGATGGTTGAAAGTTTATATCATATTTCACCAACAAAATTAAAAGAAAATGGAATTGATACAATTTTGACTGATCTAGACAACACGTTAATTCCTTGGAATAATTCAATTGGAACTAATAAGATTGTAAAATGGATTGCCTTTATGAAAAAAGAGGGAATTAGCGTGATTGTAGTTTCTAACAACAATCCCAAGCGAGTAGAAATTGCAGTTGCTGCTTTAGATATTCCTTTTGTTGCTCATGCATTAAAACCCCTTAATCGTGGAATAAAACAAACTTTAAAACGATTTAAGCTTAATCCAGATCAAGTTGTAATGGTTGGAGATCAATTAATGACAGATGTGTGGGCAGCAAATAATTGTCATATTAAAAGCATCTGGGTTAAACCATTAGTAAAAACTGATATGTTGCCAACTAAAATAAACCGTTTTCTTGAGTCTGTAGTTTATAAGATGCTCAAGAAAAAATATCCGAACTTGCATTGGAAGGAAGACATTGACTAATGGTAGAAAATAACGATATTAACAAAATTTTAGAAGAAAAACTTTATTGTATTGGTTGTGGGGCTTTAATTCAAGATTCTGATAAAGAAAAGGTAGGTTATACACCCAAGTCAGCAATTGAAAAGGGTCTTGAAACTGGAGAATTATACTGTCAACGTTGTTTTAGACTTCGCCATTATAATGAAATTCAACCTGTTGATGTTTCAGATGATGAATTTCTTCGCCTATTAAGTAAAATTGGTGATACAAATTCATTAGTCGTATATGTGGTTGATATTTTCGACGTAAACGGCAGTATTATTCCTGGGATTCAACGTTTTGTAGGAAATAATCCTATTATGCTAGTTGGTAATAAGGTTGATTTATTGCCATCTTCATTTAAGGCGACCAAAATTAAGGATTGGCTTCGTCAAATGGTTAATAAAGCTGGAATTAAACCAATTGATATTGAATTAGTGTCTGCTAAAACTAATCGTTCAGTTGATGATTTACTAGATGCAATTAAAAAATATCAAAAAGATCGGGATGTTTATGTAGTCGGAGTGACTAATGTTGGTAAGTCAACATTAATTAATCAAATCATTCATCAAGCTTCTGGACAATCTCAAGTTATTACTACTTCAAAATTTCCAGGAACAACTTTAGATATGATTAAGATTCCGTTAGATGATGGACATGATTTAATTGATACCCCAGGAGTAATCCATGATAGTCAAATGGCACATTATTTGTCTGCTAAAGATTTGAAATATGTTTCCCCACAAAAACGAATTAAGCCAAGAGTTTATCAATTAAATGACGGACAAACATTATTTATTGGAGCTTTAGGTAGATTTGATTACGTTAAGGGTCCTAAAACTGGATTTACGGTCTATGTTGATAATAATTTGATGATTCATCGAACTAAAACTGAAAATGCAAATGATTTTTTTGATAAACATGCTGGTGATCTTTTAAATCCCCCAGTTGGTAAAGAAAATGTTATTCCCTTACAGCGACATGAGTTTAAAGTAGATGATACTTCTGATTTAGTCATTGAAGGATTAGGATGGATTACTATTCCTAAAGGATCTGTGGTTGCTGGATGGGCTCCTAAAGGGGTCTCCGTTTTAATTAGAAAAGCAATGTTTTAAGGAGAAATTATGAATTTAACAGGTAAACAAAAAAGATTTTTACGAGCCAATGCTAATCATTTACGTCCAATATTTTCAGTTGGTAAAAATGGATTAAATGAAACTTGGCTTAAAGAAGTGATGCAAGCAGTTGACAATCGCGAGTTAGTTAAAATCAGTATTCAGCAAAGTGCTGATGTAGATACTGATGATGTTAAGAACTTTATTGAAGAAAATAGTGATATTAATGTGGTACAAACCATTGGTAAAACTGTTTTATTATTTAATCAATCATCTAACCCAAAACATCGTGACATTTCAAATGGTGTTTTTAGTTTATAGGTAATAGTTATGGAACGAAAAAGAATCGGGATTTTAGGTGGAACGTTCAATCCTATTCATTTAGGACATTTGGTCATGGCTGAGCAAGCTTTATTTCAATTAAACTTGGATAAGGTATTATTTATGCCAGATTATTTACCACCACATATTGACCATAAGGATGCAATTGATGCAATTGATCGAGTAAAGATGATTAAGTTAGCCATCGCTGATAACTCTAAGTTTAAACTAGAAACTTTAGAAGTTGATCGTCAAGGAAAGAGTTATTCCTTTGATAGCATGAAACAACTCACAAAACGTCATCCTGATGTTGATTACTATTTTATTATTGGAGGAGATATGGTAGCTTACCTACCAAAATGGTATCGAATTAATGATTTATTAAAGATGGTTACTTTTGTTGGAGTTCAAAGAAATGGGACAAAAGAGGAATCCAACTATCCTGTACAGTGGATTACATCTCCAACAATTGATATATCTTCAACTTACGTTAGAAATTCAATTAAACGACATCATAATTTAAAGTATCTCGTCCCAGATCAAGTATTAAATTATATTAAGGAGCATCATCTTTATGAATGAAGTTAAGTATGACTACACTAAATTTGCGAAAATGAATCGTGATGAAATATTGACAGAAATGCAAAAGCATCTTAATGATAAAAGATTTCAACATTGCCTTAGAGTCGAACAAACTGCAATTGAATTAGCACGTGAAAATGAGGTTAATCCGGAAATTGCGGGGCTTGCGGGATTAGTTCATGATTATGCTAAGCAACGGCCAAATGAAGACTTTATTAAAGTAATTAAAGAACATCATCTTGATCCAGACTTACTTAATTATGGAAAAGCTATTTGGCATGGTTATGTTGGTTATCTTTTAATTCAAAGTGAATTAGGAATTAATGATGTAAGAATTTTAAATGCAGTTAAATATCATACGATTGGGGCACCTGATATGGATAAGTACGCGCAAATTACTTATATGGCTGACTTTATTGAGCCTAATCGTGATTTTCCTGAAGTTGATGAGGCACGCGTAATCACTCATAATAATTTATGGCAGGGTGTTATTTTTCAAAATGAAAAGACTATGCAATTGTTGATTAATAAAAGTAAAGCAATTTATCCAGCTGCAATTGTTGCTTATAATGCAATTGTTGCTGGAATTAAGTAGGAGATAATATGGATAATCAAAAAGTTTTAGAAACGATAGTTAAGGCAGCTGATGAACGTCGTGCTAATGACATTGTTGTATTAAATATTGAAGAATTGAGTGTAATGGGAAGATACTTCGTTGTGATGGATGCTAGCTCAGAACGTCAGGTTAAAGCAATTGCTAATAACATTGAAGATAATCTTGAAGAAAAAGATGTTAAAATTTTACATTTTGAAGGTAAGGATAAGTCTAATTGGATTTTAATGGATTTAGGCGATGTAATTGTCCATGTTTTTAAAACGGAAACACGTGAATTTTATAATTTAGAAAAGTTATGGGCTGATGCTCAACCAGTGGATATCTCAACCTGGATAACAGAGGGTTAATTATGATTTATACTGAGTTTGCCACTTTTTATGATGAGTTATTTGATAATAATTTGTATCAGAAATGGATTAACTTTGTTAGTACGAATATTAAAAAAACAGATAAAATTTTAGACTTAGCTTGTGGGACTGGGCGTTTATTAGTTTTACTAAAGCAAGCTGGCTATCAAGCGGTGGGAGCTGATTTATCTGATGATATGTTAGCAATTGCTAATGAACATTTGGTTGAGGCTGATTTTTCTGATACTCAATTGTTAAAAGTAAATATGCTTGATTTAAGTGAAATGTCAAATTTTGATGTAATTACTTGTTTTGATGATTCAATTTGCTATCTTAATAACCTGGAAGAAGTTCAGTTGATGTTCAAAGAAGTTTATCAGCACCTAAATGTTCATGGAAAATTTTTGTTTGATGTAATTACGCCATATCAAACGGATGTTAAATATCCAGGTTATATGTATAACTTTCATGATGATGAGCATGCTTTTATGTGGACTACTTATTTAGGTGAGTTTCCGCATTCAGTTGAACATGATTTAACTTTTTTTAGTTATAATAATCGAATTAAAGGTTATGATGAATATTCAGAAACTCATTTTGAAAGAACGTATGTAATGCAGGATTATCAAACAACTTTAACCAATGCTGGTTTTAAACAGGTTAAAGTGAGCGCTGATTTTGGAAATCGAGCAATTAATGATGAAACAACAAGATGGTTTTTTACGTGTGAGAAAGGCTAAGGATGACATTAACTGCAGTTGGAATAATCGCTGAATATGATCCATTTCATAATGGTCACTTGTTTCAATTAAAAAATGCCAAGCAGAAAACTAACGCAGATATCACTGTCGTAGTAATGAGTAGCAATTGGACTCAACGTGGTGAACCTGCCATATTTGATAAGTGGACGAGGGCAAGGATGGCTTTAGAAAATGGTGCCGATTTAGTAATCGAATTGCCAATTCAAGCTGCTGTGCAACCAGCTAGCATTTTTGCTTATAACGCGGTTAAATTAATTAGTACATTAAAATGCCAATTTCTTTCATTTGGTAGTGAACATCCAGAATTTGATTTTAATGATTTTAAACAATTAAAAATTAAAAAAGACTATAATCATTTTAAAAATTATCGCGAAAGTTATCCTGAAACTTTTCGTAAATTTATGTCAGAAGAGTATGGTATTAATTTAACCTTACCAAATGATACGCTAGGATTTTGGTATGCTCAGGCAGTGCAAAAGCTTAATTCTAATTTGGAATTAGTTCCCATCCAAAGACGAGAAAGCAAGCATAGTGATACAAAACTATTGCAGCATATTTCGAGTGGAAAATCGATTAGAAAAGCAATCCAAATGTGCAATTTTGATTTTGTTAAATTTATGCCCGATACTTCGTTTATTTCAAAAAAGACGCAACCATTATTTTGGGATGATTTTTGGCCTTATTTAAAGTATGAAATTAATCAAACTAATTTAACTGATTTACAAAACGTTTACCAAATGTCTGATGGATTGGAATATCGTTTTAAAAAGGCAGCAATTAAAGCTCAAAATTTTGCGGAATTTATCGAATTAATCAAAAGTAAACGATATACTTATACACGATTACAGCGACTTTGTGTTTATGTTTTATTTAAGTTAACTCAAAAACAAATTGATGATAGTTCTAGTAATATTAGAGTGTTGGGGATGAATAAAGCAGGTCAAGCTTATTTGAATCAAGTTAAAAAAGATCTTGATTTGCCTTTAATTACAAAGGTTGATAAAAAAGTATTTGATAAACTTGATTATTTAGAATGTCAAGCTGGCTTGCTAACGGGAATGATTTTGCATAATCAACAAGATTTATATCGATTTCCTGTTATAATTAAGTAAGTAGCAATTGCTATCAAGGGAAATACCTTGACATAGCCTTTGGTTGTAAGTATAATTGGATTGTTGCATTGGAGGTTATTTTTTATGAAGTGGTCTTTTGAAAAATTACAAGGGTATAAAAATGAAGCTTTCGAAGATAATGGTAAGTTAAATTTAAAGGCTGATTTAATGCAACGTTATCCCGATGTTATTTTGGATGCAACACCGTTTGAAGTGCATGCATCAGCTATCTCTGATAGTGGTGATGTAATTATTGATGCTCGTGTTAACGGATGTGTTACTGTTCCTTCATCAAGATCATTAGATTCTGTTAAACTAGACTTGAATTTTGCAATTAATGAAGTGTATGTTAATACAAAAGCCGCATTGAATCGTTATGAAAAAGATGTTGTAGTCTTAAAGGTTGATGGTGATACTATTGATTTTGATAAAGCTGTTGCAGATAATGTTATAATTAACATTCCAATGCAAATTCTTTCTCCTGAGGAACAAGATGGTAAATCAATGCCATCTGGAAATGATTGGGAAGTTATTTCCGAAGATGATTTTAATCATCAAGAGGAGGAAACAAATAAAGTTGATCCACGTCTTGCCAATTTAAAGAATTTTTATTCTAAAAATGATGACAAGGCTTAAAAATTCACTAGTGGAAATTAATTAATAAGGGAGGTTGTTATTAATGGCTGTACCAAAGAGAAAAACTTCAAAGTCTAGAAGAGATATGCGTCGTGGACACATCAAATTGACTGTTCCTGGCATGAGTGCTTGTCCTAACTGTGGAGAATTACGTAAATCACATTACGTATGTCCTAGTTGTGGTTTTTATGATGGAAAAGAAGTAGTTGCTAAAAAAACAACTAATTAATTAAAAAAGAACGTTGAAAACACCATGGGTTTTTGACGTTCTTTTTATATATTCTTTTATTGACTAAATTAGCTTTAGCAAGTAAAATTACATAAATATAAATTGAAGGTGGAACCTGCTAAAGGTAATGGTAAAAAATGATGAAATTGAATTCAGAAATAACCAAGGGATTATTTGGAATTGAAATTGAAGAGCATCGAGTTGATGTCAGCACAGGAACTCTTTCTGAATTTTCTCATAATAAAAAGCTAGGAAATCGCAGGACTCAACCTTATTTTCAAACCGATTTTTCTGAAAGTATGGAAGAATTAATCACGCCTCCTAATCCCACAATTGAAGATAGTTATCAACAATTACATAATTTGCAAAAGGTATTGCAAAGCAGTTTGAATAGCCAAGAAATTATTTGGCCATTTTCAATGCCACCTAAAATGAGTACTAATAATCTTAATTATTTAAAAAATCATTTTGAAAGGGATTGGTATGCTGACTATCGAAAGACTCTAATTAAAAAATATGGTTTATTTCAGCATATCATGTGCGGAATACATGTAAGTTATTCACCTACGGAAAAAATTATTTTGGACTATCAAAAAGAACAAAATTTTAGCGATTATCAAGAAGCAAAAAATCAATTATTATTTAATATTGCTCGGCAATTATCTGGTTATCGTTGGTTATTTACTTACTTATTTGGCGCCGCAATTCAAGATTTTAATGAAAATGACAATATTCCTAACAAAATTAAAGCAAATCATCCTTTTGTAAAATCATGGCGTTCAAGCCAATACGGATTCGCTAATCAACCAAATATTCAAGTTTCATATGATAACTTAAAAACATTTAAGAATAGTATCCAGAATTATATTAATACAGATCAGCTATTTGCTAAAAGTGAATTTTACGGACCAGTTCGCTTAAAAACATTAAAGGGCAATCCAGAAACCCAAATTGATTATTTGGAGTTTCGCATGCTAGATAATAATCCATTTTCAGCTGAGGGATTGGATATCAGAACCTTATATTTCATTCATTTAATGATTATGGATGTGTTAGTTAATTATCGACATTGGACCCAAGCTGAATTAGAAGAAAATAAAAAGTATAATAATATGATTGCGATAAGTAAACCAGAACAGCCTCTTGATACTGAATATATGATCAAGGCTAATCAATTAATTAAGCGTCTAAAAAACATTGCAACCCAAATTGATAATTATTCTTATCAATCCTCGATTAAATGGATTGAATTGATGCTTAATAATCCTGATTGTACAATTGCTGGAAAATTATTTAAAGCACAAAATGAAACCCAATTGGGAATTAAGTTAGGGATTAAGCACAAACAATTTTTTCAAAAAAATAAATTTATAGGAGTTCCTGATAAACTTACAAATATATATCAACAAATGTTATGCCAAGGAGCTATAATTAAAAAAATCACTTCAAATTCAATTATTATAGAAACTAAGACTGGAGCAATCAAAAGCATTAATAAATTATAATATTTAATTAATTTGTTAATGTTTATAGCTTGGGTGCTAGGCTTTACATTTTAATCGTGTTACAATTTACATTGACTATTATAAATTTGAAAGGAAGATATTTTTATGAATGGTGAAATTTATGGAAATACTGCTGAAATGGCCAACCGGTTAGTTGCAAAAACTTATCAAAAAGTTTGTACTGGTTTAGTGATTACAGGAGTAATTATGACACTGATGGCTGTTTTCATGACCCATTGGGTTATGTCAATGGGAATTGGAACATCACTCTTAATCTTAGTAGTTGCTTTAGGATTAATGTTTGCTTTAAGTCGTTCTGTTAGTGACGAAGGTACTAGCGCCTCAACTACTAATACGATTTACTATTTAATGACGGTTTTATTTGGAGTTTCTTTAAGTCCAGTTCTTATTTATTATGATGTAAAAACAGTTGGATTAGCAATGTTAGGTACAGCTGTAATGTTTGGTGGATTAACAATTTATGCTAATACTACAAAACGTGACTTCATTGGTTTGGGAGCTTACTTGACTTGGGGTCTTTTAGCTGTAATCGTGTTAAGTTTAATTTCAATGCTATTACGGATTCCGTCCTTATACATTATTATGGATGTAATAATGTTGGTAATTTTTGCTGTATTTATTATTTTTGATACCCAAAGTGTTAAACGTTTTGCAAGTGCAGTACAAAATGAAGAACAACTTCAAAAATATAGTACAATGGGTGCCTTAAGCATCTATCTTGATATCCTTAATATTTTCCAAATTCTCTTAGAACTTATTGGAATGGGTAATAACAAGGACTAATTTTTGAACATCTTAACTTCGGTTAGGGTGTTTTTTTATGCAAAATGTTTATAAAAGAAACCTAAAGTTTAGATTTAAAAGTCTAAACTTTAGGTTTCTTTTTTATATTATATTAATTTCCATCATGATGATGGCGTTGCTTATTAGCATTACGATTATTATTTTTTAAGGTTTGTTCATCTTGTTTTTCTTCAGTTTCAATTTTATTTTCTGTTTTTTCAATAGAATCAGAAATTACTACCTTAGGTGGATTTTTCTTAGATTCTGCTTGAATTTGTTTAATTATTCGAGGACGAACAGCATTAACAATTAATTGTTGAATGATTGCAAATAATCCTCCGATGAAAAAATAAATCCCCAGTCCAGCAGGTGATGATAATGAAACAAAGAAAATCATCAAGGGGCTAATAATCATCATTGCACCCATTTGTTTACGTTGTGCTTTAGGCATTCCTAAAATGGAAAGGTAACCTTGAACTGCATATACGATTAAAGAAAGAACGGCAAGTAATACACTTTTTTGACCTAATTGAATTCCCATAAAAACTGTGTGAGATAGTTCAGGTGAGTAGCGAATTGCAGCGTACAAAGCTGCAAAAATTGGCATTTGAATTAGAAGTGGTAAACAACCAATTCCACCAGTCATACTGATGTTATTATCTTTATAAAGCTTCATCATTTGTTGATTCAAAGCCATTTGCTCTTCTTGGGTTTTGGCATTTTTCAATAAAGCTTGAATTTTAGTCATCTGTGGCTTAATCAATGCCATTTTTTCTTGCATGATGGTTGATTTTTTCAATTGATTAATCATCACTGGTAGCAAAAGACATCTCACAATTACAGTAATGGCAATCAAAGACCAACCATAACCACCAACGTATTTTGCTAACCAATCCATCACGTGCTGTCCAGGAACTGCTAAATAATCATATACAATGCCATACGGATGACCGTGTGAATCTTCTTGAACACAACCTGTCAAGGTAAGGGCGGCAAGCCCAATCATGCTAATTAAACTAAATTTCTTTTTGTTTTTCATCTATGAAACTCCCATCTATCAAATCATAGTTATAATACTAACCTAATGCGAGTATTACTGCAATTGAATAAATTAAAATTTAACTTTAAAATTCTAAAAGATTTTGTTAATATCGGTTACCTTAATTTCAATTTTAGTGACTTTTGCATAGTTGTTTGGGAAATGATGTAGTTGCTGAATAAATTTATTTAAATTAGAAGTATTTCCTTGGATAAAAATTTTAACTTGTCCAGTCGTTAAATTTTGGACCGTTCCAGTTAAATGAAGTTCCCTAGCCAAATCACAAGTTGTATAACGAAAGCCAACTCCTTGAACTTTTCCACTAATCAAGATTGAATAGGTCTGCATTGGTATCTCTCCTTTCTAATGTTATGTTAATATTATGTTAATAATAAAATAACTAAGGAAGAAAATTAAATGGAACGAATTACATCAAAGCAAAACAAAAAGGTAAAAGAGTTAAGAAAATTAGAAAGTGCTAAAGGGCGGAAAAAGTCAAATCAATATCTAATTGAAAGTTGGCATTTAGTGCAAGAGGCCATTAATAATTTACCAAAGTCTGAAATTATTTCAATTTTTATAACAGATGATCAATATTTAGAACATGGCTCAGACTTGAACGGTTTTGATGTAGTTATGATTTCTGATGAAGTTGCGACAGAAATTGCCACTACTTCAACTACCCAAGGAATTTTTGCTTTATGCAAAATTAAAAAAACTAATTTATCAGAAGTTGAACTTAAGGGAGCATGGTTGTTACTTGATGATGTCCAAGATCCCGGTAATATTGGGACAATGGTAAGAACGGCCGATGCAGCTGGCTTTGCAGGCGTAATATTTGGTGATGGAACTTCAAGTCAGTATAATAGTAAAGTACAAAGAGCGATGCAAGGTAGTCAATATCACATTAGTTTAATTAAAGAATCATTACCAGTTGTAGTTGATAAATTTAAGTCACAAAAAACACCAATCTACGGAACCGAATTAAATCCAAAAGCAATTGATTATAAACAAATTACTCCATTAGCTAGTTTTGCTTTAATTATGGGAAATGAAGGTAATGGGATGAATGAAAATCTATTAAAAGAAACTACTAATAATTTGTATATCCCAATTAGGGGGAAAGCAGAATCACTAAATGTAGCAATTGCAGCGGCAGTGATCATGTTTCAAATTATTAAGTAGTTTGGAAAGATTGTGTTATGAAACCAAATGACTGGAAGAACGACCCAGAGTTTATGAATTGTATTTCTGATTTATTAGATTCAGATGCGGTTAAACAATTAGCAGACTATACGCAGCATCATCATTCAACTAGGTTAAAACATTGTATTTATGTTTCCTATGTTAGTTATTTACTTGCTAAAAAAATGCATTTAGATTATCGTGCGGCTGCTCGAGGTGGATTACTTCATGATTTGTTCTACTATGATTGGAGAACCACTAAATTTGACATTGGTACTCATGCTTATATGCATCCTCGAGTCGCATTACGAAATGCTAAAAATATTACTGAATTAACTCCTAAAGAAGAAGATATCATCTTAAAACACATGTGGGGATTAACCCTGGCAAGGCCTAAGTATATGGAGAGTGTAATTGTATCTTTGGTGGATGATTATGCCGCTATTAATGAGTTTATGCTGCCAGTTGAAACCCGATTCAAAAAGTTATTAAATAACAAACATGATAAGAAAAAAGAATAAAGAGGGATTGTGATGGCAAATAAAAAATTAAATACTAATGATAGTGATTGTCTCTGCTCTAAATTTGAAGAAGCTTTTACCATTCTAGGTAAAAAATGGAATGGAGTAATTATTGAGTCACTATTAATTGGAAAATCACTTCGTTTTGGTGAAATTGCAAATAAAATTGATGGGTGTAGTGATCGAATATTAACTGCTCGTTTAAAAGAATTACAAGAATGTGATATTGTGGTTCGGAAAACATCTACGGAATCGTCTTTAATTAAATATGAATTAACTGAAAAGGGTAAAGATTTGCAACCAATTATGAATTCAGTACATGTTTGGGCTGATAAATGGTGTGATGGTAACAAGTAGGTTTGACCATTATTAAAATTTGATTTATAATTTCATTAACTACTGTGAAAAAAGAAGTAGTAAGTTACGTTAATACAGAGAGATTTGTTAGCTGAGAGAAATCATAGTAACTGAATTCGCTTTTGAAGAAGTAGACATAATTTAATTAAAAAATGTCCGATTGATGTCGTTATTCATCTACGAGTGCATACTGATTGTATGAATTTGGGTGGTAACGCGAAGCTTCGTCCCTTTTTATAAGGGGAGAGGCTTTTTTTATTGAAAAAAGGGGGACTTTGTTGTGGGATTAAGAGAAGATTTAGAAACAATCAAACAAGATGGTTTGAACGAAATTCAAGCTTCAACAGACGTTAAAGCTTTAAATGAAATTCGCGTTCGATTATTAGGGAAAAAAGGACCAATTACGCAAGCTTTACGGGGAATTTCAAAATTACCAGTTGAGGAACGTCCTGTTGTTGGTAATTTTTTAAATAAAATTGGGGATGTATTGACTAAAGCTATCATTGTTAAACAAAATGAACTAGAAACTGCTAAATTAAATGCTAAATTAGCTGAAGAAAGGGTCGATGTTACTCTACCTGGCAGTCAAATTGCTTTAGGACATCCGCATGTTATTCAACAGATTATTGATGAGATTGAGGATATTTTCATTGGGATGGGTTATCAAGTATTAAATGGTCCTGAAGTTGAAGAAGACCATTATAATTTTGAAATGATGAACTTACCTAAAGATCATCCTGCTCGTGATATGCAAGATACCTTTTACATTACTAAAGAAATTTTAATGAGAACGCACACGTCACCAATGCAGGCAAGAACATTAGAAAAACATGACTTTAGCAAGGGACCATTAAAGATGATTTCCCCTGGAGTTGTTTTTAGAAGAGACACAGATGATCCTACGCACTCACATCAATTTCATCAAGTTGAAGGGATTGTGATTGATAAACATATTACAATGGCTGATTTAAAAGGAACGTTAGAAACGATGACGCACAAGCTGTTTGGTAATAAATTTAAGGTTCGTCTTAGACCTAGCTATTTTCCTTTCACAGAACCTTCAGTTGAAGCAGATATTACTTGCATGAATTGTGGAGGAAAAGGATGTGAAGTTTGCAAGGGTTCTGGCTGGATTGAAGTCTTAGGGGCCGGAATGGTTCATCCCAATGTACTTAAAATGGCCGGTGTTGATCCAAAGGAATATGGTGGATTTGCTTTTGGAGTTGGTCCTGATCGTTTTGCAATGTTGAAATACGGGGTAAATGATATTCGTGATTTTTATCTTGATGATTTAAGATTTTTATCACAATTTGATTAATTAGGAGGAACGAAATGTTATTATCATATGATTGGCTTAAAGATTATTTAAACATCAATCTTTCTCCAGAAGAATTGGGTGAAAAAATAGAAAGAACTTCTGTTGAAGTTGATTCGGTGTTTAAAAGAAGTGATGGTCTTAAAAAGATTGTCGTAGGACAAATTATTTCTTTTGAAAAGCATCCCGATGCTGGACATTTAAATATTTGTCAAATTGATGTTGGTGAAACTGAACCATTACAAATTGTTTGTGGCGCTCCTAATGTCGAAGTGGGTAAAAAAGTTGTGGTTGCTTTATCTGGTGCCAGAGTAGGCGACAACATTAAAATTAAAAAGGCAAAGATGCGTGGGGTTCAATCAAATGGAATGCTATGTGGATTAGATGAAATTGGTTTTCCTAAAGAGATTGTTCCTGATGAATGGAAAGATGGAATTTATTTTTTACCAGATAATGCTAAATTAGGTGAACCAGTTTTTGACTATCTTGGGATGAATGATTCTTTAATTGATTTAGATGTCACTCCTAATCGTGGGGATATGCTAAGTCTACGAGGAGCCGTTTACGATTTAGCAGCCGTTTTTAATCAAAAGGTTAATTTTGATGAGGATGCTGCTCGAGAAATGGGAAATGTTGAATCTAATGCAGATATTACTGCACATGTTGATGAAGAATTGGCCCCTATTTATCAACTTAAAGTAGTAAAAAATGTTGAAGTTAAAAGTAGTCCCTTATGGCTTCAAATTAAGTTATGGAACTTAGGGATTAAACCCATTAACAATGTAGTTGACATTACTAATTTAGTAATGATGAAATTAGGACAACCATTACATGCCTATGATTTAAGTAAAATTGCTAATGGTGATTTACATGTTCGTCGTGCACAAACTGGAGAAAAGATTACGACATTAGATGAAGCAGAACGGGAATTATCTGAGACTGATGTTGTGATTGCTGACACTGAAAAACCAGTTGCCTTAGCTGGGTTAATGGGTGGCTATGATACTCGGGTTACTGAGAATACAACTGATATTGTAATTGAAGCAGGTGACTTTTCCCCAGTTGCTACTCGTAAGATGGCACAAAAAGAATTATTGCATACGGATGCATCGCAAAGATTTGAACGTGGGATCGACAAAGGAAATGTCAAAAATGCTTTAAACTATGCAGCTGGATTAATTCAAGATCTTGCTAATGGAAAAGCTAGTCTTGGAGTTGTTTCTGGAAGCAATCAAGTTGTTAAGCCAGTTACTATATCAATCACTGCTAATCGAATTAATCATGTTTTGGGAACTGACTTAAGTGAAAAAGAAATTATTAGTATTTTTCATCGATTAGGTTTTGAAGTTGAAATTAACAATAATGAGATGTTAGTTACAGTACCAACTAGATGTTGGGATATTAAGATTGATGCTGATTTGATTGAAGAAGTTGCTCGAATTTACGGGTATGAAAACATTCCGGTTACTTTACCAATTACTGTTACGACTGAGGGAAGTTTTACACCTAAACAACAATTAATTAGAAAATCAAGGAAAGTTTTACTTGGTGAAGGGCTTACTCATGCCATCTCTTATTCATTAACAACGGAAGCTAAAGCAAAAATGTTTTTATTGAATGACAATAAAGAAACCAAATTGCAATGGCCAATGACTGGTGACCATTCTGTGTTACGGATGAACTTACTTTCTGGGTTATTGGATGATATTGCTTATAACCAAGCTCGTGGTGTGGAAGATGTTCCTTTATTTGAACAAGGACGAGTATTTTTCCGTAAAGCTGATGAAGAGCGTCCAACTGAAGTAGAACATATTGCTGGAGCCGTTTCTGGTTCATTAATTAAATCAACGTGGAATAAGAAAGCAGTTCCAGTAGACTTCTTTGAAATAAAGGGAATAGTAGCTAAATACCTTGAAACATTATCATTAGCTGATAAAATCTCTTATGAAGCAACTGATTTAATTCCAGAAATGCATCCGGGACAAACCGCTTTGATTAAACTGGATGATGAAGTAATTGGGTTTGTTGGTCAAGTTCATCCATCTACTGATAAAGCGTTTAAAATCAAGCCAACTTTCGTTTTTGAAATTGATCTTGATAAGTTAGTTGATGCAAAAAAACGGGAACAACAATACCAGCAGGTTAGTCCGTACCCTACGATTAGTCGTGATATTGCAATGTTAATTAATGAAAACATTACTAATGAACAGGTTTATGATATTATCAAGCGTCGTGGTGGTGCATTCTTGAAGCACATTAATTTGTTTGATGTGTATGAGGGAGAACATGTTCCAACAGGGAAGAAATCGTTAGCTTACTCATTAACCTTTGAAAATTCTAGAGAAACCCTTAAAGATGAAGTGGTAAATAAAGCAATTGCTAAGATTACTAAATACCTTCAGGATGAACTCAGTGTTGAGATTAGATAGTTTCAATTTAGAGAGGAAACTTATAAATGGTAACTAAAAAGAGACCTATTATTATTGGTGTAACCGGTGGCTCAAGTAGTGGTAAAACGACAGTTAGTAAATCAATTTTACAACGTTTATTAGGCCATTCAATTAGTATTATTCAGCAAGATTCCTATTATAATGATCAAGCTAATGTTCCAATGGAGGAACGTAAAAAAGTTAACTATGATCATCCCGATGCCTTTGACAATGATTTATTGGTGGATCAATTACAAGATTTGTTGAATTATAAAGCTATTCAAAAACCACTTTATGACTATACTCAGTTTACTCGTAGCAATGAGACACAGTTGCAAGAACCCACAGATGTTATTATTCTTGAGGGAATTTTAATTTTAAATGATAAGCGACTTCGTGATTTAATGGATATTAAAGTTTTTGTTGATACAGATGATGATATTCGCTTAATTCGTCGGATTCAACGTGACATTTCTGAACGTGGACGTTCATTAGATTCGGTCATTCAACAATATTTAGAAACAGTACGTCCTATGTATCATCAATTTGTAGAACCAACCAAACGCTATGCTGATATTATTATTCCACGTGGTGGAAAAAACATTGTCGCAATTGATTTACTAGCTACTAAAGTTCAAGCAATTTTAGGAAACGATAATTCGACTTCTTTGATGGATTATTAATGATTTTGTTTGAAAAGTTTTAAGTTTAATGTTAAATTTTAAATTGAATAAATTAATGAGGTGTTTAAATGGCTGAAGATATATATCCAATGACCAAAGATGGTCAAATTAAGCTTGAAAAAGAATTAGAAGATTTAAAAACAAATCAACGTCCACATGTAATTGAACAAATTAAAATTGCTAGAAGTTATGGCGATTTGTCAGAAAACTCAGAATACAAATCAGCAAAAAATGAACAAGCATTGCTTGAAAGTCGAATTAATACGGTAGAGCATATGCTTCAATTTGCACAAATTGTAGATGATATTCAAACTGCTTCTGATGAAGTTAGTGTCGGTAAAAAAGTTACATTTAAAGAATTACCTGATGAGGAGCCAGAAGAGTACCAAATCGTTGGTGCTGCCGAAGCTGATCCACTTGCCGGAAAAGTATCAAATGATTCCCCAATTGCTCGAGGACTTTTAGGTCATAAGGTTGGCGAAAAAATTGATATTGAGATTCCTGACGGTGTTATGCATGTTGAAATTTTAAGTGTTAATTAAACATTAAAAAAGATGTTAGGCAACTGCCTAGCATCTTTTTACTTAATCTTAATTTAAGGATATTGCGGAACCGTTCTTATAATGGGATAATTAAACTAATTGTTTAAATAAAGAAATTAATTTAATTTAAAATTATATGATAAAAGGAGTAACTACTGTGGGTAACTTTTTTGGAAAATTTTTCAAAAAGCGGACACGTTCGACTAGGCAAACTAATGAGTCAAATACCATTCCGTTTCGTTTGAATTTGATTTTTTTAGTGGTTGGTTTATTGTTTGTTATTTTGATTTGGAAACTTGCTGATTTGCAAATTATTCAAGGTAATTATTTTAAGTCAACTGTTAATCAAAGTAATAACTACGTTAAATATGGGAATGTCCCAAGAGGAAAAATTTATGACTCAGCTGGGAAGCTGATGGTAGGTAATGAAAGTCAACGAGCAATTACTTATACTAGACTGCCAAGCGTATCTTCAAAAGATATGTATCAGACGGCAACCCAATTGGGTAAGTATATTACTGTTCCTACTAATAAATTAACCAAAAAACAAATTGCAGAATACTATTTAGCAAATCCTAATAATCGCACTGCTGCTGAAAAGAAAATTAATGGTGCCGATGATATGGCTCCTGACAAACTTCAAAAAGTTGAAATCAATAAATTTGTAGCAGGTGAAATCACCCCAATTACTGATAGTATGAAAAATGCTGCTGCAATCTTTAACTCAATGAGTGGTGCTTATACACTTTCGACAACTTACATTAAGTATAATCATGTTTCTGCTAAAGAACTATCATTAGTTGGAGAACATCAATCTGAATTACCAGGAGTAGAAGTGGGAAGTAACTGGACTAGAAATTACCCACAAGGAAAGGAAGTTAAAACGGTTACTGGTTCGGTTTCTTCAAATAAGTCTGGGCTTCCAGAAAATCGTGTAAATAGTTTGTTAGCTCAGGGATATTCCCAAAATGAATCAGTTGGTACCAGTGATTTGGAATCCCAATATGAACCCGTCCTTAAAGGATCCAAATCACAAACTAAAGTTAAAGTTAACAGTAGTAACCAAATTGTTTCGCAAATGGTTAAATATCCTGGACAAAGTGGTGATAATTTACAACTAACAATTAATTCCAAATTCCAAAATGATTTACAAAGAATCGTAAAAAAGGACCAAGCGGGTGGATATGCAACTGGAACTTATGCGGTCGTTATGAATCCTTATACTGGAGGAGTAATTGGAATGGCAGGAGTTGATCGTGATCCGAAGACTAATAAGGTTAGTCAAAATGATATGGGAGTAATTAATCGGCCAATCACAATGGGTTCAGTTGTTAAACCGGCGATGGAATCGGGAGCCTTAATGAAGGGAATTATTACTCCGGAAAACAGTGTTCAAACTGATCAACCCATTAAAAATGGTGGTGGAATTAAGTCATCTTGGTTCAATACTAATGGAAGTCATAATATTCAATTGACGGCCCAGGATGCTTTGGAAGTTTCTTCAAACTCATACATGATGCAATTGGCAATGAAAGAAGCTGGGTATAAGTATGTTCCAGGAGCAGCTTTAAACATGAATCCAGCAATTTTTGAGACCCTCAGAAATAATTTCAAACAGTTTGGATTAGGGGTTAAAACGGGAATTGATTTGCCAGGAGAATCAGCTGGAATTGAAGGACCAACTGGGTTTGCAAATATTGGTAAGGCACTTGATGAGTCTTATGGTAACTATGATGGATATACGACAATTCAATTAGCCCAATATGTAGCTACCATTGCTAATGGTGGTTATCGGTTAAAACCTCAGTTAGTGCAAAATATTCGGGGAAATAACAAAGCAAACAATAAATTAGGAGCGATTAAAGATACTGTACGACCTAAAGTTTTAAACCACATCCCAATGACACAGGCACAACGTGACGTAATTCTTCAAGGAATGTATCAAGTAGTTCATGGACATAGTCCTTATCGAACTGGTGAATTGATGAATACATTGAAGCCTGAAATTGCTGCTAAAACTGGGACCGCTCAAACTTTTTATGATGGTAATCAAACTACTACTCTTAGTTTAATTGCAATGGCACCAGCCAAAAAACCTAAAGTAGTTATTGCCTTAGCCATGCCAAATATGCCTGCTGAATCTGGTGGAAATAATGGTCAATTAGCAAGCGACATCCTAAATGCGTACTGGAAAGATGTTGAAAAAGCACCAAAATAACCGTCAAGTATAAATACTTAACATTATTTTGATTAAATTGGTAGAAATTATTAAAAAAAAATGTTATGATTATTTATGTTATTATTGATAAATTAAAAAAGCATCTGTTTGGAGGTATTTACCATGCGTGTACACATTACATTAGAATGTACTGAATGCCACGAACGCAATTACTTAACTTCTAAAAATCGTCGTAACAATCCCGATCGTTTAGAATTAACAAAGTACTGCCCTCGTGAAAGAAAAGCAACTTTACATCGTGAAACAAAATAAAGGTTTTGAGCCTCGTGCTCGAAATCTTTTTTATTAGGATGGAAAAATGGAAAATGAAAAATGAAATTCGAAAATCGGTTTTAAAGCGAATGAAATCAAGGTTTACAAAACCTAATGATTCATTGTATGAACGATTGTTTAAAGTAAGTTATTGGAAAAAAGCTAAAGTCATTGCTGTAACCATGAGTACTGATTTTGAATTAGATACCATGCCAATTATAAAAAAAGCTTTATTAGAGCATAAAAAAGTTGTTATTCCGAAAACCTTTTCACACCGAATAATGAAATTCTATGAATATCAATCAATTCATAGTTTGATAAGAAGTAGGTTTGGTATTCTAGAACCAATTGATAATCAAAAATCAGTTGTTAAAAATAAAATTGATTTAATCATTGTTCCTGGAGTTGCTTTTTCTCAAGTTAATCATCAAAGAATTGGATATGGGGGTGGTTTTTATGATTATTACCTTAAAGACTATTATGGAACTACCGTTAGCTTAGTCCGAAGAATTCAATTAGTTACATCCGAATGGCCAACTGAATCGACAGATATTGCAATTCAGCATTTGATAATCGAGGAAGAAAATCATGAAATATAAATTACAGGAAATTCCAATTGTGACTTACTTATTAATTATAATTATGGTTAGTTATTTTATGATAATGACTTTTGCTGGTGGAAGTAGTAATAGTCAAGTATTAATTGATTATGGTGCTGAATATAATCCACTAATTAAAGCTGGAGAAATCTGGCGATTAATTACTCCTATTTTCATTCATATTGGCTATCAACATTTAATTTTAAATTTAATTGTTTTGTACTTTTTAGGAAGGATTATTGAACGGTTCTTTGGCCATTTACGCTATTTAATTATTTTTTTAGGTTCTGGAATTACTGGCAATTTGATGAGTTTTGCCTTTGAATCAGGTATTTCAGCTGGTAGTAGTACTGCAATTTTTGGTTTATTTGGAGCTTTTTTTGTTTTATACTTAAATTTAAAAAATAATTTATTCATTCAACATAATGCTAAAACATTTTTGATTTTTATTGTCTTTAATTTTATTTTTGATTTATTTATTCCTTCAATTAGCATAACTGGTCATTTAGGGGGATTAATTGGTGGTTTTTTACTAAGTTCAATTATAGGAATAAAAGGATTTAAGACTTTAAATAAAAAATGGATAATTTTTTATGCAAACGCTTTAATTATTGTTATAATGGTATTGTATTATATTGGTTTGAATCGTTGACACAAATAAGAAATTTATTTAGGATGATAACTATGTATGAAAAATTTATATGATGTACAACAGCTTTTGAAGCAATTTGGGATTTATGTTTATGTTGGTAAACGAATTTGGGATATTGAAGTCATGGCTTTAGAATTAGATCATTTACATGAAGCAAAGGTTATTTCTAATCAAGAATTTGTTTCCGCTAAGTTAGTTTTAACCCATGAGCATAAATTCGAAGAAAATAAATTAAAAAAACAAAATGATATTGGAGGTTTATAGTTATGGCAAAAAATTTAATTGGGATTGATTTAGGTGGGACAACCACTAAAATGGCTTTTCTTAACGAAGAGGGTGAAGTTTTAGAAAAATGGCGGATTTTGACTGATATTAATGACAATGGAAGCCATATTGTCCCTAACATTATTAAGTCAATTAGCAAACACATTGAAGATTCTGGTAAAACAACTGATGATTTCATTGGAATTGGCATGGGGACTCCTGGTGCTGTTAATCGTGAAGACGGCACAGTATCAGAAGCTTTTAACTTAAATTGGAAAACTACCCAACCAATTCGAGAAGAAATTCAAGCTGGATTAGGGCTTCCCTTTGACTTAGATAATGATGCTAATGTTGCATCATTAGGTGAATATTGGAAGGGCGCTGGTAGCTCTGAAGATGATGTTGTCTTTGCTACTCTTGGAACTGGAGTTGGTGGTGGAGTGATTGCTAATGGCAAATTACTTCATGGAGTAAATGGTGGAGCTGGAGAAATTGGTCATATTACAGTTCAACCTAATGGTTATCTATGTACTTGTGGAAAAAATGGTTGTCTTGAAACATATGCATCTGCTACTGGAATCGTTCGGGTAGCTGAAGACATGTCTAAAAATTTCAACGGAACTTCGCGCTTGAAAGAATTAATTGATGACGGTGATGAAAAAATTACTTCAAAGCTAGTATTTTATCTTGCAGATAATGGTGATATTTTAGCCAACCAAGTAGTTGACAAAGTTTGTTTCTACTTAGGAATAGCACTTTCAATGATTGGAAATACTTTAAATCCTGCAAGTATTATTATTGGTGGAGGAGTTTCTAATGCTGGGAACACATTGTTACAGCCAACTACTAAATATTTCCAACAAAATGCGTTTCCATCAGTTCGAGATTCTACTAAAATTAAATTAGCTGAACTTGGAAATGATGCAGGTGTAATTGGTGCTGCTTCGATGGCATTACAATTTAGATAAAAACACTAAAGAATGGAGTAGGTTTAAATGACTGGTTTTGCTAGTTTTTTGAATTCAATTACCATGATTTTAGTGGTAGTTGTAATTATAATTGCTATTTGGATTGCAATACATTATTTTAATGTGTTTCGAACTAAACGATATGCTAAATTTCTTTCAGAAGATGACTTTAGACAAGGGATTAGAAAATCCCAAGTAGTTGATTTAAGGGAAGCTAATGCTTTTACAAATGGCCATATTATGGGAGCCAGAAACATTCCTTATTCGACTTTTAAAAACTTTTATACAGATCTCCGTCCTGATTTACCAGTCTTTCTTTATGATCAGACGAAGACCCTTAGTATGCGAGCAGCTAAGTTTTTAAATAAAAAAGGTTTTACTAACATTTCCATTTTGGACGAAGGTTATCAAAAATGGGATGGGAAAATAAAAAAGGGCTAAATATTCTGATTTTAGTAAAATAAAACCCCAATCACAACTTTACTTAAATTGTGATCGGGGTTTTATTATTTTAGCCTAAATGTGAAGAACCAGATTTTCTTAATGACTTTTTGCGATTTTCTTCAGTTTTTTGTTCTTGTGATTCAATTGGTTCAACAACTGCTTTTTTAAATGAAAATAAAACTCCAGCAGTTAGACCAATCATTGTGGCAACACCAGTTGCAAAACCTTTTCCAAATTTATGCATAATTGACAGACCTCCATATTATTATTTACTTGTTCATTATGCGTTATTTGCGTTAATATATCCAGTATCAACTATTGATTTAAAAAGGAATAAATATGAAAAAAATACTAATTATTGGTGGTCCTACTGCAGTTGGAAAAAGTAACTTAGCAATTAAATTAGCTAAGCAATTCAATGGTGAAATTATTTCTGGAGATGCACTACAAATTTATCGAAATTTGGATATTGGAACTGCTAAAACTCTTTTGGCGGATCAATCAGGAATTAAACATTATCTAATTGATACAAAAGATATTTCAGAGAAAAATAGCGTTGTTGATTTTGTTAGTGATGCTAATAAACTTATTCAACAAATATCAGATAAGGGAAAATTACCCATCATTGCTGGAGGAACTGGATACTATATTCAGGCATTAATTAATGGACTAGCTTTAGGGGGGGAAAATAGTTCTGATAGTCAAGTTAAGAATGAATTAGAACAAGAATTATCTAATAGTAGTAGTGTAAAAATGTGGGGACAGTTGAATAAAGTTGATCCTATTTCAGCTGCTAAAATTTCACAAACAAATTCTCGAAAAATCATTAGAGCTTTAGAAGTTTATCGTGTAACTGGGAAAAAGTTTTCCGAACAAAAAAATCAACCACCACAGTATGATGCCTTAGTTATTGGTCTGAATTGTAATCGTAATTTATTATACCAACGAATTAATCAACGCGTTGATTTAATGATGGAAAATGGTTTACTACAGGAAAATGAGTGGTTATATTCTAATGGTGGTGCTAAAAATCCTGCTGCAAAGGGAATTGGTTATCGTGAATTTGATGCTTACTTTAATGGTAATCAAAGCTTATCTGCTACAATAGATACAATTAAACTTGACTCAAGACATTATGCTAAACGTCAATTAACTTGGTTTAGAAATAAATTAAATACAACTTGGTTTAATTTAATTGAACATCCTGAAGACATGAAAAAAATTGAAGTTTTAATAAATAAATGGAGATGATTTTTTGAATATTGAAGAAATGTGTAATCAGACAATTAATTTATATCGTCAGTTAGATGCAAAAAAGCAAATTATTTGGAAAGGTAATAATCATTTAGCAGCAGTTTTAGTTTCGTTAGATATTCACTTAGGTTCATTAGCTGAAGTTTGTGGCTTAGATGATACTAAAATTGATGGAATCACTGAATCTTCAAACGATTTACGGTTAGAAAAATTAATTGTAGTAATAAGAGATTTTATTTTATTATCAAGTATTTGTAATTGGAATGACAACCTAAGTTTAAGCGAAAAAGAAGAACAACGTTTATCTATTTTAACCAAGGATAACAAAAGTCAGTTAGACGTGCTTTACTTATCAATTAAAAATATGCTTTTGAAAGCATATTATCAAAAAGATGAAATTGCTTTTCATCATGCCTGGGTTTTATTAATGAAATGGGCAAAAACAGATTTAAATTTCACAAATTTAGATCTACAAACAGCCTTTAAACAAAAAATAGAAAAAGATGCAAATCTTATCTGATTTACTATTGACTTAATGGTAGATAATTCATATAATTGTTAATGTTCTGTAAAGGAACATTATGTCGCAGTAGCCCAGTTGGATAGAGCAACGGTCTTCTAAACCGTAGGTCGAGCGTTCGAGTCGCTCCTGCGACATTATTAAGAGACAAGTGCTAGTTGCATTTGTCTTTTTTTATTTGACTTTTATGTAATAATCCGATAAAATATGGATGTTGTACTTGTGAACTCTCACAGCTACAACCGCACATTCTGAGTATTAAGTCCATTTATATTGGCGCTCAGCTATGGCGAGTCTAAGCATATTAATTTAAGGAGGTGCATGTACATGTACGCAATTATCGTTACAGGTGGAAAACAATATAAAGTTTCTGAAGGTGAATCAATTTTCGTTGAAAAATTAGATGCAGCTGCAGGTGACAAAGTAACTTTTGACCAAGTTGTATTTATCGGTGGGGACAACGCTAAAGTTGGTACTCCATTAGTAGACGGTGCTTCTGTTGAAGGAACTGTTGAAAAACAAGGTAAACAAAAGAAAATCACTATTTTCCGTTACAAACCTAAGAAGGGTTCTACTTCTAAAAAGGGTCATCGTCAACCTTACACTAAAGTTAAGATTGAAAAAATTAACGCTTAATTATTATGATTAAAGCAAAATTTAGTTTTCAGAATCATCTCATTTCTGGATTTACGATATCTGGTCATGCTGATTCTGGAGAATTTGGGCATGATCTTGTTTGTGCGGCTGTTTCAGTGCTTTCAATTTCAACAGTTAATGGATTAAGTCAAGTTGCTGGAATTAAACCATTAGTTGATCAGGATAACGAAAACGGTGGATATTTGGCTGTAACCATTAATGATTCAGACATTGATAATATTCAAGTACAAACATTATTGTTATGCTTTGAAAATGGTATGCGTGATATTGCAATGCAATATGACAAATACATTAAGATTAAATAATTTTTAATATGGAGGTGTATCGCACATGCTTAAAATGAATTTACAATTCTTCTCTCACCATAAAACCGGTGGTTCATCATCTAACGGTCGTGACTCAGCTGGTCGTCGTTTGGGAACTAAGGCTGCTGATGGTTCAACTGTTACAACAGGTTCAATCATTTACAGACAACGTGGAACTCACATTTATCCAGGTGTTAACGTTAAACGTGGTTCAGATGATACTTTATTCGCACTTACTGATGGTGTCGTTCGTTTCGAACGTTTAGGTAGAGACAAACGTCAAGTTTCTGTTTATCCAGAAACTGCAACTGCAAATAAGTAAATAAAAATTTGAGACTCGCTTAATCGTGAGTCTTTTTTTATGCAATTAGCTATTTCACTTGATTTAGACTAGTTATAATTGATATGATTGAAAGTAAATATAGGGGGCTTTATAATGGCTATTTCTACTGCAAAATTTAAAAACGGATTGACTATCGAAGTTGATAATGCGATCTGGAAAATTCTTGAATTTCAACACGTTAAACCTGGTAAAGGTGGAGCTTTTGTTAGAACTAAGCTTAAGAACTTAAGAACTGGCGCTGTTCAGGAAAAAACTTTCCGTTCAGGAGCTAAAATGGAAAAGGCTGAAATTAACACCATGAAGATGCAATATCTTTATGATGACGGGACTGGTTTAGTGTTCATGGATAATGATACTTATGACCAAATTACAATTCCTCGTGAGGCTTGTGAAGAAGCTATGAAGTATTTACAGCCAAATATGGAAGTTCAAATCATGCAATATAAAGGTGAGACTCTCGGAATTGAATTACCAAAAACAGTTAGTCTTGAGGTCACCGCTACTGAACCAGGTATCAAGGGTGATACCGCTTCAGGTGGATCAAAGCCTGCTACCATGAGTACAGGGGTTACCTTACAAGTTCCTTTCTTCGTTAATGAAGGTGATAAGTTAATCATTAATACAACTGATGGGACTTACATTTCTCGGGATAAAGAGGATAAATAAACAATAATTATTCTTGAATTGGAGGCTATGAAAATGGCAACGGAAGAACAATTTATTACTTTAGATAATAAAAAAAATGATTTAGGCAAAATCAAAGTAGCGCCCAATGTTATTGAAGTGATTACTAGTATTGCTACAACTGATGTTGATGGTGTTAACAAAATGCGTGGAACTCTTTCTTCTAGCGTTCAAGGGCTCTTCGGTAAAAAAGAACGTAGTCATGGAGTTAAGTTAGTATTTAATGATAATGATAAATTGGACGTTGATGTTTTTGTTTACCTTGATTATGGTGTTTCAGTTCCTAAAGTAGCAATTCAAATTCAAGATCAGGTTAAGCAACAATTACTTTTCATGACCGAGTTGCAGATTGGTTCTGTCAATGTTCATGTTGAAGGTGTAGTTCCAGAAAAAGTTGCAAAAGTTGATACGGATAGCTTATTCGACAATGATGGAGAAAAAAGTGAAAATTAACAGACACCAAATTAGAGAATTTGCATTTCAAACTTTATTTGCAATGCAAAGCAATGAAGAACTTAATTTAAATGATTTTTTTAAAGATTTAACCAATAATGATGAAGCGGTAGCTCCAGAATACTATAAAGAATTAGTGAACGGAGTTAAAGACCATAAAAATGAAATCGACAAAGTTATTGAGTCAAACTTAGATTCAAAGTGGACACTTAGTCGTTTAAATAAATCTGATTTAATCATTCTTGAAATTGCAATTTATGAAATGGACTTTGTAGAAAATGTTCCTGCTAAAGTTGCTATTAATGAAGCACTTGAATTATCAAAAAATTTTAGTGATGATAAATCAATTAACTTTATTAATGCCATTTTAGATAAAATTATGAAAAATATTGATAAGTAATTTTCAATAATAAGAAATCCAAACATAACAGAGTTTAATAACTGTTACGTTTGGATTTTTCTTTTGCATTAAGTTTTTATCAGAGTGTTTAAATTTAGAATATGCTAGAATTAAGATAAAAATAAAGTGTGGAGACTTAGCATGGTAAAAATGATTAATGGACGTAAAGTCGCAAAGGAAATAAATAATGATACTAAGCAAAAAGTACTTAAATTAGCAAAAAAAGGTGTAACGCCAGGACTAGCAGTTATTTTAGTTGGTGATAACCAAGCTAGTCAACGTTATGTTCATATGAAAGAAAAAAAGGCTCTTGAATTAGGGATTAATTCGTTTATGAAAACTTTTCCAAGTGATGTTAGTGAAAATGATTTAATTAACACTATTAAGGACTTAAATGCTGATTCAGCAGTACATGGAATTTTAGTTCAAGCTCCACTTCCAACTCATATTGATGAACAAAGAGTAATTGAAACTATTTTGCCAGAGAAAGATGTTGATGGTTTTCATCCTACCAATGTTGGAGCTTTATTTTTAAATTTAGCTAAAAATTATCCAGTAGCTTGTACACCAAGGGGAGTTATGACCCTACTTGAAAAATATCAAGTTAATTTAAATGGTGCTAACGTTGTCGTTGTTGGTCGCAGTTCAATTGTTGGAAAACCAATGTTAGCCCTCCTTTTGAATGCCAACGCAACCGTCACTACTGTTCATAGTCATACTAAAAATTTAAGGAAATTTACCCGTCAGGCTGATGTAGTTATTTCTGCGGTTGGAAAAGCTAATGTACTTACTGATGCTGATTTTAAACTAGGAGCTTATGTAATCGATGTAGGGCAAAATTTGAACAGTGATGGAAAATTAGTTGGGGATATCAATTATATCCCTGAAACGAGCAATATTGGCTATATTACTCCAGTTCCTGGTGGGGTAGGCCCGATGACTATTGCCACTTTAATGCAACAAACAGTCGAGATGTGTGAATGGAGTCTTTAAAAAATGGATCATGATTATTTAACGGTTACTGCTTTAAATCAATATATTCATAAAAAATTTGAAAATGATCCCTATTTGAGTAAGGTTTATTTAACAGGTGAATTGTCAAATTGGAGAAAACGTCCTGGTCACCAATATTTTGTCATCAAAGATGATCATTCTGTAATTAGCGCTGTAATGTGGAAGGGTGCGTTTGCTAAAGTTAAATTTGAACCAGAAGAAGGAATGAAAGTCCTTATTACAGGCCGAGTTACTTCTTTTGCTAAAAGTGGACAATATCAAATTTATGTTGAATCAATGCAACCAGATGGTGTAGGAAACCTTTATTTAGCTTATGAACAACTTAAAAAGAAATTGTATGCTGAAGGATTGTTTGATAAAGATCACAAAAAACCAATTCCTAGATATCCTAAGCGAATTGCTGTAGTTACTTCACAAAGTGGGGCAGTAATTCGTGATATTATTGATGCGGTTCGAAAACGTGATCCTCATATTCAAGTGGTTCTTTATCCTGCGGCGGTTCAGGGACAAGGGGCTGCTCAAGAAATTGCTAATCAAATTGAAAATGTTAATCAAAATGGTAACTTTGACACTTTAATTATCGGTCGTGGGGGCGGATCCATCGAGGATTTATGGCCATTTAATGAAGAAATTGTTGCTCGAGCAATTTATGACAGTAAAATTCCAGTCATTTCTTCAGTTGGTCATCAAACTGATAATACCATTGCAGACTTTGTAGCTGATCAACGTGCTTCTACGCCCACACAAGCGGGAGTAATTGCTTCGCCGGAACTAGGTGAAGTAATTTCAAATGTTCGCAATTTACAAAACAGCTTAGAAAATGCAATGCGAAATCTTATTCAAATGAGGCAACAAAAATTGACTCATTTGCAGCAAAATTATGTTTTTCGAGATCCTAGTCGAATCTATGAATCACATTGTCAGCAAGTTGATTTGCTAACCGATAAGTTATTAAATGTATTTAAAGAACAATTATCACAAAAAGAAAGTAAGCTTGCCCTTATTAGTAGTGAGTTATCAGGTGCATCTCCTCGTAACTTAGTTGTTAACAAACATAATCAATTAAACTATTTAAACACTAATTTGCAACAAACTATAAAAACAATTTATAGTAACAAAAAAGAACAATTAAGAAGCAAAGTTGAAGCACTAGATCATTTGAGTCCTTTAAAAATCATGTCACGTGGTTATGGAATGGTTAAAGATTCTAATAATCATATTATTAAAAAGGTAATTGACGTAAAAATTGGAGAGAAAATCACGGTTGATTTAAGCGATGGAAATATCGAAGCCAATGTTTCTGAAATAAACCAGGAGAGTGAAAAATAATGGTAGAAAAAAAAGTTTCATTTGAAGAAAATATGGAAAAATTAGAACAAATTGTAAATGAGTTACAAAGTGGCGATGTGCCTTTGGAAAAAGCTTTAACGGAATTTCAAACCGGGATTAAACTTAGTCAAGAAATGCAAAAAACTTTAGAAAATGCTGAAAAAACTTTAACCAAAATGGTAAAACCAGATGGTGAAGAAGTTCCGTTTAAACGAGATAAAGGTTATGAATCACAAACTAACACAAGTGAAAGTGAAAGTGGAAATGGAGATTTACCATTTTAATGAATGATGATAAACAAGTTTTACAACAATTTGAAAAAATCTATTTACCTAAAATTGATGCAGTGTTAAGTAATGGAATTAAAAAGACTTCCAATGTTAAATTACTAGTTAATTCAATGAAATACTCTTTAATGGCTGGCGGTAAAAGATTACGCCCATTATTAATATTAGCGGTTCTTCAATCTTATGGAATTAAAATTACCGATGAATTAATTAAAGTTAGTTCTGCAGTGGAGTTACTGCATACATATTCCTTGATTCATGATGATTTGCCTGCAATGGATGATAGTGACATCCGTCGAGGAAAAGCTGCTAACCATAAAAAGTTTGGTGATAATATTGCTATTTTAGCTGGAGATGGTTTATTAACTTTAGCTTTTGAATGGTTATCTGCCAATGACTTACCAGCACAACAAAGAATTCAGTTAGTAGCTTTATTGTCTAGTGCTGCGGGTCCTCATGGAATGGTAGAAGGACAAGTTATTGATGTTTCTTTTGAAGATCAAACCTTAGATTTAGTTGATTTACAAAAATTAGATTATCAAAAAACTGGAGCATTGTTTCACTATTGTATTTTAGCTGGGGCTGTTTTATCTAAATTAGATAAGGCGGAACAAAAAAAGTTATCAGATTTTGCTGATAATTTTGGAGTAGCATTTCAAATTTACGATGATATTCTAGATGCTCCAACTGTTGATGTACAAGAAGATATTGATAAAAATACTTATGTTAATCTTTTAGGCATGCATGGAGCAAAAGAAAAACTTCGTGATACAATAGAAAATTGTTTAAAGGCACTAGATAAATTAGAAAATGCGCAATCAACTGATTTATTAAAATCATTTTTATCGTATTTTCAATTTGGAAAAGGATAAATATGGCAATTGAGAAAGAAAGAATTGATGTTTTATTAGTTAAACAGGGTTTGTTTGATAGTCGAGAACAGGCCAAACGTGCTGTTATGGCTGGAGATGTGTTAGGTAAAAATGAAGAGCGTTTGGATAAACCAGGGGTTAAAATTCCAGCTGATACAAAACTACATCTTAAGGGAAATGTGATGCCATATGTTAGTCGCGGAGGGCTTAAATTAGCTAAGGCTTTGAAAAGTTTTGGAATTTCTGTTGAAGGAAAAACCGTACTAGACATTGGCTCTTCAACTGGTGGGTTTACGGATGTCATGCTTCAAAATGGAGCTAAACTAAGCTATGCTCTTGATGTTGGAACTAATCAATTGGTTTGGAAACTTCGCAGTGATTCTCGGGTTAAAGTGATGGAAAATACTAACTTTCGTTATAGTAAACCAGAAGACTTTATTAATGGGCGCCCTGATTTTGCGTCAATTGATGTATCATTTATTTCATTACATTTGATTCTTCCACCATTAAAGAAAATTTTAAAACCAGATGGTGAAGTAGTCGCTTTAATTAAGCCGCAATTTGAAGCTGGAAAAAAAAATGTTGGTAAGCACGGAATTGTACGTGATTCAAAAATTCATTACCAAGTAATCAATCAAGTCTTTGACTTTGCAATTGACGCTGGATTTTCAATCCTGGGACTAGACTTTTCACCAATCAAGGGTGGTGAGGGAAATATTGAATTTCTAATGCATTTAAAATCAACTGATACTCCTAAAATTGATCCTAAAGTTTCAATTAAAAAAGTACAAGAAGCGGCTTATAAAAATTTAAATAATTAATTGGAGGCACAGTTTTGTTAAAAGAGATTTCAATTAAAGATTTTGCAATCATTGACAAATTATCAATTAATTTCGAATCTGGGATGACAGCTCTAACAGGTGAAACTGGTGCCGGTAAATCAATTATTATTGACGCAGTTGGCTTATTAGCTGGTGGTAGAGGCTCTCAACATTTCATTAGAACTGGGGAAAATAAATCTGTTTTACAGGGATTATTTGATATTCCTCACGCGGGAACTACAGCAGCTAAATTAGACGAGTTTGGTATTGATCACGATGATGATAGTGTTATTTTGCAACGTGAATTATTTAAAAATGGTCGTAATATTTGTCGCGTCAATGGAATGCTGGTCAATATTAATACCCTTAGAAAAATTGGAGAAACATTAGTTGATATTTATGGACAAAATGAACACCAAACACTTATGCAAAGTGAAAAGCATCTTCTATTGTTAGATGAATTTATTGGAAAAGATTTGACACCGGTTTTACTTGACTATCAAGCTCAGTATCATCTTTATCTTAAATTAAAAAAGCAATTGGCTAATAAAAATAAAAATGAAAAAGAATGGGCTCAACGTCTAGATATGCTCCAATATCAGGTTAATGAAATTGAAAATGCTGATTTAATTGATGGTGAAGAAGAACAACTAATCGCAGAAAAGAATCGGTTAAATAACTTTCAAACAATTAATCTCAGTTTAAACCAAGCTTTAACAAATATTGAAGGAGACGATAATATTAGTCCAATTGATATGATTGGTGAAGCAATGAGTTCGATTGAAGATGTTGAAGAAATTGATGATGACTTTAAGCCAATTTCAGAAAACATTAAAAGTGCGTTTTATATGCTTCAAGATGCTAGTAAAGAAATTTCTAATCAGATGGATACTTTGGAGTTTGATCCTAATCGTTTAGAAGAAGTTGAGGCAAGACTCAGTACTATTTATGAGTTGAAACATAAATATGGGGATTCAGTTCAACAAGTTTTAAAATATTATGATAAAATTTCCAATGAGCTTCATGAAATGCAGGCTGAAGAAAATAGTGGAAATGACTTAGAGACTCAATTGCAAGGTTCCATTTTTAAATTAAATAAGCTTGGAACCAAGCTTCACAAAATTAGGTTACAAGGTGCAAAGAAATTAAAGAAAAAAATTCAGCATCAATTAGCGGATTTGTATATGGATAAAACTGAATTTGAGGTTAACTTTAAGCAACTGCCAGATAATACATTTTCTTCTAATGGAACTGAAACAATTGAGTTTTATATTCAAACTAATCCTGGAGAAGCACTTCAACCGCTTACTAAAATTGCTTCTGGAGGAGAACTTTCGCGAATTATGTTAGCGCTAAAGACTATCTTCTCTAAATTACAAGGGGTAACTTCAATCATTTTTGATGAAGTTGATACCGGTGTTTCAGGACGAGTTGCCCAAGCAATTGCAGAAAAAATTCATCATATTAGTATTAAATCCCAGGCGCTATGTATTACGCATTTACCACAAGTTGCTGCAATGGCTGATCATCAGTACTACATTTCTAAACATGTTGATACAAATAATAGAACAGAGACCAGTATTGAATCATTAAATGGAAAAGCCCGAGTTAATGAATTAGCACGAATGTTAGCTGGAACTACCGTTACTAAATTAGCCATTGAACATGCTGAGGAACTGTTAAGGCTAGCAAATGCTGAAAAAACAAATAAAGTGGATTTTTAAGCTAAATTATCTTGATTATTATCACTAAAAAAGCGATAATGTTCGTACTAAGTAAATTTAAGGAGCTGTCTTAATGGCAAAAAGAGGAATGCTAATTGTCCTTTCTGGTCCTTCAGGAGTAGGAAAGGGAACAGTTAGAAAAGCATTATTTGAAGATCCAGCAGTAGATTTTAATTATTCAATTTCTATGACTACTAGAAGTCCTCGATCTGGTGAAAAAAATGGTGTTGACTATTATTTTGTGTCAAAAGAACAATTTGAAGAAAATATCAAAAATGGTGAAATGTTAGAATATGCCAAGTATGTTGATAATTATTATGGGACTCCATTGAATTATGTTAATCAACAACTTAATGCTGGTCATGATGTTTTCTTAGAAATTGAAGTTAATGGTGCACTTCAAGTTCGAGCTAATTGTCCTGATGGAGTTTTTATCTTTTTGACCCCGCCAGACATTAAAGAATTACGTAGTCGTTTAGTGGGTCGTGGTACTGACAATTTAGAAGTAATTAATAAACGAATTCAAAAAGCTTCAAAAGAAATTCGGATGATGCAAAACTATGATTATGCAATTGTAAATGATAAAATTGAAAATGCCGTAGAACAAATTAAAGACATCGTTAAAAGTGAAAGATTAAAGGTTAATCGCGTAATGCCAGATTACCTTGAAAGTTTAGGAGATGAAATTTAATGTTATATCCATCAATTGATAAATTATTAGAAATCGTAGATTCACGTTATTCACTTATTATGCTTGCTAGTAAACGAGCTGAAGAATTAGATCAGGGTGCTACGCCGATGCTTGCACAATATCATAACGTAAAATCAGTTGGAATGGCTCTTGAAGAAATTGCTGCTGGAGTTTTAAAAATTGAACCAGAAAACAAATAAATATTTTTTAAAACCATTACGGTCACGTAGTGGTTTTTATTTATCTTGCTAAATATTATTGTATAATTAAGCTATCTAGAAATTTGGAGGACGTAATGCAAAATAAAAATATAGTTTTATATGTAACGGGAAGTATTGCTGCTTATAAAGCAGTTTATTTGTTGCGTCTTCTTCAAAATCAAGGAGCAATTGTTAGAGTAGTAATGACTCCCTTTGCTGAAAAATTTGTTACAAAACTAACTTTTGCTGCACTAACAAAGTATCCCGTCTATTCAGAAAATAGTTTTTCTGAAAGCGAAGAATCAATTAACCATATTGAATTAGCCAAATGGGCAGATTTTTCAATTATTGCTCCAGCAACTGCTGACTTTATTGCAAAGATGGCTAATGGAATTGCTGATAACTTTGCGCTGACGGCTCTATTGGCGACTGAAACACCGAAATATCTTGTTCCGGCCATGAATGATGTAATGTGGAATAATTTTGCTACACAACAAAACATACAAAGCTTAAAAGAGCATGGGACTAAAATATTTAACCCTACTTATGGTCAGTTAGCTGAAGGATATCAAGCTCAGGGTCGCATGTTAGAACCAGAAGAAATTGTTAAACAGTTAAAAAATATTTATCAAACTCAGTCTTTGGCGGGGAAAAAATTCTTAATTACAGCTGGTGGTACAATTGAAGACATTGATCCAGTTCGCTATATTTCAAATCGTTCTTCTGGGAAAATGGGATATGCTTTAGCACAAGTTGCCGCTCAACAAGGGGCACAAGTAACTTTAATTAGTGCTAATTGTCACCTTACAGTTCCAGATCAGGTCAAGCTAGTTAAAGTTAAAACTAGTGATGAATTGAAAGATACAATTATTCATGAACTACCCAAAAACGATGTTTTGATTATGGCAGCAGCCGTTAGTGATTTTAAGCCACTTACAGTTGCAAGCCAAAAAATAAAAAAGGTAGATGACACAAATGAACTAATCCTTCATTTGCAAAAAACGGATGACATCTTAAAGTTAGTGGCAAAGGAAAAAAGGGATGATCAATTAATTGTCGGATTTGCTGCGGAAACTAATGATGTTCAAAAGAATGCCAAGCAAAAATTAAAACAAAAAAATTTGGATTTAATTGTCCTAAATGATGTATCTAATCCACAAATTGGGTTTGGTAGTGATTGTAATCAAGTCACTATCATTAACCAATCAGGAATCCTAAAACAAACTGAGATTGAAAGTAAGCAAGCAATTGCACAAACAATTCTAAATATTATTGAAAAGCAAATGCGCTAACTAGAAGGAAGGAATAAATGCAAATTGCTCATATTATTGTAGATGTTCCAACCATGCAAACTAACTCGCCTTACTCATATTTAATTCCATCTGAATTAGAAGATTCAATAAGCATAGGCATGCGAGTAATTGTCCCCTTTGGCAAAGGAAATCGTAAAATTGAAGGATTCGTGGTTGGAATTGAATCAATGGCAGCTCAAGATGCAACTAAGTTAAAGAAAATTTGTTCAGTAATGGACTTTGAGCCAGTCTTGAATGATGAATTAATTGCTTTATCAAAATGGCTAGCAAATCGAACTTATGCTTTTCGAATTAGTTGTTTATTAACGATGCTCCCAAATGTTATGAAAGCTAAGTATTCCAAAATAGTAAGAAAAAAACATGCACTCAAAGATCAAATACTTGATCAAAAGCTTTCTGAAACTTTAAGTACTCCCTTAGATGATAAACATTTTACGGAAAAAGAGCTTAGTCAACTAATTTTACTGCAAAAAAAACATGATGTTGAGATTGAGTATGTGGTTAAAAATGAAGCTAAATCAAAAACAGAATTAGCTATTCAAAATCAAATTACAGATTTTAATGAGATACGTAAACAATTAAAGCCAAATGCCAAAGCACAACAGCATCTCTTGAATTTGCTTGAAGCTCATCCCACTGAAAAACTAGTGCAAAGGAAAATCATTAAGGAACAGTCTATTTCTCCAGCTTCAATTAAAGCCTTTAATGATAAAGGCTGGATTAGTAAAGTTCAAATTGAAAAATATCGTGATCCTTATAAACATCCGATTACTCGTGATCGACCTAAACAACTAACCTCAGAACAAGAACAAGCGGTTTTAGAAATTGATCAAGCAATAAAAAAGCAAACAGCCGAGACTTTTTTAATTGAAGGTGTCACAGGTTCTGGTAAAACAGAAGTTTATTTACAAAATATTCAAACTGCTTTAAACGATGGACGTCAAGCTTTAATGTTAGTCCCTGAGATTGCATTAACGCCACAAATGGTTAATCGCGTTAAAAATCGATTTGGAAATCAAGTTGCCATTCTCCACAGTGGACTATCCAATGGGGAACGTTATGATGAATGGCGTCGAATTCGTGATGGAAAAGTTCGAGTGGTAGTTGGAGCACGATCAGCCGTTTTTGCGCCTTTACAAAATATTGGACTAATCATTTTAGATGAAGAACATGATCCTAGCTATAAACAAGATGAAAGTCCGCGTTATCACACCCGAGACGTTGCTATTTGGCGATCTAATTATCATCATTGTCCCGTTGTATTAGGAAGTGCAACGCCCTCACTAGAATCACGGGCCCGAGCAGGCAAGGGTATATATCATCTATTAAGGTTAACTAAACGAGTCAATCAACAACAACTTCCAACCGTTGAAATTGTCGATATGACTAAAGAAGTGGCTAAAAACGGTGATATTTTTTCACAGGTCTTACTAACCAACATTAACGAAAAACTCAGTAAAAATGAACAAGTAGTATTAATGCTAAATCGACGAGGATTTTCTTCGTTCATGATGTGCCGCGATTGTGGTTATGTACTTATGTGTCCCAATTGTGATATTTCGTTAACTATGCATTTGGATAGTCATACAATGAAGTGCCATTATTGTGGATTTGAAGAACCAATTCCAAATCTTTGTCCTAAATGCCATAGCCATAATATCCGCTATTTTGGAACGGGAACAGAAAAAGTTGAGCAAGAACTTGCTAATCGTTTTCCAGATGCACGAATTTTACGGATGGATGTTGATACAACTAAACGTAAAGGGGCCCATGAAAAAATTTTGAATAAATTTGGTAATCAAGAAGCCGATATTTTGTTAGGTACCCAAATGATTGCTAAAGGGTTAGACTTTCCTAATGTCACATTGGTAGGAGTCTTGAACGCAGATACTGGTTTAGATTTACCCGATTTTAGAGCTAGTGAACGAACTTTTGATTTATTAACTCAGGTGGCTGGACGAGCTGGACGAGCAAAGAAAACTGGTAAAGTAATTATTCAAACCTTTAATCCCCAACACTATGCCATCCAATTGGTTAAACAGCAAGACTATGAGGCTTTTTATAAAAAGGAAATGCACCTTCGTCATTTAGCCGGGTACGCTCCATATTATTTTACCGTTAAGTTAACAGTTAGCTCACTTGAGGAGCAGCAAGCAGCTAAAAAGTCATATGAGATCTTAACTTATCTTAAAAATCATTTAAATAGCAAGACTATGATTTTAGGGCCAACTCCACGGCCAATTGCAAGAATTAAAAACCGTTATTATTATCAAATCATTATTAAATATAAAACTGATCAAAACCTAGACCCCGTCTTAAAACACATTTTACAAAAATCACAAAAAGAGGGGCGTAAAGGACTTAGAATCGCAATTGATTCAGAACCGATCAACTTTATGTAATGGAGGAAAATATCAATGAAATCAATTGTCTTTATGGGAACGCCTGAATTTAGCGTTCCAATTTTAAAAGCATTAAGTAAAAATTATGATGTTTTAGCCGTAGTCACCCAGCCAGACCGTCCGATTGGGAGAAAACGTGAGATTATTTCAACGCCGGTTAAACAAGCTGCAACCGAGTTAAACTTACCTATTTATCAACCAGAAAAACTTAGTGGTAGTGAAACTATGAAAAAGGTTATTGAATTAAAGCCAGATTACATTATAACGGCTGCTTATGGACAATTTTTACCAACTAAATTATTAAATGCTGCTAAGATTGCAGCAGTGAATGTTCATGGATCTTTATTACCTAAATATCGTGGGGGTGCTCCAGTACAATATGCCATTATGAATGGAGACGATAAGACTGGAATTACCATTATGTATATGGTCAAAGAAATGGATGCGGGTGATATCATTTCACAACAATCAGTTGCAATTACTAATCAAGACGATACTTCAAGTATTTTTCATAAACTAAGTTTGGTTGGTCGTGATTTATTATTAGCAACTTTACCTAAAATTGCAGCAGGAACAATTAATCCGGTTAAGCAAGATGAAAACCAAGTAGTTTTTTCTCCTACTATTAAACGAGAAGAAGAAGTACTTGATTTTAATCAAACCGCTCATCAAATTGATTGTAAAGTTAGGGCTTTACGACCAGATCCAATTGCTCATACTTTCGTAAAAGGAAAAAGATTTAAAATTTGGGATGTTAGTGTTATTGATCAAACTACTGACCTAACTCCCGGACAAATCGTTTATCGTGATAAGCATACCCTGCAAGTTGCGGCAGGAGCTGGAACTGTTTTACAGTTAAATGAAGTTCAACCAGCTGGAAAACCCAAAAAGTCCATTACCGATTTCTTAAATGGAAATCAAAAATTAATTAGAGGAGATCAATTCATTGACGAAAGACAACAACAATAATCCCCGTTACCTAGCAGTTAACACGCTTGAACGTATTTCTGATGGAGCTTATTCTAATCTACAAATTAACAACGTAATTGATTCCACTAAAATGTCTGAAAAAGACACGCGCTTATTTACCAATATTGTTTATGGTGTAATTCAACATCGGTTAACTTTAGAATACTACGTAAGTAAATTAGTTAAACATCCTAATAAATTACAAAAGTGGGTTAAAGAATTACTCTATACAGCTATTTATCAAATGACATATCTCGATAAAGTTCCTAATCGAGCAATTCTTGATGAATCTATCAAAATTGCAAAAGTTAAGGGACATGATGGAATTAGACGATTAGTGACAGGTGTATTACACAAAATTGATCGAGACGGATTACCAAAAATCACAGGAATGAATGCTGTTGAAAAACAATCGATTGAGGCAAGTGTTCCGGTTTGGATTATTCAGCAATTAAATAATCAAGTAGGAAAAGCAAAAACCGCATCAATTTTAGATAGTATTAATCAACCATCCAATCAATCAATTCGAATTAATGTTAAAAAAATTGATAAAGCTAGTTTAGTCAAAGAATTAGAAAGAATTGGGTTTGAAGTACGAGATAGCAAGGTAGCCGCTGATGCTTTAGTACTTAAAGATGGGGTTGCTGCTCATACAGCTCTATTTAAAGAGGGCTTTTACACTATTCAAGATGAAAGTGCTATGTTGCCCGTTCAGTCAATGGAAATCGCTGCAGATGATTATATTCTTGACACTTGTGCCGCTCCAGGCGGAAAAACCACTCAAATTGCTGAAAAGCTAACCACTGGACTAGTTGTTGCTCTTGATTTACATGAAAATAAATTGCATAAAATCATGGAAAATGCTGACCGAATGGGGTTAAGTGAAAATATTGAAGTTCATGCTTGTGATGCACGAAAAGTTAATGATATTTATGAAGATAAAACCTTTGATAAAATCTTAGTGGATGCTCCTTGTTCTGGTTTGGGGTTGATTAGAAGAAAACCAGAAATTAGATATGAAAAATCCCTTGATGATGTCGAACAATTGGCAAAAATTCAGGCAGAGATTATGGATGCAGTTGCTTCTAAATTAAAAGTTGGGGGGCAACTAGTTTATAGTACTTGTACAATTTTAAATCAAGAAAACTCAAAAACAATAAAAACTTTTCTTGATAAACATCCAGAATTTGAGGAAATTAAAGTTAAAACAATTTTAAATCTTCAGCCCAATCGACGCGAAAAATATTTAAAAATTTTTCCAGATGACTATGGTTCTGATGGATTCTTTGTTGCTGGATTTAAAAAGATAAAATAGGAGTATTTATGAAAAGGGGTAAAATTTACCAATCATTAAGTGGATTTTATGATGTTAAGTCTGATGGTCAAATTTATCGAACTAGAGCTCGAGGTAATTTTAGAAAACGGTTAATTAAACCATTAGTTGGTGATGAAGTTGAATTTGACGTCACAAACGAGGATGAAGGATACATCTTAAAAATTTTGCCTCGTAAGAATTCATTAGTGAGACCGCCAATTGCTAATACAGACCAAGCAATCGTCGTAGTTTCGGTTATTCAACCTGATTTTTCTCAAATTTTACTAGATAAAGAACTTGTGGCTTTAGAAAAAGAGCGTATTACACCAATTATCTATTTTTCTAAGTTAGATTTAGTCTCTCCAAAACAGGTTAATTATTTTACTAAAATTGCAAAAAATTATGAAAAACTAGTTGGTTATCAAGTTCTTTATTCTTCAAATCAAAAAGAAAACTTTCAAGCTTTACGTAGTCTTTTAAAAAACAGGCAGTCTGTAATTATGGGGCAAACTGGAGCTGGAAAATCAACTCTTTTAAATCATTTAGATTCTAGTTTAAATTTAGAAACGGGAGAGGTTTCTAAAGCTTTAAGCCGTGGGAAACACACTACTCGTAAGGTATCATTTATTACCATTAATAACGGTATTATTGCTGATACTCCTGGATTTTCATCATTTGAAAATGCTGATATTAAATTAGGCGAATTAAAAAATTATTTTCCTGATTTCGTTAAAATAGCAAATGAATGTAAATTTAGAGAATGCTCCCATATTAATGAACCTGGTTGTGCAGTGAAAAAAGGTGTAGAAAATGGTACAATTTTATCGAGTAGGTACGATGACTATCTCAAACAATATGCATTGATTAAGAATCAAAAAATTATATATAAACGAAAAAAGGGGAAATAAAAATGATTAAAGTTGCGCCTTCAATCTTAAGTGCTGATTATGTAAATCTTCAAAAATCAATTGAAGAAGTTGATAAAGCGGGTGCTGAGATTCTTCATATTGATATCATGGATGGAATGTTCGTTCCTGCAATTTCTTATGGTCCAAATTGGGTTAAAGCAATTCGTCCAATCACAAATATGGAATTAGATTGCCATTTGATGATTGAAAGACCAGAACGATATATTGATACGTTTGCTGATTGTGATGCAGATTTAATTGGTGTGCATGTTGAAGCAACGCAGCATATTCATCGTGCTTTACAAATGATTAAAAATCGTGGTGTGAAGGCTGAGGTAGTGATTAACCCTGGGACCCCAGTTAGCATGATTGAACCTATTTTATATATGGTTGATCAAGTACTGGTTATGACTGTTAATCCTGGTTTTGGTGGTCAAAAATTCATTCCAGAGACAATTGGAAAAATTGCTGAATTAAACAAGCTTAGAAATGAAAAAGAAGATCTTAACTTTGATATTGAAATTGATGGCGGAGTTAATGATAAAACAGTGGTTAAGGCTTATGAAGCTGGTGCTAATATTGCGGTAGCTGGTTCATATGTTTTTGATTCTACTGATCCTGCCGAAAGAATCAGAGCTATAAAAAAAGCTACTGATTTTTAGCCAATGGAAAAAATCAATTTATTAGTGGGTGGACCAAAGTCAGAATGGCCTACTAGATTATTAAAGGGAAACATTGATGGTCCATTTATCGGAGTAGATCGTGGAGCTTTAGAATTACTTAAATTGGGAATTATTCCGATTGCAGCGGTTGGCGACTTTGATTCAGTTAATCAAAATGAATTTAAAATGATTAAAGAAAAAGTTACTAAAATTCATCGTTCAAATCCAATTAAAGATGAAACTGATACTGAAATTGCTATTAAATATGTAATGAAACATTTTTCGGATGCTGAAATTAACGTCTATGGCTTTTCAGGGGGAAGACTTGATCAGTTAATGACTAATTTATTGATGTTACAAAAGCCTGTTTTTAATTCCGTGGTTGAAAAAGTAGTTATGCATGATCGACATAATTGGATTCGTTTCTTTAAACCTGGTAAACACCAGATTGATAAGGTAACTGGAATGAAATATCTTGATTTTATTAATTTGGAAGCTTGTCATTTAACACTATTTGATGAAAAATATACTTTGAAAAATCATTGGGTATCTGTACCTACCTCTTTTTCTAGTAATGAGTTCATACGGGATAAGGCCACTTTTGAATTTGACAAGGGGATTATCACGGTAATCCAAAGTAAAGATTAAATAAAAGTAAACAAAAAAGAGGCAATCATTATGATTGCCTCTTTTTTGTTTTAATTAATTAATTAAACGCATAAAAACTATACACGCTTGAATTTACCAGATTTTAATGTTCTAGCACTCAACCAAACGCGTTTTGGTTTACCATCTACTAAAATACGAACCTTTTGAAGGTTTGGCTTCCAACTTCTTCTTGAAGAGTTTAAAGCGTGAGAACGACGGTTACCAAAGTGGGTTCTTTTTCCTGTTAATGCATCTTTAGCCATGAAAATATCCCTCCTTTTATCTTAAACTAGAGCGTATTAAACTACATGTCTAAATTTAGCATATTCCTACTATAAATGCAATCTTTCTTTCAAGTAAATGTACTTGACACCATAATAATAATAAAAATTTTGGTTTTAATTATCATTATGTTAAGATTAGGTATCGAGATTAACTTGTAAATAAGGAGATGCATACGCAATGGCTGTTAAGATGAATACTCAATACGGCTCAATTAACATTGATAATGATGTTATTGCAACCGTTGTTGGTGGTGCAGCAACTGATAACTATGGAGTTGTTGGTATGGCAAGTAAAAATCAGTTAAAAGATAATATGAATGAAATTTTACGAAGAGATGCTTATTCGCGCGGGGTTGTCGTGCGCCAAGTTCAAGATAAAATTGAAGTCGATGTTAACATCATCGTTAGCTACGGAACTAAAATTTCCGAAGTATCACGTACAGTACAAGATAAAGTCAAATATAATTTAGAGTCAATGCTTGGAGTTACAGCTGATGCAGTAAACGTAATTGTCCAAGGCGTAAAAGTAATTAACGATTAATTATTTTGAATTAAAAGGGAGATTGGATAATAGTGCCAGTAACTAAGATTACGACTAAAGAGTTCGACCAAATGGTTCAAGCTGCATCGGTCGTGCTAAAAAATAATACAGAATTTATTAATTCTTTAAATGTTTTCCCGGTTCCCGATGGTGATACCGGTACCAATATGAGTCTTTCCATGGAAAGTGGAGCTAAATATGTCAAAAATTCTACCGATAAAACGGTTGGAGGAAAAGCATCAGCCTTAGCTAAGGGCTTATTAATGGGTGCACGTGGTAATTCAGGAGTAATTTTATCGCAAATTTTCCGAGGTTTTTCAAAAGATGTTGAAGATAAAGTAACTTTAGATGCTCATGAGCTTGCTGACGCAATTACTGCTGGCGCAAAAACCGCTTATAAATCTGTTATGAAGCCCACAGAAGGCACTATTTTAACAGTAGTTAGGTATGCCGCTAATGCTGGACAACATACTGCTGATGAAACTGATGACTGTGCTCGCGTAATGGATGCAATTAAAACTGGTGCTCAAGAGGCATTAGCTAAAACTCCAGACTTACTTCCAGTTCTTAAACAGGTTGGCGTTGTTGATTCTGGTGGTCAGGGGCTAACCTTTGTTTTTGAAGCTTTTGCAGATATTTTAAATGGTCGTGAAGCATCAACTGATGTCCGTGAAAAGTTTAATGTTGAAGCAAATAAAATGGACAAAATGGTTAATGAAGACCATTATGAAAGTGCTCAAGGACAATTAAATCCAGAAGACATTGTTTTTGGTTATTGTACTCAAATGACAGTACGTTTCGGTAAAGGGAAAGAAGTCGAAGAACAATTCGATTATGATACTTTTTACAATTATTTAGCACCATTGGGCGATTCATTACTTGTTATTAACGATGATGAAGTTGCTAAGGTTCACATTCATACTGAACATCCTGGTAAGATTTTAGCTTGGGGACAAAAATTTGGTGATTTGATTAATATTAAAATTGACAATATGCGTAGCCAACAAGAAGAAATTATGGAAGATGATGAAGAAATTGCTAAGCAACCAGTTGTTGAGGTAAAAGAAGAGCCTAAAGATTTAGCAGTTATTTCCGTAGTTGCTGGTAAGGGACTTGAAAAATTATTCAAGAGCCTTGGAGTAACCAATATTATTAGTGGTGGACAAACCATGAATCCAAGTACTGAGGATATTGTAAATGCTGTTAACAGTGCAAATGCTAAACAGGCGATTATTTTACCAAATAATAAAAATATTTTTTTAGCTGCTGAACAGGCAGAAAACTTAACTGATATTCCAATGAAGGTAGTTCATACGAAAACAATTCAACAAGGACTTACTGCAATGTTTTCATTTAATCCAGCTGCCTCACTTGAGGATAACCAAAATGCAATGGATGATTCACTTGATACAGTAAAAAGTGGTCAAGTGACAGCAGCAGTTCGTGATACGAAGATTAATGGTCTTGATATTAAAAAAGGTAGTTATATGGGAATTGTCGATGGTAAAATTGAAGTAATTGAAGCTACCTTAAATGATGCCACAATTTCAATGTTGAAAAAAATGTTAGATGAAGACAGTGAAAATGTAACCATTATTTATGGCAAAGGAGCTACTCAATCTGATGCTGATTTAGTAAAATCAGCTGCCATTGAAATTGATCCAGAACTTGAAATTGAAATTCATGAAGGAGATCAACCGGTATACCCATTACTTATCTCTGTTGAATAAGAACATCAAAGAACTGTTAATCAATAATGATTAGCAGTTTTTTAGTTTATAGGAGGGAAGTCATGAAAAATCTGACTGATTCAGTGGCATCTTTGAAGGGTATCGGTCCCAAAAAGCAAGAGGCTTTATTTGACTTGAATATTCACACAGTTTTTGATTTATTGACTTACTTCCCATTTCGTTATGAAGATTTTGTACCAAAAAAAATTAATGAAATTGTTGATCAACAAACTGTAACTTTAAAGGGTAAAATTGCAGTTGAACCCACGATTAACTTTTACGGAAGACATAAGAATCGTTTAACTATTCGTCTTTTAGTCGACCATGATGTAATTCCAATTACTTTTTTTAATCAGGCATGGCTAAAAAAACAAATAATAGTCGGACAAGAGGTTTTGATTCATGGGAAATTTAATGCACCAGCCAAATCAATGACTGGTATGAAATTAATGAAGGCTAATGATGAAAAAAATTTCAGTGCAATTTATTCTGTAAATAAAAAAATAACACAGAAAAAATTACAACAAATCATTCAACAAGCGTTTCAAGAATACTACGATGTGATTGATGATTTTGTACCAAAGTGGATTATTAAACAATTTCGTCTTGAACCATTAAAACAAGTTATTCGTGACCTGCATTTCCCTAAAAATCATAGCGCAGTTAAGGCTGCCTTACGAACTGCTAAGTTTAACGAATTTTTTCTTTTTCAAATGCAGCTCCAAACCATTAAACATAAACATGAAAAAAATCAAAATGCACGGATTATGGCAGATAAATTAACTTTAATGCCATTTATCGAACAGTTACCATATCAGTTAACCGCTGCACAAGATCGTGTGGTAAATGAAATCTTAGCTGATTTACATCGTCCTTATACGATGAATCGTTTATTACAAGGTGATGTTGGAAGTGGTAAAACGGTCGTAGCAGCAATTTCGATTTTAGCTACGATTCTTTCAGGAAAACAAGCCGTTATGCTTGCTCCAACAGAGATTTTGGCTGAGCAACATGCTAATGGACTAGCAAAACTATTTGCCGGAACAGATGTTAATATTGCTTTATTAACTGGTTATACCCCAGAAAGTGCCAGAAAACAGTTATTACCCAGAATTAAAGCTGGAGAAATTAATCTAATTATTGGGACTCATGCTTTATTTCAAGATAAAGTTAAGTATAATGATTTAGGGCTAGCAATCATTGATGAACAACATCGCTTTGGTGTAAACCAAAGACGTAAGATGCGTGAAAAGGGAAAAGCAACGAATGTTTTATCAATGACTGCTACGCCAATTCCCCGCACCTTGTCAATTACGGCTTATGGTGAGATGGATGTTTCAGTGATTGATGAATTACCAGGGGGACGAAAGCCGATTAAGACCACTTGGATTAAAAATTCGCAAACTAAAACCATGCTTAATTTTTTACAAAAACGACTCAAAAATCATGAACAAGCCTATGTAATTGTTCCATTAATTGAAGAATCAGAAGTTATGAACATGCGAAATGTAACAGAAACTTATGAAAAATTTCAACAATATTTTGGTAAACATTATAACGTGGGTCTTTTACATGGTAAATTAAGTGACAATGAAAAGAATACCGTAATGGAGGACTTTAAAACTAATAAAATACAAATTTTAGTTTCAACTACTGTAATTGAAGTCGGAGTGGATGTCTCTAATGCAAGCGTAATGGTAATTTTTGATGCAGACCACTTTGGATTAGCTCAACTTCATCAATTACGTGGTCGAGTTGGACGTGGTTCGCAACAATCTTACTGTATTTTAATTGCGGATCCAAAAAATGAAATTGGAATAAAGCGTATGAATGTAATGAGTTCATCAACAGATGGTTTCTTTATTTCACAAAAAGATTTAGAATTGAGAGGGCCAGGTGATTTGTTAGGGAAACAGCAGTCAGGATTACCATCTTTTCGAGTTGGGGATCCTATTGCAGACTTAAATATCCTCAGTGCTGCCCAAACCGTAGCTAAACAAGTTACAGATAACGAAAATTGGGAAAAACTTGATGAAAATCAAGCATTATTAAAATGTTTAACAACTTTAAATAACAACACATCTTTTGATTAGGAGAGTAAGGTAATGATTAGACTTGCAGTAGATGCCATGGGTGGCGATAATGCACCAAAATCAGTAGTTGAAGGTGTTGAATTAGCTCGTAACGATCGAAACGACATTGAATTTTTATTATTTGGTGATGAAAAACAAATTAAGCCATTTTTACATGATGATAGAAACATTAAAATTATCCAAGCTGATGAAGTAATTGCAATGGGCGATGAACCAGTTCGAGCTGTTAAACATAAAAAAAATTCAAGTTTAGTTTTGGCTGCTAAAGCAGTTAAAGATGGAAACGCTGATGCATTGGTTTCCATTGGAAATACAGGAGCCTTATTAGTGGCATCCCTATTAATCCTTGGTAGGATTAAAGGAATTGATCGTCCAGGTTTTACTGCCACAATGCCAGTGTTGAACAGTGACAAAGGTTTTACAATGGTTGATGCAGGTGCTAATGCTGATGCCAAAGTTTCAAATATTGAACAATATGCTTTGTTAGGTAAATATTATTCTGAAAACATTAGTCAAATTAAAAATCCTCGAATTGGGTTAATTAATAATGGAACTGAAGCCGATAAGGGTGATATGATTCATCGTAAGATGCATGATGCACTTCAAACGATGGGAGATAAAGGTCAAATTAATTTTATTGGTAACATCGAGTCTCGGGAACTACTAAATGGAGTTGCCGATGTGGTAGTTACTGATGGATTCACTGGAAATGCCGTTCTTAAAGCTATTGAGGGAACTGCAGTGTCTGGTATTGGAATGTTAAAAAGTTCAATTAAAAATGGTGGTTTTAAAGCCAAATTAGGAGCATTTTTAATGAAAGATAGCCTTAAAAAAATGGCTAAAAAAATGGATTACAAACGTTATGGTGGTGCTGTTTTACTTGGAATTAAGTCACCAGTAGTCAAGGGACACGGGAACAGTGATGCAAAAACGGTTAAAAATTGTTTAATTAATGCCACTGAAATTGTACAATCTAGATATGTAGAATCTATCAAAGATTATTTTACAAATGCTACTAAAAAATAATAAAAAATAGTAAAACTCTGTCTAAGTTAGATAGGGTTTTTCATTTAATGATATACTTATAATAAGTAATTATGGAGGGGTATGCTGTGCAGAAAACATTTGATGATAAATTAGCAGATAAATATAATATAAAATTTAACGATGAGTCCTTATTAGATGAAGCATTTACACAAGCATCATACGTAAATGAACATCCAGATCAAGATTTAAAATTTTATGAACGATTAGAATTTTTAGGAGATGCCGTTTATCAATTAGTGGTTTCTGATTATATTTTTAAACGTTATCCTGAGCTACCTCAAGGACGACTAACTAGATTAAGAGCTGCAATGGTTAATCGTCACAGTTTCAGTCGATTTGCTCGCGAATGTCATTTTGACAAGTATATTCGTCTAGGTAAAGGGGAAGAAAAGGCTGGTGCAAGAAGTCGAGATTCGTTACTTTGTGATATTTTTGAATCATTCATTGGTGCGGTTTATCTTGACCAGGGAATTGAAACAGTAAAACACTTCTGTAATTTAGTGATTTTTCCTAAATTAGATGAAGGCTGGTTTGATGAATTTTTCGATCATAAAACGGAATTACAGGAAGCCATTCAAATTAACGGTCCTGTCAAAATTGAATATAAGTTGCTAGACGAAAACGGGCCTGATAACGATCGTCAGTTTAAAGTTGCTGTATTTGTTGATGATAAAGAACTTGGAGTTGGCGAGGGACATTCTAAGAAAAATGCTGAACAACTTGCTGCCAAAATGGCTTTGAACAAGTTAGGAATTAAGGACCAAAAATTGCAATAATAAAGTGAGGAATCTGTTTTGAAACTAAAATCAATCCAAATCGCAGGTTTTAAATCATTTGCTAATAAAACTGAACTTGATTTTCAAAACGGTTTTACCGGAATTGTTGGGCCAAATGGTAGTGGAAAAAGTAATATAATTGAAGCTGTTCGGTGGGCTTTAGGAGAGCAATCTGCTAAAAGCCTTCGCGGTAAAAAGATGAAAGATGTTATTTTTTCTGGTTCAAAAGATCAACAGCCTTTAAACCGTGCAGAAGTTAGTTTGATTTTTGATAACACATCTCATTTTTTAGATTCAGATTATACTGAAGTCAAAGTAACTAGAACTTATTATCGAAATGGTGATAGCATATATTCAATTAATGATCACGAATGCCTATTAAGAGACATTCATAATCTTTTCATGGATACGGGACTTGGCGAGGGTTCACTATCAATTATTTCACAAGGAAATGTCGATGACATTTTAGATGATGATGTTCAAAAGCGGCGCTCTATTATTGAAACTGCAGCTGGAGTTTACCGGTATAAAAAACAAAAAAATGAATCTCAAAAAAAGCTTGAGGATACACAATTAAATCTAAATCGTATTTCTGATATCATTAATGAGATTGAAAAACAACTGAATCCTTTAAAAGAGCAAAGCGAAATCGCTTCGCTCTATTTGGATAAAAATGAATATCTAAATGAATTAAATTTTAATAAATTTAAAATGATTTTGAAAAAAGACTCTGAAACTAAACAAGGAATTCAAACTAATTTAAAGAATTCTCAAGTTGAACATCAGCAACTTCTTCAAAAAATTGATAAATTAAATATTACTAAAAAGAAAACTAATCAATTAATTAGTAAATTAGATCTGGAAAGAGAAAACTTACTAACGGAATTGTTGCAAAAAAATAAACTATTAGAAAACTTAAGTAGCGAAAAAAAGCTAAATGAGCAACGAAAAAAGTATGATTTACAAAAACTAAATGATTTAAAACAACAATTAGAAGAATTAAGTAAAGATGAAAAATCACTTAAAGATCAATTAATTGATGAAAATACTAATAGACAAAAATTAAATCAACAACTTACTAAGTTAGAACGAAAGCATAATGGTTCAAAAGTTTCTAAATTAGAAGATGAAGTTCAAACAACTGAAAATGACTTAAATAAAACCCGTTCAAAATACGTTGAATTAATGCAATCAATTTCAGAAACTAGAAATAATTTACGAATGAATGAAAAGCTTAATCAACAAGCTGATAGTAATTCTAAACTGCTTTTTCAAGAGCTAAATCAGAAACAAAACCAATTAATAAAAATTAAAAAATTAATTAACGACATTAAAATAAAAATTAAAAAATTAGAAAATGAAAAAAATAACATTAATAAAAAAATTTTTACTAACGATGAATTAATCAAGAAGGATGAAATTACCGTTGAAGAAATGCGGAATCGTTGGTTAGATGCGATGCGAATTTTTCAAGAAGTTAAGACTGAACGAGATAGCCTAGCATCCTTACTTGAAAATCATAATAATCTATATCGAGGAACCCGCAGTTTATTAAAACAAAAAAATAATTTATCTGGAATTATTGGAACGGTTGGTGATTATTTAACTGTTGATAAACGCTACATCAAAGCAATTGAATCTGCTTTGGGTGGAACAATTCAGCAATTAATGGTTGAAACTATTTCTGATGCACGTGAAGCAATTAGTTATTTAAATCGAAATAAATTGGGACGCGTAACTCTTTTACCAATTAACGGAATCACTGAAAGATTTGTATCAGCAAATATTTTAAAAATGGTTCAACAAGTTGATGGTTTTATTGGAGTTGCATCGGACTTAGTTCAAATTAATCCTAAATATGATCGTGTCAAACAGCACCTTCTTGGAAGTGTAATTGTGACAGAATCTTTAAAAGCAGCAACTCAAATTAGTCAATTAACTAATCATCGCATAAAGGTTGTTTCATTAAATGGTGATGTTGTAAATGCTGGTGGATCAATTACTGGAGGTAAAAATCAGCGACAAAATGAAGGATTATTAACTCAAAAAAATAATTTAAAACTTTTGAATAAACAAGTTCAAAATATGCAAACTAAATTAGAAATTGGCGAACAAAATGTTAAAAAAATTCAGTTTAAATTAAAAAAAGATCAAGAAAATAAGCAGTTAATTGATCAAGCAATTAGCAAGGCCAATTCTAATTTAATAGTAGAAAAGAATAACTTAAAATTACAATGTGATGAAAGTAATAAAATTGAACGAATGATTAAAGCACTTAATTTAAAATTAGGCAATAATTCTAATAGCGCTATTCAGCAACCTGAAATGATAAAAACACAAATTAATGAATTACAAAGTCAAATTGATAAAAATCAATCTCAAAATCATGAATTGGCTAATCACTTAGAAATTTTAAAACGTGATTATTATTCTGAAATGGCATTGCAAAATGATTTGAAACAAAAGATTGGAATCATTAAAGAGAGATTAGATAATGTTAATGAACATTATTTATCGTTAAAACAACAAACTATTGATAATCAAAATAATCAAAAGTCAATTACTAAATCGATTCAAAATGTAAATGGAGAATTAACCGAAATCAGCCAAATTAATCATTCAGATACGAATGTAATAATAAAACAAATTACTAAGATTAAAAATAAGCTCGATATGACTAAACAAACACTTGAAGCTAAAAAAGCTGAATTGTTAAAATTAGATACCAAAATTGAACAATTTCAAAACAAGTTAATTACTAAAAGTGAATCACTTCACCAACTTGAGTCTCAATTAGATATTATTAAACAACATTTAACCAAAACTAAGCTTAAATTGAATGAATTAAATAATGATAATCATGTTTATAAAGATCTTAATTTAAACTTAGCCCAATTAAACTTAGAAATCGAAGATATACAGACTCAAATTTCAAAATTAGGAAATGTTAATTTAGGTTCAATTGAAGCTTATCAAGAAATCAAGGAACGTCATGAATTTATGAATCATCAAATGGAAGACTTAGTGGCAGCTAAAAATCAATTATTAGATATTATGAATAAGATGGATGAAACTGTAAAAATTCGTTTTGAAAATTCATACACTAAAATTTCAAAATCATTTAGTCAAGTCTTTCGTCGTATTTTTGGTGGCGGAGAGGCTAAACTAGAATTAAGTGATCCCCATCATTTATTAACTACGGGGATTGATATTTTAGTTAAGCCACCAGGCAAACGTTATCGAAACATTATGCTTCTTTCAGGTGGTGAAAAAGCTTTAACAGCTTTAGCATTATTGTTTGCAATAATTGAAGTTAAGCCAGTTCCATTTGTTATTTTAGATGAAGCTGAATCAGCACTTGACCCAGCAAATGTTGATCGCTTTGCACGTTATATTGAAAGTTTAAAACAAGATACCCAATTCATTGTTGTTACTCATCGTAAGGAAACTATGATTTATGCAGATAATCTTTTTGGAATTACAATGCAGGATTCTGGAGTTTCTAAACTAGTATCAGTAGACTTAAGTGATAAAAAGAACAGGAGATAGATATGGGATTATTTGATATTTTCAAACACAAACAGCAAGAAGAAACGACTGAATCATCAAAGAGTGATGAGACAAAAACCACTCCAGACAATGAAGAAGCAACTAAATCAGAAAAAAATCCAACACCAGAAAAGGAAAAAACAGATCATTTAGAAAATGATAAATCAACATTAGTTGAATCCGAAAATAATGATGATGATAACTCAAGAGAGGACTTTAACTCAGGTAAAGAAGAAGTTGAAAGTCAAACTAGCTATGAAACTGGTTTAGAAAAAACTAGATCTTCCTTCGGTGAGAAACTAAATCATTTATTTGCTAACTTTAGAAGTGTTGATGAAGATTTCTTTGACGATTTAGAAGATACTTTAATTGAATCAGACGTTGGAGTTCAAACTGCAACTGAGATTAGTGACGAATTAAAGGGAGCAGTTAAATTAAATAATGTAAAGGGTCATCAAGAAGTCCAAAACTTTGTAATTCAAAAATTAGTAGAAATTTATGATGCCCCAACTGATAATGAAAATAAATTAAAAGAAAATCCTGACGGTCCAACTGTTATTTTATTTATTGGAGTTAACGGCGCAGGTAAAACCACTACTATTGGTAAAATGGCTCATCAATACCAACAGCAAGGAAAAAAAGTACTTCTAGCTGCAGCCGACACATTTCGTGCAGGTGCTATTCAGCAGTTAGCTGAATGGGCTAAACGAGATCACGTTGATATCGTTAAAAAGCCTGAAGGTAGTGATCCTGCATCGGTCGTGTATGAGGCAGTTGAAAAAGCTAAAGCTGATAAATATGACATTCTATTCATTGATACGGCGGGAAGATTACAAAATAAGGTCAACTTAATGAAAGAATTGGCTAAAATGAATAAAATTATTACTAATAAAATTCCTGGTGCACCGCAAGAGGTATTATTAGTAATTGATGCAACCATTGGTCAAAATGCAATGAGTCAAGCTCAAACTTTTAAAGAGGTAGCTGATATCTCTGGAATCGTTTTAACTAAGCTTGATGGAACTGCAAAAGGTGGAATTGTAATCGCCATTAAAAATGAAATTGGAATCCCAGTTAAATACGTTGGTTTGGGTGAATCAGTAAATGATTTACAAGAATTTAATCCAGAGAAATTTGTCTATGGCTTATTTAAAGGATTAGTTAAGGAATAACAATGGATAAAGATCTTGATACAAGATTAGTTCGTGATAATTACATTAATGCACTATTTGATTTTTATGGTTGTTTGTTGACCACGAAGCAAGCTGATTACATTTCTCAATACTATGCTGATGACTTATCACTAGGCGAAATATCAGAGAACTTCAATGTTAGTCGTCAAGCAGTATACGATAATATTAAAAGAACGGAAAAAACATTAGAAACGTATGAAGCTAAAATGCAATTATATGAAAAATTTATTAAACGTAATAAGGTAGTCGACCAATTAGATTCGTTAATTAAGTCAAAATATTCCAAAAATCAAGAATTAAATAATTTAATTGATCAATTAGAAAAAATTGAAGAAGAATAGGGGTTAAAAAATGGCTTTTGAAGGTTTAAGCAGTAAATTACAAGATGCTTTCCGAAAATTACGTGGTAAGGGTCAAATTAGCGAAGCAGATTTGCGTTCTACCATGCGAGAAATTAGATTGGCACTGCTTGATGCTGACGTTAATTTCACAGTCGTACGTGACTTCGTAAAAAAAGTACAGACCAAATCAAAAGGAGAAAATGTTCTAGAAGGCTTAAATCCGGGACAGCAAATCATTAAAATTGTTGATGATGAATTAACTGAAATGATGGGTGGAGAAACAACCACCCTTAAAAAAGCCGAAAAAATTCCAACAATTATTATGATGGCAGGGCTTCAGGGGGCTGGTAAAACTACTACGGTTGGTAAATTAGCAAAAATGTTAAAAGAAGATGAGCATGCACGTCCGCTAATGATTGCTGCAGATGTTTATCGGCCAGCTGCAATTGAACAACTGCAACAAATCGGTAATCAGATTGATGTTCCAGTTTTTGAAGAAGGAACTTCTATTAATCCAGTTAAAATTGTAGAAGATGGATTAAAGGTTGCTAAAGAAAATCATAACGATTATGTCTTTATTGATACTGCTGGTCGTTTACAAATTGATGAAAAATTAATGAACGAATTAAAAGAAATTAAAAAAGTAGCTGACCCAACTGATATTCTTTTAGTAGTAGATGCAATGACAGGACAAAATGCTGTTAAGACTGCTGAAGGGTTTAATGATGCTCTAGATATTACCGGGGTGGTTCTAACTAAATTAGATGGAGATACTCGTGGTGGTGCTGCTTTATCAATCAAGGCAGTAACTGGTAAACCCATTCTTTTCACTGGTCAAGGTGAAAAGATGGACAATTTAGATGTTTTTCATCCAGATAGAATGGCTTCAAGAATTTTAGGAATGGGAGATGTTCTTTCATTCGTTGAAAAAACGCAAAAAAATATTGATGAAAAAAAATCAATGGAACTTGCTGAAAAAATGAAAGAAAATACGTTCAATTTTGATGATTTTCTTGATCAACTTCAACAAATTCAAAACATGGGTCCCTTAAAAAACTTAATGGCTATGATTCCAGGAATGGCAAATAATCCTGCTTTACAAAATGTTGATATGGATCCAAAAGATTTAGAAAGAATTAAAGCCATTATTTATTCAATGACTAAGCAAGAACGTGAAAACCCTGACATTCTTAATCCATCGAGACGTCGTCGAATTGCAAAAGGTTCTGCTCAACCAGTTCAAAGTGTTAATCGTTTAATTAAACAATTCAATCAAATGAAAAAAATTATGAATCAAATTTCAAATGGAAACATGACTGGAATGGAAAATATGATGCAACAAACAGGAATGGGTAAAGGGATGAATAAACTATCTAGTTTAGCTATGAAACGTATGAGCAGAAAAATTAAGAAAAACAAACGCAAGAAACGGAGAAAATAGTAAGGTGTAAAGAAAAAACTCTTTACATCTCTAAAATTTATTGTTAAACTAAGTTATGTTAAGAAATCAATAGGAGGTGTAATTTATGTCTGTTAAAATCCGTTTGAAACGTATGGGTTCAAAGAAGAATCCATTTTATCGTATTGTTGTTGCTGATTCACGTAGCCCTCGTGATGGTCGTTACATTGAAAATGTTGGTACTTACAATCCACTTGTTCAAGAAGACCAAGTAACTCTTCAAGAAGAAATTGTTCTTGATTGGTTGAAGAAGGGTGCCAAACCATCTGATACAGTTAAAAATATCTTATCTGATGCTGGTATCATGAAAAAACTTCACGATATTAAATTAGCTGATAAAAAATAAATTTAATTATGATTAATTTTGATAATTTAATAACAAAAATCATTAAACCATTAGTTAAATTCCCCGATGATGTCAAAATCAATCATCAAGAAACTGCTGAATTTCATGAGTACATTTTATCTACGAATGCAAAAGATGTTGGACGCGTGATTGGTAAACGTGGGCGGGTTGCTCAAACAATTCGAACTATTATTTATAGTGTCCATGTTACTGACAATAAAAGGGTTAAACTTATTATTGATGGTGGAAAATAAAAAGAACCCTTAGATAAAACATTGTTTTATTTAAGGGTTCTTTTTGATATAGAGGTGAATTATGGAATACTTTGATGTTGGCAAGATAGTTAATACTCAAGGATTAAAAGGTGAAGTTCGAGTTCAACCAATTACTGATTTTCCTAATCAACGCTTTAAAAAAGGCGAAACTGTTACCGCCTTTTTGGAAAATGGAAAAACTGTTGAATTAGAAATTGATGGAACAAGAAAACACAAAAATTTTATTCTGTTACATTTTAAGGGATTGGATTCTATTAATGATGTTAACTATTTAAAGCCATCTATGTTAAAAATTAATAGTGATCAACAAATAAATCTGGAGTTAGAGCCAGATACTTATTTTTATCATCAAATCATTGGACTAGATGTCTTTAATGAAGCTGGTGAATCAATTGGAACAATTAAAGATATTATGGATTTAGGTCCTAATGATGTTTGGGTTGTCAAAAGACCCAATCAATCTGATTTATTATTACCTAAAATTGATGATGTGGTTAAAGAAGTGGATTTAAAAAATCATAAAGTAGTTGTGGATATATTAGAAGGACTTGAATAAGATGAAAATTGATATTTTGAGTTTATTTCCACGAATCTTAGAAGGACCATTAAGTGATTCCATTATTGGAAAAGCCATTGATCGTGACTTGTTAAATGTTTCAATCACTAATTTTCGGGATTACTCAACCAATAAACATCATAATGTTGATGACACTATTTATGGCGGAGGGGCAGGAATGCTGCTTCAGCCCCAACCAATTATTGATGCTTTTAAACATACCCAAAAATTAAACTCAGAAAAGGGCATTCCAAAAGGGCGAGTAATTTTAACTGATCCAGCTGGGAAACAATTTGATCAACATACAGCAGAAGAACTAGCTAAGGAAGATCATTTAACTTTTATTTGTGGTCATTATGAAGGTTTTGACGAACGCATTAAATCAATTGTTACTGATGAATATTCAATTGGTAATTTTATTTTAACTGGTGGAGAATTACCTGCTTTAGTAATGATTGATGCTATTTCTCGTTTACTTCCTGGTGTATTAGGTAATGCAGAATCTGCTCCTGGTGATTCATTTTCTGCTGGCTTACTAGAATATCCACAATTTACTCGTCCTGCCGATTTCAGAGGACAAAAAGTTCCTGAAATACTTTTAAGTGGTGATCATCAAAAAATCGATGACTGGAGATTGAAAGAATCATTACGTAAAACTTATCTTCGTCGACCAGAAATGATTAATCATAGTAAGTTATCTAAGAACGCTAAACGTTTATTAGCTGAAGTCCGAATGGAAGAAGAAAAATAAAAGTTTAATTTAAGATGAAAGTATGTTATAATTTAAAACGGTATTTATACCAAAAAAATCAACAGTATTCCGCTGTCGAAAAGATAAGAGTGCTAGTTAGGGGAATTTATTATGCGTCAAAACAATTTGATTGAAAAAATCAACGCTGAACAATTACGTTCAGATATGCCTGACTTCCGTGCCGGAGATACTGTTAATGTATCTGTTAAGGTTGTCGAAGGGGATACAGAACGTATCCAAAACTTTACTGGTGTCGTTATTAAACGTCATGGTGCTGGAATTCAAGCTACTTATACTGTTCGTAAGATCAGTAATGGTGTTGGGGTAGAAAGAATCTTCCCATTAAATTCACCACGAGTTGCTAAGCTTGAAGTTATTCGTCGTGGTAAAGTACGTCGTTCAAAACTATACTACTTACGTGATCGTCAAGGAAAGGCTGCTCGTATCAAGCAATCATTCAAAAAACGTTAATATGTATAAAAAAAGAACTTGCATGTTTGCAAGTTCTTTTTTTATAGATTTAAATCTTGTTGATAATTTAATGGTGAAAAGTCAGTTGATTTTGTAATCAATTGAGCTGCAAGTTTCTGATATGCATTGAGAGCAAGCTTGGCTGATTTAAAACTATAATGATTAGCCAATTCAGTCAAATTTGAATCTTCATTTAAAGCAGCAATTTGTGCATCATGAATGTTAGAAACGTATTTTTGAACTAATTGATTTTGAACATCTTTTAATTGATCATTAAATTCAAGATAATGGGAATCAACTAAAATTCCAACTAATTTAAAAATCCAATAGGCTGATTTCGCGTCATAATCATGACCAACTTTATACTTATATTCTGGTGGTGTATTTGTAATTCCGGCAAAAAAGGGAACAAATGTACTTTGAGCACCAACTCCCATCAGCAACCAATGAATATTTCCAATTTCTTTAGGAAGTTTATCAGATAACTGTAATACATGAGCTTCTTGCGTCTTAGCAAGACTAACTGGTCTAAATTTATGTTTTTCAATTTCTGTGCCACTTCCAATTGGATCATAAACTGTTTCTTGAAAATGTGAGCTAAGATAGTTTTGTGCATCAAAAGCTGAAATTAATCGGTTACTTTTTCGAATAAATGGTAAATTTTGAGATTCTGGGTCTTGTTTAATTTCTGGATTAAACATTTTTTGACCATACCAAACTCGGGGAGTACTGTAATATGCATCTGCTTGTGTTTGTGTTCCAAAGATTTCTCTAAAATTAAACCCCTGACGATTGGGATTTAAAGAATTATCGGCTACAAACTTTTGAATGTCGGGAGACCATTTGAAATTATGTGGGTCATTAAAATCAATTAATTGAATAGCCATTTGATTAGCTACTACAGCATAACTATCATCAGGGATTCTTTGAGCAACCCAATGATGTCCAGAGCCAATTTCAAAATACCATACATCTTTATCATCAGAAATTAAAATTCCATTGGTTTCAGAAGCACCATATTTACTAACAATTTCACCTAATCGATTAACACCTTCAACCGCAGATTTAATGTATGGAAGGATTACTGTTACAATAGCTTCCTCACCAATTCCATTTGTAACCAATGGATCGCATCCTAGAATCTGATTATTAGCGTATGTGCTTTCTGTTGCACTAACTGCAACTCCATATTCATTAATTCCATCTTCTTCAAAAATCCCATACTTATTAGTCCATTCTGGGGTAGAAGTGTATTTGGCTCGTTCTAATGGAAGTTCTAAAGTAAATCCATTGTCTTTTGAAACAAATCGTTGTGGTTTATCAAACACTTGATGTTCATTAACAATAAACCGTTTTGGCCAAGCAGCTTTGCAGTCTTCATTTCTTCCAATTAAAGTGCTCCCATCAGTAGTTGCATCTTTACCAACCAGAATACTAGTACACGCGGAAAATTCAAAATCATTCATAAAAAATCACTCCTTTAGTAAACTTAATCTATCGATGTAATTGTAACACCAATTAAAATCTTAATAATAGCTTTTTTTTTACAAAAAAAGTTAATTCCAAATTAGTATTAGAATTAACTTTAAAAATATTTAATTGAAGATCATCATCGTTTTTAAATTAATTTTTTAATAACCTATTTTAAGAAATCAGCTTTTTCAAAATCGGGATCCGGATATGTATAAAATCCTTTTCCTGATTCAACCCCAATTTCGCCTTTATCAATCATTTTTTTAAGTAACTCAGCAGCTTTTTGAGAAGTAGGATCTTGTGTCATTTTATTAATCTCATAAACAGTACGTAATCCAATCATATCAACAAAACCAAATGGACCCATTGGTGATCCAGTTGCAATCATCCATGTTTTATCAATTGTTTTAGGATCAGAAACTCCTTTAACCCATAGCTGAATTCCTGCTGTTAAAAAAGGAACTAGTAAAGAATTTAAAATATAACCAGGTTGCTCCTTATTAACAAGTAAGGGAACCATTCCAATTTCTCTTGAATACTTTTCAAACATCTCAGGTAAATCCTTATCAGTCTTACTCTGGGACATGATTTCTGCAGTATTATTTTTCCAAATTTCATTAGCAAAATGATAGGCTAAAAATTTATCTGGTCGTCCTGTATAATCAGCAAATTGTGAAGGTAAAAGGGTCGATGTATTAGTTGCAACAATTGTTTTATCATCAGCTAACTTGGAAAATTTTTCATAGAAGTTTTTCTTAGTTTCGATATTTTCTGGAAGAGCTTCAATTACTAAATCAGCATCTTTAAGTGACTTAGCTAGGTCTGTCGTATAAGTAAGATGTCTTTGTGCATCATCGAGCTGCTTTTCAGTTGCTCCAAGATCTTTTTTAACAGCTTGAGCCCAGCGACTTACCCGTTCTTTAGCACTATCTAATGAGCTTTCTTTTCGTCCCCAAATAGTAACATTTTTGCCATGAAATGCTGACATATATGCAATTTGAGAACCAAGTGTTCCTCCACCAACTATCGTAACGTTATTAAATTTCATTTTACTAATCTCCTTTATTAGTCAATGTTTTATTTTAACAAAGCAAGTATAACACTATAACCATTTCAAAAATATCAAATACTCTTATAAATTATATCCAAAAAAATTATACTTTAAAATTCAATTGTTTTATAAAAAGGATAGTTAAACATGCTTTTTGATAATCTCAATTGTCGCCGAAAACGGTTAAGCGTTATAATTAAAATATAAAATTAAATGGGGTTTATTATGAAAAATGAACAATACATAATGGCTATTGATGAAGGAACTACTTCTGTTAGAGCTATATTATTTGATCACCGTGGACACGAAATTGGGCGAGCACAAAAGGAAATCAACCAAATTTTTCCTCAACCAGGATGGGTAGAACAAGATCCCAATGAAATTTGGAATAAAACTGAAGCTGTCATTTCTGAAGTTTTATTTAAAACCGAAACTCAGCCATACAAGGTCCGTTCGATTGGAATTAGCAATCAAAGAGAAACCACAGTAGTTTGGAATAAGCGAACCGGAAAACCAATTTATAATGCCATTGTTTGGCAGTCCAAACAGACTAGCAAAATTACTAATCAACTAAAAAAACAAGGTTTGGCTGATAAAATTCATAGTAAGACTGGACTAATTATTGATTCATACTTTTCTGCAACTAAAATTCGTTGGATTTTGGATCAAGTATCTGGTGCACAAGCACTGGCTCAATCCGGTGATCTACTTTTTGGAACGATTGATACCTGGCTGTTATGGAAGTTAACCGCTGGCAAAGTCCATGCAACGGATTTAACAAATGCTAGCAGAACAATGTTATTTAACATCAATACTCTTACATGGGATCAGGAATTATTGGACATTTTCAATATTCCTAAAGTAATGCTACCTAAAGTAGAAGAATCATCACATCTTTACGGATACACGCAAAATTTCACTTTCATGGGAGTTCAAATTCCAATTTCAGGAATTGCTGGTGACCAACAAGCTTCATTATTTGGCCAATTAGCACTCAAACCTGGAATGACAAAAAATACCTATGGAACTGGTGCTTTCATTATGATGAACCTTGGGAATCTTCCTAAATTTTCTAAAAGAGGACTATTAACCACTATTGCATATGGAATAAATGGAAAAATATATTATGCTTTTGAAGGTAGTGTTTTCATTGCAGGTGCAGCAATTCAGTGGCTAAAGGATGAACTAAAATTAATTGATGATGTTAGCAAAACAGCTAAAATGGCAACTATTGCTAATCAAGAACCGCTATTTGTAGTTCCAGCTTTTTCTGGATTAGGTGCGCCATATTGGAATGAAAACGTTCGGGGATCTATTTTAGGAATTACTAATCATACTGGGATAAATGAGATTGTTAAAGCAACTCTAGAGTCGTTAGCATTTCAAACAAAAGATGTAATAAAAACCATGACTGAAGAAACTAAAGTTCCGTTAAATTCATTAGTAATTGATGGAGGAGTTTCTAAAAATGATTTTTTACTACAATTTCAAGCTGATATCTTAAATCAATCAATTGAACGCTCAGCAACTTCTGAATCAACTGCACTTGGGGCAGCCTTTTTAGCAGGATTAGCTGTTGGATATTGGAAAAAAATTGAAGAGTTAGAATCGATTAAATCGTCCGGCCAATTTTTCAAACCTAACATGTCCGAAAATAAACGAACTCAACTTTATTATAATTGGAAAATGGCCATCAAAGCTACTGAAAACTTCGAGGAGAATAATAAGTGAACTTACCAGAAAAATTTAAAGAAAAATATCAAAAACTTTTAGGACCGGAATATCCCGATTTTCTTAAAAGCTTTGATGAGAAGCCAGATCACGGATTTAGAATTAATCAATTAAAACCTAAGGCTGATATTCAAGTTAATACCGACCAACCAATTGAATACGTTAATAATGGTTTTATTGGTAAAATTGATGGTAAGTCTCCAGAACATCAAAGTGGCTATGTTTATAGCCAAGAGCCATCCGCAATGTTTGTTGCCCAAGTAGCTAATCCTCATCCAGGTGAAAAAATCTTAGATTTATGTGCTGCGCCAGGTGGAAAATCTACTCAATTAGCAAGCTTAATGGACAATCGAGGGCTCCTAGTTTCTAATGAAATTGATCGTGGACGTGCCAAAGTTCTGGTAGAAAATATTGAAAGATTTGGTGTTAAAAACCCATTAATTTTAAATGAAAAACCTGGTAATTTAGCGAAACATTTTAAAAAATATTTTGATAAAATTTTAATTGATGCTCCATGTTCTGGAGAGGGAATGTTTCGAAAAAATCACGATGCAATTAATTATTGGTCAGAAAATTATCCAAAAGAATGTGCTACGTTGCAACGTGAAATTATCAAAGAAGCAGTTAAAATGTTAAAACCGGGTGGTCAAATTATTTACTCAACTTGTACTTTTGCCCCAGAAGAAGATGAACAAATCATTGCATGGTTAGTTGACAACTATAATTTTAAGATTCTACCAATTGAAAAATTTAATGGAATGAGTCAGGGACGGCCCGATTGGGCTAATGGAAATCAAGATTTAAGTAACACAGTTCGCCTATTTCCTCATTTGTTTAAAGGAGATGGTCACTTTGTTGCTAAATTACAAAACTTGGACGAAGGTAAATCTGGAAAAATTAAATATCAACATTCTAATGTTTCTGGGGAGCTTAAAAAAGAATGGGATAATTTTAAACAGGCAAGTTTTATTAATTTTAACCCCCAAAATTTATTAAGATTTGGGGAAACACTTTATTCATTTAACTCAGATATTCCCGATTTAAATGGCTTAAAAGTGATGCGACCGGGAACTCCTTTAGGACAAATTAAAAAAAATCGAATTGAGCCTGCCTATGGGCTAGCATTAGAAATTAATCCGGAAAAAGTAAAAAATAAATTAAATATTACACGCGACGAATGGAAAATGTATGTTCATGGTGATACTATTCCAACTGATTCTAATTTAGAAAAGGGTTGGTATTTATTACTATGTGAGAACATGCCAGTAGGATTTGGAAAAGTAGTTTCTGGTACCATCAAGAACTTTTTCCCTAAAGGGTTACGGTTTAACGCATAATAAAAAACGACTTCTAAAAAATGAAGTCGTTTTTTATAGTTTTCTTTGTTGTAAATAATTTTGCAAGTCAGCACTTACCACAATTTTACTTTTTCTTAATTCCGGAATATTTTTAACTCCAAGCATTACAAAAATTGCTTTAACTCCATAAATCCACTCTGAAAGCATTATTTCGGTCTTTTCAGGGCCTTTATCAATTAATGAAGATAAGATTGCACTTGCAATCCCAACGGCATTAGCACCCAAATACAAGGCTTTTACAACTTCAAGCGGAGATGTAATTCCTCCCGCAGCAATATAATGCATATCAGAAACCTTTTGAGATTCAAATAATGTCTCAACAGTGGTTAATCCCCAATCTTCAAGATAGTCCATTTCTTTATTAGGACGCCGAAAGTTTTCAATTTGCACAAAATTTGTACCACCTTTGCCGCCAAGATTAACATATTGAACACCAAGTTCTTTTAACTGCTGAATCGATTCATGTGACATACCAAAGCCAACTTCTTTTACAATTACTGGAAGACTAAAATGCTCAACAATTTTTTTAATATTAGTAAGCCAATTAAAGGTACGATCACCCTCGGGCATTACAACTTCTTGAGCAACATTAACATGTAGTTCGATTGCATCAGCATCAATCATTTCAATTGCTTTAGCAACGTCTAAAATGGTTGCATTAGCACTTAAGTTAGCAATTTTTATACCATTAGGATTATTTTTTTTAATAACTGCAAATGTTTTTTCTAGCTGTGGCTCACGAATTGCAACACTTTCACTACCAACAGCCATAGCAAGCTCTAATTTTTTAGCAATATCACTTAATTGTTGGTTAATTTTACAAGTGTAATCACTGCCACCAGTCATAGCTTCAATATAAAAGGGAACCGTTAATTTTAATGGACCAATGGTTGTAGAAATATCAACATCCGTAAACTTAATTTCAGGAATAGAATTAGGAATAAAGCGAATTTTTTCAAATCCAGCATGAGATTTTTCTTTATGAAACTTTTTGGCCAAAGATAAATGTTCATCTTTGCGATGTGATTGAATACTTACCATAACAAAAGCCCCTTAATAATTATAAATTTCAATATCCAAACGTTCAATTCCATGCTTTTCCCAGTTTTCAATTAACTGATCCACTGAATCATTATTTTTAATAAAAACAATTCCACAATCGCCACCACCAGCACCAGAAGTCTTAGCCGCACCACCAAATTGATTTGCAACTTCGATTAATTCTTTAAGCTTAGGCGTCTCAATCACAACATTTGCCATCTTAGCTAAATTCAATAAAAGCAATCGATTTTTTTTAATGTTATCCATTATGATTTCGATATTATCTTGACGAAATCCATTAGTAATATCATGAACGCATTTATTACTATCGTGTAAAAATTGGCGATAACGAACTTGATTTTTTCCTTTTTTTAGTTCAACTTTGTCAATTAAATGAGAAGTCGAAGCAGGGGCTCCAGACCACCCAACTAAAAACTTCAAAGTCAAAGGAACTTGTAAGGGAATTATTTCTAAACTAGGCCATTCTAATTTAATTAACTTATTTAATGAGATGCGCTTTCGAAAACTTGAAAGCCAGGCCCGATCAAAAGACGTATATGAAATTATGCCTCCAAAAACACTTGAAGCAATATCGCCTAAGGAACCATTTCCCTGTACTTCAAAATGGGCAATTGCTGACAATTTAAATAATTCTGTTTTCGTTAAGTTAAGTTGATATAATTTGCATACTGCTTTCACTGTTGCAACGGTTACAGCAGCTGAAGATCCTAATCCATACTTTTTCCCATCTCCACTGTCTAATTCGCTATTAATGTTAATATTAAATGTCTTTAGTTCAAGCTGTAAAGATTTAATATATTCTTCGGCAACTTTGATTCCTGAAACAATGTATTTAAATGGGTTATCTCGGTCATCTAAAACAATTTCTGAATTAATTCGTTGCCAGTGAAGCATCGTTTTTTCATATTGTTGAGATGTAATAATCCCAAAATCCTTTGTTTCTTCAATTTCAGCAGTCACGAAACGATTAACTGCCGCAATAATTGCGGGATGTCCAGTTTCTACAACGGCGTATTCTCCAGCCAAATATAATTTTCCAGGTGCTTTTGTCGTAATCAAAAAAAAACTTCTTTCATAAATATATTTTTATTTATACTCAATTCCAGGACCAGCAGTAGTTACTATGACTTTATCTGGACCAAATTGTTTCTCTAATTCCTCAACTAGTTTATCAGTATTTTGTCGTTCAACTAATATTTTAACATTTGGACCAGCATCCATTGTGAAATAACAATCCAGGCCTTGACTTCGTAAGTTATGGACAATATTCATAACTTTTAAGGAGTCCGCATCAAAATAAGTATAATTTGGTGAAGAACTTAAAGTTAACGCATGCATCTGCATTGCATTTTGTTCAGCAATCTTTCCCAAAGCTTTAAAATTTTGTTGTTTTATAGCAATTTTAATTTGTTCAAGCGCTTGCTCACATTCTTTTTCCCAAGCGGAGTAGTAGGGAGATGTATCAACAGAAATTTGCATACCCCTCGAACTACTCATTTGTTTTTCTGACTGATTAACTAATACTGCAACTACACTAATGGGCCAATCAACTTGTTCTTCAATTGGAATCGCATAAGATGATTCATCACTATTGCCTTTTTTCCATTCAACAAATCCCCCATAGATACTTCGAGTTGCTGATCCTGATCCTTGTCTAGCTAACCGCGACAGATCTTTTTTACTTAGATCTAGTCCAATCGCTTTACTAGCTGCAGCTGCAAGTGCCGCAAATCCTGATGCAGAAGATGCTAATCCTGCTGATGTAGGAACATGATTAATTGTCGAAACCTTCGCATAAATCTTTTGATTAGCTAAATTTCTAATTAAATCAAGAAATGCTACAATTCTTTTGGTTTTTTTTTCTTCCAATAACTTTCCATTAAAGGTAATTTGATCTTCGCTGAGCTGTTCATCGAAAAAAACCGATGTATCAGTATAAAAATCATTTAAAGTTAACGATAAACTACTAGTAGTCGGAAGCTTTAGCTTTTGATTAGCTTTGCCCCAATATTTGATTAAGGCAATATTAGTATGTGCACGGGCAGTAATCTTAGTTTTAGAGATTGTCATTATTTACCTCATTAGTTAATTTCATTTAAAGACTGAATCCAAGCAGCTTTAGCCCCCGCAGTCATTAATTGATGTTGTATTATCTGGGCTTGGTTAAGGGTTTTAGTGATTGCAATAATGCAACCACCCATTCCGCTACCTGTAAGTTTAGCACCCAATGCACCATTTTTCTTTGCAACCATAATTAAATGATTAATTTCTGGAGAGCTCACCCCTAAATTGGCTAAAATACTCTGGGCTTGATTCATTATTTTACCAGTTTGTACAATGTTATTATTATTTAAAGTAGCTTTAACTTGCTCTGTTAAATTACCTAGTTGGTTGATTTCCTGCTGAACCCTTTCTGGAAAATGAGTTAGTCGTTGCTGAACTTGTTCTACTGCAACTTTTGTATTACTAGAAATTCCAGTATCTGCAATAATAATAAAACCAGTCGTATTAAATGAAATAGTACTAAATTTAGCATTTTCAAATAAAATTGGTTGGTTTGAGACAACCGTTTTCGCATCAATTCCACTAGGATTTCCATGGGTAATTTTTTCTTCAATATTAATAAGCTGATTAAGTACTTGTTCATTTAAAGCGTGCTTAAAATAAGCAAAATAAGCACGGACAATGGCAGCTGAAATTGCTGCTGAAGATCCCATTCCACGACCTAATGGAATTTCACTATCGATTTGAATATCAAAGTTAATGTTGTGATTATTTAGTCTTTGATTTAAACAATCAATTAAACTTAAGATTCCCATCATTGAAGAGGGCAACTTTGATAAAGGACCATTGAAATAATTACTATAAATTTTTGATTCATTCTCTTGGTTAGGTATAACTCTAACCTCAACTTTAATTTGGGGTAGGGGAAACACAATAGCTGGTTTTTGGTAAACCGCACTATGTTCTCCCAAAAAGATAACTTTAGCATGACTTTTTCCAACTGCTGCTTTATTCATTAATAATCGCTCACTTTCTTAACTGTTATATTTTATCATATTTGACGACTTAACCAATCATTCAAAGTGATTTGATATTATCGATTTAAACAATTTTGTAGTAAAATTAAGTTAGCTTATACGAATGAGAGTAGGGACTTTAATGAAGCAAAATACAACATATGCTGTTGTTGACATGGAAACAACAGGAACTAACATCAAACAAGGCGCGCATATTATTCAATTTAGCGTAAGTTTTGTAAAAAATAATCAAGTCATTGACTCATATTCGACATACATAAATGATGGAGTTGAAATTTCAGAAGAAATTTCTAATTTGACTGATATCACTAGTGAAACGATTAAAGATGCCCCAACCTTTGATCAAGTAGCGGGAACTATTTATAAAAAACTAAAAAATACAGTCTTTGTTGCTCATAATGTAAATTTTGATTTTCCTTTCTTGAATACCTTTTTAGATCGAGTTGGTTTTCCAGAATTAGATATTCCAGCTATCGATACAGTTAGTTTAACGCAAATTTTTTTCCCCACTCTAAATAGTTATCGACTAAGTGATTTAAGTAAACATTTTAAAATTAAACATAAACATCCGCATTCTTCTGCTAGTGATGCTGCGGCAACTGCTACCTTATTAATTAAAATTACAGAAAAAATTAAGTCGATTCCTCAAACTACTTTAAAAAATATTTTAGACATCAATCTTGATTTACCACATAATACGGTAGATTTCATTAGATCAATTTATAATCAAGAAAAAAGCATCGTCTCATCTTTATCATCTGATTTAGTTAATGTAGAGGGTCTCATTATCAAAAAAGTTAAAACTCCAAATTATCATGAACATCTAAAACTTGATAAATTTCCTACAACCAAGGGTAAAAAGTTACAATTATTACAGCCTAACTATGATTGGCGAGAATCTCAAAGTAAAATGATGAATTTAATTTATCGTAATTTTAATGATAATAAAAAGAAACCAACTAATTTACTAATTGAATCGCCAACAGGGAGCGGGAAAACATTAGGTTTTTTAGTTCCAATGGCTTATTTATGTCGTAAGGGGAAATCAGTAGTTATTAGTACCGCAACTATTGCATTACAAAATCAATTACAACAAACTGTCAACCAAGTTCTAAATCAACAACTTGGATTTGGTTTTAACATAGTTGTATTAAAAGGAAAAAGTCATTACTTAGATTTAAATCGATTTTTACTAAGCCTAGTCATTGATGATGGGAATAAGCAATCACAATTTATTAAAGCAAAAATATTAATTTGGTTAACGGAAACTGAAACTGGCGATTTAGATGAATTGAATTTACCCAAAAAAGCAACCATAATTAATCAAATAAATTATCAATCAGGTTTTTCTGATGATAATCTAGATTTGGGTAATTATGACTTTCTTAATCGACAATCTGAACATTTAAAGCACGCGGATTTTGTCATCACTAATCATAATTATTTATATCAAAACTCGCGTAAAATTAATGAAAATCTCAACCAAAGACCTTATTTGGTAATTGATGAAGCCCCCAAACTTGCCGATGTCGCCTATTCTTCTCAACAAAGTTGGTTATGGTTAGGTACAATAAAACAAAATAGTGGCCGAGTCAGAAATGATGTCTTCCAAACGCATGCTGAAAACTTAAATGACATTTTTTCACATAATAAGAATCTCTTAGCTGAAACCGAAAAAATTGTTCAAATTGTTGATCAAATTGCTGAAGTTAATACCTATTTAATTAATCAATTTGCTAAATTGTTTATGAAAAGGCTTAAACCAGACCAGTTTGAAATAGGATTACATCATTCTAAATTGCAAGAGTTTATTGAAAAGTATCAACAGCAATTTAACCAACTCAATCGGTTAAATCAGTCCTTAATCGAAACTTTACAAAAGTTAAATTTTCAAATTTCTCATCATTCTGATCGCTGGATTCCCTCAGATTATGAGTGTTTTTTAAAATTTAATGAACATTTAAATAACATCACATCATTCATAAACCAAATTAATGAGGTAATTGATAACTTTTCCGTTAGTAATCTTGCAGATGTAGTTTTAATGAAGTATGGATCCGATCATGATCCTAATAACGTTACCTTAGAAACAGTGCAACTAAATGCGGCCCATACGCTAAGTAAAGATATTTATAAATATTTTCAACCAGGTATTTTCACTGGAGCCTTTTTGTTTACTTCAAAAAAGTCTCAGTTCATTTATGATCAACTTGATTTAAATCGAAATAATACTAGAATGAAGAGACTTAAATCAGATTTTGAATATGATAAACAAACTGTCCTAATGATTTCTAAACAAACTCCGATACCGGAAAACGCTAACAACGAAGAATACGTTCAATACTTATCCGATTCAATCCTTGATATATACAATAGCTACCCTGTACCAACTCTTGTACTATTCAATTCATTAGAACTAATTGAAGCTGTTTACCATAATATTCATAAACGAAATCAAATTCCATATATACTTGCTTCAAGAATATCAGGAAGCCAAGAAAAGATTAGCAAAAAATTTCAAGAGACTAATAATTCAATTATTTTAGGTGCAAAGGGTTTTTGGGAGGGAGTAGATTTCCCTAATAATTATTTAAAGTCAGTTATTATTCCACGTCTTCCATTTTCAGCACCTGGCAATCCCTTAACTAAAGCTCGCACCACATATTTAAGAAAGGAAAAAAAGAATCCATTTACCAGCTATTCGTTACCACAAGCAACCATTGACTTAAAACAAGGAATGGGGCGCTTGTTACGACATAAAGATGACTATGGTACCATTACAATTCTAGATAATCGATTATTAACTAAAAAGTATGGTGAACAAATGATGCGATCATTTAATGAAAAGCTTAATGTCTTTCAAGGAAATATGACTGAAATAGTTGCCAAAAATAAGGAATTTTTTAGTAAAAAAAGTGAATCATAATTTGCTATAATTATAATATTACAGCATCCAAAAGAGGAAAATTATGCGAGAAAAAAGATTACTACGTATGCGTATATTACGTTATTTAAAAATATTGATTGCCTTAATTATTGTTTTATTTTTGTTAGGAATAATGGTTCTTCATATTTCACAACGTCCTTTTCAAAAAAAACGATCAATCACAATTGACTTAGTTGAAAAATATGCTAAGTTTCATGATGTTTCAAATTTTAGTGAAAGTAATGTTGGAACTACTTACTATTCTGTCTCAGGAAAAAATAAAGATAATAAACCTTCCTTTGCAATTATTAACAAAGACATGAAACACATTAAAGTTTTTAAGCAGGCAGATGGTATTAGTCAAGCACAAGCTGAAAAAATTGCTCAATCTAATCCTCAACAAAAGGTCAGCAAAATTGGGTTAGTTTTAGTTAAAAATAATCCTGCTTGGCTGGTTTCTTTGAAAAATGAAAATGAAAGTTATAATTATGTAACCATTAATTTTAAAAATGGTAAAAAAATTAAATCATTACATGTTTAAGGTGAGGGGATTATGGATAATAATTTAGTTAAATATTTAGATTATGGATCGGTAAATATTTCAGGGGCTATTCTATCAAATCTGAAAAAGCTAGGATTAACAGCAACTGAAACAGTAATTTTAATTGAATTATTTTATTTTAAAAATAAAGGGGTTCCATTCCCAGATCCACAAATAGTTGCTGATGTAACTGGTTTTGACAAAGATTTAGTTTTTGAAACAATTCATCAATTAGTTTCAAAAAAATTCATTGCAATTATTGATGGGAATCATCATTCTGCTGAATATAGTTTTAAACCTTTATACCAAAAACTAGATCAGTTATTAGTTCAGCATCCTAATGTCAAAGTTGAAATCACAGAAAATAATCTTGAATCAGAAGGGGAAAATATATCAAAACGGCAAACCCTGTTTAATGAATTTTCTCAAGAATTCGGACGCCCACTGTCATCAATTGAATTAGAAACCATCAGTAATTGGTTAGACATAGATAAATATTCTATTGTAATCATTAAATTGGCCTTGAGAGAAGCAGTTTTACAACAAGTTTATAGTTTGAAATATATTGATCGAATTTTAATTTCTTGGAAAAAACAAAACATCACTTCGGCTGCCCAAGTTGAAGCTCAACGTAATAACTACGAAAAACAAAAAAGTGGAACTAATAATCAATCAAAGGATTTACCTAAAATTCCTCTTTTTAAAATTAAAAAGCAATAACATAGTATGTTAGGGAGTCATGATGGTTTTCCATTTTAATTAGTCTTAATATGATAAAATTGAAATAACAAAAAACATTAAGGAAAAATAAAATTTATGGATTATAGTTTATGGAAACAGTTTCCAACTTTAGAAAATAAATTAAAAATCACCCAAGAAATTATGATAAATCAAATTAACCTTGATAATCATAAATTTAAAAAGGGAATCGATGATTTGATTAATGGAAATGGAAAAATGCTTCGAGCTGCACTATTACTAATCTTTAGTGAATATGGTAATAACCATGATGAATTAATTTTTGAAAAAGCCGCAGCATCTATTGAAATTATTCATTTAGCATCCTTAGTTCATGACGATGTAATTGACGAATCTGACTTGCGACGTACGGCTCGAACATTAAACAGCCGTTTTGGGCAACATGAAGCCATTTATTTAGGTGATTATTTATTTACCCAATATTTTAAATTATTAATTGATTATGCACCTGATAAAGCTAACTTAAATTTTAATATCAAGCTAATTCAATCAATCCTAGATGGCGAATTACACCAAAGCACCTCAAAAAATAATTTAAGAAGATCAGAAACTGATTACTTTAAAGCAATTAATGGAAAAACATCTGCTTTATTTATAAATAGTGCTGCTGAAGGTGCTATCTTAGGTGGGGCTAATCCTTCAATTATTAAGTTAGCCGAACAAATTGGCTCCAAAATAGGGGATGCCTTTCAAATTAGAGATGATTTACTTGATTTTAACCCAACTTATGTAACTGGTAAGCCAAAATTAGAAGATGTAACTGAAGGAATTTACACACTTCCCATCATTTATGCACTAGAAACCAATTATCAAAAAGAATTAAAAAAACTATTAAAAAAAGACCAGCTAGCTTTAGCTGATCTTCATAAAATTCAAAACATAATTGAATTAAGTGGTGGATTATCACGCGCTCAACAAACCCTTACCAACACGTTAAATGATTGTTTTGAATTAGTTAACAAATTACCCGATGGTAATTCCAAAAGCACTTTAAACACAATCATTGAAAAAATATTTAAATAATTAATTTAAACAACTCCTTGATCCATAGCATATAGCTTGCGATAGCGGGGGTTGTTTTTATATAGTTCAGTTGGATTTCCTTCCATTTTAATTGAACCATTTTCTAAGAAAATAACTTGATTCATGTTCGATAATCCTTGGAGATGATGGGTTACCCAAATGACTGTTTTTCCTCTTAAAACCCGATTAAGGGTGATGATTAAATCATTTTCAGTGATTGGATCAAGCCCCACAGTTGGTTCATCAAGTAGCACAATTGGATTATTTTGTAATAAGATTCTTGCTAATGCTAATCGTTGTCGTTGACCCCCAGAGAAGCGAATACCATTTTCTCGAACATTAGTATTATATCCATTTGGTAAAGATTCAATATATTCTTCTAGCCCAACATCCTTCAATGCTTGTTTAACATCTTCATCACTAGCATTTTCATTTCCAATTCGAACATTATTCAAAACTGAAGTATTGAAAAGAAAAGGGTGTTGATCTAAAACACTAAACCATTTAGCTTGATTTTTTTGTAATTCTGTAACATTAATGCCATCAATTGTGATGGCACCACTATTAGGAACTAATGATCCCAATAACAATTGAAGTAAGGTCGTTTTCCCAACTCCACTAGGACCAATAATTGCTAGTTTATGACCTTTCTTAACTTCAAAAGAAACATCATTGATTAAACTAGTTTTTTCGCCTGGATAATTAAAAGTTACATTATTCATCTTAATTTCTTTAAAAGTACTAGGATTAATCATAGATTGATTGGAACTAGGCCTTATTTGGTCATTTGATAATTTATTTAGCCTAACCACAGAATCCTTATACATTGGCCATTCTTCCATAGCCTGACTAACTGGTATAAAAGCATCCATTAAGGGTAATACGCCTAATACAAAAGCAGCTGCATAATTTGCAAGTGATTGCGATGAAGTAAAAAACCAATTTGACCATACAAGCGTGCCAATTAAAATAATTGCAAACATCATTTTAATTACCAAATCCCGATTCCACTCATATTTGTGGGTTCTATAATTAGAAGTATCTAATTTAGCATCATTACTGGTAACTCGCTTTAAAAATCCCTTCTTCCGGCCTGAAATCATCCAATCACCAATTCCAAATGTTGCATCAGTCAATTCACTGTATGATTGATGGACTAACGATTTCTCATATTCCTTTGAGGCTCCACGCATTGCAACTGATGCCAAGGGAATAACTAATAAAATAATAGTGAAGGCAACTAGCATAAAAATTGCATATGGCCAACTAATGATTCCTAAACAAATAATTACGATAATTCCAGTAATGTATGCCACAATCGTTGGAAAAATTGTTCTTAGATACAAATTTTCCAAATGATCAATATCTTCAGCTAAGATGCTAAGCAAATCACCAGTTTGAAACTTACTAGTTAAAAACATCGCACTAGTTTCGAGGGTAGTATAGAGTCGCTTTCTAAGTAAAGAAGTTACTTTCAGCACCCAATTATGACTATTAATTCGTTCCAAATACTTAAATAATGGTCTTCCAATCCCAAATGCTCTAGTTAGAAGAACTGGAACATAAACAATTAAAATATTATAAGGATGGGTAGCTGAACGACTAATTAAATATCCTGCAACAAACATTAATCCAATAGCACAGAAAAAAGTTAAAACGCCTAAGAAAAAGACCAAAATTAAAAGTTTTTTATACTTTGCTAAATAAGGTTTGATCCACGTATCATTTTTAAACATTTTATGCATTTTTATCTACACCTCGAATCTCGTTAATTAATTCTTTGTAAACACCATTTTGCTTGATTAGCTCAGTTGGTGTTCCTTGTTCTACTATTTTACCGTGATCCATAACTAAAATATAATCCATGTTTTGCATCCAATGAAGACGATGAGTAGCAAAAATAACTAATCGATTTTTAAAAATTGGAAGCATTGTCTGCTTGAGTTCATATTCAGTTTCAATGTCTAAATGAGCGGTAGGCTCATCAAGAAGTAAGATTTCACGATTATGATCTAATAATGTTCTTGCAAGCGCAATTCTTTGTGCTTGACCGCCGCTAATTCCACGTCCACTTTCACCAATTTCCGTTTTAAAGCCTGCTCGTAAATTATTAATAAATTTCATTAATCCAGCTTTTTCTGCAGCATCTTCAATTTGCTCAGCACTCGCATTCGGCTGATAGAAAGCAATGTTTTCTGCAATTGTACCAGCAAAAATATAAGGATCTTGTGGAATATAACTAATGTGTTTTTGCCACTCTATTTGAGCTAAACTATCCACTTTTTCTTGATTTACTTCAAATGGTAATTGATCAGCATCTGTAGGATCAAGCCAGCCACCTAACATATTCAAAAGCGTTGATTTTCCAGAACCAGAACGTCCTACAATTCCAATATTTTGATATCCATTAACTTTAAAATTAATATTTTTCAAAGCCGGACTATTTTTATCATAAAAGAAATTTAAATTATTAACTATTAATTTACTATCACTTTTCCATCCAGTAAAATGTTTTAGTTTAATTTTACTTGAAGGAGATTTGATTTTTAAAATTTCTAAAATATTAGTTAGGGCATTTTTACCATCTAAAGTAGCATGATAATCATCACCATAATCCCTAACCGGCAAAAAGTAATCGGGAGCTAATACTAAAATAGTTAAAGCAGGCAATAATAAAATTTTTCCATCAATTAAAGCAACCCCCAAAAAGACTGCTACAATTGCAATTGAAATGGTAGTGAAAAAATCAAGCGCAAACGTTGAAAGAAGGGCTACTTTTAAAACGCTCATGGTACTTTTACGATAATTTTCGCTAACTCGGTAAAGATTATCGGCATACTTATCACTCAGCCCAAAAAGTTTTAAAGTTTTTAGTCCTCGCATCGTATCAACAAAATTATTTGACATGTCTTTAAAACCCTTATATTGTCGAGCAGATTTAGCTTGAGCTGCTAAACCTAAAATAATCATAAAAATAATAATAATTGGAAAAACTAAGAAAAGCGTAATTCCTGATATAAAATCAATCATAAAAATTGCAATTAATAAAATTACTGGAATAATTGCCATATTTACCGTTTTTAAAATAATTAAATTAAAATAGTTTTCAATTTTATCTATTCCTTCAAGTGCCAAAGTAATTAAATGACCTGATCCAATTTGACTAACCATACGCGGACCAAGCTCAAACTCTTTAGTAAGCAATTGAGTTTTAATTTCACCAGTAGCTTTCGTTGCAAATCGATCGGTTATTTGATTTTCAATCCTTGTAACTAAATAACGAACAACAAAGGCTATAAAAAAATACAGCATTGGCAAGAGCAATGCTGTAATTTTTTTTAAGCTCCATGTATTAACGACTGCTAAAGATAAAAAGTAAGCCTCTAAGATAATCGCTAAAGATTGGATAATTGCCAAACAACTTAGTTTAATAATTAACTTTTTGACACCGGGAATAGACATGAGTTGTTTATCAAACATATCCGTTCTCCAATCTTAATTAATATCCTTCACCATTTTCCAAATCTTTTTTAAACTCTTGAAGTGAAATTCGATGCCATTGTGATACATAACTCCAAATAAAGTAAGCAAGCATAATTGGCAAAAGAATTACTAAAACAATGGTCATTATCACTAAAGTATATGGCGAAGATGAAACTTCTTTAATCAATAAACTATGAGCAGGATTATTAGCAATTAAAACGTAAGGGAATAATCCAGTAAAGATTAACATTACGATTAACGCAAATAATGATGAACTAGCAATAATAGCTTGAATCTCCTTATCAGTTGCACATGCAATTTGTCCCCAAACTGTCACTGCAACAATTAATACTAAGAAAACTAAAGTTGCGACAAGATGGCGTTCATAAAAATCAGTTTGGAAATAAAGTGCAATTACAATCAATACTTCAACTGGGTAAGCAATCCAATATAGATTATCAGCTAACCGAGAAGCATGATAACGAATCAAGCCTTCAGTACGAAGAGCAATGTAATTTAATCCTTGGTAAAGTGAAACTGCTGTGACACATAGACCACCAAGAATTGAAAGAGGGTTAACAACATTATAAAAACTTACGAAGATGTTTCCACTCGCATCAATTGGGAGAGGTTGAATCATATCAGTAAATAACATTCCTAATAAAAACGGAATGAATAAACACGAGATAAAATTAACCCATAACCATCCATGCTTTCCCTTTTCAGTTAAAGCTGCATCTGAAAACTCGAAGGAAACTCCTCTAAAAATTAAAGCAACCAGTACGAAGAATAAAAGTAAATAGAATCCTGAAAATAAACTAGCATACCACCCAGGTAAGGAAGCAAACATTGCACCACCAGCAGTAACTAGGAAAACTTCGTTACCATCCCAGTGCGGTCCAATGGTTCTAAGTAATAATTTTCGTTCAGTATAGTTAGAGGCCAAAAACCTTGTAGCCATTCCAACTCCAAAATCAGCACCATCAAGTACTAAGAAGAGTATGAAAAGTAAACCAATTACGGCATACCATAATAATTGTAAGAAACTCATTTTTCAAATGCCCCCTTAGAAAATGGATCTTCAAGATCATAGTTAGTTTTATCACCTAAACCTTCAGGACCTTCAAATAAAAAGTGTTTTGCATACATAATCATGAAGAATCCTAGAGTGGTAAATAGTAAGAAGTAAACAATATTAGTAAATAATACTGACATTGCAGAAGTTGAAGGGGATACCGCAGCTGCAATTGGAAGTAATCCATAAACAACCCAAGGATCACGACCAAGTTCAGTAACTAACCATCCACAAGAGTTAATAATAAACGGACCAAAAGTTGCAATTCCAAGAAGAAGAGTCAACCATTTTTGTTTTAAAATTGTATCTTTTTTCTTTCTTGAGAACCAGAGGCCTAAGATTGATAATCCAGCTAATACACCAAATCCGGCACCCATAATTCTAAAGGCAAAGAATAGGGTATTAACAGGCAAATTATAGTTCATATCTTTCCCAAATTTTTTATTATATTCTTTGTGAAGGTCTTTATTAGTTTGATCCATTCCGGTCACAGAACCAGAAAGTTTATGGTAAGAAAGAATACTTAACATATAAGGAACTTCAATTTTAAACTCACCCTTATGATCTTTTTCATTAGTAATTTGGAAAACCGTCCAGGGTGCAGGACTTTCAGTATTTTTGTAAATACCTTCAGTTGCAGCAAATTTCATTGGTTGTTCTTTAATTAAATATTGGGTCTGCATATCACCTGAGACGAAACTTCCGATACAAGCGAATAGTCCAATAATTAAACCAATTCTCATTGATTTTCTAAAGAACTTAGGTGACTTATTTCTAAATAGCATAATTGCTGACATCCCAGCAACAATGAAGGCACCCGTAATAAATGCTCCAAAAATGACATGAGGAAATTCATACCATAGTTGTTGATTCTTAAGTAATGCTGAAAAACTAGTCATTTGTACATGTCCAGTTGCAGCGTTAATTTTGTACCCAACTGGATGTTGCATAAAACTATTAGCAGCTAAAATCCAAAGGGCTGAAATTGATGATCCGAGAAATACTAACCAAATCATCAATGCATGCCAAGCAGGTTTTAATTTATCCCACGTAAACATCCAAACCCCAATAAAAGTAGATTCCATGAAGAAAGCTAGTAAAGCTTCAATTGCAAGGGGAGCTCCAAAAATATCTCCCATAAATCTTGAATATTCAGACCAGTTCATTCCAAATTGAAATTCTTGAATTAAACCAGTAACGACCCCAACAGCGAAACTAAGTAGGAAAATTCTCCCCCAAAACTTAGTCATCGTTTTATACATAGGATCTTTTTTAATCACATATAATGTTTCCATAATTGCAACAACTAACGCAAGTCCAATTGACATTGGCACAAAGAAAAAGTGAAAGATAGTCGTCATTGCAAATTGAAAACGAGCTAGTGGCAAAACACTAAGTCCTATATTTAACATTATCTACATTCTCCTTAATTAACAATTAGCTTTGAAGAGCAGCCTTAAGACCAGATAATTCAAAAGCTGAACGTTTAAAAATTGCATGTTTTAAAGGTGGTACGATTATTCCCTTTAGCTTAAGGTGAATTCCTAATAAGTTAATCTCAGCAATTCCAGAATAAGGACCAAGAGAACAAACAGTTCCTAAAGAATTATAAACAAACTTAACTGGTTGCTTATTTTGTAACTTAGCTTCTAAATTCTTAACTGCATTGGTAGCTTCAACAATTGCAATTTGTCCAGTAGTAGGGTACATTCGACCACTTTCTGGATCCTTAACCGCAGAAACATCTCCAATAATATATTCGTTAGGAAAATCAGCTAAGCTCATATCATCATTAACTGCTACTCGATCACGATGTTGATCGTATCCAGCCTTAGATATAATTTGATTTCCCCGTACACCAGCAGTCCAAAAAGTAATGTTAGCGGGTAGAAAAGTTTGTTTATCACCGTAAATAACCCCATCTTTTTTCACTTCAGTAACTGTACTTCCTATAATGAAAGTAATTCCTTTATTTTCAAGATATTTTTGGGCATATTCTGCATATTTTTTAGCAAACATTGGCAAAAATCCAGGTGCAATACAGGTAATCTTCATCTCGTCTTTATTAAACCCATACTTTTTAGCCCACTTAGGAACTTGATGAGCTAATTCTCCAAGTAATTCAATACTAGTAAAACCCCCACCAACTACAGCAATCGATAACAATGATTTATCTTTAGTTTCTTGATATTTTTCCAAAGCAGCTAAGATGGTATGATAGTCTGCGAGCGCATTATCAACATCACTAATTTTTAAAGCAATATCATCTGCCCCTGGAGTTCCAAAAGTTTCTGATTCAAAACCTAGAGCATTAAATAGATAGTCAAAATGAAGTGAACCATTTTTTTCTAATTCAACCTCATTTTTTTCTCTATTGATATTAACAACTGTATCTTGAACAAATTTAATTTTGTCACTCACAGCATCTCGAATATCCATTTCGATATTTTCTGGAACATTAGTCCCTGCGGCAACTGTGTGTAAAGCAGTTGCGTCATAATGGTATGAATTTTTATTAACTAAAGTAACGTTTAAATCTAACTTACTTTTAGCCAAGACCTTACATGCACGCATACCAGCATAACCAGCACCTAATACAAGTACATCAGTCATACACATTCGCCTCCTAATTCTTAAGTGACAATTTGTCACTTTATTTAATTACTACATCTTTAATTGTACTACAAATATAATAATATACCCATCCTTATTGTAGTAAAATAAGAATATTAAAGAAGGGGGAATAAAATTGCAAGGAATGCAAAAAATTTTGAAAATGGTGAGATTCAACAGTTTAATTGCTACGATTTTACCATTTGTTTTGGGAATTTCATTTACACTGTATTATTTCAATTCCATTAATATCTTAAATACTATTATCTTTTTACTAATTTGTTGTTTAATGCAAATGATTGTTAATCTTCGGGATAGTATTAAAGATTATGACAATGCAAAAAATTTTGCTGTAGAACAAAATCAAGATGAGGTTTTTGCTAAGATTGGACATAAACATGATTTGAGAAAATTTAAGTTGTTATGTTATGGAATGATTTTTATAGGGGGACTTTTAGCACTTTATCTGGTTTATTTAACTAATTTTATAATTTTATTATTAGGATTGTTTAGTACCCTAATTGGTTATTTATATACCGGGGGAAAGCATCCAATTGAAAATGGTCCATTCGGAGAACTTTGCTCTGGGCTCACAATGGGTTATATCATTACTTTAGCTTGTGTCTTAGTTAATATTCCAATGTTAGATTATTCTTGGAGCTTGGCTTGGAAATTAATTTTTGTTTCTGGAATTGCAATTTGTGCCATTGCTAATATTATGTTAGCTAATAATACTTGCGATTATGAGGCTGATCTTAAAATAAATCGCCATACTTTTGTTAGTTATGTTGGTAAAAGTGGAGCGTTAAAAGTTTATGCTGGTTACTATGTGCTTGGATATCTTTTATTATTAATTGCAATTATTTTACATTACTTACCCATTGAAATGTTGATTGTATTTTTAACAATTCCAATAATTATAAAAAATACAAAAATGTTTTTTGCAGTTCAAGTCAAGAAAGAGACATTTATTTTAACCATTAAAAATGATGTTGCTTTATTAGCTAGTTCATTACTTGGACTATTTATTTATTTAATTTTCAAATAGTATGATCAAAAAAGGAGTCGCATTAATGCGACTCCTTTTTTATTGACCGCTATTAGTATTATTTGAAACAGTAGCGGGCTTATTTTCTGTTGTATTTTCGGGCTGTGCATGGTTCTGACTTTGATTGTTATTATCATTGCTATTTGAAGAAGTAGCAGCTGACGAATTATTGTTTTGTTGCTCATTATTTGATTGATTGTTGTTATTAGGATTTTGTTCTGTAGGGGCACTGGTTCCGTTATTGGGTTTACCATTATTGGAATTATTTCCATTATTTTGTGAATTATTATGGCTTTGATTATTGTTAGTAACTGATTGATTATTATTAACCTGTTGATTTTGTGTGCCTGAAGATGATGAAGCTGGCTTAACAGTTTGATTTTCACCATGCCCAGCCAAATAATATTGATCATGATTATCTTTAAAAGTTTTTACAACATCCTTAGGCTTTGACCAATTAGTATTAGGTAATCCCTCAGAAGCCGTGGACATAACCGCTTTATAATACTTTTGAGCAATTGTATATTGATTACCGGTAATTTGATGCCCATCCTGAAATGGCTGATCATATCCCGTCCAAATTGACATAGAATAGTGCTTTGTATATCCAGTAAACCATGCATCCATATCTGAATTATTTGGAACTTTACTTAGCCATTCAGAAGGGTATTGAGTTTGACCAGATTTACCTGCTTGATTTAAACCAGAAATACGGGCGCTTGTTGCACTACCATTACTATCATTAATAACCCCCTTGAGCATCTGAGTCATAATGAATGCAGTGGCAGCAGACATAGCTTGATTACTCTTTGTATCAAAAGTTTCACTGTCGCCAGTTGGTGTAACAACTTTATCAATCATATAAGGTTGATAATAAGTTCCTCCATTTGAAAAGGCAGAAAAAGCGGCAGCTTCCTGTTCAGTCGAAACATAAGCTCCTAAACCATTTTGAAGGGTAAGTGGTTTATCAAACTTCATTCCTAATCCACTCAAAAATTCAGTAGCTCGATCAATTCCAACTGCCTCAAGTGTCCGAACAGCTGGGACATTTCGAGATTCTACCAATGCTTTTTGCATTGTCATAGATCCTTCATACTTATTATCAAAGTTATTAACTTTAATGTTAGTCCCTGGATAAGTGTACGGTGTATCTTTAACCGTCTGATAAGTAGGATAGTGAAGATATTCAACGGCTGGACCATAATCCATCAATGGCTTAATAGTTGATCCACTTGATCTAGCTGTTTGAACAGCACGATTCAAACCGAACAATGTATTTTGTTTTCGCCCGCCAAGCATTGCAACCACTTTACCATTATTAGGGTCAACCACAGTAGCACCAATTTGAAAATCATTATCAGGAAATCCAAGGCCTTCATTACTATCATTTGCTAGCTTATACATATGCTTTTGCATATCCATGTCAAGATTTGTATAAATTTTATTACCAGCATCTAATTTATAACCCTTTTGTTGCATTTCCTGTATTACTTGGCTAATATAGCCATCGGCATACTTTTCATTGGCTTGAGTAGGATTACTTTTAGCCCGTTTTTTATCAATTCCTTTTTCAATGTTTTCTTTTTTCGCAGCTTCAGCCTGAGACTTTGAAATTGCTTTATTTTTAACCATAGCATCTAGCACCTGATTACGTCGTGCCTTAGCATATTCTGGGTTATTAACGGGATTATAAGAAACTGGAGCTTGAGGTAATCCAGCTAGTAAAGCAGTTTGAGATAAATCAAGTTCACTTAAAGGCTTATCAAACATTACCTCGGATGCCGTTTGCATCCCATAAGAGTTGTTTCCCATATAAACTTTATTAATATAAAATTCTAAAATTTGTTGCTTACTATAATTTCGATCAACTTGAATAGCCAACCATGCTTCTTGTGCTTTTCGTTTAATTGTTTGATCAGAAGACTTAGTGGAAAAAACTGATAGTTTTACTAATTGTTGGGTTAAAGTACTTCCACCTTGTAATCCTCCGCCCCCAAAAATATTGCTAACAGCTGCTTCAACAATTCGAATTGGATCAATTCCCTTATCAGTATAAAAGTGACGATCTTCAACTGAAATAATCGCATTTTTTAAATTTTCCGGAATATCTTGAGACTTTACATAGTCTCTATTTTGCATTCCTAAGCGAGAAATTACTTTTCCATTTTTATCGTAGATTGTAGTTGAATTATCACTGGATAAGGTACTGTATGAAATGTGAGGGGCAGTCGCTGCATAGTAAGTGAACATGCCACATCCTAATAAGAATAAAACAAATAGGAAGAAAACAATCCATAAAAGAATATGACCCACAGGTCCCATATGTCGCTTATTCTTTTTAATTCGAGAATATATTTCATCTGAACTCATATTTTTCTCCTTTAATTTAAAATATCAATGATTTTTTGTACGGCTTTAAGATATGGAAGTACTGGATTAATTTGATAGCTAATTTTGTAACCGAATTTTTCAAACTCTTGTTTAGCAATCGATTTTCGGCCGCCTGATTTCATTCGATTCCAAAAAATAAACAACTTATCACTATTTAAAACATAAATTTCACGAGATTTTACGAACTTAACTATTGTAAAACAAATTCCACCTTGAGCAACACATTTTTCCATATGGATAATTTGATGTTCATGAAAATTACTAAGCGGGAATGAAGTTTTATTCATAGTTTCCTTGGCATCAAAATCAATATATTTACCCTTAAAAATCCCATTATAATCAGTTGTAGAAGCTTGTTTGAAGTAAGCTTCTCTAATTACAGCAGCACTTCGTTTGGGATAATCAACTTTGACAATTTGAATTGGAGTGGGTTTTTTATGAATCACTGCAAGATCTTTCATCAGATAGTACTGATTACTATCATTAATTTCCTGTTCTAGTGTCATTCCACGATCGCCGTAGTTTACATTGTTAATCTTATTACGGTTAACTGAAGCTAAGTTTCTATTTCCATTAGGGTACTTAATTGTCAAAAAATAACTCCTTTTACAAGTTTAAAGTAATAAAGCAAGTATAATTCATTACAAATGATAAATGTAATACAATTATATCAATATCAGAAAGTTATTGAAAATTTAAATATTTAATAGGAGGTAAGATGAGCAGAGTTTGGATAACTGGATATCGAAATTATGAACTTGGGGTTTTTGGGGAAAATGACAAAAAGCTCCAAGTTATTAAGCGAACCATAAAAAATGAGATGATCAATCTTATTGAAAATGGATGCGATTGGATTATTACAGGGGGACAATTAGGAACTGAACAATGGGTAATTGAAATTGCTCATGACTTAAAAAAAAGATATCCTAATCAATTTCAAATTGCTATTATGACCCCATTTAAACATTTTGGAGAAAAGTGGAATGAAAATAACCAACTTCGATTACAGCAATTAATTAGTACAGCTGACTTTTCTGCAACAACTAGTCAAAAAAACTATGAATCTCCGCAACAATTAAAAAACTACCAAAGTTTTATGTTGAAACATACTGATAAAGCCTTATTTTTATACGACTTGGAACAAGAAGGTAAGACAATGTTTGATTATAATGCTGCCTTGTTTTATCAAGCAAACCATTCCTATCCAATTCAATTAATTGAGTTGGATGATTTACAAACTACTGCTAATGAGATGGACGAAGAACTTAAATCAGATTATGACATTTAACTTTTTTTGTGGTATAATATTAAAGTTAAGAAAAAGGGGTGCATTAAAATGGAAAATATTAAGTTCACACCAAAAGAAATCTTACAAAAAGAATTTAAACAAAAGATGCGAGGTTATGATCCAACTGATGTTGACTCATTCCTTGATGATGTTATTAAAGATTATGAAAATTTTCAAAAAGATATTTCTGAAAAAGATCAACAAATTGATCAATTAAGCTTAGAAAATCGTCGACTAAAGGCTAAAATTGTCGAACTTGAAAATCAAATTGTTGCTGTTCCTCAAGCAAGCAGCGAATCAAATCCAAGTTTAGATTCAAGGGTAACTCGTCAACAACCCGTTCAAGAAAAAACAGAAAACTCTGTTTCAAATATGGATATTCTTAAACGTCTATCAAATCTTGAACGTAAAGTTTTTGGTGAAAATTCAAATAGTTAGTTATAAATTGGTACATGCTCTGAGTAATCGCGGCCAGCTACATGTTGGCTGAGGAAAGTCCACTCTCGCACAGGCTGTGATGCCTGTAGTGTTCGTGCTCGGTGAAAAAATAAGCCGGGGGATTGTTTTTTAACAATTACGGCGAAGGAAAAAACTAAGTACTTCGGTATATGTTTTAGTACTTCCTAAGGTGCTATAGAGACGATTAATTCAAGAAATTGAATTACTGGAACGCAGTAAACCCCACGAGCGGGAAACCCAAACTTTGGTAGGGGAGCTTTACACACGGAAAATGAACTAAGTGTAGGGCAGAAATCTTTTTGATTTCTGAGATAGATGATTACTACTCAATTGTTTTTCCTGATAATTCAGTTGAGCACAAAACATGGCTTACAGGAGCATGTACCAATCAGGAAGAGTGGGGTTTCCCACTCTTTTTTTATATAATCAGAAAGGTAAATTAATGAAAAAATTTAAATTAATGGTAACTTGTGCAGCTGGAATTGAATCTTTAACAGCAAATGAACTTCGAAATCTTGGATATGAAATTGAGGTTCAAAATGGAATGGTACTTTTTGACGGAACCATTGAAGATATCATCAAAACTAACATTTGGTTAAGAACTGCTGATCGGGTCAAAATTATTGTCGGGTCATTCGAAGCAAAAACTTTTGATCAACTATTTGAAAAAACTAAAGCTCTTCCATGGGAAAGCTTAATCCCAATGGATGGCAAATTTCCTGTTGAGGGACGTTCACAAAAGTCAGACTTACATAGCGTTCCTGATATTCAAGCAATTACAAAAAAAGCGATTGCAACTAAACTAGGTAGTTTTTACCATCGTCGAACTCGTTTGCCAGAAACTGGTGGCTTATATCCTTTAGAAGTAAGAGTTAACAAAAATATTGTTTATGATTTACTTGATACAACCGGTCCTAGTTTATTCAAACGTGGCTATCGAGTCGCTAAAGGTGAAGCTCCACTTAAGGAAAATATGGCAGCAGCTTTAATTTTACTATCAAATTGGCATCCTAAAACAATGCCCTTTCTTGATCCAATGTGTGGATCAGGTACAATCCCCATCGAAGCTGCCATGATTGCTAGAAATATTGCTCCAGGTATACAACGTGAATTTGCTTTTGATCAATGGGATTGGGTTCCAAAGGAAACCATTCGAAAAGTAAAAGAAGAAGCTGATGCCCAAGCTGATTATGATTCTGAATTTGATATTTCTGCAAGTGATGTGAATGGAGAAATGATTAATTATGCTAAAGTAAATGCTCAGGAAATTGGATTACTTCATGACATTCAATTTAAGCAATTAGCTGTTCAAGATTTTAAAACTAATAAGCAAGATGGTGTTGTAATCACTAATCCACCTTATGGGCAAAGACTAGGGGACTTAGAAGAAGCTGAAAAATTATATAGAGATTTAGGAAAAGTATTTATTCCTATGACAACTTGGTCAAAATATTATTTAACTAGCGATTTAAACTTTGAAAAATTCTATGGCAAAAAGGCTACAAAACGTCGTAAATTATATAATGGTCGAATTCGAACGGACTATTTCCAATATTGGGCTGAAAAAAAATAATCTTAAGCAAAATCTAATAGAGGTGACTACTATAGTATGGTACAAAAAATAGCAATAGTTGGTGGAGGAATTGTTGGATCAACTGCAGCTTACTATCTAAGCCAAAATAATTATAAAAACTTCGAAGTTTCTTTGTTTGATGAGGGGATTGGTCAAGCAACCAAAGCTGCTGCTGGAATTATTTCGCCATGGTTATCTAAACGACGAAATAAAAAATGGTATCATTTAGCCTCTTTAGGTGCTAAATTAGTTGCTGAAATTGCACAAAATACTAATATGGACACCAATACTTACGCTAACGATGGCACCATTATCACACGTAAAAATCACGAACAGTTAACCGATTTATACCAAATTGCCTTGGAACGAAAAAAAACTTCACCTCAAATGGGAGAAGTTCGTTATGTCTCAAAATCTGAAATTAAAGAATTAGTTCCAATTATTAAACATTCCCCACATGACGGTATATTTGTTCCTGGAGGTAGTCGGATTGATGGCAAATTATATTGTGAACACCTTTTAAAAATTGCAGAGAACCATAATTTAAGCATATACAAGGGACACGTAAGATTAGTTACAGAAAACCAAATTTATTTTAACGAAAAAACGTTTAAATTTGATAAAATCATTTTAGCTACTGGAGCTTGGTCAAAGCAAATTCTAGCTGATTTAAACATCAATTTACAATTACATCCTCAAAAGGGACAGTTAATTGAAGTTCAAATTCCTGAAAAAAATGTTAATAAACCAATGCCAGTTATGATGCCGGAGTCAGAATATGATTTCATACCTTTAAATAATGGTAAGTTAATCATTGGTGCAACTCATGACAACGAACAAGGATTTGATATAAAATCTGAGAAAGCAGTTGATCAAGCACTCGTTACGACTGCTAATAACTTAATTGGTAATATTTCAGTTAACGACATTATTCTCACTAAAGTAGGGACTAGAGCCTATACAAATGACTTTAGTCCATTGTTTGGCTATGTTCCTGGATGCAATTCGTTATTAATTGGAACTGGATTAGGATCTTCTGGCTTAACTACTGGTCCCATGGTTGCTAAATTACTAGTTGATTTAATCAAACACCCAAAAATGAGTCTGGATGAATATCAAAAACCAATTTCAAATTACATTAATTAATGTCATGTAATGCTTGAATTGCTAAATTATGTGCACCATGGTTTTCATTATCAGGAATCCAGTTATTAAAAACCAAGTTACATTCGGATTCGATTTTAAGAATTTGATCTACATATTCTTGATAATGTTTGGCATAGCCTTTGACTAGGCTATCAGCTAAAATCTTACTGTCTGTAAAATACATTAGTACTGATTGTTGGAAATTTTCATAAGTTACATTTTTCTTGAAAAATTCTAGTGCCTCAATACAAGCTTTAAATTCTGCTTCATGATTATCTTTTGCAATTAAATTGAATTTTTCCTGTACTTGGTGCTGATTATTTACTAATAAAACCCCAATTCCTACATCATTAGAATCAGGATGTTTTGCTGCATCAGAATATAGTTTATAATACATTTGTATTCTCCATTTTTGAAGGGATGTTTTTATGATAACTCAAAAGCGAAAATTTTTATATCAGCCACAACTTTCAACTAGTTGTATTTGTTGGAGTTGGACTTTAATTGTAATGTTAATTGGAATTATCGTATGGCTTGAAATAACAACATTTCAGTCAACCACTTTGATTATTTTTTTATTCTTTATTTTTTTAACTTGGATTCAAATTTATTATCGCAAAATACTTATTAACAACCATGAAATTAAAATTTGTAGTGTTCTCCATCCGCTTGGGAAAACATTTGCCAACCAAAAAATTTCAGATGTTGTTTCAAAAAGAAATTCAATTTCTTTTAAAATTAATGGGAAAGTATATAAGTTTATAGTGCCGTCAAATTCAGCAATTGAATTATCAGAAATTCTTGCTAACTCAGAGGATAAAAATTGAAATTAAAAAAATACCATTTTTTATTATTAATCATTACTATTAGTTTATTAATTTTAGATCAAATTGTTAAGTTTCAAACAAGATTAAATATCAAACTAGGTGAAGAAGTAACTGTCATACCTCAAATTTTTTCACTTACTTATTTACAAAATACAGGAGCAGCTTGGAGTTTTATGCAAGGTAATTCTATTTTCTTTGTATTAATTGCCTTTTTAGCTATTTTAATTTTTATTTACTTATTATATAAATTTAAATCTAATTGTTTAATCTCATTAGGAATTACATTAATGTTAACTGGAACCATTGGAAATTTGATTGATAGAATTAAATTTGGGTTTGTAACTGACATGTTTAAAATCGACTTTATTAATTTTCCAGTATTCAATATTGCAGATATGTGTCTAACGTTTGGAGTCATCATTTTACTATTTTCATTGTTAAAAGAGGAGTAAGTAATTGAAAAAATTAAAGTATCAGGTAAATATTGACGGTCCTAGAATAGATAAAGCAATTGCTGATGAATTTACAGAGCTTAGTCGTTCACATGCAAATGAATTGATTAAATTGGAATTAGTTAAAGTTAACGGTGATTCAATTAAAGCAAAATACAAAGTAAAAAAAGATGATGTAGTCACAGTTGAAATACCTGAGCCAAAAAAATTAGATTTAAATCCAGAAAATCTTAAAATTGAAATTGTATATGAAGATAATGACGTAATTGTAATTAACAAGCCTCAAGGAATGGTTGTTCATCCCGCTCCTGGACATCCTAACCATACCTTAGTAAATGCACTACTTTATCATACTAATTTGCCTGACATCAATGGTACTTTACGTCCTGGAATTGTTCATCGGATTGATAAAGATACTTCTGGATTATTAATGGTAGCAAAATCAGAAGCAGCATTAAAATCGTTATCTCAACAACTAAAGGAAAAGACTAGTCGTCGAAAATATTTAGCCTTAGTACATGGGGCTTTTAAAGAAAACTCTGGTACAATTAATGCACCACTTGGTAGGTCTCCAAAAGATCGTAAAAAACAGGCCGTCGTTACTAACGGAAGGAATGCCATTACTCATTTTAAAGTTTTAGAGCGCTTCGGCACTGACTATACATTAGTGGAGTGCCAACTTGAAACGGGTCGAACCCATCAAATCAGGGTTCATATGAAATACATTAATCATCCCGTTGTTGGTGATCCGCTTTACGGTCCTAGGAAAACCATTAAAGGAAACGGTCAATTTCTTCATGCTGCTGAATTAGGATTTAAACATCCCGTCACTGGAAAAGAAATGGATTTTAAAGCTCCATTGCCTAAAATATTTGAAAAAACACTTAGTAATTTAAAAAATCAATACCAAACAAAAGAGGTTTAATAATTATGCAAAATGAAAAAGTTGTTTTAAACGGGATGGCCATGCAACGGGCCTTAAACCGAATTACGTATGAAATTATTGAAAAAAATAAAGGGGTTGAGAATTTAGTTTTAATTGGAATTAAAACTAGAGGAGTTTTTCTAGCAGAACGAATTGCTAATCGATTAAAAAAGTTAGAAAATACAGATATCCCAGTTATTGAATTAAACATTACAAAATATCGTGATGACAATAAAGAAACAATTACTTCAAACGAACAAGTTGCTGAAAACGTAGTTAACATTGATAATAAAAACGTTGTTTTAGTTGATGACGTTCTTTTTACTGGTAGAACAGTTCGGGCTGCCCTAGGAGCAATCAACGAAATTGGTCGACCTAAAAGAATTAGTTTAGCTGTGTTAGTTGATAGAGGACATCGAGAAATTCCAATTCGAGCTGATTTTGTTGGAAAAAATTTACCAAGTTCTAAGGACGAGAAAATTAAGGTACTAGTTACTGAAATTGATGATCGAGATGGCGTAGAAATTACAAAATATTAATTTAATTAAGATTTAAAAGGTGGTGATTATATTGGAAAAAAGATATCTAATTCTCGATGATGGAACTTCTTTTGCTGGTGAAGCATTTGGGGATCTTTCTAACACCACCGGTGAATTAGTTGTAAATACCAATTTAAATAATTACCAAGAATCAATAACTGATCCTTCATACCATAATAAGATTATAAGTTTCGTTCAACCATCCATTGGAAACATTGGTATCAATCCTAAAAATTATGAATCAATTATGACATCTGCAAAGGGAATTGTAGTAAATGAGGCGGAAAATGTTTCCTTTTCTCGACTAAAAAATATTTCATTAGATTCATTTTTAAAGGAAAGACATATTCCAGGAATTTGCAACATTGACACGCGTCAAATTCAAAAACATGTGCGAAAACACCAGATTAAAAAAGCAAGTATCGTCAATAATAATGATGAGCATGCTTTTGATCAGCTACAAGCAGCTGTTTTAAGTAATCAGCAAATACAGTCAGTTGCCACTCCTAAACCGTATTTAGTTCCTGGAGTTGGTATAACGATTGTGGTAGTCGATTTGGGATTAAGAGAAAGTATTATTCGTCAGCTATCAAAGTTAAACTGTAATATCATTGTAGTTCCTTGGAACTTTAACTTTACTGATATCAAAAATTTTGATCCAGGTGGGGTTGTGATTTCATCTGGACCAGGATCACCAGACGAAATTGATCCAATTGTAGTTGAAAATATTAAAGACATGCAAAAGGAAGTCCCCTTATTAGGAATTGGTCTAGGACATGAATTAATTGCCATTGCTAATGGCGCTAAAGTTACGCGTATGAAATTTGGGACTCATGGAAGTAGCCATCCGGTTCGTAAAATCATTACTAATGAGATTGTATACCCTAATCAAGCTCAGGATTATGCAGTTGAATCCCAAACAATTGATTCATCAAAACTAATTGTTACATACATTGACTTAATTAATGGAACCATTCAAGGAATTAGAAGTCGTGATTACCCAACTTTTTCGGTCCAATTCTTTCCAGAAGGAATTAATAATTTAGATGATAGTCTTGACATTTTTGATGAATTTGTTGAAAGCATTATCGCACATAGGAGATTAATTAATGAATAATATTAAAAAAATCCTAGTAATTGGAGGCGGATCTTCAAACATTGGACATGAAGGGGAACAAGATGCTGCAGCTTTTCAAGCAATGCTAGTTTGGTCTAAGCTTGGAATTCAAACACTTTTAATTGATGATAACCCATATTCAATTATGCTTTCTGAAATTCCTAAGCAAAACTTATTTATTAAAAAAATTACTTTAGATAATGTTGAGAAAATCATTAAATCTCAACAAATTGATGCAATTACTCCAATTTATGGCCAAAAAGATGCCTTAAGAATTATAAAAAGATTAAATAAGCGGGGAATCCTTCATGATCATAACGTTAAAATTATTGGACTAAATTCTGACAATATTAATTTATTTGGTGGAATTAAAAATAATGCTGAAAAAATGGCTCGCAATTCACAACTAGCAAATCGACTATTAGAGAACGATATTCCTATTTTGAAAACAAATGTTGTTTCAAACTTTGATGAATTAAGAAACACAATTGATGACATGGTCTTTCCAATTGCTGCTAAAGCAATTAAAGCTTCAAAATATGGAAGAAGACATATTTTTCAAAATATTGAACAGTTAAATAATGATATTTATGATTTATTTCAGCAATCTAATGACCATAAGGTATCATTAGAACGAGAAGTTGGTGGCTACAAAGAAATTGGAATTGTTGCAATTCGTGATGTTGATAGTACCAAAATGATAATTTCATCATTGGAGGACATGAATCCAGTTGGCCTTAATTCAACTGATTCGGTTGTTTTTGTACCTGCACAAACTTTAAATGATTCTCAATTACATATACTTAGAGCAATTTCATTTAGAATTATGGACTGTTTAGGAATTAAAGGCGTTTGTCATATTCAATTTGCTTTAAATTCAAACAATAATGAATGCTTTGTAATTAAAGTAAATCCATTCTTCAATGCACAAACAGCGCTTGCTGAAAAGGCAACCGGCTATCCATTATCTAGAGTGGTAGCATCACTTGTCTTAAATCAATCGCTTACTGATATAAAATTGCCACCTAGATTTAACAAAATAACTTCAATCTTACAGCCTGTTAGTGACCATGTAACTGTCAAAATGCCAGTTTGGCCATTTGATTATTTACCAAATGCTAATAAAAATCTAGGTGCTCAAACGAAAGCAACAGGATCTTCAATTGGAATTGGCAGGAATGTAGAATCAGCATTCATGAATGCTTTGAGAAGTTCACAGCCAAGCCCTAAGGATGTCTTACCTAGTTATAGCGATTTAACTGAAGATGAATTAATTAATCAACTTATTCACCCAACGGATATCCAAATTTTAATTTTATTTGAAGCAGTTAGTCGGGGGTATTCAATTAATGATTTATCTGAACTAACTAAAATTGATGAATTTTTCTTTGTGATTATTAATAATATTTTAAAAGAAATTAAAGAGGTTAAGAATAATCCTTTAGATCCTAACGTACTTTTGAAAGGAAATAAGTTTGGATTCGGAACAGGAATGTTTTGTCATTATTGGCGCACAACTAATTCTAAAATTAATCGAATTGCAACCAAAAATAATATTTATAAAACTTATAAAATGATTGAACCAACTGGTGGTGAATTCTTAGAAAAGATTGACTCATTCTATGGCAGTTTCGAATTTGAAAATGATACCACACAGCTAAGCAATCATAGCGCTTTAGTAATTGGGAAGGGTCGTAATCACTTAGGACCAAATATAGCAGCAGATGTTTATACCGCAGAAATGTTAATCCATTTGCATAAGCTAGGCTTAAAAACTATTATTTTAAATAATAATCCTAATTCAGTGAGTTTAATTCCTTCAATTAGTGATAAACAGTATATTGAACCTGTGCAACTTGGGGACATTTTAGATATTGTTAAATTGGAAAAACCAGAATATATTTTTGTTCCAGGGAATCGACATTACCTAATTAGAGAGTTAAGTAAATTAAATGATACAAAGGTAATTATTTTACCACCTGACCAAAAAACAGGAAATTGGAAGTCTAATAGGGCTGAATTTGCAATTGATTTTTTGGTTTCAAAAAATAGAATAACTCCCATTACAACTGTAGGCTTTTCTTCCCAATCCGATAATCATAGCCAAAACATTGACCAGCAAACTGATTATTTTATTCCATATCAAAACCAAAACTTAGATTTTGATAAATTATTAAATGTGGCGACGTCTGAAATAAAGCAACAAAAATTAACTGGATTAATTCAAGTTGTTTTTAGTTTAAATGAAAAAGGGCAAGCTATTTTGTCTGGTGTTTCGCCACTAAGAATTACCGAGACTATTTTCTTAAACTTAGCAACTAATATTAATTGGATTGCAATTCTAATGAAAATGTACACTGGTAACTTTAGTCATGAAAAAGTTGAAAAATTAATTTTTGATTTTAAATCTAGTGTTAAGCCAATGACTATGAAAATTAATTTTCCGTTTAATGCTTTAGGAATTTCAAATGAAGAAAAAAACCGAGCTCTAGAAATTGGGGCACAAATATCTTATAAATAAAAAAATCTAGATTAATTAATCTAGATTTTTTTATTTATTTTTACGTAATTTTGCTACAATTTTTTCAGAAGGTGTAACAAAAACTGTTCTTTGGCCAGTATAATGAACCAACCCAGGTTTAGCACCATTAGGTTTTTTTACTCGTTTAACCGTTACATAATCAACCGGGACATTAGCTGATTCTCGAGCCTTAGAGAAGTAAGCAGCCAATTCAGCTGCTTCAATTAGCGTTTGTTCAGAAGGATTAAATGATTTAATAATTACATGAGAACCATGAATTTTTTGAGCATGTAACCAAATATCACGTTTATCAGCAGTTTTTAAAGTTAATTGATCATTTTGTAAATTATTTTTCCCAACTAAAATAATCGTACCATCAGACGCAACAAATCTTTCGGGTTTACTAACTTTAATTCGTGCCTTTTTCTTTGATTTAGAATGATCACGAATATAGCCTCCGGCTTTAAGTTCTGTTTTAATATCACTTAAATCCTCAGGGTTAGCAATTTGGATTTGTGCTTCAATATTTTCAAAATAATTAATTTCTTCAGTCGTTTTTGCAATTTGGTCATTTAAAAATTTAATTGAATTTTTCTTTTTTTGATATTGTTTAAAATACCACTGAGCATTAGCAGCAGGTGAAAGAGCTGGTTTTAAATTAATCTTAATTGGTTGATTATTATCATAAAAATTAGCTAATTCAACTAAAGTATCACCTGGCTTAACCTCATGAAGATAAGTCATCAAAATTTCACCTTTAATCCGATAATCGTCCGAATGCTCATTATCATGTAGAGAACGCTCTAACTTATGCAATTTATTACGATTCTTTTTTAATTCATTCTTAGTTATCTGAATTAATTGAGCACCTTGTTCTCGAACCCGTTCTCGTTTAACCTTAACTTGAAAATACTCATCAAGCATTTCACTTAGTGTATCAAATTGTTTTAATGTTTTTTCAGTACTAAACGGAAAGACAGAAAAAACTAGCTTTTCATTATTATCACTTGCAATTGTGGCATTTGTATCATTAAAGTTAGCAAAAAAAGTTTTGAATTTTGTTTCTGTATCTAGACCAGGCTCATGTAAAGCAGTTGCTAAAGCTAAAGAAGTATCTTTACCTAAACCCTGGACTGCCTTTCTTAATTCATCAGAAAGAACTTCGACATTTGGAAAATCTTTCTCTAATGCTTCAATTTTGCTAAAATCAGTAATTGTAAAGGGATCAACACTATTTTGAATAGGGGGATTAATGTATTTTGATCCCGGTAAGAGAGTTCGAAAACGGCTTTTATCAGATCCAATCCTTTTTATAGCATCGATGATAATACTATTTTTAGCTTTAACCAAAATAATATTACTATGACGAGCCATAATTTCAACAACAATTACTAGCTCTTCAGTATCGCCTAATTCATTACGCGAATTAAAGTGAAAGTGAATAATTCGATCATTATTAATTTGATGAACTTTTTTTATAAAACTTCCTTGGATATATTTTCTAAGTGTCATAACAAAGTTACTAGGAACTTGAGGATTAACAAATGGAACTTTTGTTGCCTGAACTCGTGCGTAGGTTGGATTAGCTGATAAAAGTAATTGATAATTTTTTGAGTTAGATCTAACTGTTAAAATAATTTCATTTAAATAAGGTTCGTTAACCTTTGTAATTCGGCCATTCTGCAACTCACTTTTTAATTCTTTAGTCATAGAGTGAGTAAATGATCCATCAAATGACATATTGGTACCTCGTTTTCTATTGATACTTATAGTATAAACTACATAAGTAAATTCTTGTAGTAAATTGTATTTACATAATCTTGTATAGCACAATTAATGCTATAATTAGGCAACGGAGGTTTTAAATTATGAAAAATAGTCTTACTGCTTTGCGTGAAGTTAGTAAATTGCAGCAGCAGCAATTACAATCTTTAACCAAAAGTAATAACTTAACCATTTCTGAGTGGCAATTACTTTTATCAATTTCTGAGGGATATGATAAACAAGAAACGCTTTCTAAAGAAATGGATTTAGATACATCAACTTTATCAAGACAATTAAAGCGCTTAGTTGAAAAGAAGATGGTCCACAAAAAAGCTATCGGAAAAGATAAACGTCAATTAGTATACGACATTTCTGATTTAGGTAATATGGCACTTAAAAAAATTCAAATTAGCTATACTAAATTAAAAAATCGAATCTTTGAGCAGTGGTCAGAAGAAGAAAAAAACATGCTCAAAATTCTATTAAACCGTTTAGGTAATAGTATGAAAAAAATTAATAAGTAAAAGGGTGATTAGTAAGTGAAAACAGCGGTTTTAACTGATAGTTCGGCTTATTTGTCAAATGAAGACATTAAAAAGTATAATATTCATGTCATTCCAATTTCTGTTGTGTTTGGCAATGAAAGTTATCGAGAAGGCATTGATATCGATAATGCTGAATTTTATCGCAAATTAAGTAATTCCAAAAAACTTCCAACAACTTCACAACCACCAATTGGTGAATTAATCGAATTATATAATCAATTAGCAAATGAAGGTTATGATACTGTCATCAGTATTCATTTAGCTTCAACCATTTCAGGATTATTTAATCAAGTTACTAACGTTGCTGAAATGTTAGACAACATTCGTGTAATTCCTTTTGATTCAGAAATTACGGTAGCCCTGATGGGTGATTTGGTAAAATATGCTGCCGCATTAGCAAAAATTGGCACTAATCCTGATGAAATTATTGAAAAACTTAAAATTCAGCGTAGTACCATTAATGAACTAATCGTAGTTGATGATATTGATAATTTAGTTAAAGGTGGTCGTCTCTCAAATGCATCGGCTTTTATTGGTGGATTATTAAATATTAAACCGATCTTAACATTTGATAATCAAACTGATGAAATCATCGCTTTTGACAAAGTTAGAACAATGAAACGTGCATTAAGACGCGTTGAATCAATTGTTACGGATGAAATTAAAAGTATTGATTATCAAGTTAAATTTTTTGTGATTGATGCTAATGACCGTAAGGCTGGCGATGCTTGGGTAAAAAGTATTCATGAACAACTTCCAAACATTAAAATTGAACAAGGCTATTTTGGCCCATCAATTGGAGTTCACTTAGGTGAAAAAGCATTAGCGCTTGGATGGGAAAAAGAGATTGATTTTGATGCAATTAAATAAAAAGCATTTGGTAATAATTTACCAAATGCTTTTTTAAATAGGGAAAGATAACAATAAAATCACTTTCCTTTTTCTAGTTTACATAATATATATTATACGAAGTAGTAATACGAATGAAAATAGTTCTCTATAATCTTAATTCGTATTACAGATTAACTTAAAAAAAGGATAACTAATGATTAGTTATCCTTTTTTTAATTACATATTACTATAACTTACTTGATTTAAGTTTAACTGCTTTTTCAAGTAAGGATTGAGAAATCGAAATGAATGTTGCTATTCCCACTGGTACCAACAAAAAGATTCCAATTCCTATTATCAAGAGTCCTGGAGCATCTTCTAAATCTACTATACGATAAATCATAGGCATTAACCCAGTCAGTATAATACATTCTCCGAAAGCGAGATTTCTAATTATTATAACTAATTTTACACCCGTTGCGGATAAAAAAACGTTCATATCAATTGCAGCTAATATCTTAAACAAATAAAAAATGATTAGTAATGAAATAAATGCAGAACAAAAAGCAGAAAAAGTGCCTAACCAAAACCAAAATGAGGAACCTAGATTAAGATTTTTAGTTACGGCAAATAGAAGTAATAAAACTAAGAATAAAATAAAACCTACTAGTCCAAATAAAATAAATCTCAAAAAAAGTGTTTTCTTTTTCACAGTATAGTCTCCCTTTATCTGTAAGATTAGCCGTATTCTAGCAAACAATTCGGCGAAAAACAATAATTTATGTTTCAGTAACTTTATTTTTTCAATTTCAAACGAAAATAAATCCCCTATTTTATATTAAATATTTTTTCAAACAAAACTTGTAACTATTTAATTTTTTAAATTGCATCGGTTATAACTAAAATTTATTTAAAATATAATTTTTAATTAAAGAATTAAAGTTGTATAATATAATTTGACTAAATTATTTATAATAAGTTGGAGGGACTTATGCTAACTAACAGAGACAAACCGTTTGATTCATTCGCTTTAACTACTGGGTTATATTTATTATTTTTATCATTTTTAATATTGTTTAACAAAATGAATTTAAATCCAGAATTAATTATATTTATTGCTATTGGTGTTTTATTAACTGGTATTTACCGTTACTATATCTATATTGAAACCAATCATTATTTTAAAGTATCTAACCAAATTTTGGTTATATTGGGATCAATTGAAATAGTATTAAGTATTATGTTGTTTTTTAGCAATATAATCAGTTTAAATATTGAACTATTAATAATAGCTATCTGGATTATTATAAGTTCACTGATAGAAATAAAGATGATTGCTTTAACCCCAAATATAAGACATTGGTATCTTCTAATTACTAGAATATTTGGAGTATTAGGAATATTAACAGGAATCATTTTAATTATAATGATAACCATATCTGTACCAATTATTACAATTAAAATAATTTTAGGAATATTTTTCTTAATTTATGGATTACTTCTTTCAATTCGTTCGTTTTAATTTTTTAAGAATAAGGTGAATATAAAATGGTAGAAATTATAATAAATTCGATTGTAGCTTATGTTTCAACTAATCTTGACTATATCCTGGTCTTAGTACTATTAATTGGAACTTACAAGAAGACCAAACCAATTCTTGCTGGTGATTTAATTGGTACTTCTTTTTTAACAATCTTACCTATGATTATAGCAAGAATCTTAGGCTCTGTTCCGCAAATGTGGGTTATTGGCTTATTAGGAATTTTTCCTATTATTTTTGGAATAAAAGAACTATTACCAAAAAAACATTATTCTAATTCCAATATCGAAACTAGTAATGATTCCACCTACACAATAGTAATAAAAACCGTAATTATTACTATTACCGCATGTGGTGCTGATAATGTGGCTGTATATATTCCAATTTTTATTAAAAAAACCAACATCGAATTAATTGCCGCATTTATTGTAATGCTCTTAATGGCAGTTGTTTTCTTTGTTCTTGCTACTAAAATAGGTGACAATAACAAAGTAAAACATATTTTAAACAAGTATGGCAAATACTTATCAGCCGTTATTTATATTATGCTTGGAATTTCTGTATTAGCCCAAAATGGGACTATTAAACACTTTTTGTGATTAACTTTTTGGGTTTAATTCACCTGCAGCAATGGAATCTAGCATTGGTCTTGATGGAATAAAATATAGAGTTCCGGTCTTTATAGTAGAAAATGTCAATAAGAAATCACTCATATCAACCATCTGTTGCAACATGTCTTTGGTAACGCTCCAATGTCTAGAATATCCCATAAAATAAGTTCCAGTTTTATCACTGGCTGGATCAGAAAATGGTACGTTCATACGAACAATCTTATTTTCGTCACCAGTATTAGATGCTAAATTATGTGCATTAGCATACTTATCATCATCATCTAATTCTAAATCAGAGAATTTTTCTCGACCAACTGCTTTATCTTGATGTTCAACTGTCATTTTATTCCAAAAGTCCATATTATGAATCCATTTTTGGGTAAAAAGATACGATCCGTTCACAAACTCAGGATCCTCATCACCAATAATTGCATATGGTGCTGCATCCTCAACTTGTGGAGCTTCTGTACCATCAATGAACCCAATAATTGCCCGGCCTTCAAGGTATCTAAAACCCTTTACTTCGTCCAAAACATCAGTAAAGTCTTTTAAAAATTTCCGATATTGGGTAACTGTTTCATATACAACCGCTTGATTTTTAGCGCGAATATGCAAGAAAATATCCCCTTCAGTAGCTTGCATACTATATTCTGGTCCAGTAACTCCAGTAAAATCTTCTAACTCTTTAGGTTTATTAGCTTGGGGAAAAAGATAATTCCAAGCTTTATTACTAAAACCGATTGCCACTCTTAAATCTGCTTCAGGCTCTCTAATTCGCATCGAACGAATAATTGCTTGAGAACGACCAGCAAACTCCTGAATTCCAGCTTGAGCTTTTGCCTGATTATCACGTTTCAATTCTAAGGAAACAAAATCAACATTTTCTCCGACATCTTTCCAAACATCTTGAGCTTTATTTGGTTCCATTTTAACTACCATAAAAATAATCTTCCTTTCATATTATTACATTTACATTATAACAAATATTTCACTAAATATTTGTTATAATGTATAGTTGTGAAATGTTTTACATATTGGAGGAAAACATGTATTTAAAAAGATTTATTGAATTATTTATCGTATATACAATCTCATTCTTAATTGCAATTATCACAATTGGCTATCCACTTAATTTTAATCACTTAGGTTTAATCATCTTAGGCGTAATTATTGGATATCTGGTTTTAGTAATTCCACTTACCCTTCTTACAATCAAAAAGACGACAACTCGTAAAAAGGCTAGTGGTGCTAATATTCACGAAAGCAAGTTTTGTAAAGTGCTAAATATATTACCTTCCTTTATTTATTTAGCAACTAAAGATGGTAAAGGTTTGATTAGCAATTCAATCATTAGCTATGCTCAAAGTTCTGAACATGAAAATATACTTTATATCGTAACTTCTGCTAATACTAAAAGAGTTAATAATATTAAGCAAAATCCGCAAGTTGCAATCGCTAGTTTATTCGATCAGAAAACTAGATTACGTTTTTCTTCTAATCAAGCAACAGCTAAAGCAATCACTAACCCAGATCAAGTTGCAAAACTAGCAACTGAAATTCCACAGATAAAACAATTAGACGAAAATCTTCATGGTAAAGCCATTATTATTATTACCATTAAATCCGCAATCATTGAGTCATTCAGAGATCGTCCTGAAGCTATTAATTTTTAAAAAATAGATCATAACAGTTTATATAATTAAACCGTTATGATCTATTTTTATTTTAAATCTTTTTTTGCCTGATCGTAACCAATCACAAAATCAACAATTTCGGTGAGCCGATCATTCAAAACTTTATTAATCACTTTAATTAAACCAATTGGATAACATTTAAGATGATGACTATGACAATAATAAGATTGAGCTTGTTTGTATCCTAATTCAAAGTCACCACTATGTTGAGCATCATTTCGGTAATCCTTTTGATATTCATAATGATAATTTGGTTCGTGAAAATTGCCATTACCATAATTATCTTTCAAAAAATCATGAATCTTTTTAAAATCATTCATTAAAATTATCCCTCAACTTTTACTTTTAAATTTCCATAAAAGTGCAATAATTGCTGGAACACTGGTTAATATTATTGACAAGCTAAAATAAATAGCGGGTTTAAGTAAGTCCCCACCAAGAAATAGACGCTGAGTTAATTGATTAACGTAATATCCTGGAAATACTTTTTGAACATTAGTTAGAATTGGTGCCCAATCTGACTTAACCCAAGTATAAAATGGAACAATCAAAAAACTAATTACCAACATAGTCAGAAAACTAGATGCATCAATAGCCTTTGAATTAAAAAATTGACCCACTGTAAAGCCAAATAAGCTTAAATATCCACCAAAAATGTTTAAACCTATAATTAGTAAAACAAATTTCAGACTAAATTCAACGTGACCGATCAAAAATGTAACGATTAAAATAACTAAACAAATGACCGTATTTAAAACTAATTGGACAATAATTTCATCATACAACCATTTTAAAATCGTATATTTGGAGGTTGCAATTTGCAATTCATAGAAATTTTTCATGGAATTAATTGATTTAGCAAATGAAACTAAGGAATTTCCGGCAATTCCAATCAAACAACTAGCAGTAAACCAAATATAAGCATATTTATTTTCATAAAAACCACTAGTTTTGCTCATCATTACTAATGCTATGTACCAAAAAACCGGAGTTAAAATGGTAAAGAAAATAAACCGTTTATTTCTAAAAGTATTTTTAATCATTAAGTAAATATTCATTATCCCACCTCACTATTATATTTACGATACCATTGATCAATCGTTTGATTATGCGAATGAATGGTTGCTACCTTTTCATCACAACTAATTTTCCCATTTTTTAGAAGAATAACTCGATCAAAATAATGGTCAATTTGATTAAAATCATGCGTAATTGTAATGACAGTTCCTTTAATTTGATCCATGTAATTCCAGAAAAAATCAATTGTTTCTAAGTCCATTCCAACCTTTGGCTCATCTAAAATTAATAGTTTCGATGGTTTAATGGAACTAATTAATAAATCCAATTTTCGTTTTTGTCCTCCAGATAAAGCTGAAACAAATTGTTTTTTCTTATCTAAGAGTCCAAATTCTTTAAGAACCCCATCAACATTTACATTAGTTAACTTATTTAATGAAATGGTCAACTCAATCATTTCTGATACCCGAAAACTTTCAATTAAAGTATTTTCCTGCATCATAAAACCAAAGTCCAGATTTTGATTATAGTTACGTTCAACGATCCCTGAAGTAGGTTTTAAAGAACCACTAATGATTTTTACCAAGGTAGTTTTTCCAGCCCCATTACTGCCTAAGAAGGCAATTCTTTCATTAGCATGAACTTGTAAATTAATTTTGCGTAATACTGGGATATCAAATTTCATTTTAACTTCTGAAAGCTTTAGTAATTGTTCTTTTTCACTTTTATTACCAGTAACTAGTTCATTTAAATCAACATTAAAAATTTGTGCTAAAGAAAGTAATTTATCTAAATCAGGAATGGAATCCCCTTTTTCCCATTTAGAAATTGATTGACGCGAAACAAACATTTTTCTAGCTAACATTTCTTGAGATAAGTTTTGCGCTTGGCGTAATTTAATAATTTGTTGTCTAAATTGATTTTGCATTTTAGATCTCCTATTTTTGATTAGATATGCATATCTGAATTTAAGTATACCTAAATCGTTATAAAAATCTATAAGCCCCTGTTATCAAACGATTGCATAGTCCGCAACCAGCAGTTGCACATTAATTGCATTATACAATAATAACAAAAAAGACCTATGATTTTATCATAGATCTTAATTTATTAAATTAATGTTTATTTATTTTCCCAAATCCCTTGTTTAAATTGTTCTCTTCCACCCATTTCTTCCATTTCAGCTCGAAGTGGGTTCTTTTTATAGAAATCTTGATGATAATCTTCGGCTGGATAAAATGGTTTAGCAGCTTCAATTTTAGTAACAATGGGATCATCAAATTTTCCAGAGTCTTCTAATGCTTTTTTAGAAGCTTCCGCAATTTTTCGTTGTTCTGGACTATTTACAAAAATTACAGGACGATAACTGTCGCCACGATCTTGAAATTGTCCCATTGCATCAGTTGGATCAGTTTGCCTCCAATAAATATCGACTAATTGTTGATACGAAATGATTTCTGGGTCAAACGTAATTTTAACAGCTTCAGTATGTCCCGTTTTTTCGCTGCAAACTTCTTCATAAGTTGGATTAGCCACATGTCCACCGGTATATCCAGATATGACTGCTTCAATCCCTGGCATCTGGTCAAATGGTTTAACCATACACCAGAAGCATCCTCCTGCAAAAATTGCAGTTTCTGTTTTTTTACCCATTTAAAAAACCTCTTATTTAATTAATTTTTTGTATTCCCCATAACCATCTTTTTCAAGATCAGCATATGGAATAAATTTCAAGGCAGCAGAATTAATACAGTATCTTAAACCACCTTTATCGGCAGGACCATCAGGGAAAACATGCCCTAAATGAGAATTTCCATCAGAACTTCTCACTTCTGTTCTCATCATTCCATAAGAAGTGTCAGTATTGTTTTTAACTGCACTCTTATCAACTGGTTTAGTGAAAGCTGGCCAACCACAGCCAGAATTATACTTATCATCAGAAATAAATAATGGTTCACCGGTAGCTACATCAACGTATAAGCCCTTTTCAAAAAAGTCATCGTATTTACCAGTAAAGGCTGGTTCGGTCGCTGCTTCCTGGGTGACCGCATATTCTTCTGGGGTTAATTTTTGTTTAAGCTCATCTTGATTAATTTTACTCATATGATATTCCTCCTTGTTATCTATTAACCTAATGATAAATTAATTATAATAGATTGCAAACAATCTAACTTATTTATTTAATCTTTTAACAAAAAGCAGTTGAACCCTAGAAGAATTCAACCGCTAAATTTAATGCTAATTACTATTTTTTTGTTTCTAATTGTTCAGTCAATGGGGGAACAACTTGTTTCTTACGTGAAACAACTCCAGGTAAATTCATGACATCGTCGTCATTTAATTTATTAGCAAAGGCAGTTTCAACAATTGCTTTTGGTTCACCAACTACGATCATTTCTGAGTTACTAGTTAAAACATTTGTAACTAAAACTAAGAATAAATCATATTTTTCTGCTTTAGCTTCATCAACCATGGCAGCTTTAATATCAGCAAGTCGTTTGTTAATATCTTCCAAATCAACCACGTTAATTTGATCGATACGAACATTTTTACCACCTAAAGTGAATGATTTAGCATCACTATCAATTAATTCTTTATCTGATTTAGCATCAACGTTGGTTCCAGCTTTAAGCATTTTAACACCATAATCTTCGATGTTATCTACTCCAGCAATATCAGCTAAAGCTTGTAAAGCATCACGATCAACATCAGTAGTGGTTGGTGATTTAAGTAATAATGTATCAGAAATGATAGCTGACATCATAAGACCCGCAATTTCTTTAGGAATATCAATTCCTTCTTCTGAATACATTTGGGTAATAATAGTTGAACAACAGCCATAAGGTGCAGCGCGATAATATAGAGGCTTAGATGTATTAAAATCACTAATTCGATGATGATCTACTACATGAGTCACAGTCAAACTAGAAATATCATTAATACTTTGTTGTGGTTCATTGTGGTCAACTAACATTACTTTGTTGGTTTCAGGTTCTGCATTTTCCACAATTCTTGGAGTCTTAACACCAAAGTAATCTAAGACAAATTTGGTTTCAGGATTAACAGGACCTAAGGCAACTGCTTCCGTATCGTAACCATCTTGCTTCTCTAAATATGCTAACGCGATTGCAGCAGCAATCGCATCAGTATCAGGATTTTTGTGTCCAAAAACTAGTTCTTTAGCCATGTAAATAATCTCCTTTAAATTCTTATGTCTCTACTTTACCACAAAGATAATTTTAAACCAATTTAGCATTATCATCACTTGTAACCATTACCTGATGATTAATTGAAACCGGGACCCCGTCAATTTTAACATTAACTTCTGGATTTCCGTTAGAAACTCGTTTTGAAAAACCATGTTCTTGTAAAATTACATCATGTCCACTTAAATGATCAGTAAAAATGGTTAAAATCTGATCATCGGGATTAATTTTAATAAAGTTTGCAAGCAAATTAGTTTTCGTTTTTAAATCACGTAAAACTTTAATTCCCTTACGTGCTCGACTAGTAACTGGTATCTCTGCAACTTTTAACTTTTTAAAATTACCATTTTGAAATACCAAAGCCAATTGTGAGTTTTCATTTACTAATTGTGAATTAACCACAAAATCATCATCACCTAAATTAATTGCTTTTGCACCGGTTGTCCGAGCGCCATTTACTGATACCTCATTAAGATTGTAACGAAGTGCTAATCCCTGGTTAGTCATTAATAATACATCACTTGCATCGCCATTAGGAATATATTCAACATCTACCACTGCATCTAATTCATCTTTTAATCTTTCATAAACAGCGGCACGACTCTTATATGTTCGTCCTGGTAATAATTTTTCAAATTCAGTTTGCTTAATGTGTCCAGATTTTGTGGTAATGATAAAGTTTCCTTGCTCTTTAAGATTAGGAAAAGCAAATGTTGAGATTACTTTTTCGTTTGAGTCAATTCCATTTAACTGTGAAATATGATCTCCAGTATCTTTCCACTTTACATCATCAATTTCAAAAACAGGACGGTAGATTAAATTACCCGCATCAGTAAAAATAAATAAAGAATCACGAGTACTCAATTGCTTAATAAAGACCGGGCGATCTTCACTTTTTAACCCATTATCAGTTAGTTCAGAAGCCTTATAGGAACGGATACTGCTCCGTTTCAAATAACCATCTCGAGAAACCATGACCATAACTTGTTCATCCGGAATTACAACTTTTTTATTAATTTTAATGTTTTCAATTTCTGCTTCAATCGTCGAACGACGTGGGGTTTGATATTCAGCTTTTAATTCCCGTAATTCTTCTGCTAAAACATGATCCAATTCCGCTGGATTAGCTAAAATAGTTTGATATTCAGCAATTTTAGCAGCCAAATCAGCGTTTTCTTTTTTCAGCTTTGTCACATCGGTATTGGTTAACCGATAAAGTTGTAATGCAACAATAGCATCCGCTTGTTTCTCAGTAAAATCATATTCACTAATCAAATTATCACGTGCATCTTTTCGATTTGAACTAGCTCTGATAGTACTAATAACTTCGTCAAGAATTGAAAGTGCTTTAATTAATCCTTCAACAATGTGTTGCCGTTCTTGTGCTTTATTTAAATCAAATTTAGTTCTTTTCGTAATTACTTCTCGCTGATAATCAAGATAAGTAGCTAAAATATTCTTTAACCCAAGACGCTGTGGCCGCATATCCTTAATAGCTACAACATTAAAGTTGTAAGAGACCTGTAAATCAGTATTTTTATATAAATAATTTAAAATTCCCTTTACTTCAGCATCACGTTTTAACTCAATTGAAATCATCAACCCAGTTCGATCTGAATCATCACGAACTTCAGCAATTCCGTCAACTTTTTTGTTAATTCTAATTTCATCAATTTGTTTAACTAATTGGGACTTGTTGACTTCATAAGGAATTTCCGTAACTTTAACCATTTTCTTACCACCACGAAGATTTTCAATTTCACTCCGTGAACGAATCATAATTTTACCATGACCATCTCGGTAGGCTTGTTTAATCCCATCTAAACCTTGAACAATTCCCCCAGTTGGAAAGTCAGGTCCTTGAACAAACTTCATTAAATCAGCAAGACTGGCATCTGAGTGTTCTTGTAAGTACAGCAAAGCATCAATTACTTCCCCTAAATTATGGGGAGGGATCTCAGTTGCATAACCGGCTGAAATTCCAGTTGCACCATTAATTAATAAATTAGGTAGCCGAGCTGGTAAAACAGTTGGTTCCTCTTCAGTATCATCAAAGTTTAATACCCAATCAACAGTCCCTTTATCAATATCTCGTAACATTTCTCCAGCAATCTTACTGATTCGAGCTTCCGTATAACGCATTGCTGCGGGAGGATCGCCATCCATTGATCCATTATTACCATGCATATCAATTAGTGGTTCTCTTAGTTTCCATGATTGACTCATTCGTACCATGGCATCGTAAATTGAACTATCTCCATGCGGATGAAAGTTACCCATTACATTACCAACTGACTTTGCTGCTTTTCTAAACCCTTTATCATAAGTATTTCCGTCTTTATTCATAGAATAAAGAATTCTCCGTTGGACTGGTTTTAAACCATCACGTACATCTGGTAAAGCCCTTTCTTGGATAATTGCTTTTGAATAACGGCTAAATCGTTCATCCATTACTGAAGCCAAAGACAAATTTTTAATTTCAGCTTCTTTTGCCAATCACTTCACCTCCTATTTTTTATTTTGTATTATCTAAAATACTACCTTCATCTTCAAGGTTAAATTGAACGTTATTTTCGATCCAATCACGTCTTGGTTCAACTTTACTACCCATTAAAGTTGAAACTTGACGTTCTGCAACCGCTGCATCATCAATTTGAACCCGAATCAAAGTTCGGTGTTCTGGATCCATAGTCGTTTCCCATAACTGATCAGCATTCATTTCTCCTAGACCTTTAAATCTTTGTAAGGTCATTCCCTTAGGAAAATCTTTTCTAAGATCTTCTAATTCCTCATTGGTCCAAGCATATTCAATCTTAGTGTTTTTACCCTTTCCTTCTTGTAATTTATAAAGAGGTGGTAAAGCAACATAAACCTTCCCTGCTTCAATCATTGGACGCATGAACTTATAGAAAAACGTTAATAATAAGATCTGGATGTGAGCACCATCATCATCAGCATCAGTCATGATAATGATCTTATCATAATTTGCATCTTTTAAATCAAAGTCATTTCCCATTCCGGCACCAACGGTATACATAATTGTACTAATCTCTTCATTTTTCATGATATCTGCCACATTAGCTTTTTCAGTATTAAGAACTTTACCTCTTAAGGGAAGAATGGCTTGATGTTTTCGATCCCTTCCTTGTTTAGCAGAGCCCCCAGCAGAATCTCCTTCGACTAAGAACAATTCATTTTTACTAGCATCTTTTGATTGAGCAGGGGTTAGCTTTCCTGAAAGAAGTTTTTCTTGTTTCTTTTTCTTTTTTCCGTGTCGACTTTCTTCACGTGCTTTTTTTGCAGCCTCTCTAGCTTTACGTGCACGTAAAGCTTTTTGCACCAAAGTATTAGCTAGATCTCCATTTTCCATTAAAAAATAAAGAAGTTGTTCATCAACAACACTATCTACAATAGCACGTGCTTCAGGGGTTCCTAATTTTTCTTTAGTTTGTCCTTCAAACTGAAGTCCTTCTTCTGGAACTCGTAAAGCAACAACTGCTGTCAATCCTTCTCGAATGTCAGTTCCTTCTAATTTTTTATCTTTTTCTTTTAAGATACCAACTTTTCGGGCATATTCATTAAAGGCTTTTGTCCATCCGCTTCTAAAGCCAGCTTCATGGGTTCCACCATCTTTGGTTCGAACATTGTTAACAAATGAAAGCATCGTTTCAGTGTATCCATCATTGTATTGAGCTGCTACTTCAACTTCAATTCCACCTTTACTGCCATCAAAGTACATCACATCACCAAGCGTACTTTTACCTTCATTTAAGTAAGCAACAAATTCCTTAATTCCCTCATTGAATAAGTAAACTTCCTTGCGCTCTTGACCCTCACGTTCGTCAGTCAGCGTAATCTTAACTCCCTTCAATAAGAAAGCAGATTCACGTAAACGAGTTGCTAAAGTATCAAAATTATACGTAATCGTAGTAAACATTTCTGGATCTGGCTTAAAGGTAATAGTAGTTCCATTACCATCTTTTGTCTTTCCTAGATTACGTAAAGTGCCAACTGGATGTCCACCATTTTCAAAATCTTCTTGATATTTTTGATGATCACGTACAATTTCAACAGTTAAATGACTAGATAACGCATTAACGACACTAGAACCAACTCCGTGCAATCCTCCAGAAGTTTTATAACCTCCTTGGCCAAACTTACCACCAGCATGCAAAACCGTTAAAATAACCTCTGGAGTTGGTTTGCCAGAGGCATGCATTCCAACTGGCATCCCACGACCATGATCAACTACGGTAATACTATCATCCTTGTGAATTGTTACATTTATCTCTTTTCCGTAACCTGCGATTGCTTCATCAACAGCATTATCTACAATTTCATAAACAAGATGATGTAATCCTTTACCATCTGTTGAACCAATGTACATCCCAGGGCGTTTACGAACTGCTTCTAGTCCATGAAGTACTTGAATTGAAGAAGCATCATAATTATCTGAATTACTTAATTTAGTCATATGCAGAAAACTCCTTTTCGTCTGTATTTTATAATAACTTATTTAGCATGTATTGCAAATAAAGGAATTACTGCTGCTTTTTATTTTGTAATCTGTCTTATTTTGATAAAAAATGCTAAAATTGTGTTTGTTCACTTTAAATCTTTGGAGGAAAAATGATTAAAATAATTGTTCTTTTATTGATTGCATACTTATTAGGGTCAATTCCAAGTGGAGTTTGGATTGGAAAAGTCTTTTTTAATGTTGATATTAGAAGACATGGTTCTAAAAATATTGGCACTACCAACACTTATCGCGTTTTAGGTCCAATTGCTGGAACAATCGTCTTATTTATGGATATTGGTAAGGGATTTTTAGCAACCTGGTTACCGATGGTCTGTGGAATTGGTTCGTGGTACCCATTAATCTTTGGAGTAGCTGCCGTATTAGGCCACACTTATTCCATCTTTGATCATTTTAAAGGAGGAAAAGCCGTGGCAACTAGTGCTGGAATGCTATTAGCTTATAATCCTAGTTTCTTCTTAATTGCTGCACTTGTTTTAGGATCTTGTATTGCAATTACAAGCATGGTAAGTCTAGGTAGTATCATTAGCTTTATCATGATTATTTTTGTTTCATTCTTTACTCATGATATGGCACTAACTTTCATTGCACTTTGTTTAACCTGCTTTACAATATATCGCCATCGTAAAAATGTCATAAAAATTATTCATGGAGAAGAAAATTTAGTTCCATTTGGATTATATTACTGGTATTTAAAATATATCAAAAAAACAATCAAATAATAAAAAGACTTTCTTGTGAAAGTCTTTTTATTTTAGAAAAATGTGATACTAAACTTGGCCATAAAATCTTCACCACATCTTAATCGACTAATATCATTTTTATTTCGAATAAATCCTGTACTATTTTCTGAATCAGCAATCCCCCACCAAGGTTCAATACAAACAAAATCAGATTGAACAGGATAAGTTGACCAAATGCCAAAATATTGGTTGTTATAAGCTGTCACTGCTGCTCCATGCTGTGATTTTTTTGACTTAATGGTAAAAGTTGTCTTGGGATTAGACTGAACATCGAAAATTTGTGCATCATCTTTGAACAACTCATGACTGATTGCAATTGGATTACCTTTGGGATTAAAGTTAGTTTGGTTAGTAGTTGTCAACCCATTCTTATTCAAGCTAATTAATGGATATGATTCTTTTGGATCAATTGAAACTTCGTAATCATCATATGTTTCGTTAGTTGGATTAAGTGGCACCCTAAAACCAGGATGAGCTCCAATTGAAAAATACATAGAATGTTGATCTTGATTTACCACTAACATGCTAACTTCAAGCGTCTTATCAACTAAAGTATAAGTTACAAATAATTCAAAATTAAAAGGATAGACTTTCATTGTTTTTGAAGTAGCTTTTAATAAAAAGACCACTTCAGTTTCATTTGATTCAATCATTTCAAATTCACTGTCACGTGCAAAGCCATGTTGGTACATTGTATAAATTTTACCGTCATAATCATACTTGTCGTTTTTTAACCGCCCCACCATGGGAAATAAGATTGGAGCATGCCGCTTCCAATAGTTTGGATTAGCATTCCAAATATATTCAAGACCGTGAGAATTTTGAACTGAAATCAATTCAGCCCCAATCTGATTAATTTTAACTGTTAAATTTTCGTTTTGTAATGATACAATCATCCTATTCTCCCCGCAAGTAATTCTTTATCATTCTATTTTGCCATGAATACTTGACTTTGCATAGAAAAAAACAAAAATTTAAAAATATCTTAATCAGGATTTTCATCATCATTTCGTTTAAAAAAATGTTGATAATTTTTTAGTAGTTTTTCTTTTGTAACGTGGGTATAAATTTGGGTGGTTGATAAATTAGCATGTCCTAATAACTCTTGGACAGTTCTTAAATCGGCCCCATTATTGAGCATCTGAGTTGCAAACGTATGTCTTAACATATGTGGGTGGATACTAGAGTTTAAGCCACTTTTTTTCATAATTTGATTTAGCACATATTCTATTCCACGACTAGTAATATGAGAACCATGCTGATCAACAAACAGATACGGATGTTGCTTATTAAATTTTTTCATCAAAATATCCCGACTTTTAAGCATGTATTCATTAATAGCTCGATTTGCATATTTTCCAAAGGGAATGTAGCGTTCCTTATTTCCTTTTCCTAACACCAGCATCATGTTATTAGTTAAATCTACATCATCAATCATTAAATTTGCACACTCGCTAACTCGAATTCCGGTTCCATATAAAACCTCTAGTAAAGCCGTATTACGATATGCTAATAGTGGATTTTTGGCGGTTTTAGCTGTTTCAAATAACTTATCTAATTCTTTATTATAAAAGAAACGGGGCAAGTGGTTAGTGTGTTTTTTGATGTTTACATAGACAAAGGGATTATCTTCTACAATTTGATTATTAACCAAAAAATTATAAAAAGACCGTAAAGATGACATTTTACGTGCAATTGTATTATTAATGTCGCCTAAATCATGTAAATGACTTAAATAAATTTCAACATCAAAGCTGTCAATTTCGCTGAAATTTTTTTCGCTTCCTGATTCAGCTAAAAATTCTGTAAATTGAATTAAGTCATCATGATAAGCTCTAGCAGTTTTATCAGAATATTGTCGTTCATTAACAATATATTTAGTAAAGAGCTCAATTAAGCTTTGATTATTTTGATTCATCCAATATCACCTTCTGAATAAAAGAGACCGTTCTAACAGAACCGTCTCTTTTTATTATTTAATTACATTTTCTTCATAATCGCCTTCAGGACAAACAACCTGCCATCCACCACGAACTTTTTTATTTACTAAGAAGTGACCACATTTTGGACAGTCACGACCAATTGGCTTATCCCATGTCACAAAATCACAATCAGGATAACGAGAACAACCATAGAATAAACGATTTTTCTTTGTTTTTCGTTCGATAACCTGACCTTCATGACACTTAGGACAAGTTACTCCAATTTCTTTAACAATAGTTTGCGTATTTCGGCAATCAGGAAAGCGGGAACAGGCAAAAAATTTACCATATTTACCCATTTTCACTACCATTGGTGCCCCACAAATCTCACAATTAAATCCGGCCAAGGGTTCTTTAATTTGAACATCTTCCATTTCCTTTTCTGCATAGTTAACTTCCTTAGAAAAGGGTTGATAGAATTGACTAACCAATTGAACCCACTTAAGTTTTGCTGCTTCAATATCATCAAGTTTACCTTCAATATCAGCAGTAAAATCAACGTTTACAATTTCTGGAAAATACTCTTCAATTAACTTATTAACAATTTCACCTAATTCAGTTGGTACAAAACGCCGAGCATCAAGTTTAACATAATACCGTTTTTGAATTGTCATTAACGTAGGAGCATACGTAGACGGACGACCAACTCCATTTTCTTCTAATGATTTAATTAAAGTTGCTTCGGTATAACGTGCTGGCGGTTGAGTAAAATGTTGACTGGGAACATTACTATCTAAAGTAACATGATCTCCAATTTTAAGATCTGGCAAAATGTTATCTTTTTCTTTTCCAGCTGAATAAGCTTTTAAATAACCTTCAAATTTAAGTTTGGACCCATTTGCACGATATTCTATCCCATTTTGAACGACTTTAACTGTTTCCGTATCGACTACTGCTGGAGTCATTTGACTAGCAACAAACCGTGACCAAATTAAACTATAAATCTTAAGTTGGTCCTTAGTAAGGTACTTTTCAATACTCTTTGGAGTTCGCATAGCTGATGTAGGACGAACTGCTTCATGAGCATCTTGAGCTCCTTCAGGGAGCTTTAATTTTCGAGGATGATTCATTGCATACTCAGCCCCATATTCATCATGAATAAATTGAGCTGCTTCTAATTTTGCCCCAGCAGATATTCTAGTAGAGTCAGTTCTCATATAGGTAATCAATCCTTGACTACCTTCTTTTCCAATATTGATTCCTTCATACAATTGTTGGGCGGCCATCATCGTCCGCCCAGTTTTAAAATGCAGTTTTTTATTAGCATCTTGTTGCAAAGTACTAGTGGTAAAAGGACGAGGAGGTTGTCTTTTCTTCTCACGTTTTTTAACATCTGTAATCTCAAAATCAGCTTTAGAATCCAGTTTTCTTAAAACTGCTTGAACATCATCATTATTGCCTAACTCAGATTTTTTACCATCTACTCCGTAAAAAGAAGCTTTAAACTTTGAACGACCTTTTTTAAAAATTGAATCAATTGACCAATATTCTTCTGGATTAAATGCCTGAATGTCTCGTTCCCGTTGAATAATAATCCATAATGCAACAGATTGGACTCGCCCAGCACTAAGACCTTTTTTAACTTTTTTCCAGAGAATTGGAGAAATGGAATAACCTACTAATCGGTCAATAATTCTCCGAGCTTGTTGAGCATCAACTAAATTCATATCAATTGTACGCGGATGTTTAAAAGCATCTTTAACCGTTTCTTTGGTAATTTCGTTAAAGGTTACTCGATTTTTATCCTCAATGTCCAAATTAAGCACATGAGCAACATGCCAAGCAATTGCTTCACCTTCACGATCAGGATCAGAAGCCAGAAAAACTTCTTTAGCTTTTTTTGCTTCTGACTTTAACATTTTAATTGTATCGCCTTTACCACGAATTGAAATATAGTCTGGTTTAAAATCATCTGGAATGTCAATTCCCATTCGACTCTTAGGTAAATCACGAATGTGTCCCTTACTTGCTACTACTGTATAGGTTCTTCCTAAGTACTTACTAATAGTTTTGGCTTTTGCAGGTGATTCTACAATCACTAATTTTTTATTGGTGGCACGCTTTTTTCTTTTAGTTGTTTTCTTTTTACTAGTCGTACTAGTGGCCATTAAATCTATCCCTCATTTATTTTTTCTACAATTATATAATTCATTTTTTTGATTTGAATTTCTAAATCATCATATTGCAGTTTTTTTATACTGTCAAATAACAATGCGCCCTAAAACATCTCTTTCATCAAGACAGGGTTGACAACCTGCCGCAATTAATTCGTTTGAACCCGCTGAATAGTGACTATTTACATTACCTGGAACTGCTAAAATATCTCGATTATTTTGTAAAGCTAAACTCGCAGTAATTAACGAGCCTGATTTAAGTCGTGCTTCAACAACTAATAACTTTTGCGATAACCCTGCAATAATTCGATTTCGTTCAACAAAATGATGTTTCCGAGGACCTATTCCATAATTATATTCACTCAAAACTAAATTATGTTTCATTAAATCTAGTTGAATTCCCTGGTTATTCCGAGGATAAAAACAGTCTAGTCCCGTTCCTAAAACCGCAATCGTTTTCCCATGATTAGCTAAGGCAATTTGATGGCCTAAAGTATCAACCCCTTCAGCTAAACCAGAAACAATTACGTAATAGTTAATCACCGTTTGACTAAAAATCTTTTTCATCGCTTGAACTGCATATTTGGAACATTTACGAGATCCCACTACACCTAAAAGATTAGCCTCACTTAGTAATTCTAAATTACCTGCATAAAATAAAATAATTGGTGGAAGATACATTTCCTTTAATTGTTGTGGATAAATTTTGTCAAAAATTGTTATCCAGTTTTTGCGTATCGCATGATTAACCATGATGGTAACTTCACTGCTTAAAAAAGAAACGGCAAATTTCTGATAACTTAAACGCTGTTCCCTCAGTAAATTAATAATCATAGAATGAACTTCTTCGATATCTAATTTACTAACATCTTCACATTGTAACCATTGAAATGCTAAATTTTCACCCTTTAATCCAATTCCAGGACACAACTTAATTCTTAACAATAAAATTCTCTTATCCATTAAATAATACGCTCCATTTTTGAATAGATACGTAATTAGCCTATTTTTGGATTAAATCTCTAACTGGTGCAAAAGTCTTTCGATGAATTGGAGTTGCCCCATAAGTTTTCAACGCTAATAAATGTTTTTTGGTTCCATAACCATCATTATGGCAAAAATCATATTCTGGATATTGCTGATGATACTTAATCATCAAATCATCACGGGTTACCTTTGCTAAAATACTAGCAGCCGCAATAGAATTTGATTTGGCATCGCCCTTAATTAACTTTAATTGAGGAATTTTCATTTCAACGTCCATAGCATCAATCAATAACTGCTGTGGTTTGATATTTAAACTTTCAACGGCTTCTTTCATGGCAATTCGGGTGGCTTGATAAATGTTAACTTCATCAATTACATGATTATCAATAACTGCACAGGAAAAACTAATTGCTTGTTGCTTAATAATTTTAGCTAATTCACGCCGTTTCTTATCAGTTAATTGTTTAGAATCATTAACTTCAAGTAGCTTAAAATCATGTGGCAAAATTACTGCTGCAGCAACAACTGGTCCTGCTAACGGACCACGACCAACTTCATCAATTCCTGCAATTTGATTAAATCCTTGTTGCCAAAATTGCTTTTCAATTTCAAATCTTTTAACAAAGTCAGCTAATTGGGATTGTTCCCTATCTATACGTTGTTGGGTTTGGCGGATGATAGTTTGAACACCCTTTCGTTCATCACTTTTATACAACGCAAAAAGCGGGTCATGAAAATCATGGACTCGCATAAATGATGTTTTAATTTCTTTGATATTCAAGGCTATTTACCTTCAGCTTCAATTTTATCGGGAAAATCTAATGTATAACGACCTAGTTTCCCCTTACGAACATCATTAATAATTCGTTCTGAAGCCCGTTCGTAATCATCACGCATTCCCAAATTAGCGGTAATTTTAAGTAATAAATCGGGATTACTTAATTCAAAATCGGCCTCATTTAAATGATAACGGTTCTTTAACTCATCACGATGATTATGCTTAAAAAAAGCTAACGCAAATAACGCTACATCATCACTATGAAAAGAACTTTCTCGGATAGCTCCAGTTAGTGCTAACTTTTCTGCAATTTCTTGTGATTGAAACTTTGGCCATAAAATTCCAGGAGTATCTAATAAAACTAGCTTTCCATTTGAAGTTAACCATTGCTGTCCTTTAGTTACTCCTGGACGATTTCCAACTTGTGCTGCTCGCTTACTAACTAGTTGATTAAGCAATGTCGACTTCCCCACATTAGGGACTCCAACACAAATTGCTTTCAAAGCCTTTCGGTCATAACCTTTTTCTGCTTTAGCATTTAAATATTTTTTTAAAATACCATCCGCAATATTTTCAATTTTTTTCCGAACTCCATTAACTTTCGAATCAACTGCAATCGCTCTAATTCCTTGTGACTTAAAGTATTCAATCCACTTTTTTGTCATTATGGGATCAGCTAAATCAGCCTTCGTTAAAATCATTAACCGTGGTTTGTCACGACTGATTCTTTTTACTTCTGGATTAATTGAAGTATAGGGAATTCGCGCGTCCACTAATTCAAAGACAATATCAACTAACTTAATATTTTCTTCAAATTGACGAATGGCTTTGGCCATATGACCTGGAAACCATTGAATGTTACTTTTCATAATTTCCCCCTTAATCTAAGTAAGCTAAATATTTTTGCCATGCTTCATCAAAAATCGTCATGCTTGGCAAATAACCAGCATTTTCTTCCAGATATTTTGAAATAATTTCAAAATTATCTGATTGTTTTGGAAATTGTGTATCAAAAAAAGCATTGTTAGCAAACTGAGCAACTTCATCATAACTATTCGGATTTCTTTCAGTCATTAAATATTCATAAAAACTTTTTCTCATGAGTAATACCTTTACTTAGTTGTTCGTTGATAAATTTCAAAATGATGAGGGAACTCTGGATTCTCTGCCCCTGGAATTTCTTTAATTAGCTTAAAATCAGAATAGTTAATCTCAATCATTTTGGTATCACCATCAACGTTTTTATTAATTTTTGTGCGATACAAATAATCAGTATATGGTAATAACTCCTGATAAACTGCTCTTCCACCAACAACAAAAATCATTTCATTTGGAAATTTATTTGTATATCGTAAAAGCTCATCCGTTGAGTTAAAAACGGTAACATTTTCTGGAAATTCAGAAGCAGATCGATGAGTTAAAACTAAATTTTTTCGGTGTGGTAATGGACGGCCAAAGCTTTTAAAAGTGGTATTCCCACAAACAATTTGATGATTAAGCGTGGTTTCCTTAAAAAAAGCCATATCATCGGCAATATGCCAAGGAAGCTTTCCATCTTTACCAATTACTTTATTGGCTGACTCTGCCCAAATAAATGCTAACATGTTAACTCCTTCTTAAACAGCGACAGCACCCTTAATGGCACTATGATGTTTATATCCTTCAACTTTAATGTCATCCATATCGTAATCAAAAATACTTTCCTTATCAGGATTAAGCCATAGCTTAGGTGCTTGAAATGGTTTTCTAGAAAGTTGTTCTTTAATTTGATCAACGTGATTTAGATAAATGTGAGCGTCACCTAAGGTATGCACAAAATCACCGGTTTCTAATCCACATTCTTTGGCAATTAAACTAGTCAATAAAGCATAACTAGCAATGTTAAAAGGAACGCCTAAAAAGATATCAGCGCTACGTTGATAAAGTTGACAACTCAATTTACCGTCATTGACATAAAATTGAAACATTGTATGACAAGGGGGTAACGCCATATCATCAACATCTTCTGGATTCCAAGCAGACACAATCATCCGGCGTGAATTAGGATTCGTTTTAATCGTCTCAATGACCTTTTTAATTTGATCAATGGTCTTCCCGGTACTAGTTTTCCATTTTCTCCATTGACTACCATAAACTAAACCTAAATCACCAAATTTTTTAGCAAACTCTTCATCTTCAAGAATCATTTGGCAAAATAATTGTTTTTGGGCAAGATATTGTTTTTGAAATTCTGGATCTTTTTGAGCTCTAAGTCCGAAATCAGTCATATCCGGGCCAGTATACTCTGCTGAATTAACCCAACGTTCAAAAGCCCATTCATCCCAAATATGATTATTATTTTTCAACAAGTAAGCAATGTTAGTATCACCTCTTAAAAACCACAACAATTCACTTTTAATTAATCGAAAAGGAACACTCTTAGTGGTTAATAGCGGAAACCCCTTTGATAAATCAAAGCGCATTTGTTGACCAAAATAACTAATGGTTCCAGTTCCAGTTCGGTCTTCCTTCTTGTGTCCGTTTTCTAACACAAACCGTGCTAAATTTAAATATTCGTCTTCTAACATTAAAAAATCTCCTAGTTATTATTCAGCAAATTCACTTAAATATTCCCAACGGGCTACTAAGTCATCAGCTGCTTGGTTTAAATCATCTAATTTTCGTTGTAACTCGGCTAGTTTATTATAATCTTCACCATTATTTTGCATTTCTTCGGTAACATGTTTAATTTCATTTTCGTTCTTTTCAATTTTTTCTTCAATACCGGCAAATTCAATTTTTTCAGCATAGGTAAGTTTCTTTTTTGCTTGCTTAGTTGTATTAGAGGCTTCATTTTCAGCTTGTTTTGCTTTTTTTGGTTGATGTTCAACCGATTTCTTAACATCTTTCTTGCTGCTAAGATAATCGGTAAAAATCCCATCATATCTTTCAATTTTTGTATTTCCTTCAAAAATCAAAAGTCGATCAGCAACCTTATTAAGAAAGTATCGATCATGAGAAACCGTGATGGTTGTTCCATTAAAGTGTTTAATATAATCCTCTAAAACCGTCAATGTTGCAATATCTAAATTATTAGTTGGCTCATCTAATAACAACACATTGGGCTGTTCCATCAATAATTTTAAAAGATAAAGCCGACGTTTTTCCCCACCAGAAAGCTTCCGAATTAAAGTTCCATGCATAAACTTCGGAAATAAAAACTGTTCTAATAGGTTTGTGACACTAATCTTATTACCATCTGCATCAACCACATTTTGGCCAATATCAGTTAAATAGCTAATCACCCGTTTATCTTCAGGAATGGATTCCATTTGTTGTGTATAATAGGCCATTTTAACCGTTTCACCAATTTCAATTGATCCTGCTTGAATTGGTATTAGACCTGCAATTGCGTTCAAGAGAGAGGACTTGCCGGCCCCATTTTCACCACTAATTCCAATTCGCTGTCCATTTTGAATTAACATACTAAAGTCACGAAGAATTGGCTTATTTTCAATTTCAAGATCAACATGATTAATTTCAATTACTTTTTTACCAAGTCGCTGTTGTCCCATCGCAATATCTAGTTCACCATCAAGGGGAGTCCCTTCTTTGACTTTGTCTTCCAGCTGATTAAAACGCTCAATTCTAGCATTTTGCTTAGTTGAACGAGCTTTGGCACCCGTTTTCATCCATTTAAGCTCTTGTTTATATAATTGTTGTTCTTTATGACTTGTAGCTAATTGTTCATCAACTAATTCTGCTTTTTTGGTCACGTAGGTTTGATAGTTACCTGGATATTCATATAAGCCACCAAACGATAATTCCCAGATATGGTTTGAAACTTGATCTAAGAAATATCGATCATGGGTTACAACGATTAAGGCCCCTCTATAATTAGAGAGATATTGTTCCAACCATTCGATTGAATCAAAATCTAAATGATTAGTTGGTTCATCAAGTAGCAATAAATTGGGAGATTGAATTAATACCTGGGCTAATCCCACCCGCTTTTGCTGGCCACCTGACATGGTTCCAATTTTTTGATCAACATCGGTAATCTTGAGCTGCGTTAAAATTGTCTTAACTCGACTTTCCGTATTCCAAGCATCGTCTTCATTCATTTTAGCTTCAGCTGATAAATAACGCCGTTCAAACTCTTGGTTATCTGGATGATTGGAATAATCATTTAAAGCATTTTCGTAATGTCTAATAATTTTAAAGACTTTTTGATTCCCTGCAAAAACCGATTCCATCACAGTCATATCTTCTGGCAAATCGGGATGTTGCTGCAAATACCCAATGCGATAAGCTTTAGAAGTAATAATGTTACCTGTGAAATCATGATCGGTTCCAGCAATGGCATTCAACAAAGAAGATTTTCCACTGCCATTAGTCCCAATTAAACCAATTCGGTCATTTTCATTAATAATAAAATCAAGGTCTTTAAACAGTACCTTTTCACCATAAGTTTTTGTTAATTTTTCTGCTCGTAAAGTTTCTACCATATTTGCCTCAATTTTCGTTTGCTAACGTTTGTGCTTGTTTAATTAAAATTGCTTGATTATTCTCGATTTTACCATTAATTACCATTAATTCTAAATCTGATAGTATTTTCCCTAGTTGGGGACCAGGTCGAAAACCATTTTTTATCAAAATTCCACCATTCACGTTCAGTTCTGCTTTTTGTTTAATTGGCAATTTTTCAAAAGCATTTTTTATAACATCATCAGGTTGTGATTTATCATAAATTGAAATAACGTGATTAGCATTCAAAAGATTTTCTAATCCAATTTGGTAAATTATCCAGGGACTTAATTGTTTTTCTTGCAACATTTTAATTCCTTGAACCACTTGGAAGACATTATCAATCATTTTATTAGAACATTTCCAGGACTTCATCATTTGTTTAATTTGAGTTTTTTTTAAGTTTAGTTCAATCGATAAAAGAGCCCAAACTTGAATTTCATTAATTAAACGATTATTCAAATTTAAATTAGCAAGTTGCTTTAATTCAGGAAGGTAACGATTAAAAAAAGGAACATATTTAAATAAATTAGTTGCTAAAATTTCCTTTAATCCGCGGGAAGGTGAAATTCCTAGCATCATTTTAATGAATTCTACATTAATTCGCTCAATGGAAATTTTTTCAAGTAATTGAGCATTTGCTTTAATTGCTGCAAAGGTTTTTGCTTCAATTTCAAAGTTTAATTGACTACCAAACCGAACGGCACGCATCATGCGCAAAGCATCTTCGTTAAACCGTTGATTGGCATCTCCCACAGCCCGAATTAAGTGATGCGTTAAATCATCCATACCATTAAACAGATCAATGACTTCACCATTTTCCTTCATAGCAAAAGCGTTAATGGTAAAATCACGCCGTTTTAAATCTTCACTTAAAGATCTAATGAAAGTTACTTGATCTGGTCGGCGAAAGTCTTGATAACCACTTTCAGTTCTAAAGGTCGTAATTTCAAATCCACGATGATCAAACATTACAGTTACCGTTCCATGTTCAATCCCAGTATCAATCGTCCGCTTAAAGATTTTTTTAATTTCTGCTGGATAAGCAGAGGTCGCCATATCAACATCATGAATAGGCAAATTCAACAATGTATCACGCACGCTACCACCTACAAAATATGCTTCAAAACCGTTTTGTTCAATTACTTGAAGGACTTCTCTGGCGTCAGTAAACTCTGACGGCAAATTTTTAATTTTCATTTTATAGCCCTCTTTCATTAATAGATTAAATTAATTATACCTTAAAAAAACAACCCAAATATATTATTTAGGTTGTTTTTTTAATTTATTGCTTTTCTAAATCATCAAGCATGTAAACCATTTCTTCATCATCTGGAACCAATTTAACATACTTTTTTAACAAACCAATTGTTTCATTAACTTTACCATTCTCACGTAAAAATAAAATATAATTTTTCAAAAAATCAGGATTATCTTTCAAATCAGCAGCCGCTTTTTGATAGTTTTCACTGGCTTGTTTAAATTCGTCCAAGTGGTCATAAGCAATTGCTAAATCCCAATATAATTGGGGAACTAGATTATTATCTGCAAGATAAGTAGCTAAGAAATCAACGTCTTTTTCAAACTTTCCGTTTTTAAGATAAAGTTCTGATAACTTAGTGACCACTTCCATATTATCTGGATTAACCTGATTTCCTTTTTCAAGGTAATTAGTTGTTAATTCAATTTTACCTAGCTTAGCAGCGATATCAGCCGCTTTAAGGTACAAAGTAACATTGTATTCATCAATACCTAATCCTTCTTGATAAGTACGTAAAGCGTCCTCAGGCTTATCATCTTTTTCAAATGCTTCACCTAAATAAATATACAAAGAAGCATATTGATTATCAGCATCTCTTAGCATTTCAAATAATTCAATTGCTTTCGCATAATTACCTAATTGTAAGTAGGTAAACCCAGTTTCAAATAAAACTGCTGGAGTCATATCAATTGGCTTAATTTGTTCTAAGTATCCAATTGCATTTTCAAAGTTTCCAACATGGGCATAACACACCCCTAATCTTTCAACTAGATTAACATTTGAAATTGACAATTGACCTTGTTTAATAAGACTAAGATAAATTTTAATAGCATTCTCATACTTACCTTCGGAATAATAAAGTTCTGCTAAAGCAAATTTGATAATTGGCTCATCAGGAGCTAATTTTTCTGCTTCTAAAAGTTTATGTTCACTAACTACAAATAAGTCTTGAGTTTGATATAAATCTGCTTCCACCATTAAAGCATTGACGTAATAACTTGAATCAGGTTTAATTTCACTTAAGACTTCTAAAGCTCCATCAGTATCATCATTGGCAATTAAGATATCAGCAATATAAGTTCTAATCTCATCTTCATCAGGATATTTTTTTAATAATTGACGATAAATTTTTAAAGCATCATCAGAAAAACCTAATGAATATAATTCTTCTGCTAATGAAAAGAGTAGATCATCATTATCTTGTTCTAAAGCATTTTTAAAATGTTCTTGATATGCACTTAAATCATTGTTTTGTAATGATTCTAGTGCTTTTTCTGAATTACTCATCCAACAATCCTCTTTTCTAATAAAAAGACCAGTTCGCATATGCGAACTGGTCTTAACTGTCAAAATTATTTAACAGCATCCTTTAAAGCTTTACCAGGTTTAAAGGCAGGTACTTTACTTGCAGGGATTTCAATTTCCTTACCAGTTTGTGGGTTACGTCCTTTACGGGCAGCACGTTGACGTACTTCGAAACTACCAAAACCGATTAATTGAACACGTTCGCCTTTAGCAAGTTGATCTTGGATTGCTTCAAATACAGCATCTAAAGCTGCAGTAGCATCCTTCTTAGTTAAACCAGTTGTTTTTGCAACATCATCTACTAATTCTGCTTTGTTGGCCATGAGTGATTCACCTCCTGATAAATGTTCAAATGAACATCAACTTGTAAGCTCCTAAATGTATGTATCGGAACTATGAAATAATCAAAAGAATATCTCGTACTTAAAGATATCACACCAAAAATACGATTGCAACGCTATTGCAATGAATTATTTCAACTATTCTGATTTTTTTAGTTTAGAAGATTATTATTTTCGACTTCTTGGGATTATTTTAATTGGAGTACCTGTAAAATCAAAGTTTTTACGAATTTGATTTTCCAAATATCGACGATATGAAAAATGTAATAATTCCGGATCATTTACAAATAACACAATTACTGGTGGTTGGGTTGCTACTTGAGTAGCGTAATAAATTCTAAGTTTCCTGGTTTTAATGGTTGGAGTTGGAGTCATCGCCACAGCATCCATAATAACTTCATTAAGTGCGGAGGAACTAATTCGTTTTTTATGATTTGTATTAACTTTTTCAATTAAATTGGGCAACTGTGCCAGACGCTGTTTCGTTTTTGCAGAAACAAAAACAATTGGTGCATAAGCAAGATATTGAAATTCTGCTCGAATAGCGGCTTCAAATTGTTGTTGACTGTGATTATCTTTTTTAAGAGTATCCCATTTATTAACAACAATAATAATTCCTCTCCCAGCTTCATGGGCATATCCAGCAACTCTTTTATCCTGTTCTCTGATTCCTTCTTCAGCATTAAGCACGACTAAAACTACATCACTTTCATCAATAGCTTTCATTGCCCGCATTACACTATATTTCTCGGTTTTTTCATAAACCTTACCACGTTTTCTAATTCCCGCAGTATCAACAATTGTAAACTCTTGCCCATCATGTACAAATTTGGAATCAATAGCATCACGTGTCGTTCCAGCAACATCAGAAACAATTACACGATTATCGCCTAAGAAAGCATTAACTAATGAAGATTTACCAACATTAGGACGACCAATCAAACTAAATCGGATACTGTCGTCTTTTTCCTCCTCAGGTGCTTCAGGAAAGCTTTTAATTACTTCATCCAATAAATCACCTAATCCAAGACCATGAGCTCCTGAAATTGGATATGGATCACCAAAGCCTAAAGAATAAAAGTCATAAATATCTGCCCGACTCTCGAAATTATCAATTTTATTTACTGCTAAAACTACAGGTTTATTAGACCGATATAAAATTTGTGCAACACGTTCATCGGCATCAGTAATTCCTTGACGACCATTTACCATAAAAATAATCACATCTGCTTCATCAATAGCAATTTCAGCTTGGGCAGTAATTTGTTTAATAAATGGTTGGTCTGAAACCTCAATTCCACCAGTATCAATTAAATTAAAATTATGTCCTAACCACTCACCATGAGAATAAATTCGATCCCTTGTAACACCTGGAGTGTCCTCGACAATTGAAATTCGTTGTCCAGCGATTCGATTAAAAATTGTTGATTTACCAACATTAGGGCGACCAACAATTGCAACAGTAGGTTGTACCATATTATTCACCTCTCCTTCTAAAATAAAAAATCCCTCAAATTAATGAAGGATTTTTTATGAAAAACTATTCTTCTGAATCGTTATCAATGTCTTTACCTAAAATATCACCTAAAGTGAAACCACTTTCTTCTTCGGGTGCGTTAGTAGTTGAATTATCATCTACATTGTTTTTAGGAGCCTTCTTGTTATCTTCTTTAGGAGCTTCTTCCAAGGCTTTCATTGATAAAGCTAAACGATGTTCTTCAGGATCAACTGAAAGAACTTTAACTTGAATCTTTTGTCCAGATTTAAGTACATCGCTTGGCTTGTCAATATGCTTGTGTGAAATTTGTGAGATGTGAACTAACCCTTCAACACCTGGGAAAACTTCAACGAATGCACCAAAGTCAACAAGACGTTTTACTGTTCCGTCTAGTACACTACCAACGGCAGCTTTTTCTTCGATATCGTCCCAAGGACCTGGTTGTAATTGTTTGATTGATAATGAAATTCTATCACGCTCTGGTTCGATTGCTAAAACTTTAACTTTAACATCTTCCCCAACTTTTAGTACATCACTTGGTTTACTTACATGATCGTAAGAAATTTCAGAAACATGGACTAATCCATCAATTCCGCCAAGATCAACAAAAGCACCAAAATTAGTTAAACGAGCCACTTTACCTTCAACAACATCGCCAACTTCAAGGTTACCCATAATTTTTTCTCTTGCTTCTTTACGATCCTTTTCAGCAACGGCACGATGTGAAAGAATTAAACGATTATCTTCAGGAACAACTTCAATAATCTTAACTTCTAATTCTGCACCTTTGTATTGATTTAAATCGCTAACAAAATGATCAGTAATCATTGATGCTGGAATAAAACCACGAACACCATCTGCATTAACTACTAAACCACCTCGTACTGGACGAGTAACTTTAACATTAATAGTTTCGTCTTTATCAGCTTTTTCTTTAATTTCATCCCAAACTTTTAATGCTTCGAGACGACGAATTGAAAGAAGGTAACTTCCACCTTCTTTATCATCACCAATTTTTGAAATTACGACAACTTTAACACTGTCCCCAACTTTATATTTATCAGTTGGAGTATCTTCCATGGTAGCAGAAACTTCTTTGCTTGGAATAACACCTTCAACACCGGCGCCATCGATTCCTACCATTAATTGTGAATCATTATCTACGGCCAAAATTTCACCAGTAACAACGTCACCTACATTGACTTCTTTAATATTATCAAGTGCATCTAATAATTGTTTGTTTTCATTTTCACTCATCAAACATTTCCTCCTTGAAACTACTCTAATAACATTTTATCTTAAATAGATAAAAAATACCAGTAAAATAACACTGTTATAATAATTAATTTTTATTTTTTATTTTTGCTGTAATTAAAAATGAAATTTCATCAGCAACTTGATTAATTGATAATGATGTTGTATCAATTTCAACTGCATCAGATGCTTTTTTTAGTGGCGAAACTGTTCGGTGTGAATCTTTATAATCGCGAATCTCAATTTCTTTCTTTAATTCTGCTAAACTAACATCAATTCCTTTTTTTTGATTTTCTAAGTATCGTCGTTCAGCACGTTCCTCTACGCTAGCAATCAAAAAAACTTTAAGATCAGCATTTGGTAATACCGTAGTTCCAATATCTCTTCCATCCATCACTACCCCACCATTACGAGCAATTTCTTGCTGTCGTTTGACTAAATCACGACGAATTAGTGGTAAAGCAGCAACCGTTGAAACATTATTCGTAACCTTTTCAGATCTAATCTTTTCAGTTACTTCTTCACCATCAACAAAAACATGTTGTACCGGATTTCCTGGAGTAAAGGTTATTTTTGTTTTATGTAACAATTCTACAATTTTATTTTCATCATTTAAGTTAATCTGTTTTTGGATAGCCTTATAAGTAATCGACCGATACATGGCTCCAGTATCAACATAAATATAATTGAACTTTTTAGCTACAATTTTAGCTACCGTACTTTTCCCAGCAGAAGCAGGTCCATCAATCGCTACTTGTAATCCATTTTTGTGCATTTTATCAATCCCTATATTTTTTTATTTGATTCTTAATTTTTGTCCTGGTGAAACTACACTATTGTCGTTTAAACCATTTAAAGCTTGAAGCTGACTAACCGTAATTCCAGCATTTTTAGCGACTCGATAAATTCCTTCACTTTGCGTAACTGTAATATATTGAGCATCCGCACTAGAATCTTTAATTGTTGAAGATTCATTTGAATTAACAGTGTTCGAAGTTTCGTTTGTATTAGCGGTGGTTGACGCTTCATTTGAATTAACAGGAGTTGAATTAATGCCAGATGTTGCTGAATTGCTTGGATTTGTTTGTTTAGTATTGCTTGAATCACTAGCAGACATGGTCTGTTTGGTTGATTTTTTGTGGCTTTTAGCTTTCTCTGTCTTCTTTTTTGGTTTGGCAATTTTTTTCGTCGTTTTTTTTGCATCAGTATGACTTTGGTCAACACTACTTTGTTTTGACATCCCAAAAGCCAAAGAAAAAATTGCAATCAAAGCTATAATTGAAATTAAAACAGCTAAAATCAGCTTAAAATTTCCCTTTTGTCTTCTTAGTTCTACCCTAGAAAGATTACCTTCTTGATTACGATCATTAGAGAAAGAATCATCCCATGGTTTTTTATCTTCGTTTTTACCCATACAGTTTAATCCTCCAAATAAATTTTATTTTAATTATATCATTTTAAATTCTTAAAATAATTGATTAATAATTTTTTCCCAATCATATCTTTCATGGACATGATTTGTAACGTTATATTCATAAGGCTTTAAGTTAATTTCAGACTGTTGAATATTACAACAGTCTTTATTATGACTACTAAAGTTCTCGTCAAAATTAGTTAATAAAAATTTTCTTCGACATCCATCACAATTAATGTAATCAATCATTTTATTTAATTCTTTAAGTTTTAAATTAACGTCTGCTTTAAAAATTGCTTTTATTTGTTTTTCTGAATATCCATTATGATAATAAAAATCTAGCAACTTTTTAACTTGATCATCAATGTAACTAAACTTATGAACTGCATAATTTTGATAATCACGATTAGTAGGCAATGAATTTTCAATTAAATTATATGTGATTTGTTCGTCACCAATTGAATATAATAACATGGCAATACTTGGCTGACCGTTTCTGCCAGCTCGTCCAATTTCTTGCATATAACTTTCTAAATCTTGTGGTAGGTGATAGTGAATAACAAATTTAATGTCTGGTTTGTCAATTCCCATTCCAAAAGCATTAGTAGCACAAATTACATTTAATTCATTATCCATAAATTGATGTTGAACTTTAAAGCGATCTTCACTATTTAAGTCCGCATGATAAGGAGCTGCCTTAAGGTTAGTTTTATTATTAATTAAATCTGACATTAAGTTTGCCATTCGCTTACTAGAAAAGTAAATAATCCCTGGTCCTTTTAATTTAGATAATATCTCTAATAAGTATGATTGTTTATCTAGTTCTGTCTCAGTTTGATGTACTCCTAAAAAAATATTCGGCCGATTAACTGATTCAATTACCCTTTCATAATTATTAATTCCCAATTTTTCAATAATATCAATTTGAACCTTTTTGGAAGCAGTTGCCGTTAACATTAATGTTTGTGGGTTACCTAACTTTTTTAAATTATTATTCAAGCTCAAATAATCAGGTCTAAAATCAACTCCCCATTTAGAAATACAATGTGCTTCATCAATGACAAATAACCCAATGTCTAATCTTGTAAAAGTTTGAAGTACATCTGTTTGATTCAACATTTCAGGGGAAACAAAAATATATCGATAACTTCTAATATTAGCTAAAATAAACTGACGTTCTTTCCAGTTATAATTGGAGTTAAGCGCTACTACCTTAGCTGAACCTTGATATCGAATTCTTTCAACTTGGTCGTTCATTAATGACAATAGTGGAGAAACAATTACAATTGGTTTATTTACTACATAACTATAAAGTTGATAAATTAAGCTTTTGCCTGCCCCAGTAGGTAAAACAGATAAAACGTTTTTACCTGACTGCAGATTTTGTAACGTTTCTTCCTGTCCTGGATGAAAATTAGTAAAGCCAAATTGATTTTTTAATATTTGTTTAATATTGATATTATTCACCTACTTCTAATTTGGTTAGATAAATTTCTGTAAGGCGAAATTGGAAAAAAGATACATCTTTAAGAGTTAAATCTTCATATTTCCAATCATCAATCTGATTTCCTAATTGCCCCTTTAATTTTTCAATTAATTCAAGGTTAATAAAATCAGTATAAGGAAACTTATTGAGTGGAAAGTAAATTGCTACTTCTAATAAATGTTCAGAAATTGTTGATTCCTTTAAATGTCGTATTTTTGCTACTTTAACTAAATTATGACTAACTAGATATTGTTTTAAAGTCAAAAGAGCACTCTCACTGATTATCGGTCGCTTTAATCCGTTTAATAGGGGTGCAAGAATTGAGTTTGATTGGTTATTCTTAATAAAATCAATCAATTTACTAATCATTTCAAGATCGTCTAAATAAACACTAATTAATGGCTCATCAAATTCTGATGAAAGTTGAAATAAAGTTTTACCATTATTTTGAAATCCCACTAATTCATTAGCAAACAAATCTGCAGACTGTTTATTTTTAATACCACCCAAAAATTCAAACAATTCTTTTTTTAAGATATGACTGACCGTTGCTTTATCAATCTTGTTAAAATAATTTTTAACAAAATTCATTTCACTATCTGGAACATCTACAGGATAATATTTACGTTGGTGGTGTTGGTACTCAGAGATAACTTGAATAAAAAGTAATATTCGAGCTTTGAACTTCATAAAATTAATTTTTTGAAAATTATGTTGCCAGTTAAAAAGTGAATGTTGTTTTAGAAATTTAGTTTTTAGCTTTAATCCTCTTTCAGTTAAAGTATAAGTTTGGTTGTCTTTACTTTGCACTAAATGTTGCTTCACTAAATTACCAAAATCTAATTTAATGATACCTAAATAACGACCTAAACCTAAATATCCCAAAAGCTGATATCTTAAAGACCAATAAATCGTAGCAACGGTTTTTTTACCTACTAAAAGGTTCTCCAATAATCTTTTTCTTCTTGGCTGTTTAGTATCTAGTAATAATAATGTTAGTTCATCATTAAGCTTCATTGATTACATCAGCTCATTTCCTAATCATCTACTAATTCAAACAAATCTCTAATCTCACGTTTTCTTAAGGGACGCCATTGACCAACTTCTAAATTATCAAGTGTGATTCCGGCAAAAGAAATTCGTTTTAACTTTTCCACCGGATGACCGACAGCACTCATCATTTTTTTAACCTCATGATTACGCCCTTCATGAATAGTTAATTCAACTAAAGAATTTCCCTCTTCTTCCCCAACTTTTTTAATTACCCGAGCTTCGGCTGGAGCACTTTTCAAATTACGCTCTAGCTTAACCCCCTTACGAAGTTGGTTAAGATTTTTTTCATCTGGTATTCCATCTACTTTTGCAATATAAACTTTATCTACTTGATGTTTGGGATGAGTTAATTTAAAGTCAAGCGATCCATCATTAGTTAATAGCAATACTCCACTAGTATCATAATCTAGACGTCCTACTGGATAAATTCTTTCAGAAACCTTATGTTTAAAAAAATCTAAAACGGTTTTTCGATCTTTTTCATCATCTGACGAAGTAATTACTCCTCGAGGTTTATTTAGAACAAAATAAACTAGTTCTTCCCTTTGAATTGGAGTATGATCAACTTCAATTTGATCATCAACATTAACTTTTATGCCTAAGGTGTTAACCACCTTTCCATTTACCCGAACATGTCCTGTTTCAATTAATTTTTCACAAGCACGACGAGATGCAACTCCCGCATGCGCCATTACTTTTTGTAGTCTATCACTCATTGCTTACCTCATTTTCTAATAAACCAATTTTCTGGTTAAAAATTTCTGTCTTATTTTGGTCAAATGCTTCATTTTCTTTTAATTCAGGTAATTGACTAAGGGTAGTTAACCCAAATGCCTTTAAAAATAAGTCAGTCGTTTCATAGAGGTCTGGATTACCTGGTTCATCAGATTTACCTTGAATTTTAATTAAACCTAAATTTAGTAAATTGCGAATTGAAACAGAACTGTTAATTCCACGAACATCATCTACCATAATTCTCGTTAATGGTTGTTTATATGCAATAATTGTTAAAGTTTCTAATGCTGCTTGACTTAGCAAACTCTCATCGCTTTTCGTATACTTTTGGATCAAACTGTTGTATTCAGATCTAGTAACCAATTGAAAAAGATCACCATTTTGGATAATTTTTAAAGCTGACTTATGCTTTTCATACTTACTTTGCAGTTTAATGATATTTTCACGAATTGCTGACTTAGATGCACTAGTTAGGTCTTCCAATTCCTTCAGTGAAACTCCCTTGTCTCCAGAAACATAAATTAGCGCTTCAATTTCTTTAATTAACATCGCTTAAACACCCTTTAATATAATGTCATCATTCAAATTTTCCTGTCTAACTAAAACTGATTTTTGTTTAACTAAAGTTAGCAACGCCAAGAAATCAGTAATCAGTTCTTCAAGTGGAGCATAATTATTAAATAGCTCTAAAAATTTAATTTCATGGTATAAACTATGCTTTAATTTACTTTTAATTACTTCCATCTGTTGGGGAATTTCATATTCCCACTCTTCAATTTTTTCAACCGGAATATCCTGTTTCAAAGATTGACGACGCATTATTTTTTCCCAAGCATTTTGCAATAAATCAACCTGAAATTCATTATTTTTGATTGATATTTCATTACGATTTAAATAAAGAGTTCGAGAATGAAAATGTTGTCGTTCACGTTCTTTTTGTTTTAAAACCGTAGCGGCACGTTTATATTTTTTATATTCAATTAATTGAGTAACCAAATCTTCACGTGGATCTTCTTCAGTTTCTTGCTCAGTTTCTTCAGCTAAAAGCATTTGTGACTTAATTTTCATTAAATTAGCAGCCATTACAAAAAATTCTCCTGCAATTTCGATGTTTAATTTTTTCATTTTATGCAATGAATCAACATATTGTGAAGTAATATCCTTAATATCAATATCATAAATATCCATTTTAGCTTGTTTTATCAAATGTAATAAAAGTTCGAGCGGCCCATCAAAATCATTTAGATGAATTTTAATTTCATCGTTGTTCATTATTACGCTCCCATTTAGTAATAATATTTTTATTTGTTAAAGTTCCAATAATTTGTTTATTAGGATAAATTTTTTGTAAATTATCCAAAATATGAAAAACATTAAACATTGTATTCACATCTGGAGTTAAGGTAATCCGACGTAACAAAACAAATCCTTGTTTTTCTTCAACTCCAATTACTCCAGCCCAATTATTAAATTGATCCTTCCAGATAAAAAGATTACGACTTTCAGTTGTACAATACCAATCAACTTCCTGTTTTAAATATTCTAAATTACTTTGATCCTGAGATAACGATAAGATTCCCAATACAATTTTTTCATGCTCTTTTTGATAGCGATATAACATAATACTTCTCCTATGCTCTGGGATGATACTTACGATATTCGGCACGCAAATGTTCATGTGATACATGGGTATAAATCTGCGTCGTAGAAATATCAGAATGTCCCAATAATTCTTGAACAGTACGTAAATCAGCCCCATTTTCTAATAAATGTGTAGCAAAGGTATGTCTCAATGTATGTGGTGTTACCGTTTTATGAATGTTAGCTGCTGCAACATAACCTTTAATTTTCTTCCAAACACTTTGACGACTAATTCCAGTCCCGTGTGCATTGAGAAATACGTACTTTGAGTTTCTTTTTTTCAATAAAAGGGGACGAACCTGTTGAAGATACTTGTTCAACCAGTTAATGGCAACATCATCAATTGGAACAATTCTTTCTTTATCCCCTTTACCAATCGTTTGAATTAAGTTCATTTCTAAATGTAAATCAGCTAATTTTAAATTAACTAATTCTGAAACTCGTAATCCAGTTGCATATAAAACTTCAAGCATTGTACGATCCCGTATCCCGTATTTATTTGTTACATCAGGAACTTTCATTAAGCTTGCTACTTCATTATCATTTAAAACAGCTGGTAAATGTGAACCTTTTTTAGGAGTATCAATTCGATTCATGGGATTTTCTTCAATTTGGTTAAACTGTTTTAAATATTTAAAAAACTTTCGCAAAGTGGAAACTGATCTAATAATTGAATTGCGGGCCTTACCCGCATTTTTTTCAAATTCTAAATAACTCAAAATAGTGTATTGATCAATCCCAGCAAAGCTTTCATAATGATGTTCTTCCAAGTAACTTTTAAATTGATTTAAGTCTTGCTGATAACTTTTAATTGTATTATCAGATAAGCCACGTTCTACTAATAAGTAATGTAAATAATCATTAATTTGATTGTGCATTATATCTCCACTATTTGGTTAATGAAATTCCATTCTCTTCTTTTTGGATTATTTTATTTTTTAACAAGTTCCCTAAAGCACGTTTAAATTGTCCTTTACTTATCCCAAAGTAATTTTTAATTTCATCAGGATTACTTTTATCATTATATGGTAAAAAATTATCTGGTTTCATTTCAAGAATCCGTTTAATCATTTCTGCATCTTCACCAATTGATTCATAAGCTCGAGGTCGTAGTGATAAATAAAAAGTCTTATTCGGACGAATCCCAATTACTCGAGCAGTTAATTTTTCACCCAGGCGTGGTTCCTGTTCTTGCTCTGATTTATCAATAAATCCCAAATTATAATGATCAGTTATGACTTGAGTTCCCATTTTTTTAGTATTAATTACCCAACAAGTCACATCACGATTTTTCAATTTAGGATCATTAGCTGGCTGTGAAATAGCTTTAAAAACTTTATCATCTGCTATTTCTCCCCACAAACGTCCTTTATTGTCCTGTTTGAGTGCAATCATCAAACTATCTCCGACATCTGGCCACAAAGATTTCATATCGGGCAAATCATCCATTGACACTGCAATATCCTTATCTTTTAATCCAATATCAACAAATACACCTAATCCAAATTTAGTTCCCACTACTTTTCCCCATGCATAACTATCAATGCCAACTTCAGGAATTTCTCGGGTAATTATTTGAGTGTGCTTTTCATTTTCGTACGCAAAACCGGAAAATTTACTACCAATTTTAAGTGGTTTTTTTAATTCACTTTTATCTAAGGAGTATGTAATCCCATCTTTTTGAACAAAGTATTCCTTTTCATTTTCGTCTGTTACCATTCCAGTAACCATTTTACCGTTATCTTCATTCATAAAAACCACCAACCATTCTATCATTATAGATATCTAATATCTTTATTATAGCAAATAAAAAAGACCTCCGACAAAAATCGGACGTCTTTCTAAAGTTAAATCAAATTAAGCATTTTTTGATTGATTACCTGCATAAACCATACCACGACGAGCATCGACAGTAATTAATGCACCATCTTTGATGTTTTTAGTAGCATCTTTTGCAGCAACAATTACAGGAATATTTAATGAAATTCCAACGACTGCTGCATATGAAGTTAATCCACCATCTTCAACAACAATTGCGCTAGCTTTCTTCATAGCTGGCAAGTAAGTTTTATTAGTATCCTTAACTACTAAAACACTGCCATCAACCGTGTTATCATTTGCTGATTTAGCATCATCAGCGACAACGGCTTTTCCAATCACAACTTGATCGCCAATACCTTGACCTTGGGCTAACTTAGTCCCAATCAATTGAACACGAATTGTGTTAGTAGTACCTTCATCACCCAATGGAACACCAGTAAGAATGATAATTTGTTCACCTTCTTTAGCTAAGCCAGTTTCAACTGCTTTAGCCATGGCAAGATTAACCATTTCATCAGCTGTTTCTGGTTTCTTAACAAGAACTGGATTAACAGCATAGTTCACAGTTAAACCACGACGTACACGATCATCAAAGGTAAGTGCTAAAATATTAGCATTAGGATGATACTTGGCAATCATACGTGCAGTGTAGCCTGAACCAGTTGCACAAACAATGGTTTGAATGTCCATATCCTTAGCAATGCGAGCAACTGATTCACCAAGAGCTTCTGTAACATCACTGTCTTTAAATACTGGACGTGGAGTTCCAAATTCTTGGAAATGATCATCAGAAACTTCGTCAATCCGAGCCATCATTGCAACAGATTCAACTGGATAATCACCATGAGCACTTTCACCTGAAAGCATAGTTGCATCCGTACCATCATAAACAGCGTTAGCAACATCAGATACTTCAGCACGAGTTGGACGAGGTTCTTCTTGCATTGAGTCTAACATTTGAGTAGCGGTAATAACTGGTTTACCAACTTCGTTACACATTTTAATAAGACGTTTTTGTGCAGTAGGAACATTTTCTGGTGGAATTTCAACACCCATGTCTCCACGAGCAATCATTAAACCATCTGAAACTTTTAAGATTTCTGGGAAGTTATCAATACCTTCTTGAGATTCAATTTTAGGAAATACTTGAACATCAGTCATGTTCTTTTCTTCTAATAAAGCCCGAATATCTAGGATATCTTGAGGTTTACGAACAAATGAAGCAGCAATATAATTAATTCCATGTTCACAACCAAAACGAATATCATCGGAATCTTTTTCAGTGATTCCTGGTAAGTTAATTGATACACCAGGTGCATTAACACCTTTACGTGAACCAAGGACACCATTATTCATAATTTCACAAACTAATTCGCGGTTCTTGGCGTCCTTATCGATAACTTTAGCATCAACTAAACCATCATCAAATAATACATGTCCACCAACTTTAACATCATCGTATAAGCCTGGATAAGTGACAGCAATTTTTTCTTTAGTACCTTCAAGGCTATCGTCCATCGAAATTCTGAACTTATCACCAATCTTAAATTGGATTTCACCATCTACTTCTTTAGTAGTTCTGATTTCAGCACCTTTAGTATCAAGTAAAATACCAGCGAGCTTACCAGTTTTCTTTTCAGCTTCTTTCACCATATTCATACGTGATAAATGTTCTTCATGATCCCCGTGTGAAAAGTTGAAACGAAAAACATTGGCACCTGAATTTAATAGTGCAGAAATAGTATCTACATCATTAGCAGCAGGTCCAAGTGTACTTACGATTTTTGTTCTCTTCATAAGTTAAAACCTCTCCTTCTTGTGTAAAATTAAGCAGTGATTAACTTGCCTAATTAATTAGATTTCAAAGTTATTGTAACACTTTTATAAAAAGTTGTCTGTATCAAATCTCGAAATCTATTTTACAACAACATTCAATTTACCTAATAATTTTTGGAGTTTCTTAATTAACTCGTCATAAATAGTAACGTTGTATTTTTTGGGTAAAAGGGTATACTTTTTTAACTTTTCTTGATATAAAGTTACCGGGTTTTCCCCATTATATTTGTTTAAAATCTCTTTTAATTGATTAATAGTAGCTTTTGAATCATGTTTTTCATCAATTCGAAGATATATTTTTTGTGACTTTTGATTTGCTTTATGAACAACATTCGCTGCAATTTCAAGTTTATCAGCAACAATTTGTAAACCACGTCGATTTTGAACATCACCAGTTACTTTAATTATTAGATTAGGCTTTAACCATTCTTTAATCAAAGAAAACACATTTGGAAAAACTGTTATATCAACACTTCCAAACTGATCGCTAGCTGTCACAAATGCCATTTGTTGTCCCTTTTTTGTTCTAATTGTTTTAACATGGTTAACCAATAAAATTGAATTAATGTTCGTTTGACCTGCAACTAGCTCAGTAGTATTGAGAGAATGTGATTGTTGTTGCAAATTCCGATATCTTTCAACTGGATGACCTGATAAAAAAGTGCCTAAGTACTCATTTTCAAAATTAATTTTTTGCCAATCAGGAAAATCTGTTTTTCTTTGAATCTTAATTTCCATTCCAGGAATATCTGAAAATAAACTATCAGGAATATCTGAAGAACTAATTAGTTTAGGGATTGCTTCAACCATTTCTCGACGATTATATTCAAATGCATCAAAACAACCTGCATAAACCAGAGCTAATAATTGGTCATTCTTACGATATTTTTCTGGAATGCGATTAATAAAGTCATTCAATCCTTGATAGTCACCATTAGTTTCTCTTTCTGCAATAATTGCTTTAATAAAGTCAGATCGGACTCCTTTAATTACACTAAAACCAAACCTAATTTTTCCATTTACATATCCAAAATCAGGTTGGCTCATATTAATATCAGGTCCTTCAACTTTAATGTTCGCATCTCGAGCTTCTTGGACATAAGTTTTAATTTTAAGTTTATTGCCTAAAACTGAATTAAATAACGCCGTATAAAATGGGCCAGGATAATGAGCCTTTAAGTATGCTAGTTCAAATGCCATTTTGGTATATGCAAATGCATGAGACTTATTAAATCCATATCCTGCAAATCTTTCGATGTAATCAAACGTTGTTTCCGCGATTTCCTTTGAATATCCCTTATTAATTGCCCCTACTAAAAAGCTATCTTTCATATTTTCCATTTCATTTTTATGTTTTTTGCTCATGGCACGACGTAAAACATCGGCCTGAGCTAATGTAAAACCTGCCATAGTAGACGCTAATTGCATAACTTGTTCTTGGTAAACGATAATTCCAAACGTTGGTTTTAAAATTTTCTCAATCGCTGAGTTTGGATAATGGACTTTATCAGGATGATTTTTTCGGTTGATAAACAAATCTATATTTTCCATTGGACCTGGACGATATAAGGCATTAACGGCCGCAATCAGATCAAAACTAGTTGGATGCATTTTACGTAAAACATTTTTAATCCCAGTCGATTCAAATTGGAAAACTCCATTAGTTTTACCTTCTTGAAATAACTGAAGAGTCTTTGCATCATTTAAATTAATTTTAGTAATATCAAAGTTAGGATTGGTTTGTTGCACCATTTTAAGAATATTAGCCATAATTGATAAATTACGAAGTCCTAAAAAATCAATTTTTAATAGTCCTACATCTTCAACATAATACTTAGAATATTGTGTCATCAATAGTCCTTCATTTCCTCGTTGTAATGGAGCTTTTTCAACAATTGGATAATCACTCAAAATCAATCCAGCTGCATGAGTAGAATAATGGCGAGGTAATCCTTCTAATTCCGTTGCTGTTTTAAATAATAATTGATTAATTGATTGATCAGAAATTAAATTTTTTAAACTTTGAGACTCATCTAATGCTCTATTCAAAGTTTCGTGTAAATGTGTTGGAATGGCTTTACTCCATTTATCCATCTCCATAGGAGTCATCCCAAAAACACGTCCTACATCTCGAATTGATTGTTTTGCACCCAAAGTTCCAAAGGTAATTATTTGAGCAACTCGATCATCACCATATTTATTATGAACATAATTCAAAATTTGGTCACGTTTATCATCAGGAATATCCATATCAATATCTGGCATTTGAGCCCGTTCTTCATTTAAAAATCGCTCAAATAGCAAATCATATTTAATTGGATCGACATCTGTAATATACAATGTATAGGCAACAATTGATCCAGCCGCAGAACCCCTTCCTGGCCCTGTTAAAATATCATGTTGATGAGCATAATTAATTACATCCCATACAATTAAAAAGTAGTCATCAAATCCCATTCGATTAATGACCTCTAATTCATGTTTGAGTCGAGTTAGATAAACCTGATAGTTTGAATCAGTTTTATCTAATCTTTTTTGTAATCCTCTCAAACATAATTCAGATAAATATGCAGCAGAGGTTTCAGAATTAGGCGTTTTAAATTTTGGTAAATGCGGAGTTTTCTTTTTAATTTGTACATCACAATGTTTCATTACAATGTGATTTTCATCTAAAATATTCTCTAGCCCTAGCTTTTTATATTTACGTTCTACTTCGCTTTTGCTCTCTAACCAATTATTACCTAAGTTCTGCTTTTGATTTTCTGGATTATCAATCACATTCCCATTATCAATAGACTTTAAGACCTGTGTGTTGAAAAATTCACTTGCTTTTAAATAATCAACTTCATTTAAAGCCATCATTTTAACTTTAGTATTTTGAGATAATTCTTGGAAATCTGTCAACTTATCAATATTTAAAGGAATCCCAATTTTTAAAGAATCACGATCTACGATATTTTCAAATTGTTCTAAAACTTGTTGCGCTTGATTTAATTTTCCATAATTAACTAAATTATGAACTTCGCTAGTAGTTGGTAATAATACATATAAATCAGATAAGTCAGATTTATATTCGGAAAATGGTTGAAAATCTTCATTAGTCATTACTTGAGTTGAAATTTTCATCAAATTTTGATATCCATGATTATTTTTAGCCAATAAAACCAATTTAAAATTGTGTTCAACCAAAATTGAGCCTTTAACGGTTAAAGTTAATCCTATAATTGGCTTAATCTTTTGCTTAACTGCCTCCTTAAAAAAAGCTACAGCTCCATACATTACATTATTATCAGTCAGTGCTAATGAATCGTATCCACGCTCTTTGGCTGTCGCAAGTAATTTTGGTAGCGTATTTGGACTTTGCAATAAACTATACGAACTAAGATTTTGCAATGGGACATAGGTCATTTTTCCACTACCTTTCATTTTTGCTCTTATTATAACAAAGAACCCTTTATTTAAATAATTAAGAACTCTTAATTGCAATTATTGATAATAGTGATAAACTACTAGTGAAGTAAGGAGAGTGTGTCTAATGAAAACTATCGCTGCAAACTTAACAACCCTCTTTTGGGGGATAGTATATGGAGAAATTATTGGATATATTGGATCTGCATTAGTGCAGGCCACTTTCACTAAAACAATTGCTACACAAGCAGCGATTGTTGGTGCCATAATTGCTCTTGTTGGGATTAACTTACTCAAATTAGTTATGAAACCTTAATTCAAAAATCTAACTCAGACTTTTGACTAATAAAAGCCTTCTAATGACCGTTAAAAAGTTCATTAGAAGGCTTTTAGTTTATTAAATTATAAAAAGGTAAAGGGTTCAGTCGATAAACTTGAAATAATAATTTCAAAATTCCAGCCATTTTCTAGTTTCCATTGTTCAAATAATTCTTTTAATTTTAGTTTACAAATACTTTCCACGTGATGCCCAGGATCAATTGCCATTAGTCCTTCAGCTAGCATGTCTTGTGAAGTATGATAGTACAAATCACCAGTAAAATAAACATCAGCACCAACTCTAAGAGCATCTGGATAAAATTTACCACCACTACCACCTAACACTGCAACTCGGCTAATTATTTGGCTAGGTTTGTTAGTAACCATCCGTAGTTCGGACAAATTAAAAATTTTTTTACAACGGTTTGCTAGTTCTTCAAAAGTAATTGCTTGTGGCAAATTACCAACTCGTCCCAAATAATGAGATTCATGATTAACATTTGTATCATGCAAAATCATACCAGAAACATTTTGCAAGCCAAGCTCAGCTGCCAGCCAATCGTTCATACCGCCATTAGCATTATCCAGATTTGTATGTGCAGCATAAACTGTAATATCATGTTTTAAAATCTCAGCATACATTTTATTTTGGGGATTACTTAAGTCAAGATTTTAGCAGGACGAAACATGACTGGATGATGAGCAAAAATAAAATTAACTCCATTATCAATTGCTTCCTGAACAACTTCTGGTCTCACATCTAAAGTTGTCATCATTTTTTTGATTGGTGCGTTGCGGTTACCAATTTGAAATCCAGTAGGATCACCATTTTCACGAAGTTCAATTGGTGCAAATTCTTCAAAACGATTTATAAATTCATTAACAGTGGTCATCTAAAACACCTTCAATTTCTGCAATCTTATTCTTAACTTCATTGATTTTTTCTAGTGGCTGAGAATTAGAATTGATTAATTTATCCAAAATAAAATAATTTTTAGCTAGCTTTTCGTTCCACTTTGAGCGAAAGGCATCTGATTTTTCTTTTAATAAACATGGTCCAAAATTAAGTTCCAGTTTAGTATACGAAATTTGTTGATTGGAATACTCAGCTCGAACCATTTCGTAATAATGCCCAGCATCATAAACCAGATTTTCTCCTGTGATTGCATATTGATGATCAGCTAACCACTTACGAAGTACATTCTCATCAACATTAGCTTGTAGCACTAATACAGGACGATTAATTAATTTATATTTTCCCTGTTCTAAAATATCAGTAATTAGTTCTCCACCCATCCCTGCAATGGTAATTGTGTCAACTTCATCCTCCGGTCTAATTACTTTTAAGCCATTTCCTAATCTAGCTTCCATTTGATTAGATAAATGTTGACTAACAATTTCTGATTGTGCATTTTTAAATGGTCCTTGTACTATTTCTCCCGCAATCGCATGATGAACAATTCCATGTTTTAATAAATAAGCAGGCAAATACGCATGATCTGAACCAATATCAGCAACCATATTTGATTTAGGAACTAAATCAGCAACTGCTTGCATTCTTTTTGAAAGATGATTTGCATCCATAAAAGCTCCTTTTTCCTCAATAAAAAACAGAGACCAAAAGTCCCTGTTTTCAATTCTACTTAATCTAAGAAATCTTTTAGTTGTTTACTTCTTGAAGGGTGACGAAGTTTTCTTAAAGCCTTTGCTTCAATTTGTCGAATCCTTTCACGAGTAACTCCAAATACTCTGCCCACTTCTTCAAGGGTTCTAGTCCGACCATCATCAAGACCAAACCGCAATCTAAGCACATTTTCTTCTCGATCAGTTAGAGTATCTAAAACACTCTCTAGTTGTTCTTTAAGCAATTCATAAGAAGCATGTTCTTCAGGACTAGTAGCATCCTTATCTTCAATAAAATCACCTAAATGGGAATCATCCTCTTCCCCAATTGGAGTTTCTAAGGAAACTGGTTCTTGCGAAATCTTTAGAATATTCCGTACTTTAGAGGTTGGCATATCCATTTCTGCCCCAATTTCTGAAGGGAGTGGTTCTCTGCCCAAATCTTGCAGTAACTGACGTTGAACTCTAATTAACTTGTTAATTGTTTCAACCATATGAACGGGAATTCGAATCGTTCTAGCCTGATCAGCAATAGCACGAGTAATTGCTTGTCTAATCCACCAAGTAGCATAAGTAGAAAATTTAAATCCTTTACGATAATCAAACTTTTCGACCGCCTTCATAAGACCCATGTTACCTTCTTGGATCAAATCAAGAAATTGCATTCCACGTCCAACGTAACGTTTAGCAATTGAAACAACTAATCGTAAATTAGCTTCGGCAAGCTCTTGTTTAGCAGTTTCATCGCCTTCTTCAATTCTTAAAGCCAATTGAACTTCTTGATCCGCAGTAAGAAGTGACACTCGTCCAATTTCTTTCAAATACATTCGAACGGGATCATTAATCTTAACACCCTTTGAACTAGAAGCATTTTTTAATTCTTTTTGAGTAACTTTTTTTGCAGCTTTTAATGCTCTTGGATCTGGTTCGCCATTGTCATCAACAATGCTAATTCCATCATCTTCAATTTGTTCAAGCACCTTTTCCATTTGCTTTTTATCTAAATCAAAAGGTACTTGAAGTTCTTGTTCAAGCACTTCATAGGTAATATGCCCAATTTTTTTATTTTTCTTAACTAATTCTTTGTAAACCTTTTTGAACCCTTTATCATCAAATTCTTTTTTTAGTTCTTTAGTAACTTTTGCACGCTTTGCGGCAGTTTTACTTTTTAATTCGGGAGTTGATTTTTTTATTTCAGTTTTCTTCTTTGCTTTTTTTTCTGCCATTCTAATGACCTCCCCTTAATCTTCTGCTGATTTTAAGCTTTGCAATTTTTTTCGCAAATCAATTAATTCAGTTGCTAATTGCAACTGTAAGATTTCATCACCAAGTTGTTTTGCATTATCAAAAGCAGCTTTTTTCTGTTCAATTTTCTCCATAATTGGTGCATCTTGCATTATTATTTTAACACAATCCGTAATTTCGTCTTCATTATACTCAATATTATCATTTGTCATTTCTAACTCAGCTAAAGTTGATTGAATTTTAGCTTCACCAACAAAATCACTAAATTCTGCTGCATTATATTCTGCATGATATCTAAAATATTCTTGAGCAAAAATGAAGATTTGCTGATACAAGTCATGAACAAACGCAAAATCACGATTTCGCCGGACCTTTTTCCAAACTTCTGAATTATGCAGCATCATATTTAATAACTGACGTTCTGCATTTTCAATTTTAGAATAGTGTTTAGATTCTTGATTAATCACTGTTGGAATTTGAGCAAACCGTTCTCGATTTCGATTGTTTTGCTTTCTTTTATGAATAACGTTAGCATATTTTTCAGTCTGGGTTTCTAAACTAGCTAAGCTCACATCTAATCGATCTGCCAACTCTTTTAAATAAACATCGCGTTCAACGTTATTTTCAACTCCAGCAATAATATGCAAAACTTTATCAATATAAGCTAAGCGGTCTTCTTCATTTGTCAAATTAAATTGCGTCCGCAAATAATTAATTTTAAATTTAACTACAGATTCACGACCATTATTAACTACTTGTTGAAAACTAACTTCACCGTGACTACGTCGATATTCATCTGGATCAACTCCATCTGGCATTTGAATAACGCCAATCTTCAGGTTCCCACTTTTTTTCAACAAATCAATTGCTCGGTTAGTTGCCTTCTGTCCTGGTGTATCTCCATCATAACAAATATAAATTTGCTTTGTGATACGTTTCAAATCATAAACTTGTTCTTCAGTTAAGCTAGTTCCCATTGATGCAACTCCATTTTTCACCCCTGCCTGATAAGCAGAAATTACATCCATAAATCCTTCAAAAAGAATTACATCATGGGTTTGCCTAATCTCCGGTTTAGCTAAATCGAAATTGTACATCAATTTTCGCTTATTAAATAATTCTGTTTCTGGTGAATTAAGATACTTAGGCAGATCTTCATCTTTATGCAATAATCGACCAGAAAAACCAGCTACTTTACCATTTTCATTACGAATAGGAACCATCAGACGGCCGGCAAAGCGATCTCTTAAATTTCCATCGTTACTTTCAGTAAATAAACCTGTTTTCCTTAAATCCTGATAATCAACTTTCTTTTCTGTGAAATACTTTTTTAAAATTCGTTCAGTGGGTGCATACCCCAAGTTAAATGTTTCAATCATTTCATCAGAAATTTGACGTCTTTTTAAGTAATTTAAAGCTTCTTCACCTAATTTAGTATTAACTAAAACATGATGATATAACTTAGCTGCGGCTTCATTAATATCAATTAAGGGCTTTAGCTTTTGTTGTTGAGGCGATGGTTGATTCCACTTAGCATTGTTAGGTAAGTCAATTCCATCATCTTTAGCCACCATTTCAACGGCCTCAGGAAAACTCAAACCCTTTAAATCCATCAGAAAACTAAAAACATTTCCCCCACGTCCACAGCTAAAACAATGAAAAATTTGCTTTTCTTCATTGACTGAAAAAGATGGAGTCCGTTCTTCATGAAAAGGACATAAACCAAATAAATTTTTTCCTGACTTTTTTAATTGTACATACTGACCAACCACATCTCTAATATTAGTGTTATTTCGCACCTTTTCCACAAATTCTTCTGGTATCTTAGCCATCAATAACACCACTTTTCAACTGCTTATTTAGCAATGATTCTATCTACTTCAGCAAAATAATTAATCATTTGTGCTACTTTATTAAGCTCTTTTAAGCGGTTCATTTTAATAGTTTGATCATCAGCCATTACCATCGTTTTATCAAAATAATCCTTAATAACTGGCTCTAAACTAGCAAGCTTTTCAAAAGCAGTTGAGGCCGTTAGTTGATCAAAATCTGGGGAAATTCGATCAACTTCTGCATTCATTTTTAATTCAGCATCATTTTCAAACAAGATTGGATCAACAAATAAGTTGTCAGATTTAAAATCGGATTTTTTGGCAATTTTCTCAACCCGAGTTAAAGCTTCAATCACTTGTTTAAAGTTATTATCATCTTTATGTTCATTTAAAACTTTAGCACTATTAATATTATAAATAATATCACTGCTGGTAGCATTAATTGCAGCATCAACTAAGTCAAATTTAATCTTTTCAGCTTTTAAAGCTCGTTTAATTCGTTCTTTAATAAACAATACTACATCATTAACGATTAATTTTTGATCAATTTTTGGAGCAACTTGTTCTTTTACTTCATCAATAATAATTTGATTCATCAAGTCAACTAATGATAATCTCCATTTTTGAGCTGATACGATACTAACAATTCCCGCAGCTTGACGCCTTAAAGCATAAGGATCATTAGAACCGCTTGGAATTAAGCCAGCAGCAAAGAAAGTCATTATACTATCAAGCTTATCTGATACTGCTAGAACAGCCCCAATTTTTGATTGAGGGAGCTTTCCATTAGCAGAAATTGGCATGTAATGTTCCCGAATTGCGTTTGCAACTGCTGGCTTTTCACCAAATAGTAAGGCATACTTTTCTCCCATGATTCCTTGTAACTCAGAAAATTCACCAACCATTCCAGTCACTAAATCAAATTTATAAATTTCAGCTGCACGTTGTAAATCTGCTAACTGTTCTTCATTAAGTCCAACTTTTTTACCAATCAGTTTTGCAATAACTTGAACCCGTTGCATCTTTTCATAGACAGTAGAAATTTTATCATGAAAAGTTACATTTTTTAACTTGTTCACAAAATAATCGATGTCATGGTTTTGATCCTCTTGATAAAAGAACTCAGCATCATATAAACGAGCTGCAAGCACTTTCTCATTCCCCTTAATCACATTTTCAATAAAGTCTGAATTTCCATTTCGCACGGAAATAAAGAATGGTAACAATTTACCATCTTGATTTTCAACATAAAAGAATCTTTGATGATTTCTCATAGAAGTTATTAATACTTCACGAGGAATGTCTAAGAAACGTTTATCAAATGTACCATAAAAACTAGTCGGATACTCAACTAAATTATTAACTTCTTCAAGCAAATCATCATCAATATCTACTTTCCAATTATTTTGATTAGCAATTGCTTCAATCTGATCTTTAATCTTTGACTTTCGTTTATCAGAATCTACAATCACAAATTCTTTAGCAAGATCTGCTTCATAATCAGTAGCATTATTAATTGTTACAGCTTCTCCTAAGAAACGATGACCTAATGATTTACGACCAGATTTAACACCAACTAATTCCATTGGAACAACTTCATCATCTAGCAAGGCTACAATCCATTTAATTGGACGAACAAATTGGAACTTATTTGTTCCCCATTTCATCATCGTTGGAAAATTCATTGCAGCAACTACATCAACTAAATCTGCCAATACATCAGCAACTGGTTTTCCAGATACATGTTTATTAACAAATGCATAGTTCGTTCCTTTAATGTCCTTAAAGGTAATATCATCAGGAGTTAATCCCTGTCCACGAGTAAAACCAATGGCTGCTTTGCTCCAATTTCCATCTGCATCTTTAGCAATCTTTTCAGCGGGTCCCTTAACTTCTTCATCAATATCAGGTTGTTTATCAGCTAATCCAGAGATTTCTAAAGCGAGTCTTCGTGGGGTTGAAAATTTTTGGATTTTATCAAATGAAATCCGATTTTCTTTAAGATATTTTTCTGTTTTTTCAGATAATTCATTAATACTTGGGGTAACAACATGGGCTGGCATCTCTTCCAGTCCAATTTCTAATAGGAATGTATGAGTCATCATTTTTTATCCCCCTGATTCTTTTTTTGTTTACTTTTCTTTTCATCACGTTTATCAAATTCAGCTAAGATTGCTTCGCGCTGCTTTTCATCCTTTATTAGTGGAAATCCAAGCTTGCGACGTTCTTGAACAAAGGATTGAGCAATTCCATGTGCCATTTTTCTAATTCGAGCAAGATACCCAGCCCGTTCAGTAACTGATACAGCACCACGTGCATCAAGTAAATTGAATGTATGACTACATTTCAAAACATAATCATAAGCTGGATGAACTAATCCTTCCTTAATTAAACGTTTAGCTTCTTTTTCATAAGCATCAAACATTTTGTGAAGCATTTCTTGATCACTTAATTCAAAACTATACTTTGAGTGCTCGTATTCGGGTTCTTTAAAGATATCACCATACTTAACCCCATTTGACCATTCGAGATCAAATACGTTATTAACGTTTTGAATGTATGAAGATAAACGTTCCAATCCATAAGTGATTTCTACAGCAACCGGATTCATTTGAAGTCCACCAACAACTTGAAAGTAAGTAAATTGAGTAACTTCCATTCCATCTAGCCAAACTTCCCAACCAACTCCAGCACATCCCATTGAGGGGTTTTCCCAGTTATCTTCCACAAAACGAATATCGTGTTCTAATGGATTAATTCCAAGTTCCTTTAATGAATTAATGTATAGCTCTTGGATATTATCTGGAGAAGGCTTCATCAAAACTTGAAATTGATGATGTTGGTATAAACGGTTAGGATTTTCACCATAACGTCCATCTGCAGGCCTTCTTGATGGTTCAACGTAAGCAACATTCCATGGTTCAGGACCAATCGCACGTAAAAAAGTAAACGGACTCATGGTACCGGCTCCCTTTTCGGTATCGTAAGCATCCATAATCATGCAACCTTGATTACTCCAATATGATTTTAATGTAGAAGCAATATCTTGTACTGACATCTTTTTTGTCATTTTAATTCCCCTTTTTGCCAAGCAAATAAAAAACCTATGCAAAAGTAAATATACTCTTGCATAGGGACGATTTGGTCGCGGTTCCACCCTACTTCTGATTTTAAAAATCAGCATCTCGAAACGGATTGACTCAAAAAGCGCCAATTGTTAAAAACAATTACCATCTCGCACTAACATGGTATCGCTGAATTGCTATGATTAACAATCTTCTTTTATCTGTGTCAAATATTTAGTTAACTATATTATAATTTGATAAATTGATTCAGTCAATTATTATTGATTAATCAAGTTTGATTTTCCAACTATTCATTTGATTGAGAAATTTTTTACTTTTCAAATTCAAACCAACTGAATTATCATAAATTTTATCAATTACTTGGCGCAGTTTTTGTTTAGTAACACGGTTAACTTTAATATTATTAATTTTAGTAATATCAACTACCGAAAATAATCGTAAATAATAAATTGTTTTTTGATCCAAGTGCATCCGATGACTATCCAGAGCAAATTCATCCTCACCAATTAAGCCACCAAATTTCTCCGAATAATCATATATTTGATGATTTTTACCACAAATTGTACAATGACGAAATTCAGGAGCTACCCCCAATAATGGTAACAACTGAATTTCGATAATATTGGTGATAATTTCAGCATCAAACCCATTATTAATTAAGTTTAAAGCATAAAAGAGTTTATCAAACCAAAACTTATCTGGAACATTATCTGGTAGAGCCGCATCAATTAACCCCATTAAATAAGTCGCATAGGCATTTAAATAAATGTCTCCGCTGATTTGATCAAAATGTTTAACACTGCTTCCGTTATCAATATAAGATAACCCATTTTCTCGTAATTCACCTTCATAAGTTCCATAACTAAACGGCAAAATGTCACCAATCATTTTAAATTTAGGTCGATTTGCGCCACGCACGAAAAACATTTTTTTGCCGGCTTCAGCTGTGAAAATTTTAACCAACATATCATTTTCACGATAATTTTTGCGATAAATCAAGATTCCATGAAATGGTTTGCTTTTAGTATTTACCACAAATTTCACCTACTAATTAATAATCGTTTTTTTCACTGTAACCTAAATTATTTAAAGCTGTATCTTTATCTCGCCAACCCGATTGGACTCTAATCCACAGCTTCAGGTTAACTTTGCTACCAAGTAGTTTTTCAATTTCACGACGAGCCCCAATGCTAATATATTTAAGCAATGAACCACCTTTTCCAATGATAATTCGCTTTTGACCCTCACGTTCAACAATTATTGAGGCCTCAATTTGAACTTTTCCTTTTTCATTAGTTTTCATACTTTCAACATAAACAGCCACTGAATGAGGTATTTCTTGACGAGTATTTTCTAAAATCTTTTCACGTACAATTTCTTGTACGATAAAACGTTCAGGGTGATCAGTAACTTGATCATCGGGATAGTATTGAGGACCTTCAGGTAAATGATGAATTAAATTACTAATCAATTCATCAACATTATTACCCTTTAAAGCTGATATCGGAAAAACTTCAGCCCAATCATAAGCTTTTCGATAAGTATCCATAATTACCAATAACTGATCTGGATTGATTTCATCGATTTTATTAATAATTAGATAGACTGGTACATCAACTTTTTTTAATTGATTAATAATATAATTATCACCAGCCCCACGAGTTTCAGTGGCGCTAACCATAAATAAAACAGCTTCAACTTCACGTAATGAAGACAGTGCTGACGCATCCATATATTCGTCTAGTTTATTTTCTGGTTTATGAATTCCAGGAGTATCTAAAAAGACAATTTGTGCATCTTTATTAGTATATACCCCTTGAATCTTATTACGTGTAGTTTGTGCTTTGTCACTCATTATAGCAATTTTTTGCCCAACCACTCGATTCAAAAACGTTGATTTTCCAACATTTGGGCGACCAACAATTGCCACAAATCCTGATTTAAAATTTTCTGATTTTTCCATTTAATTTCCCTTTTTATATTAACTTTAATAAAGTTGTGCCAAAAACCACCAAGCCAATTATAATTGCAATGGTAGTCGAAAATAAAACCCATCCAGCAGCAATATCTTTAATCTTTTTTGCTAATTCACTGTAATTATTACCAATTGTTAAATCAACCAGGTATTCGGCTAAAGTATTAATAACTTCAGCCTGTAAAACCAAATAACAAGCTAGGACTAGCCACAAAAATTTAAAATAGCCGACTCGCAGAGCTAAACCTGCTAGCAATACTATAACCGTCATTAATAAATGAAACCTAAAATTTCTTTCATTACAAACTAAAGCTTTTAGTCCGTCCCAGGCATGCCCCAAGGCTTGAAAAAAATTCTTATTTTTGGTGATTTGATACTTATTTTTTGAGTCCATAATCATTTAAAATCTTTCGTTGAAGGTCAAACATCACCTTTTCATCTGCAGGATCCATGTGGTCATACCCGTTAAGGTGTAAAAATCCGTGAACAACTAAAAATCCTAATTCTCGATTAACTGAATGTCCCAAAAAATCTGCTTGCTCGTTAACTTTATCGATGCTGACAAAAATATCACCAATGTTTTCCGGAATCTCAGCTTTCATTTCATCGCTCATCATCACTGGAAAATCATCATCATTTTGATCTTCAATAGCAAAACTAATCACATCAGTTGCCCGGTTAACTTTACGATATTCTCGATTAATTTCTTGAATCCGGTCATTATTAACCATTGTAACTGACATCTCAGTGTCAGCTTTTAACCCAATTTCTTTTGCAGCAAAATCTAAAACATCGTTTATTAGTTTTTTTTGGTCTTCTGATACTTGACCGTTTGTTTCATCATAAATCTCTAAGTCCATGATTTTAATCCTTTATTTAGCTTCATTTTCATAAGCAGTAATAATTTTGGCAACGACTGGGTTTCTAACCACATCTTCTGCCGTTAATCTAACAATTTTAATGTTGCTAATATTTTTAAGAATGTGAGGCGCCGTTACCAAACCACTAGCTACATGACCCTTTAAATCAATTTGTTGAATGTCACCATTGACAATCATCTTTGAATTAAAACCTAATCGAGTTAAAAACATCTTCATTTGCTGATTAGTTGTATTTTGTGCTTCATCTAAAATTACAAAAGCATTGTCAAGAGTCCGTCCTCGCATATAAGCAAGCGGTGCAATTTCAATAACGCCTCTTTCAATTAAGCGTTCAGTATGATCCATACCTAAAATAGAATATAAAGAATCATAAAGGGGACGAAGGTATGGATCAACCTTTTCTTTCAAATCACCCGGTAAAAATCCTAAACTTTCGCCAGCTTCAACTGCTGGTCTTGTCAACACAATTTTATCTATTTTTCCTTTTTTTAGAGCAGCAACTGCCATTACAACTGCCAAATAAGTTTTTCCCGTCCCGGCAGGTCCAATGCCAAAGGTAATATCATGATGATAAATAGCTTGAATATACTCACGTTGTCCAAAATTCTTAACCCGAACCGGATTACCTTTACGGTCTTTGATTAAAACCTGATTATACAATTCTGGTAAAGCCGTAATTTTACCATTACGTGCCATTCCTACCGCAGAAACAAAATCACTAGCATTAACTTCAATTCCAGTATGAATTAATTTCAACATATTAAACAAAATATCATTAGTAAGTTGTACATCATTTTCTTCATGACCTTCTACTTTTATGACACCTGCTGAGTATCGAATCCAAACGTGAAATTCTTCCTCTAAAATTTTAATAAATGCATCCTGTGTTCCAAATAACTTGCTTTGATCATTTGGATTTTTTAATGCTAATTGTTTTTGATATTCAAAATTTTCAACCAATAAAAATAATCTCCTTAATCCTTAATTTTTCTAAATTCTAGCATAAATTTAAGGTTTAAAACAGTGATATACTCGGCATTATTTTAATCCATCGTTAACGGCCTTCTTAACTGTGTTACCATCTGCTTTTCCTTTAACTTTGCCCATTACAGCACCCATCACTTTACCAAAATCACTTTTACCAGTTGCACCCAATTGAAGGATTGTTTCTTTAACAATCTTAGTAACTTCTTCTGGTTTCATTTGTTTAGGAGCATATTTTTTTAAAATTTTCATTTCTTTTTCTTGTTGTTCAACAAGATCTTCACGGGCTCCAGCCTTAAATTGTTCAATTGAATCAAGGTGTTGTTTGATTTCACGATTAACCACTGCAGCAGTTTCACTATCACTTAATTCATGACCTAATTTAATTTTTTCATTCATTAAATTACTTTTAAGCATTCTAATAATAGTTAAATCGTCTTTTTTTCCAGCTTTCATAGCTGCTTTTAAATCGTTATTTAAAGTTTCGTTTAATGACATTTGATTTTCTCCTTAATTTTATTTAAAATTCAAAAAAAAAAGCAATCAAAAGTGATTGCTCTTTTAATTAGAACTTGCTACGGCTCTTTTTCTTTTTATTGTTACGTTTTCTTGCTGCTTCTGATTTTAATTTACGTTTAACACTAGGTTTTTCGTAAAATTCACGCTTACGAAATTCCTGGAGAGTACCGCTCTTAGAAACTGTACGTTTAAAACGACGAAGAGCATCATCAAGAGATTCGTTCTTGCGAACAACTGTTTTTGACATTTAAAAATCCCTCCCCTCCACGTTTTAGTGCGCTGGATGCTTCCACCCAACGAATATAATTATATCCCATGATAAATTTTACGTCAACGAAAGATTAAAAGAATATTTAAAAAAGTTAATCAGGGTATAATGAAAATAAACATATTTATTAAGGAGAATCTTATTATGAAGACTACTTATAACATTTTTGTTATTTCTGATTCTAGTGGACAAACTGGAACCACAATCGCTAAGACAGCAGCTGCACAATTCCCCGAGGCACGAGCTAATATCAGTCAGTATCCCTTTATTAGAACTAAATCAATTCTTAGCGGAATTTTAAAATTAGCTAAGGAAAATAACGCAATTATCTTTCACACTTTAGTTAATCCGGAACTAAGTGACATGGTTGGTCTTTTTGCTCGGCAAAATAAATTATCTAGTTTTGATTGTATTCAAAAACCAATTGAAATTATTTCTAATCGTTTAAATGAATCATCTGCAGAAGTTCCTGGACTAGTTCATAATTTAAATGCCGAATATTTTAAACGAATTGCTTCCATTGAGTTTACCGTAGCAAATGATGATGGGCGCAATCCAAATGGCTTAACCAAGGCTGATATTGTTATTTTAGGAGTATCAAGAACTTCTAAGACTCCTCTTTCACTTTATCTTGCCAATGAAAGTTATAAAGTTGCTAATCTACCAATTGGACCAAATCTTCAATTACCTAAAGAGATTTGGGAAGTTGATCCAAAAAAAATATTCGGTTTAACAAACACCGTTACTAAGCTAAAACAAATTCGATCACAAAGAATGAAAGAATACGGACTTGAGGGAGAGACTCCTTATTCTAATTCTAACAATATCAAAAACGAACTTGACTATGCTAAGAAGCTTTATAATAAAATTGGTTGTTTATCAATTAACGTTTCTAATAAATCAATTGAAGAAACTGCAACTATCATTACTGAAAGTTTACCAAAACGAACTACCTTATAGTTCCCGTTTCGAGTTCTTTTATCAATTCTGGATTAAATTTTTGTTGTCGAAGCATTGCAACTTCAAACTTGTGTGGATCAACCTTATTTTTATCATCAATTTTAATTGCAGGAGTTTCCATAATTTTAGGAATCTTCTGTAATTTTTCGTAATGAGCAATCTTATTCAAAGCTTCAAAGCCGATTGTGCCAAAACCAATATTAGCGTGTCGATCTTTATGACTTCCCATAGAGTTTTTATCATCATTCAAGTGAATAACTTTTAGACGATCTAATCCAATTACTTTATCAAAATTTTGCATCACACCTTCAAAATCATTTTTTACATCATAACCAGCATCATAAGTATGGCAAGTATCAAAACAAACTGAAACTTTATCTTTTAATTCAACACCATCAATAATTTCCGCAATTTGTTCAAAAGTGGTACCAATTTCAGTACCTTTACCAGCCATCGTTTCAATTGCAATTTGTACAGTTTGTTCTGGCTTAATTACTAAGTTTAAACCCTTGATTAATTGTTGAATTCCAGCCTCTACCCCAGCTCCTACATGTGCACCTGGATGAAGTACAATTTGAGTTGCTCCCATCGCAGCCGCACGTTCAATTTCTGTTTGTAAAAATTGGACAGCAAAATTAAAGCTTTGTGGTTTCTTAGTATTAGCAAGATTAATGATATATGGTGCATGAACTACTACTTCAAGTAATCCCTCAGCTTCCATGTATCTTTTACCCTCTGGAATCTTCAACTCATCAAGGGGTTTTCTTTTTGAATTTTGGGGTGCCCCTGTATATACCATAAAGACCGACTCATCATCATTTTTTGCTTCTTCAGCTGAACCTAAAAACATTTTAGGGGCTTTCATGGATACATGAGAACCAATTAAAAATTCATTAGTCATTTACTTTCTCCTTTGGGTGCTGTAAAACATATTTATTTAAAACTCGTTGATATGCTTTTCCATCATTATAAGTATTCCACATCGCATTAAAATCAGAAAAATCTACTTTCTTATTCTCTATTACTGCTTTTCTTAACTGACCAACTGTATGAATTGGTTTACTTGGTAACCAATTTTCGAAGCCCACTTGAATTCCTGGGTTTTTGGAATATTCTTGATAATCATACATAAAAAAAATCATTGATCGAGCTTGGGGCATCAAACTGTAGTCAAAAGAATATGATGAATAATCTGTTACAAAAGTATCAGCAATCGTCATTAAATCAGTTGCTGTAAATTCATCATAAATTTTGACATTTTTTAAGTTAAATTGTTCTAATTTTAATTTTGCTCGATCAACTTCCTGATACAATTTAACAGCTACAATTGCGTTAGAATCAGCAGCTAATGCTTGCATAGTTCCTTCTGGAGGATTGATTTTACTATCTGAACGGTAGGTAGGCAAATATAGAATGACTCGTTTATCTTTTAGTTCGGGTGCTGCAGTATAAACCCGTTTTCGAACAATATTAATCCATTTATCACTAAATAAACGATCAGATCTAGGGGTGCCTAAAAACTGCATCTTTTGATAAGGCTGTTTAAAACTATTTTCAAAAACTTCTGCCATTGCTTGCGAACCTACCACAAAATTATCAAAACTATTATAAACTTTGTAATGACGTCGTTTTTTAATCCAAGAATAGTTCTCAAATTTAGGGGTATCAATCCCAAAGCATTTAATTGAACCATCAGAATGCCACAATTGAATAATTTTCATCTTATTTTTTGGATGAACTAATCCAGCCAGAAATGCATAATAATTATCCACAAAAACCGTTCGCGCTGACATAATTTGTGGAATCATCCGCATAGCAAAAGAAAAACTACGCCTCATTGGAATTGCCTTAATTCCAAAAGCCTGTAAATCATATGCTGCTACCATAACTCTTGGGTTATAAAATACAATTAACTTTTGGTTAGCTGGTAAAAGCGCCGCTGTTTGTTTAATCATATGTAAATTATTGTTATAGCTCATAATATAACAAATATTTTTCTTTTTTGTGAAATAAAACAAACTTGAAAGTAATTTAACAAAAATAACATATATAAATTTCATTTTAATCCGCCATCTAATTAATTATTTATTTTGGTTTATTTTCATAGAAGTGTCCAAAAACCTCATCAACATCAACCGCAACTGCAAATGCATTTGGATCTGATTCCTTTAAAGCCTCATCCAGTTCATTCTTTTCATATCGCGAAATTACCGTAAAAAGAACCGTTTTGGGTTGATGATTATAAGCGCCCTCGGCATGATTGACAATTGTAATTCCCCGTTGCATATGATTTTGAATACTATCAATAACAGTTTTAGGCATACTAGTAATAATCATAACTTCCATTCTTTGTTGCCGAGTATATGTCATATCCATAACTTTTGCATTTACTAATAATCCAATTGAAGAATAAAAGGCATAAGGCCATCCATACATAAAACCGGCTGACAAAATAATAAAAGCATTAAAAGCAATATTAATGGTTCCAATTGATTTTCCAGTTTTTCGTTGAATCACAATTCCAAGAATATCTAACCCCCCAGTTGAAATTTGATTCTTTAATGCTAATCCAGTTCCAAAACCGTTAACTGCTCCCCCAAAAATTGCACAAATTAGTGGATCAGTAGTTAGTGTCATAGGATGTAAAATTTTAATCATGGAACTTGCAAGAAATACTGATAAGAAAGTAAAAATTGCAAATTGATGTCCAATCGCTTTCCAAGCCAAAAATAACAAAGGAATGTTTAAAATAAATAATCCTGCAGCTGTTGATATGGTAAAAGATGTGTATCGTTGTGTAATAGTTGTAAGCAATTGGGCAAATCCAGTTATCCCAGAAGAATAAATGTGTCCAGGATTCCAAAAAAAGTTCATTGCAATTGAAACTAATAACGCATAGATAAATGATGTTGAAATTTTTGCCAGAATTTGATGTCTTCTGATAACTTTATGCACGTCATTCATATAAATACCTTCTATAATAATTGATTATTGTCATTCCATAGTATAACATTCTCACTTTTAAAAAAATAGAAAGTCACTAAAATTAGTAACTTTCTATTTTTAATTATTTTTCTTCATCTGGATGATCAATTGTGATCCCTAAATCTTTTAATTGTTTTGGTGCAACTGCAGATGGAGCACCAGTTAAGGGTTCAACTGCTTTAGAATTTTTAGGAAAGGCAATTACATCACGAATATTACCACGATTAGCAATTAAACGAGCAAAGCGATCTAACCCAATTGCTAACCCACCATGTGGTGGAAATCCATAATCTAAAGCTCTCAAGAAATAACCAAATTGAGCTTCAGCACTTTCTTTGGTAAAGCCTAAAGCACGGAACATTTTTTCTTGTAATTCACGAGTATGAATACGGATTGATCCGCCACCTAATTCAAGACCATTTAAAATAATATCATAACTTTGAGCATGGGCCTGATGTGGATCTTCTCCTTCATCAAGATAATGTTCGTCACCTTCATTTGGCATTGTAAATGGGTGATGAGCAGCAGTCCAACGTTGATCACCTTCATCATATTCAAATAGTGGCCAATCAACAACCCAAAGAAAGTTAAACTTATCAGTTGGAATCATATTTTGTTCTTTTGCAATGGCAACTCGCAAATAGCCTAGCGTATCAGCAACCACTTTAGCACGATCTGCCGCAAATAGAATTAAATCACCTGGTTTGGCTTCAGTTTGTGTTTTAATAGCTTCAATCTGTTTTGGTTCTTTGAAAAATTTGGCAACTGGACCAGAAAAACCATCATCAGTTACTTTCATCCAGGCTAATCCTTTAGCACCAAACCGCTTTACATAATCAGTGTATTTATCAATTTCTTTACGAGAATATTCACTTGCACCACTTGGAACAACAATCGCCTTAACCTGACCACCATTTTCCACAGCTGAGCTGAATACTTTAAACTCAGAATCTTTGACAGTGTCCGATAAATCTTTTAATTCCATACCAAAACGCGTATCAGGCTGATCAGTTCCAAATCGATCCATTGATTCTTGCCAAGAAATACGATCAAACGGAAGCTTAACATCATAATTAATTGTTTCTTTCATGACCCGCTTAATCAAACCTTCAGTAATATCTTGAATTTCATCTGCACTCATAAATGATGTTTCCAAGTCAATTTGTGTAAATTCTGGTTGACGATCTCCACGTAAATCTTCATCACGGAAACAACGAGCAATTTGATAATAACGATCAAATCCAGCTCCCATCAACATTTGTTTAAATTGTTGCGGAGATTGAGGCAACGCATAAAATGAACCTGGATATACACGAGATGGAACTAAATAATCACGAGCTCCTTCAGGCGTTGAAACTGTTAAATCAGGAGTCTCAATGTCCAAAAATCCATGTTCGTCAAGATAGCTATGAGTAGCCTGTGAAATTCGGTTACGAATCATCAAACCTTTTTGCATATAAGGACGACGCAAATCTAAATAACGATATTTCAATCGCAAATCATCAGAAGCATTCGTATCGTCTTTGATATCAAATGGAACTGGCTTTGACTTACTTAAAATTTTAGCATCCGTCACATGAACTTCAACTTTACCAGTAAACAAGTCTGGATTAATTTCATTTTGTGAACGAGCCACAACCTTTCCCTTAACTTCAATGACATACTCATTTTTCATTGCCTCAGCCACATCAAATGCCGATTGACTATCACTTGCATTGAATACTAATTGAACAATTCCTTCACGATCACGTAAATCGATAAAGATTAAACTTCCAAGATTCCTTTTTTTAGCAACCCATCCATCAAGTGTCACTTCTTGATCTAAAAATTTTTCGTTAATTTGACCGGCGTATGCAGTTCTTTTCATAACCAAGTTCCCCTTTTTAAATAAATAAAAAAGACCGTGTTAAATTGCAACAAGGGCGCAATTAGCACGGTACCACCTTTTTTATTTCTTTTAATTATTTGATCTATACCTAGATGTGTCTTTGATAGTTTCAAATTACGCATTTCCATCATATAGCGCTCTCTAAAATTTGAATTGTCTATCTACTATTCATCATAATCGGCTAAATATTCTCTTTAAGAATAATAACTTTTTCAAAAAATGTCAAGATATGAAATTTGAAATGATTTAATTAGTAACTTTCACCTAAATATATTATTATTAGAATAATTACGTTTTTTATAGAAGGATTGCTTATGAATTTAGAAATCAAAAACAAACGAGGATTTACCTTTACTTTAATCGTTACATTAGCAACTTGTTTAATTTTACTAATTCTTTTACTAAGAAATAACGTCATGATTCATTGTAATAACTTACAAGTTAAAAGTGGCCCAAATATTTCTTATCAAACGACAGGTAAAATTAATGCTGGCACACGTGTACAAATCTTAAATCGAAAAGATAATTGGGATCGGGTCGTCTATGACCATAGTAAAATCGGATGGATTCCAGATTGGTTAGTTAATAATAAAACTTTAAAAAATGCTACTAACTTATCTGAAACAACCATTGTTCTTGATCCAGGACATGGCGGTAATGATTCCGGAGCCCTATCAACTAAAAATAAAATGGAAAAAACATATACTTTGCAAGTGGCACAAAGAACAGCCAAAAAATTAAAGGAACAAGGCGCAAATGTTATTATGACTCGTGACACTGATAAAACGGTCAGTTTATTTAGCCGTCCTAACTTTTCAACCAATAACAACGCTAATCTATTCGTTAGTTTTCACTTTGACTCTTCTCCAGAGGATAATACCGCTTCTGGAATTACTAGTTATTATTATCATAATGGCTTATCCCTTAAATTAGCAACCGACATTAACCAGCAAATGAGCAATATTCCAATTGACAATCGTGGAATTCAATTTGGTGATTTTTTAGTCATTCGCGATGTTAAAGTTCCATCAGTATTATTGGAAATGGGTTACATTAATGATAATGATGATTTTAAACACATTGAAAGTCCACAATATCAAGCAACAATTGCCCAAGATGTTACAGAAGGAATTGAAAAATACATTAATTCAACTTATTAAGAATAAAAAACCATGTCATAGTTCTTCACTTTAAAGAAACTCATGACATGGTTTTTAGTTTGTCTTATTAGTTAATAATTGGCAATAATTCTTGGTAGTTTCGAATTATATAATCAGCTTGAGTTGTTTCAATTAAATAATCATAATCAAACAAAATTGTTTTAACTGCTGCATTGTTTCCGGCTTCAACGTCCAAAATTCGATCGCCAATCATTGCCGTTTTGGTACGACTTAAATCTAACTCATGAATTAAATAATTTAACGATTCTGGATTAGGTTTTCGTTTAAAATGGCTAGCGCTGGTCACAAATCCAGTAAAAAAATGTTTTAGGTCATACTTTTCTAATAAAAATAAGGCCTGCTGGTTTCGATGAGTTAGTAAAGCATTTTGTCCGCCATTATCAATGACTTTTTGCAAGATAGCTTTAACACTCGAAAATGGTCGTGATAATTCTACTTCATCTTTTTCAAACTCATGATATGACTTTAATAAATCGGCTTGGTTAAGCCCAAAGCGCGCACTATATTTTGTTATTGCTGATCCTAATGAATGTATTCGCATTTGCTCGTAAATATCATCTGGGTCAATTTCAATTTCATCGATCCCATGAAATTGCAGTGCTTTATTAAATGAGGTTACCATAAAAGGATAAGTATTGAATAAGGTTCCATCAAAATCCCAAATTAAATTTTTTAGCATTATTTCACCTGATAATTTAATTCAAAAGTAGCAGGGCCATCATTTTCTAATTCAACTTGCATATCTGCTCCAAAAATTCCTGTTTGGACTTCTACATTCTCATTTTCTAAGGCTGAATTAAAAGCTTCATACATGAGCTTAGCTTCAATCGGATCTCCGGCACCTTTGAAAGAAGGCCGATTACCATGTTCCAATGCTGCTAATAAAGTAAATTGTGAAACTGATAAAATTTTACCGTTAATTTGATGAATATTTAAATTCATTTTCCCATTCTCATCCTCAAAAACTCGTAATTTAGCAATTTTATTAGCTAAATGATTAACGGTCGCTTGATTATCACCTTCTTCTGCTCCCACCAAAATCATAAATCCTTTTTTAATTGAGCCAATAACTTCTTTATCAACTTTAACGGTTGCCTGATTTACCCTTTGAATAACTAATTTCACTATCTAATTTACCTCCTATCCTAATATTCGGTGAACCTTCTTTACGCCTGATACAATTTTTAAACTATCAATTACTTCATGTAATTGCTTAAGATTTTTAACATTCATAATTACTACAATGGTCAACACCGTATCATCATGAACTTTACCATTAATCGAAGTAACTACCGCAGGACTATTATTTAATTTTTTTACAACATCATTAAAAATTCCATTTCGATTATAAGCATCGATTTTAATTTTAGAGGGATAATTAATCAAATTATTATTTGGATTAGACCAGTAGGCATCGATCATCCGACTCTGTTCATCAGTTTTAATGTTTGGACATCCTAACCGATGAATGGTAATTCCTCGACCTTTAGTAATGTATCCCTTAATACGGTCGCCCGGCAATGGCAAACAACAATGGCTCATTCTAACTAAGACGTTATCAATTCCTTCAATGATAACGTTATCTGCTGGATTACTTCCTGACTGTTGATTAGTAGAAACTTTAGTTGATACGGTTTGATTGGTTTGTTCTAATAGGGCTTTTTCTTCAGCCTGTTTTTTTATTTTTTCTTGTTCATTTCTAATATCGCTAGTAAACCGATTTGCTACCCCTTGAACATGAATATCACCAAATCCTAAAGATGCTAATAAATCATCTTTAGTACGATAATGAAGTTCATCAATTACCCGATCCCAATTTTCTGAAGTTAGAATTTCATTAGGCTGATATCCACTTTCTTCCAAATGAGTCGTTAACATATCAAGACCTGACTTAATATCATCATCACGTCCTTGCTTTTTAAAAAATTGATTAATTTTATGTTTAGCACCATTCGTATGAACTAAATCTAACCAATTTTTCCCCGGACCAGTAGAATTAGCTGAGGTAATAATTTCAACAATATCACCATTTTTTATTTGATAGTCCAATGAAACCATCTTTCCATTTACTCGAGCACCCGTAGTTTTATTTCCAACTTGAGTATGGATTACATAGGCCATATCAAGCGGACCAGAACCCTTAGGCAATTCCAATACATCCCCAGCTGGTGTAAATGCATAAACATTATCGGAAAACAAATCTCCTTTCACACTGTCCATAAAATCAGAAGCGTTATCGGTTTCTTCTTGAATTTCAATAATCCGCTTAAACCAGTTTAATTGAACTCCATCTTTATCGTTTTTGACCTCTTCAGTACTACCTTGTTTGTATGCCCAGTGAGCAGCAACCCCATATTCAGCAATTTGATGCATTTGATGAGTTCTAATTTGAATTTCCAATGGTTTGCCTTCAGGACCAATTACTGTAGTATGCAAGGATTGATACATATTCGGCTTGGGCATAGCAATATAGTCTTTAAAACGTCCAGGGATCGGATGCCATTTAGCGTGAATAGCTCCTAAAACGGTATAACAATCTTTAATTGAATTAACTAACACTCGAATCGCAGAAAGATCATAAATATCTTCAAACTTTTTATGTTTATCAACCATCTTTTTATAAATTGAATAAATATGTTTAGGTCGACCATAAATATCCGCCTCAATTTTAAAATCACTAATTGCATTTTTTACTTCTTCAATTGCATTTACAATATACGCTTCTCGTTCATTTCGCTTTGATTTCATTGAATGAGCAATTTCATAGTATTCTTGGGGTTTCAAATATCGCAATGACATATCTTGAAGCTCCCATTTAACAGTTCCCATTCCTAACCTATCAGCAATTGGAGCATAAATATCCATTGTTTCTTCAGCAAATTTTCTCTGATATACTTCATTTCCAAGTGATTCCAAAGTATCCATATTATGCATTCGGTCTGCTAACTTAACAATCATGACTCGAATATCTTTACACATTACTAAAAGTAATTTTCGATAGTTTTCAGCGAGTTGTTCCTTGTTAGATTTATATTTAATTTTACTAATTTTAGTTACGCCATCAACAATTAACGCAACATTTTCACCAAACTTATTTTTTACATCTTCGAGTTGCACATTACTATCTTCAACTACATCATGTAAAAATCCTGCTGTGACAGTTTCATAATCCATATTTAAGTCTGCCAAAATTCCAGCTACTTGAGTTACATGTGAGAGATAAGTACCACCAGATGAACGTCGTTTAGAACCATGAGCCTTTTTTGCAAATTCATATGCTTGTTTGATTGTTTTTACCTGTTCATTCGTCATGCTTTTCGTAGCTTTTGCAAAAATTTCATCTGCAGTCCACGTTTTTAAACTTGCCATCTTTTACATCTCCTCACTTTTTGTTTTTTTTAACAATTTAGTTCGCAAATAAACGACTATAATAAATATTTTATCACGTTAGTTCGGAAAGTGCAGATACCACACTCAAAAAATAAAGTGGTGCCGATTCTGTGCGTAAAATTCTAGGACCTAATCCTACTAACGTAAAATTCATTGCTTCTAATTTACTAATTTCAGCAGGTGAAATCCCACCTTCAGGACCAAAGAAAGCTAACAATTGATTTCCTGGTTGAAGTGAATTAATCACTTTAACTAAATTACTACTCTCACCTTGCTTTGCTGACTCTTCATAAGCTGCTACTTTCTGTGTTACAGAAATTTTCCCTAGCTCATTTAAATCATTTAAATAACTAACTTGAGGAATTAAATTACGATGCGATTGTTCCGCAGCACTTTTGGCTATTTTTTGTAAACGTTCTACTTTCTTACCTGCTTTTTGATTCCACTTAGCAATTGCCCAGTCAGTTGGTAAAAAAATGATTTTACTAGCCCCCATTTCAGTAGCCTTTTGCACAATTAGTTCGGCCTTTCCACTCTTAGGTAACCCGCATGCAAGCGTTACTTTAATTGGCAATTCAACGTTATTATCAACCTGTTTTATTATTTCAATGGTGGCCGTTTGTTCATCAATTAGCTCACCAACAAAAAGAATCTGATTATTAGAGACAAATTCAGCTTGACTTCCTTTTTCAGCTCGCATGACTCGTAACCAATGTTTTTGAATTTCAGTTGGTAATTCCACTTGTTCCCCAACCTTTAAGGCATGGTTCAAAAAATAATGTTGCATAGTTATTCCCCTTTAGTTGCAATTATTGAACGCCAGTCATCAACTTCCATCACTTGATTAATTTTAAATCCATTTTGCTCAAGCGTTTTTAGTATAATCTCAAGTTTATCAACATAAATTCCTGCCATAATAAACTTTCCACCTTGGTTTAAATGAGAAACTGCTTGGGGAATTAAGGGTAAAAGTACTTCCGCTAACATATTAGCAACAATCACTTCTGCTGTACCTATGATTCCATCTAAAAGACTATTAACGCTCACCGTAATATCTTCCGTTCCAGGATTTAATGCAAAATTTTTTTTGGTAGATTCAACCGCAATGGGATCATTATCCCAAGCCTCAATTTTACCAGCTCCTAATTTTCTGGCTGCAATACTTAATACACCTGACCCAGTCCCAACGTCAAATACTTTTTCACCACCACGTAATGTGATTTCAAGTGCTTGCATTGCCATTTTAGTTGTCGGATGGGTTCCTGTTCCAAACGCCATTCCTGGATCTAATTTAATAATCAATTGATCAGATGCCTTTTTTTGATAGTCCTCCCAGGCTGGAACAATCGTTAAATACCTGGTAATTCGCTCTGCATGGTAATAATCCTCCCAGTTGTAAGCCCAACTCTTTTCTTCGATATCACTAACTAGAACATTTGCCTGACCGGGATTTAACCCAAACTTTTTTAAAGCTTTGGTTTTATTTTCTATAATTTTTTTAAGCTCATCAACATCAACGTTTTCTGAAAAATAGGTAATAACCGTGGCTGCATCATCATTAGTATCATCATCAATCTGAATTCCTTGAGCAGCTTGTTCCATTAAAATATTTGAAACTGCTGGAACAGCTTCCTTAGTTGTAATTACTTTAAACTCGATTAAATTCATTGTTATTCTCCATTCCTAATTATAAAATTAATTATTAAAAAAGCATCCATATTTCAGGATGCAAATTTTACTTATCTAAGCCCAACTGCTCTATTTTTTCTTCGTGCGATTTTAAATGTACTTTGAGATATTTCATTAAACTATTTTCGGTTTTGAAAATTCGAGGGTGTTTTTGTTTATGGAGTCGTAAATCAATTTCTTTGATTTTTTGCCTACCCGTCCATCCGTGACCATAGCGAATAATGATTCGATTATTTAAATCATCTTTTCCAAATCGAAAAATATAAACACTATCTGGAGTCATAAGTGGTCTAATATACCCCTTTTTATAATGATAACCGTTATCACGCAAAAATTGTTTAGTAATTGCTAACATGTTATCTTCCTCCATTCTTTATAATTTCGTAATCAAATTTCACTCTATACTAAATACTACTGGAGAGGTGGACAAATGGCAAGCCTTAACACAAAAAAACAGACGTGTAAACACATCTGTTTTTAAAAATCAGTTTATTTAACAATTTCACAGAATTCGATTTTTTCGTGATTAGGTCCATAAATATTAAAAAAGCGAATTCCTTTTTCCCAAAATGGACGAGTTTGAATTTCAGTATCAATCAAATTTAAGCCCATTGCTTTTGCTTCCTTAAGAGCAGCATCAGCATCAGTAGTGTTTAATGAAATATGATTAATTGCACCATCAACATCCGCAATCTTTTCACCTTCCCAGGTTTCAATCACAAGATTTCCATACTTCATAAATGCACAACGAGCATCGTTATACATGAATTCACCAGCCAACTCAAATCCTAACTTTTCATAAAATGCTTTTGTTTCATCTAAGTTTCCTGCAGGAATTCCAACGTGTTGAAGTCCAGTAAAATAGTTATCTAAAGCCATAATTATCTCTCCTCATAAATTGTTTTTTTTAGTATGTGAAAATTGTAACAACTACATTATAGAACACTTTTTATAATTAATAAAGCGTTTTCATTAGCTTATATTTAACTATAAGGCTTTAAAACTTACCATTTTACACTTAGACAGTTATAATTAAACTATTCTAGTTAAGGAGGAATTATAATGCTTGTAAATGTTCCATTTGAAATTAATGCTGATGGCATCCACGATTTAAAAGCCATTCAAGTCACTTTACCTTCTGGTGAAATTGCTGAATTAGATGCTGTTACTCTTGATGACATAAATCGTGATCACGAATACTTACTTATTCTTAAAAAGGATCCAAAACACGAAATTGGTACTCCAGGTGATCAAATTGCCTTCGATGATTTTGGTGAAAAAAATTCATTTCCCAAAAATCAAGAAATTGTCTTTATGGCAGTTCCACGTGCATAAACAAATAAAAATCTGATAATTACAGGATTAATCCTGTAATTATCAGATTTTTTATTAAGTAATTAAAACAAATTAATTAATTTACGATACCAACTTACAATCATCCAAGTTTTTTCAACATTTTCTTTTGCAACATATTTAGTTTTAGGCTGTTTTTCAAGAAAATCATTAAAATCTGAAACTTTAAATTTAAATGTTCCGGTCCCAACAAATTCATCTTGTTTTAATGGAGCCTTTAACCCATCTTTTTGCTTAAATGAAGTCTCTAAATCAGATTTTTTAAACTCATTAGGTACAAATACTAGACTATTTTTCTGAGACTTAATTGCAACTTTTCCACCATCAGTGTCTGCATTAGCAATTTGAATACTTTTAGGTTTTGAATTAAGGGTCTTAGTAGAAGCATTAGCTTGATTCATCATACTTTCAGTGCTTAAAAATGGTGAGGCATGGCGGCTATTAAAAACAACCGTAATTACAGGCTGATTTTTCAATTTACCGTAGCCAACAAAATTATAGCCATTTTTGTAAGCACCGGTTTTCAATCCTTTAAAATCATAATTGGAGTGTCCCAAGATCCTAATTGTAGTGTTAATTGGTTGTGTTCCACCATTGACACTTGGAAAAGTTGTTTGCGTCATTTGAGTGATATCTAAAACATTAGGATATTTTGCTAAAAGCTTGTCAGCAACAATTGCTACTTCACGTGCCGATAATTGATTTTGCGCATTTTTGCTAATCGATTTATCTCTAATTTCCCCCATATCACCATTACTTAACCCACTAGCAGAATAAACATGAACGTTTTTAATTCCCCATGAATTTAACAATTTTTCCGCATCTTTATAATAGTTAGCTTGGGAGCCACTCACTTTTTCAGCTAAAGCCATTGCTGCTGAATTAGATGACGGTAATAACGCTGCTTTTTCTAAATCACCAACCGTATATTTATTTTGCTTGTTCATTGCAACATTGGCAACTTTGGAGTTTTGACTAAACTTGATAATTTTACTTGGTATATTAACGACATCTGTTCGCTTTAATTTACCCTCTTGAATTTGCTGTTCTACTAAATAAATAACCAAAAGTTTACTAATGGAAGCAATCGGATAACGCTGTCGGTCATTTTTACTGGCAATTACCTGTCCCGTATTTTGATTAACTATAATCGCTGATTTTGACTGCAAACTAGGTGTAAAAATTGCTGCTTTAGCAGAAAATCCAAAGTTAATCGTAAAAAAAGCACTGAAAATCGTTAACAAACCTACAATTTGTTTCTTCTTGAATTTCATGTTATGTAAAATCTCCTAATTAATTATGTTATATAACTATCATAGACTTTTTTGAGATTAATTTGTACCATTCTTAGTGATTAAAAAACTATAATTTAATTTAATTTTAACTAACCCGTAAATATGATATATTAAGTTAAAATATTTAGGAGTAATTTAATGAATAAAGTCAGAGTCGAAGCCTTTACAGATGCTATCATTGCCATCATCTTAACAATTATGATATTGGAATTTAAAACTCCTGATAGTCCTGAATTAAGTGCTATTTTGGAAGAATTACCATACTTATTCTCATATATTGTTAGTTTTATTTTTATTGGAGTAGCTTGGTATAACCATCATTACATGTTTTTTTTAGCAAAACGAATTACTAAGAAAATTTATTGGGCCAATAACTTATGGCTCTTTACCATGTCGTTAATTCCCGTTGCTGCTGCGTGGGTTGGTCGATACATTAGCTATTCAGGTCCAGAAATTTTTTATTTATTAGTCTTCATCGCTTGGAGTTTAGCCTACTTTTATCTTAGTTTTTCAATTGCCAAACAATTAAAACAAGATGGTGCAATTGAATCATATCAAAAAATAACAAGCATGTTCATTTATCGTTTTATTGGAAGTTACTGGTTCATATTATCAATAATTGTAACTCTGATTGGTATATACATCTATCCACCAATTGGGCTTGGCCTTGGCCTAATTGAATTAATTGTCAATGGAATAAAGACAAATGTAGACAGTGATAATTTACAAAAATAGTTATCTAAAAACACATTGGAAGTAAATCAATGTGTTTTTATTGTGCTCAATTGTATTATAATTGGGGTAATATAAATAGTAGGAGAAACGACCAATATGAAAATTAGTTTATTAAATCCAGCAACTAATCAAATTAAACGAGCCAAAATTGGGTTCTCATGGACCACTTTCTTCTTTGGCTTTTGGCCAGCACTATTTCGTGGTGATTGGCTGTGGTTTGTTATAATGTTGATTACTGAAATGCTACTGGGCTATAAAACCTATGCTTTTGGTTCACTGGTTGTTGGAATTGTATTTGCCTTTATTTACAACAAATTATATATTAATGGACTATTAAATAAGGGCTGGGTAGCAGCAAATGCTTATTCAAATAATGCTTTAATTAGTAATGGTTTCATTGCTCCCAACAATAACTTCAATGGTAATGACCAAGCTATGTCTCGGAGAAACTTACGGGCGAATTATCACCCTATTTCCACCATTATCGCAATTATTATAGTAGTTTGTGTAGTTTGTTTTGTTTATTTTTCATTTGGAAGTATGATTAAATCTAATTTCATTAATCTCATTAATCCTACTAAAGTTCAAAAGAGGGCTAATAATCCGAATAGTGGTCAAACAAATGAGGGTAACTCTACCCCATCACAAAATCAATCATCAAATGACGATTATCAACCGCAATCAACAACTAATAATCAATCTGACAGTTCAAATAATCCATTGAGTAACACAGTTAATAAAGTAAAAAATCAAGTTAATTCGGTTACTGACAAGACCGATGATACCCCTAAGCAAAATAATAATCCTAGTCCATCAACCACGAATAATATTGATAACAATGATTCGCCGACTAACACAGATAATACGCAATCTACCCCTACTAATAATTAAACAAGGAGCTCATTATGAAAAAATCAGCAATTCTATTTTCAACCGTCTTAATCAGTTTAAGCTTAGTTGCTTGTGGTTCAAAAAAGGAAAACACCCATAAGGATTCTAAACCCAAAACAGAAAAAGTAAAGAAAGCTTCTAAAGAGCATACTCCCAGTTCAAAAAAGTTACCTAAACACAAAGATGTAAATGATTTTGCAGCAAAAGAAGGTAAAACACCAGCTGTCTATCTTCATGAAAACGAAAATTTAAGTATAAAGAAATCTTTAAAGGCCTTGCCTAATAAAGATAAAACACCTCAAGAAAAACAAACCCAACAAATTCTTGATAATCCAAGTAAATACAAAAATCAGCCTGCCCCTGCTCCAGTAAAAACGGATGAATCAAACACTAACAATAATTCATCAAATACAACTACTTCATCTACTAATTCCACCTCTAATAATCAAGTAGATCCAGATAATAATGCTAACGTAGATGCTTTAAATATCTATAAACATCCTGAAATTTACTCTAACCGTGGATTTTAGTAATTATTTACTTAGTGTTACATTTTTAGTTTAATTGAGGTATCAAACAAAAAGGAGATTACTATGAAAAAGACATTTTTAACTATTACAGCTGTAAGTATTATTTCAGTAACTGGAATTTCTTCATTGAATCTTACTCAACCTGCAACCTATGCGCAAAGTAAAACATCATTTTCTAAAGAAGTTCAAGGAAAATGGACTAATCAAAGTGGCGACGAGTTTACCATCAAAAATTCAAATGCTAAACTAAAAATTGCAAATGGTAAACATAAAGGTGAATACAAGTTTAAAGTAACCAAACAAAACAAAAATGGTTACAAATTAAAGGCTCAAGGTAAAAAAATCGCTAAAACAACTAAATACACTTTAACCAATTGTAAAAATGGTGTAATCAAATTTAGTTATGGAAAACAAAAAATCAAGTTTACTAATCAGTCATTAATAGTTAGTGAACAATCATCTACAACAACCTCAAATACTAATACTGCACCAAGTACTACGACGTCTACGCCAGCTCCATCTTCAGCTGTACAACCACAGACAACTCCAACACAGATAACCACTGATACGAGTTCACAAAATAATCAAAATCAACCAACAACTAATAATGATTCTTACAACGTATATACCAATCCAGAAATGTATTCGACACGTGGATTTTAAAATTAAATAATAAAAGCAACCGAATTTAAAAATAATTTGGAGAAACAATCATGAAAACAAAAAAATATTACGGAAATACTAGCCTTTTAGTAAGTTCATTAATTCTGGGAGCCATTTCGATTATTGGAATTTCAGTTTGGTCCTTTACTTATGGAAATCCTAAATTTGATAAGAAGTAAATAAAAAATTACATGTCAGAGACATCTTTGAACTATTAACAAAGAAAATCAACCTGACATGTAATTTTTTTATTGTACAATTAATAAGTCTTAAGTTTTAGAATCTACCATAAGTAGTTATTTACCAGGCTTTTGTTCCTCATCATTTTGTAAAACTGCCATAAAGGCGGCCTGAGGTACTTCAACTTTACCGACTGACTTCATGCGCTTTTTCCCTCTTTTTTGTTTATCCAAAAGCTTAGCACGACGATCAGGGTCACCTGTATGAATTTTAGAAGTAACATCTTTTCGATAAGCTTTAATGTTAGTTCTCGCAATAATCTTAGCACCAATTGCAGCTTGAATTGGAATTTCAAAATTTTGCCGTGGGATAATTCCCTTTAGCTTACCAACAATATCGCGACTACGTTCATCAGCAAATTGTTTATGGGCAATAAAACTTAAAGCATCAACTTTATCACCATTCAATAAAATATCAACTTTAACTAAATCACTTTGACGATATCCATCAACATCGTAGTCAAGGGAAGCATATCCGTGTGTACTTGATTTCAACCGATCAAAGAAATTAAAGATAATTTCTGATAATGGCATCTCATAAATCACGTTTACTCGAGTATCATCAAGATATTCCATCGTAACAAATTCTCCTCGTCGTGATTGACAAAGCTTCATGACTGCACCAACATAATCATTTGGAACCATTAGTGAAGCTTTCACGTATGGTTCTTTAATGTCTTTAATTGCAGAGGCATCGGGCATTTCTGAAGGATTTTCCACTTCAATCACATTACCATCATTCATATCAACTTGATAAGTAACCGATGGAGCTGTCGTAATTAAATCAAGATTAAATTCACGTTCAAGACGTTCTTGTACAACATCCATATGCAACAAGCCTAAGAAACCACAACGAAAGCCAAACCCTAATGCCTGAGAAACTTCAGGTTCAAATTCCAAAGCGGCATCATTTAATTTCAACTTTTCTAAAGCTTCCCGCAAGTCTTCAAACTTAGCATTGTCAGTTGGATAAAGACCAGCATAAACCATTGGCATCATTTCTCGATAACCAGGCAAAGCTTCCGCAGTAGGATTATTGGCCTTTGTAACCGTATCACCAACTCGTGTTTCATTAATATCTTTAATACTAGCAGTAATGTAACCAACATCTCCAGCCATAAGATAGTCTCGTGGAATTGGATGTGGAGAGTTTACTCCAACTTCAGTAACTTCATACTCACTACCGCTATTCATTAGTCGAATTCGATCTCCTGCTTTAACAACTCCCTCATAAACCCGAACACTTAAAACGACACCTCGGTAATCATCATAAATTGAATCAAAGATCATAGCTTTCAAAGGTCCATCAATTTTACCCTGAGGTGCTGGAATAAACTTTACAATTTCTTCTAATAATTTGTCGACATTTAGCCCGCTTTTAGCACTAACTTCAACGGCATTACTAGTATCAATTCCAATCACATCTTCAATTTCTTTTTTTACTCGTTCTGGTTCAGCTGAAGGTAAATCAACTTTATTAATCACAGGTAAAATTTCCAAATCATTTTCTAGCGCTAAATACACATTAGCAAGCGTTTGGGCTTGTACCCCCTGAGTAGCATCAACAACTAATAATGCGCCTTCACAAGCTGCCAAGCTGCGTGATACTTCATAAGAAAAATCAACATGTCCCGGAGTATCAATTAAATGAAAAACATAGTCAATTCCATCTTTTGCATGATATGTTAATTCAACCGCATTTAGTTTAATTGTAATTCCACGTTCACGTTCCAAATCCATGTTATCTAACAATTGATCTTTCATTTCTCGTTTAGAAACTGTATCTGTCATTTCTAAAATTCGATCGGCTAAAGTAGATTTACCATGATCAATATGAGCAACAATCGCAAAGTTTCTAATTTTCTTTTGTTTCTCTTCCATTTTTTGATAATCCACGTTTTTTCCTACTTTCTAAATTCGTTCATTCTCAATTATAACAATGGATTTACGATTAAACAAATAAGGAAGAGACTAGATAGCCTCTCCCTTGTCTATTTATTTCAATTTTTCTTTCAATTTCTCAAAAAAACCCTTGTTTTCTTGTGATTTATCCCCACTAGCTTCAGCAAAAGCGCGCAATGCTAATTTTTGATCAGCGTTTAACTTTTTAGGTGTATCAATAATTACTTTAACTAATTCATCACCCTTACTTTCACTGTGTATGCGAGGAGCACCTTTACCACGTAATTTAAAGACAGTTCCAGTTTGCGTACCAGCAGGAATCTTTAATTTACCATTTCCGTAAACGGTCTTAACATCGATTTCATTTCCAAGAGCAGCATCGGTAAATGGAATGGTCTTATTGTAGTAAATGGTTGAACCATCCCGTTTAAATTCTTTGCTTGGTGAGACACTAAAGATAATGTAAAGATCACCGTAAGGTCCGCCATTTTCACCAGCATTCCCTTGACCTTGAAGACGCATCTGTTGACCTTCTTCAACTCCAGCGGGAACATTAACTTCAACTTGATGTTCTTCTTCAATTTTTCCGGTTCCACCACATTTAGGACATTTTTCTTTAATAAGTTTACCAGTCCCATGACACTTAGGACAAGCAGTTTGTGTTTGCATTTGTCCCATTGGTGTATTAACCGTTCTCATTACTACTCCTGAACCATGACAGTCTGGACAAGTTTCTGGAGTTGTCCCTGGCTTAGCTCCAGTTCCATGACAATCTGGACATTGAGCTTGACGGTGATAAGTAACAGTCTTTTTAGCCCCAAAAATTGCTTCATCAAAAGTTAAATTTAATCGATACTGTAAATCTTCACCTTGTCTTGGAGCAGTAGGATCTTGGCGTTGACGACGACCCCCACCAAAAAGATCACTAAAGATATCGGAGAAGTCACTATAATTTGCTCCACCTCCGAAACCTCCTCCTTGTCCGCCGCCAAATCCTTGTGGACCATCAGCAGACCCATACTGGTCATAATTGGCGCGTTTTTGTTTATCACTTAAAACTTCATAAGCCTCAGTAATTTCTTTAAACTTCTTTTCAGCTCCAGGTTCTTTATTAAGATCTGGATGGTATTTCTTTGATAGATGTCGATATGCGTGACTAATGTCTTTATCGGTGGCATCTTTAGAAATTCCTAAAACATCATAATAATTTTTATCAGCCATGATAACCTCCACTTTACTTTAATAGAAAAAAAGCCAAAGCCAACCGAAGTGGCTTTGGCTTTTTTAAAAATTTTATTACTTGTTAATTAGCTTATTTTTTATCGTCATCATTAACTTCGTGGAAGTCACCATCAACAGTGCTGTCATCTTTTTTAGATGCATCAGCGTCAGAAGCACCTGCTTCTCCACCTTGAGCCTGTTGTTGTTGATACAATTTAACTGCAACAGCTTGAACTTTTTCGTTTAAAGCATCTTTCTTGGCTTTCATATCATCAAGGTTACCATCAGCTTTAGCTTTCTTTAGTTCTTCTTCAGCATCTTTAACCCCTTTGATTTCGTCTTCAGAAACTTTTCCTTCAACGTCTTTCAAAGTCTTATCAGTTTGGAAAATTAATTGATCAACTTCATTGTTTAAGTCAACTTCTTCTTTTTTCTTCTTATCTGATTCTTCGTTAGCTTTGGCTTCATTCATCATCTTTTCAATTTCTTCATCAGAAAGACCATTTGAATCCTTGATAGTAATCTTTTGTTCCTTACCAGTTCCTTTATCTTTAGCAGATACATTTACAATTCCATTTTTATCAATATCAAAAGTAACTTCGATTTGTGGAATTCCACGAGGAGCAGCAGGAATATCGGTCAATTGAAAACGACCTAATGATTTATTATCTGCAGCCATTGGACGTTCACCTTGTAAGACATGAATGTCTACGGCAGTTTGATTATCTGCAGCAGTTGAGAAAGTTTGTGATTTTGAAGTTGGGATAGTGGTATTCTTTTCAATTAATTTAGTCATAACGCCACCCATAGTTTCAATACCTAGTGACAATGGTGTAACGTCAAGTAAAACAACATCTTTAACATCACCAGTAAGTACACCACCTTGAACTGCTGCACCTAAAGCAACTGCTTCGTCAGGATTAATTGAGTGGTTAGGTTCTTTGCCAGACCATTCTTTAACAGCTTCTTGAACAGCAGGAATTCTAGTTGATCCACCATTTAAGATAACTTCATCAATATCACTAGTACTTAATCCAGCATCCTTCAATGCATTTTCAAATGGAACTTTAGTTTTTTCAACTAAGTCATGCGTTAATTCGTTGAACTTAGCACGAGTAAGGGTCATTTGTAAGTGAAGTGGGCCATTATCATTTGAAGCAATAAATGGAAGACTGATTTCAGTTTGGTTAACACCAGAAAGTTCTTTCTTAGCCTTTTCAGCTGCATCTTTCAAACGTTGTAATGCCATCTTATCTTGTGATAAATCAACACCATTTTCCTTTTTGAATTCAGCAACCAAGTAGTCAATAATTCTTTGGTCAAAGTCATCTCCACCAAGATGAGTATCACCATTAGTTGAAAGCACTTGGAAAACACCGTCACCTAATTCAAGTACAGATACATCAAAAGTACCCCCACCTAAATCATAGACAAGAATTTTTTCATCTTTATCTTGTTTATCCAAACCATATGCCAAGGCAGCGGCAGTAGGTTCGTTAATAATCCGTTTAACATCTAATCCAGCAATCTTACCAGCGTCTTTAGTAGCTTGACGTTGTGCATCATTGAAGTAAGCAGGAACAGTAATAACTGCTTCACTAACTTTGTCACCAAGGTAATCTTCAGCATAACCTTTGATATATTGAAGAATCATTGCAGAAATTTGTTGTGGTGTGTACTTTTTACCATCAATATCTACAGTATAACCTTCTTCGCCCATATGACTCTTGATTGAACGAACTGTATTAGGATTAGTAATTTCTTGACGTTTTGCAACTTCTCCAACTTGAATTTCACCATTTTTAAATGCAACTACTGAAGGAGTAGTTCTTGAACCATCAGGGTTAGTGATGATTTTTGGTTTCCCACCTTCCATTACAGCAACTGCAGAGTTTGTAGTACCTAAATCAATACCAATAATTTTATTACTTGCCATTTTAAATACCTTCTTTATAATTTTTTGTTTTTTTTATTTGGTGTTTTCGCCTATTGAGCTACAACTACCATTGCTGGTCGGAGCACCCGATCAGCAAGTTTATAACCACTTTGTAAAACTTGAACAACCGTGTCTGCAGGATGGTCATCATCCGCTGGAATTGTTTGAACAGCCTGATGAAGTTCAGGGTCAAAAGTGACACCATCAGCATCAATTTCTTCGATATCATTATCATTTAATGCTTTTTCAAGATGTTTGTAAACCATTTCGATTCCACTTTTAAGCTGTTGACCACTTTCATTATCAACATCAACTTGTAAGGCACGCTTCAAATCATCCATTACTGGAACAACTTCCTTAGCTAATTCTTGAGCACCATATTTGGCTAAGGAAACTTGTTCTTTTTGATTACGTTTTTGCATGTTTTGAATTTCAGCCTGGGCACGCAAATAATCATTTTGTGAATCATCTAATTGTTGCTGTAATTCAGCAATTTTAGCTGTTAATGCATCAGCTTTAACATCAGATTCGCTACTTTCAGTAGCTTCATCTTTTTTAGCTACCTTTTGTTCATCTTCAACTTTTTTCTTTGACATGTTCACCCCTCCTTTATTGATCATAACTACGATAATAACCAGAAATTCGATTTTTTAATTCATGACGGAAAACATCAACGATTCCTAACATATTCGGATATGACATCCTAGTTGGTCCAATTAATGCAATTCTTCCAATTCCATGATTACCCAAATTATAAGTTCCAGTAATTATGCTATAATCCTTCAACCGATCATTATCAATTTCAGATCCAATTTTCACTGAAATTGGTTGTTCGTTTTTTTCCAACAAGGTCCCAACTTCTTCCATGCTATTAAACATAGAATAAAGAGGCTTAATTTTAGAAAAATCCTGTTTATGATTTTGTTCAAACATATTCATTTGACCACTTACAAAATAATGGTCATCATCAATTTTATTCAAAATTGAACGAATTGCCTGAACAACCTGAGCAGTGCCAGGTAAAAAATCATGTAAGTCAGTTAATAGTTTCGAATGAAACATTTGTTTAACTTCCCATACTGTTTTTCCAACCAACTTGCTATTTAACATGTTAGTTGCCTCAGTTAATTGTGCGTCAGTATAACGAATGTTAACTAAAAAGGATTGACTTTCGACTTGCTCATTTTTCATTACAACTATCGCCATAATCCGATTTAACCCAATATTAACCAACTGAAAATGTTTAATTATATTTTCAGTTGGTAATTCTGGACTAAACGTCAAAGCTGTATAATCAGTCAAGTGAGATAGAAGCTCAGCAGATTGACGCACAATGTCATCAACTTGCTGAAAGGAACCACCTAACATTTCACTAATATAATGCAAATGTTTTTCATCCAGCTTAACCGGTTTAGCAAGGTTATCAATATAGTAGCGATATCCCAGGTTGGAAGGTACTCTTCCAGAAGACGTATGCAATTTTTCGATGAACTTTTGATGGCTTAGCACCGCCATTTCATTTCGAATTGTTGCTGAACTAACGTGAATTGGCAATTGTTCTGCTAAAGCTTTTGAACCGATAGGCACACCAGTTTTAGAGTAATCATCAATTATATACTTTAGAATCATTGACTGTCGTCCTGTAAGCATCATTATCACTTCCTTTTTTAGCACTCATGACACTCAAGTGCTAAGGCACATTTATAGAGTACCAAGGAATCAGGTAAAGGTCAAGAATTAAGCTTGTTCTTTAGTAAAATATAATCTCGTTTGAAGTTCATCACGCTTTAACTGCTCAATTAAAGCTTGTTCTCCCGTATATTTAACTTCATCTCGCATTTTAAATCTCCAACGAACCTTAACTTCATTTCCGTAAATATTTTCATTGAAATCCAGAATATTAATTTCAATAGTAATCGGATTATGATTACCAAAAGTAACATTTCTTCCAATTGAAGCCATTGCTGGCAACCAATTTCCGTTAACTAAGATGCTAACAATATAAATTCCTTCAGAAGGAAGCTGCTGCAATTCGCTACCAACTACATTAGCGGTAGGAAAACCTAAAGTTCTTCCCCTAGCCAAACCATGCACTACCGTACCACTAGTCTCAAATTGATACCCTAATAATTCATTGACAGTTTTTAAATGTCCCTGTTCTAAATTACGTCGAATTCTCGTTGAACTAATTTTTTTATCATGTATTCGATCAGCTGGAACCGTCACAACTTCAAATCTTCCCTTGGCATAGATTGGCAAATCACCCATCGTAGCTTTTTTTGCTCCATAAGTGTGATCAAATCCAGCAACTACTGTATCCACTTTCATTTGCACTAAAAAATTATCTACAAATGCCTGTGGGCTCTGTGCCTGAAATGCATAGTTATAATTTATTTGATATACAATTTCAACACCCAAATTCTTAAACAAGTGTAATTTTCGTTCCTTGAGGGAAAGATAGCGAGCTTCATTACCCTCTAATTTTTTATAAACTAAAGCGGGATGATGATCATATGTGAGTACTGCTAAAGGAATTCTCTTAGTAGTGGCTATCTTTTTGGCCTGTTTAATTACAGCTTGATGACCTAAATGAACTCCATCAAAAAAGCCCATTGCCAAAATAACTGGTTGTTTAAATTCAATTTTTTTATTAATTGGATAAGACAAATTGATGATTTCCATAATTACCCCTAATCAAGATTAAACATTTTGAATGGTTTGTATTGCTGTTTTGCTTCATTACGAACGTATAATGCTCTATCAATTCCATGGTAGCAAAGTAAAATGTGTTCGTCGCTAGAATTAACTTCACCAAAATGAAGAAAGTTTCCATTTTTAACTCTTACCCATTGCTGTTCCGTTAAATCAATTTTAACGTAGTTTTCTAAAGCTTTTCCAATTGGATAAATTAGTGTATCTAAAGACTCCGTTTGAGCTGCTTGTTCTAATTGTTCAAAAGTCACCGTTTCATCCACAGTGAATCCACCACTTTTAACTCTGGTTAATTGAGACATCACCGCTGGAATACCAAATTGTTTTCCAAAATCAACGGCTAAAGTTCTCACATAAGTTCCTTTACCGCAGCCAACTTCAAAAAAGATCGTCTGCGTATGTGACTCTTTATCAATAATTGATTGTCCTAATTGTTTAAAATACTCAATGTTCGCAATTCGTTTAGGACGCTCCACCGTTTCTCCCTGACGAGCATATTCATACAATCTCCGTCCATTTACCTTAACAGCTGAAAACATTGGGGGAATTTGAGTAATTTCACCGACAAAGTTATTTAATCCAGCTTGAATCTGTTCACCAGTTAAGGGCTGAAACTCATGGTTTTCAGCTACAATTTCCCCATCTAAATCTTCTGTAGTTGTTGAAAATCCCAAAGTAATTGCACCTTGATAAACTTTTCCCGAAGCCATTAAAAAATCAACAACTTTAGTTGCATTACCTAAACAAATTGGCAAAACTCCGTCAACATTGGGATCTAAAGTTCCACTATGTCCAATTCTTTTTTGCTGGGTAATGTGTCGCATTTTACTGACACAATCAAAGCTAGTCATGCCTAATGGTTTATATAAAGGAATTATTCCGGTAATCATGTATTCACCTCATTAATATACATACGCAAAAATGACTGAGAACAATCAGTCCTCAGCCACTTTTATTATTGTTCGTGCTTTAATTTATTAATCAATTCATCAATTTTACTTCCATATTGAATTGATTGATCTTTTTCAAAATGAATTTCAGGAGTAACGTAAATACTTAGACGATGTCCAAGCTCACCACGAATTAAACCAGTAGCTTTGTCAAGACCCTTTTGAACTTGTTCTTGTGATTTTTCATCATCTTTCAAAGTACTATAAAAAATAGTAGCTTGTTGTAAATCACCAGTAGCTTTAACTCCAGTAATTGTTATCCCTTGGACTCGAGGATCACGAACTCGTTTAAGTAGAATGTCATCTACTTCTCGTTGAATTTCTTGTTGTAATCTTCCAACTCGATATTGAGCCATTACAATCGTCTCCTTCCTAATTTATTACTTTGGAGCAACTTCTTTCATTTGATAAGCTTCGATTACGTCGCCTTCTTTGATGTCGTTGTAGTTTTCAATAGTAATTCCACATTCATGACCTTGTTTAACTTCTTTAACATCATCTTTGAAACGTTTCAAACTACCAACTTCACCATCGTATTTAACCACATTATCTCGAATCAAACGAACTTTACTATCGCTCTTAATGTAACCATCATTTACCATTCCTCCAGCAATCGTACCAACTGCTGAGGCTTTATAGATTTGACGAACTTCAACACTACCAGTAACTTCTTCAACAAAAGTTGGATCAAGTTTACCTTTCATAGCAGCAGTTACATCATCAATGGCATTATAAATAACTTGATATAGACGAATATCAACCTTATCAGTTTCTGCTTGAATTTTTGCTTGCGGTGTAGGACGAACATTAAATCCAATGATAATGGCATTACTTGCTTTAGCAAGTGCAATATCACTTTCATTAACTGCTCCAACTGATGAGTGAATAACGTTAACATTAACGCCTTCCACATCAATTTTATTCAAACTACCAGCAAGTGCTTCAACGGATCCTTGAACATCCGCTTTAATAATAACGTTAACATGCTTCATATCTTCTTGTTTCATTGAATCAAACAAGTTATCAAGCGTAACACGGTTATTTTGCTTCCGTTCTTCAATTTGCGCTTCTTTAGCACGTTCTTCTCCAGCAGCCCGAGCAGTTTTTTCATCATTAAATACAACGAAACGATCTCCAGCTTCTGGAACATCATTTAAACCAGTAATTTCAACTGGTGTTGAAGGAGTAGCAGATTCAATTTCTTGTCCAAGTTCATTTGTCATGGTTCGAACTCGACCAAAAGTATCACCAACCACAATTGGGTCACCTTTATGAAGAGTACCTTGTTGTACTAACAAAGTTGCCACTGGTCCTTTTCCACGATCTAGACGAGCTTCAACTACTGATCCAGCTCCATTTTGCTTAGGATTAGCTTGAAGTTCCATTACATCAGCTTGAAGAAGAACCATGTTAAGCAAATCATCAACGTTGGTACCATTTTTAGCAGAAATATCAACAAAAATTGTATCACCACCATAATCTTCAGGTACCAATCCATAACCCATTAATTGTTCTTTAACGTGATTAGGATTTGCGCCAGCTTTATCAATTTTATTAACAGCTACAATAATTGGGGTACCAGCAGCCTTAGCATGATCAATTGCTTCAACAGTTTGTGGCATTACACCATCATCAGCTGCAACCACTAAAATAGTGATATCAGTAATATTAGCTCCACGTGCACGCATTTCAGTAAACGCTGCATGTCCAGGGGTATCCAAGAAGGTAATATCTTTTCCATCAAGATGAAGTTGGTAAGCACCAATTGCTTGAGTAATTCCTCCGGCTTCACCCGAAGTAATGTGAGAATGTCTCAAATAATCAAGTAAAGTAGTCTTACCATGATCAACATGTCCCATAATTGTTACAACTGGAGGACGTGGGGCTTCGTAATCTTTATTGTTTTCGGCTTCTTCAAAGAACTTATCAATATCTGAGACATCAACATGTTTCTTTTCCTGAGCTTTAATTCCGTAATCTTCAGCTAATACTTCAATTGCATCTTTATCAAGTGATTGGTTTTGGTTAACCATCATTCCTAGCATAAATAATTTCTTAATAATTTCAGCTGGTTCACGATGTAAAAGCTTACCTAGGTCTTGAGCATTCATTCCATCTTCATACATTAACACTTCTGGTAGTGGACGATTTTTACGAACAGAAGGCCCTTTTTTCTTATTTTGCCGAATTCGTTGGTTCTTTGAATACATTCCAGCAAATGGATTTCGTCCCTTACGGTTATTACGTCGTTTTTTCTTGTTATTTCGGTTATTTAAGCTACCACCAAACTTACCACTACCACTGGTATTAGTAGTTGATCGGGTTTGAGTTGAATTAGTACTTTTAGCGTGGTTAGTATTAGTAGTTTGTGACTTACTATTAGTTCTTTGCGAACTATTATTGCGTTGTGCATTGCTATTTACACTGTGGCTATTATGTGAGTGATTATTTTGATGGTTACTATTCGTACGATTACTAGTTGATTTAGTACCATTTGAATTCCGACTTTGTGAAGCAGCAGCTCGGTGGGAATTATTTGCATGAGTACTATTAGTACTTGCAGGTTTAACTGCTGATTTTTTAGCAGGTTCTTTATGGTTGCTTAGCATTCCTCTTACCGTCTTTTCTTCAGCGGCATCTAACCCGGACATATGATTTTTAACATCATATCCTTTAGCTTGAGCGGCTGTTAGGATTTTTTTACTTGGCACATTTAATTCTTTGGCCAATTCATAAATTCTCTTTTTAGGCATAGAATCACTCTCCTTATTATTCGTTTAATTCATTTAATTTCCTCGCAAAACCATTATCTGTGACTCCAACAATCGTTCGACTTTGACCAATCGCATCACTTAAATCACTTTTAGTAATTTCATGATTAAATGGCACTTTATAAAACTCAGTTTTATTTAAAAATTTTTTAGTAGTACTGACACCAGTATCAGAAGCAATCAAAAGAAATTTGACTTTTCCTTTTTTAATACCGTTTAAAACAATTTCTTCTCCTGAAACTATCTTACCAGCCCGACGTGCAATTCCCAAAAGATTTAGTATCTGATTATAATTTGTCATTGCGTTTTAATTCTTCCCGCGCTTGAATATGATCAACATAGTCAATCAAGTTATCATAAAAATCATTCGTTAACTCAACATCAAAAACTTGATCTAACAAATGTTGTTTTTTAGCACTTTTAACGGCTTCAACATCAATTCGAACATAAGCGCCACGTCCTGGCTTTTTTCCAGAATCATCTAATGAAACGTTCATTTCTTTATCACGTACAATTCGAACTAATTCACGCTTAGGAAACATTTCTCCCGAAATAACATCTTTTCGCATTGGTACTTTACGTGTTTTCATAACTAGATTCCTCTCAGATATTAATCTTCAGATTCAGTAGTTTCTTCTTCAGGTTGGTCTTCAATATTTGCTGAATTCATTTCTGATTCAGGTTTGATATCAATTTTATATCCCGTTAATCGAGCTGCTAAACGGGCATTTTGCCCACGTTTACCAATCGCAAGGGAAAGCTGATCATCAGGTACAATCACCGTACATGACTTTTCTTCACCATCTTTAAAAATAACATCCAAAACATCAGCCGGATTCAATGCATTAGCAATGTACTGAGCTGGATTTTCATCCCATTGCACAATATCCATATTTTCCCCGCCAAGTTCGTTAACAATATCTTGAACTCGTTGTCCTCGTGGCCCAACTGTAGTTCCCACTGGATCCACATTTGCATCATGAGAACGAACTGCAACTTTAGACCGATCACCAGCTTCACGAGCAATTGAAACAATTTCAACAATTCCATCATAAACTTCAGGAACTTCTTGTTCAAATAAACGTTTTAATAAGCCCGGTGCCGTCCGACTCACAAAAACTTGAGGTCCTTTAGCAGAATCATCAACTTTAGTAACATATACTTTAATTTTTTCTTGTGGTCGATAAATTTCATTTGGCATTTGATCATTTTGTTCCATAACAGCTTCTACACCGTTCATCATCAAGTAAACAAAACGATTATCTTGACGTTCAACCTCAGCATTAATTAAGTCATCTTGATACTTACTGTATTTGTTATAAACGGTCTCACGTTCGGCTTCTCTAACTTGTTGCATAATAACTTGCTTAGCTGTTTGTGCTGCAATTCGACCAAAGTCTTCTGGATTAACCTTAAATTTGATTTCATCACCTAGTTCATAACCACGATTAATGGCTAGGGCTTCATCTAAACTAACTTCAAGACGTGGATCAGCAACTTCATCAACTACTTTTTTTACAGCATAAACGTTCATATTACCCTTACGTTCATCAAAATCAATTTGAACATTTTGAGCTTGATCATAATTACGTTTGTAAGCTAATTCTAAAGCTGATTCAAGAGCTGCAATCACAACTTCTTTTTTAATGCCCTTTTCTTGTTCTAATGCATCTAGAGCACCTATTAATTCCTTACTCATATTATTTCTCCTAACTAAAATTCAATTGCTAATCTCGCTTTTGAGATTAATTTACGAGGAATCGTAACTTCTTTGCGACGAGTTTTATCTTTAACAATTAAAGTTAAATCATCATCATTTAATGTCTTTAAATTTCCTTCGTACATCTTCTTTCCATCTAATTTTTGATAGAGAGAAACATTGATATAATCATTAATCGCATTTTGATAGTCTTTTTCATTGTTTAATGGTCGTTCTGCACCAGGAGAGGAAACTTCTAAGAAATATTGATCTGCAAATGGATCAGGATCGATTTCATCTAATTTTTCACTTAATTGATCACTAACAAGGACACAATCATCAATTGAAATCCCCTTATCTTTATCGATAAAGACTCGTAGGTACCAACTTCCACCCTCTTGTACATATTCAACGCTATATAGATAAAAATTATTTTCATCTAGAATTGGTTGAACAGTGTCGGTAACTTTATCAATAATTTCGCTAACTTCGCTCAACTATTTACCTCCAAAATTTTTCAATAAAAAGGGCGAGCATTTCTGCTCACCCTTAAAAGAGTTTTTAATTACTGTGTTTAATATAACATATTCAAGACATTACTACAATTAAAGAATTACATCATATCAAATAAGCTAAGTTGATTCTCATCAGGTAAGCCTTTAAGCACTCCATTTTTATTCATAAATTCAATAATCGTCTTAGACACCTTGCCACGTTTAGCCAAATCTTCTTTAGAAATGAAAGGCTTGTCTGCCCGAGCTGCTACAATTTGTTTAGCAACGTTCAACCCTAATCCTGGCACCGCACTGAATGGAGCAATTAATTTATTGCCATCCATTAGCCATTCTGAAGCGTCTGAACGATTGAGATCAATCATTTCAAATTCAAAGCCTCGTTCAATCATTTCGTTTGCCAGCTGTAATACCGTTAATAAATTCTTTTCTTTAGTAGAAGCTTCGTTTCCTTTATCTTCAATTGCTTTCATCGCATTTTTAACAGATTTCTTACCGTGAGCCATCGCTTCAACGTCAAAGTCATCCGCTCTAACTGAGAAATAAGCCGCATAGTATACTAATGGAAAATAAACCTTAAAGTATGCAATTCTAAGTGCCATCCAAACATATGCGGTAGCATGAGCTCTTGGAAACATATATTTAATCTTCAAACATGAATCAATATACCAGTCAGGGACATTTGCATCGCGCATTGTCTGCTGCCATTCGTCCTTAATTCCTTTACCCTTACGAACTTTTTCCATAATTTGAAAAGAAGTTTCTGAATCAACTCCATAATTAATCAAATCAGTCATAATATTGTCACGACACCCAATAACATTCGAAATCGTAGCAGTTCCATCTTTAATTAATTCATCAGCATTTCCTAACCAAACATCGGTTCCATGCGATAATCCAGAAATTTGTAATAAATCGGAAAAGTTTTGTGGATGCGTTTGCTCCAACATTCCACGCACAAAATGGGTTCCAAATTCAGGGATTCCTAAAGTTCCAGTTTTAGACTGAATCTGCTCTTCAGTTACTCCTAAAATTTTTGGACTACTAAAAATAGACATCACTCCAGCGTCATTCATCGGAATTGTATAAGGATCAATTCCAGATAAATCTTGGAGCATTCGAATCATCGTCGGATCATCATGACCCAAAATATCCATTTTCAAAATATTATCATGAATGGAATGGAAATCAAAATGAGTCGTTTGCCAAGCAGATGATTGATCCTCAGCGGGGTATTGAATGGGCGTAAAATCATAAATATCCATATAGTCAGGTACAATAATAATTCCAGCTGGATGTTGTCCTGTTGTTCGTTTAACTCCAGTTGCTCCTTTAGCTAGTCGATCAATTTCAGCTCCCCGAAAATGTTTACCAGTATCCCTTTCATAAGCTTTTACATAACCATAAGCTGTTTTATCTGCAACTGTCCCGATTGTTCCAGCTCGATATACATTTTTTTCCCCAAATAAAACCTTTGTATAATTATGGGCAATTGCCTGGTAATCACCAGAGAAATTTAAATCGATATCAGGAACTTTATTTCCTTTAAAACCTAAAAATGTTTCAAAGGGAATATTATGCCCATCACCAATAAGCGTTGCCCCACATTCTGGACAAGCCTTTTTTGGTAAATCAAATCCGGAACTATACTCACCTTTAGTGAAAAATTCTGAATAATGACATTTTGGGCAACGGTAGTGAGGAGGTAAAGGGTTAACTTCAGTTATTCCAGTCATCGTAGCAACCAAACTAGAGCCAACAGATCCACGCGAACCTACCAAATAACCATCCTTATTACTTTTTGCTACTAGTCGTTGTGAAATTAAATAAATAACAGAGAATCCATTACCAATAATTGATTTTAATTCTCGCTCAACTCGTTTTTCTACAATTTCAGGAAGTTTCTCTCCGTACAATTCGTGAGCTTTGTCATAGGTTCTTTGCTTAATTTCATTCTCAGCACCCTCCATCTTTGGAGTGTACAACTTATCCTTTAAAGGATGAATTTCTTCAATCGAGTCAGCAATTTGATTGGAATTATCAACAACAATTTTTTTAGCCTGATCTGCACCTAAAAAGTTGAAATCTTTTAACATTTCATCAGTGGTTCTAAAATGTAAATCTGGTAATTCATTTCGATTCAAAGGATTAGCCCCACCTTGAGAATTAATCAAAATTTTTCGATAAATATAATCATGTGGATCGAGATAATGAGCATCTCCCGTGGCAACCAATGGAATATCAACCTCGTTCGCAACATCATTCATATTTTTAATGATTTCTTGTAATTTCCCTCGGTCGCTAATGAGCTTGGAATCCAATAGTGGTTGATAAGCAGCTTGGGGCTGAACTTCAAGATAATCATAAAATTTTGCTTTATCTAAAGCTTCCTGTTTTCCCTTTTGCATCATTGCCGTAAAAACTTCACCACTTGAACAGGCAGATCCAATTAAAATTCCATCTCGATATTTTTCTAATTCACTTCGCGGAATTCGTGGAACACGATAAAAGTATTTAATGTGAGCCAATGAAACTAGCTTAAAGAGATTCTTTAATCCTGCTTGAGTCTTAGCCATTAAAATTGCATGAAAGGGGCGGGCATGTTTATAAGCATCATTTTCAGTCATATGATCATTTAATTGATCATGATATTGAATGTTATATTTTTCTTCAGCATCTTTTAAGAAAAGATAATTCAAATGTCCGGTTGTTTCTGCATCATAGATTGCCCGATGATGATGTTCTAACACAACGTCGAATTTTTTAGCAAGGGTATTTAATCGATAGCTTTTGTAATTTGGATATAAAAAACGTGCCAAAGTTAATGTATCGATAATTGGATTCTGCATTTTTTCCATACCATGCCGAACATATCCAGTATTCATAAAGCCAACATCAAAAGTTACATTATGTCCGACCACAATTGCATCACCACAAAAATCGCGAAACATTTTAAAAACTTCTTCTTCAGATTTAGATCCAGCAACCATATCATCCGTAATCGAGGTTAAATTAGTGGTTTGCTCCGAAAGATGGAATCCAGGATCAATAAACTGTTCGAACTCTTCAATTACATTATTTCCTTGCATCTTAACTGCAGAAAGTTCAATTACCCGATCGTAAATTGCTGATAGTCCCGTCGTTTCTGTATCAAATACTACGTATGTAGCATCTTTCAATCCTACATGTTTATCATTAAATGCGATTGGTTCACCATCGTCAACTACATTGGCTTCCATTCCGTAAAGCATTTTAATATCATTATTCTGTGCGGCATTAAATGCTTCTGGGAAAGCTTGCACGTTATCGTGGTCAGTAACTGCAATTGCCTTATGACCCCATTTTTTTGCTTGTTTAACAAAGTCAGTAATCGAATTTGTCGCGTCCATTTGGCTCATATTGGAATGAAGATGTAATTCAGTCCGCTTTTGATTATCGGGTGCCGTATCTTCGCGTTCTTCATGAGTTGCTGGATTAATATCATAAGCATTCATTGCAAGTTCATGAGAATAATTATCTTCTTGAATACTCCCACGTACAGTTACCCAGCTACCTTCTTCAAGGTTAGCAAACTTGGCTCCTTCATCATCGTCTTTTGAGAATTTTTTGATGGTAATTGAAGAAGTATAGTCAGTAATTTTCAAGATCATTAATGATCGCCCTGAACGTAGTGCCCGAATTTCCTTACTAAAGACATATCCGTTTATCACCAAGGAACGCTCTTCCTCAGTAATATTTTCTAAAGGAGTAATTTCCACATTATCAGCAATCTTGCGTCCAATCATAACATTTCCTGAACTAGCCGGAGCCTTTTGAGCATTAGCTTTTGCAGCAGCAGTTTGAGCTCGTTTCGCTAGTTTTTCATCACGTTCTCGCTTAGCTTCTTTTAACGCTTTAATTCGTTCTTGTGAGTCAGTTTCATCCACCATTGTATTAATGGTAAATTTAGGAAATCCCGCTTTTTGATAGGCATTTAAAATTGGATCAATTGCCTTATTGTTCATAAAATCTCTTACTAATTCATTAACGGCATAAAAGTTAACCCGTCCATCATCTAGTTCGGGAACATTATTATCACAAAGCTCATGTAACAAACTTGAACGAATGCCGGAATTATTAACGGCCCATTGCCAATAATCACCAATTTCACGATTAGTTAATTCTGTTTGCTGTGTTTGAATATAAAAATCAACTTTTGCAATGTCCCTAAAAGCTGCTTGCAAACTTGTTATAAAATTAATAAAAGCTTGATATGAAAGTACCTTAGGAATAAAAAAATGAAAATCCCATTTTTTTGACTTTTGATGGACTCGAACTTGCTCAATTTCTGCATTTTCAAATTCAGAACGGTATTCATCATTAATTTTAATTTGATCTAATAATTTATTAAATTTTTCTTTATTATTTAAAGGCATTTTTTCCTCCTCCCTAAACGAACAAAAAGACCAGTTAAAGTCTGGTCTTAAGGTTTAAATTTCTTTTGATAAAATTTCAATGGTATTTTCAAGATCATCAACTTTAGCTTCCACTGTTTCACCAGTTTTACGAATTTTAACTTCTACAATACCTTCGTCAGCTTTTTTACCAATTGTAATTCGAATTGGAATTCCAATTAAATCAGAATCGGCAAACTTAACTCCCGCACGTTCTTTTCGATCATCCATTAGAACTTCTAACCCAGTAGATTGAAGATTATCATAAATTTGATTAGCAAGTTCTACTTGCTCTACTTTTTTCATATTAGTAGGAATTAAGTGCACATCAAATGGAGCAATTGATTTTGGCCAAACAAGTCCACTTTCATCAGCCTGTTGTTCTGAAATTGCTGAAAGTAAACGACTTACCCCAATTCCATAGCTACCCATAATAATTGGTTTTTGTCGACCATTTTCATCAAGAATGTTAGCCCCTAAGATATCGGTATAACGAGTACCTAGTTTAAAAATGTGCCCAATTTCAATTCCCTTAGTGAATTTCAAAACCCCACTACCATCAGGGGAAATGTCACCCTCATTAATCATTCGAAAGTCTCCATACGTCAAATCAGGAAGATCACGCTCTGGATTTACATTTTGATAATGCTTATCAGTCTGATTAGCTCCAGCAACTCCATTCACAATACTTTGAACATATTCATCTGCTAAAACTGGAATTTCATCTCCAACTGCAAAAGGACCAACGGAACCAGGCTTAACTCCTAGATACTCAGAAACCTGATCAGATGTTGCTAAATCTGCTTCATCAGCATGAAAATGGTTTTTTACTTTTGCAGGATTAACTTCTTGATCTCCACGGACTAAGATTAATACTGGGCTACCATCCACAATATATAATAGGCTCTTAATAATTTGATTCTTATCAATTTCAAAATACTTAGCAACCTGATTGATGTTTTTTATATCAGGTGTATCAACTAATTCTAATTCACCCATTTCGACATGAGACTTTTTATTAACAAACATATCAGTAGCCATTTCTAAGTTTGCTGCATAATCACTATCGTCTGAATAAACAATCGTATCTTCGCCAACCGCAGCGGGAGCTGAAAATTCCATAGAATCAGAACCACCCATGCTTCCACTATCACCAATGATTCCAAGATAATTTAAACCAATTCGATCAAATATTTTTCTAAAGGCATCATTCATTTCTTTATAAGTAGTGTCTAACTCTTCATCATTTGAAGCAAATGAATAAGCATCTAACATTCTAAATTCACGACTACGTAAGAGACCATAGCGAGGCCGATCTTCATCCCTGAATTTATCCTGAATTTGATATAAATTTAAAGGAAGTTTTTTGTATGAACTAACCGTCCCCTTTATCAATTCAGTCATTGTTTCTTCATGAGTTGGACCCAAAATAAAATCCGTATCATGACGATTTTTAAATTTAAATAATTCTGGACCATAGGCTTCATATCTTTCTGAATCTTTCCAGAATTGGGCTGGAATAATTTCAGGAAGAAACATTTCATTTGCTCCAGTTTTATTCATTTCTTGTTTAATAATCTGTTCAATTTTTTCTAAAACCCGATATGCCATTGGAAGATAAGCATATGCCCCTGCTGAAATTTGACGAATATATCCGGCCCTAATTAACATCTTATGACTAATAGCCTCAGCACCAGTTGGATCTTGTTTTTGCGTAGGAATTAACATTTTTGATTGCTTCATTTTTTACTCCTATCTTATCGGATGAAATAACGCATAATATCATTCCAAGTAACTAGAATCATTAAGCCCGCTAAAAAAACGAACCCAATCATAGTAATAATCATTTCTGTTTTTTCAGAAAGTGATTTTCTTCTAATTAATTGAATCAAATTTAATAATATTTTACCACCATCTAAAGCTGGAATTGGAATTAAATTTACCACGGCTAAATTAATTGATAACCATCCTAAAAATTGAACTACTCCAACTAAGCCCAACGAAGTTGCTTCAGAAGTATTAGCATAAATAGCTACAGGTCCACCCAAACTATTTAAAGTGAAGTGTCCCGAAACCATTTTCCACAGTGCCCCAAATAAGCTCTTCGTCATTGACAAAGTAGTAGTAAATCCTGATTTTACTTTAGCACCAAAACTAGTATTTAAGGTTTGTTTAATCCCAATTACACCAATTTTTTGCTTATTCATTTGTTTTGCATCAGTTACAAGTTTAATGTGTTGAACCCTATGTTTAGATTGAACTGTTAAATTAACCTTTTTATTAGGTCGCTTTTCAATTTGAGTAGCGATTGCTTGAAAGTCTTTAGTTTTAACACCATTCACTGCTAAAATTCGATAACCGTCTTTGATTCCTGCAGTTTTAGCGACATGTGGACTACTATCAGATACACGTACCTGATTAGAATTAGTCCCTACTCCTCCTTGAAGGAAAGCTAATAGCATAAAGGCTACAATTGCTAATAAAATATTATTAAAAATCCCAGCGAAGTTGACCAATAACTTTTTCCAAGCTGGAGCATTTTGAAATTGGACATCTGCCGGAGCAATCTGAACTTCAATTCCATCTTTTTGAGTAATTAAAGCATCATGATCAACTGATAAACGTTTTTGTTCATCTTCATCCCCATTTTCATAACCTTCAATCCAAAGTCCGTTAACTAAATCAGCATCAGAAACTTGAAATGGAATACCTTTAAATAACTTGTTTTTCTTACTTAAATCAATTTTAGTAACTACTCCATCATCATTTAATTGAAGTTTGACAATTGAACCAGGCTTAATTTCGTCTTCGTCATCATCTGCACTACCTGCTAATCTAACGTATCCACCTAAAGGCAGAAGACGAATTGTATAAGTAGTATGATTATGCCGATAAAAAAATAATTTAGGTCCCATTCCAATTGAAAACTCGCGAACCATAATCCCACATTTTTTGGCAACAATAAAATGTCCAAATTCATGAACGAAAACTAAAATTCCAAAAACAATTATAAAAATAATAATAGTTGTTAACAAATCATCACAAACCTTTCGTTTAAACGATTCCTAATAAATGTAGCAAGGGTAATACGAACAAAAGACTATCAAAACGATCTAAAATCCCACCATGTCCAGGTAAGATTTTCCCAGAATCCTTTACTTCATAAAAGCGTTTCAAAGCAGATTCAACTAAATCACCAAATTGTCCAAAAATTGAAAGAATAATTGTAAAGCCAATCATTGCAATTAAACTAATTCCTGAAATTGGAAAGAAAGCTAAGTATATCGTACAAACAATGGTAGCAATGATTGTTCCCCCAACTGAGCCTTCCCAAGTTTTATTAGGTGAAATATGTTTAGCTAATTTATGCTTACCAAAATATTTACCAACAAAGTAAGCGCCAGAATCAGTACACCATACAATCAACAAAGCATATAGTAAAGTAGTTAGACTGTCTTGTCTGGCAACAATAAAGTAGTGAAATCCAAAGCCAATATACATCATCCCAAGTGTATATACGCCAGCATCATCAAAATTAAATTTATTTTTCGAAAATACGGTTGCTAATAATAATAACATCACTAAGACATAAAAGATGAAAGCTGGACTCAAATAACCTGGTAAAAAATTGGAAAAATTAGTTGGTACAATTAGGCATGCTACCCCAATATAAGAAATTAATGCTTCCCAAGAAATAATCATTTTCTTTTTCATAATAAAAATTTCTGACATTGCAATGATACCTAATAAAATTGCCGCAAAATCAATTACATATCCGCCAGCTATAATTACTGGGATAAATATTAGTAATGCAATAAATGCAGTCATAATCCTTTGTTTCATAAAAATTCACTCCTATTTATTAATTAATCCTCCAAACCGACGATGTCGATTTTGAAAATCAATAATTGTTTGTTTAAAATCCTTAGCATGATAATCTGGCCACAATTTATTTACAAAAATTAATTCGCTATAAGCAATTTGCCAAAGTAAAAAATTTGAAATTCGTTCTTCACCACTTGTTCTGATTAACAAATCAGGGTCTTTTAATCCTGCAGTTTCTAAATTATCAGCAAATAAACTTTCATCAATCTCACTAATTTCAAGATTACCACTTTTTACAGATTCAGCAATTTTTTGAGTAGCCTTTATAATTTCTAAACGACTCCCATAATTAAGAGCAAAGTTTAGAATCATTCCTTTACAATCCTTAGTTTCTTCAATTGCATTAGCAACAGCAGTTTGCGTTTTTTTAGGTAGTCGGGAGATATCTCCGATTGTCTTAACCTGTACATTATTCTTCACTAAATTCGGAATAAACTTATTAAAAAAAGTAGAAGGCAAACTCATAATGTAACTCACTTCTCCTGCTGGTCGTTTCCAATTTTCAGTAGAAAAAGCGTATAAAGTTAATACTTTAACTCCAAGATTACTGGCTTCAGTCGTAATTTCTTCAACAACATTCATTCCACGCTTATGCCCTGCAATTCTAGGAAGATGACGTTGCTTGGCCCATCTTCCATTTCCATCCATAATAATAGCGACACTTTCGGGAATTCTATTCATGTCAATTGTTTCTTCAGACATCTTTTCACCTCATTGCTTAAATTAAATAAAGGATGAGCGAACTCATCCTTTATTTGATCATTTTCCACTCGCCTTTTCCTTTTTCAAAAAGTTCAGAAAAATAATCTAATATTTGATTGGCAACAATTGGACATTCAGACCCAAGAAGATTCAATCCCTCACCAGTAGGTATTGGCTCAGACAAATCAGTAACATCAATTTGATTCTCAATGGTCGCCTTTGAAAAAGCAATAATCCAATCATTAGCAATTAACTGAGAAATCAAAAAAAATAAATTTAAATCATCACTCATTAAGGCAGGCATTACATATACACCGTCTTGAACTTCATCAAAATGTTCACCATTAAATTCTAAACTTTTAATTTCTAAATCATTAACTGGTTGTAATAATTTAAAAATCATTTTATCAAATTCAGTTGTTCCAGGGGTTACTTCAAATCTGACATTTTCGGATTCAGGCATAATCACACTTCCCTAGTCATTCATTACTGATGCTTGTTTATCTTTAACGATTTGATCAATTCCTTTAATTGCTTCATTGGTAAGCTTTTGAATTTGATCTTCTAAATCATGTGCTTCATCATCATTAATTTCATCACTTTTTGAATTGCGTTTAACCACGTCCATACTATCACGACGAACATTTCTCACTGCAACTTTACTTTGCTCACCAGCTGCCTTAACTTTCTTTGCTAATTCCATCCGGCGTTCCTCAGTAAGTTGTGGAATTTCAATCCGAACCACATCTCCGTCATTCATCGGATTAAGCCCTAAATCAGCTTCTAAAATTCCACGTTCAATTTCCTTTAAAGCAGTCTTATCGTAAGGAGTAATCATCATAATCCGGGGTTCTGGAATCGAAATTGAAGCAACTTGAACCAATGGAGTTGGTGCTCCATAATATTCTACCATTACAGGTTTAAGAATACTTGCATTTGCACGCCCTGCCCGCATTTGACCTAAGTCAGATTCAAGTACTGATTGTGCTTTTTCCATTTTATGTTTTGTATCATTAATTAATTCATTTGTATTAGCCATCTTTATTTTCCTTCCACAATAGTTCCAATATTTTCACCTTGAACAACCCGTTTAATATTTCCAGGTTTGTTTAAGTTGAAGACCACTAACGGAATATCGTTATCCATGGATAATGAACTTGCAGTTGAGTCCATCACATTAAGTCCTTTTTCCAGAATTTGTTTTTGGGTTAATTTGTCATATTTAATTGCATTTTTATCTTTGTTTGGATCAGCAGAATAAATTCCATCTGTTCCATTTTTTGCCATTAAAATTGCATCAGCATCAATTTCCGCCGCACGCAAAACAGCAGCGGTATCAGTTGAAAAGTATGGATTACCAGTTCCACCAGAAAAAATTACGATGCGACCCTTTTCAAGGTGGCGAACCGCTTTTCTTCTAATATATGGCTCAGCAATTTGTTTCATTTCAATTGAAGTTTGTAAACGGGTAGGTACCCCAGATGTTTCCAAATTATCTTGAAGGGCTAGTCCGTTCATAACAGTTGAAAGCATTCCAATATAATCAGCTTGTGAACGTTCCATTCCCATTTCGGCGCCCGCTTCACCACGCCACATATTACCGCCACCTACTACAATTGCAATTTGAATTCCTTGGTTGTAAACATCTTTAATTTCTTCAGCAATCTTTTTAATAACAGGTGGGTTAATGCCAAAACCTTTTTCGCCTGCCAATGCTTCTCCACTTAACTTTAAAACAATCCGTTTATATTTTAATTCAGACATTTAACTTCCTCCAGAAAATTCTTTGTTTATAACCTTTATTTTAGCATAAAAGCCTTAATTACGGTAGGTTTGTCCTATGGCCCATTGAATAAGTCTTAATGACAAATTCAAATAGATAAAAAAAGCGATCGAACTCATTCAGAATTCAATCGCTTTTAGTAAACCTCATTTATTCAAATCATCATTTCCATTTGATAAAGAGCTTTTCAAAGCTACCAGAACTAGTCTGTAGCTTCTGTAGCTTCTTCGATACCTTCACCAACTTGATATCTGACAAAGGCTTCAACTTTTCCACCTTTAGATGCAACATATTGACCTACAGTTTGGTCAGGATCTTTAACAAATGGTTGGTCAACTAAACAAATTTCAGCAAGGAATTTGTGTACACGACCAGCAACCATCTTTTCAACGATATTAGCTGGCTTACCTTCAGCAAGAGCTTCTTTAGTAAGCATGTCTTTTTCATGTTGTAAACGTTCAGCTGAAATATCATCTTTTGATAAGAATTCAGGGTTAGTAGCAGCAATGTGCATTGCAACATCTTTAGCAACGTCCTTGTCTGCACCAGAAATCTTAACTAAAACGCCAATTTCACCGCCATTATGCAAGTAGGCACCAAAATTTTCATCATCGTTTTTATTCATTACTGCAAAGCGACGAAGAGAAACCTTTTCACCTGTAATTTGGCTAGTGTGGATAATAGTGTCTTCAACAGAACCATCTTCACCTAAGTGTAATTTAAGGGCAGCTTCAACATCATTTGGTTGTTCAAGAGCAATTAAATCACCAACTTCATCAACTAAGTTTTTGAAGTCATCATTAGCGGCAACGAAATCTGTTTCTGAATTAATTTCAATAATGGCAGCTTTGTTATCATGAACCGAAACTTTAGTTAATCCATTGGCAGCAGTGTTACCACTCTTCTTTTGAGCTTTAGCAACCCCTTTTTCTCTAAGGATTTCCATTGCTTTCTTTTCATCACCATCAGCTTCAACCAAAGCTTTTTTAGCATCCATCATTCCAGCGCTGGTCTTTTCACGTAAATCTTTAACTTGTTGTGCAGTAATTTTAGCCATAATCTAGGAACTCCCTTTATTTTTTTATTTAAAAAGCTGACTCTACTAGGCCGAATAGGTCTAAATAGCGTCAGCCTGACAATTAATTATTTATCTTCTGTTTCAGTTGTTTCTTCCACGAAAGTTTCTTCGTTAACGTCATCTTCCCCTTGGCGACCTTCAATAACTGCATCAGCCATAGTTGAAGTGATTAGTCTAATAGCACGAATTGCATCATCATTTGATGGAATAACATAATCAATACCATCTGGATCAGTATTAGTATCAACCATTGCAATAACTGGAATGTTTAATTTTTGAGCTTCTTTAAGAGCAATTTCCTCTTTATGAGGGTCAACAATAAACATTACATTAGGAATCTTAGGCATATCTTCAATACCGCCTAAGAATCTTTCAAGTTTAGCAGTTTGCTTAGTTAATAAAGCAACTTCTTTTTTAGGTAATCGATCGAAAGTACCATCAGTAGCCATCTTTTTAAGATCTTTTAAATACTTAATCCGTTTTTGAATGGTATTCCAGTTAGTAAGTGTTCCACCTAACCAACGATGGTTAACGTAGAATTGACCAGCACGTTTTGCTTCTTCTTCAATGGCATCTTGTGCTTGTTTCTTAGTTCCTACAAAAAGAACTACAGCATCGTCTGCAGCTTCACTCTTCATAAAGTTGTAAGCAGAACCTAATAACTTAACAGTTTTTTGTAAGTCAATAATGTAAATACCATTACGTTCAGTAAAAATGTATTTAGCCATTTTAGGATTCCAACGACGAGTTTGGTGACCAAAATGTACACCAGCTTCTAATAATTGTTTCATTGATACAACAGCCATAATAAGCCTCCAAAATTTAGTTTTTCCTCTCTGGAATTATGCATGGAACTCAAAGAGCACTACTATGCAAAACCATCCAGATGCGTATTGGTAAATTAACACCGATATTAATTATACAAAATATTTAACTTAATTTCAAATATAATTTCAAAATTAATTAATCCAAAGAATTGGGTCAACTCCATGATTAATTAAATATTGTTCTTTTGCAAAACGCGTTTGATGTTTAAATGCGTATTCGGCCTTTAATGCATCACTTTTGTTATCAAAATCTTCATAATATAATAGTCGAACTGGAGCATGACTTTTTGTATACTTAGCTCCCTTTCCACTTTGATGCTGATACAGACGATGTTCAACATTATCAGTAAATCCACCATAAAATGATCCATCACCACAAACTAAAACATATAGATAATATTTTTTACTTGCCATAAAGTAACTCACTAACTAAATCATTATAAGTATTGTCGTCATTATAAACAACGACTGGGGGATCAATTTTCAATCCACTTAATTTTCCATCCTTAATTGCAGAAATCAAAATCATATTAGCATCACGTCCAGACTTTGGATAAACGAATTGAATTTCTTTAGGTGCCAAACGGTGCTTTTGCATCTCATTCAAAATATCTAGTAAACGTTCAGGGCGATGAACTAGATAAAGTCTACCATTATTTTTCAAAAGTTCACTAGCAGTCTTTATTACCATTGCCAAATTTGTTTTGATTTCATGTCGAGCAATTGCTAAATATGGATTAGGATTCTTTCGACTTTGCTTTTCATTCGCAAAATAAGGTGGATTAACCGTTACCGTATCAAACGATTCTTTTTTTAAATGTGCTAAGCTGTCCTTTAAGTCAAAATTAAAAACTGAAATTTGATCATCTAAATTATTTAAAGCGACACTTCTAGCTGCCATGTCACTCAATCTTGATTGAATTTCAATTTCAATAATTTTACCCTTGGTTTTCTTACTAATAAATAATCCTACTGCTCCATTTCCAGCACAAAGATCTACAATTCTAGTTTTTTGTCCTTGCTTAACTTTTGCAAAGTTAGCCAACATCACTGCATCTAATGAAAAAGAAAAAACTTCGGCATTTTGAATAATTTTAATATCATTACTATATAATTGATCAATCCGCTCACCAGCTTTTAATTCAATTGGTTGATTCATCGTTTTTCACCCTTTTACATTTCGTTATAATGCTATAATATCAATTGTACAACTCAAAAAGGAGGATGAGAAGATTGTTTTATTCATTTATCTTTTCATTAGCTAAAGGACTTATTCGTCTTGCCAATGGAAAAATTGATGTGATGAATCGAGATCGTATTCCAAAGGGAAATTACATTCTCGTTGCACCACATCGTACGTGGTTTGATATGATTTATTTTGCAGTAGTCTTATTGCCTAAGCAATTATATTTCATTGCTAAAAAAGAATTATTTAAAAACCCAATTATGGGGTGGTTTCTTACTAAATTAAATGTTGAACCAGTTGATCGTAACAATCCTGGAATATCAGTAATTAAGCGCCCAATCAAGATCCTTCGTAAAACTAATTTATCAGTAGTAATTTTTCCTTCTGGAACGCGACATTCTACTAAACTAAAAGGCGGCGCTGCCATGATTGCTAAAATGTCCGGTGTTCCAATTTTACCCGTTGTTTATCAAGGTCCATTGACTTTAAAAGAATTATTCAGTCGCCACAAAGCCCATATTAATTTTGGTAATCCAATTTTCGTAGATAAAAATCTCAAACTAAATAATCAAAATCAGGCCTTAGTTGAAAAACAAATGAGTGATGCTTTTAAAACTTTAGACGCAGAAATCAATCCAAATTACGTATATATTGATGAATCAAAAAAACGTCACTAATTAGTGACGTTTTTTATTTTGCATTTCGTTTCATTGAATTCATCATTTGGTTCAATTTCTTCTTAGAAGGCTTTTGACCCATTTGAAGCATCATTCCCTTTAATTGCTCTTCGTTAATTGGGGGATTCTCTTTTAAATATTTTTCCATGTATTTACGAGCACCAAAAAAGCCAAGTGCTAGCCCAGCAGCAAGTGCGACTAAGATTAATCCGATCCACATCCAAGTTGCCATAAGTTAATTCTCCTTTGTTATTATTTTAATCATCTCTAAGATCTTTTTTACGCTGAACTTCTTTGACTTCATCTGGCGTAACTTCTTTTCCATCTTTATCGTAAACTTGAGTCATTTCAATTTGACTTCTAAAGTTGGATTTAAAACGCTTTAGATATTGTTTACGTAAACGATTTTGTTCTTCTTTTTCTTCATCAGACAAGTCTTGCAATTTAGCTTTTTTTGCTAATTCGTTAATCCTTGGGATGATTTTTTTAAGTTCTGGATCTTCAGCCATGTCAACAACTCCTTAGATTTAATTATCTCTATAATAGCATGAAATTTTACAGAAACAAAGTTTTCAGATGCGAACTAGTGTTTGCAAACCACATAAAATATGTTAATCTTAACATACTATGTAATAATCATTTTTAGAGGTGTAATGATGTCAATAAATGCAAATACAAAACAAAAGGATATTCTACGTTTTATTTATAATAATGTCCGAGAACATGGTTATCCCCCCACTGTAAGAGAAATTGGAAAAGAGGTTGGACTTTCATCAACTTCAACAGTCCATGGACATTTATCTCGTTTAGAAAAAAAGGGGTATATAAGTAAAGACCCCACTAAACCACGTGCCTTGGAAGTTACCTCTGATGGAATCGAATTTTTAGGCCTAACTCCTGAAATTCATAGCAAGGAAATTCCACTGTTAGGAGTTGTTGCAGCTGGTGAACCAATTTTAGCCGTCCAAGAAGCCACCGATTATTTCCCAGTACCCGAAAACTTAGCTCAAAATGCTGATTCACTTTTTATGCTAACCATCAGTGGAACTAGTATGATTAAAATTGGAATTTTAGACGGAGATCAAGTCATTGTTCGCCGCCAGCAAAATGCTGAAAATGGTGAAATTGTGATTGCTATGAATGATGAAGGTGAAGCAACTTGTAAACGATTTTTTAAAGAAAGCGATCATTTTCGACTTCAGCCAGAAAATGATTCAATGGCTCCAATCATTTTAAAAAATTGTACAATTTTAGGTAAAGTTGTCGGTTTATATCGTTCTGATGTAAACTAAATAAGATTAAATAATAATTTAGGAGTAATAAACATGAAAACTAAAGCATATGAAACATATACCCTTCAAGAGTTTGATAAAGCAATTCCATATAAAGTTGGCGATTTAGTAGAAGTTGTTTTTGTTAGTCAAACCGGACTTGGTGATAATGAGTCAAACTGGTTAAAAGTAATCCGAAAAAACGTTGGTAAGGCAGAATTACTAGACGATGAATTTGAATTTGGTCCTAAATGTGTCAAGGCAGTGAAACCTGCAAATTAATCATAAAAAAAATTCTCTCCGTTTTTATTATAAAAACGGAGAGAATTTTTTATACTATGAATTTTCGTGAGCAATTTTAGCAGAAGCAGCCCCTGCAACTGAGGCCACAATATCATCAATAAAAGTAGTAACTCGATCAGTTCTTTGATCAAGAGTTCTTACAATCCCTTGTTTATTCGTATCTAAACCACAGTAATTAGTAATTCCAATCGTTCCATAAATATTGGCAATTCCCAATGCTAATGTTTCGTCCACTCCAAAAACTCCTAAATCATGTTCCACAATACTCTGAAGTGGCTCATTAAGCTTGTGTTCTGACGCTAATCGGTCAATTTCTAAACCAACTAAAGCATTATTTAAAACTTCACGTTTGTGTAAAACATCAATCACAATCTTATCAACATATTCCATACTAGGAATCTTTATATATTTCTTTTGTAAATTGTAAACAACCTTTGAAATATCCCTAACTGTCACATCATTTTCATTTAATGCTCTAACTACAGCATCATACGCTTGTGTATCAGGATATTTGTAATCTCTTCTATCGACCATTTCTATTCTCCTTCTTCTGGCATAATTGTAATGTCATATTGATTTGGATAATTATCTGCTGTAATTATCATACTCATTGATTGCTGTTTTTCCAAATGCTTTTTAACAATTTCTGAAACAAATTCAGCTCCAGCAAAATCCTCTTTGAAGTCATCATATGTTGAAAAATAATCAATTTCAAGAAATATATCAATTTCATTCCCTGACGATTCCAAACCATCAATCCGGACTAATTTACTTTTTTCTAATTCATCAATCACTGGTAAAGCAAATTCACTGTAAAAATTAGTAGCCACTTGTAAGTTATTTTTAACGCTTATAGCTTCTTTATCCATTGAACTAATCTTTTCAAACTCAGCTTCATCAAGCTTTGGCAAATTATTGATCAAATATTGCTTATCACGATTCTGCAAAGCATTTTTTAAATCAATACTAATTTGATTTTCATCACCATTATTTAAAACACTAACTAATTGGTCAATTGTAGTAACATCATAATCATTTTTCAATTGGTTTAAATTAGTAATTCTTTTTAAATAATTTTTCTTTTCCAAATTAATTTCATTTTTAACCTTTGCTAATCGATTTTTTAAATTATTATAGTAATTAAACTCTGAAATGTTCATTTATTTTCCTATCCTACCAATACTCCGATAATCATTAACGTTGTTGCAATTAAATTGTTCGAAAAATGAAGTGCAATTGAAACTTCAATTTTATCTTGCTTTAAGTAAACATAGGCAAGAATCATTCCTAAGGACATGTAAATTAAAAAGCTAATAGGATTACTACTAACATGACCAATCGAAAATAATATTCCACTAGCTATCATGGGAATTAATGGTTTAAACTTTGGGAAAAATCCTTTGATAAGATAGCCACGGAATACCAATTCTTCTAAAACTGGTGAACAAAAAGTCATAGTAAAGCTCATTAAAATTAAAACAATTGGATTACTCTTTACCAAAGACAAAATAATGTCATTATTTTCTGTCCCGCTTTGTTTATAAATTAGAATGTTCAAAGTAGACAACCCGATTTCTACCAAATAAAAAAATAGCAAAGCCTTTATAATTAACTTCCAATCCGATTTATTCAATCCATGCTTAGTTTGGATATAGACGCTTCGATAAGCCTTTAAAGCTAACCAAATTGCTAAACCAAAACCAAACAAATACAAGAAACTAATAAGGCTTAGTTTAAAAATCGAAATTTGCTTAGCACTTGCTAAATACTGAATTGGTAATTGAACAATTAACACCACAAAAAATAACCCTAACAAAATTAAGGTTCGCTTTAAATAAGTTAAAATACTAATTTTTTTGCTCATGATCTTTCCTCTCTTGTTCTTTTCGATCCTTTAAACGATCATGATGCTGAATCAAAATTGTAACAATTGGAGTAATTATAATTCTCGCTAAAATCACACAAAATATAAAAATTAGCATTATTTTTATATTTTGTGAATTAGCTTGTTTAAAAAAAAGATATACAATCCATAAGATCACCGTTAGAAAGGTGATCCACATAAAATACCAAAAATTTTTCAAATGTTTCTCCTACGCTTTTTTCTTATATATTAGAATATCATATCCCGATTAGGATTTGATAATTATTTCGAACTATTTTTGAATAATGATATACTTAAAACAGATATTAATAAAAAAAGGAGTTTTGTATGGTGATAATTACTGCTGGAATGATTGGGGTAGGAAAGACTACTTTAACGGAGAAAATTTCGAATCACCTAGGGACAAAACCTTTCTATGAACCCGTTGGTGATAATCCAGTTTTGCCGCTTTATTATAAGAATCCCAAGCAATACGGTTTTCTATTGCAAATTTATTTTTTAAATAAGCGATTTTCGATGATTAAAAAAGCATTGAAAGATGATAATAACATTCTTGACCGTTCAATTTATGAGGATGCATTATTTACAAGAGAAAATAACAAAGAAGGAAATATTTCAGATGTAGAACTTGAAGTTTATCTCAAGTTACTTGATAACATGATGGATGAATTAAAACAGTTACCAAAAAAGAAACCAGATCTATTGGTATATGCATATGCTGATTTTGATACGATTTTAGATCGGATTAAAAAGCGTGGCCGTGACTATGAACAATTTGATAACAACCCTGAATTGGAAAATTACTATCATAAGATGTGGACCGCTTACCAACAATGGTATGAAAACTTTGATTTAAGTCCTAAAATGAAAATTGATTTACAAGAATATGACTTAGTAACTCCCGAAAATACGCAAATTGTATTAAGCAAAATTGATGAAAAGTTAAAAGAAATCCGTTAAAAAGGGCTCGCGTTAACGAGCCCTTTTTATTTTGCAAAAAAATCATTAATAATTTTTTGATAAATATCAATTGTTTTTAAATAACTACTAATTGATGTATGCTCATTAATTTGATGAGCAGATCCTTTTGAATCAGGTCCTAAAATGATAACAGGTAACTCAGGTTTAACTTTAACGAAGACACTAGCATCACTAGCCCCATTATCAGTATAAAGCCTAATATCACGATTAGGATAAGCCTCTTTGGCAACTTTATAAGCAGTTTCAACCAATGGATGAGTGGTTATAGTGCGAATTGGATAAAAATCATGCAGTAATTCAAATTCTAACTGATAATCACTTTCCTGATTAATTTTAGCAATGGCTGCTTCAATTAAGTCACGAACTTGTTTGTTACTAAATGTAGGTGTTGGACGAACATTTCCTAGTAAATGAGCTTGTCCAGGAATCGTATTAATTTGTTGACCACCATCAATCACAGTAATACTGTGCTGTACTGCACCCAAAAATTCATCGATTGGTAATTCACTAAACATCTGTTTTTCAGCATTAATGTATGCTACAAGTCCTTCAATTGCATTAATTCCCTGGTTAGGTACTGAACTGTGCACTGGTTTTCCAATACTATTAATTCGGTAATTAAAACTACCAGAGTGTGCATACGTAACGCTTCCATCAGTTGCTTCTCCAACAATTAACCCATCTAAATCATTAATCAATTCAGGAGCAATTTTATAAGCTCCTGGTGCCCCAAATTCCTCTCCTGCAGTAATGATTAATCTTACTGTACCATTTGGAATCTGTTGTTTTTCGACTAGTTCAATCAAAGCAATTACTTCAGCAGCTAAACCGCTTTTCATATCTGCAGCACCCCGGCCATATAGAATATCTCCTTCAATGGTGGCAGAAAAAGCTGGAAATTTCCATGCCGTTTCATCAGTTACCGCTACTGTATCCTGATGTCCCGTTAAACCAAAGACTTGATTGGTTTTTCCTTTCCCAATTTCTACAATTAGATTAGAACGATTTTCATCATCGACAAATGGTTGAATGGCACTTTGAATTCCGTATTGATTAAGTAGATTAACAAGATAATTAGAAATTTCTCTTTCATTCCCGTTAACCGAATTAATTCTCACTAAATCTTGTAAAATTTTAATTTTCTGTTCTTTTTCCATTATTTTCACCTAATTTATTTTAAGTTTAAGTTCCAAGCAGGTAATTGGTTAATACCAGAGACTTTTTTAATTTCTTTGGCCGTTGCTTTAGTTTGATATGCTTTAACTAATTTTTTGATTTTAGGATCATTTTTGTCAGTTTCATTTGCGGCAATAAAATTGATCCATTTATGTGAATCTTTGTCAAACTGTTCTGTATAAATTGCTTTTTTAATATTTAAATTAGCAGCCTGAGCATAGTTACCGTTAACGACAGCTGCATCAATGTCATTTAACGAACGTGAGGTTTGACTAGCATCTACTTCTTTAATCTTAATATTTTTAGAATTATCAGTGATTGACTTCAAATTAGCAAGTTGATCATTATTTAGTTTAATTAATCCTGCACTTTGAAGTACGTGAAGTGCTCGTGACTCATTGTTAGCATCATTAGGAACAGCAATAGTTGCCCCTGCTGGAAGATCTTTAACGTTATTAACTTTGTAGGAATAGATTCTCATTGGTTCAATAATTGTATCACCGACTGCAACGATGTGTGTATGATGAGCCTGATTCCAGGTATCCATAAATGGGTAATTTTGAAAGGCATTTACATCAATGTTTTTACTAGTTAACGCAGCATTAGGTTGACTATAATCAGAAAAATATTTGTACTTAACAGTTAGGCCATATTTATCTTTTGCAGTTTTTGCAACTGTATCCCAAATTTGTTGTTCAGGCTTTGATCCAGACATCAATCCCACTGTTATTGTATCTTTATTAGCATTTTTACTGTGATTTCCAAAACTAAAATAACCAACTCCAACAATTAAAACTAAAATTCCAAGCCAAATCCAAATTTTCTTTTTCATCTTCTTACTCCTTATTTATGTAAATACACAAAAAGCACCCGCCCTAATCAAAGGACGAATGCTTTCGTGATACCACCTTAATTTATTGTTTTATTACTAAAACAACCTCAATAACTTAATAAAGTTGGTATTGATAACGGATACTAACCCGTTGTTGCTTAATTATTCGTCAACAAGCGCTCCAAGCCCATCTTCCAAATTACATCAGTCATTCCTTCACACCTACCGGAAATTCTCTGAGACCTATTAATTTGTACTCAACTTTTCTGCTAAAGTTCTATTTATCTTGTTACATACTATATAACGAACATTTTGGCTTGTCAATGAATTTATTTAGTTAATTCATATAATGATTGACCATAAATTGACATTGCCATGAGTAAATCATTCACGTTTTGAAATTCATTTGCTTGGTGCATAGTATCTTCTGCTTCTGGGAACAATGCGCCAAAAGCAACTCCTCGCTTCATCAAACGAGCATAAGTTCCACCACCAACAACTTCTGGCTTCGCAGATTTCTGTCCCGTCTGTTCTTTATAAATATCCATTAAAGTAGTTACAATGGAATCACTTGGATCAACAAAATGTGGTTCCATATAATCTGGATTCATTTCAACTTTACCATCATAATCAGCAGCATTGGTTTTTAACTGTTGATCAATTTTTACAGGTGTCATTCCTTTAGGATATCTAAAATTAGTATTAATCAAGCCCCCTTGGGCATGCTGATAATCCATAATTCCAACATTCATTGTCAAGTCTTCCATAATTTCATCAGTAAATTGAAGTCCTAACTTAATCCCACGAGAATCATCGTGTAATTTATCTGCGATAAAAGCAAGGAAATTTTGACTTGCTTCATCAAAAATGAATTGATTTAGAAAGGTTGCCATATAAGTTCCAGCATTAATTCCATTCTTTGGTTCCATTCCGTGGGCAGCTTTTCCAATCATTTCTAATTTGATACCTGTTGGCGTATTTTCATATGTACCAGCTACTGGAACATCAAGTAAATATTCTTCAAATTTAGTAGAAATTACATCTGCAATATCCGTTTCAATTTCGACTTCTGCTTCCCGAGGTACCATATTTTCTTTCAATCCTGATTTGAACGATAATAAAGTATTTTCACCTTGCTTATGATTCCCGGCAAACTTAGTTTCAAACGTAACATTTCCTTTTTCACCATTAATCAAAGGAAATTCAGCATCTGGAGAAAAACCAATTTTTGGATCTGGTTCTACTTCAAAGTAACGTTTCATTCCAATCCAGTTAGTTTCTTCATCAGTTCCAATAATTAAACGAATTTTTAAATTTGGAACAATTCCATGATCCTTTAAAATTTTAAGACCATAATAAGCAGCTAATGCAGGTCCTTTATCATCAGAAGTTCCTCGACCAATTGCTTTATCTTCTTTTAAAGTTAATTCAAACGGATTAGTATCCCAACCTTTACCAGCTGGAACTGTATCAGCATGACCTAACACAGCAAAATAATCTTCACCAGTTCCATATTCAATGTAACCAACAATATTTTCGATATTATGCGTCGTAAAACCATCGCGTTTCCCAAATTCAAGAAATTTTTCTAAAGCTTTAGCAGGTCCAGGGCCTAAAGGAAACTCATCAGTAGCGTGTTCTATGTCGCGAGAACTGTCAATTGCTACTAATTCCTTTAAGTCATTAAGATAATCATTTTTATATTTTTGTGCTTCTTTTTTCCAATTAATCATTTGAAAGTCTCCTTTTTATTTTTCATAAGTAATTTTAGCACAATCATTATCTTACAATGCTATAATAACTTCGAGGTGAACGAGATGAAACCAATTACAGCAAAAATTTTGCAAGAAACAATTAGAGTTAGACCCAGTCAAAGCTTTAAAGGAACTTATGGAAAAATTGCACTAATCGGTGGTAACCAAAATTTTGGTGGTGCAATTATTATGAGCACATTAGGTGCAGTTTATGCAGGAGCTGGACTAGCAACTACCATTACAGATGCTTCCAATCAGAGTAGTTTACATAATTGGGTGCCAGAATCCATGTATCTAAATTATAATGATGTCACTGCTGTTAAGGAGCTAATTGCTAAAATGGATGTCATTAATATAGGGTCTGGTTTAGGAATTGAACCCTCTAGTTTAAAATTACTTGAAACTGTTTTTGAAACTGTTTCACCTACTCAAATCTTAATTATTGATGGTTCTGCTATTGATTTAATTACAAATAATAAATTAACTCTACCTAAAACTAAAATAATCTTCACTCCGCATCAAATGGAGTGGCAAAAATTGTCAGGAATTAAAATTGAAAACCAGGACGAACATACTAATCTTAGCGCTTATGAACACCTGTTTAAAAAGCAAGGAAGTATCGTAGTCGTTAAATCAAATCGAACTCAAGTATTTACTCCAAGTGGGGCTTTTATCAATACAGTTGGAACCCCAGCTCAAGCAACTGGTGGTATGGGAGATACGCTAGCCGGAATCATTGGAGGATTTGTTGCTCAGTTTGACAACGTAGAAAATGCCGTGTTAGCTGCTGTCTATTCTCACAGTGCTATTGCAGACGAATTAGCAAAAAAACAATATGTAGTTCTTCCCCACCAAATTTCTGAAGCATTACCAAACTTTATGAAAAAGCACGAAGCATAACTAAATAAGACTTTCCTAAAATTAGGAAAGTCTTATTTTTTATTTAATGTTAAATTTCGCTCTTAATTTACCAATTCGATTACCTAATACTTGATCAGCTACTCTTGTTTTTAACATAAAGTAAGCATACACTGCCCCACCAATCAAAGCAGACAACCCAGTGACAATTAAACTAACAATTGAACTAAATGGAGTAGTAAACAAACTAAATAACCAATTTAAACCATAAACTGAAACTAAAGCAACAAAATACATCACTAAGGAATAAAAAATAATTTGAATACTTTCCAATTGAATCATACTTTCTTTGATACCAAACTCATGTTTCAATGCTCTAATCATTAGAAAAGTGGATAGAAAAAATCCAATCATAGTTGACACTAAGGTTCCAAAAGCCCCCAAAAAATACACCAATGGATACTGAGTAATAAATTTAGCAATAACTCCATAACCAAATAATTTAACTGCTTTTTTATTTTGGGAAACTCCCTGCATAATTGCAGCAACCACTACAAACAAACCAATTGGAATTGATTCAATAGAAGAAAATGATAATACATTACTACTAAAATCCATATTAGCTGTTCCGTAGAAAGTTCGATTTAAGGGCCCAGCAATGGCTGCCATTCCTAATGATGCTGGAATCATCACAAATTCAAATAAAATTAAAGCATTCGAAAATGAATCTTTTAACGCCTTACGGTTCTTTTTTGTAAATGCTGTTGATAGCAATGGAACCACTGTAATTCCAATTGAAGAAGCCAAAGAAACTACAATCATCGTTAATTTATTTGCATTTCCTGCAAAAATTGCATAATTAATTTGTAAGGCATCTTCTGACAAATTAGTTGCAAAGCGCATAATATGGAAAAATGTAAATTGATCAATCAAGGAAAAGATGGTAACTCCTGCTCCTAAAATAATAAACGGAGTTGCTTGACTAATAATTTCTCGATAGAGCTGATTAGTATGAACCTCTAGCTTATTATTACTATTTTTAACTAACCCTCGATAATATTTCCGATCTTTCCAATAAAACCAAGCCAAAATTAGAAAACCAAAAATTGCTCCAATACAAGCAGCAAAAGTTGATTGTGCTACTGCCGTAACCCAACTTCCATGCATAACCTTTAAAACTAGAAAGGCCGATAAAAGCATATATATAATTCGAGCTAGCTGTTCCACAAATTGTGAAATAGCTGAAGGAGCCATATTATTGTATCCTTGGAAAAAACCTCGCGTCAAACTCATCGTTGGAATTACTAAGACAGCCCAAGCTAAGGAATGGATAACCGGAATTACATTTTTATCCCCATTAGTTAATAAAGGAGCTGCAAACCATAAAATTAACGCACTAATAATTCCCATTAAAATCGCAAGACTCAAACCTTTTTTATAAATTTGAACCCCGACTCCATATTCATTTAGAGCATTATAATGAGCAACTTGTTTCGAAATTGCAGAAGGAATTCCAGCAACTGCTACAATTAAAGCAAAACTATAAATGTTATACCCCTGCGTATAAAGCGAGTTTGCCAATGGAAACAATGCTGCCCCTAAAATTAAACGCCAAGGGATAATATACAAAGCCCCAAGAATTCGTGACAAAATACTACCAATCGTCATCCAAGCTGAACCTTTTAACATTTGCCCCTTTGCTCGTTCCGATTCAGTAGTTTGTAATTCTTCTTGAATTACATCTTCTTCAAATCCATTATTCAAAAAAACATCCTACTTTCACACAATTAATTAAGTTAGTAACTGATTCATGCATAAAATTAATTAGCAACAATGTTAACAATTTTATTAGGAATTACAATTACTTTCCTGACAGTTTTATCTTGTAAGTTATCTTTAATATTAGCGTCTGCTAAAGCAATTTTTTCAATGTCTTCTTTAGAGGTCCCAGCTGCAATTTTGACATGGGCACGCACTTTCCCATTTACTTGAACTACCAATTCAACTTGGTCATCTTTCAACTTACTTTCATCATAAGTTGGCCATTCAGCATAAGCAATTGTGTCTTCATGTCCTAATTGTTGCCAAATTTCTTCAGCCAAATGAGGTGTAATTGGAGAAAGAAGTTTAATAAATCCTTCTGCATAGCGTTTCGGTAATTTTTTATTTTTATAGACTTCATTAACAAAAACCATCATCTGTGAAATAGCTGTATTAAACCGCATCTTTTCGATATCATCAGTTACTTTTTTCACGGTTTGGTTATAAACTTTATCTAAACTGCCATCGTTATCAGCAACCAACATTTCACTTATTGAATTGTCATCATTAAGATACATTCTCCAAACCCGTTTAATCCAACGATTTGCACCAACAATTCCTTCGGTACTCCATGGCTTAGATTCTGTCAAAGGCCCCATAAACATTTCATAAAGCCGAAGGGTATCAGCACCATATTCATCTACAATGTCATCAGGATTAACTACATTCCCCTTTGACTTAGACATTTTTTCATGATTAGTTCCCAAAATCATTCCTTGATTAACTAATTTTTGAAAGGGTTCCTTAGTTGGAACTACGCCTAAATCATAAAGGAACTTGTGCCAGAATCGAGCATAAAGTAAATGAAGAACCGCATGTTCGGCACCACCAACATAAAGATCAATTGGAAGCCAGTAGTCTAATTTCTTAGGATCAGCTAACATCTTATCGTTAGTTGGATCAATGTATCTCAAATAATACCAAGAACTTCCAGCCCATTGTGGCATCGTATTAGTTTCACGTTTCCCATGTCGTCCATTTTCATCGGTCACATTTACCCAATCTTCAAGGTTAGCCAATGGACTTTCTCCAGTTCCAGATGGTTTAATATTATCAGTCTTTGGTAAGCGTAATGGAAGTTCATCTTCTGGAACTAATGATTTAGTACCATCATCCCAATTAATTACTGGGATGGGCTCACCCCAATATCGTTGACGTGAAAAAATCCAATCTCGAAGTTTGTAATTAACTTTTTTATCTCCAGCATGATGTTCCTGAAGCCAATCAATCATTTTAGTGATTGCTTCTTTTTTACCTAGTCCATTTAAAAATCCGGAGTTAATGTGAACCCCATCACCGGTATAAGCTTCTTCTTTAATATTCCCACCTTCAATAACCGGAATAATAGGAAGATCAAACTTCTTAGCAAATTCGTAATCACGATCGTCATGAGCTGGAACGGCCATAATTGCTCCTGTCCCATAAGATGAAAGGACATAATCACCAATCCAGATTGGGAGCTTAGCCCCATTGACAGGATTAATAGCATAAGCTCCTGTAAATACTCCCGACTTATCCTTATTTAAATCTGTTCTTTCAAGATCTGATTTGGAAGCAATTTTTTGGCGATAGGCATCAACCGCTGTAGCTTGTTCAGGTGTAACAATTTTATCAACAATATCACTTTCAGGGGCCAAAACCAGATAGGTAGCACCAAATAGTGTATCAGCTCGTGTTGAAAAAACTTCAATTGATTCATCAGTATGTTCAGCGACATTAAACTTGATACTAGCTCCCACCGAGCGACCAATCCAGTTACGTTGCATTTGTTTAACACTTTCGGGCCAATCCACATCATCAAGATCATCAATTAAACGATCAGCATATGCTGTAATTCGAAGAACCCATTGTTTCATTGGTTTACGATAAACGGGGAACCCACCTCGTTCTGTTTTTCCATTGACGACTTCTTCGTTAGCAACCACTGTCCCTCCCATCAAATCAGGAGCCCAGTTTACTTCAATTTCATCTTCATAGGCTAAGCCTTTTTCATAGAGCTTTTCAAAAATCCATTGCGTCCACTTGTAATATTTAGGGTCAGTTGTATTAACTTCACGATCCCAATCATATGAAAAACCAAGTGATTTAATTTGACGACGAAAATTATCAATATTTTGGTTAGTAAATTCTCGAGGATTGTGTCCAGTCTTCATTGCATACTGTTCTGCAGGTAATCCAAATGCATCCCACCCAATTGGATGTAAAACATTTTTACCTTGCATCCGCTCAAAACGTGCCATAATATCAGTCGCTGTGTATCCTTCTGGGTGCCCAACGTGAAGCCCTTGACCGGAAGGATAAGGAAACATGTCTAAAACATAATATTTTTCTTTTTCGGTTTTATCGCTGGTTCGAAAAGTTTTATTTTCTTCCCAATAATTTTGCCATTTTTTTTCAATTTTTGTGTGATCATATGCCATAAATCTTCACTCCTTAATTATGCCAATAAAAAAGCCCCATAGAATTACAATAATTCCATAGGACGAATTTCCGCGGTACCACCTAAATTCCTAGACTAAAGCATCTAGACTCTCTAAATCCATAACGCGGAAAACGTTTAACTTACTTATTTCAGTTAAATCTCAGTGAGAAGTTCGTAATTTCATAGCTCCAAGTTCACAGCGACCACTTGGTTCCTGAAAGTCTACTTAATTCTACTAATTCACTTCAACAATTTTTTTATTTCATTAATGCAAGGTTACCAAATTTATTCAAAAAAAACAAGTTAATATTACTGTTATAATTAAATCAAGGACGGTGATAATTTTGAAATTACAATCAGCATTAAATTTTAGTCATACCCTACTAAAAGAAGTTATCAAACCAGGAGATGTTGTTATTGATGCTACTGCTGGGAAGGGTAATGATACTTTATTTTTAGCTCAACTAGTCGGTAACAAGGGGCATGTCTATAGCTTTGACATCCAAGCTCAAGCAGTAACCTTGACCAAACAATTAATTGATCAACATCATGTTAGTTCACAAACAACTGTTATCAATGACGGTCACGAAAACCTGAGTCAATACACCTCTGAAAAAATTACAGCTGCTATTTTTAACTTAGGTTATTTGCCTGACGGTGATCACAGTATTATTACTAAACCAGACACTACCTTATCATCAGTGCGAGCCATGATGAAATTGCTGAAACCAAACGGAGTAATCATTTTAGTTATCTATTATGGACATCCAGGTGGTCAACAAGAAAAAGAGCAAATTTTATCATTTACAAAGCAACTCAACCAATATCAATACAATGTTTTACAATACCAATTCATTAATCAAACTCATGAGCCACCCATGCTAATAGCCATTCAAAAACGCTAAATATCTTGCTTTTGTTTATCAAAATGATTAACAATGAAAGCCGCCACCACGAGTAACAAAGCCACTACCAAAACATTGTGAATTGAATGATATAAAATATCTCGTAAACTTGGAAGAAGTTTATCACTTAATTTCTGGGCGGTTTGAGGGTTAATCAATTGATTCATCAAACTCATATTAGTATGCGGATGAGTTGCTACACCATCAGCCATTGATTTATTCATTACAATTCCAAAAATTGAAATCATTAAAGTTTGCCCTAAGGTTCTACTTAGAGTATTAAAAGATGAGGCTACCCCAATTTGATCTTGAGCAACTTCGTTTTGAACGGTAACTGATGATGTGGTAATACAAATTCCAAATCCAATTCCCATAATTCCAGAAAGTAAGAAAAACGCCCAAAATGGTGTTGTAATTGGCAATAAAACTGAGACAATTGAACCAAATCCAATAAAAATAAAACTGAAGTTCATAATCATCTTAGGTGAGTATTTAGTCAATAATTTTCCTGCCCAAAATGAACCTAACATCCATAAAACTGAGCTTGGAGTAATAGCAAATCCAGCCATTGTGGCTTTTAATCCTAAAATACCTTGTGTCCAATCAGGTAGATAAACTTCATAAGCAAAAATAAACCCACTAATTAAAGCGGCAATTAAATTTTGGGTTACAAAAGTCCGATTTTTAAACATCTCCAACGGAATAATTGGATCACTAACTCTTCGTTCTTGTTTAAGAAACAACCAACCAGAAATGATAGCAACCAATAAACATAAGCCAATCATTATCCAATTCAATGGAGTTTCTCCTAAAATTTGAAACATATACATAATTGCTAACAAAAATACGGCAATTAACCCAACTCCACCATAATCAATTTTACTATGATGAACTTGACGAGGTTCTACTAAAAACAGTGCAATTAAGAAGATGGTAATAATTCCAATTGGAACATTTACAAAAAAGATCCAGTGCCAAGAAAGACTATCAACAATAAAACCACCTAAAAGAGGCGCCACAATTGAAGCAATTCCCCATGCCGATCCCAATAAACCAACCACTTCTGCTCGTTTTTCAAAGGGATACATATCAGCTACAATGGTAAAAGAAACTGGCATAATTACACCTGCACCAATTCCTTGAAGGGCTCGCCAGATAATTAAAGTTTCCATTGAATTTGACATTCCAGAAAGCATTGATCCTAATGTAAACACAAAAACCCCAAAAATAAAAACCCTTTTTCTTCCTAATTGATCTGCCAATTTACCATAAATTGGAGTAGCAATGGCATTCGTCAATAAGAAAATTGAAAAAACCCAGTTCATTAATGAAACGCCGTGTAAATCACCAACAATCGTTGGCATAGCTGTAGAAACGATTGTTCCTTCAACTGCACTCATAAATGTGGCAATAAACAATGCGATTGTCACAACTTTTACGTTAGTTGTTTTTCTTTTATTCATGATATCCCCTATTTCCCAAATAAAAAAGCGACCAGAAAGGTCGGCTTTTTTATGCGTTAAAAAATGCTTGTAAATCTTTTACTTTATTTGTCTGTTCCCATGGAAGCTCGATATCAGTTCTACCAAAGTGCCCATAAGTTGCAGTTTGTTCATAGATTGGCCGTTGTAAATCTAACATTTTGATAATTCCAGCGGGACGTAAGTCAAAATTTTGTCGAATTGCTTGAATAATTTGATCGTCGCTATATGAAGACGTTCCAAAAGTATTAACTTCAATTGAAACTGGTTCAGCAACCCCAATGGCATAAGCTAGTTGGATTTCTATCCGATGTGCAATCCCAGCCGCTACTAAATTTTTAGCAATGTAACGAGCTGCATAACTAGCTGAGCGATCAACCTTAGTTGCATCTTTTCCTGAAAATGCTCCACCACCATGGTGTGCAGAACCACCATAAGTATCAACGATAATTTTTCGACCAGTTAACCCTGCATCTCCGTTCGGACCACCAATCACAAACTTACCAGTTGGATTAATTAAATACTTGGTATTTTCATCAAGATATTTTGATGGAATAGTAGTTTTAATTACTTTTTCAATCACGTCTTTTTTAATTTGCGCTTGCGTCACGTCTGGATCATGTTGGGTACTTAGCACAACTGTATCTACCCTAAACGGATGATTATTTTCATCATATTCTACCGTTACTTCAGTTTTAGCATCAGGACGTAAATAAGTTAATTCCCCGCTTTTACGAACCTTAGCAATTTTTTGCATTATTTGATGAGCTAAAGAAATTGGTAAGGGCATTAACTCTGGAGTTTCGTCAATTGCATAACCGAACATAATTCCTTGATCTCCAGCACCAATTTGATCTAACGGATCAGAAGCACCATTTTTAATTTCATCAGACTCATCAACTCCTTGAGCAATGTCTGGTGATTGTTCGTTAATTGAAACTAACACAGCTACACTATTAGCATCAAAGCCATATTCGGGATTATCATAGCCAATCTTTTTGATGGTATCTTTGACAATCTGACGAATATTAACGTACGCAGTCGTTGAAATTTCTCCGAAAACTAGCACTAATCCAGTTGCTACTGACGTTTCACAGGCAACTCTAGCATTGGGATCTTTGGCTAAAATAGCGTCTAAAACGGCATCACTAATATGATCGGCAATTTTATCTGGATGTCCTTCTGAAACTGATTCAGAAGTAAATAAATGTTTTTCTGACATTTTGATTCCCCCTAATTGTTTTGGTTACAAGGCTTCTTCACACAATTGTGAATCCTATCGGGAATAAACTCATAACTCTTTCATATTATCATATCTAGCAGAAAATAAGTAGTTGAACCATTTTATAAAATAACCTAAGATTAATAATAATAGTGGGGTACTAAAATGAAAAATCATTTAACTAAAAAGCAAACATTACTAAACTTACTGCAAGGTGGAACTTTTGTGTTCTTTTCTATTTTAGTCTGGAACCTAGCTGCTAAACACCGTCTATTTGAAACCTTTGATAAATCATTCATGTTGCTAATTTGTCAAATTTGTTGGGCAACGGAAGCTTATCTGATGGTTTCTAAGCAAGATGAACGTTATACCTTAGGATTAAGTTTAATTCCAGTTTTATTAGCAATTTTTGACCAATTTCCGTTTATTTTAATTCTTTCTACCATCTTAATTGGCGTTGTTAATATTTTTGTGAGAATTCCAAAAATGAAAATTAACAATTATTATGGTTTATTCTGCTTTTCAATTGTCAACGCAATCATTCCCGTTACTGCAATTAATTATTTGAGTCGGCAATATTTAGAACAATCAACCGTCTTAAACGTCGGCATCTTGGTAACATTATACTTTTTGTTTTATAACTTAGCTTTTAAAACTGAAATTGCCAGACCAATTAATTTAGTTTGTCTCATTGTTTTTGCTGGTTTGATTTTAGCAAATTTTGCTTTACAAAAAGACATTCTTTTAATTGCATTAGTTCTCATTTCCTACGGAAGCCAAATTTTCATGAGAAAGGAAAACCTAACGTGGTGTTTACTTTCATTTTTCATTATTTCAATAATTGCCTTTATGTAAAAAGACTGGAATTAATTCCAGTCTTTTTAGTTTAACGAAATCCCTTGTAAAAATGCTTTTACTCGAGCTGAAGGTTGACTAAAGAAATTACTTTTTTTACCATCAAATTCAACTTCACCATTTTCAATAAATAAAATTTTATCAGCAGCATCTTTAGCAAATTGCATATTATGCGTTACCATAATCATTGATTGCCCATCTCCAGCCAATTTTTCTAATAATTTTAAAATCATGGTCTCACTTTCAGGATCTAAAGCACTCGTTGGCTCATCTAATAAGATATATTCTGGTTTTACAGCTAATGCTCGACAAATTGAAATACGTTGTTGTTGCCCTCCAGATAACTCATCTGGATATGCATTAGCGTATTCGTCTAATCCCACCGCTTTTAAGAGACTATGTCCTTCGGCATTTGCCTGATCTTTAGCAACATGGTGAACCATAATTGGTGCTGCAGTAATATTTTGTAAAATCGTTAAATTGGGAAATAAATTCCAATTTTGAAATACCATACTTGTTTTATCTCGCAGTGCTTTATTTTGCTGACTAGAAATCGGTTTAGCAAAATTTAAAAGCAAATCATCAAAAGCTAACGTCCCTGAATCAGGGGTCACTAACATATCCAATGAGCGTAACAAAGTGGTTTTCCCAGAACCTGAAGGTCCCACAATAACTGTGGTTTTCCCTTTAGGAAATTCAGTTGAAATCCCCTTTAAAACTGCTTTTTTGCCAAAGCTTTTTTTAATTTCATTAATTTTTAACATTAGTTTTCGTCCCCTTTCATATAGCTAGAAGACTTTTTTTCAAGATAGTGTTGCAAAATACTTAAAATTGTACACAATATTGCATATAAAGCAGCTACTTCTACATACATCAACAATGGTTCGTAGTTCTGAGCTGCATACTGTTGACTAATTTGAAACATTTCAGCAATTGTAATGGTACTAGCTAAAGAAGTATCTTTTACCAATCCAATAAATTCATTAGACAAAGGTGGTAAAACAATCCTAAATGCCTGTGGCATCACAATTTTCAATAATGTTTGTGGAGTACTAAAGCCTAATGTATAAGCTGCATCCCACTGGTCTTTATTAACTGACAAAAGTGCTGACCGAATCGTTTCCGATGCATAGGCCCCCGTATTTAATGAAAACCCAATCACTGCTGCGGTAAATGCAGGAAGTTTGACTCCAATTGCAGGTAACCCAAAAAAGATGATAAATAATTGAACTAGTAATGGAGTAGAACGAAAAACCCAAACATAAAAGCTTGCAATTAAACGTAAACACTTCCAAAATATTAAAACAAATCCATGCACCTTAGGATTTAAAAATTTAATTAAAGCAACAATAATTGCGATTACAATTCCAAATGAAAAGGAAAGTAATGTTAAAGGAATTGTATACTTTACCATAGCCTCTAATAACTTAGGCAAGGCTGATATGACGATATCCCACATTTTAATTCTCCTATAGATTAGTTATTATCTTCATTATAACTAAACACTTACTTTTTTTCTACAACTTTACTTAACCAAACAAAAAAGAACCAATTAGATTGGTTCTAAAAAATAATTTAGATAGTATTATTCGTATCAGCTTCGACTGCTTCCTTTTCAGGGGAAACTTTGTCAGAATCTTCATCAGGTAATACAAGATTTAAAACAATGCCAATGACCGTTGCCAAAGCAACTCCAGTAAATTGAAAATTCCCTAATTGAAGATAAGCATTTCCGACCCCAATTACGAGAACAACGGATGCAATCATCAAATTTCGTTTCTTATTCATATCAAGATGATCATCAACCATTACCTTAATTCCACTAGAAGCAATCGTTCCAAATAGTAAGAAACTAATTCCACCAATTACAGGTAGTGGCATTTGCATAATTAAAACGTTTAGTTTATTTACAAATGCAAAGATCATCGCAAAAATTGCAGCTCCAACAATTACATAAACGCTGTAAACTTTTGTAATAGCCATCACCCCAATGTTTTCTCCATAACTAGTTACAGCTGGTCCTCCAATTAAACCAGAAACAAATGAAGCAGCTCCATCTCCAGCTAAAGTCCGATTTAAACCTGGATCCTTAAAAAAGTTATTGTGAGTTAGCTCACCTAATACCATCAAATGACCCATATGTTCTGTCATAGTAACAAATGCAATGGGGGCCATTACCAAGATTGCATTCCATTCAAAATGAAAGCCCTTTTCTGTCCCAATAAATTGAAAATCAGGCACTTTAAACCATGGAGCAGAAGCAATCGCATGCAAATCAACGAGTCCACAAGCCATCGCAATTAAATAACCACATACAATGGCTAATAAGACAGGAATCATTCCTAGGAATCCCTTTAACTTCATATTAAAAAAAATTGCCAAAAATAACGTTGCTAAAGCAATCATAAAATACATCAAACTATAATGGCCACTAGCGGTCATCATCGCATCTTTAGCAGCTGCTCCAGCAAGTGAAAGTCCAATTACAACTACAATTGGGCCAACCACAATTGGTGGAAGGAGCTTGTCAATCCAATTCGTTCCCAACATCCAAACCAGCATTGCAACAATAAAGTAAACTAGACCAACTGCAATAACACCTTGTTGAACGCCAGCAATCCCAGTTGTCTTCATTAAGGCTAACATTGGGGTAATAAAGGCAAAACTAGATCCCATATAAGCAGGAATTTTACCCTTCGTAATTAAAATATGTAATAATGTTCCAATTCCTGAGGCAAACAAGGCAATACTAGGACTCAACCCTACCAATAACGGAACAATTACCGTACTACCAAACATTGAAAACATATGTTGTAGTGATAAACCAATCCATTTAATCCCACTTGGACGTTCATGAATATCTAAGACAATCTCTTTTTCTTTACTCAAGTTAATTCCCCCTACTATGCAAAAAGGACTAACGTCAGTTGACGTTAGTCCTTTAGTCTAATTTTACAGCATTAAATATTCGACTAAAATCTTGCAGTCTCTCTGGACAGTCTTTAAAGATTTCTTGTTAAGCCAAATATAACTCAATGGTCAATGAATGTCAACCTTTTTTATGATATTGGCGTTTATTTTCCACAACTCCTGTAAATGTGAAAGGTGCTGAATCTTGGCGATCATCAAGTCTATAATCACCATCATCAAGTTTAGGCCATTGTTTAAACATTTGCTCATATTCAAGAACTGATAAACGCTTTCGATTATTTAACATTTTCTCAATTAATGATTTTCGCATTTCATTTTTAAAGTCAGTTTGTAATTGACCCGTATAAAATTCACCCTGTGCACCTGAACCATAACTAAAGATTCCAATTTGATCTCCAACTTTAAGCTGCTCAGAATAATCTAGTAATGATAATAAACTAAGATACAAAGACCCAGTATAGAGATTACCGACTCGTTTGTTATAAACCCGACTCGCTTCAAATTCAGCTAACCAACTAGCTTGTTGTGTTTCGGAAACTTCTGGCAAAATTTCACGGAGACCTTTAAGTCCCATTTTTGTATATGGAAGATGGAAAACTAAAGCTTGCAAATCAGTTAATTCCATATCATTATTCACTAAATAATCATGAATTGTATTAATGAAAAATTGTTGATAAATATCATTTGAATAGTGACCATCAACTAACGCTTCGGTGCGGTTCAAAGGGCGCCAAAAGTCCATAATATCATCAGAATAAACGCTACTATTTTTGCTAAGTTTAAGTACTGTCGGATTAGCAGAGATCGTCATGGCAACTGCTCCACCACCTTGAGTGACTTCTCCAGCCGTTTTAACTCCATAACGAGCCACGTCAGAACCAACTACAAGGGCTTGTTGTTCTGGATGAAGGTTAACAAAGTCCTTCGCCATTTGAATCCCAGCAGTTGCCCCATAACAAGCTTGTTTGATTTCAAAAGCTCGAGCCCGACGATTCAACCCTAATAAGTTTTGAAGATAAATTGCTCCTGATTTCGAATTATCAATTCCCGTTTCTGTTCCTAAAATAATTAAGCTTATTTTATCCCGATTATCATCGTCAATCACTTGAAGAGCTGCATTAGCCGCCATCGTCACTGTATCTTGGGTGTTAGGAATTACAGCTTGTTCAGTTTGCCCAATTCCAATCAAGTATTTATTGGGATCCTCATTTCTAGCATTCGCTAAATCAACCATATCAACGTAATAATTAGGAGTAAAAAATCCTAACTTATCAATTCCAACGTTCATTTTATCACTCCGATTTATTTATTTTTTATAATATAAGTGTATCGTTTTATCTATCAATAGCAAATACCAACCTTTATGATTTAAATTAAAGTTACAAAAAAGCCCATGATTTCTCATAGACTTTTAATCATTAATTTTCGTTAACAAACTTCTTAACTCGTTTCATTGCTTCTTTGATGTCATCTAAATCAGCCGCATAAGAAATACGAATGTATCCCTGACCACTTTCACCAAAAGCATCCCCTGGAGTTACCCCAACGTGGGCTTCATGAGCAAGTCGTAAAGCAAATTCTTCTGAGGTTTCATTAAACTTAGCTGGAATTTTTGCAAAGATGTAAAATGCACCATCTGGACTAATTACATCAAAGCCTACTTTTTGTAGTTCATCTGCAACTACATTACGTCGTTCTTGATACTCAACTAACATTGGCTTTGAATCATCATAACCGTTATCCAAGGCTTCGATTGCTCCATATTGGGCAGGATTTGATGGTGAAGTTACTAAATATCCATGAACTTTATTAATGTTCTTGATTACTTCTGCAGGTCCAGTAATATAACCTAATCGCCAACCGGTCATTGCATGTGACTTAGAAACTCCATTAATTAAAATCGTACTTTCTGGAAGATATTGGGCAATCGAAGTGTGTGCCATTTCATAAGTTAATTCAGCATAAATCTCATCAGAAATTATTAATACCCCGTATTTATCTAAAACTTTAGCTAAGGCCTTAATTTCAGAATCTGAATATTCAACCCCAGTTGGGTTGGTTGGATAATTTAAAATAATTGATTTAACATCTGGATTTTCTTTTAAAGTTTCTTCTAATTTTTCCGCAGTTAACTTAAAAGCATCATTAGAAGTATCAATTGGGACTACCACCCCATGTGCCATTTCAATTACTGAAGTATACGCTGGATAAGCTGGCATGGGCACAATAACCTTATCACCCTCATTAACCGTAGCTAAAAAAGTACTAGAAAGTGCTTCGGTAGCTCCATCAGTCACAACTACTTCAGTGGCAGCATCATAATTAAGATCCAAGCGTTTTTTTACGTATCGGCTGATTGATTCCCGTAATTCCATCCATCCTGGCTGAGGTGAATAATGGGTCTTATTTTCTTTAATACTAGTAATAGCTGCTTCCTTAATGTGTTCTGGGGTATTAAAGCCCGGTTCCCCAACATTTAGACTAATTAAATCAGGAACATCGCTAATTTTTAAAGAAAACGAACGAATTCTTGATGGAGTAATTTGCGAGAGAGTGTGATTATAGGTCTTACTGAGTCTGGCATTTAATTTTGGCATGAGTGGCTCCCTTATTGTCTACATTTTAAGCACAAATGTTTTGATTTATTTACAATAATAATCGTAATTGCCAAAAATATCAAGAAAATCAGCTAATTTTCTGAAATTTAATGTTTTTCGTTAAGATTTAAATAAAAAAGTCTATCAAATTTTTATTGATAGACTTAAAGAGCTATTTATTTAATTGATCTTGAGCCTTTTGTGCAGCAATATTCATCACGCTCCATGGACGATCAAATCCAGGTTGGAAAAAGAAATCAGCATAAGCTAAGTCATCAACCGTCATGTGTTCTTGAATAGCTAAAGAAATTGCATTAATATTTGCAGTTACATCTAATTTAGACATAATTTGAGCGCCTAAAACTTCTCGAGTTCTAGGATCAAAAGTTAACTTAAAGTAAACCTTAGCATTGTGATCAGCTGGAACAAATGGTGGAACTTTGGTATCAGTTACTAAAACGGATTCTACGTCTAACCCCATTTGTTTAGCTGTAACATCTTTCAAACCAGTTGAAGCAAACTTATAAGCAAAAACGTGTAGAGCCGATGATCCTGAAACAGCAGTTGTCTTACGTCGTTTTTGATTTAAATTATAAGCAGCTGAACGTCCTTGACGACGAGCATTAGGTGCAAGAGCAATTAACTTTTTCGTACCAGTGGGTGCAAATTCAATTTCAGTTGCGTCCCCCACTGCAAAAACATCTGGTTGACTAGTTTCTTGATATTCATCAGTAACAATCATGCCGTGATCATTAAGCTTAAGCGTATTTTTCAACCAAGTTGTTGCCGGACGAATCCCAGCAGCTTCAATGACCAAATCACTTGGAATAGATTCACCAGTGGTAGTAATTGTACTAGAAACTCGGTTATCATCATTGCCAACAAATTCTTTGACTGATTGATTAGTTTTAATGGTGATACCCTTGTCTTCAAGCTCTTTAGCTAAAATATCAGTAAATTCAGAATCCAAATAAGTTCCTAAAATAGTTGGATTACGATCGATAATCGTAACTTTTTTTCCAGCTTTGGCAAATGATTCTGCGGCTTCAATTCCAATATAGCCAGAACCGATTACCGTAACATTATTAATTTCAGGGTCAACTTCCGCTTTCTTTAAAAGAATAGCCCAATCACGCCCCCGCATAGCATAAATGTTCTGTAAATCTTTACCAGGAACCGGAAGTTCAAACGGAACTGCTCCAACTGAAAGTACTAACTTATCATATTGATTTTCCGTTTCAGTGCCATTATTTACATCAACTACCTTAATGGTATGTTTTTCAGGATTAATACTAGTTACCTCAGAATTAATATGTACTTTAACCCCTTTAGCTTCCATTCCATCAATAGTGGCATAACGCACAGAATTAACATCTTTAACTACGCCCTGAAGATATAGCTCAATCCCACATGATAAAAATGAAACAAAATCTCCCTTTTCGTACCAATCAATTTCAGCATCTGGAAAATCATGCAATACTCCCCGAACAGTTTCAAAACCACCATGTGATGAACCAACAACTGCAACTTTCATATTTTTCCTCCTTAATAAAAAGGTCATCTAAAAATTAACCTTGCAACATCAATTGTTTATAATAATTATAATTTAGTCTTTTGACAAAAGCAACTATTTCACAACATTGGTTAATTTCAGCGTTTACGGTACAATAGAGGTAATATGTTTAAGGGAGAAATAAGATGAAAAAAATATTAGTTACTAGTATTGCTATTTTGAGCACATTAACTTTAGCCAGTTGTTCATCATTAGATGGTCAATACAAAAAATCAAATAATGACAATAAACAAACCACAAAGCCGGTTAAAGCTCCTACTCAATCATCATTTAAAAATAATGTAGCAAAGTTAAATGATAAAACAATTAAAATTATTGGAGTAAAAACCGTCAATAACAGTGAAAAATATGATGAACCACTAGTAGTTTTCATTTATAAAACTACTAATAAGTCAAACAAAATCATTACGCCTAAAAATGCATGGGATAGTACCTTTAAAATTACCCAAAAGTCACATCATCTTAATGAAGTTAACTTTAACGATGATCGCTTAGATTATAATCCAGACCAAAATTTAGCTGAGGGAGATTCAGCTAAAAATACAGTCGTATATGAATTGAATAATCAAAATGATCCAATTACCATTAACGCAAGTGAGGGAATAAATCCAAATAGTATTAACAATAATTCTTCAAGTATTGATGGTACTAATTTAGGATCAGAACAATTTAAACTCAATACAAATAAATAATTTTGTATATTAAAAAAGGAATTCCATTGGAATTCCTTTTTTAATATACATTTTTAATTAGTTAGTTTTAGTACCAACCATTTGCTTGCCAGAATGCTTGGGCACCCGACCATGAACCATAACGTGAAGCTACATAGTTATCAGCAACTTTTTCTTGGTTAGCAGCTGAGTAATCACCGTTTAAGTATGATGATGATAATTGGTATTTACCTACGTATTGACCGTTTTGGGCACCGTAGTTACCACCAGATTCGCGACCAGCAATCCAGTCTTTAGCAGCAGCATCACTGCCACTTACAGAACTTGCAGCTGGTGCACTAGTTTGTACAGGTGCTTGAGCAACTGGTGCAGCAGTTTGTTGAACTGGAGCTGAAACTTGAGTAGTTGCAGCTTGTGCAGGTGCGGCAGCAACAGCACTTTGATCTGAAACTGATACTTGACCATCGTCACCAATGGTAAATACTTCACCAACATAAATCTTGTTAATATCTTGAATTGCATTTGCTTGAGCTAAGTCTTGAACGGAAACTCCGTATTGAGCAGAAAGTTTGTTTAAAGTATCACCTTCTACAACAGTATGTTTAGTAGTGCTAGCACTGGCACTTTGTGATCCAGCAAATAAAACACCAGCAGATACGGCAGCAACAGTTGCAATTGATTTAAACATGTTTCTTTTCTTCATAAATATAAAACTCCTTCAAATTGTATCGATAATAGTGATGACAAATAGTCTTAACGTCTTTCAGTTAACAGACTCTATACTAAAGCGATTATGTTACAGAAATATTACAGAAAAATTAAGTAATTTGCTATTTATGTAATGATGTAACATAAACAACATATCTGGTAATAAATTCTATTTTAATGAAATTTACAAATAAAAAATTCTAAGCCCATCTATACTAGATAGTCTTAGAATTTTTTTATCTTAATTTAAGCTTTAACCAAAGAAAGCAATGTAGAAGCCTGACACAACTAAAGTAATAGCCCCACATAAACGGTTCCCCATTTGAGCAAAGGCAATCAATCCCATTCGATCACAGGCTGCTAAAACAGAAACATTACCAGTTCCACCCATTGAGTTATCGATGAAACCAGCAGTAATGGCAGCTTCAACTGGGTAAAGTCCAAATAACTTTCCTAAGAAGAAGGCAGCTGTACTAATAGTTAAAATACTTACTAGTACTAATAAAACAAGTTGCCAAGTAATTGAACTAGTCAAAACATTTAAGTCAACCATGGCAATACCCATTCCAGCAAGTAAGGCATGTGTAGTTGTTTTAGTTACTGATTGACCAAAGACAACGGTTGCCTCTTCATAATACTTGGGAATCAATCCAGTAGCCTTTAAGGCAATTACTAAAATAATAATGAACGCAAAGTCATTAACCATTGGAATTAGCTTAGTAAGAATTTCACCAACTAGATAAATAGCACCTGCAACGGCCATCCCTACTCCCAACTTTGTGAAAGAAAAAGCGGATGCAGTAGTTTTAGAAGCTTTGAATTCACCAGGTAACATTTGACCATGACCATTATATTTACTATTAGCTAAAAGTTTACTTAACCAGCTTGCTCCTAAAATTGCAAAAATATTAGCAAGAATTACGGCTGGAAGTAAATGTGAAAAGTATCCTGCTGCTCCACCATGCATTGATGATGCATAAATTTTTGAAAGTGGAACTGCACCGGCACCAACACCACCACCCATCGCTGGAAAAGCAACGTATAAAGCACCATAACTGAAGCCCTTACCACTTAGCATTGAAACTAAACCAACGGCAAAAAAGGCAATTGCAGCTGAAAGAATGGCAACTGGTAAAAACCGAACTGCAGCTTTTAGCAACATATCCCGATTCATTCCTAAAATAGCACTTGCAATCAAGGCAACAATATAGAAATTCAAGAAATTATCAGTTGATAAAAATGTATGTACATCGCTAACAACATAAGTCGGAATAACATGAAAAAATACTAAAACTGCTGGTGCCATCAAGGCAAAGAATGCCCCTCCACCAAGATAACTTCTAAAAATTGGTAATTTTGATCCTAAGAAATAACAAACGTTACCTAAGATAATCATGGTAAACAAGGCACCCAAAATGTCATTAGGTAAAGCATGAGTTAAAACAGCAATTACAAAAATAATTCCAATAATTGCATAGAAAACTAAACCAAATCCATCAATTTTGAAGTTTTCTAAACGTGAAATTAAGCTTGAATTGTTTTGTTTTTCATTATTCATAAATACAAAAATCCTCCCTTATTTGTGTGATTAATCACTTATGTTTTCTTAGTATATTGTATTTTTATTAGCATTTAAATGGCTTTTGTTGAATTTATTAACTTTTTCTATAGTTTACATAATTAGTATTTATGATGCTTTTTAATCTTTTAATATGAATGTATTTTGGAACAAAAAAAGTCCACCAACTTATGGTGAACTTATTGTTAATCATGTAATAGTAATTAGCTAGCTAACTTAAATCGTACTCCAATACCATTATGGCCCTTTTAATATGTACTAACTTATTATCTAAATTCGTAGCTGAAAATCCAATTAAACTGGTACCAATGTCTAAGCCTATGGTTGCTTTTGCATTTAAGTTCTCCATTATTTATTTTTTATAAAAATTAATTGGTTTAATTTTACTATACCATTACAAATTAATAAACATTTAATGTTTTAATTCTAATCAAATAAATCAGATAAATAAGCATCAATCATAGTTTGACGTGCCTCGCTGAATTGTTCATTCACATCAGGATGAACACGATTAGATAAAAACGTAAAAGCACTTTTTCTTTCCCTAACCAAAACCATTAGAATTCCCGTATAACCTGTTTGATAAATATAGGAGTGGCCTTGATAGTCTTCTAATTTCCAGCCAAAAGTCCTAGTTCCATTCTGCATCGGCGTTTGATCACAAAACATCGCATCAAACATCGATGATGTATATACTTTTCCTGGTTCAGTTAGTTGTAGCATCCATTGTGCAAACTTATCAAAGTCGCGTTGAGAACTAAACAAACCCGCAGACCCACAATCAGAGCCTAAAATTCTTGCCTTGGGATCATGAACTTTTGCGACTTGATTTATGCCACTTTCTTCATCATAAGTAGTTGGGACGGTTCTTCTTGCATCTGGATGAAAAGTTGAATCAATCATCCCCAGTGGATTTAAAACCATATGCGTAATCAAAGGCTGAATTGGTAATCCTGTTACTACTCCTGCAATCCATCCAAGAAAGATAAAGTTCACGTCCTGATATTTCATTTTCTTTCCCAAATCAGATCCAGGATGGAGCCCTAAAAGAGCTTCTCGTAATTGATTCATATTCATTTCGTTTCGCTTGGGTATGTATCCTTCAATATTTGAAGTGTGGGTTAATAAATGGCGAATCGTAACTTTCGGAAATTTCCATTCCGGTAAATACTTAGTAATCGAATCATCAATTCCAATTTTTTGATCTTGTAACAATTGCATAATCACAGGCACGGTTCCCATTACTTTAGTCATGGAAGCAACATCATATAATTGATTTTGTGGCAAAATTTCTTTAGTTGGCTTTAATTGTTTATAACCAGTAACATGATCTTCAACTCTTTGTCCCGTAATAAACGAATATGAAGCCCCTGGAACAATGTCCTCATTAACCATTTCACTAATCAAACTTTTTACTTTTTCAAAACTCATGCTTATCACCTCATAATCACATTATAATGGTTTAAAAGTAATTATCCTAATAAAAAAAGCCGCTAAAATAGCGACTTCACTTATCAAATAGTAAAAATGATAAATTGAGCATACGGGATTCGAACCTGTACATTATGGATTCAGAGTCCACTGCCTTACCAATTTGGCTAATGCTCAATAATTACACTAGTAATATTACAATGATTGAATAGCGATGTCAATTTGAAATTAACATTGACACAACTCAATTATATGAGTAAAATTAATCTTGTTATATCAATGCCCGTTGGTCAAACTGGTTTAAGACGTCGCCCTCTCAAGGCGGAGCTACGAGTTCGAGTCTCGTACGGGTAATTATTTATAAAAATCCTTAACAAAGCCTTAAAATTGGCTTGGTTAGGGATTTTTATTTTGAGAATGATACACAAACGTTGTTATCAAGCCTATAATAATAGTTAATGATGGTTATAATCGAATTAAAATTAATAGTTAATATAGGAAGAGAAAATGTTAGGAAAAACTCATTTGGTATCATCTGAGGCGATTGCTTTAACGGCTGTAAATTATTACTCAGAAACTAATCATATTGCAGTACCATTCATAGTTACAATTATTATTTTCGCTTCAGTTGGTTTAGGGAGTCTGTTACCAGACATTGATTCTCGCAATAGCGAATTAAACAAAACTACTCTATTTGGCTTCTTTTATAAACATTTTTTTATTAACGTTAAACATCGTGGATTCACACATACAATTTGGAACGTTTTTATTTTTATGTCATTAAGTCTTTTTCTAGAATCTCGTCATTTTTACATTGCAATATGTATATTTGGTATTTCAATCGGCATACTAATTCATATAATTGAAGATGGTTGGTCTGCTAATCGAGTTGATATCTGGTACCCTTTTGTTTTGAAACATAATAGTAAGCATCGTCATCTTTTCCATTATAAAGTCGGTGGTTTCATGGAAAAATCAATGTACGTGTTATTTTGGGTACTGCTAGTTACATCTTTAAAAAATGCCTATCTAATTTACTTAAACTAAATATTAATACCAAAAACGATCGAAATTATTTAAAATTCGATCGTTTTTTAAACACAATAAAAAACATTGATAAAGTTATTAATTATCTATGTAAATTAATTTTGATCAGTAATATCTAAAACTTTATAAACCTTTTCACGAATCTTTATTGATTGTGGATTCATATAACCTTTAATAGCTCGGTTAAGTTGAACGGGGTTTTCATTTATCAGTTTTCCTAATTCAACTTGAGTCATATGCCGATCAATTAATTTCTTTTTAATTTCATCAGTAATCTTTTGAAAACTCTGTTGTGCCATTTTTTCTTCCATGAGCGTCTCTCCTCTTTTGTAATTTATTGATTAAGTTATTGACATGTTCATACTACACAATGTAGTATGAGTGAATAGCAAATAAGCAAGTAATTACCACCATAGTAGCTACTTACCAAAAATATATTCTGATAATTCATATTTTTATTGCTAAATTAATTGATTATTAACTTACAATATATATTACACTGTGTAATTAATTACCACAAGAGTTTTTGTGTAATTTTGTATAGTTTATTTATAAAAGGGACGCAAATAATATGTCAACTTATGAAAATTTAAAATATTATGCTAACAAACGTGGTTTAAGTTTAATCCAACTATCTAAAAAAGCGGGAATGAGTGAAAATGCATTATACAGATATAATCAAGGTGTTGACCCAAAATTAAAGACGTTAGAAAAGCTTGCAGCAATTTTAAATATTCCCATTTCTCAATTATCTGAAAAATATAAAGATAAGGATTATATTCCTAAAAACGCGATTCCATATGATCCAACTGAATTGGTTAAAGTTCCAATTTTAGGGGAAATTGCTTGTGGATCTCCAATCTTAGCTAAACAAAATATTGAAGGATATCTGCCTATTTCTTTACAAGATTTGCCAAAAGGAAACAATTTTTGGTTAAAGTGTTCTGGAAATTCAATGTCTCCAACCATTCATAATGGTGCACTTGTATTAATTCATCAACAACCAGAAGTTGAAAGTGGGGAAATTGCAGCAGTTTTATTAAATGATAATGAAACAACATTAAAGAGAGTTCAATATCACGATAATCAAGTAATATTAGTTCCTGATAATAAAGATTCTGAGTATAACCAAATTATTTTAAATGAAGATAATCCTGGTAAGATCATTGGTAAGGCAATTAAAGTACAATTTGATTTATAAGATAAAAGTTTAGTCTTTAAAGCTTGTCAAAGACTAAACTTTTTTTGTGGGTAAAAATCAAAAAATAAAAACACCTAGCAATCAATGCTGGTGTTTTTAATGTTAACAATCAATTAGTCTTCTAAATTATCTTTAACTTCAGAAACTTTTTCTTTAACATTACCCTTTGCGCTCTTAAGATTTCCATCAATTTTATCGGAAGTATCACCAGTGATGGCACCTTTAACTTGTTCTGCTTTACCTTGAAGTTGATCATTTAAAATATCAAATTTTTCATTTACTTCACTTAAAGCATCAGTCTTTTTTAATAATGTGTAACCTAGTGCTAAATTACCTGCTAAACTTAAACCTAATAGTAAATTTTTCATGATAGTACCTCCAAAAATTAACTTACATTTATATGTTACATGTAGAATTTATCATTAATATTAATTATTTTCAATGATTTTAACTTCTGAAAACCATAAAAATACTTTATATTCTATCGCTTGTTACCATAAATATATTAAAATGTAACTCCTGATTCTAACGCAATATTTGAATAAGGGGTTATTTCTCCTGTTCTAATATTCATCTTAGTTTTGTGATTGCTTAAGTTTTTTTTCAATTCTTCATGTGGAATATAGACAATCTCTACATCATCAGATAATAAATTCTTGATAGCATCTAATTGTTTAGGATTTTGCTTTTTTATTTCTTCTGCGAGATACACTCTTTGAACTTGATCTTCTGTCAAAACATTTTTCAAAACATCAATAAATTTAGGCAAACCCTTTGTAATGGCAACATCTACCCGACGATCATCATTAGGAATTGGCATGCCAGCATCGTTAATGGTTAACATATCAAAATGACCTAAAGTGGAAATTCCAGCAGAGATTCTACTATTTAAAACGGACGTTTTTTTCATTTTTAATCCTCCATTATTTTTAAATGTTTTTCAAGTTTATAATAGCACACTTATCATCCATATGTAAGCGTTTGCAAAAGCATTTGAAATAAATCTAAATTTATTTTAAACTTAAATATATTAGGAGGTGAATAATATGGGACTAATTTGGACTTTAATTATCGGTGCAATTATTGGTGCAATTGCTGGTTGGCTTACCAGCAAAATGACTGATAATAGTGCTGCATTAGGTTGGATTGGTAATATTGTAGCCGGTCTAGTCGGATCTTGGCTAGGTGAAAAATTATTAGGAACTTGGGGACCAAGCCTCGCAGGAATGTCATTAATTCCTTCAATTATTGGTGCAATTGTCATAGTATTGATTGTATCTGTGATTATCAGATATTTAAGTAACTAATAAATAAAAGAAACACTCAATTAATTTTGGGTGTTTCTTTTATTTTTTTACCAAGTTATAACCTTTTTCTTAATTCATTCTTCTAGATTATTCCTTCACTAATATTAAAAATTCATGTTGTACTTTCAATCTACTATTGTCAAAGTAAAAGTTAGAAGCATTTATAACAAATAAACAATTTGGCATTTTTAATTTTATATTTCCCTTCCACTCTTAAAAAAATTCACATATCTTCTTTATTATATAATCACATTGATATTTATATCATTAGCAAAAGTCTAAACCATTCACACGTTGGAACTACTAGTATTTATTTTTATTTAATTGACGAATATCCTAAATAAGTGATTTACTTAATAAAGCATTTGCAAATGGAATATCAATAAAAATATATAGCGATCCGGAATATACTGCTACATCATTTTCTAATCCAAGATTTAAATTAATCGCAATAAATGAACTATATGAAAAAAAAGAACAACTTACTTTTGTTATTGCACACGAAATAAGCTATGTGTTATATAGCGATGGAAATGATGCTGAATATGTTTTTACACCTGGTTCAAACAACATTTATGAAGATATTTGATATTCCAAACAATATTATGGAAGAATGCAAAGATAGCCTACTTCATTACATTTACTAAGGAGAATATATATGTTTTTGAATTTAAAAAACAAAAATAATGGAAATATAAAGCAAATAAAGACAGGTTATTCATGGACAACCTTGTTTTTTGGACCTATTCCAGCTTTAACTCAAAAGTTTTGGCCATGGTTTTGGATAATATTAATTACAGATGTCATATTATTTTATCCAACTATTATATTAGGATCTGTACTTGCTAATGCTATTTTTGCATTATATATAAACAAAAAATATTTGATTTATTTATTAAATAAAGATTGGATCCCAACAGATAAAAAAACCATTGAATACATTAAAGAATATTATTCAATACATGTTGATTTAAAGGATAATGATAAAAAAACATCACAATCAATAACAAAAGATATTTTACAATCGGACTCGGATATGTCATATCTTGATATTCCAGTATCAACTAGTCTTTCTTCCAATGATGGTAATTATATTAAAAATAGCATTTCGACTTTGCAAACTACAAATTCTGAAAATGAAATACATCAATCTAAAATTAATTCTAATTTATCAAAAAAACTTAATACTTCTAATGATTTTAATATAAATGATAAAAAGCATAGTAAAACAATAGGAATAACAAATACAAATCTAAAAATACATAGGAGATGGAAGCCATATTTTAATTATATGGTAATAGATATCGAAACAACTGGATTAAATCCAAAAAATAACGATATCATACAAATAAGTGCAATTAGATACATAAATGATAAACCAACAAAAACATTTAATTATTATGTTAAATTACAAAATGATGAAATATCTCCTAAAATATATTCATTGACCGGAATATCAAAAGAAGATTTAAAAGATGGATTAATTATTGATGATGCTTTAACAAAGTTTGAATCTTTTTATAAAAGTAATATGAAACCAGCGTTAATTGGACATAATATTGACTTCGATATTGATTTTTTGATAGCTAAAGGTTTAAATATTTCTGAAATAACAATTGAAGATACAATGCTAATGTCTAAGCAAGCACAAAATGATTTAAAATTGCCTAATAATAAACTTGAGACATTAAAAGATTTCTATAATATAAATTATAGATCTCATAATGCATTAGATGATGTTAAAACTACTGCAATTATTTATCAAAAGCTGCGTGATGCTGGGTACCAGTCTAAAAAAATTGCAACGAAAAGCAATAAATCTAAAAAAGCTTATGGTTACTATAAAAAGTCTGAAAATATTAAATCTTCAGAAATAGGAAATACTATTTTAAATAATTCTGTTAATTCTGACAAAACGTTAAATAATAAGACGTTTGCAATAACTGGAAACTTATTTGAATTAAGTAGAAACGATGCTAAAAAAATAATAGAAAATAAAGGAGGTATTTTTAAAAATGGTATGTCTTCAAAGGTTAATTATTTAATTGTAGGGATAGAAGATAAAAATGTAGTTGGTGAAAGTGGAAAATCTAATAAGATAAAAAAAGCAGAAGAATTAATCAAAAAGGGAAATAAAATTAAAGTATTAAACGAAAAAGAATTTTTAAATTTGTTAGGAGAATAATATAATGGGGTTTTTAAACAAAATTAGTGAACCAAGTAAAGTTAATATTAACGGAATTGTAGATGCAATAGTCCCTTCAGATGGTGCTGAACATGTTCTTTTCTATAAGACCACTTCTGTTCCATTGAACTTTAATAAAACTACTTTAGATAAACAATATACAAATATAACTAATGGCATTCTAGAACATTTGCATAAAAATGGATATCAAATAGTAGACATTAAGATAACATCTTCACCAAGTGACAAAGATTCATCTTTTCTTACAGATCAAACTCTAATCATCTACAAATAAAAAAGCCTGCAAATGCAGACTTTGCAAAGGAAAAAGTAAGAAAAAATAAAAAATCAATTAAACACAATAATTTGATTTAAACATATTTTAATGATATTCTCTATTTACTGGCACGAGTGGGTGCCCGACCCTTAAAGTCTAAATACAACAACGGCGAATTGCCAACTTAGAGAATTCATTTAGTTGAATTCTCTCTTTTTTTGTATAAAAGTATCTAATTTATAATCTACAATTTAAAAGGATAAAAAATTGAAATATTTAAATAGTATAAATATATTAATCAGTATAATTGGTCCTATAGTAATTGGAATTGTTAATAAGTACTGGTTTAATAAAGACAGCTTTAACGTGACGGTTTCTAATCCAAAAAATAAATATAATACTTTTAAAGAATATAAAGTATCTGAAATGGAGTATTATACCAATTTATTTTTGCTTCTTATTATTTTGTTTTTTTATTTTATTTTTCATAAACATTATTTAGCTGCATTAGTAATATATATAATATTTACTTTATCAATTTATCCATTCATATCTTTAGTTATTAGAATTCGTAAATTTTCAAAGTTTAAATATAAAAAAATTAATTATTATATTATTGGAAATAGAGATCAGGATGACTTCTACATATGCCAAAAATTTAATGAATTAAAAAGTACACGTAACAATAAGAAATATTTAAAAATAAAAAAATCAGAAGTATCTAATTTTGAAAATGTAGAAATACAGTTAAGTAATTTTGAATATAAATCCACTTTATTATTTATAATTAAATATATTTTTATTAAAATCAAAAAATCATTTTATCATAAGAAAAAATGATTATGTAACACACGAAGAACTAAATCATGCTACTGATAATTAAAGTAACGAAATTAAATTATTATGCAAAGATATTGATAACAAATTCGAAAAATTAAATACAAAGTTTGCTGAACAAAAGAACTGGTTTTATGGAACAGCAATTAGTATCATTACCATCACATGTACAATTAATGAATTAATAATTAAATTCATTAAATAATCAGCCCATTTTATGGACTTTTTATTTTTAAATCTTTTTATCGAACATAAGTTCAGAAAGGCATAAACTATGGCAAGTTTTACAAAAAGAAACGGTAAATGGCGAGTCAGATTATCTTTCAAGGATGATGACGGAAATTTTAAAATTAAAAGTAAACAGGGTTTTGACACAAAAAAAGAAGCACAAAAATTTGCTGCAAAATATGAGGTTGAACCAAATTCAAATTTGGTAAGTACCCTACCTAAAACTGTACCAGATTATTTTTGGCATTGGTTTGAAACTTATAAAGAAAATACTATTGTCGATAGAACAAAATTACAATATAAACATACATTTAATGTTCTTGATAAGCATTTCCATACTCTTTTAATTACAGATTTAACTCGTGAAAAATATCAAAAATTCCTTGATGATTATGGTAAAGATCATGCAAAAGAAACAGTTGTAAAAATTAACGCCCTTTTCCATGCTTGTATTAAAGATGCTGTTTATGATAAAGATATTGAAAAAGATATTTTACAACGTACAAATATTGTATATAACAAAGAAAAAACTTGGAAAATTGAATATTTAAATCAAGATGAATTAAAAAAATTAACCAACTATTTAATCGAAACGCGTAATCATCACTATTCTTCTAAATATGTGATCTTATTGGCATTATTTACCGGGATGCGACTCGGAGAAATTCAAGGACTTAAATGGGAAGATATCAATTTTGATTTTAAAAGCATAAGAATTAGACGATCCTGGAATTCTTTAGAAAAGAAATATGTTCCAACCAAAAATGAAAGTTCAAATAGAACGATTAGGGTTAATCAAGAAATGCTTGAATTACTCAAAGAATTAAAATCTAATGACTCTGACGCAGTATTTATTAATCAATTTGGTACTATCCCTACTTCTAACGCCGTAAATAAAACGCTTAGAAAGGCATTAGATGATTTGGGTATAAATAGACATGGATTTCATTTTCATTCGTTACGGCATACCCATGTAGCTTATTTGCTATCACAAAAGATAGATATTTATATTATTAGTAAACGACTTGGACATTCAGACGTTGGAACTACCACTAGAGTTTATTCATACTTAATTGATGAATATCGCAATCGTTCAAATGATGAAATAGAAAATTCCATTAGTAAATTAATTGATACAAAAATGAAACTAAAATTAATTAGCTCCCTTTTTTTAATGGTCAAAACGGTCAAAATATGGTCAAAATGATATGAGCTTCCACAAACATCAGCAAACAAAAAAGGCTCTGTATCAACGTTTTACCGTTTATACAGAGCCTTTTAAGTACTTAATTATGCCGAGAGCGGGGGTCGAACCCGCACGATCGCAATGATCACTGGATTTTGAGTCCAGCGCGTCTGCCAATTCCGCCATCTCGGCAAGAGCTTACTTGACTGTGGCAATACTAAGGCGGTAGTCGGATTTGAACCGACGATAAAGGTTTTGCAGACCTCTGCCTTACCACTTGGCTATACCGCCATAAATCATTAAAACCAATTGCCCCTTCTTGCATTAAAAGCAAGACAATCAAAAGGGCGGTAGATGGGAATCGAACCCACGCGTGTCGGTACCACAAACCGATGTGTTAACCACTTCACCACTACCGCCATAACATCATAAACAGGGATGACAGGAATCGAACCCGCACTAGCGGTTTTGGAGACCGAGGTACTACCGTTATACTACATCCCTATTAATGGAGGGGAGTGGATTCGAACCACCGAACCCGAAGGAGCGGATTTACAGTCCGCCGCGTTTAGCCAGACTTCGCTACCCCTCCATAAATGGCGCTGGACAGAATCGAACTGCCGACACACGGAGCTTCAATCCGTTGCTCTACCAACTGAGCTACAGAGCCATACCATTTATGTTTATGCTGTTTATTCAATTATAGTTGCAAAACCTGCAACAACGGTCCGTACGAGACTCGAACTCGTGATCTCCTGCGTGACAGGCAGGCGTCTTAAACCGACTGGACCAACGGACCAACTGCTATGGAAGATACAGGGATCGAACCTGTGACCCCCTGCTTGTAAGGCAGGTGCTCTCCCAGCTGAGCTAATCTTCCAAAATGACCCGCACGGGATTCGAACCCATGTTACTGCCGTGAAAGGGCAGTGTCTTAACCACTTGACCAGCGGGTCATACAAATAATATATTCTTACGGAGAGTGAGGGATTCGAACCCTCGAAACAGACGTTCATCCGTTTACATCATTTCCAATGATGCTCCTTCGGCCAACTCGGACAACTCTCCATAATACATACTCCGACAGGCGGGCTCGAACCGTCGACAACCTGATTAACAGTCAGGTGCTCTACCAACTGAGCTATGTCGGAATAACAAATCAATGTTAATTGTCTCATCAGACAACTACATAATAATAACATGGTGATGAGTAATTCGTCAAGAATTAATTTTAATTAAATCATTAACCAAAAGCTCTTATAACTCCCCTCACCGGCATAAATAATATTACCAATAAAGATTTAATCAGTCAATAATTTTTTCGAATAAATTTAAGTAATTTTAAGTCTTTTACTTTCAATTGTTTGTTAGAATGTAAGTATTGCATAAAATACATTTATGAACGGAGATTTATAACTAATATGAGTACATTGATTGACTTTGTTTTACACATTGACAAACATCTAATCACCATTGTCAATACCTTTGGTGATTGGACCTACCTAATCTTATTTTTAATCATTTTTGTAGAAACTGGGGCGGTAATTCTACCATTTCTTCCTGGAGATTCATTACTTTTTGCAGCAGCCGCACTATCGGCTAATCCTAAATATGGCTTAAATATTTGGATTTTTATTATCTTGTTCTTAATCGCATCAATCGCAGGTGATTCATTAAACTTTTTTATTGGTAAAAAAGTTGGAATGGCAATCACTGATAATCGTTTTCTTAGTAAGTTTATTAAGAAAAAAGACTTTGATCATGCACGTACATTTTTCGATAAATATGGGGCAGTTGCAATTTTCATTGCAAGATTCATGCCAATTGTAAGAACTTTTGCCCCCTTTGTAGCAGCAAGTAGTGACTACCGTTATAGTAAATTCATTAAATATAATTTAACTGCTTGTTTTGCCTGGGTAGCATTATGCTGTGGAGGCGGTTATTTCTTTGGTAATATCCCATTTGTTCAGGAACACTTTTCAGTCGTAGTAATCTCAATTATTTTAATTTCACTTATTCCTATAATAATCGGAATAGTGAAAGGACACTTAAATAACAAAAAAGACCAAGCCTAATGCTTGGTCTTTATTTGTAATTTACCATAGCTATAAAATCCAATTAAAAGTAAAATAACTAAGCTAAACCATACTACAAAACAACATAAAAAATACTGATCTGGTAATACCTTAATTATCGGATCTTTTTTGGGGTTAAAGACCCAATTATGGTTGGAAAAAATCAAACGGTGTAAATAAATAAAGATATCATTAAAATCAATTAAACAAAGTAACATGACCAATCCTACCATTACCAAAACCCGTTTAAGATAATCAGTAAGTTTCCATAAATTTTGCTGAATTTCTCCTCTAATCCAGGTAATCACTAAATAAATCACGCTTATAAGTAATGTAAAGTGATTTAGGAGAACTAATTTACGGACATCTTTAAAGTGTGCATATGCTCCCTTAGATAAGTGATATTCAGATAAATTCAACTTACCAGCAAATGGATTTTGAATAAAGTTAGTCATTACATTTAAATTATGCATTAAAATTTTACCTGAAACATGATATTTAACATTTAAATTTAGCCATTTCATGACTAACCAATAAATAAAACTAGTGTTAATGACCAAAAAAGTACTAAAAGTAATCGTAAATAAGATGATCATCGTTAGCAGCACGTAATCCCGCTGATTATAAAATCCATTCATCAAAATTATTAATCTCACTCGTTGGTTGTTGGGGTAATTTAGCAACTTCGGTTCGTTTCGATACACCTGAATAAACTAATAAGGTATCTACTCCGGCTTTAATTCCAGCAGCAATATCTGTATCATAATTATCACCAACCATTACTACTTCATCTTTTTTAAGTCCCATCCGTTTAATCGCATTGTTCACAATCAAATCATTAGGTTTCCCAATAATAAATGGCTTAGTTTGTGTTGCATAACGAACTGAATCAATAATTGATCCAGCACTTGGTATCATTCCCTGCTCACTTGGAATCAAAGTATCAGCATTAGTTCCAATAAATTTTACCCCTGCATTAACGTAAAGCACCGCTTGAGCTAATTTTTGATAAGTCAAGTCTCGATCTAAAGCAACTACCACATAACTTGGATATTCTGAATATAAATTAAATCCGTTTTTGCTAAGTAGTTGCTTTAACCCCACTTCGCCAATTGCATAAACACTTTTTTCTAAATCACATTTATTAGCATCATTAACCAAATATTCAACCGTTGCTTGACCCGAAGTATAGACATTCGTCTCGTTAACAAAAATATCATGATTATTAGCTAAATTTTTAACCACGTCTGCTGGCTGCTTAGTAGTATTGTTTGTAACAAACAAAAATGGAATTTGTTTAGCTTGAAGTCGTTCAATAAATCTTTTAGCAGCTGGAATTTGAATTTTTCCTCGATAAACCGTTCCATCAAGATCAATTAAATAACCCTTATATTTTTTCATAAATGATAATCCTCGCCCTTTTGTCTAATGGTGAATTTGCGATGCTGATTTTGCTTATTTCCCTTTGAAGATTGCCGCTTAGGTTTAATATCATGTGTTTTGCGAACATTGCCTTGATGATTATGACTGTGTGGATGCGGTTGATATTTTTTTATATCACCAATCTTACTAGCCTCCAGATTATGTAAAACAAAATAGCTTGAACCAAAATTACAATAATCAATCAAATAGTCCTCAATCGCACTTTTTTTTAAATCATTGTCAACATTACGCTGATCATCATAAAAACCCTTTAAGCGTAACTGACCATAACCAATATCACCAACAATGTAGTCAAAATGCGTAAAAATCGGATTGAAAGTATTTTCAAATTGACCTAGTTGAAAACCATCATTTTTATTAACTATCAAATTATATAAATGACCGTTGATTTTTAGCGTATTTTCATCAACCTGCTTTATATCAGCAAACTTAGTACGAGTATCACGTCTAGTTTCAATTATTTCTTCAATTTCACTATGTTTCATTTTTTTCATTCCTTATCGGATATTTTTTCGCTAAATAATCAGCAAAAATTTGTTTTAAGGTTCCATCAAAATAAATTTTATTTTTTCCAGCAATTTCAATTGTTGGAAAAAAGGGAATAAACTCGTAGTGATCAAGTAAGGCAATCGTATACTTTTGGAATAAATTAATCTGTTTACCATGCCATAAGACTTGTTTTTTTTGTGCATCATAACTAATTCCTGAGTAAACTAATAAGCCAAAGTTCGAACCTCGAAACCCCATTCCCTTTTGCTCAAAGTGAATCAAAAATTTTTTATTTTTTTCCATCTCTTTAATAAGACGTACCAAATCAAATCCCCACAGTTCAGTTTTCATGGCATGAATATTATGTGGTAAAACTTGCTGAATTTGATACATATCCACAACCCCTTGTGGCAAATCCTTTAAAAATAATCCCGTGTTTAAAACTGCTGCGTCAGTTCCTGTATAATTTTCCAAGGCTTTCAACCCAACTTTAATCATTGGATTATTATTATCCAATGATGTCATAAGTGGTTTTGGCAAAGCTGCAACCTTTTGTTTGGAAAGTTTCTTTGTCCCAGCTGTATCAATTTTTTCAATCCAAAGTTCATCATCAGGAGCTGTCGGTAATTCATTCGTTTTAATCGTTTCGGCTTGGCGGTTGTAAATTGTTTTGCCATCAACTTCAAAAGTAATTACACCAACATAATGTCCCCATTTTTCAGCTGCAGTTAGTAACGTTTGATTAAACATCTTTCCAGTTGGTAACCAATGATGTGTATGCCCACCAATAATAATCGAAATTTCAGGAAATCGCTTGGCAATCTCAGTATCATAATTAATTCCTAAATGTGAAAGTAAAATTAAAATATCATAGTCATCACGCCATTTTTGTAACTGTTCCGTAAGCGTTTCATATACTGGTTGAGCATGCCAGCCAAGGTCTTTAAAAGTTGGGTAAGGAAATGTTAATCCCATAAATCTAATCTTCGAACCATTCGGTAAAACATAATCTTCATATGAATGTGCCCATTGTGGTTTTTTCCCAGTATCATTTTCTTCAACATTATCTAAAATAACTTTAAAATTTGCTTGATCATATAAGTGTTCTAAATCCATATGTGAATTAGTCAAAACTTCATTATTGCCAATCGTTGCAACATCATAATGAATCTGATTCAAAAGTTTGATATTAGATTGACCATTCGTAACATCCGTTAAGGCATTTGAACGATCCATTGCATCACCATCATCAACACGAAAAACAGTATATCCTTTTGCTTCAAGCTCTTTAGTTTTGCTTTGCATAAAACGTTTGATTTTAGGGAAGTTTTCAAAATGTGAATGTAAATCATTAGTATGTAAAATGGCGACTTTAGCTTTCATTTTATTTCCCCTTTTCTAGCATATATCTAATTCTAACATCTCTCAAAAATTTAAACAGACAAAAAGTCCAGTGAAAAGCCACTGGACTTTAAGTTTTATTTAACTTTATAACTGGCAAATAAATACATTCCTACCAACCATACAACTGAACCAACTAGAGCAATTAAGGTTGATGTTTGGAAAATAAGAACAATTGCTACCATTGACATAAAAGCAAGAACAAACCAGTTTGAGTAAGGAAATAGTGGCATTCTAAATGGCAAGGCCTCAGTCTCATCCACAGTCAACGATTTACGATACTTATAGTCAGTAATTACAATTAGTGACCAAATAAATAAGAAACAAGTAGTTGCCACACTAGAAATAAAATCAAAAACCCCTGAAGGTACAATAATATCAAGTACTACTGACAAAGCAATTAATAAAGTACATAACATAATTGCATTAGTTGGAAGTCCTCGTTTTGAAAGGGTCCCCAATTTTTTAGCAAATTTATTTTTACTTTCTGAAGTAAGCGAATACAACATTCTCCCCGTAGTAAAAATGGCACTATTACAAGCTGAAGCAGCTGCAGTTAAAACTACAAAATTAACGATAGCTGCTGCCGACTTAATCCCAATGCCTTGAAACACTTGTACGAAAGGACTTGAATCAGGTGAAACATAATACCAAGGATAGATACACATTAAAGCAACTAATGCTCCAATATAAAATAAAATAATTCTAACAGGAACATCATTAATACATTTAGGAATAATCTTTTGTGGATCTTTGGTTTCTGAGGCAGTCATTCCGATCATTTCTACTCCAACAAAACTAAAAACAACCATTTGAAATGAAAGAAAGAAACCACTAAGTCCGTGAGGGAAAAAGCTCCCCCCCGTAATATTGCTAATAGATGCATGTCCAACTGGAGTTTTGTAATTAATGGCTACTAGTACTACTCCTGCACCAATTAAAACTAAAATTGCAACTACTTTGATAATCGCAAACCAAAACTCAGTTTCTCCAAAAGCTGAAACCGTAACCGTATTCATAAAGAATAAAACTACCAACAAAAATAACGCAGTAACCCAGATTGGTAAGTCGGGGTACCAAAATTGCATGTATAACCCAGCTGCTGTAATCTCAGCCATTGCAATGGTAATCCAACAAATTAAATACGTCCAACCAGCAACAAATCCAATTTTTTTACCCAAATACTTATCAATAAAGTCAATAAATGAAACGCTATCTGTATGAGACAGTAGCAATTCACCTAATGCTCTCATTAAAAAGAAGCACGCTAACCCAGCAATTAAGTATGCTAATAAAATTGATGGACCAGCAAGATGAATCGATTTACCAGCTCCTAAAAATAATCCCGTTCCAATCGTACCACCGAGCGCGATCAGTTGAACGTGACGACTTTTTAAGCCTCGCTCCATTTTTTGTTCGTTATTTTCAGCCAAATTAAATACGTCCTTTCGATTTAACAATAGATTACTTAAAGTATACTTGTTGTTGCAATATTTGTCCATATAAAAAAGACACCTGTTTAAAAAGTGTCTATAATCATTAAAACTTATTTATTTGATAATGCTTGAACATCTCGAACAATCATTAATTCTTCATCAGTTGGCACTAATAAAGTCTTAATTTTTGAATCAGCAGCACTAATATCTCTAATTACGCCACGTACATCATTTTTTTCGTTATCGACTCCAATACCAAAGTAACTTAATCCATCAGCAACTTCTTTACGAACTGTGATACTATTTTCACCCACACCAGCAGTAAATACAATTGCATCCGCACCACCCATTTCAGCAATATAAGCTCCAACATAACGAATAATTCGATTAACGTAAATCTCACGAGCAACCTTTGCACGAGGATTAGTAGCTTGAGCTGCTTCAACATCACGCATGTCTGCAGAAACTCCAGAAATTCCAAGAAGTCCTGATTTTTTGTTAAGAACTTCAATCATATCATTAATATCAGTCATACCTTCCTTTTGCATTACATAAGCAAGTAATGACGGGTCCACATCTCCAGAACGTGTTGCCATAGTAATTCCAGTAACAGGAGTGAATCCCATTGAAGTATCGTATGATTTACCATTTTTAACGGCACAAATTGAAGCTCCTGCACCTAAATGCATAATTACCATTTTTAAATCTTCTACTGGTTTCCCAAGGAATTCCGCGGTACGTTGACTTACATAGCGGTAACTAATTCCATGAAAACCATATTTACGAGCACTATATTTTTCATAGTATTCGTAAGGAAGACTGTATAAGAAGTTTTTTTCTGGTAACGTTGCATGAAAAGCGGTGTCAAAAACTGCCACACTAATGATATCAGGTAAAACTTTCTTAAAAGCTTTAATTCCAAGTACATTAGCAGGTTCATGAAGTGGTGCTAGTTCAGTTAAACTTTCAATTTTTTCCAAAACTTCCGGAGTAATAATCACAGATTTGTCAAAATATTCACCACCAGCAACTACTCGATGACCAACACCATTAATTTCTGAATATTCATTAATAATATTTAGGCTTAATAATTGATCCAAAAGAATTTGAATTGCTTGTTCATGATCTTTCACATCTGTTGTTTCTTCATATTTCTTTCCATCCCCATATTTAATTTCAATATGTGAGTCAGGAAGTGCAATTCTTTCGATCACTCCCTCAGCAAGAGTTTTTTCTGAAGGCATTTCATATAATTTAAATTTCAAGGTTGAACTACCAGCATTAACAGCAATAATTTTACTCATTATTTTCTCCTTATTTTCCTAACAAATCTTTTTCTTCCCAATCAACAATTTCTTGCATAAATTTTTGAAAGGCTTCAGTATCTTTAAATGATGGAAATTCCCCAAGCATTACTTTATTTACTTGTTTAGCACCATTCCCACGCTTTTGTAAAATCATAATTGCCTTTTGAGTACTTTCAGTTAAAAATAGCTCTTTTGGTAAATTTAAAACACCTTGCAAATAAACGGCATCTTGCATCCATTTTAACAGACCTTTTGCTTCATTAGTTTGAAATAAATTACTTGGAACTAGAAAAACAGCAAAATCCCCATCTTTTAAATGCCGAATTGATTGTTCAATTAATAGATGATGTACGTAAGAATGCCCTTTCGTTGCTTTCGTTGCAAAATCATTGGTATTCACATCAATCGGATAATAACCCACTGGCAAATCAGAAACAACTAAATCAACTTCTGGAATATCGATTTCAGCAATACTGTCTTGATGAATCAATTCAACATCTAATCGCTGCAATTTAGCACTAATGCTAGCTACCGAAATCAATGAATCATCATTATCAATCCCAATTCCAGAAACTTTTTCGTGCAATTCTAAATTCAGTTGATTCATCACAGCAGTTAATAGGTTCCCTGATCCAACAGCTGGATCAAGAACTTTGACTGTATCCCTATTTTTGTATAATCGCAAAATCAAATATCCCATAATGTAGGCAATTGTATCGGGGGTAATTTGATGAATTGCTTGAATTTTATCAACTTTAATTGCTCTAATCATAGCCATCTGGATTGCTCTACGAATCGAAGGAGCATCCATTTTTTTATAATCAACGGTTTTATAAAGTTCTGTCAATTCTTTGACAACTTTTTCATTTGGAATCCCATTTTCAACTCGAACTGTTCCATTATCAATAATGTTATCAGCCGTTTCAATAAAGGCATCTAAATAAGAAGTATTAAGGGCTTGCATTAATACTATAGTAGATTGATCAAAGACTTGATATAAATCTGTTGTATCTTTTTCAGACAATATCTTCAGCTCCTTTAGCTTATATCTTAGGTTAATAGTACCGAAATTATCGCTATTTTTCAAGATTCACTGTTTGATTGTTCGTTCCATCTGATTAATTCTTAAATTATTAACATTAATTTGAGCATTGACCGTTTTTAATTGATAATTTATCACAATTGCAATCAACATTAAAAAAAGAATTGCGATAAAAGTTAAACTACCCGCTCTTGGGGAGCATACTAGTGAATTCATATTTTTTCCCTCCTAATCTAATCGTTGAAATTACTTGATTTTGTTTAATTTTCCAGTCTGCTGCTTCAACATGTAAAATTAATGGCATGTATCCTCCGTCAGCAGTTTTCATTTTAATCTGATCCTTATACTTGCTAACAATATAAGTTTTTTGTTCAGTTTGACTATATAAATATAATTGATCATTTTTGATCATCACGCTTTTAAATGTAAATTGTTTAGATTCAATTAAATCTAAATAGCGAAAGATTTCACTTGCTTGCTGTTGTTTTACATTGTTTTGTCGCATTTGTTGAAACGTAAAGCCAATTAAACTAACTGCAATTGAAATAATTAGTAAAGAAAAAATGGTTTCCACTAGAGAAAAACCATTTCTAAATTCATTTATCTTTAAGTTCATAGATTTTCCGTGTCTCCATTAATTTATGATTGCTCTGATTTAAACGATGATTCATGACTTGACTCATCTCAAAATAAAGGGAAACGGCCAAACAAATGATTATCAATCCAATTAAAGTATCAATTAATGTAAATCCTGATCTATTAGTAATCCTCACAGTAATAAATCCCCCAACCTAATTGAAATTTTTGATGAATGTGACAATGACGTTTTGGGGAATTCCAATTTAAAGTTTGTGGTCTAACAAAACCTTTTTCGGAAATTTTAATTTCTCGATATTCCATAGGACGCAATCCATCTGGTAATTGAACACGCTTATATTGAAGTTGATTACGCTTTAGTTGTTCAAATACAATTTCATTATCAGTTGGTCGAAAGCGTACGGTTGTTATTTGACCGCTACTTTTTCCAGCTTGAATTGCAGAATTCCATTGCTCATCAAAATTACGCCAAAATGCTTTTTCTTGAATTTGATTCTGGGGAAACATTGCAAACGCAAAAACTAGCAATGTCATAATCAGGGAACTAATAACCAATACAATCAAAGTCTCTGCCAAAGTAAATCCCCTTCTAATCTTTTTTAGCATGATTCCCTTGAATTGTAATGTTTTCGGTTGTTGCTTGTTTAGCCTGTTTTTTAGTTAAATAGTTATTTTCTACTAATTTATCAAAAGTTATATTACTATCTGAATGTTCATCTTCATAAGCGTCAATCTGAGTTTGTACCACATTTACCATAGCATTCCCATGAACTGAGTTAGCGTGATTCTTTTGTGAACTCAAATTAGGAATAATAATTAAAATTAATAGTGAAATAATAAATAGCACAACGGTCATTTCAATTAAAGTAAATCCTTTTCTTTTTTTCATTAATAAATACTCTCCATTGAATGATACAGCGGTAACAACATTTTTAAATAGGTAACTACAATTGTAATTCCAATAATTACAAAAGCAGTTGGTTGAATTAAATTAATTAATTTTTCTGACTTTTTAATTAATCGTTGAAAACACAATTTGCTTAAAGCTCGTAGGTTTTTGGCTAGGATTTCATTCGTACTTCCATTAGATAAAAACACCACCAGTTCATTTGAAACAAAGTGATAATGTTTAAATATTGATTCAATTCCAATCCCTTGTTTTAAAGAAGAATCCATTTCTTGTCCAATTTCAAATAATAAAGTTCGTTCTTTAAATTTAGCAAAAATTTGAACAATTTTACGCAAATCCAAACCATTTTGGAACATAATTGCTAAATTACTAGTTAAATAGTATTCATAATAAGAACTAAAAACTGGGCCAAGTAATGGTAAACTAGTTAACACATTAGCTTTATAAATTGCCTGTTTGTTTAAAAAAACTTTGATTTGATAAAAACCAAAAACACTAATAAACCCTAAACTAACCATTAATAAATATGTTAACCAATTTTGCGAAGGTTTTATCTGACCTAAGATATTTGTTTCAGGTAACACAAATAGTTTGATGACAATTAATAATAAAACTAACATAAAGAATAAAATTAAAGGGTAAATTGCAATATCACGAATTTTATTTTTTTGTTTTAATCTTAACTGAATAAAGTCGCTAATTGCTTGCATACCATCCTCAATTTTACCGTGTTCATCAGCAATTAATAATTGTTGATACATGGAATTATTCAGAAAAAATTTCATTGATTGTGGCAAAGAATATCCATCTTTTAGACCTTTTTCGATTCGTAAAATAGTTTTACAATTCTTTTTGGAAACTGTTCTAATAAACGCTAATGATTGAGAAATGGAAAAACCAATCTTTATTAATTCTGCAATAGTAGAAAAGATAAAGGCTTGCTGGGATAATGATAATTTATCCAAATTGGTATTGCTTTTGAGTTTCATTAGAGATGACTCCTTTTTCATATAATCGATTTAATCTATTTCTCCAGTCTGTCATATCACTTTTTTGTTTTTCAATTGTTTCTAAATTTAAAACTGAAATTAATGCCTGACTGTTTCCTGTAACGGTTGGTAATAAGCGTTGATAAACAACTGAGTTAATTGCACTTTTTAGTTGTTGATAATTAATACCCAATTCTAACATCCGCTGAATCACTCCTGATGGAGTTTTCGCATGTACAGTAGTAAATACCAAATGGCCACTTAAAGCTGCTCGAACAGCAATTTTAGCAGTCTGTTCATCACGAATTTCACCAATGATAAAAACATCTGGACGTTGGCGCAAGCCAACCTTTAACAAATTAGCATAGCTCATATCCGCTTTCCCATTAACTTCTAGTTGTAAAAAACGATCTTCATAAATTTCAACTGGATCTTCAATTGACATAACAACTTCATTGTCGTGTAGAGAACGAGCTACTTTATAAATTGTACTCGTTTTGCCAGAACCAGTTGGACCTGCAAAAATCATCAATCCCCTTTGATTGGACAATTTTTTTAAATTATCTAACATTTTTTCTTCAAAAAACTGACAATCTTCGCTTCCATTATCGTAAATAATCCGCATTACTAGGGATTCATGTTGATTAAAAGTTCCAACTGATGATAACCGAATTCGCAAATTTCCAGTTTGATATCCATAAGATAACGATCCCAGTTGCGGCCTTCTTTTTTCTGAAACTGACATGCCACTTTGATATTTACAAAATGTAATAATTCTTTGCGCTTTTTCAAATGAAATTTCAGAAAGTTGAATAACTCCCCTAGTAGTATGAATTTTAACTTCATAGTTTTCACTTTTAGGCAGAAAATAAATATCCGAGGCTCGTTGCTGAACCGCCAATTCAATTATTTGATCAAACAATTTACTAATTTCCATATTTTCACATCCTTCTCTATTAAGATACGAAAAAAAAACCCAATCTATTTTAAAGATTGAGTCTTTTGGAAAATTAATTTAGTTATTCTTCAGCATCTTCTGGTAAAACTGCTGCTTCATAAACATCTTGAACATCATCATTTTCAGACAATTCATCAATTAAACCTGTATATTGTGCAATTTTATCATCTGGAACTTCGGTAACATTTTGTGGGAATAATCGAACTTCAGAGTTATCAAGTTTGTACCCAGCATCTTGTAATGCATCACGAACTGCAACCATACTTGATGGATCAGTAAAAATTTGATATTCATCTGCAGTAGCTTTCATATCATCTGCACCAGCATCTAAAGCATCCATTAACATGGTATCTTCATCTGCTTCGGTTTCATCACGTAAAACCACAACGTAACCTTTACGATCAAAGTTATAAGAAACTGAACCATTGGTACCTAAAGAACCACCATGGTGAGTAAACGCAGACCGAACCGCAGCAGCAGTTCGATTTTTATTATCAGTTAAAGTAGAAACCATTACAGCAGTTCCACCAGGTCCATAACCTTCATAAGTTACTTCTTCGAAATTAGCTCCACCAACACCTGAAGCTTTGTCCAAGGCACGTTGAACATTATCCTTAGGCATATTAGCAGCTTTAGCTTTTTCTAATTCAAGTCTTAATTGGGGATTTCCATCTGGATCAACCCCGCCTGATTTGGCAGCTTGATATAAGTTACGTGAAATCTTTTGAAAAATTTTACCTCTTTTGGCATCTTGAGCGTTTTTACGACCCTGAATATTATGCCATTTTGAATGTCCTGACATGATTCAGCACTCCTCTCTATATCTGAAATTAACAGTTTCGATTATACCAACAAAAGCCGTCATAATCAAGTTTGCTGCTATTTTGTGGAATTTCTTTCTTTTAATCCAAACGGAAGTAAGATATTTCGTTCGGCAACTTCTTCATTTTTCATTAGTTTAGTCAACAATCGCATCGAAACTGCCCCTATATCGTAAAGTGGTTGCGTAATTGTTGACAACATTGGACGAGTCATTTCCGTTAACTTAGTGTTATCACTTGTTGCAACTTCAAATTGTTCAGGAACATTAATCCCACTATCAGACATGGAATTCATAATCCCAGCTGCCAAATCATCATTACTAACTATTGCAGCGGTAACTTCTTCTTGCACTAATTTATTTCTCAAACGATAACCACTATCATAATTTGCTTGATTAGTTTCAATTAATAGTGTTTTCCGAAATGGAATTCCTGCATCTTCTAAAGCATCACGATAACCTTTGATACGATAATCTTTATTAATTGAACGTTCTAAGTGAGAAGCAACAAAAGCAACCCGATCATTACCATTTTTTAACAGCGAATTCGTTTGAGCATAAACTGCTTTACGATAATCAATGTTAACACTATTAAATTGACTTTGCGGATCAACTGACCCCGCCAAAACTACTGGAATCCGTTCTTCATTCATTTCAGAACGGACAGATTCGCTAATTTCATTTCCCATAAAGATAATTCCATCAACTTGCTTAGAATATAGGGTATTAAGGGCTTTAATTTCTTTTTTTTCATCCCCATCAGAATTAGTCAAAATAATGTTATATTCGTACATTTCTGCAATATCATCAATTCCCCGAGCTAAAGCTGCAAAATACGAATTAGTAACATTAGGAATAATTACTCCTACAGTAGTAGTTTTTTTACTAGCTAATCCCCTAGCAACGTCATTAGGACGATAATTCAAACGCTTAACCACCTCTAAAACTCGCTGTTCAGTTTCAGGCTTAACGTTGTGATTATGATTGACAACCCGTGAAACAGTTGCCATTGAAACTGAAGCTTCTCTAGCTACATCATAAATTGTGACAGTTTCTTTTTTTTTCATTCCAGTCGACCTTCTTTCGTTATGGACATCTTAAGTACAAGAATATCAGAGTAACCGTTTACATTCAAGCAAATAAAAAAGACCATACAAAATGGCCTTTCATTAAAAATTAATTAGTCACGATGTTCTTCTGTTGTTTTTTCAACAATTCGATCATCATTATCATTTTCCGTTGAAAAAGCATCATCCATATCTAATGTGATATCATCAGATTCTTTATCTTTTTCAAGATCTTGTTCGGGTGTCTTAGGAACCGGAATTAAACTTAAGTAAGTTTGTAATTCACCTAAGTCTTCTTTTAGGTCTAAGAGCTTATTACTGACTTTTTCACTAACATCATCAAAAGAACCTTTATAACCATTAACACGTTCACTAGCTGAATCTTTGGCATCAGCAATTGAATCCGCAGCATAGTATGCATAATCAACTGCACGATCCTTAGCATCTTCCACAGCATCTAAAACTGTATTTCTAAGTTCATATTGTTTTTCTTCATTAAGTGAGTGATATGCAGCAAACGCAGCAGCTCCACCAAGAATAGTTCCTAAAAATAACCCTTTTTTAAAACTCATAATGTTCTCCTTTTCAACGAAAATTATTGTTTTTTATGCTTTTTCGAAAACAACTTCATTGCAGTATTTGCTACAACACTAAGAATTGAAGTCTTGGTAAATAAACTAATTTTATTTCTCAATTTATCTGTCGTATGCTTAGCCTTTTGAGTGGCATCGCTAACAGTAGTACCTAAATCAGCTGCAGCTTGAAACACTGGGTCTATTTGATCAATTCGATCATTAACATTATCAAGTAAATCACTAGCGTTTTCGCTTAATTCGTTAATATCAATGGTAATTGAATCTAAATTACGACTAGCATTATTTAAAGCCTTAACTAAATTCATTAAAAAGATGCTAATAAAAATTACTAGTACTGCAAATGCAATTGCGGCGATTAAACCGGCTATTTGTCCAATAGTCATTGAACTACCTCCTAACGATTTATAACAAGTTAAGAATATCATTATTTCATAACTATGACAATTATTGCAACCAGCAATTATATTAAAAAAGCTACTTCTTTGATATAATTAAAATTATAAATATTAATGAAAGAGGTAAACGTATGCATTTTATCTTATTTTTAACTACAACTAACGAAACCATAAGGCAGTATACCAAAAATACTTTTTTAAATAAATTTCTTAATAAATTTAATTTTGAAGAAATTCTGTGGAGCCTAACCACTAAAATTTTTAGTATCATTTTAATTTCACTTTTGTTTTTTATTATTACTGCAGCTGGAAAAAAGATGATTGATCATTTATTTAAAAAATATCAATTCAAAATTAATTCTTCCAACAATAGTAAAGTCATTAACAATTCAAAAATTGTGATTAAAAGACGAAATAAAACCATTTATACTTTGACCCAAAATGCTTTTCATTATTTAGTCATTTTCTTTTGGCTCTACTCAATTTTATCAGTTATTGGAATTCCAGTTGGAACCTTAATTGCTGGAGCGGGAATCTTCAGTTTGGCAATTGGTTTAGGTGCTCAAGGGTTTGTTAGTGATATTGTTAGCGGTTTCTTTATCCTCTTTGAACACCAAATTGACGTTGGTGAACATGTTATTATTAACAGTACTAATGGAATTGTTTCTGCAATTGGCTTAAGAACTACGCAAATTCGTAGTTCAAATGGAACGTTAAATTTCATTCCTAATCGTGATATTACCACTATTTCAAATTTATCCAGAGGCAATATTTCAACATTAGTTAACATTCGAATTATGCCTGATTCACCCATTAAAAAGATTGAAGACATCATGAGTCAAGTGAACGACCAACTAGATGGTAAAAATCCAAACGTGATTGGAAAACCACTTATTTTCGGAACTGTTTATCTTAATGATGGTTCACTTGCGATTCAAGTGATCATTACTGTTCTGAGTGGGACTGAAAGTAACATCCAGGCAGAGTACCTTGCAGCATATCTAAAAGCGCTAACCCAAGCTGGAATCGTAATCCCTATGTCACCACAAACTGTTGAAGTCCCAGAAAAACCGGTCAAAAAAGTTGAATCAAATCCGACTACTATTACCAATCCATTACCAAATAAATAAACAGGCTTTGCTCTGAAACTTACCAGAGCAAAGCCTGCTTTTTACCACCAATCATTAATTACATTTTTTAATTTTTGTAGTGCGCGACCACGATGACTAATTTGATTTTTTTCATCATCAGTCATTTCAGCCATAGTTTTATGCATACTTGGTACGTAAAATAATGGATCGTAACCAAATCCATTATCTCCATGTTTTTCCGTTGTAATTTCGCCAGAAACTACCCCACTAACATGAATCTTTTCTCCATTTGGTTTCATCCCCACTAATGATGTATGAAAATAAGCATTTCGATCATCAGAATGACCAAGTCGTTTTAATAATTTGGAATTATTTGCATCATCATCATGATCACCTGCATAACGAGCAGAATAAATTCCTGGTTCATTATTAATTGATGGGACTACTAGTCCAGAATCATCAGCAAAAACGGGTAATCCGATTGCTTTTGCAACGACAGTGGCTTTAATTGTTGCATTTTCTTCAAACGTTTTTCCATCTTCTACAATTGTAGGAAGATTGTCAAAATCTTTAATTGATTTAATCTTGTAACCCATTGGTTCAAGCATTTCTTTAAATTCTCGAAGTTTATGTTGATTACCTGTTGCAATAACAATTTCTTTATTCGTCATATTTTTTAAGTTGATTTGGTGTAACCAACTCTGAACCTACCTTTCGATCTAACCATTTAGAAGCTACCTCATTAAAATGAGTAACTCCTTGAGTTGTATAATATTTAACCCTTGCCATTTTAGCACTATTTAACGCTTGTTTTTGTCGTAAAAGTTGCTTAACAACGTTGACAGTTTCAAATCCAGGATCAATTAATTGAACTTGATTGCCAACTACCTTTTGAATCAAATTGGCAATAATGGGAAAATGCGTACATCCTAAAACCAATGTATCAATTCTAGCATCTTTAAATTTAGCTAATCCGTCTACAATTGTATTTTTAGCAGTTTGAGAAGTATAATCCCCCTTTTCCACCAACGGAATAAAGGCAGGACAAGCTACTTCAATTACGTCAATTGCGGGATTTAACGCTTGAATTTCATCACGGTAGGCGTGGCTATTAATGGTAACTTTTGTTCCAATTACTCCAATTTTCCTACTTTTGGTAGCTTTAATTGCTGCCTTACTACCTGGTTTAATAACCCCAACTACTGGAATTGGCATTTTTGCTTGTAAATCATTGAGTGCAGAAGCCGTCGCTGTATTACAAGCAACTACCATACACTTAGCTTGTTGCTCTTTAAAAAAATTGCCAATCTCCATGCTATAATCAACTACTTGACCTACACTTTTTTCACCATATGGCATATGAGCTTCATCACCTAAATAAATCATATTTTCATGAGGAAGTTCTTTAAGAGCAACTTTTAAAACAGTTAGCCCACCGATACCGGAGTCCATAAATGCAATTGGTTCTGAATTCATACGTAATCCCCTTCTTTCTCTCTTTTTTATTATACCTATAATTGAATATCTCTGCACTCTGTTTCATGCTTTATGGTAGAATTGAAATCGTATAAATAACGATTGGAGAATAATATGAGTAAAAAAGAATTAAATAATTATAATAAATTTTTCCAAAACAATTCTCAACCTGAATTCTTTGGGGTGGACCTTATTAGGGATTATCTTTTAAAAGACATTTTAAATGAAGATATCCATGATATCCTCTATTGGGCTGGAAAAAATTTAGCAGCTAAGTTCCCAATTAAAACTCCTGATTTACCAGCATTTTTCCAACAAGCCCAATTTGGTGATTTAGAATTAATAACCAATTCCGAAAGCAAACATCTTTATAAACTAACTGGATCAGAAGTCCAAACCAGACTAAAGCTTGATAAAGATGCTGACTTTATGTTAGAAGCCGGATTCATTGCTCAAACCATTCAACAAAATTCTGGGTTTGAAACCGAAGCAGAATATAAAATTAAACGGAAAGAAAATATTGAAATTACAGTAATTTCAGATATTTCGCAACAAATTTTAAATCCAGACAAAATAAATAAAGTTGAAATAATTGAATAGCAAAAAGTCCTATTACATTCGCTTCTTGTAATAGGACTTTTTTATGTTATTGCAAAAGCAATTTAATAAGCTGATAACATTTTTTGAAGCTGTTCTTTAGGATGGTAACCAACAATTTGATCAACAATTTTACCATCTTTTTTAACTAGTAAAGTTGGAATACTCATAATTCCTAAACTTGAAGCAGTTGCTTGGTTTTCATCAACATTCATTTTACAGAATTTGATGTTTTGATCTTCGTTTGAAAGTTCTTCAATTACTGGACCTTGCATTTTACATGGACCACACCAGCTTGCCCAAAAATCTACAACTACTAAACCTTCAGAAGTTTCTTGTTCAAAGTTTGTATCATTAATTTCGTGTACCATAATTAAGTCCTCCTTCGTTCATTCACTTACTTGATGTAAGTATACTATCTAACGATTGCTAATTCAACTAGATTGCTTACAACCTACTTAAACTTAACGACAGTTGCACCATCACCACCAGAATTCGCTGGTGAGAAACCAAATTCTTTAACTTGGCGATTGCCACGTAAGTAATTAATTACCCCCTGACGAAGTGCCCCCGTCCCTTTTCCATGAATAATAGTAACTGATGGATATCCTGCTAATAAAGCTGAATCAATATAGCGATCTAACCGTTGCATTGCATCATCATAACGAACTCCACGCAAATCAAGAGTCGGTGACATAGATGTTGAACGAGTACGATGAATACTAGCTTGGGGTTTATGCTTAGGTTGCTCAGCTTTTACTTTTTCCATATCCGTCTCATTAACTTTCATTTTTAAAATACCTAATTCAACTTCCCAACTGTGATTACCAACCTTTTTAAGTAAAACACCACGTTGACCATAGGTTTTAACTAAAACATCATCGCCAATTTTAAAAGACTTTTTAGCTTTAGAGCGTTTAAGTACCTTATTATTTTTAAGTTCGGGATGTTGCTCTAAAGCATTAATTTTTCCTTTTTGTTCAATTAATTCATTTTCTTTGACGTCAATAGCCGTGTTCTGCTGGCGTTTGTGTAAATCGTCAATAATTTCATTAGCTTGTTTTCTGGTTCGTGAAACAATTTGATTAGCATCCCGCTTGGCTTTATTAACCATAGCATCACGACGTTCAGTAAATTGATTGAATTTTTCAATCAATTCTTGATGAAGTTCAGTTGCATTTTTTAATTCAACGGCTAGCTTACGAGCACGATCATCGGCTGCCTTAGTTTGTTGAGTCAATTTTCTAATCATGGCATTAATATCTTGACTATCTTCGTCAACCAAAGCTTTGGCTTCCATAATAATTGAATCATTTAATCCTAAGCGACTAGCAATACTGAAAGCATTACTTTGTCCAGGAATTCCAATCATTAAGCGATAAGTAGGACTTAACGTTTTTTCATCAAATTCCATCGATGCATTAATGGTTTCTGGCCGATTGTAACCATAAACCTTTAGTTCGGGGTAGTGGGTCGTTGATAAAACTTCCGCATTTGATTGACTAATCGCATCCAAAATTGACATAGCTAATGCGGCCCCCTCCCGAGGATCAGTACCAGCTCCTAATTCATCAATTAAAACTAAACTTCGACTAGTCATCTGTTTTAGAATATTAATAATATTATCCATATGTGATGAAAAAGTACTTAGATTTTGTTCAATTGATTGATCATCACCAATATCAGCAAAAACTTCATCATAAAGACCGGCCTGACTACCCTCATCAGCAGTTATGAACATTCCCGATTGGGCCATTAATTGAAGGATTCCAAGCGTTTTCATGGTAATCGTTTTTCCACCGGTATTTGGACCAGTAATAATAATTTGCCGATAATCAAACCCTAATTTAATGTCATTACCTACTACTTTTTTTTGATCAATCAATGGATGCCGAGCATTTTTTAAGTTAACCTGATTATCAACTGAAATTTCTGGCCGAGTCGCTTTTAAACTAGCTGCATAGCGTGCTTTAGCATTAATTAAATCAAAGTGCCCTAATTGTTTAGCATTAGCAAGTAATTCAGCTTGATAAGGACGAACTAAATCAGAAAGCTCAGCTAAAACTCGTTTTTCTTCTTCTCGCTCTTTAATTTGTTCGCGCCGTAATTCGTTATTTAAATCAACTACTCCAGCTGGTTCCAAATAAATTGTTTGACCAGAAGTACTTTGGTCATGGACGATTCCACCAATTTGTTGTTTGTATTCTGCTTTAACTGGAATTACATAACGATCATCACGAATTGTAATGATAGGATCACTTAAATATTTAGCTTTTTTGCCGTGAGTAAAACTTTCCATTTTACTTTTAACGTTACTTTCTAAGCGACTAATTTGTCGACGAATCGAGCTTAAACTTCTAGAAGCAGAATCTAATACTTTTCCCCGATCATCAATTGACTTTTTTAATTGCTGTGTAATTTCGGGGAGAATACTAAAATGTTTTACTTCTTCATCAAGGATGTGTAGTTCAACTTTTTCAGCAGCTAATCTTTCAAAGAACAAGCTAATTTTTGAAATGGCATTTAAAACCGCACTGATGTGAGCTAGTTCTTGGCCATTTAGATTAGCACCCACTTCTAAACGTTTAATTGCAGACGTAATGTCAAGCAATTTGGGAATTGGAATTGCATAATTTAACCGATAGATGTGAGCCCCATCATCAGTTTCATCTAACCATAAATTAACAATTTTCGTGTCATCGCTAGGTAACAAATGCTTTAATTCTTTTTTCCCATTTTCGGTTGCTAAGTAGTCACTAATTTTTTGTTTAATTTGATTATATTCTAAAGTGTCTAATACTTTTTGATTCATTAAACCACCTTTTCTAAAAAGTAAAAATTTGCCCTAAAGTATGCACTAATAATTGAGCAATCGTTGAATTCTGGTATGCGATTGTAATCCATTCAACCTTAAAGAATAAAGCCACATCAATCACAATTATAATTATCACCAAATAAATAAATAAACAAGTTATGGATCCAAAAAAAGCATTTAATTGTCGTAAAATTGGCAAACTTACAATCCGATCAAAGAAATTCGTAAGTACTTGAATAAGCATTAAAGTAATCACAAAAACTATTACAAAGCCAATTCCGTGCCACAATCCATGATTAGAATAGGCTTTATTAACCACAAATAAGTTAAAAAAGGTTCTTAACCAAGTTGCAACTACATCAGCAAAATTACTAGCTAAAATCAGTCCCAAAATCAATCCAATCAATTTAAAAAATTCACTGACAAAGCCCCGATGAAATCCCCTTATTAGCGCTAAAATTCCAATAATTAAAATAATGATAGATAAAATCATTTGTCCAAGTCCTTTTTCCGTATCTCATCAAGTTCTAACTGCTTATCTAATTGGTCCGAAATTGCATTGAATGCCAATAAAATAGCCGCATCTTCGTCACTAATCCTGTTATTTTGGCTTTTAATTTTGTTAAGTTCATCGTTTAAAATTTTAGTAACTGCCGTCATATGTTCCTCAGAAGCAGTGCCAATTAAAGTAAAGTCTTTTTCTCCAATTTTTGCTTTAAATCTTTTTTTATTATCCAATTTAAATCCTCCTAATAATACTACAATTTTATCATGAATACGCAAAAAAGGTACCAACAGCACTGTTGATACCTTTTTGATTTTACTATGATTAATCTTCGTCTTCTGGAGTGAGGAAAGTATTTAAAGTTTCTTGCACCATTTCCCATTCTGCATCATCTTCGATTGGTTCTAAGTCACCATCTTCTGGTGAAGTAGGATCAGTTCCCTTAGGTAATGCATATGCTTCAATATTAATGTCTTCGTTTCCTTCTTCAGAAGCTGGATACATTAAGATATATGAACGATCATAATCTTTTGATTCAAAAGTAAATAATTCATTATAAAGAATTTCATCACCGTTTTCGTCAATTAAAGTAATTTGTTCTGGTTCGTTATTCATTTTAATCCTCCTTTTATTGCATGTTTTTATCTAAATAGCCCTGCAAAATTAGCTCGGCAGCAACTTTATCGATTACCTTTTTTCGTTTGGCACGAGAAACATCTGCTTTTTCAATTAACATTCGTTCTGCTTCGACCGTCGTTAAACGTTCATCTTGATATTCGACTGGTAAATGAAAGAAAGCTTTAACCATTTTACCATATCTTTTGGATGCTTTAACGCGGGGACCTTCAGTATTGTTCATATTCTTTGGCAACCCAATGACTACTTTTTGGACGTCATATTCTTTAATTAATTCTCCAACTCGATCTAATCCGAATTCTTTTTCATCTTCATTAATTTGAACAATTTCAATTCCTTGTGCCGTCCAACCAAGAGCATCACTAATTGCTACTCCAACTGTTCTTGAACCGACATCTAAGCCCATTATTCTCATATTTTATCCAATCTTTAAAATTTAGAACTACCGTAATCTTTTAACTATTTATTACTTAACCATGCTTTAGCAGCTTGCAAGGCATCATCAATTCCGGCTGGATTCTTACCACCAGCTTGGGCAAGATTGGGACGACCACCTCCACCACCTTGGATATTACTTGAAATTGCTTTAACGATTTCACCAGCTTTAACACCATTTTTGATAGTTTCTTCATCAACAGCAACTAGTAAATTAGCTTTACCATCAGTTCCAGTTCCCAGTACCAAAATGTTTGAATATTTTTTATTACGCCAAGTATCAGCTAATTCACGTAATTGATTCATGTTTCCATTTTTCAGTTGACCAGTGATAATTGAAGTGCCATTGATAGTTTCTGGATGATTAAACATATCACTAGCTTCTTGGTTAGCAAGTTTAGTTTCAAGTGATTCTTGTTTACTTTCAAGCTCCTTAATTTGTTTAAGCATTTCTTTAACTCGTGCAGGAGTAGCTGCATTATTAGTTGCTTTAACTGTTTGCGTAACTTCATTTAAAAGTCGTTCTTCATCATTTAAGTATTCAAAGGCAGGTTTTGCCGTAACTGCTTCAATCCGACGAATTCCAGCTCCAACTCCAGTTTCTGAAGTAATCTTGAACAAGCCTAGTTGACTAGTGTTCTTAACATGGTCACCACCACAGAATTCAACGGAGAAATCACCAGCTTTAACCACTCGAACTTGGTCACCATACTTATCATCAAATAAGGCAATTGCCCCCATCTTTTTCCCAGTTTCTTTATCAGTCACAACGGTTTCAACCGGAATGGCTTCAAAGATTTTTTTGTTAACTAAGTCTTCGACTTTCTTCAAGTCTTCCTTAGTTACAGAACCAAAGTGGGTGAAGTCAAAACGTAAATAACCTGGCTTAACTAATGAACCAGCTTGTTCAGTATGATCACCTAAAACATTCCGTAAAGCCTGGTCTAACAAATGCGTAGCGGTATGATTACGTTCTACTCCCGCATGAAATTGACGATCAACCACTAGTTTGTAATGATCACCTTGTTTTAATTTTCCAAGAACTTTAACGGTGTGTAAGTTTTGGCCATTTGGGGCATGTTGAACATCTTCAACAGTGGCAACTAAATCACCATTTTGGTTATAAATGTTACCAGTATCAGCGACTTGACCCCCCATTTCAGCATAAAAAGGAGTTTTGTTAAAAATTAATTCAGCTTCACCATTGCTCTTATCAACTGATTTCACCAATTTTTCGTCAAAAATAATGTCGTTTAATTCAGCATCATCAACCGTTAAATCAGTGTAACCAACGTATTCGCTTGGCGTTTTGATTTCAATTAAAAGATCACGTTGAACTTTCATTGAACCTTTCTTACTGCGAGCATTCCGTGCCCGATTTCGTTGAGCTTCCATTTCAGCATCAAAAGCTTCTGCATCAACTTTTAGTCCACGGTCACCTGCGTATTCCTCAGTTAATTCTAATGGGAAGCCATAAGTATCGTATAGTTTGAAAGCTGCTTGACCAGAAATTTCGGTTTTACCTGCTTGCTTAGTATCAGCAATTACTTCATTTAATAAAGCAATTCCGTCATTTAAAGTTGCATTAAACCGATCTTCTTCACTTTTAACAATTTTTTGAATGTATTCACTTTGTTCTAAGACCTTAGGATAGTGGGATTTCATGATTTCTCCAACTACCGGAACTAGTTTGTAAAGAAAGGCACCATCAATCCCTAATTGATGACCATTAACCGTAGCACGACGAAGTAAACGACGAATCACGTATCCACGACCTTCATTTGAAGGAAGGGCACCATCACTAATCGCAAACGTAATGGCCCGAATGTGGTCAGCAATTACCTTAAAGGCAACATCATCTTCGGCATTGTCCCCATACTTTTTATTGTCACTAAATGATTGGGTCTTTTCAATCAAAGGCATGAATAAATCGGTTTCAAAATTCGTTGGTGCATCTTGGAAAACAGAAACCACTCGTTCAAGTCCCATTCCCGTATCAATGTTTTTTCTAGGAAGGGGTTCATATGTACCTTCAGCAGTATGGTTAAATTGTGAAAACACAATGTTCCAAACTTCAAGGTAACGTTCGTTTTCTCCCCCAGGATAGTTTTCTGGATCATCAGGGGCTAAATTATCATACTTTTCACCACGATCATAGAAAATTTCGGAATCTGGTCCAGAAGGTCCTTGACCAATATCCCAAAAATTATCTTCTACTGGAATTAAGTGATCAGGGGCAACTCCGGCTTTCTCCCAAAGTTCTTTAGTAGTCTTGTCTTCTGGATAATAAGTCATATAGAGCTTATCTTTATCCCAGCCAAACCAATCTGGACTAGTTAATAATTCTAACGCCCAAGGAATTACTTCAGCTTTAAAGTAATCACCAACGGAAAAATTACCAAGCATTTCAAATAAAGTTTGGTGCCGAGCAGTCCGTCCCACGTTTTCAATATCATTAGTTCGAATACTTTTTTGTGAGCTTGTCATTCTTGGATTATCAGGAACCACTGATCCGTCAAAGTACTTTTTCATTGTGGCAACCCCAGAATTAATCCAAAGTAAAGTTGGATCATCATGTGGTACTAATGAAGCACTAGGTACAATTGTATGTCCCTTTTCCTTGAAAAAATCGAGGAACATTTGGCGAATTTCACCGCTACTAAGTTGTTTCATCTTATTTCCTCCAATAAATAAAATTAAATAAAAAACACCATTGCTCACAAAGACGTCTACACGCGGTACCACTTTGTTTGCAACGATGTTTATCGTTTACCTCTCATAAATCTCTATAACGCGAGAACCGTATTTCAAATCAGGTAGCCCTAAATAAATTTGTTTTTGATTGCTCTCACTATCCAATCATCGCTGCATAAACTTCTTTATTAGTATGTCCTTATTAAAAATTATAGCTATAAAATTTATGGGTGTCAATTATTGATAACGTTCTGAACTACGTTTCTTTTGTTTCTTACGTGAACGAATTTGACTACGTAATTCAATCTTACGATTTTGATCATCCTTGTTCTTAATTGCTCGTTTAATTTTTCGTTTGTAACCAGGTTTAACCTTTTTCTTTTTCTTGTTAATCATGGCTAAAGTTGAACCATCAAGTTTGTCATGGTGACCTTTGTATTTTTCCCGACGACGACGGTCATAAGTATCAACAATTTCACCATTCTTGATTTCTTTGGGCTTAAATTTGATTCCCATATTTTCCAGTTCAAGGACTTTGGCATCTTCGTCAGGTCCATAAAGCGTGATGGCAATTCCCTTCATCCCTTTACGTCCAGTCCGACCAACTCGGTGAATGAAGTATTCGTTGTCAGTAGGAATATCATCATTAATGATATGAGAAACTCCATCAATATCAATTCCACGAGCTGCTAAATCAGAAGCAACTACAAATTGGAAATCAAGGTTTTGAATTTGCTTCATTACCCGTTTTCGAACTCGTGGTTGCATTCCACCATGAATCTTAGCAACTTTCAATCCTTGTCCTTGAAGATATTCTTCAATTTCATCTACCCGTTCCCGAGTATTAGCAAAAATTAACGCCAAATAGGGATTCCCCATGGTTAATAATTTATAAATCAAACCATTTTTATCTTGACCCTTAGTTGAAATCAACCAGTTATCAACATCTTTATTGATGACCGTTTCCGTTGGAATATCATCCAATACTGGATTTTTCATGTATTTCTTTAAAAATGGTTTTAATTTTGAGGGAATTGTAGCGGAAAAAACCATCATTTGAAGATCTTTTGCCATGGAAGCTGCAATTTTATCAACGGTTTCCAAAAAACCAAGGTCAAGCGTCATATCGGCTTCATCAATGACTAATTGATTAGCCGTATTAATATCTAGATGGCCAGCTTTGGATAAATCCAAAATTCGACCAGGAGTTCCTACTACAATTTGGGGTTGTTCTCGTTTTAACTTTTCAATTTGTTTTTCTTTGTCAGTTCCACCCACATAGTTAGCAATGTGAATCGTTTCAGGACTAAAACGGGCAATTTGTTTTACATTTTCATAAATTTGATAAGCTAATTCTCGACTAGGAGTGGTAATGACAATTTGGGTATTGGGATTTGCCAAATTTAACTTATCAAGTAAAGGTAGTAAGAAAGCATGGGTCTTTCCACTACCAGTTGCTGATTTACCAATCACGCTTTTCCCATGACGAATCGTTGGAATTACTTTAGCTTGAATTGGAGTTGGATTATCAAATCCTAAGTCATTAATGGCATCATTAATAAATGGCTTAAATTTATAATCTTTAAAAGATGCACTCATTATTTGTTACCTTTCTCGTTATACGCTTTGGTTAACTGGTCTAATTCGGCCACAACCTGTTTAATTTCATTTTCATCTTTGGCAACCGCACCACTAGCAAGAGCATGTCCCCCACCATTGTGTTGCTTGGCTAGTTCATTAATTGAAGGTCCTTTAGAACGAAGGCGAATCCGGTAATCCCCTTCTTTTTGTTGAACAAAAATGGCCCAATCAACTACGGAACCAATGTTGCCAGGTAATGGAACCACTGAAGAAGTACTATCATCACCTAAATTAAGTTTTTCAACAACTTCATTAGTTAAAACAATATAAGCAGAACCATTTTTTGAAATCTGAAGATTTTGGTAGACGTATGCTGCTAAATGAGCTAGTGGAACATCAATTTCATCTTCTCGTTGTGCAATTTCGTTCAAAGAAAAATCAAATTTAGTTAATCCACTGGCTACTTTGAAGGTATGACTAGTCGTAGCTGGATACTTAAACCGTCCTGTATCCCCCACAATTCCAGCATATAAATCGCGAGCTCCCTCATCGGATAACTTCATAGCAGCGTTAGCAGCATAGAGATCATAAATCATTTCAGAAACACTTGATGCTTCTGGATTAACCCACATCAAATCCCCAAACTGATCATCGTTAGGATGATGATCAATTTTAATTAAATATTTTCCTTTTGGAAAGCGATCATCGTCAACCCGAGGCTGATTAGCCGTATCACAAACAATGACTAAAGCATTGTTATAATCATCATTACTAACCTCATCAGTTTCACCTAACCAAGCAAAATTCTTATATTGCTTGCCGACACAATAAACCTTTTTGTTCGGAAAAGTGGCCTTGATCAAGTGCCCCAGTCCCATTTGAGATCCAACCGCATCAGGATCAGGGCGCTGATGTCGATGAATAATAATCGTATCGTATTCACTGATTTTTTCATAAATTTGTTCTTTAATATTCATTTTATCTACCTCTATTATAAAAACTCTTAATAGTTAAGTATACTTCATTTTTGATATAAAGGTAAGTTAATATTTTGAAAACTTACATCAGCTAGATTTGTAAGTGTAATTCCCAATAAACGAATTCCTTTCACTGGATCAGGAAGTTCTTCAAAAATATCAATTACTTTTGCATAAATTAGCTCAGTATCATTTTCAATAAAATCCGTCTCGGTAATTCGTTTAGTAATCGTTGTAAAATCATGATATCTAACTTTTAAAACCACAGTTTTCCCATGTTTTTGATGCTTTCGTAAAGTGATGACCACCAGTTTTGCAATTCTACTTAATTCTTGTTCTACTTCCCTCATACTATTAAGTTCATGAGGATAAGTTCGTTCTTTTCCAATTGACTTACGTTCACGTTGATACTCCACCTTACGGTTATCAGATCCTCGCACGCGACGATATAAAACATAACCCAATCGACCAAACTCATTAATTAAAAACAGTTCTGACTTTTGGTATAAATCAAAACCATTATTAATATTTAAAGATTTCATTTTTTCAACGGTTTTCTTACCTACCCCACGATATTTTTCAATTTTAAGTCGCATTAAAAAATCATGAGCGTCTTCCTCATTAATTACCGTTACGCCAGCAGGTTTTCGATAATCTGAAGCCTCTTTAGCTAAAAACTTACTATAAGAGATTCCAGTTGAACAGGTTAAATGGGTTTTTCCCCAAATTTCACTTTGAATCAAATGTGCTAAATAGATTGGATCTTCAATTTCCTTTTTATTTTCGGTTACATCTAGATAAGCTTCATCTAAAGCTACTGTTTCAATTTTATCAGTATACTCACGAAAAATATCATGAATTTGGTCAGAAACCTGACGGAATAATTCAAAATCAGGAGCTTTAAAAACTGCTTTCGGACACAAATCAAGGGCTTTACTAGCTGGCATTGCAGAATGAACCCCATATTGTCTTGCCAAATAATTGGCAGTAGTAACGACTCCGCGACCACCCGTAGTTCGTGGATCTTTAGCAATCACTAATGGTTTCGTAATAAATTCTGGATGTTCACGTTGTTCAATTGAAGCAAAAAAGGCATCCATATCAACATGAATGATTTTTCGAGATGTATCAACTTGAATTTCATCATCTGTCATTTGAATGCCCCTTCCTTTGTTAGAACGTACGTTCTAATTTATCTAACAAAAAAAGCCTTAATCGGCTTTTATTTAGCTTCGTCATCTTTTTTTTCAGTTGCTTCAGTTTCAGGAGCAGCCTTAGTTTCGGGACGAGTTACATTAGCAACGGCATTTAAATCAAAGTCTAAGTAAATTCCGTCACAATCAATGGTAACTAATCCTTTAGCACGATCAATGTCACTAACCACTCCGTGTAAACGGCCGATTGTAACAACGTGATCACCCTTTTGTAAAGATTTTAACGTTGCCTGATGTTTTTGTTGTTGTTTCTTTTGAGGTCTAATCATAAAGAAATACATTAAACCAAATAAAACAACTAAAATTGCAATTGAACCATATTGTTGCATAATATTTTCACCTCAATTAATTTACTATTTTAATTTTACCAAAATTACCCTACAAACGCTATCAATCAAACTTATTCAGTTGGATAGGGAATATTTAAATGCTGATACCCTTTTTCTGTTACTTTTCGACCGCGAGCAGTTCTTTTTAAATAACCCTTTTGTAATAAATATGGCTCATACATTTCAGCAATTGTATCAGTTTCTTCGCCAATATTAGCAGCTAAAGTATTTAAGCCAACTGGCCCACCATGATAATATTCAATCATCGTTTCCAACAGCTTAATGTCAGTTCGATCCAGACCCTGACCATCAACTCCTAAAGCCGTTAAAGCTTGATCAACACTTTCAATATCAATTTCGTTTTTGCCAGAAACTTGCGCAAAATCACGAACTCGCTTCAATAACCGGTTGGCAATTCTTGGAGTTCCGCGAGAACGCAAAGCAACTTCATGAGCTCCTTCATCCTTAATATTAGTTTGAAAAATCTTAGCCGACCGTTTTACAATTTTCTCTAAATCCGACTGATTATAATAACTCATGTGCTCAACAATTCCAAATCGATTTCGAAATGGAGCGTCTAATAATCCTGCTCGAGTTGTAGCGCCAATCAAAGTAAAGGGAGGTAGTGCAAAGTGAACTGGATGAGCGGTTGGACCCTGCCCAATCACAATATCAATATAAAAATCTTCCATTGCAGAATAAAGCATCTCTTCTACTACTTTGGGAAGTCGATGAATTTCATCAATAAATAAAATATCACCTGGCTCTAATTCATTTAATAAGGCAGCCAAATCACCACTTTTTTCAATTGCAGGTCCACTAGTAATTTTTAAGTTAACACCCATTTCATGAGCAATTACCATTGCTAAAGTGGTTTTCCCTAAACCTGGTGGTCCATACAATAAAACATGGTCTAGTGACTCCTCACGTTGTTTGGCTGCCTTAATATAAACGTTCAAGGAATGCTTGATTTCAGCTTGGCCAATGTATTGTGAAAAAGTTTGAGGTCGTAAAGATTGTTCTAATGAAGCTTCTTGATCATCCGTACTTTGCGACACAATTCTATCATCTTCCACCATTTGTCTCCTTACTTAGTTAACATTTTCAATCCGCTACTAATATATTGATCCGTAGTCGTATCATCATTCAGTTCTGCCAATTTGGATTTAATTTTAATAACACTTTTGTGTGTAAAACCTAAAACTTCTAAAGCATTTAAAGCATCATCTAACTTTTGATTTTGACTAGGTAGCGAATTTACTTCTTTAACATTTAAATCTAGTTGTAACGTTTTGTCAATCTTATCTTTTAAATCCAAAATAATTTGTTGAGCCGTTTTTTTACCGATTCCTGGAAACTTAACTAAAAAACTAACATCTTCAGTTTTAATGGCATTAATAAGTCCAGTATTGTCGTTACCCGCCATAATCGCTAAGGCACTTTTTGATCCAATACCAGAAACATTTAAAAGTTGTTCAAAAAGCTGTTTGTCTTCTAAAGTTTCAAATCCATACAAAGTCATTGCTGAATCGCTAACACTTTGATGGATGTACAGTTTAATTTTAATATTAATTTTTGTCTCAAAGTGGTAAGGATTAGCAACCTTCACTAAATAGCCAACTCCCTGAACATCAATTACCACATAAGATTCAGCAATATCAGTTAATTCGCCACATAAATATTCGTACATTTTAATCACTCATTTCATTTTTATTCCCAACTATTTGCTTCATGGGGATCTTGAATGCGCTTAAACATCGTTTGTAAATCATTTGGCGAAAAATGAATCAACACTGGCCGCCCATGAGGACAATTAAATGGATTTTCACAATTAGATAAGCCATCTAGTAATGCTTGGGCTTGATTACGATCCAAATGATGATTAGCTTTAATTGCTTGTTTACAACTAGTCATGATAGCTGCTTGCTCACGAAAAGCAGCTGTGGTTAGTTTATCATGGTTAAGTACCCAATCAATCATTTCTCTAATGGTTGCTTCTTCTTGTCCCTTTTCAAACCAAGTTGGATGCTGATGAATGACAAAACTATTATTTCCAAAGGGTTCTAACTTAATGCCAACTGATTCTAGTAAATTCAAGTGGCTTTTAATGGTCAAGGAATCACTAGCTGGATAATCTAAAACAATTGGAACTAACAAGTTTTGCTCATCTTCTGTAACCTCTCCGACTTGCTTACGGAACTTTTCATAATTAATGCGTTCTTGAGCAGCATGCTGATCAATAATATACATACCGTCTTGACTTTCAGCAATTAAATAAGTTCCATGAACTTGACCAACAAATCGAAGTTTTGGGAACCGTTGTTGCGCAATTAATTGCTTAGTTTCATTTCCAAATGGTGCCGCTTTTCGTTCGTTTAAATAATAATTTTGAAAATTTACTACATCCGCTTGCTGTAAATCTGCTTTAGTTTTAACCATAATCGGCTGATGTTTTGCTTTATCTTTTACTGTAACTGAAGTAATTTGATCTATCTTCGGATTGCTTTTGACAACACTAGTTAAAGTTGCAGTATCATTGGTTGCTAAATCATCAAAATTCAAAGCAACTTCCATCGTGTTGTGTTCTGAAAGCCCTCGCTTCAATGATTGATTATCAAGTGCATCAGGAATTAAGTTTTCTTGAGCTAGTGCTGCATAAATTGATTTAGCGATAAAATCACTAAGTTCTCGACTATCAATAAGGCGTACTTCTTGTTTAGTTGGATGAACATTTACGTCAATTAAACTTGGATCCATTTCAACATTTATTATTGAAACTGGATAACGTCCCACCATTAATTTTGAACCATAACCATCAATGATCGCATGATTTAAAGCATAATCCTTCACAAATCGGCCATTAATAATGACTGAAATATACTTACGACTAGCTCGCGTTAGTTCAGGTAAACTAGTATATCCTGTTATTTTAAATTTTTGATTTTCGGCATTCACTGCAATCATTTTTTTCATGCTAGGATTTCCGTAAATTCCAGCAATTACCTGTTGCATGTTATTTCGACCAGAAGTTCGTAATAATTCACGATCATTATGATATAAAGAAAGGGCTACTTCTGGGTGACTTAATGCTAATCGATTTACAATGTCAGTAATTTTACTTAACTCTGTTGAATTAGATTTAAGATATTTTAACCGATTCGGGGTATTAAAAAATAAATTTTCAACTTTAACAGTAGTCCCCCGCCTAATTTCAGCCGGTACCTGTTGAACTAATTTACCACCACTAATTTTAATTTTGCTTCCTTCATGCTCTCCATCGGAAGTTTTCATCGTTACTTCTGAAATTGAGGCAATACTAGGTAAAGCTTCTCCGCGAAATCCCAACGAATGAATTTTAAATAAATCTGATTGTTGTTTAATTTTACTAGTAGCAAATCGTTTAAAAGCTAGTTGAACTTGATCAGGGGCGATTCCATTCCCATTATCAGTAATCTTGATTTGTTTTAATCCGGCATCGTGCAGTTCAACATCAATTCGACTACTACCAGCATCAATTGAATTTTCAATTAATTCTTTAACTACGGAAGCTGGTCGTTCAATTACTTCTCCGGCTGAAATTTGATCAGATAAGACGTTAGATAATTGATGAATCTCACCCATTTCAATTCCTCCTTACTTTTACTTTAATTTTTGTTTCCACTGATAAACTAAATTCATAACTTCCATTGGATTTAAACTCATTAAGTCAATTTTTTTAATTTCAGTCATAATTTTAGCCTCTTTTTTAGTTAATTCACTAGTTGCTAAGGGCTGTTTTTCAACTTTAAATAGTTCTAATTGAGAGGCTTCCTCATCACTCGAATCTGAAGTTGGTGTAATTGCCAAATGACTATCTTTTTCCTGCTTTTGATGATTACTTTCAAAATGATTTAAAACTGATTGTGCACGTGCTAATAACTCATCAGGAAGACCAGCTAATTGAGCAACGTTAATTCCATATGATTTATCAGCTGCTCCATCAAGAACTTTATGCAAAAAAATTAACTTACCATCTTTTTCTGTTGCGCCTACGTGAACATTCTTTAAGTGGTGAAGCTCACTGCTAAGGTCGGTCAGTTCATGATAATGTGTCGAAAACATGGTCTTAGCATGAACATGATTATGAATATATTCAATAATAGCTTGCGCTAACGCTACACCATCATATGTCGAAGTTCCACGACCTAATTCATCAAATAAAATAAGACTATTTTCGGTTGCATTTTGAATAGCTTGATTAGCTTCCTTCATTTCAACCATAAAAGTACTTTGTCCTGAAATCAAATCATCAGCTGCCCCAATTCGTGTAAAAATTTGGTCAAAGATAGGCATCTCAGCTAATTCTGCCGGAACAAAACAACCCATTTGTGCCAAAATTACAATTAAAGCTAATTGCCTCATATAGGTGCTTTTTCCTGACATATTAGGACCTGTAATCAAAAGAATGCCAGTGTCTTTATCCATAAGTACGTCATTAGGAACGTACTTTTGCGAACCCATCACTTGTTCAACAACAGGATGTCGAGCATTAACAAGTTTTAATAATTTATGATTATTAAAACTTGGTTTTACAAATTGTTCGCGCTCACTAATTGTTGCAAAACTTTGAAGTACATCAAGACTTGATATCCCATTTGCTAATTTTTGTACTCGAGGAATTTGTTGCTTGATTTGTTCTCGAATGCTAGCAAAAATATCATACTCAAGACTTCGAGATTTTTCTTGAGCTTCTAAAATTAAAGATTCTTTAGACTTTAATTCTGGAGTCGAAAATCTTTCAGCATTGGTTAAAGTTTGTACTCGGTTATATCGAGTATCATCTAATTTAGGAATATTTCCTTTTGTAACTTCAATGTAATAACCAAATACTCGATTATATCCAATTTTTAAATTAGAAATTCCCGTTAGCTTACGCTCTTTTGCTTCTAAATCAGCTAACCATTGTTTTCCATTCTGCATAGCATCGCGATACTGATCAAGTTTATCACTATATCCATCTTTAATAATTCCTCCATCTTTAACTGAGATAGGGGCATCTTCAATAATTGCGTCATCAATCAATTGATAAACGTCATAAACATCATCAAGTTGTTCATAAATCGACAGAAAGTCAGCAGAATCAAGTTGATTTAAAATATGTTTAATTTTAGGTATTTGAGCTAATGACGACTTTAACTGAGTTAAGTCACGGGCATTAACTCCCCCAAACGAAATTCTGCCCGCTAACCTTTCCAAATCATAAACTTTAATTAAAGCTTCTCGTAATTCATTTCGTTCATAATAACTATCTAAAAGTGTTTCGACTAAATTCTGTCTAGCTAAAATATCTGTTTGTTTAATCAAGGGACGCTCAATCCATTGCTTTAATTTTCTACCACCCATAGCGGTTTTAGTATCATCAACAACCCACAACAAAGTCCCAGATTTCTTACCAGTTCGAATGTTTTTTAAAAGTTCCAAATTATATTGAGAATTATGATCAATTTTTAAAAAAGAGTTCGTTTGATATTGTTGTGCCCTCTGAATATGTGAAAGACTACGTTTTTGTGTATCGGCAACGTAAGTTAATAATAAGTTCAAAGATTGACGAAGTAATTCATTATCAATGTTAGTGATGATGCCTGTTCCATTTCCTTCGTCAATGCTATTTTGTTGAGAAGTCAAGATTCCTAGCTTTTTAAAATTAGAAACTAACGTTGAAGTAAGACTGTCATCAACTACAACTTCTTTCGAATTAAGATTAATCACCTCATTCAAAACATCATCGGCACTATCCAATAGAGTTACTTTTAATTCTCCGGTTGATAGTTCGATGTATGAAAAACCATATTGGTTAAGCTCTTGACTGTATACGACACTAGCCAAATAATTATTATCTTTAGCCGATTCAGACTTACTATCAGTTTGGGTCCCGGGGGTAACTAATTGAATAACTTCACGTTTAACCATTCCTTTAGCTAATTTAGGATCTTCAACCTGTTCACAAACCGCAACTTTATAACCCTGATCAACCAGTGTATCAATATAACCTTGTGCTGCTTTATGTGGTACTCCACACATAGGGATTGGGTCTTCTGCTTTATGATTTCTAGCAGTAAGCGTTAGCTCTAAAATTTGTGCTCCTTTAATGGCATCTTCATTAAACAATTCGTAAAAATCACCAATACGATAAAATAAAAAAGCATCTGGATATTGATCCTTGATTTTTTGATATTGTTCCATCATAGCTGTATTTTTCTTTGCCATCAGCTGTTACTCCTTATTAATTCTGGTAGGGATGACTTTTACTAATCATAATTGTTTTTATTTTTTTAGCATGTCCATCTCGGTTATCAACATCAATTAAACATGCCGACAAAATTCCGTCACCTTTTGTCTCAACTTCAAAACGATTAGGCCGAGAAGTTAAAAATTTATTGATAACTGGTTCATATTGCATACCAATTACTCCATCATCAGGACCAGTCATGCCAACATCGGTTAAAAAAGCAGTTCCATTTTTCAAAATATGAGCATCATTAGTTTGAACGTGAGTATGCGTTCCCACTACCGCTGAAACTTTTCCATCTAAATACATGGCCATAGCTTTTTTTTCACTAGTAGTTTCAGCGTGAAAGTCAACAAAAATCACCTTTGTCTTTTCTTCTTGAAGTTGGCTTAACAAATTGTCAATTTTGGCAAACGGATCGTCCGTTTCTTCCATAAAAATTCGGCCTTGTAAATTAATTACAGCTGCTTTAACTCCATTAATATTCAATTCACAATAACCTTTACCTGGAACCTTTTGTCCTGGGTAATTAAGCGGCCTAATTAACTTTTGGGTTTTATCTATGAACTCAAAAATTTCTGGATTATTCCAAGCATGGTTACCTAAAGTAACTACGTCAGCCCCATCTTTCATAATTTGTTTAAAAAGTCGCTCATTAATTCCCCGACCTACTTTAGTTGCATTTTCTCCATTTACAATCGTAAGCTGAGGTTTTAAATCTTTTTTGAGCAACGGTAAATACTGACTTACCATTTTCATACCTAAATCACCAACCACATCACCAACAAATAAAATTTGCATTTTTTCTCCGCCATTCTAATTTACTTATATATTCTATTTTACCATGGAAAAAGCAAAATAAAAAAAGACCACTATGGGTCTTTTTTTATTTTGCATAATCAACTGCACGAGTTTCACGAATAACGGTTACCTTTGCATGACCAGGATGATCCATCTCATCCTCAATCTTGTCTTTGATCTCACGGGCCAAAACAATGGCTTGTGAATCAGAAATTTTATTTGGTTGTGCAATCACTCTAATTTCTCGTCCGGCTTGAACTGCATAACTTTTTTCCACTTCTGAAAAACTGTTACTAATATCTTCAAGTTTTTCTAAACGATGAACAAAGCTTTCAAGGGAATCGCTTTTGGCTCCCGGTCTAGCAATTGAAATTCGATCAGCAACTTCTACCAATTCAGCTACCATACTATGTGGCTCACTGCCTGGATTTCCTAAACGAATTGAATCAATCACTACAGAATCTTCGCCATATTTCTTAGCAATGTCAACTCCAGCATCAACATAAGATTCATCCGTTCCGTTTGAAGCTGCTTTTCCAATCTCATGCAATAATCCAGCACGCTTTGCTAAAGTAACATCTTCACCTAATTCGGCTGCAAAAACTCCAGCTAACTTAGCAACTTGAATTGAACGAGATAATACATTTTGCCCATAAGAGAGCTTGTATTTTAACTGTCCAACTAATTTAACTAAATCTGGATTCATGGAATGAATTCCTAAATCAAAAATTACATTCCCTCCTGTTTCTTGAATCAATTGATTGAGTTCCTTTTTACTTTTTTCAACCATTTCTTCAATGCGAGCGGGATGAATCCGACCATCTTTAATTAATTTTTCAAGGGCCATTTTAGCAATTTCGCGTCTAACAGGGTTAAAACCACTCAAAACAACTGCATTAGGAGTATCATCAATAATTAAATCAATTCCTGTAAGTGTTTCAAAGGTTCTAATGTTGCGACCTTCTCGTCCGATAATTCTACCCTTCATATCATCATTAGGAAGAGTCACAACTGACACAGTAGTTTCAGAAACAATATCAGCTGAACTTTGTTGCAGCGCTTCAACAATTAAATTCTTCGCATCACGGGCAGAAGCTTTTTTAGCTGCCTCGTAATTTTGTTTAATCATTTGCGCTCTAGTATCAGCAAGACCTTTTTTCGTTTCTTCAATCACTAAGTTACGAGCCTCTTCTTGAGTTAGTGAAGAAACCCTGGTAACTTCTGCTTGCCTTTTTTCAATAAGTGCATCTGCATCTTGTTGCTTCTTAACCAAGACTTTTTTCTCATTGCTAATCTTTTCTTCCTGACGATTAAGACTATCTTCGCGTTTTTCAAATGCTCGATCTTTACGATCTAATAATTCTTCACGTTTTAACAAATGATCTTCTTGACGTTGAAGATCTGCCCGACGCTTTTTAAGCCCTTTTTCCACCTTGGCACGATAAGCATTACCATTTTCCTTGGCTTCTAAAGTAGCTTCCTTTAAAGCGCTCTTAGCTCTCTTCTCAGCATCAGAAATAATATCATTAGCATTCTTGTGAGCAGCATCTAATTTCTTTTCAACTACTCGTTTATGAGTATTTTTGCCAATTAAAAATCCAACAATTATAGCGATAGCGGCGCTTCCAATAATAGTAAAAACCATCATTTTACCTCCGTACCACTTAATTAATCTGTAATTTAAAGTTAATTTAAAAATCAACTACTTATTAAGTTTAATGTTAAAAAAATTAAGTGTCAACTAAGTATCTTAAAAAAGAATAACATTTCTGTTATTCTTCTTAATCACTTTAAATTATCATATACTAATTTAAATCCAGTTTTGGTCGCATAATCACGAACTTCATTACGTGCTTTAGCAAAATTAACACTTTTAGTAATTACTTTTCCATCTGGTAATGCTAGACCCACCCAGAAAAAGCCAGCTGGATGACCTTCAAGACTATCTGGACCTGCAACTCCTGTAAATGAAATTCCTACATCGCTTTTTAGTTGTTCTTTAGCATTTTTAGCCATATATTCAGCCGTTTCTGCTGAAACTACTCCATATTCGTTAATAATTGCTACAGGAATATCTAAAAGTTGTTCCTTTGTTGTTGCAGAATAAGTTACAAATCCACCAGGAAAAACGTCTGATGCTCCAGCTACATTACCAATACGACTTTGAAACATCCCACTTGTTAAGGATTCTGCTGCAGTGATGGTTAACCCTTTGCGTTTCAATAAATTAACCACTACTTTTTCTAGTGAATTATTATCACCATAACCATAAAAATATTTACCAACAATTGCTAAAACTTGTTTTTCCATATTATCCAGCAAAGTATTAATTTCAGCTTTCGTTTTCCCACTAGCTGTAATTCGTAAAGTTACTTCATTACGTTTAGCGTAAGTGGCTAAAGTGGGATTAGTTTGATTATCAATTAAAGTCTTCAAGTCTTTTTCTAATTCAGTTTCTCCAATTCCAAAGAAACGAAGGACTTTTGAATCAATTAACGAATTTCCATTCGTTAATTTAGCTAATATTGGCATAGCAAAGCTAGTAAACATGGCTTGCATTTCAACTGGTGGTCCAGGTAATACCAAATAATCACAAGCATCAGTTTTTAAAAACATGCCCACAGCAAAACCTTTTTCATTTGGTAATACTTCTGCTCCCTCAATGTACTGAGCCATCATGTCGGCATTACTTGGCTTTCCTAAAGCATATGTAGCATAAAAATCATTAATTTTTTTCAATGCTTTTTGATCAGTCACTAAATCTAGGCCTAAATGTTGGGCTAAAGAAATTTTGGTAATATCATCTTCAGTTGGTCCCAGTCCTCCTGTCAAAACAACTAAATCACTACGACTTTCCGCTAAATTAATGGTTGATTCAAGTCGATTATAATTATCACCAACAGTATCTTCAAAGTAAACGTCAATGCCAAGGTTAGCCAAACGACGAGCAATAAACGGAGCACTAGTGTCGACAATTTCCCCAAGCAAAATTTCAGTTCCCACTGTAATTATTTCAGCATTCATGGTAAAACCCCCCTTTATTAAAATGAATCAGAAAATACTTTGCGATTCTTGTAAAAATATTCAATTCCGGAATAAACCGCTGCAATTAAAGAAATATATAAACAAATTTGGCCAGCTGGAAAATCAAAGTTAGCAAAACAAACGTTATTTAATAAAAGAATAATGATAGTAATCATTTCAAAAAAAGTTTTTACTTTGCCAGACCAAGCTGCTGCAACAACTTCTCCATCATTTTGTACAATAATTAGACGTAATCCAGTAACTGCTAGTTCACGACAGACAATAATTGCAGCAATCCATGCAGCTACATTTTCACTACCTGGTCCTACAAGCATAATAAACGCAGTCATTACAATCATCTTATCAGCCAAAGGATCGGCAAACTTACCAAAATTGGTAACTAAATGTTGCCGACGAGCAATTTGACCATCAGCAAAATCAGTTAAGGCAGCCACAATAAACACTAGCGCCGCCAATAATTGTGCTACGGGAATTAAAGTTCCTAAGATAACTACGCTTCCCAAATCCATTGGAACTGCTAACAATAGCAGAAAAACTGGAATTAAGAAAATTCTAAACATGGTTAGTTGATTGGGTAAATTCATTTTTCAAGTTCCTTTCTGATGTAAAAAGCAGAAAAACGACCTATTTTTTAACAGATCGTTATTCTATCACAAATTTAATTGCTAAATTTAAGATTCATTTCTCTTTGAGTAGCACTTTGTCCTTGCGCTGGAGCTGACATTATCACTGCTTTACCATTTACTTTAACACTAGAAATTGGAGCATTACTCAACGAAATGTTAACTTCTTTAGTATCTTTAGGTAAATCAACTGAATGACCAGCATTAGCAGTTAAACTTCCAGCCCAAACCTGGTTACCATTAACTTTAACCGTTGCATTAGCAACTTGAGTGGCACCTAATTCTAACTTAGATGCTTCGTCACCCGTTTGAACAGTAAAATCAGAAGGACTATTTTTAATTGCTGTAATTTTAGTTTCACCCTTTTTCAAAGTGTTTTTCTTAGGAGCTGCCTTTGGCTTGGCTTTCTTTTTTTCGTCTTCATTAGAAACCGTCACTTTTGAATTTGCTGGAGCAGCGCTACTACTATCATTATGTGTTTTAACTACGGCAAATCCCACAACCACCAACACAATAATTACAATTACCACAATTACACCAATTGGTAAATATTTTCGTAAGTCAAGCTTACTTTTAGCTTCTGAAACTGAGCTATTTGGCTTAACTACTCGTGAATTAGTGGGAGCTTCATTTTCAACTGGTTGAGCATCTGTTTTAACTTCTCCCGTAAGATTTTCCTCTGGAAGATATTGGTGAACAAACTTTTCACCATCTAGTCCGACTGCATTAGCAAATGCTTTAACAAAAGCTCTAACATAAAACTTACCAGGAAGAGCCGCAAAATCATTGTTTTCCAAAGCTACTAAATATCTTTTTTGAATTTTAGTATCTTTTTGTATAGCATCGATTGAGAGTCCTGCTTTCTTTCTGGCAGAGCTAAGTTTTTCCCCAATATTTATTTGAGGGTTTGAATTTTCTTCAGTCATTTTTTCAACTCCAATTCATTTAATTAATGTCAGTATATCACAATAAAACTCGGAAAAAGTTTAGTTTAACTTAATTAATAACGTTAATTGTGGTTTGACTATTTTTAAAAAAGTGCTTAGCAACAGCTAAAATTTCCGAAAAAGTTAGCCTTTTGATAATTTCAACTTCATCATAAACATTTGTAAATTCATTTAGCCTATCACCCATTTGGTTAGCAATCCCAGAAATTGAGTCCATTAGTGCAAAGTGATCACCAATTTCTTCATTTTTAATTAATTTAAATTGTGATTTAATTTGCTTAGGATTATCCAAACAATCTTTAATTTTAGCCAAAATTGTATCACAAAACTTATTAATTTGTTGAGTATCTTCAGCAAAAATCAAAAATTGATAGCCGGACTCAATATCAAAGTCAAAGCCAAATGAATCATTAATGACTTGATCAGCATATAAACGTTGATAAATATCTGAATCTTCTGAAAAAATTAACTCTAAAAACATTCCTAAAGCTAATTCATAACGGGCAGCTGCTTTTCCTGAAACGCTAGTCTGGGGACCCCGAATTCCAAGTCCTACTTTAGGAGTAGCGACTCCCATTGTAGTTTCTGTATATGGAATGACAGGGGCAGCTTCAATTTTTTGATTTACTAAATGTTTTAATTCAGTAACTGTATCGCTTTTATCACTCATTGAAAAATGGTTTTCTAATTCACTCATAACCTCTTCGACGATAATATTTCCAACTACTACCACAGTCATATTATTTGGTACATAATATTGTCGATACGTATCATAAAGTTGTTCTGGGGTAATTTTAAAAATTGACTCTACACTTCCAGCAATATCCAAACTTAGTGGAGAATGATTATATAAATTTGCAATCGTATCAAAATAAATTCGTGAATTAGGGTCATCTTGATACATCATAATTTCTTGTCCAATGATTCCCTGCTCTTTTTTGATTTTTTGCTTATCAAAGTATGGGTTTTCAACTAAATCAATTAAATTTTTAAAGTTTTGTTTAAAATCGGTGGTTGCAGAAAAAAGGTAGCTAGTTTGATTAAAACTAGTAAATGCATTATTTTCAGCTCCAAATTCAGCAAATAAATCACTACTGTCATAGCCCTTTTTATCAAATAATTTATGTTCCATAAAATGAGCAATTCCAGCTGGAAGCTGCTTAATTTCCTGATTATCCTTAATTAAAGTATTAATTGAGCCAAATTCAACTGATAAACTTGCATAAGTTGAATTAAAACTTGGCTTAGGATTAATAATTACCCGCAACCCATTTTTTAGGGTGGCTTGATAAACATCTTCATCGAACTGTTCATAATGAATTTTATGCATCTTTTTCCCCCTTCAATAAAAAGACTGATTTTAAAGCTAATTTTTGCGTCACTTTAGCAACTGCCTTTTTATCAATTGATTTAACAGCTGTAATCCAATCGGTTTTATTAACTTGATTATCAACTAATGATTTAATAAAAAGATCATTTAAAGATTTTCGTTCGCTATCAAAGGTAGTTAAATATCCTGATATTAAGGAAGTTTTAACTTTATCTAATAAACTATCAGTATAATCACCATTTTTTAATCTATCAATTTGGTCGTTAACCAAACCTTTTACTCTTTCTACATTATTACCATCAATTCCACTTTGAATCATTAAAAATCCCATAGTGGAATTAAAACTACTTGAAATATAATAAGCAAGACTGGCTTGTTCTCGAACATTTAAAAATAACAACGAGGTTGCTGATCCGCCTAATAAAGCATTCATGACCAAAGCTGCATAATAATCGTCTGATTTAAGATTAACAGGAAAATCATACATCAAATTAAATTGTGACTGTTTCTGGGATGCTAATTGAGTTTGCTCTCTAATTGGCTGATTAGAAATATTTGTCTGCATTTTAACCCTTAAAGATGGTCTTGCTGAAAAATTAAAGTGGTCTTTAATGGTTGTAACTTGTTGCTTATTTAAAGAACCTATCACAGAAATATAAATTTCATTTTGCTTAATCATTTCATGATAATAGTTAGCTACTTTTTGGGGAGAAATTGTTGCTAATTCCTGAACATCACCAAAAATTAACTTAGCATTTAAGGGATCATTCGCAAAATATAATTTTTTAGTTTGTCGTGCAGCATAATACTTCTTATTGTCACTAAGATTATTCAAATAATCAACTAAATTATCACGCTGCAAATTAAAAAGTGCTACCGGATAAATTCCATCCGCATTTAAATTCGGCCGAAAAATCATTTCTTGTAAAAATTCTCCGATTTGTTTAACTAAATTAATTTCATCATGCAAAAATTGATCATTAATAAACGTAATTACCACTCGAAGGGCAACCATATTTCCAACCTTAAATATATTGGTACCGAAACGTGCTCCGTATAATTCTGCTAATTTACGGGCTACTTTAAGTTTAGAATTATATTTAGCACTATAGTTCTCCATCATTTCAGCGACCATAGTCCGTTTTGCTAAATTATCACTAGCTAATGGTTCCATAAAATCAACTGAAATGGCGACGTTTTTGAACTTATTTTGCTTTTCAAAATTAAAATGAACTCCTGATGCTATCTCTTGTTGCATATTTTCCCCCAAAATAAAAATTCCTTAGATTTTATTCTAAGGAATTAATCACATATTACTTAAATACCCGTTTAAGCTTTGTCCAGAAACTTTGTTTTTGCTCCTTAATTTGCATTAAGGGCACTGTTTCCCCAAGAATTCTTCTAGCAATATTTCGATACCCTTCAGAAGCAGGATTATCTGGATTTAAAACAATTGGTTCACCATGATTAGAAGTTGCAATCACTTGATCATCATCAATTACAATTCCCAGTAATTTAATCCCCAAGTGATGTGTAATTTCAGATACATCCATTACTTCACCATTATCCATCATATTAGGACGAATTCGATTAATAATTAACCGCGGTGCTTCTTTCATTGGATGTTTTTCTAATAATCCTACAATCCGATCAGCATCACGAACTGCTGAAATTTCAGGTGTAGTCACAATGATTGCACAATCAGCCCCAGCAACGGAATTTAAAAATCCTTGCTCAATCCCAGCTGGACAGTCAATTAAGACATAATCAAATTGAGGCTTTAATTCATCGACGATCTTCTTAACTTCCGTTTCCGATAAAGCATTCTTATCAGTATTTTGTGCAGCTGGAAGTAAATAAAAATTATCGCCAAATCGTTTATCTTTAACTAATGCTTTAGTTAAGGTTACCCTTTGCTGGGCAACATCAACAATATCATACATAATACGATTATCTAAACCTAAAACCACATCAAGATTTCGTAAACCAATATCTAAATCCATCAAACAAACTTTTTTACCCATTAAGGCCAAGGCTGTACCAAGATTAGCAGAAGTAGTTGTTTTACCTACTCCACCTTTACCAGATGTAATTACGATGGCTTCACCCATTCTTACATTCCTCCAATTCTACTAAAGAACTTAGGACTAATTTCTTTGATATTGTCTAAATTGCTATATGAAATTGAATGCAATCCATTAACATAAACAACTGTTCTTAAGTTCTCTGAAATTTCTTCATTTTTATCTGCAATAATTTCAATTTGTTCACCGATTCGAACTTGTTGAGCATTGTGAAAATTCCCAACAGCTAGTTTTGATTCATCAACGGGAAAGCCAACTTGTACAATTCCTTCAACATTTCCCATACAAAACAAATTACCATTAGTAATTAATTTTCCACCTTCATGAATTTTACCCAAGAAAAGGACATCGCCTTTAATTTTCAAATCTTGACCATTACGAATGGTTTGATCAATAATAGTCACTCGATTCTCATCGCGCAAATGATAAGCTTCATCATTTGACATTACATCGGCTTTAAATTCATTAATTACTAGATGATCTCTTTTATTTACTATATCACGTAATGATTGTTTTTGTTCAACTGACAGTGCTCGGTTTCCAGTAACAATATCAAACTTCATTGATTTTTTTTCAGAATTATCTGAATCTTTAGCTAGTTGTCCTAAGAGATCCGTAAATTCACGCTCAATGTCTAAAAAACTAGCGGCATCATCCAAGATAATTTCAAATCCATTTTGAGTTCCCTTTAATATAACACTCTTCATAAATCAATTAGCTCCTATTCTTTATACTTATCAAATAACAAACTGATTGGAAAATAAAGTACCAAAAAGATTACTAGATTAAGTAATAAAGTTGGTCCAAATGCATAAGCAAAAAAATGAATTCCTGAAAAGTAAACTAAATGACTCATTCTTCCGCCAGTATACCCCAATACTAATACAATAATAATATCAATTAAATAAATCATCATTGAACTATAAATATTTTCATCCACATACTCTAAAATCAGTTTCGTTACTAGAATTACAACAGGAAAAATAACCGTATAAATACCTAAAACACCAACGTAATAGGAATCATAAAGAATTCCAATTCCAAAAGCCCACCAATAGATGTGAAGATTTTGACTTCCATCACTAAATAAGACAGTAAAAATTAACCAAGTAATTGTCAAATAAGGAACCATTGGAAATTTGCCAGCTAGTAAGTAGGGGAAAGCATGCATTAACGTACCTTCCAAATAAAAAGAAATAAATAATCCAATAATAAAGAGCAATCGATGTCTAGATTTTTTCAACATATGTAATGCTCCCCTTACTATTCTTTACTAATCACAGTTACTATATCTATATTTCTAGTATCAGCTGCCGGTTTAATATTAATTTGTTCAGAAGCCCCATCAGCAGCACTAGAAACCCCAGTTACCTTACCGACATAAAGTCCCTTTGGTGTTACATCACCAAGTCCATTAGTCATCACCTTAGAACCACGCTTAATTTTATCTTTAGCAGTCAAGTTTCCCATTTCTAGCTCGTCATTTCCATTATTATAACCTGAAATTAAGCCATCCACCATCGTTTTGTTACCCTGTACTTGAACAGAAAAATGACTTGCTGAATCACCACTATCCGTAATTAATTCAACTTTACTATTAGTTTTATTAACCTCAACGATTCGTCCAATTAAACCTTTATCAACCATCACAGACATGTTCTTTTTAATTCCAGCAAGTGAACCTTTATTAATAATGAGTTGTTGTTGCCAATTTGACGGAGTGCGAGAAAGGACAGCAGCATTAATAGAATGATAACCAGTAAGTGTCTTATTTAAATGTAATTGTTGCTTTAAATCTTTGTTTTCCCTACTTAACGCATCATTTCGTACCTCAGTTGTTTGTAAACTACGTACCTTTGATTTTAAATAATTATTTTCGTGGTAAGTATTAATTAAATTATCAACTGAACCAAAAAGCTTACCAATTCCATTAGCTGGAACTGCAATTACTCGATCACCCAGTCCAACTACATCATTTCCAATTGTTTGGATAAAGGTTGGAGTAGCTCGATTATTTCTAATTGCTGCGGTTCCACCAATTAAACCGACACTTGCTACTAAGCAAACCACGAAAATAACTAAGTTACGGCTAGAAAAAAACTTATGCATAAAAATCCCCCAATAAAACCATAAGACAAATAAGCGGGTCAACCCCGCTTATCATGAATTATTTTTTCTTCATAACTTCAATACTTTTAAGTGATTCACCAGTTCCTTTTGCTACACAGTCTAATGGATCCTGAGCAACAGTAACAGGTACTTGAGTAGCTTCAGCGATTACTTCATCTAAATTTTTGATTAAAGCACCACCACCAGTTAAAACAATTCCATGATCAACTACATCAGCAGCAATTTCTGGAGAGGTTGCTTCTAAAGTATCTTTAACTGCCCCAATCACCTCTAATAAATCTTCATGAATTGCAATAGCAACATCTTCAGCAGTTACTTCGGTTGATTTAGGTAATCCAGTTAATAAATCACGCCCTCGAACCGTTGCACCTTGCATTTCTTTAGCTTTTTCAATGGAAGCAGAGCCAATGTTCTTTTTCAATTCTTCTGCACTAGGAATTCCAATTAATAAATTATAATTTTTACGAATATAAGAAACAATTGCTTCGCTTAATTTATCTCCAGCCATTCTTACCGAACGAGAAGAAACAATTCCTCCAAGTGAAATAGTTGCTACATCAGTAGTTCCACCACCCATATCAACAACCATACTACCAGTTGGATTCATTACTGGTAAACCAGCACCTACGGCAGCAGCAAATGGTTCTTCAATCACATAAGCGTCTCGTGCTCCCGCTACTCGAGCAGCATCAATAACTGCCCGCTTTTCAACAGTTGTAATGCCACTTGGAACTGAAATCATCACATAAGGACGATTGCCACGCCCACCAAGTGCCTTTTCTATGTAATATTTAAGCATGGAAACGGTTGTATCATAATCAGCAATTACCCCATCTCGCATAGGACGAATCACTTCAATACTAGCCGGAGCTCTTCCAGTCATTGCTTGAGCTTCATTTCCAACTGCCACAATATCGCCAGTATTAGTATTTTTAGCAACCACAGAAGGTTCTCGAAGTACAATTCCCTTACCATCCACGTATACTAATGTATTTGCAGTACCTAAATCGATACCAATGTTTTTATTTCCTAAACCTAACAAAACGTTCATCCCTTTTATGATTATTTATTTTTAATTTTTTATATTAATGTCTTAAGTATACCATAATGTACATTTATTTAAGTTCTAATTTAACATTCAAAAGTTTAGCTTTTTCTTAATTTTTTAAGATTGTCTTTCTTACCTCAGAAATGAACATTAGTGAGCCAGTAATTACAATCATTTTTCGCTTTTGCGATGCATTTTTAGCAATCAATTCCGAAACTAACTTTTTCCAATTTGGCCGATATTGAACTTGCTTTACATCAGTAAGTTTAAAATCAGCTACTTTTCTTTGTTCATTCGGGATAAAAGAAGTTAAATACAAATTGACATTGGGCATAGTTTCTAAAATTGATATCATTGCTTGATATTGTTTATCTGCAAAAACTGCTATGACTAAATCAATTTGATAATCTGAATACACCTGCAAACTTTCCTTTAGTTTTTGAATCGCAGGAACATTATGGGCACCATCAATAATCGTTAGTGGATTTTTTTTAATTGGTTCCATTCGACCAACCCAAACTGTTTTTTGAATTTCCGTTTTAACATTCACTACAATTTGGTCAACTGGTAACTTAAATCTAAGCTGATTTAGTTTAATAAAAGCCGCAATTGCAATTCCAGCATCTTCCATTTCAAATTTTCCTAACAAATTAGTTTTAATTTGAGTAATATCTAGATTTTCGTCTTGATAAGCAAAGCAATGTTGATTAATCTTCTGAACTTCATAATCTTGCCCAGCAACAACCAACTGACTATTTTTATTAGTTGCCACTTTTTCGATTTCAATTAAAGCAGCTTGGGGAACATCCCCAACTATAGTAGGCGTTTGGAATTTTATAATTCCAGCTTTAGTATGAGCAATCGCTGAGATAGTATTTCCTAATAACTTCATGTGGTCCATTCCAACTGTTGTAATAATAGTCATAACAGATTTATCATCTACATTAGTAGAATCTGATTCCCCACCAATTCCAGCTTCAACAATTGCTAGATCAACTTTTTGTTGGGAAAAATAAAGATACATTAAAGCCGTGATTGTTTCAAATTCAGAAGGTCCAAATTCACCATTTGTGTTATCAATTTCTTCAATTACAGGTTTTATTTGATTAACTAAAGCTAAGAGCTGTTCATCTGAAATTGGCTTTCCATTGATACTAATACGTTCATTGAAGCGAATCATAAATGGGGATGTGAAAGTTCCAACCTTTTTTTCAATTCCATTTAATAGATTCATTAAATAAGCAACAACTGATCCTTTACCATTTGTTCCTACCACATGAACAGTAATAACTTGACGCTGGGGATTTCCCAACTTATTTAACAAATTCAAAATTCGCCTTTGTGTTTTTTCTTTCCTAATTCGTGGTCGTGAATGAATATAAGCCACTGCTTCATCATAATTTTTTAACAATTATTTAATCCCTCCAAAAAAAGCCCAGCTTTTCAGCTAGACTTTTTAATTTTATTTTTCAAGAGCAGCTTTAATCTCTGCTAAACGTTGCTTAGCAGCTAACAATTTAGTTTCATTGTCCGCTTGCTTTCCCTTTTCTTCTTCAACAACTTTTAAAGGAGCATTATTAACAAATTTTTCATTTGCTAATTTGCGTTTGGCACGATTGACTTCTGCTTCAAATTTTTGAACTTCTTTTTCAAGACGATCTGCTTCATCATTTAAATCAATTAATTCAGCTAGTGGAATACTAATTTCAGCACCAGTAATAACTGAAGTCATTGATAAATTAGGAACCGTTATATCATTTCCAATTTCAAGCTTACTTGGGTGACCAAAACGATCAATATATTCTCGATTCGATTCCAAGACTGCTTTGAGGTCAGCATCCTTAGTTTTAACCAAAATATCAACTGGACTACCTAAAGGAGCATTAGCTTCAGCTCGAATATTACGAACGGCTTTAATTACTTCAATTAAGTGCTCCATGTCTGATTCAGCTTTATCATCAACTAGATTATGGTTTACCAATGGATAAGCAGCTGTAACTAGCGAGTCGCCTTCATGAGGCATTGATAACCAGATTTTTTCCGTTACAAATGGCATAACTGGATGTAAAAGCCGTAAGAATTGATCCAAAACATATGCTAAAACATTTCTAGTTTTCGCTTTAGCTTGTTCATCATCACCAGTGAGAATTTCCTTACTCATTTCAATGTACCAATCACAAAAGTCATTCCAAATAAAGTCATATAAAGTCCGATTAGCTTCACCAAAATTATATTTATCAAAGTTTTCCGTAACGTGTGCAATCGTTTTATTTAAACGTGAAAGAATCCATTTATCTGAAAGATTTAATTCATTCTCATTAGGAACTTTTGGTGCATCCATATCACCTAAGTTCATAATTACGTAACGACTAGCATTCCAAATTTTATTGACAAATTTCCAAGAAGCATCGACTTTATCGTAACTGAAACGTTCGTCTTGTCCAGGAGTAGTTCCTGTCGATAATGACCACCGTAATGCATCGGCACCATATTTAGCAATAACATCCATTGGATCAATTCCATTTCCAAGCGACTTACTCATTTTCCGACCGTCTTGATCACGAATCAATCCATGAAGTAAGACATCTTTGAAAGGTCGACGACCAGTGAAATGTAAACTTTGAAAAATCATTCTTGAAATCCAAAAGAAAACCAAGTCATCACCAGTAACTAAAGTTGATGTTGGAAAATAGCGTTTGAAATCTTCAGAATTCTCATCTGGCCATCCCATTGTTGTAAAAGGCCATAATCCTGATGAGAACCAAGTATCTAAAACATCTGGATCTTGTTCCCAATTTTCAGCATCTTCAGGGGCTGATTCTCCAACATACATTTCCCCAGTTTTTTTATTGTACCAAGCTGGAATTTGATGCCCCCACCATAACTGACGTGAAATACACCAATCATGAACGTCTTCCATCCATTGTTTAAAAGTATGTTCATAACGTTTAGGTACAAAATTAACTGCGTCATCCGTATCTTGGTTTTTCATAGCTGCTTCAGCTAATGGCTTCATTTTTACAAACCACTGGGTTGAAAGTCGTGATTCAACTTGCACTCCCGTTCTTTCTGAATGACCAACGGCATGAACAATTGGATCAACTCGTAACATATATCCTTGCTCTTCAAGATCATTAACCATTGCTTTTCGTGCAACAAAGCGATCCATGCCTTCATACTTACCAGCATTTTCATTCATTGAAGCATCTTCATTCATCGTGTTAATTTCAGCAAGATTATGTCGTTTTCCAACTTTAAAGTCATTAGGATCATGAGCAGGCGTAATTTTAACCATTCCAGTTCCAAATTCAATATCAACATAGTGATCTGCAATAATGGGAACTTTTCGATTTACTAATGGAACAATTACTTCTTTTCCAATTAACTCTTTATACCGATCATCACTTGGATTAACTGCAATTGCAGTATCTCCAAACATAGTTTCTGGACGGGTAGTTGCAATTTCAATATAATCCTTGCCATTAAAAGTGGTGCCATCCGCAAACTTATATTTAACGTGATAAAATGCACCTTTATCATCTTTATGCTCAACTTCAATATCTGATAAAGCTGTTCGTGCTTGTGGATCCCAGTTAATAATGTATTTAGCACGATAAATTAATCCTTGATTGTATAAATCAACAAAAACTTTTCGCACTGCTTTAGATACATTTTCATCAAGCGTAAAGGTCTCACGACTATAGTCTAGTGAAAGTCCCAACTTAGCCCATTGTTGATGAATTGTATCAGCAAATTTATCCTTCCAATCCCAAACTTGTTCAATAAACTTTTCCCGACCAAGATCGTACCGAGAAATTCCTTTTTCACGAAGCATAGATTCAACTTTTGCTTGGGTCGCAATTCCAGCATGATCCATTCCTGGAAGCCATAAAGTATCATAGCCTTCCATCCGTTTTTGTCTAATTAACATGTCTTGCAAGGTGGTATTCCAAGCATGCCCTAAATGTAATTTACCAGTAACATTTGGAGGTGGCAAAATTATGGAATATGGCTTAGCTTTCGGATCCCCACTAGGCTTAAATACTCCAGCATCAACCCATTTTTGATACATTCCCTTTTCTACTTCTTGGGGATTGAATTTTGTTGACATTTCTACTTCTTTTGACATATTAACACCTCATTTAATTTAAATAAAAAGCACCCATCCTATGAAATAGGACGAATGCTCGCGGTACCACCTAATTTGGACTATTTTTTATAATCCCAACTTTAAACGAATAACGGCCGTACCGAACATAGTTATTATTAGTTCACTATATCTGCTCACAAGCTACAATTAGTACCTATCATAAGAACCTCTCACTGTCGTTCTCTCGCTAAAAAGCATTAGTCCTAATCCTCTTGCTCAACGCATTTATATTTACAGTAATAATACTCAACAAATTAGAATTCGTCAACTATTAAAATTTTTATAATAATTCTGCAAACACATCTTTTTGAGCATTTAAATAATCATCACCAACTTTAATTTTGGTGATCTTTAAATTTTCAAGCGCCTTTTCCATCAAACCATCTACGTCAATATTTTTTTCAAACTTAATCGTTTTTTCTAAATCAGGTTTTGTTTTAGGAGATGGTGGGGTAAAAATTGTACAACAATCCTCAAATGGCATAATCGAAAGATCATAAGTATCAATGTCCCGAGCTATCTTAATGATTTCTGTTTTATCAAGCGAAAGTAAAGGACGTAAAACTGGTAATGAAGTAACTTCATTAATTACACGCATACTTTCAATAGTTTGGGAAGCTACCTGACCCAATGATTCACCAGTAAAGACTCCTTTACAATGACGATCTAAAGTAATGGCTGCTGCAATTCGTAACATCATTCTACGTTGAATAGTCATTAAATAGCCTTCTGGGACCTTTTCCTTAATATCCTCTTGCACTTCAGTAAAAGGAACTTCAATAAAGTCAATCGTACCACCAAAAGCAGCTAATTTAGCCGTTAAATCTTTGGCTTTTGCAAGTGCTTGTTGACTAGTATAAGGAGGGCTGAAGAAATGAATCATATCAACCTTAACCCCACGTTTCATTGCCATATAAGCAGCAACTGGAGAATCAATTCCTCCAGATAACATCATCGTAGCACGTCCCCCAGTTCCGACTGGCAAACCTAACGAACCTTGAATCGTAATGCTTGATAAGTAAATTCCAGTTAAGCGAACATCAACTCGAAGTTCAATGTCTGGATTTTTCATTTTAACATTAATTCCGTCAATATTATCTAAAATATATCCACCAATTCCGTTATCAACGCCATAAGTATTTAACGGATAGTCTTTATTCTGACGCTTAGTAGTAATTTTGAAAGTTTGACCAACTTCATATTGGTCGTTAATCATTTCAAGGGCAGCCTTTTGAATATCTTCAAGTGTAGCATCCTTTGGCAATCTAACTACTGGCGAATAAGTCTCAATTCCAAAGACCTTACCAACTGCATCCATTACTTGATTGGCATCATTCCCATTTAAAATAACATGTAATCGATCTCTTTGTGCTTCAACCTCAACTCCCTTAAATTCGGTTAAAACATCTCGAACATTTTTACCTAATTGGCGAATAAAATCACGTTTATTTTTTCCCTTGGTAGATAACTCACCATATCTAACCATAATTTCACTATATTCCAAATTTTCACTTCTTTTCTATAAAAATAATTAACTTAACTTTTTGAATTGGTTATACAGTTTATCAAAAATTAAGTTAAACTCGTCTGCTTCATTTAGCCGATTGTGATCCCCCAAAGAAACACGAACTGCACTTTTAGCCTCTGATTGTGGAATTCCCATTGCATCTAGTGTACCAGATGTAACGCCTTTTTTAGAAGAACAAGCACTAGTTGTTGAAATATAAATTCCATTTTGTTCAAAGGCATGTACAATTGTTTCTCCCTTTACTCCTAAAATGGCAAAGCAAAGAATGTGCGGAGCAAAATTTTGATTTAACTTTGAAAAAACTTTAACTTTATCAAACTTACTAATGTGATTATAAATTTTTTCTCGAATTGCTTGTTCTGATAAAATTCTTTTGGCTTCATTTGTTTTAACAATTCGAACTGCTTTGGACATTGCTGCAATTGCTGGGAGATTTTCGGTTCCACTCCGTTGTCCACGCTCTTGGCCTCCACCATCCATTAATGGACTAATTTGGCGACCATTCTTTCCATAAATAAATCCAATTCCACGAGGGGCATGAAATTTGTGCCCAGAGAACGTAATAAAATCAACTCGGTCAGTGAAAATCAAGTCGTGAATTCCTTTAGCCATTCCCTGAACTGCATCCACGTGAAAATGAATTTTGGGATATTTTTCCAATACTTTTGCAATTTCATCTAGTGGTTGGATAGAACCCACCTCATTATTAACTGCCATAATCGATACCAAAATCGTATCAGGACGAATAGCTGCTTCCAAATCTTTAGCAGAAACACGTCCTTCTGAGTCAACAGGTAAATAAGTTACATCAAATCCTAGCTCCTCTAACGTTGATGTTGAATTTTTAACTGCTGCATGTTCAATTTGCGTAGTAATAATATGTTTTCCATACGAGCGCTTAGCCATTGCGGTTCCTTTAATAGCCCAATTATCTCCCTCAGTTCCACCACTTGTAAAATAAATTTCGCTTGGTAAAACTCCAAGAAGATCTGCGATTTGTTTTCGTGATTGTTGTAACAAATTAAATGATTTTTCCCCAAAGTTATGCAAACTAGATGGATTCCCCCAATAGTTTTCGCTAACTTTTTGATAGGTATTTAAAACAGCTTCATCGATTTTAGTAGTAGCACTATTATCAAAATAAATCATAATTGCCTCCTTATTATATTATTTAGAAAACGAAACCAGGTCGATTATCAACCTGGTAAATGTTATTTTTTAGTCGTAGTTGACTTATTAGCATAATAATGATCTTCAATTCGCTTGTATGAACCAGGTTCAATTTTATCAATAGCATTGGCAATCGTAGCTAAACTATCTCCGTAATTAAACTTATGATCAAAAAGATTTTTCGCTTTCGCTAATGCGGAATCAATTTCAGTAGAATTACCCACATATCGGTTAGCATACTGCATCACTTGTTCTGCTAAAACTGATTGATCAATTAAATCATCAGTTTTTTCTTGTAAAGTATCACGATCAGATTTAATTTGTTCCAGTTGTTTTTGAATATCATCCATACTAATTTTAACTTTATTCATGGTAGAACTAAGATGATTAATTTCATCAGCTACAATTCCAAAGTAATCCACATAATCATCCGAAATTCCTGGAAGATTTAAATTTTCAATTTTGCGTTGAATTGCATGTAGTTCAGCATTTAGATCACTTAATATTTGATGCGCCCTTTTCTCTTCGGCACTAAAATCTGAAATTGAATCATTTAAAGCCATTTGCTTTTTTTCAATCTTAGTTAATTCAGCTTTAAATTTTTCAAGGTGACTATCGATCTCACTGTAAACAGCTTGACCCTCATTAATTGAATTTAAATCAGCTTTATATTGCTGACCAATTTCATTAATTTCAACTGCCAATTGTTTAGTGGTTTCAATTTCTCCATGTTCTAATGAGTAATTGTGACTTAACTGATCCAGTTCATCGCTTAAAGCTCTATTCTGATAATACGCATGCTCAATAAATTTTCCTATTTTTTTAATTAATTGATCTACTGCTTTTCGAGATTTAATTTGTTCTTCCATCTTGTCATACAAATTATTAATTCGTTTTGCAATTTCGTCATCTTGATCTTTAACCAGTTGAACATCCAAATGACCAATACTCATAATGTTATCATTTACCGCTTGCCGTAATTCTTTTAATGATATTTCAAAATCATCATCGTTGAAAGCAAAACCTTCAGTACGCATTTGTTGGTATGCTTCTGAAATTTCATTAATTTGATTGTCGAATTTTATGTGATTTGCTTGGTAGAGGGTCGGAATCACGTTAATGGTATTTTCCAATGTAATCGTCGCTTGATTTAAATCAACTAGAATCTTTTCAGCATTAACATGATCACCTTGCTGAGTCAATTTGGAAAAATCATCGAAGGTCTTCTCAATTGAGGATAACTGTTCCTCAAGAGCATCTAGTGCTGGACCAAAATCACTATTTTTAGTTAATAAAATTTTACGTAATCTTTTATATCGTTCCTCTAAATCAGTAATAGCTGCTCGATGTTCTTTTTCTAACTTATCAGTCTGAGATATAGCTGCTTGAACTTTATCCAAATTAGCTGCTACTTTTTCTAAAAGATTTTGTGCTGAATCAGTTTCGTCTCTTGTTTTAAGAAAATTGATTCCTTTTGAACTATTCTTTACGTTGTCTAAAATTAAATTTAATTGTGGAATATCATTTTTAACCACTTGATCAAACTGTTTTTCAGCCTCATTAATTTTAGCTAACGAGTCGCCAATTAAACCAAGTTCTTTTACTTGGTTTAATTCCTTCTCTACCTTTAAGTTTGCAAAGTGCTCTGCTTCAACTTGCATTTTCCCAGCCAGTTTCAAAAGATGTTTTTGATAAACAACAATTGAAATATAAACAATAATAATAATTACAACGATACCAATCAGTGCATTAAGCATGTTATCCGCCCTTTTTAATTTTTATATGTATGTGGTACATTATCTAAGATTATATCATAAAGCGCCTATAATAATGATAATTTTACAGATTAAGGCTTGAATTCATTGACTTTTATCAATTAATCACGATATAATATACTTCGTGTAAAATAATGCAGCAGTATACGGTAAGCTCGTCAACATATTCTTGCTATTTATAGTCTAATTAGTAACCCACGGCTGCTGAGGTGAAAATTCAGAGGAATATGCACGAATACTAAGTGTACAACATTTATTTTACTCCAAAAAATTTATTGGAGGATTCAATTATGTCAAGATATACAGGTCCAAGTTGGAGAATTTCTCGTCGTCTTGGTATTTCATTATCAGGTACTGGTAAAGAACTACAACGTCGTCCTTACGCTCCTGGTGTTCATGGTCAAGGTCGTCGTCAAAAACTTTCAGAATATGGTGTTCAATTACGTGAAAAGCAAAAGTTACGTTACATGTACGGTTTAACTGAACGTCAATTTTATGCTCTTTTCTTAAAAGCTGGTAAAATTCGTGAAGGTAAGCATGGTGATAACTTCGAAATCAAGCTTGAACAACGTTTAGATAACGTTGTTTATCGTCTTGGTTTAGCAACTACTCGTCGTCAAGCACGTCAATTAGTTAACCATGGTCACATTACCGTTGATGGTAAACGTGTTGATATTCCATCATATGAAGTAAAACCTGGTCAAATCATTGCTGTTCGTGAAAAGTCAAAAAACATGGCAATCATTACCGAAGCTGTGAATGATGTTGTTAGTCGTCCTGCTTACGTATCCTTTGATGCTGATAAGCTTGAAGGTTCATTAACAAGACTTCCACAACCAGATGAACTAAATGCAAATATCGATACTTCATTAGTTGTTGAATACTACAACCGTTAATATAAAGTATCTAAAAAGGCGATCTCAATTGAGACCGCTTTTTTGTATGCCCTTTTTTAATAATGTTACAATAAAGTCACTAAAAATGAAGGAGCTTAAAAAATGCCTACTGAAAATGAAAATGTTCAAAATCGTCTAGATCAAGCTATGAACGGTGGAACTCCCAAAATCAATCCTGATGAACAACGGCGTTACCTAGGAACATTCAAAGAACGGGTTCTATTAGCAATTCCAAATTCTAGTGTACTTAATCCAGAAGCTATCGCTAATGTAGAAAAACTAATTTTAAATAATCCAGACTTAATTATTATCATTAATGGAAATCTTTCCCCTACCAAACAAAGTCCTTATATTAAAATTGCAACAAAGAACAATACTAAGTTCACGTTAAAGACCGATAAAATTTATGGAACCAAAGCGGATGACTATGGCATTGTTGTTGCATCACAAAATGCAGTCAACCAAAATGAGATTGAGTTTCATCCACAATCAACTAAGTCCGAACCTAAAATTGCTACTAAAAAAACATTTTGGCAAAAATTATTTAATAAATAAGAAGGGATAAAATGCAAAAGCCATTAGCATATCGAATGCGCCCCAAAAAAATTAATGAAGTAGTTGGGCAACAAGACTTAGTAGGACCTGGAAAAATTATTCAAAGAATGGTCAAAGCTAAATTACTTTCATCAATGATTTTATATGGACCACCTGGTACAGGAAAAACTAGTATTGCAAGTGCAATTGCAGGATCAACTAAGTATGCTTTTCGTGTTTTAAATGCTGCTACTGATACAAAAAAAGATTTACAAATTGTGGCTGAAGAAGCAAAAATGAGTGGTACGGTGGTTCTTTTACTAGATGAAATTCATCGTTTAGATAAAACTAAGCAAGATTTTCTGCTTCCCTTGCTTGAAAGTGGTCAAATTATCCTAATTGGGGCAACCACAGAAAATCCTTACATCAACATTAATCCAGCCATTCGTTCTAGAACACAAATTTTTCAAGTTAAGCCTTTATCTAGTCAAGATATTAAACAAGGGCTTGAACGTGCACTAAAAGACAAGCAAAATGGTTTAGGTACTTTAAACATTAAAATTACTCCAGAAGCTATAAATTTTTTATCGCATAGTACCAATGGCGACTTAAGAAGTGCTTTAAACGCTTTAGAATTGGCTGCTAAATCAACTCCTCCAATTGATAATATCATTCACATTGCACTAAATGATATTGAGGCTTGCCTACAAAGGAAGGCTTTAACTCAGGATAAAAATGGTGATGCTCACTATAATGTAATCTCGGCTTTACAAAAGTCAATTCGTGGCTCTGATGTAAATGCTGCTCTTCATTACGCAGCTCGTTTAATTGAAGCTGGTGACTTAAATTCATTGACTCGTCGACTAATGGTGATTGCTTATGAAGATATTGGTCTGGCTAATCCAGCAGCCTGTGCGAGAACAGTAACTGCGGTTCAGGCAGCTGATCGACTTGGTCTTCCAGAAGGCCAAATTCCTCTAGCTGATGCTATTATTGAATTATGTTTGTCGCCAAAATCAAATTCCGGATATGCTGCAATTAATGAAGCCGTTAACAAGGTTAAAACTGGAGATTATGGTGAAATTCCAAAAGCAATTAGGGATGCGCATTATCAAGGAGCCCAAAAATTAGGCGTGGTTGGTTACAAATATCCTCATGACTATCCAAACGGTTGGGTTTCGCAACAATATCTGCCCGACCCAATTAAAAATGATAAATATTATCACCCCAAAGAAAATAGTAAATTTGAAACAATTCTTGCTAAACAATATGAACGTTTAAATCAAGCTAATAAAGGAGGATCCTATGGCAATTAAAGTTCTTCTAATCTTATTCTCTGCTCTCTTACTCGGAAATGGAATTTACTTTTTAAAACATCTTCATAAACCCTTTTTAATGTTTAATCCTCAAAAAAATCTTAATTTAAGTAAAATTCTTAAAATTAGTGGGATTTGTTTGATAATTATTGCATTCTTAGGCTTTACTGCAGCCTTAGTTAACAATTTAATTTTAATTGTAATCACCTTAATTTTGGGTTGTATTGGTTGTGTCGTTCCTGAATTGCTAATCATTCAATTTATTAACAAATAATTGGAATTTATTTTTATTAAGCTTACAATTAGGTAAATAAACTACGAGGTGATCATTATGTTACAAGAATATCGAAACATTTTAGTTCCAGTTGACGGTTCTTATGGAGCTGAATTAGCATTTAAAAAAGCAGTGGCCGTTGCTAAAAGAAATGAGGCTCATCTTCATCTTGTCCATGTAATTGATACAAGAACTTTTCAAGACATTTCTAGCTTTGATACTTCAATTGTTAGTGAAGTGACTGAAAAGACTAAAACTAACCTTGAAAAATATGTTGCGGAAGCCAAATCAGTAGGACTAGAAAAAGTTGATTACTCAATTGAGTATGGGGCTCCAAAAACCATCATTGCAAAAGAACTTCCATCTCAATTAGGGATTGATTTAATTATGATTGGTGCTACTGGACTAAATGCAGTGGCACGCTTACTAGTTGGTTCAGTCACAGAATATGTTACAAGAACAGCTACTACGGATGTATTAGTTGTTAGAACTAATTTGAATAATCAACCCTTTGATTCAAAGAAAGCTCAGTCTAAATTAAAAAATTAAAAAATAGATTTAATTTTTTGAAATTGCTGTATGAATATAAACCTTGAAGCTGTTTAGCTAAATCGAAGTATTCTGCAGCTTTTTCTTTTTGTTCAATTTCAATAAAGCAGGTTCCCATTAATGTATAAAAATCACGAAGACAATAAAATGAATGGTATTGTTTTAGTTTTTTAACTATCAATTCACTTTCAATTAAGCACAGTTTTGCTTCATCAATTTGAGCAATCATAACTAATAGAGTCATAGAAAATCTGATTAATTGTTGAAATTCAGCTGTTTTTAACTTCTTGTTTAAACAAAAATGTAATTCTTTAATTGCCAAATTTAAATAATATTTGGTTTGCTTACATAGATTTAACTGATAGTATGCTAAAGCAATTCCAAAATATGACCATCCCATTACAATTTGATTATCTCGAGTTCGGTGGTTATTGAGTGCTAAATTAAAATTACAAAGAGCATCATCTTGGTTGTGATTAACAAACAAATCAACAAATCCAGAGTTACATTCGTACCTAGCTAACAAATTTTTCGTATCTAGATTTTCGTGTTTAATCTTTTTAAGGCGCTTTTGTGCTTTGGAAAAATTATGGATTAATAAATTTCTTTCAATTTGTTTTAGTTTAATCTCACCATAACGATAACTACATTCGTTTTCTAAATCATCAATATCTAAATTTAACTTTTCAAAAATTTGTGGTACAATCTGCCATGATTTGAAACATCCTTTATTCTCTAAAGTACTAATTGTTGTTTGAGTACAGATACCATCAGCTAACTCGGTTTGTGACATATGGATATCTTCACGACGGCTCTTGACTATTACACTAAGCCTTTGCAGCATCGTCTGAGACGGAAAGATAATCATAATTAAAATTCTCCTATTCAATTAATAAAATTAGCCATATTTTTTCATACGACTAAAGATTATGAGCTACCTAACTGGTAAGGTCAATAATTTTTATAAACCTATTACATTTCTAAATATAATTACGTAAAAAAGAAGTCAGAAAATTTAAAATTTTCTGACTTCTTTTTTTTGATTATTTTGCTTCGTAAACCTTTTTTTGATCTCCCTTATTCAAAGGAATAAAATCATGTGCAATCTTACTTTGACGTTCAAACTCTTCAAAAGCTAATTCAATCAACTTATCAATTAATTCTGTGTAACTGATTCCAGAAGCTTCCCATAGTTGCGGATAAAGTGAAATATTAGTAAATCCTGGCAAAGTATTAATTTCGCCAAGGTATGGGGTGTAATCTTTAGAAACTAGGAAATCAATTCTAGCCATTCCCTTTAATTCGAGCGTTTTAAAAGCTTTAATTGCCATATCAGTAATTTCTTCCGCTATCCCCGCTGGAAGAGCCACAGGAATAGTAAATTCAACTTTACTAGCATCTACAAACTTATTGTCATAAGTATAAAAAGCATCACTAGCCGGAACTTTAATTGCACCAACCTTTGAACCCTTAGGATTTTCATTTCCTAAAATTGAAATTTCAACTTCTTCGGGTCCTTCAATAGCTTCTTCAACTAATACCTTAGTATCATAACGAAGCGCATCAGCCATCCCAGCAGCATATTCATCTTGATTTTCAACTTTATGAATTCCAATTGATGAACCTTGACGTGATGGTTTGATGAAAAGAGTTTTTGAATTTAACCGTTCACTGATTTTTTCATAATTCCAATCTTTTTCGTTATCGGGAGTAACTAAAACATAGTTTGTATTTCTAACCCCTACAACATCAAGCATCTTTTTAGTAAGATCTTTATCATAAGCCATTCCAGATGCTAAACTACCACTTCCAACATAGGGTTTTTGAAGTAAACGAAGTAATCCTTGAATCGTTCCGTCTTCTCCCAAATTACCATGAATAATTGGAAAAAATACATCAATATTTTTTTCTTTATTCAAGTTAATAATTGGCTCTAATGGATTACTTAAATTCATTTTGGGAACTACTTCTTCGACTACTTTTGTTTCATCTTCCCCATCAAAAACGCGAAGTGAATCTTCATTACTTAAGATAATTCCACTCCGAGTAATTAAAAATAAACTTACATCGTATTTTGATTTGTCCACGGCATCATAAATGTTATGAGCTGAACGTTTTGAAACATCATGTTCTGATGAATCACCACCAAATAATAATGCTAAGTGTAACTTTTTATCTGTCATTTTTCTAACTCCCGTTCATAATTTCTGGAACCCTAAGTATATCACTTATTAAATAATTTGATAAGAAAAAAAGCATGTAAAACATACTTTTTATGAAAAACTTTTAGTTGTGCTAAACATAGAACTCTTGTTATGATACTGCATTGACATAATTAAACCAATTCCAATCATATTACCAATTAAGGCTGATCCCCCTTGGCTAATAAAGGGCAAAGGAATTCCTGTCATAGGAATTAAATCAATACTCATCCCAATATTTTCAACCACATGGAATAAAATCATCATAATTACTCCAGTTGAAATATAGGCATAAAAAACATTTTTAGTTTCAAATGTAACTTTAATCATATTGTAAATTAATAAAAAGTACAATAAAATTAGCAAGGTTCCACCAATAAAACCAAAATTTTCCCCCATTACTGAAAAAATCATATCTGATTCACGAACGGGAACATATACGTGTGAAACGTTAAAACCAGAACCAGTTAATCCACCAGAACCAATTGCTTTCATGCTTTGCCATAATTGAAATCCTTGATTGCTAGAATCAGAAGCTGGATTAAGCCAACTATCGATTCGAGCAAATTGATAAGCTTTAAATCCAAGAGAACTTAAAATTGAACGACCGCCAGAGGTTACTACCATTACAATTGCTGCAGTACTAATTCCAATAAATGCAGCCAGCCCAGGACCTAAAATTTTCCAAGTTATACCTGAAACAATTAACATTCCACCTAAAATAGCAATGAAGACAATTGTTGTCCCAAAATCATTTTGCAATTTTAATAAAACAATAACCGGCAGCGTCCATAAAAACATTTTTCCAATTAAGTTCCAATCACTGCGTACCGTATGATGCGGATATTGTGAATTATGTTGTGCAATTATTCGGGCTTCCATTAAAATGTAAGCCGGCTTCATAATTTCAGATGGTTGAAAAGTAAATGGACCAAACGCAAACCAACTTTTTGCTCCAGTTTGAGCAAAATAAGCACGGCTATATAAGAATAAAACCGCAAATAAAAGAAATATCCCTAATCCGTAGATATAAGGTGCAATTTTCCAAAGTTGTTCTGCATCAAATTGCATTACAATTACAATTGCAATTGCTCCAATAACATACCAAATTACCTGTGAAATAACCGCTTTTAAAACGGACACTGTACCATTATCATGTGATGCAGCAACATAAATTGATCCAATGCCAATTAAAGCTAGCATAAGAACACAAAAAATAATTCCCCAATCAATTCTGTTATCGTTTTTTATTTGTAATCTTCGAAACACGATAACCTCCCCTCAATATTAGTAAATCAAGTTTAATAATTATCTTTGGTGTAAGTTAAATTCCCTTACTACTTGATGGAGAGCTTCTTCTTCACTTTTTTCATAAAAAGTGTTTTCCCCAACCACTACTTCAAACTTACCATCACTTTCAGCAATACTGCCAACGGTTTGGTCATTAATTTGTACAAGTCGAATCTTGTTATTGCTTGGATCATTAACAACTTTAATTTCAATTTCCTTTTGTTTACGTGACATATTTTTCTCCTTAGAAATAAACCATTTACCATTTAATCTTGATTACTGTGATTTCTTCGAATACTAAAATGGGTTGGCACAAAGTCATAACCACCTTTTACAAAGGGATTACATCTGAGAATTCTTGCCAGCCCCATAATTAACCCAAGAAAAAAACCAAATCGTTCAATTGCTATTTGCATGTAATTTGAACAAGTTGGTTGATATCTACATCTAGCTGGAGTATACGCAGAAAGATAGTTTTGATAAACTTTAATTAAAAAAATTGCTAACTTTTGCAAAACTTCACCTAATTAGCATTTCCAAAAAAACTGAACTTTTTCTTATTAGATTTAGGTGTTTCTTTAGCCATATGATCTAAAAGTGCACCGGCTCCTTTAGCAACATTCTCTAATGGATCTTCTGAGATAAGTACTGGAACTGTTAATGCATTTGAAATTACAGTATCAATATCTGCAAGCATTGATCCACCACCCGTTAGCATTACACCTCGATCAATAATATCAGCAGCTAATTCTGGAGGAATTGTTTCAAGCACACTTTTTGCACCATTAATGATAACTGAAATGGTTCCATGAAGCGCTTCAGCAACTTCCTTATTATTAATATTTATTGAAATTGGCATTCCACTCACTGCGTCTCGACCTCGAACCTGCATTTCTTTAATTTCAGTAACATCTACATTTGCAGTTCCAATTTCTTTTTTAATATTTTCAGCAGTATGTTCTCCGATAATGATGTTATGATTGCGTTTTAAATATTCTACAATATCACGATTCATAACATCACCAGCAACTTTAAGTGATTCACTAGCAACAATGTCCCCTAATGAAACCACTGCAATATCAGAAGTTCCACCACCAATATCAATTACCATGCTACCAGTTGGTTCAAAGATATTCATTCCCGCTCCAATAGCAGCAACTTTAGGTTCTTCTTCTAAGAAAACTTCTCCACCAACTGCTTTTTGGGCAGCTTCAATAATTGCTTTTCTTTCAATGTTAGTAATATTTGTTGGTGCACAAATCATCACCTTTGGTTTTGAAACAACTTTCTTAACACTTAATTTGTTAATAAAATAAGTTAACATTGATTCAGTGACATCAAAGTCCGAAATAACTCCATCTTTTAATGGACGAATTGCTTTAATGTTACCTGGAGTCCTACCAACCATTTCATATGCTTCTCTGCCCACCGCTAAAACCTTATTAGTTTTAGTATCAACAGCAACTACCGAAGGTTCATTAAGTACGACACCTTTCCCAGTTACAGAAACAAGAACATTGGCTGTTCCTAAATCAATTCCTATATCTTCAGCCATAAAATTTCTTCCCTTCAATTATTCATTCGATATCCAAATTATATCATAATAAATAAAACAAATTATTTACGTTTATTTAATTCGTCTAATATCTGCACCAAGTTTACGTAACTTAGCTTCAATTTGATAATAACCCCGATCAAGGTAATTAAGATTAGTCACAATAGTTTCACCACTTGCTACTAAACCTGCCAAAATCAAAGCTGCGGCTGCTCTTAAATCAGTCGCTGAAACTTCTGCTCCCTTAAAATGAGTTGGACCGTGCATTACAACTACATTACCCTTAATTTCGTACTGAGCATTCATACGACGAAGTTCATCAAGATGCATGAATCGATTTTCAAAAACATTTTCCGTTAGAGTACTTACCCCATTGGCAGCCAATTGCAAAACAGTCATTTGTGGCTGCATATCAGTTGGAAAGCCCGGATATGGAGCAGTTTCAACATCAACTGGCTTCAATCCTTTTGGTCCAATGATGCGGATTCCATTTTTCTCTTGTTTCACAGTAACGCCCATATCGCGAAGCTTAGCAATAAATGGCCCATTATGGTCTGCAATCGCATCTTCAATTAATACATTTCCTTGAGTTAAAGCGGCAGCTGCCATATAAGTTCCGGCTTCAATTCGATCTTGGACAACTGCATGTTTTACTCCATGAAGAGCTTTAACTCCCTCAATAGTAAGTGTATCAGTTCCTGCACCAGATACTTTAGCTCCCATATCATTTAACATTTCAGCTAAATCAACAATTTCTGGCTCTCGAGCAACATTTTTAATGACCGTTGTTCCTTTTGCAAGCGTAGCTGCCATCATCACATTTTGTGTAGCACCCACACTTGGAAAATCAAAATAAATATCCGTTCCAACTAAACCATTTGGTGCAGAAGCTTCAACATAACCATTTTGAAGCTCAACATGAGCTCCCATGGCCTCAAATCCTTTAAGATGAATATCAATTGGACGAGAACCGATTGCACACCCACCAGGAAGTGAAACCCGAGCTTTACCTAAGCGAGCTAACAAAGGCCCCAAGACGACGATAGAAGCTCTCATCTTTGAAACATATTCAAATGGTGCTTCTGAGGTTAATTCCCCAGTTGCATCAACAGTAATAACATTGTTTGGTTCATCAAAATTAACCTTAGTATGCAAACTTTCTAAAACATCATTCATCATATGCACATCAGAAAGAATGGGACTATTTGTTAATACTGATTCACCTTCGCTAGCTAGAATTGTAGCTGCTAAAATGGGTAAAACTGCATTTTTTGCCCCTTCAATATGAACGTTTCCAGCAAGCTTATGCCCACCATGTAAAATAATTTTTTCCATGAAGCTATCCCCTAGTTTTTAAAATAGTAAAGTTAAATTTTTTATATTTTCAATAAAAGAAAGAAAAAATGAACTGCAAAGAAAGCCAATTGCAATTGAAATCAACACAATTAAAACTTTACCTTGTTTTTCTTGAATTGGTAAAAAACGTTCAAAGTGAATTCCCTGTACTGCCCAAAAGGCCAAAAGTACAAAAAAGATTTGGCACACAACGTCAATCATTGCTTGAATTCCAAAAATATTCATTTGATTTTCCTCCCATTATTCCAATACAATGATATCACAATTATCAAAGAATGTCGTTTATACCAATGGTTTAACTGATTCTTAACAATTATAAACTAGAAAAAAAGCGACTGAATTCAAATTGAATTCAGTCGTTTAGATTAAATTATAATTAATAAAACATTAAATTAATTTATTACTCTAATATTTTGAAATATTAATACGATTAATCGCTCTTCGTAGGGCAACTTCAGCACGTTTCATAGATTCAGGATCATGAGTTTCATTTGCTTCTTTAAGTTTTTCTTGGGCACGCTCTTTTGCATTTTCAGCACGAGCAACATCAATATTAACTTTAAGTTCTGCACTATCAGCTACAATGGTAAGTTCATTATTTGAAAACTCAACAAATCCACCATTAACGGCTAAAATATCAGAATTATCAGCAGACTTAATTTGCGCCGAACCAATTTTTAAAGAGGCAATCACAGGAATGTGATTTGCCATAATTCCTAAATCACCTGATTGGGTCTGCACAACCGCAAGTGAAGCCTTACCATTTGAATATACTTCACCATCAGGAGTAACGATACTAACGGTTAATACTGAACTATTATCAGCCAATTAGAACCCTCCTTATTTGTTGACCCCTTGTTTAGATTCGTTGTATTTAGCAACTACATCTTCAATTGACCCACAGTTTCTGAAGAAATCTTCAGGTATTTCATCATACTTACCTTCCAAAATACCTTTAAATCCAGCAACTGTATCTTTAACAGGTACATACTTACCTGGAACTCCAGTAAAGGTTTCTGCAACTGAAAAAGGTTGTGATAAGAAGAATTGGATTCGACGAGCACGACCAACAATGGTCTTTTCTTCATCAGATAATTCATCCATCCCTAAAATTGAAATAATATCTTGAAGTTCCCGATATCTTTGCAATTCATGTTGCACTTCACTAGCTACCTTAAAATGTTCATCACCAACAATGTTAGGATCTAAAGCAGACGATGTTGATGCCAAAGGATCAACGGCTGGATAGATACCTTGTTGAGTCAATGAACGTTCCAAGTTAGTTGTTGCATCCAGATGGGCAAATGTGGTTGCAGGAGCAGGATCAGTATAATCATCGGCTGGAACATAAACAGCTTGAATTGAAGTAATTGCACCTTTTTTGGTTGATGTAATTCGTTCTTGAAGTTGTCCCATTTCAGTAGCAAGTGTAGGCTGATAACCTACGGCTGACGGAATTCTACCTAACAAAGCTGAAACTTCAGTACCTGCTTGCGTAAATCGGAAAATGTTATCAATAAATAATAATACATCTTTGCCTTCTTCATCACGAAAATATTCAGCTAAAGTTAATCCAGTTAGTGCAACTCTCATCCGGGCACCAGGTGGCTCGTTCATTTGCCCATACACCATGGCAGTTTGCTTCAATACTCCGGAACCTTTCATTTCGAAGTACATATCATTACCTTCACGAGTTCTTTCACCAACTCCAGTAAAAACTGAAATACCGTTGTGTCCTTGGGCAATATTATGAATAAGTTCTTGAATTAAAACGGTTTTACCAACTCCGGCACCACCGAACAATCCAACCTTACCACCTCGAATATAAGGGGCAAGTAAATCAATAACTTTGATACCAGTTTCAAGGACTTCAGTTGATGGATTAATTTCATCAAACTTCGGTGCTTGACGATGAATTCCCCATCGTTCAGCATCCGGTCCAAATTGTGGTCCACCATCAATGGTTTCCCCCAAAACGTTAAATACTCGACCTAGAGTGTCATTACCTACAGGGACTTCAATTGGAGCTCCTGTATTTTCAACTTCCATGCCACGACGTAACCCATCAGTTCCATCCATAGCAATTGTTCTAACTACTCCATCACCTAATTCAAGTGCAACTTCCGTAACTAAGACTTCGTTTTCACCTTTTTTAACTTTTAGAGCGTCGTTGATTTTTGGTAAGTCACTATCTAAGGGAAACTCAACGTCAACAACTGGTCCAATAACTTGTACAACTTTACCAGTACTCATTATGCGTTAATTCCTCCTCTTTAGTGATTCAATGCTTCCTGACCACCAGTAATTTCAGTGATTTCAGTAGTAATAGCAGCTTGTCTAGCTCTATTGTATTTTAATTCCAAACTTGAAATTAAATCTCCAGCATTTTCTGTAGCAGCTTTCATCGCCATTGAACTTGAAGAATGTTCAGCAGTTTTAGCATCTAAGATAGCTCCATAAACTAAACTTTCGGCATATTGTGGCAAGATGGCCTCTAACACTTCTTTTTCTGAAGGTTCAACATCATATTCAGCTGATAAAACTTGTGTTTTAACTGTTGAACCGGCACCATTAGCACCATCCATACTTTCTTCCACTGCTTCCCGATCCATTGGAAATAATTTTTGTGCTTTAAAATCGGATCGAATTCGGTTTACAAAATGATTAGAACAAACATATAACTCTGTAAAAACTCCATCTTCATACATTTGACTAATTGCTTTCACAATTCCTTTAACTTCACTAAATGTTGGAATGTCAGAAACACCCCGATATTCATAAGCTACATTAGCACCATTTTTCCTGTAAAAATCAGCACCATTACCCCCAACTGCTAAAATTAAATAATCTGCTTTGTTAGGAGTATGTTCTTCAATGAAGCGATTTGTTCCTCGAATTACATTACTATTGTAGCTTCCAACCATTCCCCGATCAGAAGTAATTACTAAATATGCTATTTTAGATTTGCTACTACTATCAGAACTTGAAGGTTTTTGGTTGTCTAACATATGAGAATTAGCAAGATGCATCACAACTGATTTAATCTTGGAAACGTACTTGTCATAAGTCTTTGTTTGGCCTTGAATTTGGTTTAACTTAACCGTTTGAACCATTTCCATTGCTTCAGTGATTTTACGCGTACTTTTCGTTGATGCAATTCGATGCTTAACTTCATTCATTGATTCAACCATGATTACGACCTCCCTTCAAGTTATTTATGTTCTTCATCTTTAACTGATGGCTGAAAAATATTTGCAAATTCTTCAATTGCCTTATCCATATCTTCTTTGGCTGGCAATTTACCAGTTTCTTTAATTTGTTTTAATAGTTCGGCATGTGAATCATCAAAATAATTGAAAATTTCAGCTTGATATCTTAAAACATCATCTACTGGTAACTTATCTAAGTATCCATGCGTCAAGCAGTAAAGAATAAGAACTTGTTTTTCAACTGGAATTGGATCATGAAGCTTTTGTTTCAAAACTTCGACCGTTCTAGCACCACGATCTAACTTAGATTTGGTAGATTCATCAAGATCTGACCCAAATTGAGCAAATGATTCAAGTTCATGATAAGATGCTAAATCAATTCGAAGGGTCCCAGCAACTTTCTTCATAGCAGGAATTTGAGCATCACCACCAACTCGTGACACAGAAGTTCCGGCATCGACAGCGGGACGATCACCAGCATAAAACATGTCCGCATTTAAGAAAATTTGGCCATCAGTAATTGAAATTACATTGGTGGGAATGTATGCTGAAACATCACCAGCTAAAGTTTCAACGATTGGCAAAGCAGTCATTGAACCACCACCGAGTTTATCATTCAATTTAGCAGCACGTTCAAGTAATCTAGAATGAGTATAGAAAATATCACCAGGATAAGCTTCACGACCAGGTGGACGTCTCAAAATTAATGAGAGTTCACGATAAGCATTAGCTTGTTTAGTCAAATCATCAAAAACGATTAAAACTGACTTTCCCTTATTCATGAAGTATTCACCCATTGTGGCACCAGCATAAGGCGCTACGTATAACAACGGAGCTGGTTCTGATGGTCCAGCTGAAACAACGATTGTATAATCCATTGCTCCAAATTTATTTAAAGTATCAACTTGTTGCAAAACAGTTGAATCTTTTTGTCCAATGGCAACGTAGATACAAATCATATCTTGATCTTTTTGGTTCAAGATTGTATCAATGGCAATTGAGGTTTTACCTGTTTTACGGTCCCCAATGATTAATTCACGTTGACCTCGACCAATTGGAACTAAGGCATCAATTGCCTTAATCCCAGTTTGAAGGGGCTGATCAACTGATTGACGTTCCATAATACCAGGAGCTTTATGCTCAATTGGTGCGGTTTGAGTTGTATCAATTTCACCTTTACCATCAATTGGTTGTCCCAAAGCATTAACAACTCGTCCAACCATTGCATCACCAACTGGAACTTCCATGATACGTCCAGTTCGTTTAACTGTATCGCCTTCACGAATCCCAGTATAGTCACCTAGAATAACGATCCCAACATTATTGGTTTCTAGGTTTTGAACCATTCCATAAACTCCATTTTGGAATTCAAGTAACTCACCAGATAAGGCGTTATCAAGACCATAAGCACGAGCAACACCATCACCAAGATATGTAACAATACCAGTCTCGTCTACAGTAAGGTCATCTTTATAGCCTTCTAATTGTTTTCTAATTAGAGCACTGATTTCTTCAGCCTTAATGCTCATAAAAGTTTCACCTCTTTATTGAAAGATATCATTATTTTAATAATAACCGCTTTATTTGTTCAATCTTAGTACGAATACTTCCATCAAACACCACGTCCGATGATCTAAGAATTACACCACCGATAATATCTGGATTAATTTTTGTAGACAATTCAACTTGTTTAGCATTAATTCGTTTACCGAATGACTTAGCTAAATTATCTTTTTCAGTATCACTTAGTGGAATTGCAGTTGTTGCTTCTGCTTGCACAATCCCATGTTTTTCATTATACAAATTATTAAATTCATCAATAACTGCACCCAAATCATTAATTCGATGATATTCGAATAACATGTTAATTAAGTTCTTTACATATTTGGAAGATACATCAGTAATCAAAAGATTTAATAATGATTCTTTTTGATGACTATTCAAGGTAACTCCACTCAAAGCAATTTCCAATTCAGGATTTGTTTGAAGGACTTGGTTTAACACATTTAACTCCGTTTTAACTTCGTTAATACTATTATCACTTTCTAAAACTTCGTAAAGTGCCTTCGAATAACGTTTGGCAACATCAAGCTTAGTTAGACTCATTATTACCCAACCCTTCAATATAAGAATCGATTAACGCCTTTTGATCATCAGCATTCAAGCTCTTCTTAATGATTTTGGAAGCAATTTCAATAGATAAATCGGCTACGTCATTTTTCGAATCGACAAGGGCGTCCTTCTTTTGCTGCTCAATATCTGATTGTGCTTTTTCTTTAAGCGATTGTGCATCCGAACGAGCCTCTTCGATAATTGAGTCACGACGCTTGTCACCTGTTTGTTGTGCCTTGTTGATTATTTCACCAGCCTCTTCTTGTGAATTAGCTAATGCGGCTTGACGTTGCTTTTCTAATTCTACAGCTTTATTTCTAGCTTGTTCAGCTGTATCAATATCATTTGAGATTTTGTCAGCCCGATCTTGCATCATTTTTGTAACTGGTTTCCAAGCTACAACTTTAATAGCAAACATTAAAATAAGAAATAGAATTGCATAGAACAACGCATCACCAATGTTAAATTCAGCTCCAACAATTAAATGTGTAAACATCTATTGACACCTCCTTTTTCAAAAGTAGAAAAACGTTACTACTTGTTCATTACTAACATAGCAATAACGAAGGCTAAGATAGGCATAACTTCAATCAAAGCAACCCCAATAAACATGTTAGTTCTTAAAGTATTTGAAAGTTCTGGTTGACGTGCCATTCCTTCAAGCATTTTTGAAATTAAAATTCCATCACCAATTCCGGCACCAATAGCGGCACCACCCATAGCGATTCCTGCAGCAATAAGACCCATTAGTAAATCCTCCTTTTTCTATTCCTCAACAACTAATTTGTGAGCAACATAGACACATGATAAAGTTACAAAAACATAAGCTTGGATACAACCAATGAAGACTGAAAAACCTTGCCAAGCTAATTCTAGTGGAGCAGAAACTAAGATCATTCCAATCCCACCAGAAAAGGCCATTTTAGCAATCAATCCTGCTAATAGTTCACCAGCAAATATATTACCGTACACCCGAATACCGAGTGTTAAGAAATTAGTCAATTCTTCCATCAAGTTAATTGGCAACAAGTATGAGATTGGCTGCATATAGGTTTCAAAATGTTTTTTGTAACCAAGTTTCTTAACACTTGAATATTGTGCAATTAACAATGACATTAAAGCAAAGGTCATTGCAACAATAGGGTCTGCGGTTGGACTTTTAACATATACTACCCCACCAACTTCAATATGTAAAAACAATCCTAAAAGATTAGAGATTAATATGAAGTAGAAGAGGGTAAATGCCCAAAGTCCATAACCCTTGGTTGAACCACTTGGCATTGTAGACTTAATAATTCCATTAGTAAAGTCAATCATATACTCTAAGAAATTCTGTTTTCCTTTTGGTTTTAATTGAATTTTTCGCGAACAATAAAAAACTAAACCGAAAACAACTAAAGCCACAACAATACCAGAAATCATATTCCCAACATTAAAGGTTAAACCCATCAATTGGAAAGTACGAGTCTTGTCCACAATATATCACCTCTCTTTTCCTTTCATTTTAGTGAACAGTAAGGAAAATAGATGCAGTAACTTACCACCCATTTTAGACAGTAATTAAAAAAATCACAATCTAAAATTCAATAAAATTTTACCACTGAATTAAGTAAAACTCAAAGGCAAATACTCCGTTTTGTAATATTTAATTTAAAAATAAAAAAGCAGAAGCCAACTGACTTCTACTTTTTCAATTATTTAGTTCCAAATAAACGATCCCCAGCATCACCAAGGCCAGGAACAATGTATCCATTTTCAAGCTTATCATCCAAAGCAGCTGCATAGATATCAACATCTGGATGAGCAGCTTCTAATGCTTTTACCCCTTCAGGAGCAGATACTAAACAAACAAATTTAATGTTTTTAGCACCACGCTTTTTCAAAGCGTCAATTGCCATAATTGCTGATCCACCCGTTGCAAGCATTGGATCAACAACTAATACTTCTCGATCACTAATATCTGATGGCAATTTACAAAAGTATTCATGTGGTTCAAGTGTTTTTTCATCACGAAACATTCCAATATGCCCCACTCGAGCACTTGGAAGTAAGTCTAAAATTCCATCGACCATACCAATTCCAGCACGAAGGATTGGAACAATCGCTACCTTTTTACCTGATAACTCCTTAGCATGAGCAACTCCCATTGGAGTTTCAATGTCAACATCCTTCAAAGACATATCCCGAGTTACCTCAAAGGCCATTAAATTGGCAATTTCATTCACTACTTCACGAAATTCATTTGTAGCAGTGTCCTTATTCCTAATAATACTTAATTTATGTTGGATCAAAGGATGATCCATAACGTGAAATTTTCCCATACTAAACACTCTCCCCTTTGTTTACTCTTATTTTACCACATCGATATTGTTTATCGAGTAATTGGATGAGCACCACACATTGCTTCAACTTCATTTTTAACTTCATTTAAGACTGCTTGATTATCATAATTTTCAATTGCTTTAATAATTAAATCTGCAACTTTTCGAGAATCAGTTTCATCAAATTCACGAGAAGTAATTGCGGGAGTTCCAATTCGAACACCACTAGTGACAAAAGGACTTAATTTTTCGTTAGGAAGGGCCTCTTTATTAGTAGTTATTTTAACGGAATCTAATAAATTTTGAGCTTCTTTACCATTTAATTCAGTTCCAGTTAAATCAATTGTCATTAAATGATTATCCGTACCACCTGAAACCACTCTGATTGTAGCTGATTTTTCAAATTCATCTGCCATTGCTTGAGCATTTTTAACAACTTGTTCTGAGTATGTTTTGAATTCAGGTTGTAAATCTTCATAGAAAGTTGCTGCTTTTCCAGCAATGACATGTTCAAGCGGACCGCCTTGTGAACGAGGAAACACCGCCGAATTTAATTTTTTTGCATTTTTTGCTTGTGAAAGAATCATGCCACCTCGGGGACCACGAAGCGTTTTATGCGTGGTAGTTGTCACTACGTCAGCTATTCCAACCGGACTAGGGTGTAATCCAGTGGCTACTAATCCAGCAATATGAGCCATATCAACCATTAAATAAGCCCCTACTTCGTCAGCAATCTTACGAAATTCATCCCAATCAATAATTCGACTGTAGGCGGATGCTCCAGCTACAATCATTTTAGGATGAACTTTATGAGCAATTTTTCTAATCTCATCGTAATCCAGTAATTCAGTTTCAGAATTCAATCCATATGAGTAAGACTGATAAATCTTTCCAGAAAAACTAACTTTTGCTCCATGCGTCAAATGACCACCAGCATTCAAATCCATTCCTAAAATTACATCACCAGGTCGTAAAAAAGCAGCATAGGCAGCTTCATTTGCCTGAGACCCAGAATGTGGTTGGACATTAACGTACTCCGCTCCAAATAATTCTTTAGCACGACTAATGGCTAAATTTTCGACTATGTCAACATATTCACAACCACCATAATAGCGATGACCCGGATAACCTTCAGCATACTTATTAGTTAAGACAGATCCTTGCGCTGCTCGGACTGCATTTGAAACAATGTTTTCAGAAGCAATTAACTCAATCGTCGTTTCTTGACGTTGCTTTTCATTTGAAATAGCATCCCATAACTCAGGATCATCTTTTAAATAGTCATAACTCATCTTCTTCTACCTCATCTTTAACCTAGGACTTTTAACAGAATAACTTGGATCAATTATACTTTTCCAAAATGTTTTTTTCCAGCAGATTTACTTAAACGATTCATGTAAGCCTCACCCAATCCATCATTATTAAACCCTTGCACTAAAATAGTTTTAATTGTTGGATCTAAATCAAATTTACGTAATCCCGCAAATAATAAGTGACTAGCCGAATTAATATCATTCCCTAAGCTAAAAATTTCAGTGTTATTGTTCAACTTATTGCGATTAATTATTTCATCAGTCGCTAAAATTCCTACCACATCTTTTTGTACTTTAGTCCACTCGTTTACTTTTTCCCAATCTTGATAATTATCCACAATTTGGACATCCGCACTAGGTGAATAGTGTGTGTATTTCATTCCTGGTGCTTTGGGGATCTCCTTTTCCCCAACACTTTTGCCAGAACCATTAACTGTTCCAATAATTGCCTCAATTTGTTTTCGAGTTACTGCCCCTGGACGCAAAATTGTAGGAGTTTGCGTAGACATATCAATTACAGTCGATTCCACTCCAAAATCAGTGGGGCCATCATCTAAGATTCCCGCAATTTTACCATTTAAGTCATGATAAACGTGTTCTGCTAATGTTGGACTAGGTTTCCCTGATGTATTGGCAGATGGACCAACTAAGGGCACTCCAGCTGCTTTAATTAAATCAATTGTAACCTCATTATCAGGGTTTCTAAATGCTGCTGTTTCTAAGCCACCGGTAACTTTTTTAGACAATGCATTAGGTTGAAGCTGTAAAATAATGGTTAATGGGCCTGGCCAAAAAGCTTTAATTAATTTTTTGATTTTTTCATCTAATGGTAGAGCGTAATTTTCAACTGTTGCTACATCCGCAACATGCACAATTAACGGATTGTCACTTGGACGCCCCTTTGCTTGATAAACTTTTTCTACTGCAGCAACGTTCGTTGCATCAGCTCCTAATCCATAAACCGTCTCAGTAGGAAATGAAACTAAATTTCCCTGCTTAATCTCAGCTGCTGCTCGATCAATTTGATCAGGCGTAAATATTTTAGTTTCCATACTTATTTACTCTCCTTTAAATCCATTTTTATCATGCGATCATGCTTAGCTAAATCTTTTCGTACAGTAATTGTAGCAGTTTGAAATTGATTTTCTAATAATGCAGTGACCGCTGCTCCTTGCTTAAATCCAATTTCAAGGTACAAAGTTCCTGAGCTAGTTAAATATGCACCAACATTCATGGCTAATTGTTCATACACAAACAAACCCTTGTGCTTAGCAAATAAAGCTAAGTCAGGTTCATATTCTATTACTTTTTGATCCATCAAATGTTCTTCATCATGAGCAATATAAGGTGGATTGGAAACAATCACATCAAATTTTTCACCAGCAAACTCCGTTAATAAATCACTTTTAACAAAATTAATTTCAACTTCATTGAGATGTGCATTTAATTGAGCAACTTTTAACGCCTCTGCTGAAATATCTGAAGCCGTAACTTGCCAATCTGGTCGTTGTTTTTTTAAGGCAATTGCAATTGCACCACTGCCAGTTCCAATATCTAACACTTTGATTGATGACTTAAAATTATCCTGTAAAATCCACTCAACCAATTCTTCTGTTTCCGGACGGGGAATCAAAACATTCTGATTTACCTGAATTGGATAACCATAAAAGTAAGTTTGTCCGATAATATATTGAGCTGGTTCCCCATTGAGTAATCGCTGAACATTCATGACAAATTGCTGTCGTTCGTTACTAGTCATTTGAGTTCGATAATTACTCAATAAAGTCGTTAAATCCCATTTCATTTGATTTAGTAATAGAAATTGCGCCTCATCCGTTTCAAGTTTTTTTTCTTTTAGACAAAAAGAAGCCCATTTCAAGGCTTCAAAAAATGTGGCATTTTGCTTAAGCTTCGTGATCATTCAAATGCTCCATTTTTTCTGCTTGATCCGAAACAATCAATGCATCAATAATTTCACCTAAATCACCAGCCATCACTTTATCTAGTTTATTTAAAGTCAAGCCAATTCGATGATCAGTGACTCGATTTTGGGGATAATTGTAAGTTCGAATTCGTTCAGACCGATCACCTGTTCCAACTGCCGATTTACGTTGTGCATTATATTGATCTTCTTCTTTTTGTTTATAAAAATCATAGACACGGGCTTTCAAAACATTCATAGCTTTAACTCGATTTTGTTGTTGGGAACGTTCATCTTGCATCGCAACCACAATCCCAGTTGGTAAGTGAGTCATTCGGACGGCTGAAGATGTTTTATTAATATGCTGTCCCCCGGCACCTGAAGACCGATAAACATCAGTTCGAATATCAGATGGATCAATTGTAATATCAACATCTTCCTCTTCTGGCATAACTCCCACAGTTGCGGTAGAAGTATGCACCCGACCAGCTGATTCAGTTTCAGGTACTCGTTGAACCCGATGAGCGCCATTTTCAAACTTTAGTTTTGAATAAACATTTTCTCCCGTAATCATCAAAACGATTTGTTTAAAACCACCAACTTCAGTAGGTACCTCATCGATAATTTGAACTTTCCAGCCTTGAGTTTCAGCATATTTAACATACATATTATACAAATCGCCTGCAAATAAACTAGCTTCATCACCACCAGCTGCTCCATGAATTTCCATAATAATATTTTTATCATCATTAGGATCTTTAGGAATTAGCATAATCTTTAATTTGTCTTCAAGTTCTGCTTTTTGAGTCTCTAATTCAGCAATTTCTGACTTTATCATTTCATTCATATCATCATCAAGCTTTTCTTTTAACATTGCTTGATCATCATTAAGCGACTCCGTTACTTCCCGATACTGCTTATAAGTATCAACCGTTTCACGTAAATTACCTTCTTCTTTAGATAACTTCATAAACCGTTTAGTATCTGAAATAACTTCTGGGTCACTAATTAGTTCGCTAACTTCTTCGTAACGATCAGACACAGATTGTAATTTGTCAAAAATCTGATCCATTTTATTGTCGGCCATTTTATTCCTCTTTCTCTAAATTATTTTGGTGGATGATTATAATGCTTTCGGCAAACTGGATAATAAGATTCGTTGCCACCCATCACAACTTGCTCACCTTCATAAACTGGTTTACCTTCATGAAAACGAAGGTTCATCGTAGCTTTTTTTTCACAAAACCAGCAAATCGTTTTCATTTCTTCTAACTTATCTGCATAAATTAAAAGATATTTAGATCCCTCAAACAGTTGATTTTGAAAATCATTCTTTAATCCAAAGGCCATTACAGGAATCTCTAATTCATCAACTACTTGAGCTAATTCTTGAATATGATGCTTTTCCAAAAATTGAGCTTCATCAATTAAAATACAGCTCACCCGTCCATTAATTTCTTGCAAGCGATTTTGAACTAATTGCATGGCATTTGCATTTGGTTCAATTGCAATTGCATTACGCTCTAACCCAATTCTTGAAGCAATTGTTCCTGATTTTTCACGCGTATCTAAGGCACTGGTCATTAAAATAACTTGTTTACCTTGTTCCTCGTAGTTATGTGCAACCTTAATAATTTCAAATGATTTTCCACTATTCATGGCCCCATAACGAAAGAAAAGTTGTGCCAAAATATCACCTTTTTCTATTCTATAAAAATATTCTTGTTTTCATTATAGCTAATTTTTAGTTTTTCTGCATTCGTAATCTGGAATTGTTAATATAACGTAAAAATGTTACTAATTTTCGTTTAGTAACTAGATTTATGCTAAAATCAAAAGTACTGGACTATAAAATACTTTAAATTAAGGATGTGAGTATCGATGACTTTTAAGAGTGATATCGCGACTTTAGCGGGGAAATCTTCATACTGGTTTCTACATAATTTCATGGGTGGCGGAAGTTCGTTGCCTGGAAAGATTACCACTAAGATTGACCCCAATGTTTTAACTGAACTTGGCAAAAATTACGATGTAATTATTGTTAGTGGAACTAATGGTAAAACTTTGACTACTGCTTTAATCGTGCAAGTATTAAAAGAAAAATACAACGAAATTTTAACTAATAAGAGCGGTTCAAATATGATCCAAGGAATCGTTTCGACCTTTCTTGAAGCAAAAAAACCGCGAAAAGATCAAAAACCAATCGCCGTACTAGAGGTTGATGAAGCAAACGTTAAGTCAATTGTTGAACAAATTAAACCACGAATGTTTGTTTTAACTAATATTTTTCGGGATCAGCTTGATCGTTATGGTGAAATTTACACCACCTACCAAAAAATTCTCGATGGAATTGAATTAGCCCCAGATGCAACGGTAATTTCCAATGGTGATGAACCAATTTTCAATTCGGTAAAATTACCAAATCCACAAGTTTATTACGGTTTTGAAAATCAACCTGCATCAGGTAACTTTAAGGCTCATCCCAATACTGATGGAATTCTTTGCCCAATTTGCCACCATATTTTGCATTATCGATACTTAATTTATGCTAACTTAGGTGATTACTTTTGTCCTAATTGTGGATATCATCGTCCAGAGTTGAAATACAAGGTTACAAGTGTTGAAAACCAATCGCCTGTCGAATCAAAATTTGCCATCGACAATCACCAATATCAAATTAGTGTTGGTGGAACTTACAATATTTATAATGCACTCGCTGCTTATTCAGTTGGGCGTGAATTTGGAGTAACACCGGAGCAAATTAAACATGCTTTTGATGCTAATGAACGAATTTTTGGTCGTCAAGAAGAAATTCACGTTGGTGATAAAGACGTTACGATTATCTTAGTTAAAAACCCAGTTGGAACTAATCAAGTGATTGACTTATTAGCAACTGAGAATGATCCATTTTCGTTTATGGCATTGCTAAATGCTAACTATGCTGATGGAATAGATACCAGTTGGATTTGGGATGGAGAATTTGAAAGATTACCTAAAATGAACATTCAACAATTTGAAACTGGTGGATCACGTTATAAAGATATTACTTTTCGATTAAAGGTAGCTGGTGTCCCTGATGACAAACACATTATTCAACCAGATTTAGAAAAAGTAGTTGATGATATTCAAAAAATGCCAACGAAAAAGGTTTATATCTTAGCTACCTACACTGCCATGATGGAAATTAGAACGATTTTAACTAAACGTGGTTACATTAAAGGAGGACAAAACTAATGACAATGAGTATTAGAGTTGCTCACCTTTATGGTGACTTAATGAACACTTATGGTGATATTGGTAATATCCTAGCCCTTCAATTCTATGCTAAGCAAATTGGAGTAGAAGTGACCTCTGATATTGTTTCTTTAGAAGAAGACTTTAAAGCAGATGATTACGATTTTGTCGTCTTCGGAGGCGGACAAGACTTTGAACAAACAGTAGTGGCTGATGATATTCAAACAAAAAAAGCTGAATTAATTAAGTTTATTGAAGCAAATAAGCCGTTCGTGGCAGTTTGTGGTGGCTATCAAATGCTTGGTAAATATTATGTCGATGCTAAAGGACAAAAATTACCTGGAATTGAAGCAATGAACCATTATACTGAACAACAACAAGATCATCGTTTTATCGGTGATGTTGTAATTCAAAACGAAAAAACTGGTAATAAGTATCATGGTTTTGAAAATCATCAAGGAATCACTTTCTTAGGTAAAGACGAACATCCCCTAGGAAAAGTATTACAAGGTTACGGCAATAATGGAGAAGATGGTACAGAAGGTGCCGTGCATAAAAACACCGTTGGAACCTATTTCCATGGACCAATAATGGCCCGTAATGGAAATTTTGCTAAATACATGTTGTTCCAAGCACTTCAAAATAAATATCCTGATACTGATTTCACAGAAATGAAAAAACAAGTTAAAACTTACGAATATTAAAAAATAGACCTGGATTCTAATTAGTTCAGGTCTATTTTTTTGCAAACAAAAAAGGCCCCATTAGAGACCTTTTTGCTGAAAAAGAGTAGTTTCGTTATTTTATAACACATTGAGTATACCATAATTGAAATATTTTGGTATGAAAAAATTAGAAAATAACTTTTTGATTATTAGTATCATTCAAAGGAGGATACAGGATTTGAACCTGCGCGCCAAGTATAAGCTTGGTTCGCCGGATTTCGAGTCCGGTGCATTACCACTCTGCCAATCCTCCAGATTAAACTACTTAGATAAAAAACTAAGTAGTTTTTATTTTTAATATTTCATTAAGCTAAGAATATCATACCCTTTTAGTTTATCACGTCCATGAAGATCTGTTAACTCTACTAGAAAGGCAGTACCAACAACTACCCCACCAAGATCTTCAATTAATTTAATTGTAGCAGCCAAAGTTCCACCAGTTGCTAATAAATCATCAGTAACTAAAACCTTTTGTCCTGGTTTAATCGCATCTTCGTGTAAATATAGGGCAGATTGACCATACTCCAATCCATAAGTTTCTTTAACGGTCTTGCCAGGTAACTTTCCTTTCTTTCGTGCAGGTGCAAACCCAATTCCTAATTCATAGGCAACCGGGCACCCAACAATAAACCCACGAGCTTCTGGTCCGACTATTACTTCCGCACCAATTTTTTTGGCATAATCAACAATCTCATTGGTTGCTTGCTTATATGCTTCTCCATTTTCTAATAAAGGAGAAATATCACGAAATAGCACACCTGGTTCAGGAAAATCAGGATAACTAGCTACGTAATCTTTTAAATTAAGAGCCATCTTAGTACATCCTTTCACTACTTATCTTTCATATTTTGAATTAAATTAATCAATGAATTTTGGTTTAACCCAATTAGTTGATTTTCAAGTTCAATTTCTTGTTCTCTTTGTTGATATAGAGAAGCACTATCCAAGGATCGCTTAGGTGGATTATCAATTTGATTCATTATTCCAGCTTCAATTTTTACAAAACCTAATTCATTAAAAACCTTCATCATAAAGACTAATGAAGATTGATCAATTTTTAAATCCTTACACATTTCTTTTAAATGTTGTTTTAGATTTATTTTTTGATGTTTTTTAATGAACTTAAATAGTTTAGCATATTGTTCACGTTTTGGCATACCAAATGTTTTAATTAATTGTGGTTTATATAAGTATAAAATAATTTCACTTGCATTAATCTTATCAATTAACGTTTCAAAATCAGTTAAATTTTTAGGACAATCAACAATGAATACTTTTTCTTGGTCCCCAACAGAATCAACTTGGCTTGCTAAAATTGAAGTACATCCCTCAGTTAAATAACCATTCAACTTATCCTTTAACTTTTTATTAAAAAAAATATATTCTCCAGGTTGCTGAAACATTTGTTCCACTAAATTCGTTGTACGATGATCAATTATTACACAGCCATCTACTTTTAAATCATCAACCATAATTTGAAGATTAGTCCGCCCTCGAAATTCATTTTTTCCTAAAGTTCCAGCAACCTTCAGCTGACTTGCTAAGTGCTTAATTTCAGTTACTTCTGAACCAACTCCAAAATCAATCGCTCCGACTTTATTGTGAGAACCAATTATATCAAACTTTAAATGAGATTTATCAGCTCCAATGGCCATCACATTACTCAAAGCTGTGGGTTTAATTACAAATTCCGGTTTTGGATTATCAACTCCAAACGGGCTTAAAACTGCTAACTCATCATAAAGTTGATCATTAATATCATCAGCACTAACTTCATAATCAACTTTCAAAACTGGCTTTTGATTATTACCTAATTTTTCGTTATCAGCTACTTTTTCCAACTCCTGGGAAATCTCATCAAGTTTATTTACCGCAACTGTCAAACCAACCGCCATTTCATGACCACCGAACGCCACCATTTGATCACGACTCGGTTCTAAGGCTTTAAATAAGTCAAATCCCGCGATGCTACGACCTGATCCTTTAGCTATTCCTGCTGTTTCATCAATGCCTAAAACAATTGTAGGCTTATTATATTTATCAGAAATGCGGCTTGCTACAATTCCTAAAATACCAGTATGCCAACCCTTACCTGCAATCACTAATGTCTTTCGCTTTTGATTTTCTGGAGTTTCAGCTTGTTGCTCAGCAACATTAGCAACTTGTGCCACTAGTTCTTTACGTTGTTCATTTTTTTTATCAATTATTTTAGCTAAACTATCTGCTTCAACTTCATCCGTTGTAGTTAAAAGAGTTACTCCAGCATCTGCTGACCCCATTCGTCCCAATGCATTTAAAGCGGGGGCAATTTTAAATCCAATCTCTTCTTCCGTGATATTTGGCAATTTTAATTTTGCTCGTTTAACTAATGCCTTTAAACCAGGACGCTCAGTTAAATGAATTACATTCAGTCCAAATTGAACTAGTGCTCGATTTTCGCCAGTCATAGAGACTAAGTCGGCCACAGTTCCAATTGCAGCTAAATCAATTTTTTCTTGTGGAATTTCATCATTCAAAGCAGTTGCTACTTTAAAAGCAATTCCTGCCCCTGATAAAGATTTAAAGGGATAATCTGGACTCAGATCAGCATGGACAATCGCATAAGCATTTGGTAATTTTTCTGGCAATTCATGATGATCAGTAATCACCACATCACAGCCAAGTTGATTAGCTGTTTCAATCACGTCATAACCAGAAACTCCGTTATCAACCGTAACAATCAAAGATGTCCCATCAGCAATGATTTTTTTGTAAGCATCTAAATTAGGTCCATATCCATCGTCAAATCGGTTTGGAATATAATAATTAACGTTTGCACCAATCTCAACTAAAGTTTCATACATAATTGAAGTACTTGTTAAGCCATCGGCATCATAATCACCATAAATGGTAATTTTTTCGCCATCTGCAATGGCTTTTTGAATTCTTTCAACTGCTTTATCCATATCATGTAGTAAAAAGGGATCATGCAAATCAGAAGTATCGGGACTCAAAAAGTGTCGAATTTTGTCTGGGTTATTGTAGCCCCGATTAATTAACAATTGAGTAATTAGTTGGCTAATTCCAAGTTGCGAAGCCAATTCTTTAATTTGATTTGGGTTAGCTTGGTTAGCATTAATTTTCCAATTATATTTAGAAGTTAACACTCATTAACCTTCTTTCAACTTTGTTTTTCTTCAGTATCATTATCAGAATTAATTTCTGAAGTTTGCTTCTCATCTTGACTTTCAACTTCAACACCAAGCTTAGCTTCTAAATCTTCAACTTGTTTTTGAAGTTCTTGAATTTCTTTTAAATTAGCTTTTTTTTGTCTACTATTTTTAAATGACGAAATTGATGAAAAAAGAAAAATTAATAGTGCTCCTAAAAGTAAACTAACTAAAACAATCAAAATTAATGGCATTTTAACTGTTGTAAAGCCAAAATTAACAGCCGTGTCCGCCATATTTAGTAACACAAACACCGAAATTAAAATAATAAGTACTAAACTTGAAATTACATAAACTTGTTTTTTCATAATCTACGCCTCTTTCTTTCCAAATGGAATATCTATAAAATCAAAATCTTTAACTACTTTAGTATTAGGAAATATTTCTCGAGCTTGTTTCTGCAATTCTCGAGCCATCTTAGCCGTATATCGTGCAGAAATATGGGTCAACAACAATTGTTGTACTCCATTGGTTTTAGCCATAATTGCCGCTTGAACATTAGTAGAATGATAGTAATTACGAGCCAATTTAGTCTCACCCTTGCCAAAAGTACTTTCATGAACAACTACGTTTGCATTTTGTGAAAGCTTTTGAATATTAGGAGTTTTTCGAGTATCACCTAGAATGGTTACAACCCGACCCTTTTGAGCGGGACCAATATATTGTTTTCCATCAATCACACGGCCATCAGGAAGCGTTACCGTTTCCCCATTTTTCAATTTACCATAAACTGGTCCAGCAGGAACTTCGTCAGCTTTTAGTTTGTCTACCATCAATTCACCTGGATGACTGTGTTCAACAATGCGATAACCCCGTGATTCAATTTGGTGGTCTAATTGAGCAGCAATTACTGTGAATTTATCGTCTTCAAAGATCACTCCAGAATTATCAAGTTCTACATAATTAATTTTGTAGCTTAATTTAGTTTGAGAAATCCGAAGAGCAACTTGAACAAATTCCTTGATTCCCTTAGGGCCATAGATTGTTAACGAATCATTGCCACCTTGGAAAGATCGACTTGATAATAACCCAGGTAATCCAAAAATATGATCACCATGAAGATGCGTAATAAAAATTTTATTAATTTTTCGTGGTTTTAACGTTGAACGCAAAATTTGTTGTTGGGTTCCTTCGCCACAATCAAATAACCAAACCTCGTTTATTTCATCAAGTAAGCGTAAAGCAACACTTGAAACATTTCTAAACTTACCGGGAACTCCTGCCCCAGTTCCAAAAAACTCTAACTGCATATCTTTTACCGTTCCTTCTAGGAAGCTTTATTTTAATTTAACTCGTATAATCTACTATATAATTAATTGTATCATAAGAAAAGAGCACAAAAATAGAAATCAGGTGATTATCATAAAACTTAGTGAATTCAAAGTATCTTCTCAAGATTTAGATCAAACCAGAATTATTTTTTTCCAAACTAAAACTGCTATTTTGCCTGTTACAAATTTAAAAATTACTAATCAGTTACTAATTTTAATTTCTGAAACAAACCAAAAAGTACTTACCCTTGCACAATTTAATCAACAAACTAATTTAAATAATCAAAATATACAAATTTATCTTAATCAACCAAAACGTTTACGAATCTTTGGTTATCGTTTAGAAAACAATCAAATCATTTTTGGCTAAAAAAGTAGTTAACTAACGTTAACTACTTTTTTAATTTTTAATCCATATAAGTAAAGGTGAAATCTAAAATACCAACTAAATCACCATTTTTGGCACCAGCGGCACGAAGAGCATCATCAACACCCATTCCTCTTAACTGACGAGCAAATCGCATCATGCTTTGTTCATGATCTGTATTGGTCATCTGGAATAATCGTTCGATTTTATGACCAGTTAGCATCCAAACACCGTCTGCATCACGATGAATTTCAAACGGTTTTTCTTCTTCCTTAGCGGTGTAAAGAACATCTCCTTCATTATCTTCTTGAAGTTGACCTTCTTCCACAAATGGAATTTGAGGTGTTTTCGATAACAAGTCACCAGTGTCTTTAATCAATTGGTCTAACCCTTGATGAGTAACTGAGGAAATTGCATCAACTTTGATGGCAATCTTGTCATCATGTTTTTTTAGTTTCTCTTTAAATTCCACAAGGTTTTCTTCTGAACCCGGAAGATCCATCTTAGTGGCCACAATAATTTGTGGACGTTTCAACAATGATTCATCAAAATCACCAAGTTCTTTGTTAATTTTAACGTAATCATCATAAGGATCTCGGCCCTCAGCTCCACTCATATCAACTAAATGAAGAATAACTCTGGTTCTTTGAATATGACGTAAGAATTCAAATCCAAGTCCTACCCCTTGTGAAGCCCCTTCAATTAATCCGGGTAAATCGGCAATAACGAAGTCATTTCCATCGTTATTACGAACGATTCCCAGGTTAGGAACTAATGTTGTAAAGTGGTATTCGGCAACTTTGGGTTTTGAAGTGGTAATGGTACTTAGTAAAGTTGATTTGCCAGCAGAGGGAAAGCCTACTAACCCAACATCCGCTAATAAACGAAGTTGCAAGTTAACCTGTAACTCTTCTCCTGGCTCACCATTTTCAGCGATTTCAGGGGCAGAGTTTTTTGCCGTGGCAAAGTGAGTATTTCCACGACCACCACGGCCACCACGAGCAATTACCGCTTCGTCACCTGGTTTGGTTAAGTCAGCAATTACTTTATCGGTTGCTGTATCAAAAATAGTGGTTCCTTCTGGGACCCGAATAATCAAATCATCCGCACTGGCACCAGTCATTCGTTTATTGCCACCATTCCCACCATTTTTGGCTTTAAATAGCTTTTTATACTTAAAATCCATTAAAGTGCTCATTCCTGAATCGACCGTAAAAATGACATTTCCACCACGACCGCCATCACCACCGGATGGTCCACCATTGGGAACAAACTTTTCACGACGGAATCCAACCATTCCATCGCCACCTTTACCGGCTTTAACATTAAATTTAACTCGATCTACAAACATATTTTCTCCGTTCTATTACATCTTACGCATTACTGCTTTGGGTTTCGAATTTTGGAAAGTGAGCACAATTGTTTGTGCCACCGTTTTTGAAATTCCTAATTCTTGTAAATCAGGAACACTTGCTGCTTCAATATTTTTCATCGAACCAAAATGACGCATCAATTTATTTTTCGTCTTTGGTCCCACCCCTTTGATACTATCTAACCTGGAAGTCATGGAATTTTTACTGTGTAAGTCATGATGAAAATTAATTACAAAGCGATGAACTTCATCTTGAATTCGTTGAACTAGATAAAAGGCCTGACTTTTGGGGTCTAAATAAATATGCTGATCATCATCACCATACAATAAATCAGCAGTTTTATGTTTATCATTTTTTACCATCCCAGCAACGGGAATGTCTAAGCCTAATTCATTTTCTAAAACATCTTTAACGGCGTTCATTTGAATAACCCCACCATCCATTAAAATTAGGTCAGGCATTTCGGCATGTTCTTTTAATAAACGCGTGTAACGTCGCCGCACAACTTCACGGGTACTAGCAGCCTCATCTGCATGATCAACCGTTTGAAGTTTGTATTTACGATAATTCTTTTTGTTTGGCTTACCATCCTCAAAAGTTACCATTGCTGAAACTAAATCAGCCCCATCGATATGAGAATGATCAAAAGCTTCAATGCGATGGAGCAGTGGCAAATTCAATGCTTTACTCAATTCTTCCATAGCACCAGTTGTTTTGCGCCGATTCATTTCTAATAGCCTAAACTTTTCATCTAAGACATACTTAGCATTTTCTTGTGCCATTTTAAGCAATGCTTTTTTCTGCCCTCTAATTGGTGTTCTAGCTGGAATATCAGTTAGTTTAGTCACAACTTCTGAATCAATTGTCTCAGGAACTAGAATTTCTCGGGGTTTAACTTGTCCCTGTTGCTTATAAAATTGCACAATGAAGTTAGTCATTTCCTCTTCTGGTGTACTTAAAATTGGAAACAGACGTTTCGTCCGTTTCATTAAACGAGCTTGACGAATATAAAAAACCTGAATTGATAACCAACCATTATCAGCATAATAATTGAAGACATCTCGTTGTGTATAATCGTGCGAAATGATTTTTTGCTTCTCAACAGTTGCTTCAATGTAATGTAATTGATCACGGAGTTCAGCTGCACGCTCATATTCCATTTTATCAGAAGCAGCTTGCATTCGCTGTTTAATTATTCGTTTTGCCCCTGCCACATTTCCATTTAAGAAGGACTTAATCTTCTTAATTTGTTCATTATACTCTGATTCAGAAACATCCTTAAAACAAGCTCCCAAACATTGTCCCATATGGTAATAAAGGCAGGCCCTTCCTTGATGCCCATTGCAACGACGTAATGGATACATTTTTTGTAAAAAATGCATCGTTTCGTCAGCCGCATAAACATTTGGATAAGGACCATAATAGAAGGCCCCATCTTTCTTAACATAACTTGTTACTTGAATTTCTGGATCTCTTTCATTTGTAATTTTAATATAAGGATAACCATTATTTCCATTTTTCAAGCGGACATTATAATAAGGGCGGTATTTTTGAATTAAAGTAATTTCCAATAAAAATGATTCTTTATCTGTTTCCGTAATAATTGTTTCGTAGTCTGCAATATTTTTAACTAACTTAGCGCGTCTTCCATATTGTTTACTTTTAAAATATGAACGAACTCGATTTTTTAAATTTTTTGATTTTCCAACGTAAATGACTTTTCCTTCAGCATCTTTCATGATGTAGACACCTGGTTTTTCAGGCAAAAGTTTTAATTTATTTTCAATGAGTTCTGATGCCATTTTAATCCCCACCTCATTTTTATTCTTTATTTAAATTATAATGATTTTAAGCCAGCTTGTATAACTAAATGACAATTAATCAGCTTTTTGCTATGATGTTAGCAAAGGGAGTGATTAGATGGGTTTACACATTAATAAACAAGCTGACTTAGATGAAATGCTAAATAAGTTCGCTAAGTTTAACCCTAAAAACAATTCAAATTCTGAGCAAAAAATTGAAAGTGAAAAAGAAATTGAAGATAAGCGAGCCGAAGCAAAAGAACGAGATAAATTTTTCAAACGTAGTCAATCAAAATAAACACAAAATCAGCTGTTAAATTAACAGCTGATTTTTTTATGCTTTAATTTGTTTCTCAATCCAATTCCAAACCTGATTCTTACCTACTTTAGTTTTAGCAGAAAACATGACTAATTCTTCATCTGGTCGTAATTGTAATTTATTTCGTAAAATTGTTTCTTGATGCTTAAATTTACTCTTAGGAATTTTATCAACTTTTGTTGCAACATATAAAACGGGAATATTATAATATTCTAACCAATCTCGCATTTGTAAATCAAATTCAGTTGGTTCATGGCGACCATCAATTAAACTGATAACTCCACGTAAAGTTTCTCTCTGAGTTAAATAAGTTTCAATCATTTCAGCCCATTTTTCTCGTTCCGCTTTTGAAACTTTAGCATAACCATATCCTGGAACATCAACAAAGTATAATTCATGATTAACTTCATAAAAATTCAAAGTTTGAGTTTTTCCCGGCTGACCAGAAGTATGAGCATAATCACGCCGATTAATTAAAACATTCGTTAGTGATGATTTACCAACATTTGAGCGACCCAAAAAACCAATTTCTGGGTACCCAGTTTTAGGATATTGTTTAGGATCAACGGCACTCATAACTAAGTCTACATCGGTCACATTCATAATGTTTTCTCCATTCAGTTTTTATTATTTAGCGCTTTTAACATCTTTTTTTAAAACTAAACGTGGCTCTTCATGCTCGGTAACAGATGCTTCAGTAATGACAACTTCAGCCACATCATTTCGGCTTGGTAATGAGAACATCACATCCCGCATTACGCTTTCAATAATTGAACGCAACCCACGAGCTCCTGTATTTCGTTTAATGGCTTGCTGTGCCATAGTTCGAAGGGCAGCATTATCAAAAGTTAATTTTACTCCTTGAAGAGCTAACAATTTTTGGTATTGTTTTACTAATGCATTCTTAGGTTCAGTTAAAATCTTAACCAAGTCATCTTCATCAAGCTTATTTAAAGCCGTTAAGATTGGAAGACGTCCAATAAATTCTGGAATTAAACCAAACTTCATTAGATCTTCAGGAATAACTTGTTGCATAATATCATCATCGCTATTTTTTACCGTATGAACTGAATCAGTACCAAAACCAATGGTCTTATTTCCTAAACGTTCCCTGATAATATTTTGAATTCCAGGAAAAGCTCCTCCGACAATAAAAAGAATGTTCTTTGTATTAATTTTAATGAAATCTTGTTGTGGATTTTTGCGTCCCCCTTTTGGCGGAACATTAGCAATTGTACCTTCCAAGATTTTAAGAAGGGACTGCTGCACACCTTCACCCGACACATCTCGTGTAATTGAAACATTTTCGCCTTTTTTAGCAATTTTGTCAATTTCATCAATATAGATAATTCCATGTTCTGCCCGTTCAACATCAAAATCAGCACTTTGCAATAACTTCAAAAGGATATTTTCAACATCCTCACCAACATAACCTGCTTCAGTTAAAGTCGTTGCATCTGCAATTGCAAATGGAACATTAATGATTTTGGCTAAAGTTTGTGCAATATAAGTCTTTCCTGAACCAGTAGGTCCAATCATAGCAATATTACTTTTTTGAATTTCAGTTTCTGCTTCAATGGTTTTGTAAACATCTGAATCATCTTCAATATCTTCTTGATCATGCTTTGCTAATTCTTTAATTCGCATGTAATGATTATAAACCGCCACTGCCAATGTTTTTTTAGCTTCAGTTTGACCAATAACATATTGATCTAAACGTTCAACGATTTCTTTAGGGGTTAAAACATTAATATCATCATCGACACTTTGAGATTTGCTTTCCGTATCCATAATTTGTTCACATAAATCAATACATTCGTTACAAATATAAACACCAGGACCGGCCACAATTTTTTTCACTTGGTCTTGTGATTTTCCACAAAAAGAGCACGTTACTGTTTTATTTGTTTCATCATCAAACATATAAAAAATCTCCTAATTTTTATCTAAGTCATTGTTTCAACTCTCAAAACTATAACACAAAGGATGAATGTTGCAAAAGAGTTAGTCTGTAACAAAAAAGTCCGCAACGAAGATCGTCAAACGGACTTTTGAGTTTAAAGTAATTAAAATTTATTTTTCGTCAGAATCAGTGGTACTCTTAGAAACCTGTTTAGCGTTGTCAACAACCACTGCAACTGCTTTTTGAATACCAAGATCATGTTTAAGCATATCGTCAGATAATGCTCCGCGAACTGCTTCTTCTTGCATTCCATATTGTTTAGCTAAGTTAGCAACTTCAGCGTTAACATCTTCTTCTGAAGGAACAATGTTTTCTGCTTTAACAATTGCTTCTAATACTAAACTAGTTTTAACCCGTTGTTCAGCACCCTCAGCAAACTGTTTCTTCAAATCATCTTTTGAAGTACCAGTCATCTTAAAGTACATATCAGCAGGAATTCCTTGTTGTTGAATTCCAGCTAAATATTGATCCATTTGGCGTTCAACATCTTCATCAAGCATAACATGAGGAATATCTTTTACTGTAGCATTTTTAACAGCAGCTTCGATTGCATCATTTTCAATAGTATCATGAGCAGCAGCTTCTTTTTGTTCTTTTAATTCAGTCTTGATTTTTTCTTTTAATGCATCAAGCGTATCAACGTCTTCATCAACATCTTTAGCAAATTCATCATCAAGTTTTGGTAATTGTTTTTCTTTTACTTCATGAATTTTAGTTTCAAAAGTTGCTTCCTTACCAGCAAGATCTTTTTGTGGGTAGTCCTCTGGGAAAGTAACCTTAACATCAACTTCATCTCCTGCCTTGTGACCAACTAATTGGTCTTCAAAACCAGGAATAAATGAACCAGATCCTAATTCAAGAGAATAGTTATTAGCTTTTCCACCTTCAAAATGCTTTCCATCAACTGAACCATCAAAATCAATAATTACAGTATCACCATTTTTAGCAGGGCGATCAACTAAAACAAGTTCAGCTTGTGATTTAAGCATTGAATCTAATTTAGCATCAATGTCTTTTTTGTAAACTCGAGTATTTTGTTTTGGAACCTCAACACCCTTGTATTCCCCTAATTCAACATCAGGTTTAACAGAAACATCTGCTTTAAGTACCCAAGGTTTACCTTTTTCCATTGATTCAACGTTAATGTTTGGTTGACCAACTGGATCAATCCCTGCTTCGGCAACTGCTTCAGCATAAACTTCTGGAAGCAAAATATTTAAAGCATCTTGATATAATGCTTCTTCACCATACATTTGGTTAAATACTTGACGTGATACTTTACCCTTACGGAAGCCAGGTACTTTAATGTTTTTCTTATTCTTGTCAAAGGCCTTATCTAAACCTTCCTTGATTTTATCAAGGTCAATTTTGAAAGTTAATTCACCTTTGTTTAATTCTTTTTTTGCCCAATCAGCCATTTTACTTTCCTCCAACATGAAAAATAATAAATCTTTTTCAAGTAATTAATATACAATCATTATTTTAACTTATGCCTTCTAAAATGTAAACCATATAACAATTAAACAAAAAAAGATCAAAGACTTTGTCTTTGATCTTTTTTTAGAAACATATTAGTCGTCAATACTTGTAACAGTACCGGCACCAACAGTGTGTCCACCTTCACGAATAGTGAATTTAGTACCTTTTTCGATTGCAACTGGTTTAGTTAACTCAACGTGGAACGTTGTGTTATCACCAGGCATAACCATTTCAGTACCTTTATCTAATTCAATAACACCTGTAACATCAGTGGTATGGAAGTAGAATTGAGGACGATAATTTGAGAAGAATGGAGTATGACGTCCACCTTCTTCTTTACTCATGATATATACTTCAGCAGAGAATTTTTCGTGAGTTTGAACTGAACCAGGTGCAGCAAGCACTTGTCCACGAACAACTTGTTCACGGTTAACACCACGAAGTAAGGCACCAATGTTATCACCTGCTTGACCTTCGTCAAGAGTTTTTCTAAACATTTCGATACCAGTAACAGTAGTCTTCAATACGTCTTCAACAAGTCCAACGATTTCAACTTCGTCACCAACTTTAATAACACCACGTTCGATACGTCCAGATGCAACAGTACCACGACCAGTGATAGTAAATACATCTTCGATAGGCATCATGAAAGGTTTGCTTTCATCACGTTCTGGAGTTGGGATGTATTCATCAACAGTATCCATCAATTTCATGATTTGGTCTTCTGCATCTTTATCACCGTTAAGTGCTTTAAGAGCTGAACCACGGATAACTGGTGTATTGTCACCATCATAACCGTATTCTGATAATAAATCACGAACTTCCATTTCAACTAAGTCGATAAGTTCTTCATCATCAACCATATCAGTCTTGTTAAGGAAAACAATGATGTAATCAACACCAACTTGTTTTGCTAACAAAATGTGTTCACGTGTTTGTGGCATAGGACCATCAGTTGCAGCAACAACTAAGATAGCACCATCCATTTGAGCAGCACCAGTAATCATGTTTTTAACATAATCGGCATGTCCAGGAGCATCGATATGAGCGTAGTGACGCTTTTCTGTTTCGTATTCGATGTGGGCAGTATTGATAGTGATACCACGTTCTTTTTCTTCTGGAGCAGCATCGATATCAGCAAAATCTTCAGCTTTAGCTAAACCTCTGTCTGATAAAACTTTTGAAATTGCTGCAGTTAAAGTAGTTTTCCCGTGGTCAATATGGCCAATTGTACCAATATTAACGTGGGGTTTTGTTCTTTCGTAATGTTCTTTTGCCATTATGAAACCCTCCTATTATTTTCGTAAGACGTCCTTTGGAGAAACCCAAAGTATCTTTACCCGTAATTATACTACAATTACGTTAAAAATAAAGTGGTTCTCTCAAAGAATTCACTAACATATTATATAGATTAAAATCACTTTTGTAAACCACCAATCACTAATTTCATTAGTTAATTAGTGTTTGCATAATTGATTCAATCAGACTCAGCCATTTTACCACATCTTTATCATAAGTTTCTTTTAAAGCATCTCCAAACATTTTTTGTTGAATAATTTTTAACCAAATTACTGGCTTTGTAACAATTTGATCAATATAAGGGAATAGCATCTGCAAATCAACATTAACAACCACTTGTAATTGACCGGCTTTAATTGGATCTTCTTGACCAATCGTCTCACTTATTTCTGTTTGAATTACTTGAAAAGCTTTAGTTTGATCAATATCAACGATGGTATTAGGAATAATTTGATGCTTAGTGTTATCAATCCAAATAAAATTTACTGGTTTATCAAATCCAATTCTCATCAAATTATTTAATAATTGCATCCGCCAAACTGGATTAACATCTTGATCAACTAGACTTATCTTGACTCCAGCTAAATACTGCTTAAGTGGCAATGTCTCTGCTTCCTTAATTATTTCCTGTTGTTGTGTTGCTGAAAAGGCACCTAAATGCATAAATTCACGACTTTTACTTGCAATTGTAGTTGGTTCTTTTGCTTCATATTCTATTTCACTTTGTTTAATTTGCTTTAATACATCACTTTTAATTTTTTTATCCTGCCCATTAGCAATAATTTTCAACTGTAAGTATCGATGATTTTTTAGGTAAATTTCAACTAATAATTTAAATTTTTTTTGTAAAAAAAGTTCAAAATGATCGTCAACTAATTTACCTGCACTAACAAACTGATGATTTTTAAATAAAGTCATCCCTAACAATAAAATAACTTGTTCTTCATCAACTTGATCATATAAATCTAATAAAATATCGGTTGCTGCACCAAATTCTTCGTTTTTAATTTTTGCTTGAGCTTGTTGTAAAAGATTTATTTGCTTCTTATCCATCTTTGCTTCCCTTCTTGAAAATATCTTAAAAATAAAAAAGACTGAGCATGTGCCCAATCCTTTTCTAATTATTTTTTCTTCTTATTGTTTTTAAACCGGCGATGATGTTGGTTAACTTCCATAATTACAGGAAGAATCACTGGACGACGATCTGTTTTCTTATAAAGGAAAGAACTTAGCTTTTCACGAACATCCTGTTTTAAATGACTCCAGTCAAAATCTTTATTCTCTAAATTATTTTGTACGGTCGTTTCCACTAAATCGGCTGCTTCATTTAATAAAGCCTGATTTGATTGATCATATACAAATCCTCGCGAAGTAACTTTAGCTCCTTCGACAATTTCTTTCTTTTTTCGATCAATCGTTACAACTGCAATAAAAACTCCATCTTGAGAAAGAACACTTCGATCACGAAGTACAATATTCCCAATATCTCCCACTCCAATTCCATCGATCATAGTATCAAGTGCTGGTACTGCTTGGGAAAGAAACATTTGATTATCATCAAATTGAATCACATCACCTTTAGCTGGCATAATAATATGATCATTGGGAAAACCAGCATCAATTGCCGCTTCACGTTCAGCTTGTAACTGGCGATATTCTCCTTGAACTGGAATTAAATATTCAGGCTTAATTAAACTAATCATCATTTGCACGTCACTTCGACTAGCATCACTTGCTAAATCAAGTTCAGCATCAATTGAGGCAACAGTTCCATCAGCTTGATAAACCATATCTCTAGTTTTTGACCATGCATTATCCATTGCTCGTAGAGGTGAAGTTGCTAATAATACTAAATCACCAGGTTCGATTTTAAGCTTCTTATTTCTTTGACTAGCCATTCTTTGAAGAGATAGCATTTCTTCCCCTGGCTGCCCAACATGAAGAATAATAACTTTACTGGAGTCCAATTTTTCTAGAGCATCCGTAGAATTTACAAAAATTTCTTGCTCTGGGAGCTTTAGTTTACCTTGTTCAATCGCTGTATCAATCATAAACTTTGATTTTTCATTAGCTACATAAATCATTCTTCCAGTTTCAGCAGCAGCATCAATAATTTCTTGCAAGCGCAAAATATGACCTGATAAACACGTTATGATTACTCGACCATTTTGATAATCAAATGTATCAACTAAAAACTCACGAACTTTCTTTTCTTCTGTTACCTTAGAGTTGTCTTCAGCATTTCTTGCATCACAAAGCAAAGCTAACACATTTTTGTTTGAAGCCTCTGCAATAGCAGCATAATTAGTTCGATAAGGTTCTGGAACTGTTTGGTCAAATTTAAAATCACCAGTATACACAATACTTCCTTGTTCAGTAGAAATTACAATCCCAACAGCATCTGGAATAGAATGAGTTACACCAAAAAAGCTTACCGTACCATCATCAAAAGCAATTTCGCTTTTATCATTAATAATATGAAAATCATCAAACTTTTTAGACTGACGATTCTTTTTAACTAATTTCTCAGCAATCTTAATTGATAATTCCGTTCCGAATACAGGAACGTTAAACTCACTAAGAAAATATGGTAACGAACCAATTGAATCAAGATGCCCAGAAGTTAAAAATACTCCAACAATCTTTTCTTTATTATCTCTAAGATAAGAAAAGTCTGGAATTACATAATCAATTCCAAGCATATCATCTAATGGAAATTTAGACCCACAATCTAAAATAAAGATACTACTCTCATTAACTTCAACAGCAAATAAATCTTTGCCTTCTTCACGTACACCACCAAGGGGCACGATTTTAATATTCTTTTTCATTTTTATTACACCTCAATATATTACAGTTACAGTTTTCTCTAACGTTATTAATTATGCACTCGTTCAATATAGCATGTAACTTTAGTGTAACATATTTAGCTAAAAAAATGCTTAAAAAAAGGATGAGGCATTTAGCCTCACCCATTTTTATTAAGATTAACGACGTAATCCTAATTCTTTGATTAATTCACGATAACTTTGAACGTTTTTCTTACGTAAGTAAGTTAACAAGTTACGACGATGACCAATCTTTTTCATAAGTCCACGTTGTGAATGAAAATCTTTTTTATGTTCTTTCATGTGTTCATTAATTTCGTTGATGTCAGCTGTTAAAACTGCAATTTGTACTTCAGTTGAACCAGTGTCACCTTCATGTGTAGCGAATTTGTTGATAATTTCAGTTTTTCTTTCTTTAGTTAAAGCCATTATGCTTTACCACCTTTCAATTAAAAATCCCTCAGTTCTGAGTATTGCGTCAGTGAGTCGCAAAACTAAGAACCAGTTACCTATTAAATATACATCATTTAAAACAAAATTTCAAACTAATCTTAGCTTGTATTGCAATTACAGTATATATTTTGTATAATTATGATTGTTAAAACTGTGAAGTTAGGATTAATTTCACTATGTGGAGGTGAAAATATTATGCCAGTTATTAAATCAGCTATCGAACGTATGAAAACTAACGAAATCGCTCGTAAAAAGAACGCTTCTGAAAAGAATCGTATGAGAACTGCCGTTAAAGCATTTGAAAAAGCTAGTGCCAAAGGTGCAGATGATGTTGAAGAATTATACCGTGATGCAATTGCTGCAATTGATCATTCAAAATCAAAAGGTCTTATTAAGACTAACAGTGCCAACCGTAAAAAGTCACATCTAGCTAACATCAAGAATACTTTATCATAATAAAAAAGAACTCAAATTAAATTGAGTTCTTTTTTTGTCCTAATTTTATCGCAAACATTTCAAAAAGTAGTTCCGGATTATCGGTACTGCTTTTTAGTTTACATTCAATTTGAATCAACTGTAAATATGCATCTTTTAAATAATTCAAAGAGAATTTTTGAGATGATTGCATTGCTAACTTAACCCGATACGGATGAACTTTTAAGGTGTTTGTTATCATATTAGGACTATAGCTATGTTTCATCAAAATTTTAACTTGTAACAATAAACGAAAATGACTTTCCAAGATCGCATTAATTTGTACAGGTTCTTGTTTTTGCTCTAATAATTGATGATAAAACTGAATTGCCTTAGTCGTTTTTCCTGTCACAATATAATCTACCAATGCAAAAACATTCTGGTCTAATGATTTAGAAACTAATTTATCAACTACTGAAACTGTAATTTGTTTAGAATGATCGCAATAAATAAAAATTTTTTGTAATTCATTCATTATTTTACTTAAATCACCTAAGGTTCGAGCATATAATTCATTAATTGCGTCCGTTTCAATTTGATAACCTCGATTTTTAACTTGCTGCCGAATAAAATCAGCAGTTTCCCGTTCAGAAAAGTCATTTAAAGTAATTGTCGTACTTTTACTTTTTAATTCTTTAACAATCTTTTTGCGGCCATCAAGTTTATCGTAAGGAGCTAAAATAATTAGGACAGTTTCATTAGAGGGATTATCAAGATATTGTTCTAATTCTTCGACATTATGTTTAATTTTATTTTTTTGACGATTTCCCGTTAAAAAATAAGCATTTTTAACTAAAACTAACCTTTTATTACCAAAAAACGGAACAGACATTGCATCATTAATGGCCACTGACAATGGTGTTTCTTCCATATCATAAGTTGCATAATTCATGGTTTGCTCTTCTACTGGGATTATTTTTTTAATTTGTTGCATAAGTTCATTTTCCCAATAATTATTTTTCCCAATGATTAGGTAAACTGGATCTTGATTAGTTGCTATGGTTTTAATGTTTGTAATTAAGGTCATTTAAATCCCCCTTCCATTTTGTGGTGAAGTACCCATGTTGCATTTGGTACCGATAAGAAATCATCCCAACCTTTTGTGTGCTAATTATTTTAACTTGCTCTTTTTTCATCGTTTGAAGTGTTTCCTGATTAGGATGACCATAATGATTATTTCTACCAGCTGATATAATTCCAATTTGAGGTTTAACTGCTTGAATAAATTTTGGGTCAGAAGCCGTTTTACTTCCATGATGGCCTAGTTTTAGCACATCTGTTTTTAAGTTAGGATATTTTTCTAGAATTTTAATTTCATCTGCACGATCTAAATCACCTGTAAACATCCAATTTAAATGATTTATTTGACTATATAGTACCATTGAGTCTTCATTTTTGCCTAATCCAGCCATAAAGGGATGAATTACTTGTAGTGGAGTTCCGTAAATAATATCTCCGTTTTTTACACTAACCAACTTAAAATTTTTAAATGCTTTTATTTTTTTCATAAAATGCTGGTTATTTTCCATTCCAGCGGGAATATACACGCGATCAACTTTCATCATTTTTAAAAAAACCGGTAAATCTCCTACATGATCGGCATCTTGATGACTTAAACAAATATTATCAATATGGTTAATGCCAATACTTTTTAAGTATCTAATTGATGTATTAGGTGCTAAATAAACTTCCTTTTGTCCCTGCTTAGCAAAGAAATTAGGCCTCCCACCAGTATCAATTAGAGTAACTGAACGATTCAATGGTGTTCTAAGCAAAAAACTATCTCCCTGTCCTACATCAAAAAAGGTTACCTCACCATTAAGTGGAAAATGGATAATTATATACATTCCTAAAGTAAGACCAACTATCATTATCAGATACTTAAGTTTTGCACTCTCAATGTATAACAAAACTAATATCAACATCAAAATTACAAAAACAATCCACGGTTTCCCAAAAGTTACTTTTCCGGGAAAATTTGAAATTAAAAGGGTAAAATGATCGAAAATCATTAAAAATTTATCGATTAAAATTACCCCTGGAAGCTTACATAGACTAATCATCCAGCCAACTAACACTAATGGGAAAATTAAAATCGTAAAAAAAGGAATAATCAATAAATTAGCTAATAATGATAAAGTATGCCATTCATACATATAGTAAATCACAATTGGAAAACTAACCAGTTCTAAAAATAAAGTTCGCTTTAAATCATTAATCTTTTCCGTATAAATCAATGTTAATGATAATACATAAGAAAGTTGACAACCAAATTCTAATAAAAGCATCGGATTAATTAATAAATTAAGCATTAGTGCTAAAGACCAAATATCTAATCTAGTAAAATACAAATTAAATTTATTAGCTACTAACCGTTCTTCAATCATTAAAATAGCTCTAATTAATCCAACCGCTGATCCAGCAACAATTGAATATGCAGGCAAACCCATTATTAATCCCCATTGAACATGTTCTTTTTTAATATATATCAAAGAAGTTAGCATTAAAATTAAATTAACTAAAAAATAAACATGCATCCCTGAAATACTAAATAAATGTATTAATCCTAGCTGTTGAATGCCTTCCATTTCTGTTTTGAAATCTGTATTCTTGTAGCCAAACACTAAACTTTGAACATACATTTTCAGATACTTAGGTAAACAATTTGTCGATTCTAAGCCCCAAAATCGAAAAAGATGTACCTTATCAGTTAAAGAAGCAGCTCTTTCTTCTTTATTTTTAACATTAGTAATTTTACATTGTCCATAAATTCCTTGTTGCCCATAAAAAACTTGTGAATCAAACTGATTAACGTTTGGAGCAGCCTCTAATTTTGATAAATCACCAACTACTTTCAGTTGACTTTTTTGTTTGATACTATTTATTAAATCCTTTTCATGTTGGTTTTTCAAAATTCCAAAACATAGAATGTTTTGTTTTACCGTTGGTGAGTATACAAGAGCACGAAAATGATTATCATTAAGATAAATTTCATCGGGTAAGACTTCTAAGGTTAAAGTTTTCCCGATTTTATCAATGTGTTCAATTGTAATTTTTTTTTGCGTTTCATTTTGGTAATGTACTGTAAACAAAACTAACGGAATTAAGGACAACATTACATTTTTCCAAAGAAACCCTTTAATTTTCAAACTATAAATTCTAACTAGAACTAAAATAACTCCGATCATTCCATACAAAGCCTGTCCAGCATAAATTAGTGAAAGGCATCCCCATAATAGGGATGTCATTACATAAAAATTTTTCTTAATTATTTATCGAAAGATAAGTATTTATCAAATGGTAAATCGTCAATTTGTTCTTGCTCAATTTGAACTTTTTCTACTTTGACATGTTCTTTTTTTAACAAAGATTCCGCATATTCACTATTATGATATTCGCGAAGATATTTAATTGTTTTAATTCCAGCCTGCAATAACATTTTCGTACATTGCAAACAAGGAAAATCGGTCACGTAAATTTCAGCATCATCAGTAGACTCACCAAACTTAGCACATTGTAAAATTGCATTCATTTCGGCATGAATGGTTCTTTGACAATGACCATCAACAATATAGCATCCCTCATCGATACAATGAACATCCCCTGATACCGAGCCATTATATCCGCAAGCAATTACTCGCTTATTACGTACTAAAACTGCTCCAACTGATAGACGTTCACATGTACTTCTTGTAGCTACTAAAATAGCCTGAACCATAAAATATTGATCCCACGGAATTCTTTTTTTCGTCATCATTTTCTCCTTTATAATTTGATTAATACTATAATTATAGCAAATCTAATTACACAGATAAGGAAGGCTTCAAATTTGATACAGTACGTTCCCCAAAACCAGGAACATTTTTTAAATCCTCAACTGATTTAAAGGGTCCATTTTGATTACGATACTCAATGACTTTTTCTGCCTTTTTTTGACCAACGCCACTAATCGTTTGCATCTTAGTAGCATCTGCTTCATTTAAGTTAATTTTTTCACCACTAACCTTAGCATCTGCTATCCCTTTATTAGTATTGGCAGATAAATCCCCTTCTGAAGCTCCAAGGTTAGTTACAGGAACTCCCGTAACCTCACCTTGCACTGGAATATATAATATTTCTTGATCAGTAACCTTCTTTGCTAAATTCACATGGTTACGATCAGCATGATCATTAAACCCGCCAGCCATTCTAATTAAATCAGTACCCCGCATATTGGTAGTCGCCTGGTATACTCCAGGATTAATGACAGCGCCTTTAACATCAACAAAAATCTGTCCATTTTGATTATTTTTTGTTATTTGGCGCTTATTATCTTTGCCATTTAAATTGGGTTGTACAGACTTAGTTGTCGATATTGAGCTAGTAGTTGTAGCTTCTGTGCTTTGATTAATAAAACAATAAACTCCAATTAAAACCAAACAAATCAATAATCCAAAAATGATTTGATATTTATATTCTTCCGTTAATTCCTTTAATTTTCCTGTATACTTATCCATCTTTCTCCCCTTTCTATTTATAAATACGAAAAATTAAATATAACCATCCAAAAAAGGCTAAAAACAAAGTTTGTTTTTAGCCTTTTAAGAAATTTCTTGGTTATTAATTTTTAAATAATTTAAAACATAAGCTTTTATTGAGGGCTGCAAATCACCTAAAAACTCTTTTTCCCATAGCCCTCTCTGAATAATAGCATCTTTTCGCTCATCTTCCTTGAATCGTTTCAAATGTTGTTTACCGTTAACGTTAATACTCGCTTGCCAATAAACATATTCTCGACCTGCTTGATTTCGGTTAATTAATTTCGTAACTCCGACTATGCCACTTCTATTTCTCTTACCAATACGATTATGACTAGCATCTGCAGCAGCTTTTCTTAAAATTTTCATCTGTTCATTAAGTTCTTCATTACTCAAAAAAAATCGCCTCTAATCTTTAAACTTTGTAATCTAAAATTAAGTTAATTATATCACATGGCTTAAAATTATAAACTTTTCTTTAGCAACAAATCTACATATTGATGGTTTCGTATAAAAAATTCCTTTGCATAAGCACAGACGGGATTAATCTTAAACTGATGTTCTTGAGCATAATTAATTGCAGTTAACATTAATTTACCAGCAATTCCGCGACCACGATATGTTGGGTCTACATAAGTATGGTTAATTGAGATGAAATTATTTTCAATCGTAAAAATTAGTTCTGCAATGGTTTTTCCATCTTTTTCAGCATAAAAGCGACCGGGTTCATATTCAAATTCCAACTAAATCCAACTCCTTTAATTATGGTAATTAAATTTCATTCAAAGCACTAACAATCTCAATTGTACCGTTTTGCATAGTAATCACTTTATGGTAAGTATGGTGATTATTCAAACTCAAAAACAAAGTTTTAGCAACATCTGAGATTGAACTTGAATTAGATGACTTAGATGCATTCAATTCAACTTTACCAGTTCCAGTACTTTCTTCTAAAGAAGTTGGTTGCAAAATCGTATAATTCAAATTAGTGCTATTAATTAAGTAACTATCTGCCATAAACTTAGCAGCCTTATATTCCTGTAAAGAAGCGTATTTTTCATTATTAATCCAACTTTTTAGATCTAAAGATCCATATGAACTTAACATGATATATCGTTTTACTCCGATTTTTTCTGCCGCAATCATAGTTTTAATTGCCCCAAAGCTATCTACTTTAATTAAGTCATGTCCTCTTGACCCAGCTACAAAATAAATAGCATCAAATCCAATTTCTAATTTAGCGAGATCTGAAATATTTAGCAAACCTAAATTCATTTTAATCACTTTAACTCGTTGGTCTTCAGTTGTAAACGAAATATGTTCTGGGTGAGAAACAGCAATTGTAATTTGGTAATCAGAATGATTTAAAAATTCATTAGTTAATGCTTTGCCTACTCGTCCTGAACCACCAATAATCATAATTTTCATTATTATTCTCCCTTAATTAAGGTTTAACTTATTAATTGTAACTGTATTGTATACCTAAACAATAAGTTAACTCCATAAAAAAGATTATGATAAACTTAAATTACAATTGGGAGGTGAATATAATGTTTAATTTGTTCAGTAGTTTAAATGCTTTAATATTTTTATTAATTGTAAACTTAGTATTATGGATTGTCACAGCCTGTTTATGGGGAATGGATAAATTGATGAAACGACCTGCTTATAAAATTGCTTGGTCTGATTGTGGTCAAATCATCTGTTTCATTGATACAGTGATTTTTATATTTAGTTTAATTTTCTATGCAATTATTTTAATTTTAGGAATTTACTTACCTAATGAACTTTTACTAATTTGCTTTGTTTTCGTTTTAATTGCAGCATTTATTGGAAGTATCATTTGGAAATTTTTAAAAAAATAGTCAAATTCAAAAAGTCATTCCCAACTCTTCATACGAATTGGGAATGACTTTTTAGTTATTTAGTAATATTTAATGCATCAATAATTTCTGGTTCCAACTTCAAAGGCGAAGTAATTGGTGCATAACGATGAATTAAACTACCATTGCGACTAATTAAAAATTTAGTATAATTCCATTTGATTTTTCCGTGTCCAGACTGATTTTTTAAATAGCCAAAAATTGGGTTTTCATCCGATCCATTAACTTTTACCATTTCAGTCATAGGAAAAGTCACGCCATAATGAATTTTACAATATTCGTTAATAGCTTCACTAGCAATTTCTTGATGAAATTGATTAGAGGGAAAACCAACTATTTCTAATCCTTGCTCATGATATTTTAAATATAAAGCCTCTAAATCTTTTAATTGCCCTGCCAAACCACATTTGCTTGCGGTATTTACCACTAAAATAACCTTTCCTTTAAATTCTGAAAAATTAATTGTTTCTCCGTTCATTTCTTTAATTTTAAAATCATAAATGGTTTTTGTCATAATAGTCCATCACTTTCTAAATCAATTCTAATGGGTTTCTAGGTAATTTAAAGCGTCCTTGAAATTTTCAACGGGAACTACTTTCAAATGAGGAGCATACTTTTTAGCTGTTTCTTTAGCAACTTGATAATTAGTTTTCTTCTCATCTTCCATAGATAAGTTTTCCTTAGTAGGCTTTACATATGGTGCAAAAAACACTTGAGCACCACTTTGATCAGCAGCAATGATTTTTTTATCAATACCCCCAATCTCGCCAACATCACCATTAGGAGCAATAGTACCAGTTCCAGCAATTTTATTAAAAGAATATGACTTATGTTCTAACTGACTGTAAATTTGTAAAGCAAACATTAATCCACCAGATGGTCCCCCAATTTGTCCCGGATCAACTTTAATTTTGGGATTAGTTTTAACTTTCATATCATCCGTCATCGTCATCCCAACACCATTAAATCCAGGAACAATTTGTCGTTTTTGTCCTCGTACTTCATGACTTTTCCCATCTCGTTTAAATTGAATGGTTAACTCAGCATTATTTGGTAAGCTTTTAATGTAACGTACATATTCAATACTTTGATTAAGCCGTTTCCCATTAATTGATTCTACTAAATCAGCTGGTTCAAGCTTTCCTTTAAAATCAGAATTTGGTAGTAGCGATAAAACGTAAACTCCTTGATAATTCTTTTTAACCAAACGATGTGCATGATGATAACCAACATAAATTGCATTGTTAATAGCAGTATTCATATAAACAGTTTGGACATTACTAAACTGTTCGTTATTTTGTCCACCCGTAATTGAATTAGCGTTCTCAATTGTTAGATGTGGATTAAATTGCTTTTCCAAATAGGAAATTGGATGAGCCTGAGAAATTGAAACAGCCGTAATCATAAATTTAGTTTTCTTTAATTTTTGCACATTATCAATCTTAACCATTGGTTGGATAGCAATAGCTTCACCAGGAGCCTCTACTAAGGCATTTAATGGCCATAAAAATAGCCATAAAATAAAAAGTACACTAACAAATAAAGCTAATAAAACTTTGTGCCTTTTAATAAATGTTTTTATTTTTTTCATAGTTACCCTTCACTTTCAAAGCTGACAAAACTGGGCTCGGAACAAATTTAGAAACGTCCCCATCAAAACGATTAATTTCTTTTACCATTGATGATGAAATTAATTCATAATCTTTGTTAGCAAAAATCAATAATGTTTCAATTTTATTATCTAAAAGACTATTTAAATTAGCGATTTCCTTTTCAAAAACAAAATCATTTGAATCACGAGTTCCTCGAATAATTAAATTAGTTTGTTGTTGTTTTACGAAATTAACGGTTAATCCATCATATTCCGTAACTGAAACGTTTTTAAGACTAACAACCGATTGTTCAATCAATTCAACTCGTTCTGCTGCAGAAAATAAAGTTTCTTTATCAGGGTTATTTCCTACAGCCACTACTACTTCATCAAAAATTTGAGCTGCTCTTTTAATAATATTCAAATGTCCGTTAGTAATGGGATCAAAACTCCCGGGATAAATTACTTTTTTCATAATTATTTCCTATTCTAAAATTTGATAAATAGTAATGACGGTTAATCCATAATCCTTCTGTTTAATTAGCGAATAATCAGGAACTTCTGACAATTTAGTTTGGTTATCAGTTTCACAAATTACAATGCCCTTTGAATTTAGTAAATCATAATTTTTAATCTCAGCTAATTGCTTAACCATCTGTTGATCTGCATAAGGTGGATCCAAAAATATATAATCAAATTTTTCTTTTTTGGTTGCTAACTTCTTTAAAGCTTGCTCCGCATCCATTTTCAAAACCTTAAACGCTGCCTGATCTTCATTAGTAATTGTAATGTTTTTTCTAATGGTTTTAAAAGCCGCATACTGACGGTCAACTAACACAGCTTGCTTCATTCCACGTGAAATCGCTTCAATTGCAACAGCACCTGAACCAGCAAATAAATCTAAAAAAGAACCATTATCAAAATATGGCCCAATCATATTAAATAATGATTCACGAACCTTATCAGTAGTTGGACGTGTTTTTGTACCAGGAACTGGAGAAACCTTCCGCCCTCCAAATTTGCCAGAGATAATTCTCATAATGATTCTTCCTCCATGGCATTAAGATTTAATTCATTCATTGCTTTCGCAATTGCAATCGTTGGTGTTTTTTCAACTCGTTTTACATAACGCTGCTTTTTAATTTCTTCAATTATCGTTTCAATTTGATCATAATCAACAAACAAAATTACATAATGCATTTTTTTAGAAATAAATCGAATATCTCCAAATTTTTTTAAGTGTTTAGCTTGTTTCAATGAAAAAATTGACACTAATAATTCAGATCGAGATTGAATACTTTCCACTAGTCATCCTCCAATTGTTTTTGTTTTTCAATACTACTAATTTTTAAAACTAAAGCAAAACATAAACTTAAAGTAAACATGCTTGATCCCCCATAACTAATAAAGGGTAATGCTACTCCAGTTAGTGGAACTAAAGCAATTGATCCCCCAGCGTTAAATAACGTTTGGACAGTAAGAAAAGCTGCTGTCCCATAACAAATTGAACTATACTGCACGTTATTAGTTCGACGCCCAATTTGAATAATTTGAATGATCATAAAATAAATAAGGCCAAGAATTACAACTACACCAACTAATCCAAATTCCTCAGAAACAATAGATAAAATAAAATCAGTATTGGCTTCTGGTAAATATCCCATTTTTTGAATGCTATTTCCCAATCCACGTCCTAAAAAGCCTCCATTACTGACTGCATAAAATGAATTAATTAGTTGTGCTCCAGAGGTTTGAGCATGCAAGAAAGGATTATGAAAACCCACAATTCTCTGTATTTGATAATGATGAATATTTTGTCCTTGACTACCAAATAAAGCTACCCCCACATAAAAGACAGCTAATAAGACCGTTCCAAAAATTGTCCAAAATTTAAGAGTCTTCCAACTACGACTAGCAGCCAATAACATGACAAAAATAATCATAAAGTTAATGGCAGCTCCACCAGTATCAGGTTGGATAAAAATCAAGCTTAAGATAATTGCTGGGATAACTAATGGACTCCAATTTTTTTTAAATGATGTCCATAACCCATCAATTTCAATCTCATTTTGCCGTCTATGCAGTATATAAGCAAAAAAAATAATAAAGAAAAATTTGCAAAACTCGGCAGGTTGCAAACTAAATAAACCTAGAGAAATCCAACCAGCTGCACCATTAATTGTTTTACCTAATAACTTCACATATACCAAAGCTGCTAATAATATCCAAAAAAGATATATCGCAAATCGATGCGATAAGATAATTTTAAAAAAGAATTTGTTGACTAAAAATATAATTACTAATCCGACTATAAAATAAAGGGTTTGTTTTTCTGCTAAAAGTTTTGCCTCACCTTGACCAAATGACAAGCCGATTCCCGCACTAGCTGAATAAACCATTACAATTCCAAATAAACATAGAAGAATATATGGAACCATTAAATACCAATCAATCTTAGATCTATTTTTCATAACCTTCTCCAACACGTTTAATTTAAGTGATTATTATTATTGTACTAGTATTTAGAAGTAAAAAAAAGGACTACCCGTATCGGATAATCCTTCTAAAAATGATTAGTTATTTTTGTGTTTGTTTTTCTTAGCTGCCTTTTCACGTTCACCAGTGTTTAAAATACGTTTTCTCAAACGAATATGTTCAGGAGTTACTTCACAAAGTTCATCACTATTTAAGAATTCAAGTGATTCCTCAAGTGTTAAATGAACTGGTGCTTTAACCTTAGCAATATCTTCAGAACCAGCAGCACGAACGTTGGTTTGGTTACGTCCACGAGTAATGTTAACAGAAATATCATTATCACGTGAGTTTTCACCGACAATCATACCTTCATAAACTTCAGTAGCAGGATCAGTAAAGATTTTACCACGATCTTGGACAGCCATGATGGCATAAGTAGTAACTTTCCCAGTGTTAATTGAAACAAGGGTTCCATTACGACGACCTGGATTCCAGTTTTTAACTACAGGAGCATATTTTTCAAAAGTATGGTTCATAATTCCATAACCGTGTGTAAGTGAAAGGAATTGAGTTGAGTAACCAATCAATCCACGTGATGGCACTAAGAAAGTCATCCGGGTTTGACCATTACCTACACTTTCCATATTTTGCATTTCACCTTTACGTTGTGAAAGTGTATCAATAATTGAACCTGAGTATTCATCTGGAGTATCAATTTGGACAGATTCAAAAGGCTCTGATTTAACTCCATCAATATCTTTATAAATAACTTCAGGACGAGATACTTGAAGTTCAAACCCTTCACGACGAAGTGTTTCAATCAAAATTGATAAATGAAGCTCCCCACGTCCAGAAACAACCCATGAACCTGGATCATCAGTTTCTTCAATTCGCATTGAAACATCAGTGTGAAGTTCACGTTCAAGTCGATCAATTAATTGACGAGCAGTTACGAATTTACCATCTTTACCAACAAATGGTGAAGTGTTAGTTCCAAAAGTCATTCGCATAGTTGGTTCGTCAATCCGAAGAAGTGGTAGTGGTTCAAGTGTATCAGGTGCCACAACTGTTTCACCGACATTAATATCTTCCATACCAGATACGGCAATTAAATCACCTGCCTTGGCTTCGGTAATTTCAACTTTGTTTAACCCAACAAATCCCATAATTTTAGTAACTCGGAACTTTTGTTGAGAACCATCAAGTTTCATAACAACTACGCTGTCTCCAACTTTAATTGTTCCACGAAAAACACGACCAATTCCAATTCGACCAACAAAATCATCATAATCAAGCATTGCAACTTGAAATTGTAATGGATCTTCTGAATTGTCAATTGGAGCAGGAATATTTTCTAAGATAGTGTCAAAAACAGGTTTCATAGTATGTTCTTGAGAATCTAAATCAGGTGAAAGGCTTGAAGTTCCATTCATAGCTGATGCATATACAACTGGGAATTCAAGTTGACTTTCATCAGCACCAAGTTCAATGAATAAATCAAGTACTTCATCCACCACTTCTTCAGGACGAGCACCCGGTTTATCAATTTTGTTAATTACAACGATTGGTGTTAAATGTTGGTCTAAAGCTTTTTTCAATACGAACCGAGTTTGTGGCATTGTTCCTTCAGCTGCGTCAACAACTAAAAGTACCCCATCAACCATTCGCATAATCCGTTCAACTTCACCACCAAAGTCAGCATGTCCTGGAGTATCTAGAATGTTAATTTGTTTACCATCATACTTAACGGCAGTGTTTTTTGAAAGAATCGTAATACCACGTTCACGTTCAATTGGATTTGAATCTAACGCACGGTCTTGAATTTCATCATGACCGTCAAGGGTATCAGATTGTTTCAATAATTCATTAACCAAAGTCGTCTTACCATGATCGACATGGGCAATAATTGCAATATTTCTAATATCATCTCTTGTTTTCAAAAATGTTTCCTCCTCAAAAAGCAGTTAAAAGCTAGCAATCCAATTCTGAACTAGTAGTCAGATAAAAAGCCGTGACACCGTCACAGCCCCATGAATACCTTGAATATTAATTTACTAATCGTTTTGCGCTCTTTTCATCGCTATTAAAACTGTCTCTAAGTATACTACAAAAAACTAGTATTAGTCAATTTGTTTAATGCTTTTTACATTAGGATGTTCCTGAGCATTTTTTAATACTTGGTAAATATTCAATCCTGAATTTTGTTCGAAATCACGTCGAAGATTATTTTGTTCCGTTTTCGCTGGATTAATTTCCTGAAATCGCTTGAAACTTGCTAATAGCTTTTGCCGATTAACCCCTTGTTGATCGTAAGCTCGTTCAATGTTTCGAAAAAATTCAGTTACTTCAACTAATTCGTCCATTGACCAGTCTTCAACAATTGGATATGCATAATTTTGATCAGTTTTTTTTACCATTCTTTTTACCTTTTTTTATTTCCTTAATAATATCCATTGACCAGTTTCCATCATGAATCAATTCTTCCTCTTCATTATCTGCCAGCTGTAAATTAATCGAACGAAAAACACCATACTGATTTACCAGCTTAGGTCCTAAACTCAAGCTCAATTTATCATTTTCTTTCTTTAGGCTTGTTACTGAACAAATCAAAGAATTTTCACCATAAACACATGTTAACAATCGAATAATTGCTTTACTTTGAATGATATCATTTGAAACAATTTTACAGTTTTCAATTTCTTCACTTAAATCGCTAATAATTTGATCATCATAATTCTGGCTATCATCAGCAATATATGACAATAAAGTTGAAGGACCAATGTAAACTCGACTCCACGCTACTAAATTGTGAGTATTCAATCCTAGTGTATTAACATTAATGTCATCTCCACTAACTTTAAATTTTCGGACCAAGGCTTCTCGTAAAATAATTTCTTGAGGTAATGTTCCTAACCCAATGATTTTTTTTACATCTAGTCCTGAAAAATAAGCCGCAAAGTAAACAAAAATTTCATCATGTGGGCTATCAATAATGATTTTACCATTAAACCCCTGACCGACAATATCATTAATTGTTTTTCTAAATTTCATTAGTGGTTCACTTATATCTGCCGCGACAGCTGCTGCATCAATATTTTCAGAATGGTAGAAATCATCATTAGGAAGATAAATCATCCCATCAATTTCATCTAAGTTAGCTTCTCGCTCAATAAGTTCAATTCGAAAATTATGACACATTTCTGTTGCCAAAGTTTCTGTTGCATAAAGTTCAGCATCAGTTAATAGAACAGTAACTGGACTATCCTTGGCTAACATTGTATGGAGGAGATTAGAGATCCGCTGAGGTTCTCCCTTAATGATTATTTTAGATTTTAAAATGATAACACTCCTTAAAAGAATAAATTATATATGTTATTATAAAATAACATTTGGTTAAGAAATTGCAAACTTTTTTTTAATTAGCTCGCTTACTTACAATAATTACGAAATTCTCATATAATTGATATCGTAAACTTATGAAACGAATGGAGGTAATCTTTTGTATTTAATGAAAGACATAACTAGAGATGGAAATCCAGTTTTAAGAAAACAAACCAAAAAAGTTCAATTTCCCCTTAGCGACGAAGATCGTGAACTCGGTGAAAAAATGATGAAATACCTTGAAATTAGTCAAGATCCTGAATTGTGTAAAAAGTACCATTTGCGGGCTGGAGTTGGCTTAGCTGCTCCTCAGGTTGGCGTTTCAAAACTAATGGCAGCAGTCCTAACCCCGCCTGAAGGTGATGATGAAAAATCACCATTTACAGCCATCATGGTTAATCCTGTGATTGTTTCAAATTCTGTGCAACAGGCAGCTTTGACCGTTGGTGAAGGTTGCTTATCTGTTGACCGAGACATTGAGGGGTATGTCCCTCGTTCTGATCGGGTTACGGTTAAATATCAAGATTTGGATGGTAAGGAACATACAGTTCGCTTAAAACATTATCCTGCTATCATTGCGCAGCATGAAATTGATCATCTTCATGGAACCTTATTCTATGATCATATTGATAAGGATAATCCATTTAGTCGTTCTATGGACGAAATTTTCATTGATTAATTTAAAAATTAAGACCTGCCACTTGTAGGTCTTTTATTTTTGATCAATTTTTTTTATATCTTTCACATATTCTTCTGTAGCATCATTTTGCTCATCGGCAACATCAAAAGTTAATAGATTATCATTTAACCAGCAATCAGTAATAATCAATTTATGCGTAATTTGGTTAATTGTATGCGTTTGTTTTGCTAATGAACCTTCTAAAATAAATCTGATTTTCAGTAATTCTAAGTCACTTTGAATTTGATACTTATATTCGTAAACCATTACACCTCTCCCCCAAACATTTGTGAGTACAGTTGAAGAGATAAAATGAAACCAAATAAGCTTTGGCTTTTGTTCATTAATTTCATTAATCATTTTAAAAACGTCGGCATCAACATGGTTTTTATTAATTGCTTGATAATTATTTTCTGGTTTAATTACAAAAAAATGATGTAAAACCAGATAAATCAGTAATGCTACGATGATTCCAATTATTATTTCAAAAATCATTTTTATACCTCATTTTATTAATTCATGATTCAACTCAATCTTATCATGATAACCTAGCCAGCGTCGAAACTCTGTATTATATACTTAAATTTTAGATTATGGTAAAATCAACATAGTAGTCGAATTATTCGACATTAAGATCGACAATTTAAAAAGAAATCAAAAGGAGTAATTATCATGATCTACAAAGTTTTATATCAACCTAACCCCCAAGAAAATCCCAAGCGAGAATCAACTAAATCGCTTTACTTAAATGCCAAAACCGAAGCTGAAGTTAGAGATTTAATTCAGGATAACACAACCTACACAGTTGAATTTATTCAGCCTCTTGAAGGTAAACACTTAGAGTTCGAACAAAAAGAACCAGATTTCAAAATTACGGAGTTTAAATAAAAATGAATAAACTAAACGTCAAAAATAATGAAACTGCTATCTACGGCGTTGGTGGACTTGGTGAAATTGGTAAAAATACTTATGGTGTTCAATTTCAAGATGAAATCGTCTTAATTGATGCTGGAATTAAGTTCCCTGAAGATGGTCAGTTAGGAATTGATTATGTAATTCCTGATTATCAATTCTTAGTGGAAAATCAAAGTAAAATTAAAGCCCTCGTTATTACCCATGGTCATGAAGATCATATCGGTGGGATCCCTTTCATTTTACAAGCCATCAATGTCCCAGTCTATGCAGGTCCTTTAGCACTAACCATGATTAAAGGTAAGCTAGAAGAACATGGTATGCTCAATTCTACAGAGCTTCATGAAATTAATGAAAATACAGTACTTAAATTTAAAAAAACTAGTGTTTCTTTCTTTAGAACTACTCACTCCATCCCAGACGCGCTTGGAGTTGCTGTTCATACTCCGGATGGAGTAATTGTTGAAACAGGAGACTATAAATTTGATTTAACTCCAGTTACCAATACTCCACCAGATTTACAAGCCATGGCAAAATTAGGTGAAGAAGGGGTTCTATGCCTTATGGCTGATAGTACTAACGCCGAAAAGCCAGTTTGGACTAAATCAGAACGATATGTTAGTGACTCTGTAAGAAAAATTTTCTTAAGAGTTCACGGACGAATTATCTTTGCTACCTTTGCTTCAAACCTTTCTAGAGTTATGACTGCCATTGATGCAGCCTACAAAAATGGTCGTAAAATTGCCGTATTTGGTCGGAGTATGGAAGCAGCAGTCGTTAATGGACGTGCTTTGGGATACATTAAAGTTCCTGATAGTGCATTTGTTGATGCATCAGAACTAAAGTCATTGCCTGCTGATAAGGTTATGATTTTATGTACTGGTTCTCAAGGTGAACAAATGGCTGCCCTTTCAAGAATTGCAAATGGGACTCATCGTCAGATTTCAATTGAACCTGGTGACACCGTTGTTCTTTCAAGTAACCCAATTCCAGGAAATGTTTTAAGCGTTAACCGAGTATTGAACGAACTTGAAGAAGCTGGTGCCCGTGTGATTAAAGGATATGAAAATAAAATTCATACTTCTGGTCATGGTGGTCAAGAAGAAGAAAAACTTATGATTCGTTTAATGAAGCCTAAATTTTTCGTTCCAATCCACGGTGAATATCGTATGCAAAAAATTCACATTGGTCTTGCGGAACAATGTGGAATTCCGGCTGACCATTGTTTTATTCTAAAAAATGGTGATGTTCTTGCTCTCACTAAAGACTCTGCTCGCTTAGCTGGTAGTTTCGCAGCTGGTGATGTTTTTATTGATGGTAATGGAGTTGATAGTGTTAACAAAAATGTCATCAAAGATCGTCAACTACTATCGGAAGAAGGTTTAGTTGTCGTTGTTGCTACCATTAATCTTAAGGATAAAGAAATTCAATCCGGACCTGATCTTCTTTCAAGGGGATTTGTTTACATGCGTGAATCTGGTGAATTACTAGATCAAGGTCGTAAATTAGTTTTCAAAACGATTAGACGAGCTATGGATAGCAAAAATGCTGATGAAAAATCTATTAAAAAAGCAATTGTGAACGAACTTTCAAACTTTTTGTTTGAAAAAACGGAAAGACGTCCCCTAGTTTTACCAATGCTAATTATGAACAATAATAAATAATTATTACCTTAAACGACTGAATTTATTCAAAATTCAGTCGTTTTTTTATTGTATAAAAAAACACTAACAATCTTCGCTCAGTAAAGATTGTTAGCGTCCAAAACTAAAATGATTTTTATTTTTCTTTAACAATTCTATCAATTTCTTCAAGTTCGTCCGTAGTAAAGTCTAAATTATCCAAAGCCTTTAAGTTATCATCTAAATGATTAACTTTTGAAGCCCCAGTTACAACACTAACTACAGTTGGATCACTTAATAACCAAGCTAATGACATTTGCGCTAAGGTTTGATTACGATTTTTAGCAAGATCATTAAGTTTGTTTAATTTAGCAACTGCCTTTTCTTGACCATTTTCCAAAATAAAATTATTTGTCCAATGAAGGTGAATATCCTCTGGAATTCCATCTAAATATTTACTAGTTAGTAATCCCTCTGCTAAAGGACCATAGGCTACAAAACCATCATGGTTGTCAGCAAGCGCTTTTAAAGTTCCATTATTATCTGGTTCTCTATTTAACATGTTATATGAACTTTGATTAACAACAAATGGTGTATGTAATTCTTTGAAAAGTTTAATCATCTTTTCAGTTTGAGGACCATCGTAGTTTGAGATTCCAATATAAATCGCTTTTCCTTGACGAACCAATAAATCTAAAGCCTCTGCCGTTTCTTCTAAACGAGTATTAGGATCAAAACGATGTGAATAATAAATATCAACATAATCTAAGCCCATTCGTTCCAAGCTTTGATCAAGGGCTGCAGTTAAAGTCTTTTTAGAAGAAAAATTACCATAAACTCCAGGCCACATATGAAAACCTGCCTTTGTCGTGATAATTAATTCATCACGATAAGGTTTTAAATCTTGTCGATAAACTTGGCCAAACATTCTTTCAGCAGCACCAGATCCAGGACCATAATTATTAGCTAAATCAAAGCTAAAGATTCCACGATCAAAAGCTGCCAACATAATCTTTTGACTATCTTTAAAATTAGCATCATCACCAAAACTGTGCCAAGTTCCAAAAGAAAGTGCTGGTAGTTGCAAGCCACTATTACCAGCTCTTCTTACTTTCATATTATCGTAACGAGTATCACTTGCTTTAAAGACCATTTTTCTCCTCCATTAAAATAAAACATGTGTAGATTTATCTTCTTGAATTAATTTAAGTGCTTCCCCAATTAACTCTCCAACCGATAAAACCGTCAACTTATCTAATTTGAATTCATCTGGAATTACAATTGAATCTGTCACAATTACTCGGGCAAGATTATCATCACTCAAGTTAACTAAAGCTGAGTCAGAAAAGACAGGGTGCGTAACTGCTGCATATACTTTTTCTGCACCAGCTGCCTTTAAAACATCTGCTGAAACTTTCATCTTTCGACCAGTCACAATCATATCGTCAATGATGATAGCATTTTTACCCTTTACGTCTCCAATAATTTCCTTTGGAACATATGTTTTTGATTCTGGATCACGATTATCAACAATCGCTAAGGGTAAATCTAACCGATCAGCAATGTTTCGAGCTCGCGCTACCCCATTATGATCGGGAGCAACGACGACTGTATTTTCATCTAGATGCTGTTCATGCAAATATTCACTCATCAACCGATCTGTGCGTAAATGATCAAGTGGAATATCAAAAAATCCTTGAATTTGGGCAGCATGTAAATCTAAAGCAATTACTCGATCAGCCGCACTACTTTGTAAAAATGAAGCAATTAATTTAGCGGTAATTGGAGCTCTTGCCTCAGTTTTTTTAGTTGATCTTGAATATCCATAGTAAGGAATTACCACGTTAATTGAATGAGAACTGGTTCGACGAACGGCATCAATCATAATTAATAATTCCATTAAATTATCATTAGTAGGATTAGTGATAGATTGAATAATGTAAACATCATCTCCTCTGATACTTTCATCAATTGAGATTTTAATTTCACCATCACTAAATTGATTAATGGTTGATTTTCCTAATGGCATTCCACTAGCAGCCGAAATTTTTTCTGCCAAAGGCTTATTCGAATTTAATGCAAAAATAATTGGTTTGTGTTTTGTATTATTAGACAATTTAAATTCCTCTCACTGGTAAGTTCTTTACTAATCTTATTATAATCAATTTACTCTGACATTTCATCCAAAAAATCATTTGGTTTAATTCCATCCATTCCAATCATTGGATCAATTTGATTTGTCAAAATGGCATTCTCAGTCAAAATATGATTTGTCAAATCTGATTGTCTTTGGTCTTGCTCAGCTTTAGAAACTGATAATTGCTTTGCTGAATTGGTTTCTGCTACTTCATGTTCGTTTTTTTGATTAAAAACTTGTTCTAATCTTTCACACAAAGATGTTTTTCGGTTACTTGAAACATGTGCAATTGATGCTGCAAATGAATTAGGATCTCCAACCATAATTAATTTTTGAGAAGCACGCGTCACTGCCGTGTACAAAAGATTACGTTCCAGCATTCGATGATATTGGGGAATAATTGGTAAAATCACCATTTTAAATTCGCTCCCTTGTGCTTTATGAATTGAAGTACAGTAAGCTAAAGTCAATTGATTCCAATCCTTGCGAGTATAAGAAACTTCAGTTTGATCGAATGCCACTATTAATTTATCGAGATACTTCTTTTTACTTTTATTAATTTCAATTCCAACCACTTTACCGATATCACCATTAAAAACGTTGTCTTCAGGGGCATTTACCAATTGCAGCACTTTATCACCAATCCGATATTTAATGTTCTGATATTCAACTTCCTTTTGATTTTCCCCATTTGGGGGATTCATAATCATTTGAACATCATTATTTAAACGATTAATTCCAGCTTCACCACGATACATAGGAGCTAGTACTTGTACGTCAGTAGCATTAAAATCTCGTTGTTTCGCCTTAGCAACAATTTGATCAATAACTTTTACGACCTGGCTAGCACTACACTGAATAAAACTTCGATCAGCTTCTTTAGCTAATAAATTCGCGGGAACCACCCCACCTTTAATTTCATGAGCTAATTCAATAATGGTTGATCCATCACCTTGACGATGAATTTGGTTTAACTCAATTTTAGGAATTATTCCAGAACGAATTAGGTCATAAAAAACTTGTCCCGGGCCAACGGAAGGGAGCTGGTCCTTATCACCAACTAAAATCAATTTCATTCCAGTTGAAATCGATTTCATTAATTTATTAAATAGTTCTGTATCAACCATTGACATTTCATCAATAATTAGCAGTTGACCATCGATATCATTCCCAAATTCTTCATCATCATTCCCATTTAGTCCCAATAATCGATGAATCGTGGAAGCTGGAATTCCAGTTGATTCACTCATTTTTTTAGCCGCTCGGCCAGTGGGGGCAGCTAACAAAACCGGAAATGAATCTTGCTTTGCTTTATTAATGTTTAGTGAAAGCTTGTTTATTTTAGCAAATGCTTTAACAATTCCATTAATAATCGTGGTTTTACCTGTCCCTGGTCCCCCCGTTAAGATGAAAATCTGATTTTTTAAAGCTGCGTTAATTGCTTCCATTTGCGAATTATCATATTTAATTTTGGTTTCACTTTCAATTTCATGAATGGTTTGCGAATAATCTTTTTCAGAGGTTTTAGCCCCTTCCATAATTCGTTTTGCATTTTCTGCAATTTTCCATTCATCATCATATAAATTTTTTAGATAAATATTTTCATTATCAACTTCAATTTTATGATCCTTAACTAAATTTTTTAATTCTTGCGCTAATTTTTGATTATCAATTTGTTGATGGGGATCAGTATCTAAAATTTCAAAACTAGCATTAATTAATTCTTTTGAATTAGAATAGGTGTTCCCATTTCGAATGGAAAGTTGAGTTAAAGTAGTCAATAATCCGGCACGTAACCGTCCAGCCGAATTATATTCAACTCCAACTTTATTAGCAATTTGGTCAGCACGTTTAAAACTTATATTTTTAATATCCTCAACTAATTGATAAGGATTGTTTTGAATTACTTCGAGAGATTTTTCTCGATAACGTTTAAAAACTGCTGCAGCTAAAGAACTTCCAAATCCATAACTATTTAATCCAACAATAACTTGTTCTGCGCCATTATTATTACGTAACCCGTCAATAATAACTTGATTTTGTTTAGTTGTTAGCCCAACTTTTTTTATACTGTTAGGATTAGAAAGGATTTTTTCAATTAAGTTAGTCCCTAAAACGTCAACTACTTTTTGAGCAGTTTTATTTCCAATTCCTGGAAAATCATTACTGGCTAAGTATTTAACTAATCCTTCTGGAGAAGTTTGATTAGCCCGCTCGTAATTGTCAGTTTGAAATTGCTTTCCATAACGGGGATGATTAACTAGCTTTCCAACAAACCGGTAACTAGTTTCTTCAGCAATATCGGCAAAGTTCCCCGTAACCACAATTTCGTCTTCATTCCAGTCCGTATTATTTTCTTCGACCTTTACCAGTAAAACCTTATAAAAACTATCAGATCCTTCAAAAAAGGTAGTGATAACCTTTCCCACCACAAATGGTTGCTCTGTCTGATTATTATTCAATGGGGATTCGTCAAAGAGATTCATTGATGTTGGCAATTTAAGCTCCTATTTATCTTGTTTTTCTTTTCGAATTTGAATGAATTTTTCAATATCACGTAGTTTTCCTTGTTCTTTGTCAAAGTATGGTTTGTCATATTTTTCTGCTGCTTTAAAATATGCTTCAAATGGTTCACCTAAAACCATCGCAATTAATCCTTGGTTAAAATTAGCTTCACCATTATGTGGCTCACTTTGTAAAACTAAATCATAATAACCCTTGGCTTGTTTAAAATCGCCTAAAGCAATTAGACATTGTCCAATCAATAAATTAATTGATGGATCTTGCTTGGCTGTAGATTGAGCAGTTAAAAGAAATGCTAGTGCTTTTTTGTAATTCTTTTGCCCCATATAACTTTGTGCTAACATAACATACGCATCTGACTGCAAATTCTTGTTTGTCACTTGTTGAAATTGTTGAATGGCTTTTTCAAATTCACCAGCAGCATAATAAACATTTCCTAGTCCATAGGTTAGGATATTTTTAGCTTTTTTGCTTTGTTCCGCAAATAAACCTAAGGCCTTCATTAATAGCTCTTCAGCTTGAGTATAGCTTTTTAATTGAATTAAAAAAGCACTCAAATCATAGTATGTACGATAATCATGAGGATGATCATCAATATCTTTAACTAATTTGTGAAGGGTAGCTTCTGCTTGTTTTTGTTTTTCATCATTATTCATAATTAGCCTCTTAAACTAAATCTGATTTATCTAGTTGATGGTTTAAATAACCAGTTTCATTCCATTGTTTCATCATAAAAGTTTTTCCCGCATCATGGGTCTCAATAATAGTGGTACTAGTATTCGCTAAGCCTCCACGCTTTCGCAAATCCTTTAGTGGGACACCTAGCAAATCATTAATTAAAGCATTTAAAGCCGCTCCATGACTAACAAATAAAATATTATCATCATCACTAAAATTTTCTGTTACTTCCATTACCTTACTTTTCATTCGCTTAATTAAAGCACGGAAGGTTTCGCCTCCAATTTCACTAGGATCATAAAGATCAGGATGATTTCTAAAGTTATCAAAAGTTTCTGGAAATTGTTTCTTGGCTTCCGAAAATTTCATTCCTTCCATCTTGCCAAGTTTAAATTCCTCTAACCGACTATCTAAAGACAAAGGAACTGTTTGATTTAGTTCTGCTTTAATGTGTTCTGCCGTAATTCTTGTCCGTTTAATTGGGCTAGCATAGATGTGCTTAAATTTAACTGCGCTAAGATATTTTCCAACTAAAGCCATTTCAGTATAACTTTGTGGCAATAAAGGCGAATCTCCTCCAGCTCCCTGGTAACGACTTTCAAGGTTCCATTCAGTTTTTCCGTGTCTAACAAAGTATAATTTCATGACTTCCATCCTAAATATTAATCTAATGCTATTATGCCAGTTTATTCATCGATAATCAAAAAAGCTCGACGATTAAGTCGGGCTTTTAATTATACATATTGTAATTCCTTTTGATCTTTAAAAGCAGCATCAATGGTCGCATAACCAAGACATTCGTCACCGTCATAAAAGACTACAGCCTGTCCTGGTGTTACTGCTCGAGCAGGATCATCGAATTCAACTTTTACTTGTTTTCCATCATCTGATAAATGAACCGTAACTGGAACATCAGTTTGTCGGTAACGGAACTTAGCGGTACAACGAAAATCACTGCCGCGATCGTTACCATCGACCCAAGAAACATCAGAAGCAGTTAAATAATCAGCATAGAGATAAGAATTTTCGTAACCTTTACCAACGTAGAGGATGTTTTTAGAAAGATCCTTTCCAATCACGAACCACGGACGATTATCTTGACCATCTCCACCAATTCCAAGGCCCTTTCGCTGTCCAATCGTATAGTACATTAAACCAACGTGTTCGCCTTTCACTACTCCATCCATGGTCATCATTTTTCCTGACTTAGCTGGAATATAATTGCTAAGAAATTGATTAAAGTTGTTTGGTCCAATGAAACAAACTCCCATTGAATCTTTTTTGTCAGCAACGTAAAGATTAGCATCATGGGCAATTTCTCGGACTTCTGGTTTAGTCATTCCACCAATTGGAAACATAACTCGATCAAGTTGCTCAGCTGATAATTGACTCAAAAAATAGGTTTGATCTTTGTTTAAATCAGTTGAGCGTAACAAATGATTTTTTCCATTTTCGTCTCGTTTTAATTGGGCATAGTGTCCCATCGCAATGTAATCTGCGCCTAAGTCCATAGCATAGTCCAAAAAAGCTTTATATTTAACTTCGGTATTACATAACACATCGGGGTTCGGGGTTCTCCCACGACGATATTCATCAAGGAAATACGTAAAAACTCGATCATAATATTCTTTTTCAAAATTAACCGAATAGTATGGAATTCCAATCTGATTTGCGACATGTGCAACATCTTTAAAATCTTCAGTAGCGGTACAAACACCATTATCATCAGTGTCATCCCAGTTCTTCATAAAGACTCCAATTACATCGTATCCTTGCTTTTTGAGCAAATAAGCAGCAACCGAAGAGTCAACTCCTCCGCTCATTCCAACAACAACGCGCGTCTTACTGTTATCTTTCATAACATCACCATCATTCTTTTAGATTCAGAAATCTACGATTTGAAGGTCGTAATTCCAGTATTATTTATCATACGATATAGAACACCCGGCTTGCAAGTAATTATATTTACCAGTTTTTAATTGCCAGCATTGTAAATAACAACTCATTTTTTCACAAACACTTTCCGCAAGATTAAATTATTCATCAAAAAATCAAATTGATCTTTTTCGTCTTTGTATTTATCAGTTGAAAAAATATCAACATCTTTTAATTCTGAACCATCTACCACAGCCATTTTAAAAGTTTTTAAATCTTGATTAATCATGATTTTTAATTTAATAGCTTTTTTTAAATATGGTGAATTAGGATCTAACGACCGTTTTAATTCAAAGTTTCCGTTCCGGGTTTTCATAAAGCCTAAATCACTTAAGGTAAATAGTTTCAATTCAGAACTAAGTCGATACTGGTGATAATCACCTTTTAATTGAACTACTTCAGTAAATGCCATTATCTTGCCCTTCTTTTGTTTAAACGTTCTACAATTTTAGCAGTGGTTTCAATAAAGCCATTCACATCCGCTTCAGTGGTATATCTGCCAAAACTAATCCGAATTGATTCACTGATTCTCGGATCATTCTTCCCATACATCGCAATTAAAACATGCGAAGGTTCCAAGTTACCAGCGGTACAAGCTGATCCGCCAGAAATTGCATAACCATCCAAATCAAGGTTATTTTGCATGACGTAAGTCGAAATTCCCTTAATCCATAAATTTAAAACATGGGGAGAACTATGATCATCTAAACTTCCATTCACAGCAAAATCAATCTTATGAGCTTTCAAGCCCGAGACAATTTGTTGTTTAAAACCACGAAAACGTGCTTCTCGTGTAGCTTTTTCCGTTGGCGTTAAATTCTTAACGGCCGCCGCAAATCCTGCAATTCCCGGTACATTTTCGGTTCCAGCTCGGCGCTTTTCTTCTTGATCGCCTCCTAGAACAAAACTTGTGAATTTTAACCCATCTTTGCGATACAAAAATCCCAGCATTTTAGGACCATTAATTTTATGTGCTGAAGTTGATAGCAAATCAATGTGATCGCGCTTTACATCAATATCCATCAATCCATAAGCTTGCACTGCATCCGTGTGGAACCAAGCTTGATGATCTTTTAGTAACTCACCAATTTCGTGAATTGGCATCACACTTCCCACTTCGTTATTAACTGACATAATGGAAACTAAAATAGTATCGTCATCTAAAGCTGCTTTTAAATCATCCATTGAAATTTGACCAGCTTCATCAACTGGTAAATAAGTAATGTGAAAGCCATGTTGTTCCAAATAATGCATGGGTTTCAAAATGGCCTCATGTTCAATGGCTGTAGTGATAATGTGGTTGCCTAATCCTTTTCGAGCTTCTGCGGTTTTGATAATTGCTGTATTATCACTTTCACTCCCACCAGAAGTAAACACAATTTCGTCATCATCTGCATTGATACTTTGGGCAATCACATGCCGACAATCTTCTAAAACAGCTTTAGATTGACGCCCAATTCCATACAAGGTAGAAGCATTGCCAAATAAATTTTTATATTTATCAGTTAATTCAGCCAAAACTTCATCTGAAATAGGGGTTGTTGCCGCATTATCTAAATAAACTTCACTCATAATTAACCTTCTTTTTACTTTGCAAATAAATTCAAAAGCATTTGGGCTGATTGATGGCCTGCTTGAACAATAAACTCAGAAAAACTTTGATTAGCTGACTCATCTCCAGTATCTGACATTGCCCGAACCACAACATAAGGAACGTTAAATTGGTGGGCAACTTGACCAACTGCTGCCCCTTCCATTTCTCCAGCTAATACATCAGGGAAATGTTTCTTAATTTCAGCAACCATTGCTTTTCCGGCAATAAATTGATCACCAGTCACAATTAACCCATAATGAACGTTTAAGCCACTATCAGTTGAGGCATCACCAATTTTTTTGCCCCATTCAGCATCCGCCTTAAATCGGGCTGGTTGGCCTGGTAATTGTCCCCAAGCCTGATTATCAGCCGTACAATTAACATCGTGATAAGCTGTTTCAGTAGCAATGACAATATCCCCAACTTTCAATCCATCACCAATTCCGGCAGCTGAACCAGAGTGAATCATCACGTCAATCTTAAAGTTGGTTAATAATAAGGCAGCCGTAATTCCTGCTTCAACTTTTCCAATTCCAGATTTAACTAGCACAACGTTTTTTCCATTGATGGTTCCCTTGTAAAAAGGAAGGGTTCCAATCATAATCTCTTCTTCATTTTCAAGAGCATCTTTCAATTCTTTGATTTCTTCATCCATGGCACAAATAATTCCAAATGTTTTCAAAATTTTACTCCTTTTAATTAACCTACAAATCGCATAATCAACAAAACTAAAATTAATAATAACGCTAAAATAATGATTGCAATGTTCAATCGCCGTCCAAGTCTTTTTTGCTTAAATTCGGCAGTATCACGTTCAAATCGAGTTCCGACACTAGCTCCATCAGAAAGATCTTGGTCTAATTCATCTTTAAAATGATGCAATTTAGTTCCACCAAAAAAATGTTGCTTAGTGTGTTTTTTTAGTTCTGATCTTGTTAATTTTTCTTGTTGCTGCTCATTTTGCTCATTCATTAAATTAACCTACTTCTGCATTAATTCCCAGTATTGGATTGCCATGATGGTTTTTCCATCGACAATCTGACCGTCATCCATTAATTTTTTAGCTTCTGGTAAAGTATATTCAACTAGTTCTATAAACTCACCATCATCCCGAGGAAGTTCTTCTTTAACCGAAACTAAATCAGTAGCTAAATATAAATACATATATTCGTCCGTAAATCCACTAGAAGTATAAAAAGCATATAACTCACGAATCGTTTTAGCATCATAACGGATTTCTTCGTTCAATTCTCGTTGCACAGCGTGAATTTCATTTCCTTTATCTCGTTCGTCTAACTTTCCTGCTGGAATTTCAAGTAAAACAGCTTTAGCTGGTTCACGCCATTGCTTTTCCAAAATAATTTTATTGTTATCCGTAATCACTAGCATGGCAACTGCTTCAGCATGGTGAACTACATCCCGATGAGCAATTTCACCATTGGCTAAACGCACCGTTTCTTGTTCCACTCGGATAATTTCACCATCATATTTTAAATCACTTTTAATTTCAGTCTCTTTTAAATCCATGATTTTCCCCCACACATTAAATCAATTTATTAAAAACTATCAACGGGCTAATTCAATTTTAGCAGCTTGAAAACCATGTTGCCCCTTTGCTTTCACAAATTGAACGACATCACCAACTTGAATTTCCTTGGGTGTTCCGGAAATAATCCCAGTAATATGCATAAAAACATCATTACCTTCTGGATCAACAATGTAACCAAATCCACGTGAATTATCATAACTTTTAATTTTACCTTCCATCATAAACCTCCTTAAAAACAAAAAAATCGGGATAAAATCCCGATTTTTTATTAGTTATTCTTCAAAGCCAGTTGTGGCAGTATCTGGGAACTCATCACGTACAATTTTAGCACATCGTGCACAAAATTCGGGATAATCTGCATCACTACCAACATCTGTCTTAATTAAACGACAACGTTCACATACTTTACCATCTGCATGTTGAACTTCAATGGCAAGTTTATCGCCAAAAGTGGTTACATTATCTTCAGCATCTTCAATTGGTTTAATTTCAAGTTCGGAAACCATCAAAATTTGGGCAACATCAACGTTTAAATCAGCTAAAGCACTCTTGGTAGCTTCATCAACGTATAAAATTAACTTAGCTTCTGAAGGTTTACCAATTACTTTATCATTTCTGGCATCTTCCATGGCCTTTAAGACATCTTTTCGGAAGTTAAGAAAGTTGGTCCACTCGTTAATAATTTCTTTTTCATTAGCAAAATGTTTTGGTTCGGGCATTTCAGCTAATTGCACAAACTCTTCTGGTTCTTGCAAGAAGCCCCAGATTTCTTCCGTCGTATGTGGCAAAATTGGCGTTAATAACTTGGTTAAAGCAACTAATGCTTCGTACATAACCGTTTGCATCCCACGACGACGTTTGTCATTTTCAGCATCAACATAAAGAATGTCTTTGGCAAAATCTAGGTAGAACGCTGATAAATCAGCAGTTAAGAAGGTCATGATTTCTTTGTTAATTGCCATGAAATCATAGTTATCATAAGCTTTTTTCACGGTTTCAATTAAGTGATTTAATTTAACCAACATGTATTGATCAACTGAAGTTAACTCATCGTAAGCAACCGCATCTTTTTCTGGGTCAAAGTCACTAGTATTAGCTAACAAGTAACGGACCGTGTTCCGAATTTTTTTGTATGAATCACCAACAGTTTTAAAGTTCCCCATCGAAACGCGCACATCAGCTGAGGTATCTACACTGGTAACCCAAAGTCGAATGATATCAGCACCCATTTGTTTAATAACTTCTGCGGGTGCAATCGTATTTCCAAGTGATTTGCTCATCTTATGACCCTTACCATCCAAGGTAAATCCTTGCGATAAGAGATTTTTGTAAGGTGCAATTCCATCGTAGGCAACACTAGTAATTAAACTAGAATTAAACCACCCACGATATTGATCAGAACCTTCAAGGTATAAGTCAGCTGGGTAAGTTAATTCAGGACGTTCTGCTAAAACACCTTGATGTGATGAGCCAGAATCAAACCAAACATCCATAATGTCATTTTCTTTGGTAAATTTACCATTTGGAGAATGCTCATTAGTATAACCTTCTGGAAGTAAATCTTTGGCATCACGTTCAAACCAAACATCAGAACCATATTTAGCAAATAAGTCAGCAACGTGATCAATAACTTCTTTATCCATAATTGCTTCGCCATCTTCACCATAGAAAATTGGAAGCGGAACTCCCCAAACTCGTTGACGAGAAATTACCCAATCACCACGATCACGAATCATGTTATAAAGTCGTTGCTTACCCCATGATGGATTAAAGCTAACGGTATCGATGGCGTCCAAAATGTCTTGACGAATCTTTGTTACTGATGCAAACCATTGTGGTGTAGCTCGATAAATGATTGGTTTCTTAGTTCTCCAATCAAATGGATAACTGTGCTTATATGGCATGTAATAAACTAATTGACCCTGGTCTTTAAGTTTATCTAAAGCAACTTGATTAGCATCTTCATAGAAAACACCAGCAAAATCAGGGCCCGCTTCTTTAGTTAAGTAACCTTTGTTATCCACTGGGGCAAAGATTGGAAGTCCATATTGTTTCCCAATAAGGTAATCATCTTCCCCATAACCGGGAGCAGTATGAACAAGCCCAGTACCAGCATCATTAGTAACGAAATCCCCAAGCATAGTAACTAGCTTTTTACTGCTATCAAACGGATGTTCAGCAAGGACGTTTTCTAGTTCAGCACCTTTAACGGTTTTAAGCACTTTAACGTTTTTCCAACCAAACATTTCAGCGTCTTTATCTAGCAATTCGGTATCTAACACATACTTTTTAGGATCATCGTCGTGTTGCACAACAGCATAATCAAAATCAGGAGAAATAGTAATTCCTTCTGAAGCTGGAATGGTCCAAGGAGTTGTTGTCCAAACTACCATATAGGTATCATCATTATCTAAGACACCCTTACCATCAACCACTTTTTCAGCATAAAATGCTGATGGTGATTCAACATCATGATATTCAACCTCGGCTTCCGCTAAAGCAGATTCTGATGACCATGACCAGATAACTGGTTTCAAACCTTTGTAAATTAGGCCTTTTTCAGCCATTTTACCAAATACTCGTACTTCGGCAGCTTCGTATTCAGGCATTAAAGTAAGATATGGGTTATCCCAATCACCTTGTAAACCTAAACGTTTAAATTCAGTTCGTTGGCGATCAACTTGTTTTAAAGCATAATCATGACATAACTTTCTAAATTCGTTAGTTGACATTTTCTTGCGATCATAACCAGCTTTTTTTAGTTGTTGTTCAATTGGAAGCCCATGTGTATCCCATCCGGGTACAAATGGTGCTCGAAATCCATTCATTGATTTGTAACGTACAATAAAATCTTTGGTAATTTTATTCATGGCATGACCCATGTGAATATCACCATTAGCATATGGAGGACCATCATGAAGCACAAATGATGGTTTTCCTTCATTTAATTTTTGCCGTTGTTGGTAAAGCTGATTATCTTCCCAGAGTTTTTCCCGTTCTAACTCTTTGACAGGAAGGTTTCCGCGCATTTTGAATTTAGTTTTTCCAAGATTCAAAGTATCTTTGATTCGCATAATTTTCCCCCTTAAAAGTACAAAAAGACTTCGTCTACAAGGGACGAAGTCTTCGTGGTACCACCCAAATTTAGAATCGCAAGCGATTCACTCATTGTTTACTATTTAATTATAATTAAAGTGATCTTTAACTAACTAGTGACTATTGAGCTTCCACCAACTCCCAATTCGCTAAAGTATTAGTTAGTTACTTTCTATCTTTAATATAAAGTTCTTACTTCACCATTAGGAAGAATTAAAACAGTTGGCATTGCATAACTACTTTTTTCAATTCCTTTAGGTAAAGCTTGATTACTTTCAGATTTTACACTTTGATCGGCTAACTTGTCAAGGCTTTCTACCGAGAACTTAATAGCATCTAATTTTTGATAATCAACTCCATCAATTAATTCTGACCAAGCAGAATCTTTAGCAAAGTCTAATTGACTTTCTAACATGCCAATCATCTTTTGTCTAAATGACTTTAATTGCTCACGATAATCCTCAGTTGAAATTGCTAAAGCTGCTGCCTGTTTGGCTCCCTTAGAAACAGCTTCATTTGCTTCTAAGGTCGCATTTTCAATTAATTCATTTGCTTTTGTTTGAGCAACAGCAAGCATCTCTTCAGCATCCCGATTTGCTTGTTTTCGAACACTGTCAGCCGCTTCTTGAGCAACTAAAATTGAAGAGTTCAAAGCATCTTTATGATTATCATAATTAGTTAACTCACTTGAAGCTTCTTTTAATTTTTGAGTAAGACGTTCATTATCATCTTTTAAAATTTGATAGTCTTTAGTTACTTGATCGAGAAAGTCATTAACTTCATCGATATTATAACCCCTCATCTTAGTATTGAATTTTTTCTTATGGATATCCTCAGCTGATAATACCATGGTAAACCCTCCCTATTTGTTTTTTACTACTTGAAATGTAATTTTGTATTTATCTTTTTTGGAAAAACCGTTATTGGCAATCAGTCTAATTCGTCCATATCCACGAACCGAAATTAAATCATGAACTGCAATATCGTAATCTGGCTTATTATATGTAAACCAATTGAGACGCACTTTATCGTGCAGAATCAATTCTTTGGCCACGTTCCGTGAAGTGTGGAAAACGGCTGCAATAATTACATCCATTCTCAACGACGGTAACGTTAAATTAATCATTTTTGAATCATCCACTACGTTTAAAATTTGCTTATTTAAAATTGGAACTAATTTAACCTTTATTTTTCCAATTTTTTCAATGGTATTAACTAAGTAAGTTTCCATTGATTTTTCAACAATTATTTCCCACTTTTCACCATCTGTGATAATGTCGCCAATTACATCACGATTAACGCCGGACCCCATTATAGTTCCTAAAATTTGACTATGTTTAATAGTCGAAAACTTAATCGGGTAATCGATTTGTAGAACTGCTAATTCAAAGTCAGCTGGCTGAGGATTAAAATACTCTGGATAGATTAAACCTCGCTTCATTTCAGCCTCAGGATACCCACCATCAGTTTCTAATGCTAGATTAGGATAACGATTAACTAATGTTTGTAATAAATAAATTTCACGCCCATTAAGAAATTCCGTTAAAATAGGACGATACTCATTATTAGCACGTTCAATCCAATCACTTGCTGATTGCATAAAAGGAATTTCACTTTGACGAAAATGTTGTTGCAGATTTTCATTAATTTTCATTAGACTACCAAATTAGTTAAAAAATTAGTAATCCCAACAACGCCATATTGAATAAACCATAAAGCAATAATTGCTACCATTGGTCCAAGTCCAATCATTCCAATGTGAATGAAATTAAAATAACTCAAATATGGCTGAACTAATCGATTAATTAATTGGCCTAATTTTGAATCACTTGCTCCAGGAAACCAAGATAGCAATGCCCAAATTACAATTAAAAAAATGTAAATATTGATAGCATAATATAACAAGGTTCCAATTAAATTAATTACTGTAATCATTGTTATTCTCCAAATGTTTATTAAAACGTTGTTTTACATCACCATCAATTGAAAAATTCTTAGGAGCACAAAGATAAACATGCTCATCAACTTGCTGAATGTTACCATCAATTGCAAAAACAGTTCCACTAAGAAAATCAACGATACGTCGAATCGTTACCGGAGGGACATTATCCAACTTGATTAAAACCGCGCTTCCATCCATTAATTTATTTGCAATATTTTTAGCATCAGCAAAAATACGGGGTTCCATAATATTAATTTTGCTATCTGGAATGCGATTTTCTGTCATAGAAAGCACTTTTCTAGGATTAAGCTGAACATTTCTATTAACGTCATTATTAGTATTAGTTTCAGAATCTTCTGGCATTCCAAAAAATCTATTTATAATATTTTTAGCCATGCTCACACCTCCCTACTAATTGTTACGGTACTTAAAATTAAATGGGGGGATATCGTCATTTGAGTTGTCATTATTATCATTATCTTCAGCAGTTTTAAATGGCTCAAACTCTTTTTTTTCGACATTGGCAAACCGCCGGTCTAAATTATCACTATCTTCGGAATTGTTTAATGTAGAATTAGCTGGTTTAGTTGGTTCTACTACTTGATTGTTTGTTTTAGTAGCAGAACTAATCCCTGGATTATTAACTATGGGAGCTGAACCATCATCAATTCCTGTAGCAATTACAGAAACCAAAATTTCGTCTCCCATATTTTCATCAATTGAAGTTCCAAAAATAATATTAGTATCATCTGAAGTCGCATCACGAATGATATTAGCAGCATCTTGAGCTTCAAAAATTCCCAGATCAGTTCCACCAGTAATATTTAACAATACTTGTTTGGCACCATCAATTGATACCTCAAGTAATGGCGAATTAATTGCCTTTTTAGTTGCTTCAGCAGCCCGGTTTTCGCCACTTGCTGAACCAACCCCCATTAAAGCAGTTCCTTTATCTTTCATAATCGTAGTTACATCGGCAAAATCGAGGTTCACATACCCAGGACGAGTGATTAAATCAGAAATTCCTTGGACACCTTGACGTAATACATTATCTGCATCATGAAGTGCTCCTAAGAAAGTAGTTTTTTTATCAGCCATTTCGAGTACTTGGTTATTTGAGATAACTACCATCGTATCCACGTTTTGTTTCAAAGCTTCAAGCCCTTCACTGGCATTATGTGAACGAGCTGGTCCTTCAAAAGTAAAGGGACGGGTAACTACGGCAACCGTTAATGCTCCCATTCCTTTAGCAATTTTAGCAATAATTGGAGCGGCACCGTTTCCAGTACCACCACCCATTCCAGCAGTGACAAATACCATATCGGAACCCTTAAGAGCATTTGTAATGTCTTCTTGGCTTTCTTCAGCTGATTTAGCTCCCACTTCAGGATTTGATCCTGCTCCTAAACCTTTAGTTAATTTAGGCCCAAGATTAATTTTAATTTCTGCTTTTGAATCATTTAAGGCTTGCACATCAGTATTTGCGGCAATAAATTCAATTCCTTGTACACCATCTTCAATCATTCGATTAACGGCGTTTCCACCACCACCACCAACACCAATTACCTTGATATTAGCTCCTTTGTTAGCGTTTTGATCAATTGAGTAATCCATTATTTAGTCCTCCGAGTTATTCAAAGAAATTTTTAAAGGCAAATCCCGTCTTTGCTTTTTTTGATTTCTTATCGTCTTTTTTTAATTTCTTTAGCGAGCTAAAGATGCCTTCATGACTTTCTTCTGTCTTTTGGGGCTGTGAAACTTCTTGACGTGCTACTCTTGTTTCTTCAACAGCTTCTGGTTCTTCAGAAGTAGGATCTTCATAGTAAAAATTATCATCAAAAGCTGAACGAATCACTTTTGCAATTTCATCCATTCCACCAGCATATTCAACGAGTGCTAACGAATTTGCAAATGAAGCATGCCGAATTCCCATTTGGTTAGGGGTATAAATTCTGACGTTGATGCCAAATGTATTAGCAGCCAATTCGGCAATGCCTGGTAATGCCGAAACTCCACCAGTCATCACAATTCCACCAGGCATCTCTAATGCATTTACATCAACTAATTTATCACGTAAACGACCAAAAATTTGATCTAACCGTGCTTCAATAATTTGTGCTAATAACTTTTCAGATACCGTCTCTGGCTGGCTTCGACCGACCACATCTACTGAAAAGTTATTTTCTGATGAAGCCTGTTCGACATCAGCAAATCCATATTCTTGCTTAATATTTTCGGCTTCTTTTAGAGATGTTCCTAAGACTGATGAAATATCTCGCGTAATAAATTGGCCTCCTTCATGATCAACATCAATATACTTCAACTCTCGATCATGAATTACAGCTGCAGTGGACTGTCCACCACCCAAATCAATTAAAATTGTACCAAAATCTTGCTCAGCATCACTAAGAATGGTTTGTCCCTCGGCCTCAGCACTTACTACCATCATATCAATACTTAACCCAGCTTTTCCGACTGCTTTTCTTACATTATGTATGATTGTTTTAGGACCAGTAATGATACGACCATCTAATTCAAGATGGGACCCAACCATTCCTCTAGGATCAGGAATCTGATCAAATCCATCAATTTTAAATTCTTCTGAAACTAGGTCAATTAGTTCACGTTCTTGTGGAATACTATTAGCAATTGCTGCTTTGGCAACTGCAGCAATGTCTTGATTATCAATTTCTTTAGAGCTATCAGGAAGATTAATCATTCCAGAACAATGATTAATGGAAATTTTATCCGCCGGTAAGCCTACTATTACACTACTAATTTGTACACCAGACTTAGTTTCAGCCTGTGAAATTGTTTTTTTTATTGATTGTGCAGCTTTGTCAATGTCAACAATAATACCGCGACTAACCCCTGCAGACTCTTCGTTTCCAAAGCCGATTACACTAACTTGCCCATCAACTTGCTGGGCGACTACGGCTTTAATTGAAGTAGTCCCAATATCCAAACCAATGTAAATATCTGAATCATTCATAGTTTTGGAACCTCCTGATTTATCTATGGCAATTTTAATCCATTATATAGCTCAAGTTTACCATAGTACTGTAATTTATTTAAAAAAAGTGTGTCATTACTTAATTGGTGTAGCGTATGCCCCATATTCTAAGTTAACAACACTTGGGCGTTTTAAAGTAGTTTTAATGTTTGGATAATAAGCCATTTTTTTTACCAATTCATTGTTTTTTAAAATAACTTGATTACCATCTTTTAAAAAAAGCTTAACTTTTTGTGCATCATCAACACTTGCTTCATTTTTAATTTCTTTAACATCTGCCTTTAAAAACGCCGGAAGCTTGTCATATTGCTCCAAACACGTTTTAACTTGCTCTCTTTTATAAAATCCCTTTAATATCACAACGTTAGTCGTATCTTTCACTTTGCTTGGTTTATTACTAATCTGACCACGTGCATTTGCAAGATAATATTGATTTCCTTTATTAATATATCCATAAAAATCATAGAATTTAATTTTGACAACTGCTTCGTTATGTTTTTTCCAATTAATGTTTAAACTTTTCACATTAAGGTTATTCTGTTTTACTAAATCATTAATTTTTGCTTCATGACTTTTAATCATGATTAAAGAATCGCCAACACTAACTGGTAAACTGTTTTTTAATTGTTTTTGTTGCTGCGATGGAACAACTATCACTTTTTTTACTTTACTAAAGGGTGAGGCGAAGTATCCTGAAATTAATGCAATTAGTAAAAAGAATAAGCAAAGTGGTAATGCCGTTTTTAATAAACGTTGGTGTCGCTTTTTCTTAATTCTTTTATTCTTTCGACCCACTCGTAAACGACTGTTTTTTTTTGATTTTTTTTCAATATAATGTTGTAAATGTTCATTTTCAATAGGATCATCAGAAAACTGCTGGTCTTCCTTCATAATCTCACCTACTTAACTACTTTTGATGACAAGCAATGGCACGCTTACATAATTGTAGAAGCTGATCAGCTGCATCAGTCACACCCATTTCTTTCGCATTGTCTGCCATTTCTTTTCGACGTTGATCATCATTCATTAATAAGTCAACTTTATTAACTAAAGAATTCCCGTTTAAATCAGCTTCAGTTTCTAAAATTGCTGCCGAGTTTTTAACCAAACTCATAGCGTTTTTTGTTTGATGGTCTGCAGTAACATACGGACTAGGAATTAAAATTGATGGAATTCCTAAAGCAGTAATTTCAGCTAAACTAGTGGCTCCAGCCCTTCCCACAATTAATGATACTTTAGGAAGAACAGCAGGCATATTAGAAATATATGGTAAAACTTTTACATTATCATTAATTTTAACGTCTTTTAAATCTGCCTGAACTTTATCAAATCGTCCCTTTCCCGTTACAAATACGACTTGATATTTTTTTGTATTAAAAGCTGGAACTGCAGCAACCGAAGCACTATTAATTTTTAGCGCACCTTGACTCCCACCAAAAATTAAAACAGTGGGAACATTATTTTTTAACCCAATTTCTGACCAAGAAAAATCACTTTTTACATTAGCAACTTGCTGTGCACGAGGATTTCCTGTAAAGACCACCTTTTTTTCTGGAAACTGTGTTTTAGCTGCATCAAAAGCAATCCCAATTTTATCTACATAACGACTAAGAAATTTATTGGTCCAACCAACGACACTATTTTGCTCATGAATCACAGTTGGAATTCCCATTTTAGCGGCTGCATAAACAACAGCACCTGAAACGTATCCTCCAGTTCCAACTACTACATCAGGCTGAAACTCTTGAATAATTTTTTTTGCTTTATGAACACTTTCTAAAAACAAATAGACGGTTTTAAAATTATATAAACTAAATAATTGACGCTTAAATCCTTGAATTTTTAGAGCATCAAACTTGAGCCCTCTTTCTGGGACAATATTTTTTTCTAAGCCACGTTCAGAGCCAACATATAAAACATCGGCATTTTTATCCTGAGACTTTAAAGCTTCAACTAATGCTAAAGCTGGATAGATATGTCCTCCTGTTCCACCACCAGATACAATCAATTTCATCATTATTCCTCCTTTTCACCAGTTAATTTTTCAACATCCTTAATAAATCGATCACCGCGAGCTTCAAAGCTTGGAAATTGATCCCAACTTGCATTAGCAGGTGAAAGCAAAATAATTTCACCGGGTTTACTAATTTCATAAGCAACTGAAACCGCCTCATCGAAGTTATTAACTACCTTAATTTTAGGTACCCCAGCTGCCTGAGCACTATTCTTCAATAATTGAGCAGTTTCTCCAAAAAGAACAATTCCTGCAAGATGTTTTTTAAAATCAGGTTCTAATTTTTCAAAAGTATACCCTCGGTCCAAGCCACCAGCTAATAAAATAATTGGCTTAGAAAACCCTTCAATTGCCATTTGAGTAGCTTCAATATCAGTTGCTTTTGAGTCATTGTAAAAGTCTCGACCATTTGCCGTAAGCACATATTGATTTCGATGACGAACTCCACCAAAATTTTTAAGAACTTTTACAATTTGCTTAGTAGAAACTCCAGATAATTTAGCAACTGCAATGGCAGCTAAAGCATTTTCCACATTATGTTCTCCAGGAACCTTAATATCATTAGCATCCATAATGTATTCATCACGAAAATATAGTTTACCATCGTTTTGATAAGCCCCATCTTCGTAGTTTCCTTTTGCAGAAAATGGCACAATTTGAGCTCGACTACGTTTGCTTAAATCCCGCCATTCTTTCCGATCAAAGTTCATCACTAAATAATCAGTAGCAGTTTGATTTTTAGTGATTTGCATTTTAGCGTTAACGTAATTTTCCCGTGTCTTATGATAATCAAGATGGTTTTCAAAAATATTAGTTATCACTGCAATATGCGGATGTAAATCAGTAATTCCTAACAACATAAAGCTAGATAATTCCAGCACAATTTTGTCATTAGAAGTTGCCTTTTCTGCTACTTTAGTCGCTGAAATTCCAATATTCCCAGCACGATAGGCACTTCCATTTTTATTTCCAGCTTTAAGCATTTCAGTAATCATGGTAGTTGTTGTTGTTTTTCCGTTACTTCCTGTTACACCAATCAATTCCGCCTCTGAAATTTCACTAGCTAATTCAACCTCAACAATCACTGGAATGTTTTGCTTTTCAGCAGCTTTAACTAAAGGAACATCATAGTTAATTCCTGGGTTTTTAACCATCAAATCAACATCATCAAGCAATGAAAGTGGTGATTCACCTGCCACAACATTTACCCCAGCTTTAACTAACTCATCATAATTGGTGATCTCAGAAACTGGTTTTGCATCTGTTAGTGTTACTTTTGCACCTAAATCAACTAAAAGCTTAGCAGCATTTGTACCACTTAATCCAGCTCCAAAAACCAGCACATTTTTATTTTTATAATTATTAATTGGTTTCATTTAGTTTCTCCTGAGAAATTATACCATTACCCAAACACCAGTAACTGCTGTGAATAATCCAATTAGCCAAAACACAATATCAATTTTCCACTCACTCCAGCCACTCATTTCAAAAGAGTGATGAATAGGAGTCATTTTGAAAATTCTTTTTCCAGTTAAACGATAACAAGAAACTTGAATCATCACACTTAATGTTTCTACAACAAACATTAAACCAATCCAAATTAATGAAAGCTCATGATGTACCATAATTGAAACAGCTGCTAAAGCCGCCCCTAATGCTAAAGATCCCATATCGCCCATAAAGATTTTGGCTGGTTTATGATTAAACAATAAGAAAGCTAACAAAGAACCCATGACAGCTAAACAAAAGGCCATTACTTCATATTGTGCTTGAGCATAAGCTACAACAGCATAGGCACCAAATGCAATTGCTGATAAGCCACTTGCTAATCCATCAAGCCCATCCGTTAAATTCACCGCATTAGAAAAGCCCGTTAACCAAAAAATTACAAATAAAATATAAAAAAGCCCAATGTGTAAATCAGTTCCAAATAAATTAATTGCCATGGGAAAACCATTTGCATAGTATACTAAAGCAAATACCAGCGAACCAAAAATTTGTAATCCAAATTTTTGCCATGCTTTAAAACCATCATTTTGATGATTAAAAACTTTAATACTGTCATCCCACATTCCGATTAATCCAAAGAATAAGAAGACAAATAGTAAAATTAAAAAACTAGCATTTAAATCATGAAATACAAGCCCATCTATAATTCCTGTAATTAAAGTTGCGGCGATAAATGCTAAGCCTCCCATTGTAGGAGTTCCACCCTTACTTTCATGCCACCTAAGCCCTTGCGTCCAAATAACTTGACCTTCTTTATGTGCTCTAAAATATGAAATTAAAAAGGGGGTAATACACAAAGTCAAAATAAATCCCCCAAGTATTGGTAATAGAAGTTCCATGAGTATGAATTCCTTTCGGTTTTTTAATTATTCACTTAAATTAACGTTTAATTTTACATGTTCATCAAACTCGTCGTTCGGTTTGATACTTTGTTCAGTTGCGTGTCCTTTACCATTGAAGTTTACTTCAATATTAGTTAATGCGGCAAAGTCTTCAATCTCATCACGATTCCAACCGGTTAAATCAGGCATCGTCATCCGACCATCAGTTAATAACATCACTCTACGCGATAAATCCTTAGGCGCATCTGCTACGGGGTCTTGTTTAACTACTGAATCGCCTTTTCCAATTACAACGTTCTGAATTCCTTTTGCATCTAATTTATTTTGCGCTTCTGATAACGGATTACCTACTACTTTAGGTACTTTAGCAGTTCTCGCTTTTGTTATTTTATTTTCCAATGCCTTTTTCATTACCACATTGAAGTTATCCCCCATTACTTTAGTAGTTGGAATTGTAATATTTTGGGGTTGCTTCATAGTTACATACATAATGTACCGCGGTCTCTTAGCAGGAACCATTTCAACTACTGAATAAAGATAACTAGAGTTTCCATTTCCATAGTGTCCCATATCATCAGTAACTTGAGCCGTACCAGTTTTAGCAGCTACTTTGTATCCATCCATTTTAAAATCTTGTCCAACTGCATAAGGTTTATAAACAGCATCTTCCATGTGCTTTCTCACAGATTTTGCAGTTGAAGCCTTGATTGGATGCCCAACTACTTTCTTTGAATATGACTTGATTACTTTTTTATTTTTTGCATCCGTAACTTTAGAAATAAATTGTGGTTGGATCATTTCACCATTATTAGCAATGGCTGTAAAACCTTGTAACATTTGCAAAGCTGTAACTTGAATTCCTTGACCAAAAGCTGTATTAGCTTGTTCAATTGGTTCTTTAAATTGAATTTTACCCAAGGCTTGTTGATCAATTTGTGAAGTATTATTTTTTAATAATTGAAAACGGTTAATGTATTTATGCCAAGTTTTTGCACCCATTATTTGTTCAATATGTGCCATTGCTACGTTACTTGACATTGCAAATCCACGATTGAATGAAATAATTCCCCAACCACCTGGATTCCAATCGGGAACAATGGAATCCCCAATTTGAAATTTACCAGATTGATAAGTTGCCTTACCATTGTAACGGCCACTATCAATTGCAGCTGCCAAAGAAAAAACCTTCATCGTTGAGCCAGGCTCATAAAGATCTTGAGTCAATGAATCACGCCAAACATCACCTAATCCTTTTCCAGTCTCTGGATTAAAAGTTGGCCGTTGTGAAGCTGCTACCACTTTTCCAGTCTTGGCATCCATTAGCATAGCTGTCATACTTTTTGGATTTGCTTCTTGTTGAGCTTTATTCATCTGATTTTCTAAGAGCAATTGCAAACTAGAATTAAGTGTAGTATGAACATTATCCCCATCTTTGGCAGGAATTTCTTTACTATCCCCGGATGGAATTTTATATCCATAATTATCTTCCTGAATTGCTTTATAGCCATTTTTACCAGTTAGCAATTTGTTAAAGGATTGCTCAATGCCCATTTGCCCGACTAAACTAGTTTGCTTAGTTTTAGCATTTTGAATTAATGAAGCTAACCCAATAATATGTGATGCAAAAGATCCATTCGGATATAAACGTGCTGGTTTTGCAACGAAATGTAACCCAGTTAAATGATGCGCTTCAATTTTTCGCTTAGTCATTACCCCAATGTTATTCCCAGCATTCCCAAACTCAACTTGAAAAGTATCCTTATTATCAGGATTTAATGCTTTATAAGCCTTATCATAAGAAATTGGTAAGTTCTTAGATAAAACTTTAGCCGTTTTTGCTTTATCTTGAACATATTCGGGTTTCCCCGAAACACTTTTTTGCTTCTTACTAAGCACCGCATAAAGTGAATAACTATTAGTATCTTCAGCTAATGGCTCATTATTATTATCAACAATCGAACCACGATGAGCTTCAATAACCCTACTTCGGTTATATAACAGCTTTGTTCGGTTCTCTAAATTAACTCCATTAGCAGTTTTAAAAATGGCCTTAATCGAAAAAGAGCCGATAATCGCAACAAAAATTACTGAGACAACAACCAAAAAAACTTTTCCAAAGTTTCGTCGATTCTTTTCGGCTTGTTTTCGATTATGCAGCTGATTTTGCTTATTTGTCATCTGGTTACATCCCTCACATTAGAATTAGCAATTGAAAGACTATCCTTTTTAACCACTCGATTGATAGCGTCATTTTCTATTCCATCTAATGCTTGTCGCATACTTTGATTTTCATCATTAAGACGAGTATTTTTTTCTGTGACATTTTGTAAGGAACGTTGAGACACATTGATTGCGTTTTTAGTTGAAACAATTGTAATTAATAAGAAAAAACTAATTACAATTCCGAGCCCAATTAATAGTTTTTCAAAACCTGATAGTGTCAAACTAGTTGATTCACTTGTTGCTGTTGTAACTTGAGATGTAGTGCGTGAAACTGTATATGTATTGCTAGAATTTTCCTTTCTAGCTAGTCCGCCTTGTGCCATGGCTTATCCTCCTATTTAATTCGCTCAATAATTCTTAGCTTTGCACTATGTGAACGACGATTTTCTAATTGTTCATTTTCACTGGGCAAGATTGGTTTTTTTTGGACCATTTTAAAATGCGGTTGCATCTCTTCTGGAATCACGGGAATATTAGGTGGTAAATTTTCAATCGTTGTTTTTTCTTTAAACATCCGTTTAACTAATCGATCTTCTAAAGGCTGAAAAGTAATGACACTAATTCTTCCATTGATTTTTAATAAATTTAAAGCCTGTTCTAATGAATCTTCTAAAGCACCAAGTTCGTCATTTACTGCAATTCGAATAGCTTGAAATACTTTTTTAGCTGGGTTCCCACCGTGACGTCTAGCCGCAGCTGGAATCGCACTTTTAATAATTTCAGCTAATTCGGTGGTAGTATTAATGGGCTTTTCTGCTCTAATTCTTTCAATTTTTCGTGCAACTTGTTTAGAAAATTTTTCTTCTCCATAACGGAAAAAAATTCTCACTAGCTGCTCATAAGGCCACTCATTAACAACTTTCCAAGCATCTAATTCTTGACGTTGATCCATTCGCATATCTAACCGAGCATCCTTTTGATAACTAAACCCTCGTTCAGCATCATCAAATTGTGGTGACGAAACACCCAAATCATAAACAATTCCATCTACTTCCGTCACACCTTGTTGATTTAAGTCTTGAGCTAAATTGCGAAAATTATCATGAATAAAAGTTAATTCATTTTCGGCTATGTATTTTTTTAAATGTTCTTGGTTATAAGTAATCGCATGGTTATCTTGGTCAAATGCATATAAATGGCCTTTGGTTAGCTGCGAAAGCAATAATGAACTATGTCCCCCACCACCAAGCGTACAATCAACGTAGATCCCATTTGGATTAACGTCTAAACCAGCTACTGCCTCATTTAGCATCACAGTAATATGATTAAACTCTTCCAATTATTTCCCTCCTTTTTAAAAATCTAATAGGTTTTCAGCAATTTCATTAAACTCATCTTGTGATTTTTCTGTATAAGCATCCCATTTATCAGCATCCCAAATTTCAAACCGATTTGAAACTCCAGTTAACACACAATTTTTACATAAGCCGGCATATTTAACCAACGAATCTGGCAAATTAACTCTTCCTTGCTTATCTATTTCACATTCCGTCGCCGCAGAAAAAAATAATCGTGCGAAAGTTCGAGCATCTTTTTTATTAAAAGGGAGTTTGTCAATTTCGGCTTGAATTTTAGTCCACTCTTCGCCAGGATATCCAAATAAACAACCATCTAAGCCTCGAGTAATTACAAAAGGCTTACCTAATTGCTCACGAAATTTAGCAGGGATGATGATTCTGCCTTTAGAGTCAATATTATGACGATATTCACCCATAAACATGACAACATCCCCTCTCTTCCCAATATTAAGTTTAGTCTACCACAATCTGCCACTTTGAACCACTTTTCACCAATTTTTTAATACAAAAATAAAAGACTTTGAGAAAAAGTTCTCAAAGTCCTTCTAAACTAGTGCTTTATTAATTTATATGCAAAACAAACTACATAAAAAAATAACCAATATAAATCACTAAATCGCCAAAAAGCAATCAAAAATCTTTTTAAAATTAAGTCCCCCGTTGTAAAAATCAAATATAAAATCCACACAATTCCAATTATCATCCAAAGAAAGATTAAACTCGGTAAATAAGTGTTGCCGTGCTGATTTAAGGTTAAAACTGGAATTGCAATTAGTGCAAAAATTGGGAAAATATCAATTGCCTTAATCCGATTCAAGCATGGCCTGTTAATAACTCTTTTCAACAAAACTAAAATAAATCCACTAATCAATAATCCTAAAACAAGTTTTCCTTGACTAGCAAATAATTCATCTATATTTTGTGGATAATTAATTAAATACATCTACTTTTCCTCTCATTCTCAGTTGATGGTTGCAATGTTTTAAAACGAAAGTTAAAATTAAAGCATTATACAACGAAAGTGGTGTTAATTTTGACAAAATGGCGTGATAAAACAACTTTTCAAAAAATCCTATATATATTCGTATGGGTTATGATTATTATTACTCTGGCAGGAGTAGTACTTGTATCAGCATCTGCTGTCTTTGAAAATATGTAATAAAAGGCTAGAGTGTAAAAACTCCAGCCTTTTTTTGTTACAAATCAGATGATGACTCTTGCTTATAAACTGTTCTTGGGGTACTACCACGTTGTTCACTAACATAACCGCGCTCATACATATCGTCAATGATACGTGCTGCTCGGTTATAACCGATTCTAAATCGGCGTTGTATCATCGAAGTACTAGCTTTGTGTTCGTGAACTACAAAGTCCAAGGCCTCATCAAAAAGTTCATCCTTCTCTTCATCATTTTCTTCTTGCTGTATCTCAGCATCGGTTACAACCATATTATCATCATAATCTGGTTCCCCTTCTGCTTTAACAAAGTCAACGACATTTTCTACATCTTGATCAGAAATGAACGATCCTTGGATTCGGGTCGGTTTATTTTGGTCAATTGGTTCAAATAGCATATCACCACGACCAAGCAACTTTTCTGCTCCATTTGAATCCAAGATAGTTCGTGAATCCGTTCCACTTGAGACGGCGAAAGCAATTCTTGAAGGAACATTAGCTTTAATTAACCCAGTAATAACATCAACTGATGGCCGTTGAGTTGCCAAAATCATATGAACTCCAGCAGCTCGTCCCATCTGTGCTAACCGAATAATTGAAGTTTCAACCTCATTAGAAACCGTCATCATTAAATCGGCTAACTCATCAACGACAACAACAATGTATGGTAATGTTGGAATATCAGTTCCATTTTTTTCATTTTGTTCAAGAACAAAATCATTATAAGTATCAATTTTACGTTGACCAGTTTTCGCAAATAGTTCGTAACGTTTTTCCATTTCTTCAACAACTTTGTTTAGAGAACGAGCGGCTTTTTTTGGCTCAGAAACAACTGGCGAAAGCAAGTGTGGAATGCCGTTATAAACTCCCAATTCTACTTTTTTTGGATCAATCAACATTAACTTAACTTGATCAGGAGTTGCTTTTAATAAAATACTAGTTAAAATTCCATTAATTGCAACTGATTTACCACTACCAGTTGACCCCGCAATTAAAAGATGAGGCATCTTAGTAATATCACAAGAAATTACGTTTCCACTAACGTCTTTTCCTAGTGGCACACTTAAGACCTTTTCCATGCCCTTTTGGCCTTGTGCTTCAAAAGTATCACGGAAAGATACCATTGAAATTTCACGATTAGGAACTTCAACTCCAATCAAAGACTTCCCAGGAATTGGAGCTTCTATTCTAATGTCTTTTGCTGCTAAAGCAAGAGCTAAATCATCACTTAAATTAACAATCTTACTTACCTTAACCCCAATTGCAGGATGTAATTCATATTCAGTAACAGATGGTCCTAGACTAACATTTTTAACCTCAGCATTGACTCCAAAGCTTTTCAATGTTTTTTGCAAAATTTGGGTATTCTTATCAATTGCTTTAATTTCTTGAGTTTGATTAGTCTGAGGTATTTTTGCTAATAAATCAGTTGAGGGTAACTCATAGTCCCCATTAATTGACTTATTAGGTTGAGAGAATCCCTCAAATTTATTTTGTTTTTCACTTGCCATTTTAATTGTTGGTTTTGCTGGTTTTTCTTTAACTGGTGGAGGAGTTTGTTTAATCTGGCTTTGTTTTTCCACCGGAGTAGGAGAAACTGGTTCTTTTTCCAGTTCCCCCCCTTTAGTAGTTGGAACTGGTTTATTTTGCATCGCCACTTGTTTTTGTAACTTATGCCGTTGATACTTTGCTTGAATGGCTGAAATCCATCTTTTCATTTGCTTAACCAAAACTTCACTCCATTTACCAATCGGAATCTTAAAGAAAACAACCAAACCAGTAATCATTAATAGTCCTGATAAAACAATTGCTCCTGGAAATGAAATCAAAATATCAGCTAACTGTAGTAAACTAGCTCCAATCATTCCACCACCGACGTTAGTAATAACCGTTCCGTTTGCTAAGTCATTCATGATAGTGTGCCAGGTAATTTCAATGAACTGGTATTTTTGTCCTAAAGTATTAAACATTATTGCTGAAGCAAAAAGTAAATAACCTAACAATCCAATTAATGAGCCCCAAATAAATCGATCTTTTACCTTAGGTAACGGACGTTCAACAAACAAAAAACCTCCCATTATGGCTAGTAACAACCAAATTAAGCGATACGCATTCCCAAATGGAATTCGAATTAAATTGGCAAAAAAGTTCCCAATTACGCCAAAGTTAAAAAAGGCCAATGCACCAATTAACACCACCAAAAGTCCAAGTAAATTATGCTTATTTTTTGCTAAAAATTCAATTGTTCGATGAAAAAAACCTGCTTTAGTTTTTTTTCTAGCACTTGGTTTTCTTTTTGTTTTTCTTCTGGTTGCCAAAAAAAGTACCTCACTTTATTTCTTAAATTCAGATAATTTATCATGTTCATAGTTGTGAACCTTATTAAGACCCGCAAAACCTTGTTGTCTTAATGCTTCATAAATTACGATAGCAGCACTATTGGACAAATTAAGTGCCCGAATATGGTCATCATCTTGGGGAATTCTAATGGCTTGCTCCGCATACTTTTGTTCGAATTTTTCCGGTAGACCGGTTGTTTCTTTACCAAATAAGAAATAACGATCTTCATCAAGATTAGAATAGTCATGATCAGTATAATTATACTTACCAAATTTTGAAACTAGAAACAAATTTTGTTGATCTTTTACCGTTTCTAAAAACTCGGGTAAACTTTCATGATAATTAATTTCAACTTTATCCCAATAATCCAGACCAGCTCGTTTTAAATGCTTATCATCAATAGTAAATCCTAACGGCTTAATTAAATCTAATACAGTATCTGTTCCAGCACAGGTTCTAGCAATATTCCCCGTATTAGCGGGCATGAGTGGTTCAAATAAAACGATATGATTTGTCATTTTGCTTCTCCAATTCTTTCGATTCGCTAATCTTTAACACTTTATTATAACATGTCACATAAATTTTTGATTTTCGATTTATGAATTATATGATTAAAATCAGTATAATAGAATTATTGGAGGAATTTAAATGACATATATTGAACCACTAGTAAACTGTTTTCAAGATGTACCAACCGCTACCAACCAAACAACCGTGCGTATAGCTTTAGCAAATAATGAAATGACACCTAGCAGAGGCTTAATTGCAGCATCGGTCGCCTATACTCATGAACACGATGTTAGCTTAGATGTCTTCGTTAATGCAAATAAAACCACTAACGTCTTTAATGATTCTGAAATTAAATTAATGGAAGACGATTTATTTCAGTGCCAAGCACTTGGGGTTGACGGCGTAGTAATTGGAGCTACAACTAACGCTCATCAAATTGATGAGGAAGCAATGGAATCTTTAATTGGAGCTTCTGATGGCATGGAAATGTTCTTTTCTCCAGCATTTGATCAGATTAATCAAACTGACTGGAAGAAAAATATCACTTGGCTAGTTAATCATGATTTTTCTGGAATTGTAACTAATCATAAGCTCTCAGAATTAAATCAAGAACTTTTAAAAACGAATTCTCTTCGTTTAATTCCGTTAACCAAGGGAAAAGCCGAATTAACCAAAATTGAAGAAGAACTTCATCCATTTATCTGTATCAACCAAAAGTAAAAAAATGAGTAATTAGATTAATCTAATTACTCATTTTTTGATTAAATCGTTAAAATAACTGGGAATTGGCGCTTTGACTTTAATTTCATGATTATCTAAAGCATCCCAAAATTCTAATTGATAACTATGGAGCGCTTGATGATTTAAAAAACTAGTTTCATGACCATATAGCCAATCCCCAATTAAAGGATAACCAATCGTAGCAAAATGAACCCGAATTTGGTGAGTTCTTCCTGTGTGTAATCTAATTTTAACTAATGAATATTTATCGTTTGTTTTATACTTCCAAAATTCAGTATTAGAAAGCTTTCCACCAGTAATTACCATTCGTTGCAAAAAAGAGTTTGGCTTGCGTCCAATTGGTAAAATAATACTAGCATGTTGATAAGGAATGCGTCCAACTAAACCTGCAATGTAACTTTTTTTAATCCGATGATTTTTAAATTCCTTATCTAAAATAGAATGAGCCAAACTATTTTTGGCAAAAATAACAGGTCCACTAGTTCCACGATCCAATCGATTAACCACGTGAATCTTTTGACTTGGGTAATTTTGTTTGAGAAAGTACCCTAGTACTCGATTTACCATCGTATCATTTGGGTAGATATGAGATGGAACGGTAGCAACATTAACTGGTTTATTGATAATCAAGTAGTTATCGTTTTCATATAAAATTTCAATTGGTAAGTTAGAAACATTTAAAATTTCATTTTGTTCTTCTGGTGGCAAAATAATTTCAACCTGATCACCTTGTTCTAACATATAATTCGTATAAACATCCCGATGATTAACCAAAGTTCTTCCACCCTGAAACTTAATGCGCTTTAATAAGGTCCTAGTAACTCCTTTATTCAACAAAAAAGTCCGTAATTTTAGACGACTTTCATTATCGTTAACCCAATTAAAATTAATCATTTAAATTGTCACCAATAAATGAATTATTTACCCGTTCCCAAAATTGAGTATGCCGATATTTAGCAAAATAAATTCGTCGTTTAGAAATTTTATAAGTAATTGATTTAATTGGTCGATCCATCACTAAAAGTTGATCACAAGTTAGTACATTATGTAAAGAAACTTGCGGAACAATAGTAATCGATTCAGTTGGCGGAATAATAATTGGAGAACCAATTGTTCGAAAGACACGATTATTAATTGAAGCCATTTCCGCAATTTGTACCGCATTAAACTTAGGTGAAATGATTGCTCCCCCAACTGATTTATTGTATGCCGTTGATCCAGTCGGCGTAGAGATACAAAGTCCGTCTCCTCTAAAGCTTTCAAATAACTGATTTTTAATGTACACCTTAGCTACCATCGTGCCAAACATTTTTTTGATGGTAGATTCATTTAAAGCCACCATATAATCGGGTTTTCCCTCAACAGAATAATTTACTTCAATATCTAACAACGGATAGCTAACACTTTGACCATTATCATGTTCCAAACTTTCAACTAATTGTTGTACTTCATTATCACGCCAATCAGTATAAAAGCCAAGGTGCCCGGTATGAATCCCAACAAACCGCACCTTTTCCGTCATATCATCATAGTGGTGAAATGCAGATAACAAAGTTCCATCGCCACCAACTGAAATTACAACCTCAGGATTTAATTCATCTAATTCTAAAACTTTTGATTCCTTCACTAACTTTGATAATTCAGAAGCCACTTTGCTCGAACTAGGCTTATCGTTTCCATAAATTGCGATTCTCATTTGTTATTCACCCTCTTTTCGATGCTTTTCTGCATCCTTAATTAATTCTTTTCTAATTGAAGACATCTCTTCATCCAATTTAAAGGCAGTTTCTGAAGCATCCTGAAGCCGCTTGTGCACATTACTTGGAAAAACATCTGGATGTTTATAGTTTAATGAATGTTCAAGCGTTGCCCAAAAATTCATCGCTAAAGTTCTAATTTGAATTTCAACTAAAATATTATGCTGTCCATCTAATAATTCTAAAGGATATTTAAAAACAATGTGATAAGAACGATAGCCACTCTTTTTTTCATTATTAACGTAATCACGTTCTTCCAAAATGTCAATATCATTCCGTTTTCTAAGAATGTCAACAACTGTATAAATATCATCAAGAAACGGACACATAATCCGAAGACCACAAATATCTTCCATATCTTCAGTTAACCGTTCTGCATCAATATTTCGTCGAATCATTTTTTCTTTAATACTATCAACAGCTTTAATTCGACTAGTTACAAATTCAATTGGAGAATGTTCATCCATCAATTGAGACTCTTCACGAATTCCACGTAATTTTATTTTCCATTCTTTTGCGGCTTGATTATAAGGAAATAAAAATAGATTCCAATCTTTAATCATAAACTCACCTCATCTTGGCTAATATTATGAATTAATCATATCACATATAATAATACGTTTTTTCAAAAAAAAGCATGCTAATTCTTTGAAATTATCTGATAATTTGTTAATGTATATTATGCATGAAACTTATAATACTAATGATAAGGAGGAAAAGTTGATGTTTGAAGTTTATTTATTTGTTAACCCTGCCTGCTTGGATTGCTTAATTTCTGAGCAAGAAGTGACAAAAGTTACAGAAGAACTTAATTGTAAGGTCTGTTTAAGATTTGTTCCATTTATTAATCTAAGTTCGATTAACGTAGCTAATCAGCTTAATCTTGACTCCTATCAAATGACAATTGATTATAAGGCAGCCCTTTATCAAGGATGCAAAAAGGGACGTAAGTTTTTACAATTAATTCAAGAATTAACTCTAATCCAAAATGAAGCCTATGATGAATCATTAATTTCATATGCTGCTGACACAGTTAAGTTAGATTTAGAAATGTTTCAAGAAGATCGTCAATCTACGATGGTAAAAGAAAATATTGTTTCTGATCAAAAATTAGTTCAAGAAATGGGTATTACTAATCATGATAGTTTGGTAATGTTTGATTGTAATTCTAGCAAGCACGGCTTGTTAGTCGAAAAAATTAATAATTCCCAACTCAATGATTTATTTAATCAAGTCATCAAACGTAGTTCTTTTGCTGATTTCAAGCCTACACCCAATTTACGAGTATTATAACCGTCATATATACATAAAAACCCCCTGACAATGCAACGTTGTCAGGGGGTTTTAATTATAAACTTAAATTAACTTTTCTAACTCATCCATTCTTTGAGAAAATTTTTCAAAGGCCGCTTCCAAATAATGACCATTCGTCATATCTACACCTGCCCTTTTCATTATGTTAATTGGTGTATCTGAACTACCAGCTTTCAAGTAATTTAAATAGGCATCAATTGAAGCTTGATTGCCTGAACTGATTTTTTCAGCTAAGGTTGAGGCTGCTCCAAAGCCAGTTGCATATTGATAAACATAAAAATCATAATAAAAATGAGGAATTCTTGACCATTCGATTGCAATTTCTGGATCTGAAATAATTTCATTACCATAATATTTTTCATTAATTGCTTTGTATTTTGTACTCATCACATCTGCCGTTAATGATTTTCCTAATTGGCCTTGTTCATGAATCCAATTTTCAAATTCAGCAAATTGGGTTTGACGAAAAATTGTTCCCTTAAAGCCTTCCAAATATTGACTCAAAATATACTTTTTCATTTCTGGATTGTCAGTATGTGCCAACAAATAATCAGTTAAAATATTTTCATTAGTAGTTGAAGCAATTTCTGCTACAAAAATTGAATAGTCGCCATATTGATATGGTTGATTATGACTTGAGTAGTAGCTATGCATACTATGGCCAGTTTCGTGAATTAAGGTATATAAATTATCTAGATTATCTTGCCAATTTAACAAAATATAAGGATTAGTATCGTACATCCCAGATGAATAAGCACCAGTTCGTTTACCTTTATTTTCAACGACATCAATCCAACGATTGTCTAATTCTTCTTTAACATGTTTAACGTAATCAGGTCCCATAATCTGAAGGGCTTGTAACATAATTTTTTTTGATTGACTAAATGTGTATTTAACGTCTGGCTCTTTAGCAAGCGGAACATACATGTCATACATATGCATCTCTGGCAACTGTAAAACCTTTTTCCGCAACGCTACGTAACGATGAAGTAATGGCAAATTTTCGTTTACTGTTTTTATTAACGTAGTAAAAACGCTTTCTGGAATTTCATTTTCGTGCATTGCTTGCTCTCTTGCACTAGTAAAACGATGAACTTGTGCCTGATAATTATTAACAGCAACTTCAGAAGATAAAGTCGTAGCCAAAGTGTGCTTAAATTGGTCAAAAACAGTATAAAACTTCTGAAAAGCTTCTTTTCTGGTATTTTGATTAGTTGATTGGAGTAATAAACTGTATAACCCATTAGATAGGCGAACAACATTGCCTTGATCATCTTTTATTTTTGGAAAAATAAAGTCAGCACTATCCATCATATTGAATATTTTTTCTGGCGCGTTAAAAATATTAGTTGCTCCTGATAATAATTTTTCAGCTTCAACACTTAAAACATGTCCCTCATCTTTCAAAATCATCAAAAATAGACGATCATATTCTTGTAGTACGGGCTGCTCATCCATATATAAATCAATTTTAGTTTTGCCTAATTTAATAATTTCTGGATCAAACCAAGCAGTAGCTTCGCTTAATTTGGTTCCTAATGACTCAACTTGTTCCATCCGGGCTTGTGCTTCATTATTAGAAGTATCAACATCATGATTCAAATGTGCATAAACATAAACTTTTTCATAGCGGCGGTTCAAGTCCAAAACAGCTTGAACAACTTTTAATAAGTCATCTGCACTATTAGCTAATTTCCCTGACAAATTGTTAATTTGTTTAGTAGAATTTTTCACAGTTTCCAACTCAGATTTAAAACTAACATCATCTTTAAAGATTGTGGTTAAATCCCACGTTAAATTTTCTGGAACCTGATTACGATTTGGAATACTTTTAAATGTCATTATTATGCCTCTTTCTCATTTTCTTAATTGCATCAATTTTATCATACGTATCACGATACCAAATAAATTCTTGGAGTAAAAAAATCATTGGTCCTTCAATCTTAACAAAATGACATTTTTCTAAAATCTGTAAGAATAATCGGACTGGGTTGCTAATTTTAAGAAAGGGAAATTCATCATATTTAACTAATTGCTTGAGTTCTTTGATGTGACAATGTTGCTTTTTTTCCAGATACAAGATAATTTTTATTTTCCACTCCAACCAATTCCGATTTAAAATCGGAATCATTGGTTGTGGATAATACACGATTATCGGACATCCAGTTAACAAATGTCGGTTTTCATAACAAATTTTTTGAAGTTGAAGCAGCGTTTTATCTTGCCGTTGTATTTTATTCTCAATCATTTGTGTAAGTGTAATTAAATTGGTTTGCGAATAATTTATAAATTGAAGTTGATTCATAAAATAAACTAAGGATTGATAATTAGAAAATTTTTTCAGTTTCCAAACGAGTTGATGATTAATCTGAACGATGCGGTACTTTAGATAATAACAGTGTTGGACTGAATCTAAAAAAAGCAAATAAAACCCAACATTTTTTTGATAACGTAAAAATCGTAAAACAGAATGTGCATGCAAATTTTGTTTAAAATAATTCATCCCTAAAATCCAAATTGATTTAATCTTTTGAGAATTATATCCACTCACCCGTTCTTGTAAACGTTGATTAGTAATTGAACTACATTGATATTCAAAAGCCAATTTATCGGCTAATAAATCAGAACGTTGCTTAATATCCTCTAAGTAAACTTCTAATTTAATTAGAGGATATTGTCCAATTAAATCATGAAATAATTGCTGTTTTCCTCGTAAATGATTTTGGGTTTCACCTTTACTATTAACACAATTCGATGCTGCAAAATGTGCAAAATGCATGATTATTTTAGGACCATTTTTAAAAATTACTACTTCATGGCAAATTGGACACGTGTAACGCTTTTGTTTATTTGCTGAAGATGCATTAATTAATTTTTGCTGATCAAGTGCCATTAACATTTTTCCACCCTACCAAATGTACGAAAAAAAGACTAATTAAAATTAGTCTTTACGCAAAATGATTTTTAATTGTCGAAATGGCTGAATCTTTAACGATTAGCTTAGCTTGTTTTTTAATTTGATTAGTATGAATATCGCTTAATTCGCCATATTCATATAACAATGCTAACTGATCATCAATTAAACTTAAACGATTTTTTACTTCCTCATAACCCGCACTAATTCCATCTGGTAGCAAACCAGCAGTCAAAATTAAATAATAACTAGTTTGTTTTTTATATAAGTCCGTGGTAACCTTCATTCCTGGATAGTCAAGATTAGTTTGGATTTCATTAACTCCCCCAAGAAGCTTTTCAAAATTAGAAAAATAAATTGGAACCGTTCGAATCATTCTTTTCTCATCAAACTCATCAATTGGACGATTTTTTTCTTTTATCTCAGCAAATTTTTTCTTAGTTTGTTCTGACATAAAATTTACATTGTTTTCTGCTAATTTTGAAACAATGTCATTATCTTTACTAATAATCATTTGAAACCCATCTTTTTCGGGTAAAATTTGAAATGAAACTAAATCATTATTTTGGAAATCATGATTATCATCTACTTCTTCTAAAATAGAATAGAAAAAGGCTTCTACTTTATTTTTGTCATTCATAAGATCTAGTAAATTGGTTTCTCTCTGTTTTAGATCATTTGGCGTAATCCAAACTTTAATGGTATTCTCATTTGATCTTTCATACTTCAATTTAATCCCTCTTAACTTATTTCAATTTGTTCTCCCACCAATGGTAGAATAACTTTCACATTTTTTCCAGCTGCTTGTTCAGTTTGTTGTTTTAGCTTATTTAGTTTGTCAGATTGAGGTAGGTGACTAATCATTAGATTGGAAACTGAGGCAGCTTTTGCAAGTTCACCAACCTGAGTCGATGTCATATGCCAAATTGGACCAGTTTTATCACTGAAAAAGTTTGTATCAGCAATAAGTAAATCTGCATTTTTAGTAAAATCAATTAATTCAGAAAAATAGCGAGAATCAGAGGTGTACACCAATGATTTGCTAGTTGCCATTTCTTTAATTCGAATAGCAAATGCTGGCACTGGGTGCACAGTTCTGATAAATGTTAGTTCAAATGGACCGATTTCTTTTACTTGGTTTACTGTAAAAGCAACTTTTCTAGTTGAATTAGGCCAATCTAGCTTATCAAAGTTTAATTTATCCAATGTGTGCCCATATATTGGTAATACAGGAGTTTTATATCGTTCATTGTGTAGTTGCCAGTAATATTGTAAAACCCCTACATCGGCAATATGATCAGCATGATAATGCGATAAAACAACCGCATTTAATTTTAGTGGATCTAATTGGTCTTCAAGCGACATTAGGACCCCACTTCCGCAATCAAGTAAAAGATTAAAATCATTTGCTTGAATTAAATATCCACTAGTTCCCTTGTTTTGGTAAGGAAACCCACCATAGTAACCTAATACTGTTAATTTCATTAATATTCACCTTCTAATACATATTTCTTTTAACTTAGCCTACTTTATTTTAAACTTAATGTAAATAAAATGAATGGAGTAACAATTATGATTAAACAAATTTCCGTAACTTTTGGGTCTAAAAGTGTTTTAGACAAAATTATAACCAAATATCCTGAACGTGATTTAGCACTATTTTCTCCATCTAACAATGCTACTGGTCTTCAACTAATTGATTATTCAGGTGAACCATCAATTTTTTCCAATCCAATTATCTATGAAGTTATTTCACATACTGGAATTGACAACTGGAATCATTACATAGACTATGTAGAAGTAACACCTGATGCCGAACGTCGTAAAATTCTTAATGCAACTGTAAGTAATTTTATGACCGACATTAATCATCCTACAGGAATGTATAGCGCTTATTACATGACCGCTTCTGATAATTCCGATAAGAAAATTCTCTTAACCCTTTGGAAAGACAAATATTCATTTCTTCAATGGAAAAATGATAAAGCTGATAACTTTATGTCTTTTGATAAATTCAAGGGTAATTTCAGTATAAATTATCATAACTCAGGTTATGAACGAGTAGAAAAATAGTTTTTAAATTATGATGAGTTTACGTGTAATAACGTAAACTTTTTTCATAAACAAAAAAAGATTGTATTCTTATAGAATTCAATCTTTTAATTAAATTAAAAACAATTAACTTTATATAATTCGTACGGTCCGTACGAGACTCGAACTCGTGATCTCCTGCGTGACAGGCAGGCGTCTTAAACCGACTGGACCAACGGACCAAAATTGCGGGGGCTGGATTTGAACCAACGACCTCCGGGTTATGAGCCCGACGAGCTGCCAGACTGCTCTACCCCGCGATAATAAATATATTAAAAATGACCCGCACGGGATTCGAACCCATGTTACTGCCGTGAAAGGGCAGTGTCTTAACCACTTGACCAGCGGGTCATATAAAATAATGACTAACTTAACTAACGGAGAAGGAGAGATTCGAACTCTCGCGCCGCTTACGCGACCTACACCCTTAGCAGGGGCGCCTCTTCAGCCACTTGAGTACTTCTCCAAGAAGTGGGCCTAAGTGGACTCGAACCACCGACCTCACGCTTATCAGGCGTGCGCTCTAAACCAGCTGAGCTATAGGCCCATTAAAGCGGGTGACGAGAATCGAACTCGCGACAATAGCTTGGAAGGCTATGGTTTTACCACTAAACTACACCCGCATAATAATATGCTTTATAAAAAAATGAAACAATGGCGCTGGACAGAATCGAACTGCCGACACACGGAGCTTCAATCCGTTGCTCTACCAACTGAGCTACAGAGCCAAGTTAAGCGGTCCGTACGAGACTCGAACTCGTGATCTCCTGCGTGACAGGCAGGCGTCTTAAACCGACTGGACCAACGGACCAAAATTGCGGGGGCTGGATTTGAACCAACGACCTCCGGGTTATGAGCCCGACGAGCTGCCAGACTGCTCTACCCCGCGATAATTAAAAAAAGGAGGATGAGAGATTCGAACTCTCGCGCGATTTGACTCGCCTGACGGTTTTCAAGACCGTTCCCTTCAGCCAGACTTGGGTAATCCTCCATAACACAAAAACAATTGTATCATGTAAAAAGAAACTTTGCAATAGGTATTAGACCCTTGGTCTAATTTATGGATCTTGTAGGACTCGAACCTACGACCGGACGGTTATGAGCCGTCAGCTCTAAACCAACTGAGCTAAAGATCCATGGACCTAATCGCGGCAGAGGGGATCGAACCCCCGACCTCCCGGGTATGAACCGGACGCTCTAGCCAGCTGAGCTACACCGCGATCTATAGACAACAAACAATAATTATCTAATCGGGAAGACAGGATTCGAACCTGCGACCCCCTGGTCCCAAACCAGGTGCTCTACCAAGCTGAGCCACTTCCCGAAAAAATGCACCTAGCAGGAGTCGAACCTGCAACCTTCTGATTCGTAGTCAGACACTCTATCCAATTGCGCTATAGGTGCATAATAATGCCGAGGACCGGGATCGAACCGGTACGGTCATTACTGACCGCAGGATTTTAAGTCCTGTGCGTCTGCCAATTCCGCCACCCCGGCATAAAGCGGAAGACGGGATTCGAACCCGCGACCTCCAGCATGGCAAGCTGGCGTTCTACCACTGAACTACTTCCGCATAATGCCGACTAGAGGATTCGAACCTCCGACCCCCTGTTTACAAGACAGGTGCTCTGCCAACTGAGCTAAGTCGGCATATACTATGCCTAAAAAATATTTAGTTTTAATGAGCCGTGGCAGGTTCGAACTGCCGACCCTCTGATTAAAAGTCAGATGCTCTACCGGCTGAGCTAACGGCTCAATGGAAGATACAGGGATCGAACCTGTGACCCCCTGCTTGTAAGGCAGGTGCTCTCCCAGCTGAGCTAATCTTCCATTGATTGTGTAGCAACGTCCTATCCTCGCAGGGGGCGATCCCCCAACTACTTTTGGCGTACTGAAGCTTAACTTCTGTGTTCGGCATGGGAACAGGTGTATCCTTCAGGCTATCGTCACTACACTATTTTCTGAGAAAAATTATTCTCTCAAAACTAGACAATATTATTTTCTTCCGATTAACTTCCATTGAATCTTCATTCTACTTGGTTAAGTCCTCGACTGATTAGTATTAGTCCGCTTCACGTATCACTACGCTTCCACTTCTAACCTATCTACCTGATCATCTTTCAGGAGTCTTACTTCCATATAGGAATGGGAAATCTCATCTTGAGGCGAGTTTCACACTTAGATGCTTTCAGCGTTTATCTCATCCATACATAGCTACTCAGCAATGCGCCTGGCGGCGCAACTGATACACCAGCGGTATGTCCATCCCGGTCCTCTCGTACTAGGGACAGCTCCTCTCAAATTTCCTGCGCCCGCGACGGATAGGGACCGAACTGTCTCACGACGTTCTGAACCCAGCTCGCGTACCGCTTTAATGGGCGAACAGCCCAACCCTTGGGACCAACTACAGCCCCAGGATGCGATGAGCCGACATCGAGGTGCCAAACCTCCCCGTCGATGTGAACTCTTGGGGGAGATAAGCCTGTTATCCCCAGGGTAGCTTTTATCCGTTGAGCGATGGCCCTTCCATTTGGTACCACCGGATCACTAAGTCCGACTTTCGTCCCTGCTCGACCTGTATGTCTCGCAGTCAAGCTTGCTTTTGCCTTTACACTTTTGGAATGATTTCCAACCATTCTAAGCAAACCTTTGAGCGCCTCCGTTACTATTTAGGAGGCGACCGCCCCAGTCAAACTGCCAACCAGACACTGTCTCCGCGCACGATCAGTGCGCAGGGTTAGAGTGTTCACATAACAAGGGTAGTATCCCACTGACGCCTCCACCGAGACTAGCGTCCCGGCTTCTATGGCTCCTACCTATCCTGTACAAGTTATGTAAACACCCAATATCAAGCTACAGTAAAGCTCCATGGGGTCTTTCCGTCCTGTCGCGGGTAACCTGCTTCTTCACAGGTATCTTAATTTCACCGAGTCTATCGTTGAGACAGTACTCAAATCGTTACGCCTTTCGTGCGGGTCGGAACTTACCCGACAAGGAATTTCGCTACCTTAGGACCGTTATAGTTACGGCCGCCGTTTACTGGGGCTTCATTTCGGTGCTTCGCCGAAGCTAACACTTCCACTTAACCTTCCAGCACCGGGCAGGCGTCAGCCCATATACTTCATCTTACGATTTTGCATAAACCTGTGTTTTTGATAAACAGTCGTTTGAGTCTTTTCACTGCGGCTGGCCGTGAGGCCAGCACCCCTTCTTCCGAAGTTACGGGGTCATTTTGCCGAGTTCCTTAACGATAGTTCTCTCGCTCACCTGAGGATACTCTCCTCGACTACCTGTGTCGGTTTGCGGTACGGGTAATTAATTACTAACTAGAAGCTTTTCTCGGCAGTGTGACGTCAGATCCTTCTCTACTTAAATTTCGATCCTCATCATCGCTTGTCAACTCGCTTAAAAGCATTTAACTCTTAAACTGACTTACGATTTGAACACACCTTTCCATTCGTGTGCTAATCTTAGCCTACTGCGTCCCTCCATCGTTCAAACATAATTAACTAGTACAGGAATCTCAACCTGTTATCCATCGCCTACGCTTCTCAGCCTCGGCTTAGGTCCCGACTAACCCTGGGTGGACGAGCCTTCCCCAGGAAACCTTAGTCATTCGGTGGATCAGATTCTCACTGATCTTTCGCTACTCATACCGGCATTCTCACTTCTAAGCGCTCCAGCAGTCCTTACGGTCTACCTTCATTGCCCTTAGAACGCTCTCCTATCACGCAACGTAGTTGCGTCCGCAGTCTCGGTAATATGCTTAGCCCCGGTAAATTTTCGGCGCAGAATCACTCGACTAGTGAGCTATTACGCACTCTTTAAATGGTGGCTGCTTCTGAGCCAACATCCTAGTTGTCTATGCAACTCCACTTCCTTTTCCACTTAGCATATATTTAGGGACCTTAACTGGCGGTCTGGGCTGTTCCCCTTTCGACGATGGATCTTATCACTCATCGTCTGACTCCCGGACATAAATCAATGGTATTCGGAGTTTATCTGAACTCAGTAATCCTAGATGGACCCCTTGCTCAAACAGTGGCTCTACCTCCATGATTCTAATTCCGAGGCTAGCCCTAAAGCTATTTCGGAGAGAACCAGCTATCTCCAAGTTCGTTTGGAATTTCACCGCTACCCACACCTCATCCCAGCACTTTTCAACGTACACGGGTTCGGACCTCCGGTGCGTATTACCGCACTTTCATCCTGGACATGGGTAGATCACCTGGTTTCGGGTCTACGGCAACATACTATGGCGCCCTATTAAGACTCGCTTTCGCTACGGCTCCGCTTTTTCGGCTTAACCTTGCATGCAACTGTAACTCGCCGGTTCATTCTACAAGAGGCACGCCATCACCCATTAACGGGCTCTGACTGCTTGTAGGCACATGGTTTCAGGAACTATTTCACTCCCCTTCCGGGGTGCTTTTCACCTTTCCCTCACGGTACTGGTTCACTATCGGTCACTAGGGAGTATTTAGCCTTGGGAGATGGTCCTCCCAGATTCCGACGACGTTTCACGTGTGTCGCCGTACTCAGGATCCTGAACTGAGGGTATTTGATTTCGTTTACGAGACTATCACTCTCTTTGGTGTAGCTTCCCAACTACTTCAACTATCAAATACTTTTGTAACTCAAATGTTCAGTCCTACAACCCCGAACCACAAGGGTTCGGTTTGGGCTATTCCCCGTTCGCTCGCCGCTACTTAGGGAATCGAAATTTCTTTATATTCCTGTGGGTACTTAGATGTTTCAGTTCCCCACGTCTGCCTCTGCATAGCTATGTATTCACTATGCAGTGACCAGTCATAACACTGGTCGAGTTTCCTCATTCGGAAATCTCCGGATCAAAGCTTACGTACAGCTCCCCGAAGCTTATCGCAGTTAGTTGCGTCCTTCATCGGCTCCTAGTACCAAGGCATTCACCATGCGCCCTTATTAACTTAACCTATAATCCGACGGATTATAAATTATTTGAGTTTTAGCGATTAAAACTAATTAAAAAACTCAAAAATAACACAATGGTTATTTCTCGGTTCAATTATATAAAAATATAATTATTACAGAAAATAATATTATCTAGTTTTCAAAGAACAAAAATGACACTAACGTGTCAATGGAGAATAGCGGGATCGAACCGCTGACCCCCTGCTTGCAAAGCAGGTGCTCTCCCAGCTGAGCTAATTCCCCATAATATTCAAAACCGACTTTTCGGTATGGGCCTAAGTGGACTCGAACCACCGACCTCACGCTTATCAGGCGTGCGCTCTAAACCAGCTGAGCTATAGGCCCAAAAAAGCGAATACTATGAATATTTAAATAAGAGAGTAAATACTCTCAAAACTGAGCAAGATTTTGATTAATGTAAGGTTCCGAATTATTCCTTAGAAAGGAGGTGATCCAGCCGCAGGTTCTCCTACGGCTACCTTGTTACGACTTCACCCTAATCATCTGTCCCACCTTAGGCGGCGGACTCCTAAAAGGTTATCCAACCGACTTTGGGTGTTACAAACTCTCATGGTGTGACGGGCGGTGTGTACAAGACCCGGGAACGTATTCACCGTGGCATGCTGATCCACGATTACTAGCGATTCCAACTTCATGCAGTCGAGTTGCAGACTGCAATCCGAACTGAGAACGACTTTAAGAGATTAGCTTGACCTCGCGGTTTCGCAACTCGTTGTATCGTCCATTGTAGCACGTGTGTAGCCCAGGACATAAGGGGCATGATGATTTGACGTCGTCCCCACCTTCCTCCGGTTTATCACCGGCAGTCTCTCTAGAGTGCCCAACTTAATGCTGGCAACTAAAGACAAGGGTTGCGCTCGTTGCGGGACTTAACCCAACATCTCACGACACGAGCTGACGACAACCATGCACCACCTGTCATTCTGTCCCCGAAGGGAACCTCTAATCTCTTAGAGTGGCAGAAGATGTCAAGTCCTGGTAAGGTTCTTCGCGTAGCATCGAATTAAACCACATGCTCCACCGCTTGTGCGGGTCCCCGTCAATTCCTTTGAGTTTCAACCTTGCGGTCGTACTCCCCAGGCGGAATGCTTAATGCGTTAGCTGCGGCACTGAAAGGCGGAAACCTTCCAACACCTAGCATTCATCGTTTACGGCATGGACTACCAGGGTATCTAATCCTGTTTGCTACCCATGCTTTCGAGCCTCAGCGTCAGTTACAGACCAGATAGCCGCCTTCGCCACTGGTGTTCCTTCATATATCTACGCATTTCACCGCTACACATGAAGTTCCACTATCCTTTTCTGCACTCAAGTTTATCAGTTTCCGATGCACTTCTCCGGTTAAGCCGAAGGCTTTCACATCAGACTTAATAAACCGCCTGCGCTCCCTTTACGCCCAATAAATCCGGACAACGTTTGCCACCTACGTATTACCGCGGCTGCTGGCACGTAGTTAGCCGTGACTTTCTGGTTAGATACCGTCACACTGTGAGCAGTTACTCTCACAGCCGTTCTTCTCTAACAACAGAGTTTTACGAGCCGAAACCCTTCTTCACTCACGCGGCGTTGCTCCATCAGACTTTCGTCCATTGTGGAAGATTCCCTACTGCTGCCTCCCGTAGGAGTATGGGCCGTGTCTCAGTCCCATTGTGGCAGATTACCCTCTCAGGTCTGCTACGTATCATTGCCTTGGTGAGCTATTATCTCACCAACTAGCTAATACGCCGCGGGTCCATCCAGAAGCACTAGCACCAAGGCCAGCTTTCAAACAAGAACCATGTGGTTCTTGTTGTTATACGGTATTAGCATCTGTTTCCAGGTGTTATCCCCTTCTTCTGGGCAGGTTACCCACGTGTTACTCACCAGTTCGCCACTCAGTCGGATCCAAAATCAGTTTGGTGCAAGCACCAAACTTCAAATGGGCGACTTCGTTCGACTTGCATGTATTAGGCACGCCGCCAACGTTCGTCCTGAGCCAGGATCAAACTCTCATTTTAGAAATGAGAACTTTACTAGCTCTTATTTATTTGTTTTTGCAAATTGACATTGCATTTGTTTAATTTCTAAACCAAGTTTAAAAATTATCCTTACACTTTATTGTAATCAAAATCTTGTTCAGTTTTCAAAGATCTACTCAAGCAGAAATGAATGATTATCACTCATTTACCGACTTAATCATTATATAATGATTGACTTTTCTTGTCAACAACTTTTTCATTTGTTTGATTTGAAAAAACAAATCATCTCAACGACAAATACTATCTTACCAAGTGAACGAGCTTTCGTCAATAACTTTTTTCATAAAATAAAAAAAGATGCCAACTAAGCATCTTTTTTATTTTATTTAAGTTCTGGGGCATCAGTTTTAAAATCATCAACCGTTGATTTTCCACCATTTTCATTGATTAAATCAGTTTTTTTCTTTTTATCTTCTTCTTTAAGCTTTTTCAAAGCAGCTTTTTTATTATAATCAATTGTTTTCTTTTTAATGTTTTTATAACCTTTAATTTTATGGAAGCGAAGTAAATCTCCATACACAACCTTGTCGGAATTCTTTAAGGAATCATCAACGTACGCTTGTATTTTAGCAATTTCTTTATTTTCAGATTTTGTAGGATGAATTTCTTTACCAGTTGTTGTATCGTAAATCGTTCCACCAACCTTAGTATATTGTTTAGATACAAAATCTCCATTACGGAATGGGACAATTTGTGGATTTTGACTACTCATCAAATCATGTCCAAATTGAATCATATTATTATTCTTAATTCCCAATAAATGCAATAAAGTTGGTAAAACATCAATTTCTCCACCATACGTGTGATCAATATGACCATCTAAGTTACTACCATTAATCATAAATGGGACTTTTTGGAACTGGGCTAAATCATACTTATCAACATTCTTTTTCCCTAACAACTTGGCAATTGCTGGACGATGATTATTTGAAATTCCATAATGATCACCATACAAAACCACAACACTATTCTTAGCTAAGCCACTCTTTTGCAAATAAGCTTCAAATTCCCCAAATGATTGATCAAGATAATGCGCCGTTTGTACGTATGGATCAACCGTACTATCCCCTGTATTAGTTGCTGGAAATGACGTATTCTTCTTATCTAACTCATATGGATAATGGTTAGTCAAAGTAATTAATTTAGCATAAAAGGGTTGTGGCAATTGTTGAATATAAGGAATTGACTGCTTGAAGAAAATCTTATCCTTCATCCCATAACCAACATTGTATTCTGGCTTAGTTTTATAGTATGCATCACTAAAGAAATAATCATAGCCCCATGACTTATAGGCATTATTTCGATTCCAGAAAGTCGGAACATCTCCATGAAAAGCCGCGCTAGTATAACCAGCTTCTTCATCTAAAATTGAAGGAGCTGCTTGATAAGTATTTTGTGCTCCATAACTAACCATTGCTGAGCCTTGTGGCAATCCATATAGTGAATTTTCCAACATCATTTCAGCATCTGAAGTTTTCCCCTGAGCTACTTGATGATAGAAATTATCAAATGCAAGGGTATGCTGGTTATGATAGAACTTATTAATATTGGGAGTAACTTCTTTTCCATCAACTTTATAATCAATCAAGAATTGTTGGAAACTTTCTAAATGAATAATAAAAACGTTCTTCCCTTTTTCTTTTCCAAAATATTGAACATTTGGACTCGCCTGATTCTGATTAATGAACTTTTCAACGCCCTTCAAGTCAGAAACTTTTGCATTTGAACGTGTAGCACTCTCTTGATGATTCTGATAAATGTTAAAAGCTGCATACTCATCCAAGCCTAAATACTTAACAATATAATTATTATCAAATGTTCTAGTTAATAGTCCTGAACGATCAGCATTTGCTACGCTATATTCCGCAAACATTAATACAAACGAAAGAAGCGTAATTAAAAACGCATATCGCTTCTTAAATGGTTTTTTATCAATTTTAATCACTTTAAAAACTAATAATAAAATTAAAATTACAATATCTGCATAGGCTAAAAAGTCTCCCGGGCGCAAAATTTGAACAAAACTTTTCCCCAAATTATTTTGTACATCTCCGGTTCCTTTAATGATTCCCATTGAAAGAAAATCTGAAAATTCACGATAGTACAAGATATTAGCGAACAACCATGTTGATTGTAAAAAATCAATGATCAACATCAACCAATATGATAACTTTCCCCTAAAATATAAGGCAATTCCAAATAATAACAGCGCTGACGGAATTGGATTAACGGCAAGTAAAAAATTTTGTACTCCCCCAGACACTCCGAGCGTAAAATCTGTCCGATAGGCAAGATAGGTTTTCAAACAGAATAAAACTACTACTAGTAAAAAGAAACCAAAAGTAGTATTAAAAAAATTTCGAATGTGCTTTAAGACGTTAGACATTCCTTTTTCCTCCAAAATGATATCAGGTAACTTATTTTTTTCGTTTACTTGGTTTTTCTAATAGGGCAAATAATCCTAAAACTAGTCCTACATAATACGTAAGAATTCGCCATAAAATCATTGCCACTGCTAATTTACTGCTGCTATGAATGTAACTTTTAAATAACATTTCAAAACTATACTCGGCTCCACCAGCCCCACCAGGAATTGGAAACATCGAGATTACTAAGAAAATTAGAATGTTCAAACTAGTAACCATAATGATGTTAGCATTATTAGACCCTAAAGAGCGCATCACAAAGTATGGAATCATATAGTAGAAAAGCAACTGAAAAAAAGTCAAAACAAAAACTTTGATTAGCAACTTCCATTGATGTCCGATTTTAACACTTTCAACATAAAATGAATCAATTTTTTCATTAATGACAGCTACCCAATTTTGGTAACGCTCCTCACTTACAAACCACTTTAAGGGTTTGATCAAGACATTGATTATTTTTTTAGTAAACTGGTGCCAATACATAACCATCAACAAACCCACAATTACCACTAAATGAATCAAAAACCCAAATAAAACAAACCAGGCTAAGGCATGAACTTTATCGATCAAATACTCAAATCCGATGATTAAACTAATTACAAAATTAAGGACGATCATAATTTGATAAACAACAAATTTCATCACTAATGCTGAAGTTGCTTTTCCCGCATCAACACCCGACTGCATCAACACAATTAATTGAGCTGGCTGGCCACCGGAAGAAAATGGGGTGATTCCATTAAATAATTGTTCAACTAATGGAACTCGAATTGCATCGTGAAAGGTAAAACTTGGATTACTATTGTGAACCAGTAAATAAGTAATCACCGTTTCAAAAAACAAATATAACAGAATACAGCTACCTGCAATTAGTAACCACCATAAATTGATTTTAGCTAAGTCCTCAATTAAAACTGAAAACTTAATGTCACGAAGAGCATACCAAGCAATAATAAGGCCCAGCGCAACTACTAAGAGAAAAGATAGCTTATTTCTTTTTGACATTAATCTGTCCTTTCACTCGCCCAATTTCAGCCTGTTTTGTATAAAATTGATACCAAATTTCGGCTAAATGATCCTCAGAATAGTAAGTCGATGCAGCCTGAGCTTTTTTTGCATATTGCTGAATTAATTCTGGATGGGTGAATAACTCTTTCAAAATTACATCCATTTGTTTTTCATTATCAGCTGCAAGATAATAGCCACCAATAATTTCTTGATAAAGTTCTAAGTTACGTAAGACAACTGGTAATCCACACGAAAATGCCTCTAATACCGACATTGGAAATAACTCATTAAATGATGGTAATAAAAATACATCGGCCAAATCATAATAATCAACTAACTTTTTCCGGTCAACAATTCCTGGAAAAACTAAGTTAGCAGGTGGATTAGCAACTAACTTTTTCAATGCTTCATAACCAGCAGTCATCGCACCAAAGGAGAAGCCCCCAACCCAAATAAATTGAAAATCAGGATTTTGCCGAGCTAACTTTGCAAAATCCAAGACCCCCTTTCGGGTTTGAACTTGTCCAGTACAAATTACCGTAAATTTATGAGTATCAAACTGGTACTTTTTTCTTAACTTAATTTTTTCTGCTGGTGTAACCATATGAAATTCATTTTTACTAACAAAATTAGGGATATAAGTAATTTTATTTTTTTTAATTCCATATTTTTCCAATTTTGGAATAAAAGTTGGATTAACCACCACGATTTCATCCATTCGCTTATAAAAAGCAATTACATATTTATAAAACAACTGCCGAAATGGAGTTGGAATATTCAAGCTTTCATCTAAAGTTTCTGGTAAAAAGTGAACATACCCAATTTTTCGACCGCGTTTTTTTGAAAAAGTAGACAAGTAAAAAGTCGGATTAATGGTATGGTAATGGCTAAGATCAGTTTGATGATAGTCATTAATTTCAATTTTAAATTGTTGAGGAAATTTTGCTCGTAACATCCGCACTAATTCAGTATAAGCACTTCCTACTCCTTGTCCTTTAACCTTAGTGGCAGTGGAAAACATATCAATTTTTAGCATTAGCTACTCCTCATCATCCTCTTCATCATCTGCATTTTCATAATTATTCAATGCATCTTCATAAAAATCGAGTATTTGATCAACAAAATAGACCGCTGAGATATCATGTAATTTTTGTTTCCGCAATTCTATGTTATTAGGAAAATCCTCTGGATGATTTAAATAGCCCACTACATCATCAATAAACTCGGCTTCTGACTTAAAGGTCATCCCTAGTGATTTGTCATTAACAAGACCATCGGTATAAGGACTAGCTGCTATGACAACCTTAGTTCCTGCAGCCATGGCTTCAATATAAGTTAATCCTTGTGATTCTGATTCTGAAGTAGATACAAAAAGATCTGCCATGCGGTAATATTGATTAACATCGTCATTGTCAATTTCACCAGTAAAAATTACTGATGCTTCTAGCTTTAAATCTTTAACTTGTTGCTGAAGATCAGTTTCTGCTGGCCCTTGTCCTACAATCACTAACTTAGTTTCTGGAACTTTTTTTAAAATACTTGGAAAAGCATCAATTAATTCTGAAATATTTTTTTCATATGCTAAGCGACTAACTGATAACATAACTGGAGTCTTACTCCCAATGCCTAATTTTTTTCGGACATCAGTATGAGTTGGCTTATCATAATGTGCAACATTAATTCCTGTTGGAATAATTCGAATTGGACTTTTAACTCCATAACCCGTTAGCTTATCTAAAACTCGCTTGCTAGGTGAAACGATTCCATTTAAATGATGACAAAAATACAAAGTCCCTTCTTTAACGTGAATGGGTTTCAATAAATGACCGTTGGCCACATAATGTAAATAATCCTCATACATTGTATGATAAGTATGAAGACAAGGAATATTTAAATTTTTTGCAACAAACTTACCAATCATCCCCATTGAAAATTCGGTTTGCGTATGAACAATGTCCAAATGCAGTTTTTTTGCAATTTGAGTTGCTTGAAATAGTCCTCGTACTGCAATCCTACGCTCTGTAAATGAAATAAACGGAATACTAGAAAAACGATAAATATGATCGTCTTGTATTTCATGAGCATTTGGATCTGTGGTAGTAAAGATATAGACATTGTTTCCACGACGTTCTAACTCATCTTTAAGGGTCTTGATTGAGGTAGCCACCCCGCTAACTTGGGGGAAATATGTATCTGTAAATAAGCCAATATTCAAGTTAATTTTCATCCTTTCAATTTGAGTTAAACAACTGTAATTATATGGTTTAAAAATCTACTTTGCAAATTGTGAAAATAAATAAAAAGAGCTGCCGTAGCAACTCTTTTTATTCATTTAAAGATTAATCAATTAAGCCTTCATCTTTCATGGTTTTTGCAATCGCATCTAAAGCCTCTTTGGCATCTTCTCCTTCAGCAGTAATGGTAATTACCGCGTTTTGGCCAACACCAAGTGACATAACCCCCATAATTGACTTAAGGTTAACTGTTTTATCTTCATATTCTAATGTAATGTTCGCGTTAAATTTACTTGCAGTTTGAACTAAGAAAGTAGCAGGACGAGCGTGAATACCGGTTTCTGCTGTAATTTTGAATTGACGTTTTTCCATAATAAACGCACTCCTTTTAATTTACCTTTTTATACTCTAAGGTTACCAATAACTAATTTAAAATACAAGTTTTTAAAGCCTGTATTTTATGAATTTAAGAATTAATTATCATTATCATAATGATAAACGACGATTCCCCGATCTCCAGCGGTTCCAATAATTCGTTTACGAGTCTCATAATCCATAAACGCTTGTTGAAAAATGAAAAATTCATCTGGCATAATCGTCAGTTCCTTAATTTTTCCATCCCGCAGTTGATCCAACAAGGCTGTATAATCTGCTTTTGTTTTATCCAAAAAAGACCCCCATTTGAAAACGTTTTCTCTTTAATTCTAACATATATTATTAAATATTATTTAGCAGTCGCTTTACTTGAAACAACTTTTTGAGTGAGTATAATTGATTTTACATGGTCAGCAATGGTCAAACTAGCTAACATTTTAAGGAGGTTACTAATATGGAAGGACAACAAGGCGCTTATGGTTTTGGTAATATCGATGACCTACTACGCTCAATGCAAATGAATGGTACTAAAAATCCTAGCAATGGCGGCAAAAATACTGGCATTATTGCTCAATATGGAACTGATTTAACTAAATTAGCCCGTCAAGGTAAACTTGATCCAATGATTGGCCGAGAAAAGCAAACTGCTCGCGCAATCGAGGTTTTAAATCGTCGTTCCAAAAACAATCCTGTCTTAATTGGTGAAGCTGGAGTTGGTAAAACTGCTATCGTAGAAGGTCTTGCCCAAAAAATTGCAGATGGGACTGTTCCACAAAAACTTCGCAATAAAAAAATTATTCAAATCGATATGGTTTCAATGATTCAAGGAACTGGTATTCGAGGACAATTTGAAAAAAAGATGCAAGCACTTATCAAAGAAGTTAAGGCTGACAAAAACTTAATTCTTTTCATCGATGAAATTCACGAAATTATGGGGGCAGGTAATTCTGAAGGCGGCCTTGATGCTGGAAACGTTTTAAAACCAGCACTTGCTCGTGGCGATTTTCAATTAATTGGATCAACTACGCTTAAAGAATATCGGGATATTGAAAAAGATTCCGCTTTAGCACGTCGCTTTCAGCCAATTATGGTCGAAGAACCATCTACTGAACAAGCTATCAAAATTTTAAAGGGACTTCAAAAAAACTATGAAGATTATCACATGGTTCATTATACAGAAGCTGCCATTAAAGCAGCAGTAACCCTTTCCAATCGTTACATCAGTGATCGCTTCTTACCCGATAAAGCAATTGACTTAATGGATGAAACTGGTTCAAGAAAGAACTTAACGCTTAACATCATTGATCCTAAGACCATTGATAAAGAAATTTCAGAAGCAGAAAAACAAAAAGAAACTGCATTAGATAAAGAAGATTATGAAACAGCTGCATTTTATCGCGATCGAGAAAAGCAACTTAATCGGCAAAAAGATAATTTAACTCAAGAAAAAAATAAAAATAATACGGTTACTGAACGGGATATGCAACAAGTGGTTGAGGAAATTACTAGTATTCCAGTTGCTAATCTTGAGGATCAAGAAAAGAATCAACTTAAAAATCTTAATAAGAACCTTGAAAAACACGTAGTTGGGCAAAACCAAGCTGTTAATAAAGTATCTAAAGCAATTCAAAGAAATCGAGTTGGCTTCAATAAATCTGGTCGTCCCATTGGCTCATTCTTATTTGTTGGACCTACTGGTGTTGGAAAAACTGAACTTGCTAAGCAATTAGCTGAACAAATTTTTGGTTCCCAAGCCTCAATTATTCGGTTCGATATGTCAGAATACCGAGAACCCCAATCAATTGCTAAATTAATTGGAGCTGCTCCAGGATACGTTGGTTATGATGAAGCTGGTCAATTAACTGAAAAGGTTCGTCGTCATCCTTATAGTTTAATTTTGTTAGATGAAATTGAAAAAGCCCACCCTGATGTGCTTCATGCATTTTTACAAGTTTTAGATGATGGCCGTTTAACCGATTCACAAGGTCGAACTGTTTCTTTTAAAGATACGGTAATTATTATGACTAGTAACGCTGGTGCCAATACTGGTGCTAACGTTGGATTTGGTGCCGAAGCAACTGGGAATACTCACTCAGTTCTTGATAAACTTAGCGCTTATTTCAAACCAGAATTTTTAAATCGCTTCGATGACATTATCGAATTTAATTCATTAAATAAAAAAGAGTTACATCAAATTGTTGGAATTCTCTTAGATGATATGACTGATAACTTAGCCCAAAATGATTTAACTATTCAAGTTAATGAAGATGTTAAGAATCAGCTAGTTGAATTGGGTTATAATCCTGTAATGGGTGCTCGTCCTTTACGTCGAGTTATTCAAGAACAATTGGAAGATCAAATTGCTGGCTACCTTTTGGATAATCCTGAAGTAAAGCATTTAACCGCTAGTTTAGACCAAAATAAAAATATTAAAATTAATGCAAAATAGTAAAAATGCTACTTACTGATACAATCAGTAAGTAGCATTTTTAGTTTAATGTTAAAATTAAACTATTACATTTGGAGGTTTTTAGTTTGTTTAATTTTTTCAAAAAATTATTTAAAGCAAAAGTACAAGTTACACACCAACCTAGACATTTATCCCATTCTCCCAGTTTGTCTAATTCAATTGATAAGACAAACATTGATTCTAACCCAACTTATCATCTTACCGTTAACAAAAAGCAAGAACTAGCTACCAAGATTCCAGCCACGGTATTAGTTAAATTCATCAACGAAAATTATCAAGAATTACAACCTCCATTAATTTTTAAAACTAATGTAGGTGATGCTTTAAAATTAACCATTCCTAATTTTCCTGGCTATCTTTTTCAAAAAGTCGATGGTATGAGCTCTAAAGTTACAACTACCAAACAAACGGTTGCATTTTATTATCAAAGAGAGCTAGGACAACCTGTCATGGTCTATTGTTTTGATTATGACACGAATCAATTACTGCAGGTTCCCCAATTCATATCAGGTTCTCTACAGGAAACTTACCAAATCAAATATCCAAAAATTGATGGCTATCAGCTTTACCGTTCTATTGGCAAAAAAACAGGACATTATACCCATGAACCACAAAACGTGGTTTTATATTATCGACGTAACGATTGGAAAATTGTTCAACCTGTTAATTATTTGGTTAAAATTAAGGCAGCTGCACAAGTTTATCGTCATCCCGAAGATAAGAATGCGTATGATTTCGTTTTGCCAACTGATTCAATTTGGAAAGTTTTTAAAGAGGTCCGTACTAATCAAACAACTTGGTTATCTTTAGGTGGTGCCGAATGGGTTAAACAGGATTATGTTAGTCGAGTTACTGAATTACCCAAAAAATTAAATTAAAAAAGCATCCGCTAGGGTGCTTTTTTAATTTAAACTAATTTTTTAGCATTTTTAATTTGAAGTTTAACTTGGTCAAACCCCGTTCCTCCAAAAGAATTTCTTCTAGCAACCGCTGTTTCTGACTGAAGTTCAGGATATACATCTGCTTCAATCAATTCACTTCCAGACTTTAATTCAGCAAGTGACATATCTTGTAAATTTTGCTTAGTTTGTATGCCATGTAATACTAACTTACCAACAACCGCATGTGCCTGACGAAATGGTAATCCTTTCACCGCCAAATAATCAGCTAATTCAGTAGCATTGGAATAATCATTTTCCGTACTGGTTTTCATTTTTTGCTCGTTAACTTTCAAAGTTTTAATCATTCCCGTAAAAATTTTCAAGGATGGAATAATCGTCTTGAAGGTATCAAAGACTCCTTCTTTATCCTCTTGCAAGTCTTTATTATAAGCTAATGGAATTCCCTTTAAAGTCGTCAATAATCCCATTAAGTTTCCATAAATTCGACCAGTTTTTCCTCTAATCAATTCAACCATATCCGGATTTTTCTTTTGCGGCATGATGGAACTTCCTGTAGTATAACTGTCACTCAACTCTAAATATTGAAACTCTTGGCTAACCCACATACTAATTTCTTCAGAAAATCGGGATAAATGCATCATTAGAATTGAACTATTACTTAAAAATTCAATCGCAAAGTCCCGATCAGAAACTGCATCTAAAGAATTAGCGTAAATATCAGTAAACCCTAATGCTTGAGCCGTAAACTCCCGATCAATTGGAAAGGTAGTTCCAGCTAAAGCAGCAGCACCTAATGGTGAAATATCAGTATGCTTTAAATTAAATTCAAATCGTTCTTTATCTCGTTGTAACATTTGAAAATAGGCCATTAGATAATGAGCATAGGAAATGGGTTGCGCATGCTGCAAATGAGTATATCCGGGCATAATTGTGGTAACGTTATCTTCTGCTAACTTTAATAACGCTTTTTGTAAATTTGTGATTTCAGTAATCACTACCGGTATTCGCTTTTTAACGTATAAATGAAAATCCGTGGCAACTTGATCATTTCTTGAGCGAGCCGTATGCAATTTCCCTGCCACCGGTCCAATCCGATCCGTTAAAATACTTTCAATATTCATATGGATATCTTCATTTTCTACGGAAAATTTAATGTTTCCTGCAGCTAAATCTTTTTGAATTGATTCCAAACCGGACACAATTTTGGAAACATCAGCTTCGGCTAAAATTCCAGTTTTTCCAAGCATTTTAACATGTGCCAATGATCCTTCAATATCTTCGGCAGCCATCAGTTGATCAAAATTAATAGAAGCTCCAAATTGATCAACTAAGGCATCCGTTTCACCTTGAAATCGTCCGCCCCACAATTTGTCACTCATTCAGCTTCACCGCCCTTATTTTTCATTGCCACTTGGTTAGCAACCTCAGTTGGAAGTCCCCAGAGTTTAATAAATCCCTTCGCTGCTTCTTGGTCAAAAGAATCAGAAGATGTATACGTTGCTAAATCTTTATCATATAAACTGTAACTTGCTTTCCGACCTAAAATAATAATGTTTCCTTTAAACAATTCTAATTTAATAGTTCCGTTCACAACTTTTTGTGATTGTTCAACAAAAGCTTTTAAGGCAGACATTAACGGTGAAAACCATAATCCGTTATAAATTACTTCACAGATTTTTTGATCAATTAAAAGTTTGAAGTGAGCTAAATCACGTTCTAATACAATATCTTCTAATTCTTCATGAGCTTTAATTAAAACAGTGGCAGCAGGTGCTTCATAAATTTCCCTTGATTTAATTCCCACTAGCCGATTTTCAATGTGATCAATTCTACCAATGCCGTTTTCACCCGCAATTTTATCTAATTTTTCAATTAAAGTCGCAAATGACATGGCTTTACCATTTAGTTTAACGGGAATTCCATTTTTAAATTCTAATTCAATTTCCGTTGGCTGATTAGGGGTATCTGCAATTGCCTTTGTAATTGCAAAAGCATCTTCAGGTGCTGAAACCCAAGGATCTTCCAAAATTCCGGCTTCGTTAGCTCTTCCCCAAATATTAGAATCAATGGAATATGGTGAATCTAAGTCAATTGGAATTTCAATTCCATGTTCTTTAGCATAATCAATTTCTTCTTCTCTAGACCAATGCCAATCACGAACGGGACTAAGAACTTCAATTTCCGGATTTAAGGCATGAATTGCAACTTCAAACCGAACTTGATCATTACCTTTTCCCGTACAACCATGGGCAATCGCGGTAGCACCTTCTTTTTTAGCAACTTCTACTAATTTTTTAACGATTACTGGTCTTGATAAAGCTGAGGATAATGGATAAACCCCTTCGTAAAGCACATTAGCTTGTAATGCTAATGACAAATATTGATCTGCATATTCTTCTTTAGCATCTAAAACATAAGCTGCAACTGCTCCAGTTTTAAGAGCTTTGTTTTTCACGTATTCAGAATCCTTGGCTTCTCCAACGTTAATACAACATGCAACGACGTCGTATCCTTGATCTTTTAACCACGCAATTGCAATTGACGTATCTAATCCACCTGAATAGGCTAATACTACTTTTTGTTTTTCCATTTTAATCACCTATAATCTTTCCAATAAATTCTTTAGTTCTATCTGCTTGTGGATTATCAAAAATTGCTTGTGGCGTATTTTTTTCTTGAATGTAACCATCCGCCATAAACCAAACCTGATCAGCAACTTTTTTTGCAAATCCCATCTCATGGGTTACCACTAACATCGTCATATTTTCATCAGCTAGTTCCTTCATAACTGCTAGCACTTCACCAACCATTTCAGGATCAAGCGCACTCGTTGGTTCATCAAAAAACATTACTTTTGGATTCATGGCCAAAGCTCTAGCAATGGCGACTCTTTGTTTTTGTCCCCCAGATAAACTAACGGGATAAGCATTGGCTTTATCAGCTAATCCAACTCTTTTTAAATATTTCATCCCAATTTTTTCAGCTTTGGCATCGTTTAAATGTTTAACTCTCATTGGAGCTAACTTTAAATTTTCAATTACGGTCATGTTTGGAAATAAGTTAAAGTTTTGAAATACCATCCCAATTTCTTCACCTAATTTACTAAGTTCTTTTTCTGACATTTTAGCTAAATCTTCATCATTGAATAAAACTTCTCCATCAGTTGGTTTTTCCAATTGATTAATGCATCTCAATAAGGTACTTTTCCCTGATCCAGAAGGTCCGATGATACAGATTACTTCCCCTTCATGAACCTCTCCGTCAATTCCTTTTAAAACTTGATTTTCCGCATAGTTTTTTTTAACATTGTGTAATTCAATAATTGGTTTAGTCATGATTCATTTTCCCTTCCAAATAATTTAATCCTCTAGTTAAAGTAAATGTAATTACAAAGTAAATTACCATTACCACGACAATTGGAGCAACTCCCCGATAAGTATCAGCTCTAACCACATTTAGTTCGTAAACTAAGTCAGTAACTCCAATAATTGAAACGATTGAACTTTCCTTAATTACAGAAATGAATTCGTTTCCTAAAGCGGGCCAAATATTCTTAAAAGCTTGTGGTAAAATTACGAATCTTAATGAATCCGTTTTGCTTAATCCTAAACTCTTAGTTGCTTCAGTTTGCCCGTTATCAACGGAGGCAATTCCCCCTCTGATAATTTCACAGACGTAGGCTGAACTATTTAACGTAACTGCAATAATCCCAGCAATAAGTGAAGGAATGTTAATAATTACTCCTAACCCAAAGTAGATTAACAAAACTTGAACCATCATTGGGGTTCCTCTAATCACCTCTACGTAACTAATAGCTGGCCAGCTTAAAACTTTAAATTTACTAATTTTCATTAAAGCTAGGATAACTCCTAAAATAATTCCACCAATCACTGCAAGGACTGAAATTAATAGCGTATGTTTCAAGCCATCATAGAAGTATTTCCAGTAATGTAACATTGATGTATCAGCAGTATTAACTTTCATATCCTTACCAGCTGCGGCTAAGTATTTTGGCATCAAGTTTTCTTTATGAATTTGATCAATCGTTTGATTAACAGCATCTTTTAAAGAATCATTCCCCTTAGCCATTGCAATTGCCGACCCAGTATCTTTTTTATCAATTTTATAGTCAGCGGGAATCATTTTTAAGTCTTTATCATTATCAACATAAGCTTGCCCAACTGGTTTTTCGACTCCCACGGCAGCTACCTTGTTAGTTTTTAAAGCTAAGATTAAGTCGGTCGTTTTATCCATTCCAACGTTTTTAGAATCCTTTAAATCTTTCTTAGCTAGTTGTTGTTGCAAAGTTCCTGTTTGAGTTCCTACTTTTTGGCCTTTTAAAGCATTTTGGTTTTTGAATTTTTCCGCATCGGCTTTGTTAACCAAAAAATTTTGTCCACCGTAATAGTAAATTTTGGAAAAGTCTGCATTTTGTTGTCTTTCTGGAGTCGGATTAATTCCCCCAATAGCCATGTCAGCTTTTCCAGTTTGAACTGCTACTAACAAAGCGGTAAAATCCATGTTTTTAATTTCTAATTTAACCCCTAAATCTTTAGCAATTTTTTTAGCAATTTCAATATCAATCCCAACATCTTCTGATTTACCGTGCTTATTAATTTGAAATTCAAAGGGCGGATAATCCGGTGAGGTAACTACTTTTAATACTCCACGATCTTTAATACTTTGTACTGAACTATCAGCATGAACAGTCCCAGATATTCCAAAACCTCCCAGAAATAAACCAAAACATAAAAACAAAATTTTCAAAAGCTTATTCATTTTCCCATCTCCCTTAAATAATTAAAAATTTCCAACAAAAAAAGCGCCCATTAGTCATTTGACTAAAGGACGCTTATGCGCGGTACCACCTTATTTATGTTATCTAAAAGATAACATCTCTCACAATCCAGATTCGAATCGTTGGCTCAGTAATGGGAGCACCCAGTATGGTTTTAATCGCATACAACTTCTAGGCGACGTTCACTTAAAAAAGCTTCTGATATTTCACACTAACCAATATCTCACTGAATCACTCTTTTGAATTACTACTTCCTAGTTAACGTTTTGTTTTTAACTTGTAATTATCATAGCATGAATAATTAAAAAAACAACCTTTTTTTGTAAAATAATTCGTAATTTAGCCAAATTATTTAAATCAATTAATTTATTGTTCTATTTTTATTTTAATCAACTAACTTAACAACTTTCATTTTAGCTAATTTAGTAGCAATTAACGAAACAATTACCGCTTTCACTACATCTCCTGGGAAAAACATAATTGTCGATATCAAAGCCTTCATGAGCGGAATATGAATCATAAATGATAATGTAACTGCTCCAATTAAGTTCATCACTAGCATTCCACCGAGTAAGTTAGCAATTAAGTATTTCCAAAAGTTTAATTTACCAAGTTTTTCTAATAACCAACCAATCGAAAAGGTACTAATGGGCCAACTTAGTAAGTATCCAGCTGTTGGACCCATAAAAACGCTAAATCCTCCTCGTCCACCTACTAAAAGTGGCATTCCAACGGCTACTAAAAGTAAAAAGATTAAAACACTAATGGTTCCTAATTTTTTACCAAGTAACGATCCTGCTAGCATAATTGCCATCGTTTGAAATGAAACGGGAACGGGAATAATTGGAACCGAAATTGGCGGTACTAAACTAAAAGCTGCAATAATCGCCAACATTACACTACAGTAAGTAATTTCTCTAATTTTCAAAATCAATTTCTCCTATTAATTTAATGATTTAATTATGGCTGAATTAAGCGATTAAACCTAGCAGAAATTTAATAATAGCTTACTAGCAGGAATTTAAGCCTTACAAAATAATTAATCTGTAACTATTCAATTTGAATAATTAGCTAATATAGCAATTGTTTATTAAAAAAGGATATGTAAAACGCCTATAGCCAACTAATTTAGTGGTTACAGGCGTTTTTACCTTATTTTATAAATTTCTATCCATATCATACGTTAATTTTGAAAGTGTTAAGCCTTTACTCATTAGTTGATTCATGAACTTATGAACACGAGTTTTCATTTCAGCAACTAAATTCTGATTTTGTTTTTGTAAGAAGGCCGAAACGGCATCGGGTTTTAAATTTTGCGCTTGGTTAATGGTATTTTCAACGTGAGTTAAAAACATTTGGTTATTAGCCGTCTTAAAATCACGATCTTGTTGAATAAAGTGACTGTAATGTGATTCCACAATCATGGATAATTTGCGATACATCCAGTAAGCACTCGTATCATCCATTTCCAACGGCGTATTTTCGTAAGTTGGATCAGTTGCATTCACATTCGCAAAGAAAGGCACATACGGACTAAAAGCTGGAACTCCAAAGTTTAACCACATAATGGTTGAAATTTCTGGTTTCACATCATTTCTAATTTGTAAAACATGCGAATTCTGCGTCCGGTTCATCGCAATCGGACGGAACTTAGTCTTCAAATCTTCCGGTCCATTACCCAAAGGATCATATTCAGTTTCGTTATAATGTGATCCTAAAATATATTCAACATCCGTTACTTTAATTTTCCGATTAGCTCGACAAATAAAGGGCATATCTGCAGAAGTTGGTGATTGAACCATTTCAGGTGTCAAGTAGCGTTGTCCATACCAAACTCGGGGAGTATTATAGTGACGATCTTTTTCGTTACTTGTACCAAAAATATGTCTGAAATTAAATTCATTTTCATCTGGATTTAGATGATATTTTTCGACAAATGCTTGAATCCCATCAGAATACATAAAGTTATCAGGATCGTTAAAGTCCACATCTTGAATGGCAACTTGATTAGCAACTACCGCATAGGAATCATCTGGAATTCTTTGGGCCACCCAATGATGACCGGTCACAATTTCCATGTACCAAACTTCGTTATTGTCGCTAAACATCACTCCATTACCTTCAGGCGACCCATACTCTTTAATTAATTGACCTAAGTATTGGACTCCATCTCGCGCTGAATTAATGTATGGTAACACCATTGATTGTAAAGAATCTTCGGCGAGCCCATTGGCTACCAATGGATCATGTGCCAAGGTACTTAAATTACCGTAAACGCTTTCCGTGGCACTCATGGCAACGTGCTTTTGATTAAAGCCACTTTCGGCATAAACCCCTTCTTTAGCAACATCTGCATTTGGCGTTAATAACATCCGGTACCCACTTTTGGGCATCGGAGCTGTAAAACCATTTTGATTAGATTTCCAAACCTTAGTTTCATTCTTATAAGCTGGTTGAACGATAAACCGTTGTGGCGTTAATGGCAAAAATGTGTCATCATTTCTCGCAATCATAGTTGAACCGTCAATACTAGCTGCTTTTCCAACCATTACACTAGTACATGCTGATAAATGTTTCATCATTTTCGCGCTCCTCTAAAATTTATAACTTAGCTGTTAATTTAACATCAGGATACTTTCCTTTGAACCACCGTTCTGCAAATTGATTTTCAAACAAGAATAATGGATCATCATTAGTGTCACGAACTAAAATATTTCGTGATGATGACATCTTTTCATCAAGTTGTTCTGGATCAATCCAACGAGCAATCTTAGATCCCATTGGTTCCATTAAAACATCAGAATTATATTCATTTTGCATTCTGAATTTAAAAACTTCAAATTGAAGTTGTCCCACGGCCCCTAAAATATATTGTCCGGTTGAATAAGTCGTATAGAGTTGGATGGCTCCTTCTTGAACTAATTGTTTAATTCCCTTATGGAACGATTTTTGCTTCATCACGTTTTTCGCTGAAACACGCATAAATAGTTCAGGAGTAAACTGAGGAAGTTTTTCAAAGGTAACTTCATCTTTCCCTGTATAAATCGTATCACCAATTTGGAAGTTACCGGTATCATAAAGCCCAATAATATCCCCAGCAACGGCTGTTTTTACATTTTCTCGGGTATTGGCCATGAATTCAGTCACGTTCGACAACCGAATATCCCGTTTAGTCCGATCTAAAGTAACGTCCATCCCTTTTTCAAATTTACCAGAACAAATTCGCACAAAGGCAATTCGATCCCGGTGATGCGGATTCATGTTAGCTTGAATTTTAAAGACAAAACCAGAGAATTTTTCGTCAATTGGTTGAATTTCTTGATTTTGGACAGTTTGATGTTGTCCCGGAGCTGGTGCCATTTCTAGGTAAGCATCCAAAAAAGTCTGTACTCCAAAATTAGCTAAAGCTGACCCAAAAAAGACTGGCGTTTGGTCTCCATTGGCAATTTTATCAGGATTAAACTCATTCCCAGCCTCTGAAATTAAATCCATTTCGTCTTTAGCATCATCATAAATGCTATCGCCTTCTAATTGATTATCGTCCTTGAGATTTCCATCATCATCAAGAGGAAGAAAATGACGTCCTTCTACACCTGGTTCGAACAATTCAACCCGGTGATTATGTCGATCATAAAGACCTTTTAAAATTCGTCCTGAACCAATTGGCCAATTCATAGGATAAGCTTCAATTCCTAGTACTTCCTCTAATTGGCTAACTAATTCCATGGGTTCACGCCCATCACGATCTAGCTTATTCATAAAGGTAAAAATTGGAATTCCTCGCATTTTACAAATTTGAAAAAGCTTTTTGGTTTGCGGTTCAATCCCTTTAGCAGCATCAATGACCATGACAGCTGAATCAACAGCCATTAAAGTCCGGTACGTATCTTCTGAGAAATCCTCATGTCCAGGGGTATCCAAAATGTTAATTCGCTTACCTTCATAATCAAATTGCATTACGGAACTGGTAACTGAGATTCCCCGCTTTTGTTCAATTTCCATCCAATCCGACTTAGCAAAGTTACCACTTTTACGGGCTTTAACCGTTCCGGCTTCTCGTACAATTCCCCCAAACAATAATAATTGTTCCGTAATCGTAGTTTTCCCGGCATCCGGATGGGAAATAATTGCAAACGTGCGCCGTTTATCGACTTCCTCATTTAATTTTTTATTACTCATGTACATCCTCCTCGTGAGTCGTGTTAATGCATAACGCAAAAAATCCGGACGCAACCGGACGTTTGTAGCTAATTAATTTCTGATTGTTTATCATGTTGAATTAACCAAATATTATATAAATACTCAACAATTACTTTTAAAATTGCATAGATTGGAATGGCTAAAATCATTCCAACTAAGCCAGCGATGTGCCCAGCAGCCAATAAAATAATAATGATTGTTAAAGGATGAATATTTAACGATTTTCCAATTACATTCGGATAAACCAAATTACCATCCACTTGTTGAACAACTAACACTACAATTATAGTCCAAAAAGCTTGCTCGGGACTAACAATGATTGCTACTAGCAATGCTGGAATAATTCCAATATATGGTCCTACATATGGAACCAAGTTACAGAATCCTGCAAAAACTCCTAATAATAATGCATACCGTTGTCCAATTAATAAATATCCAATTGAAGTAAAGGTTCCGACAAACAAACATTCAATTACTTGTCCCCCAATGTAGTGAGAAAGAGTTTTGTTCATCTTTTTTAATAAAACTTCTGATTGACGGCGATGGGACTTCGACAAAACAGGAAAAAGTCTTTCCACGCTTGGCAAGAATTTATCTCCATCTTTAAGCATATAGAATAAGATAATGGGAGCAGTAATTAATGTAATCACAACATTGGTTGCTACAGAAATAATATTCCCAGCACTATTGCTAATGTTACTTAAAAGAATCTTCAAATAAGATGAATAAGAATTTTGGATTTTGGAAACAATTGGATCCCAATCAATATGTTTTAGCCAACCATGTCGCGTCATTTTAGTTAAAGAAGCTTCTTGATGGGCTGCAAAATTTGGCATGTTACTAACTAAATTAGACACTTGTGAAATTAAATGAGGGATCAATGACATGATTAAATAGACAATCACTAAAATTAGCACTAGAAAAATAATAGAAGTTCCCCACGCTCGACTAATCCGCTTCGTTTTTGTAATTTTAATTTTCATGATTAATTCCAAAATTGGATTTAACATGTAGTATAAAAATCCAGCAATTATCAACGGTGCAAAGATTGTTGAAATGAAAATTCCAATTGGGGAAAAAATAAAACTAACCTTAGTGCATAAATAAATAATTCCCACGACTAACAACAATTCAAAGGTCCAAAATACTAATTTTGATTCTTTTAACTTATTCAATTAATTATTCCCTCTCTAGTTCGGCAACCAAATCATCAATTGCATCAAAATCAAAACCTTTTCGATACAAAGATTGTTTTAGTTTTTGTCTACGTTTATATGGTTCTTCAGTTCGGTATTTTTTCCAAAGTTTTATTCCAGCTTGTTTTAAAAGTTCATTTTGTGCTTCATCATCAACTTCGTCATCAATTTGACTAAGTGCTTGATCAATTACATCAAAACTAAACCCTTTGCGTGCCATCGATAACTTGGTCTTCTCAATTCTTTTATTATATGGGTAACGATTCTGACGGTCAAATATCTTTTGAGCTAGCTTAAGGGCATTTTCCTGTACTTTGGGCTCAGAATAATAATCATCAAGAGCTTGAAAAATCTTATTTTCAGCGACTCCTTTCTGAATTAAATATCGCTTAGCCTCTATTGGACCTTTAGTTTGCCCGTCAGCTACTTGACGAACATAACTATTGGCATAATTTTGATCATCAATTAACTTAATTTGTGCTAATTTACGAATAGTAGCTTCAATTGCTGCTTCATCTTCTGATAAAGTCTTTAACTTTTCGCGAACTTCATGCTCCGTTCGCTGTCGATAAGAAATAAAGTCAACGGCTTTTCCATATAACTTAGAAACACTATCTGAGGCTTTGATTTGTTCAATTTCTTCATGAGTTAAAATTGAACCTTTAAAAATTGCAAACTTAATCAAAACCTCTTCACTGATTGGAAAAGCATATTTGTCATTTAAATAAATATTATAACGTCCTGGTCGTTTTTGGGTTTCGACCTTAGTAACCTGGTAATTTTTACTCATGAAATCTACCCTTTCTAAATTCACAATCAGTCAAACTTCTGCTATACTTACTTGATAAATAAACAAAGGAAGTTCGAAAATGAAAGCACATGTCGTATATGCAACTATTACTGGTAATAATGAAGATATTGCCGATATCGTAACTGAAGGACTTGAAGATCTTGGGATGGACGTTGAAGAAACGGAAATTTCACAAACAGATGCCGAAGAACTAACTGAAACTGATTTAATCGTCATTTGCCCTTATACTTATGATGAAGGTCACCTTCCAGAAGAAGGAATGGACTTCTTCGAAGATTTAGGTGATTTAGATTTAACGGGTAAAATTTTTGGAGTAGCCGGATCCGGTGATGTTTTCTATGAAGAATTTTACAACCTAGCTGTTGATGAGTTTGCCAAAAAATTATTGGCAACTGGAGCAACCAAGGGAGCCGAAAACGTTAAAATCAACCTTGATCCAGACGAAAAAGATATTCAGGTCCTTGATCAGTTCTCTCAAACATTATTCAATGCAGTAAATAAATAGACCATTAGTGGTCTTTTTTATTTATTTGCTTAGGCATGAAATAATTATGAACACTGGCATTAATTACTGCACCTAATAGTAGCACCATCCCTGTTAAATAAAGCCAAATCATCACTACGATAAAAGTTCCTAAAGTTTTATAAGCCGAAATGTTACGGAAAAATTCTCCTAAAATTTGTGAAAATAATTGTGACAAAGTTGATAAACCTAATAGGGCAAACAAGGTACCCCCAAGCGTATATTTCCATTTCGTCTTTACGCTAGGGACAAAAAAGTAAATCATACTTAAAATAATCACCAACAATATAATAATAAAAGGCATTCGTGCTGCTTCAATTAAATTCAGAACTCCGGTTGGCATATTAATCAACTTGTTGACCAAATCAATTAGTGCCTGACCAAACCCAAACAAAATCATCAATACAAATAAAAAGACAACTAATAATAACATCCAAAAAAAAGAAATAATTCGATTCATAAATGCACTTTGATTTAACACTCCATAACAACGATTAACTGCCCGCTGAAAGGCAGCCATAGCGCTACTGGATGACCAAATTGCAATTATCAACCCAATTGACAAATTACTTCCCCCATGACCGCCACTAAAAGCTGATTGCACAATTGGCTGTAGTAGATGGTAGATTGAACTCGGCATTAACATCCTCATAGAATCAATTACATGAATGGGATTACCATTAGCAAGCTTAATTACTCCTCCAATTGAGATTAAAATGGGGAATAATGACAATAAAGAATAATATGCAAAAACAATAGCTGAATCCGAAACGTTCCCCATTGAAAAATGTTTTACTAACATCTTAGTAAAGGGCATGATTTTATTTTTGAAAACTACTGTGTATTTCTTCAATTTTATAAATCCTTAGTTTTTATTTAATTCAATTATAACAGATTGAATTAAAGTTACTATTCAATCTAAATAATGATAAAATTAGGAATAGTTTTACAAGTTGAAAATCAATTTCAACTATAAAAGGAGGATCTATTTTGGAAACTATTAGTTTAGTTGTTCCTTGCTATAACGAACAAGAATCAATTACTTTATTTTATAACACCGTCGAAAAAGTTTTTGCTGAAATGAATATGCCTAACTCCCAATATGTGCCAGACTATCTTTTTATTAATGATGGCTCATCCGACAATACTTTAAAAATTCTAAATGAATTACATAACAAACATCCTGAAACCGTTCACTTCATTTCTTTTTCCCGTAATTTTGGAAAAGAATCCGCAATTGCTGCGGGGTTACGCTCAGCAAAAGGGGATTACGTTGCTCTAATGGATGTTGATCTCCAAGATCCCCCTGAGTTACTACCCAAAATGTTAAAAATTATTACGACAGAGGATTATGACTGTGTTGGTTGTATTCAAACTAGTCGAAAGCAAAACCCAATTCGAGCATTTCTCTCAGCATCTTTTTATCATATTATTGACCGTTTATCAGACGTTAAAATTCAGCCCAATGTTCGCGATTATCGACTCATGACTCGTCAATATGTGGATGCCGTAAACGAATTAACTGAATACAATCGTTTTTCTAAGGGAATTTTTAGTTGGGTTGGCTTTAACACCAAGTATCTTAAATTTCCTGGGCAGGAGCGTGCCGCTGGAGAAACTCATTGGTCAATGATTCAATTGTTAGAATATTCAATCGAGGGAATTATTGACTTTTCTGATGCCCCTCTAAAAGTTGCAACCTGGGTCGGCGGATTATCCTGCTTTTTTGCTGTTTTAGGAATTATCTTTACTGTAGTCAGAACTATTTGTTTTGGTGGATCAGTTGCAGGATGGCCTTCTTTAGTTTCAATCATGCTCTTGATTGGCGGGGTTCAACTTTTTTGCTTAGGCATTTTAGGTAAATACATTGGAAAAATTTATCTCGAGACTAAGCACCGTCCCCAATACATCATTAAGGAGCAAAAATAATGAAAGCCTTAATCGACCTGTATCAAAAGCATCGCAACATTATTCCTTATGCTTTTTGGGGAGTAGCGGCAACGGTCGTTAACATTGTATTGTTTGGTAGTATCAATCAATTCACTTCCATTAATTATTCGCTTAACTATTGTTTTTCTTGGTTTATGACCGTTCTTTTTGCTTTTTACACTAATAAATATTTTGTGTTTCACACTAAGCATTTCTCAAATAAAGAATTTTGGTATCAAATGCTAACGTTCTTTGCTGGACGTTTAATTACTGGGATTATTGGACTAGGAATTTTATCATTCGGAGTTAGTCTTCTTGGTTTCAATACCAAACTTGGTAAAAACATCTTTAACATCATTCAAAATGTTGTAGTTGTAATTTTAAATTATTTCTGGGCTATTTTCATTTCATTTAAAGAAAAAAGAACAAAATAAAAAAGGATCCATTGAAATTAAATTTCAGTGGATCTTTTTTTAAACAAACATATTCAAAATTAAAACCATTATTAATCCTGTAACCGAGATTACCGTTTCTAACACTGTCCAAATTCCTAAGGTTTCTTTAACTGATAAGTCAAAGTATTCCTTAAACATCCAAAAACCAGCATCATTAACGTGAGAAGCAGCTAATGATCCAGCACCAATAGCTAGAGCCATCATTACCGGATTAACGTTTAAGGAGGCCATCAATGGCATCACTAGCCCAGCTGCTGTCATTCCAGCAACCGTTGCTGATCCTAAGGAAACTCGAAGAATTACAGCAACTAACCAGCCTAAGATAATTGGTGATAGTGATGAGTGAACCATTAATCCTTTAACAGCTTCCCCAACTCCTCCGGCAATTAAGACTTGCTTGAAAGCTCCACCACCAGCAATAACTAGTAAAAGCATGGCAATTGACTTAACCGCATCAGAAATACTACCAGAAATATCTTTCATTGTTTTTCCACGATGGAAGCCCATTGACCAGATGGCAAATAGCAAAGCAACGACCATTGCAATCACTGGACTACCAAACATTGAAATAACTGCATCAAACCCATGAGGCTTAGCAACTTCTTTTCCACCATGTTCTACTAATTGGTAAATAGTATTTAATGCCATAAAAATGGCAGGAAGTAATGAAGTAAGCGCAGCTAAAGCAAAACTTGGTGTATCTTTCAAATCATATTGTTTAACTTCACCAAAAGCAGGCAAACTCTTTTTAACCACGAAGGCTTTTGGGAAAAACTTACGACTAATTTTGGTATAAATTGGTCCTGCAACAATCACACAAGGAATTGCAACCACAATCCCAAATAAAAGAACTTGCCCAATATTAGCTCCTAAAGCTGTTGCAACAGCTGTTGGTGCTGGTTGAGGTGGCAAAAATCCTTGGGTAGCTGATAGAGCAGCTGCCATCGGAATTCCTAAATAAAGAAATGGAACATCAGCTTCAAGTGCAACCGCAAAGACGATTGGGGTTAATAAGACCAACCCAACTTCAAAGAATAATGACATTCCAATAATGAATGATGCAATTACAATTGCTAGTTGTAACCGCTTCTTACCGAATTTATCGATTAATGTTTTCGCAATTCGATATGATCCACCTGAATCAGATACTAATCGACCAATCATGGCTCCAAAACCAAAGACGATTACTAACTCACCCAAGGTACTTCCAATTCCAGTTTTAATTGCATCTGCAATACTAGCGGGGTTCATTCCTAACCCTAAAGCAACTAAAATTGCTGTTACAATCAATGAAACAAAGGTGTTCAATTTTAACTTAATGATTAGGAAAAGGAGCAACGCAATCCCTAAAATTAAAACAACAAATGGCATCATTTGTGTTTCCTCTTTTCTTTTCAAAAATTTAATATTAGCTACAAGATAAATTGTATGCGTTTTCATACAAAATTTCAATCATTTTGTTAATAAAATCTAAACAAAAAACAGTTCAACTTGTGAACTGCTTTTAATGACCCCACTCAGGTTCGAACTGAGATCGATCGCTTAGGAGGCGACTGCCCTATCCAATTGTGCTATGGGGCCATAATCGACCTTCCTATTTTCTCATGATTAGCCAATTTCGTAAAGAAGTAGCCAGTTATTTTTTGTGGTAACCTTTATTTTTTTGATTACGTTTTCGATTCTTTTTTCGGAGTTTATGTTTTTCGGTTTCAACCGCCACTACTTTTCTTTGCCGTATTTTTTTATTGGAAGCTTTAGTGCCTTTAACTTCAGGAAGTGGCTTTTGCTTAGGTGTTTCTGCTTTTAATTTTTCAATCTCAGCTTCATCAATTTCATCGACTAGTTTTCCACGGAAATAATAAAGTGGTTGTAAGTCATAGTCTTCATCCCGCAAAAGTTTCTTTAAATCACGTAAATCATGATCATCCCCAAAATTAATTACTAACCCGGGTTCTCCCATTCGACCTGTTCTCCCAACTCGATGAATATACGTATTAGCTTCGTTAGGTAAATCATAATTAACCACGGCTGGCAATTTAGGAATATCCAATCCCCGAGCGGCAACATCGGTAGTAAATAATAATTTTGTCTGCCCTTTTCTAAAATTACGTAAAGCTTTTTCCCGTTGCAATTTATTTTCCTCGCCACTTAGTTTTTCTACGGGAGCGTATCCCTGATGTTTAAAGTAATTAAAGGCCCGGTTCAATTCAGTTTGTTGATTAAAAAACACTAGGGCTTTAAAGTTGGTTAATTTAGTTAACCGATTTAAAACATCATTTCGTTTTCCACGAGAGACTTGAAATTGACCATGCTTAACTTTCCCACGACTTTTATCTAAGTCACGTACATCAATGATTCTTGCTGGTTTTCCCATTATTGTTTCTAAATTATAAAGTACTTCATTATCAGTAGCGGAAAAGTAAGCCACTTGTGCATCACGTGGAACCGCGGCCACAATTTGACGGGCTTTTTCTAAAGACTCATCTTGCAGTAAGTCATCGGCCTCATCAATTACAACCGTTTCTACATAATTAGCTTTTAACTTATGTTCATTTAACAAACTCAAAATTCGGCCTGGCGTTCCAACAACAATTTCAGGACGCTTTTTTAGTTGTTCCTGTTGCCGCTTAACGTTTGCACCCCCAATTAATGGCAAAATTTTAACGTTAAAGGGAGTTGCCCAATCTCGAATAATATTGGTAACTTGCATCGCTAGTTCTTGAGAAGGCTCCACAATTAAGGCCTGTGTCCCTTGTCCAGCCATAATATTAGCTAAAATCGGCATCAAAAAAGCGACTGTTTTACCAGATCCAGTAGGTGATAAACCGACGATATCCTCACCCCCATCAATCATGGGCTGATAAACTGCCTTTTGGATCTCAGTTTGGTTTTCGTAACCTAATTTTTCAAAACGTTTTGCAAATTCTTCTAACACAGCATTACTCCTTAAGGTGATTGGGATAGTGAATTCCAGCAGAAACTGCTAAATTATTTAGAGTTTCATTAACTTGTTGAATCAATTGTAACCAAGCTTGATATTGTGCCTGAATTTTTTTCTCATGAGGATGATTAAGAACATTAGCAAAGTCCTGCATTTCTGGAATCATTGGATTAGCTTGGTATTTGGGGCTAAGCAAGGTAGTACCATCTGGGGTAACTAACTTGGCTTCTGTAAATTCACCCCCATTGTCAATACTGATAAGATTGCGTCCAGCATAAATTTCGGAGCGGTGTTGCGAACTCGAAATTTTACTAAAATTCAAAGTGATATCATAATTAGAATAATGTAATATCGCTGTTCCTTTGCCATCTGCACCTGTAGCAATCATCGTAGGATAATAAATTTGTTTCAATGGCATTCCAAATAACGCAACGGCATCATATAAAGGGTAGATTCCTAAATCAGCTAATGCTCCTCCCCCAAACCGAAGATTGAAAACGTTTGGAGTTTTACCTTCTAATACTAAATCATAGCGTGATGAATATTGACTAAACACAAAATCAGCGCCAGCAAGCTTTTTTTCCTTTGCTAACTCAGCTTGAACTGCTTTAAATGCTGGCATATGTATATTTCGTGCTGCTTCAAAAAGGTGGGCTTGTGGATGAAGTTGTAATTCATCTAAAGCCCGTTGGGTTTGCATCGGTGTTAGAAAGGCTGGCTTTTCTACGATTACATTTTTATCGTGTTGAATGGCCGCTAAAACCTGTTCAAAATGAAACACATTGGGTGAAGCAATATAAACCGTATTAAATTTATCAGATGCCATAAATGCGGCTAACGAACAATAAATTTGCTGGCAATGATTTGCCTTAGCAAAAGCTTGACCCGTTTCTTCATGACGTGAGTACACTGCTGCGAGTTCATATTCTCCAGTTGCTTGAGCTGCTTCTACCATTCGCTGCGTAATCCAATTCGTTCCAATCGTTCCTAATTTAATCATTATTTCTACACTTTCATTCTATTCGTTGTAAATACTTTCTCCATTGTACCTTATTTCCATGGTAAGCTGCCATATTATCAGGACTGCTTTTCCCATCCTGATAAAAGGGATCATGTGAACTGAGCTTAGTAAACGTTACTTTATTTCCTGACTTATTTTTGGGGAGCATAAACTGAGTATGTGGAATTTTCTTTAGGACTTGATAATTAACCTGATTCGTCTTGATTAAAACCGGCCGATTATAACGTTGATACAAATAATCTACAAATTGGCTAACACGTTGATAAAGCTGTTTTTGATTCACATTTTGCGCTGTATACTTTCCATAATAATCAATATCAAGACGAAGCGGTAACTGTCCAATTTGCCCATTGACCGCTCGACTAAAGTTTTTGGTTTGAGCTTTAATGCTAGTGGTAAATCCATATTGATGATAAACACCAATTTTTAACCCTGAACCAATACTCCGAGCATAGTTATCATTAAAGTCATCATCTAAATAATTGGCCCCTTGGCTACTACGAAGGTAAACAAATTCTCCACCTTGATGTTTAAATTTATTAAAGTCCAAATAATCATCATTTTGATCAATTGAAATCCCCCGCACGGGATAAACTTTAAAAAAACGATCACGTGCTTCGTTTTTGACATGAAAATGAAGAGTAATTAACCCCAAAATTAATATTGCAATTAAGCACATAAATAATGTTAGTCCCCATCTTTTTAATTTACGCTGGCGGTGGACTTGTTTAAAGTGTGCCCGCTTCATTTCAATCATGCTATGTTCCTCACAAAAATAAATTTTATCTTAATCTTAACACGGTTTTAATAGTGCTTGCTTGAATTGTAGAGCACACTCCAATATAATGTAAGCGTTACAAAAACTTTAAATTAAAGCTTTTCAAATCAAATTATTAATTAATTAAGGGGAATATTATTATGGACTATGTAATTGGTGTTGATATTGGTACCACCAGTGTCAAAACGGTTTTATACGATGACCAAGGATCCGTTAAGGGTTATTCAAACGATCTTTATCCTTTATACCAAGATACATCTGATATGGCTGAAGAAGATCCAGAGGAAATTTTTAGTGCTATGATTGAAGGTTTAAATCACGTTTTGGAAAAAGCTGATTTAAAAAATGGTAGCCTAAAGGGTGTCTCATATTCTTGTGCTATGCACAGTGTGATTTGTTTAGACGAAAATTACAAGCCATTGACTCGGGCAATTACCTGGGCTGATAATCGTGCCGTTAAATATGCCGATGAATTAAAAGAAAATGGAATTGGAATGGAACTCTACAAAAAAACCGGAGTTCCTACTCATCCCATGACTCCACTAACCAAAATCATGTGGTTACGAAATGAAAAACCAGATATTTACAAAAAGACACGTTACTTTGTTGGAATTAAAGAATACATCAACTACAAACTTTTTGGTGAATTAAAAGAAGATTATTCTATTGCTAATGCTACTGGTTTATTCAACATCTTTACTATGGATTGGGATGACCAAGCTTTAGAAGTTGCTGGGGTTACCCGTGATCAACTTCCAGAATTGGTCGATACAACTTACCAATTTAAAGGAATGGTCGAACACTATGCTAACATGATTGGAATTGACAAAGAAACACCTTTCGTCATTGGAGCCTCTGATGGTCCATTAGCCAACTTGGGAGTAGATGCTATTCAACCCGGTGTTGTAGCTGTTACCATTGGTACTTCTGGTGCTGTTCGGGTGGTTACTGACAAGCCAACGATTGATCCAAAAGGACGAGTTTTCTGTTACTATCTATCAGAAAATATGTGGGTTGTTGGTGGACCAGTTAACAATGGTGGAATCGTCTTCCGGTGGGTTCGTGATCAACTTTGCTTGCCAGAAAAAGTAACAGCTGAACAAATGCACTTGGATGCATATGACTTATTAACAAAAATTGCGGCAGCCGTCCCTGCTGGATCTGACGGTTTGATTTTTCTCCCCTTCTTAGGTGGTGAACGGGCTCCCATTTGGGATGCTGATGCTCGAGGAACTTTCTTTGGTTTAACTCGACAACACACTCGTGCTAACATGATTCGGGCCGCTCTTGAAGGAATCGTTTATAACTTATACACAGTAATGCTTGCCCTAGAAGAGGTTGTTGGTGAACCTAAAAAGATTCAAGCTACTGGTGGATTTGCTCGTTCTGAACTTTGGCGTCAAATGTTAGCGGATGTCTTTGAACAAGACGTTAACATTCCCGAAAGTTTTGAAGGAACTGCTTTAGGAGCTGCTACGCTTGGAATGTACAGTCTTGGCATGATTGATAGTCTATATGATGTTAGCAAGTTTGTTGGGGTTACTAATACTCACAAACCTAATCCTAAAAACTATGAAGCTTACCGTGAATTAATTCCTATTTACATTCGTTTAAGTCGTTATCTCAAACCTGAATACAAAAACATCGCTGCTTACCAACGTAAACATGCTAATGATGTATCTCAAGATATCAAAAATGACTAAAAAAAGGATTCCAGTACTGCTGGAATCCTTTTTCATTGTGTCCGGATAAGAATGTAGTTAAGATAAAGAAGATGAATAACTAGTTGGAGGACTATAATTATGAAAAATGAACTTATTAAAGAAGTAACCGAATATAATCGTCACATTGGAAACGATAATTTAGCAGGGATGCAAAAGGTTTTTGAATATAATCAACAACTTGATTTATTCTGGAAACTAACTAATTCAATTAATCTTTATGATTTAAACAAAGTTCAATTAAACATTGAAAAAGCAGTCGCTGATCGTAAAGCAACTAACAAATCCTTAGTTGCTTTAAACACCAAGTTAGGTGAAATGTTAGATGATGAATTCGACTTCGTTAAACTTGATGGTGATGTAACTGAATTAGATAATCCTGATCAAGTTGGAGTTCCTGACTTGGATACGTTAAACCAATTTACTAAAGCATTGAATAAATAATCTTTTTAGCACTGATAACATTTTGTCTCTAATGTTATTGGTGTTTTTTCTCGCAAAAAATGATAATCAATAAATTCAACATTATAAAAATCATAGTTCATATAAAAAAAGACCACTTGCTACTGACTATTAATTCTGATACTATACTTATCGTTTTTATCGCAAATCTTTTAAGTCACCTGCACTATTCATATACATAAGCTTTATCAAAAGCTTTCTTTGTAATTCAAGTAAAATTTTCTAAGCAAACAAAAAAGCCGGGAAGCTAAACTTCCGGCTTTTTATTTATTCAATTGAAACCAAGCTTACCTTACTGGTTCCATCAACTTTTTTAATTTCTTCCAGCAGTTCATCAATCGTAATTTCCATAGTACTCAAGTCCAAAGAAATTACCACACTGGCCACTTTATGAATTGGAATATTTTGATTAATGGTCAAAATACTGGCCTTACTGTCCGCAAACTTCTTCAAAACCGCCGAAAGAATTCCGCGTTCGTCATCCAACATTAAAGAAATTACAGCTTTTCGATTCCAATTAGCTTCGTCTGTTTCATAAACCAAGTCTTTGTATTTATAAAAACTTCCCCGACTAATGCCAACTTTTTTCACTGCTTCACTAATGTTTTTGATTTTGCCACTATCTAATAATTGGCGTGCTTCAATCACCTTACTAAAAGTATCTGGTAACAATGATTGATCAACAATATAATATTTATCTATTTTAAAGCACCTCGATTTTCACACCTTGTTTTTCCACTGCAACGGGTTCAACTCGCCAAGTTGGAAGATGTTCTTTAATTTTTTTAATCATAAGTTGCTGTTTTTCAGCACTATCAGTGATTCCCATTAAAGTCGAACCACTACCGCTGATATACATCGTACCATTTATTTTATCACAAATATTTTTAACCTCAGCATAGTTTGAAATTAATTTTTTCCGATATGGTTCTTGCATGTGATCTTGCAAAGCGACTTGCAATTGCCGTAAATTATCATCTGCTAATGCTTTAACTAGTAACAAACTATGACTAACTTGGTAAGTAACATCCGCATAACTCAATTGTTTGGGCAAAATTTCTCGTGCCGCTTTCGTCGCAACCCTAAAATCTGGAATGATTGCCACAAAATGATAGGCAGTATTAATTGGATACTTAATTAATTCAATATCAGCAGCAACAAAGGCCATACATAAACCACCAAAAATAGCCGGTGCGACGTTGTCCGGATGTCCTTCCATTGCATTCGCTAATTTTAATAACTCATTTTGATTGATTGAAATCCCAAACCAACCGTAAGCGGCTGCTAATCCTCCCACAATGCAAGTGGCTGAACTACCTAGACCTCGCGATAACGGAACCTCACTTTTAATTGTAATTGCAACGGGAGGAACGGTTTTTCCTAACGCTGCACAACCTTTACAAAACGCCTGATAGACTAAGTTATTTTCATTTTGTAATACCTTTGGACACCCAGTAATGCGTAATTCATTACTCCGGCTAAATTCAAAAGTCGCATATAAATCAAGCGCCATTCCCATACAATCATAACCAACCGCTAAATTAGCGCTCGTCGCTGGGACTTGAACTCTAATCATGACCAAACACCTCATTTACCTTTTGATAAACGAAGTCGGCCATTGCAGCTGGCTGAATCACAGAGGCTTTAACCGGTTGCTTTTGCCAAATTGCTTGCAGTGGTTCAGGTACGGGAACCCCCGTATATTCATTGATTTTAGCAGTGGTTACTTGAACATCGGCATCGTGTTTACCAAATAATGCATCCGCAACCGCATCCACAAATTTATAAGGACTAGCGGTACTCAATAAAATCATCGGAATTTCTGGATTTTCACTTTGAGCTTCCCGCATCACCTTATAACCAGAAGCAGTATGGGGATCCATAAAATAGTGGTATTTGTCATAAACCATCCGAATTGAATCTTCAATATCATGATCAGAACTATAACCACAGGAAAATTCCTCTAGCAACCGTTCCAATAATTGGTCACTTACTCGATACTTTCCCGTCGCTTCTAATTCTTCCATTAAACCTTTGATGTAATTAGAATTTTGGCCACTCATGTAATAAAGCAAGCGTTCAAAGTTACTAGAAACTTGAATATCCATGCTAGGAGCCACCGTCTTAAAAAATGGACGATTACGATCATATACACCCGTAGCAAAAAAATCAGCTAACACGTTATTTTCGTTACAAGCGACCACTAATTTTTTCACAGGTAAGCCCATTTGTTTAGCATAGTAACCGGCTAGCACATCGCCAAAGTTCCCAGTTGGAACAGTAAAACTGACCTCATCGCCGACTTTAATCGTGCCCTTGGCTAACAATTGTTGATAAGCACTAAAGTAGTATACGACTTGGGGAATGAGGCGGCCAATATTAATTGAGTTAGCGCTCGATAAGATGGTATCAGAACCTAATTTCGCTTTTAATTCTGCATCATTGAAAATCTTTTTCACGTTGGTTTGCGCATCATCAAAGTTTCCTTCAATGGCAGCCACGTTAGTATTTTCCCCATTAGTGGTCAACATTTGTTGTTGTTGGACCGTACTGACTCCGCCATCAGGAAAGAAAACCGTAATCCCCATTTGAGCTTTATCCTGAAAGCCATTCAAAGCAGCCGTTCCGGTATCACCACTAGTAGCTGCTAAAATCATCACTTGTTGTTGCGCTTGAACCGAACGTTCCATTAATTCTGGTAACATTTGTAAGCCCACGTCTTTAAAAGCGCTGGTTGGTCCATGGAATAATTCTAAAATATGGAAGTCATCAACCCCTTTAAGTGGTGTAATTGGGTTGGCAGCAAAAGTATTCGTATAGGCGTTTTTAATTGACTCGTTAATCTCAGTTTCGGAAAAATCAGGTAATAATAAGGAAAGTACCCGTTTCGCAATCGCTTGGTAGTCCAAGTCAGCTAAGTCTGACAAATCAAATTCTAAGCTAGGCAAAATTGGTAATACAAATAAGCCCTTATCATCAGCAAAACCTTTCACAATTGCTTCTTTAGCACTAATCTTAAGCTGATTATTGCGGGTGCTGGTATAGTACTCGTCAATCATTATTTATCCTCCGTCACTTGCGTTTTTGTTATTTCCATGATAATCTGTTTTTAAATAAAATACAAGTGTATATAATTAAAAAACATAATTTTAGGAGTACTTTAAAATGAAAATTGCAATTTTAGGTTTAGGAACAGTGGGTTCAGGAGTGGATAAAATCATTGCGAGTGCTCAAACTAACTTCGTTAAAAAAATAGAAGTAGCCGCTATTTTTGTGCGCCCTAATAAAGTCGACTTAGATCCCCGCATGACATCCAATTATGATGACATTTTAAACGATCCTTCCATCAAATTGGTTGTGGAAACCCTTGGTGGCTTAGAACCTTCCCATACCATGATTATTCAAGCACTGAAACACGGTAAAAGCGTTGTTACTGCTAACAAAGCTGTCGTGGCACGTCATATTCAAGAATTTACCCAATTAGCACGTGAAAATAACGTGAAGTTTTATTTTGAATCAGCCGTTGGTGGCGGAATTCCCTGGATTATTAATCTAGAACGGACTTTGCGAATTGATGAAATTGATTCTATTCACGGAATTTTCAACGGAACCAGTAACTTTATCTTGGATCAAATGACCAAAACCGGGGCATCCTTTGAAAGTATTCTTAAACAAGCACAAGCACTTGGATATGCCGAAGCTGATCCTAGTGCCGATATTGATGGGTATGATATTGAAAATAAATTATGTATTAGTGTTGATATTGCGTACGACACATTCGTCGAACCGGGCGACAACCTTCTCAAGTTTGGGATTCGGAATGTTACGGCCGAAGACATCGCCTACTTCAAGGAACACGGCTGGGTAGTTAAACTTCTCGGCCGTAGTTTCCGGAAAAATAATCGGTTTAGCTTTGTGATTGAGCCAACCTTATTTGCCCCCGGACAAATCGAAGCTGGTGTTCATGATAACTATAACTACGTAGGCTTACGGGGAACAACGATTGGTAAACTGACGTTTAATGGTCAAGGAGCTGGAATGTTCCCCACGGCGCACGCGTTAGTCCAAGATATTATTGACGTGGCGATTGACCAAGTTCATTTACCTCGGGACTTCCACCAAAAACTCCAACTCGATAATGCCACGAAGCGACGTGACTACATTGTCCGAACTAATGCTGATTTGGCTGAATTACTTCCCGACTACTCAGTCACTCAAGATGGCAACTACTGGTTAGTGAAAAACATTAACACAGCTCTTATCCACCAAACCATTGCTCAATTAGCTGGTCAACCTTTCTTAGCTTGTATCAATGGAGGCGCACAGAATGAAGGTCGCTAAATTTGGTGGAAGCTCAGTGGCGGATACCCAGCAGTTTCAAAAAGTTAAGCAAATTATTGAAAGTGATCCCGCACGCCAAGTCGTGGTGGTCAGAGCCATGGGAAAAGGGCCGCACAATCCCGTTAAATTAACTGATCAATTAATTGCCCTGACACAAGCTGAAAATGCGGATGCTTATCAAACTGAGTTTGCCAAAATCAAGCAACGGATTGAAAATCTAGTGAAAGAATTAAATTTACCCGTTTTTGTAAGTGAATTATTGACTCCCTTGGCAGCATTTAATCATCAACTAAGTCAGGCCGAAATGGTCGCAAAGGGTGAATTTATCACGGCAACTTTGCTGGGTGCTTACTTGGACTGGCCAATGCTAGATGCTGCAGACTTTGTCACGCTTACAGAACAAGGAATTGATTATCAAGCTTCGGCCACTAAACTAGCCAAATTACGTAAAAATAAAAATCATTTTATCGTCCCTGGTTTTTACGGGACTAATCAAGCCGGCGAAATCACTTTACTCCAACGAGGTGGTGGCGATACGTCTGGTGCTTTAGTTGCTAATTTACTGGAGGCCGATACCTACGAAAACTGGACTGACACTTCGGGAATTTTACAAGTTGATCCTCGCATTATTGATAACCCTCATCAAATTCAAGAATTATCCTTTGATGAGTTACAAGAACTTGCTTACCTAGGTGTGCAAGTCTTTAATTCCGAAGCCGTACAGCCGGTCAAAATGAAAGGGATTCCCATTCAAATTAAGAATACTAATCGACCTGCTGATCAAGGAACCCGAGTGGTTTTACACCGGCAACAACCAACAGAAATCACGGGGGTGGCTGGAAAAAAGAATCAAACGGTCATTACTTTAAAACAGTATCAACTTAACCAGCATTTAATCGAAATTTCTGGATTATTAAAGCAACTAAAACAACAACCCTACCATTTTGATTACTATCAATCTGGAACTGATCAAATTAACTTAGTATTGAGCAACATTAATACCAAACAACTTTGTGAGGTAGTTGATTTAATTCAAGCCGAAATCAAACTTGATTTAGAAATCCAAGTTCAATCGCAAGTCGCACTGGTCGCCATTGTCAGTGATGCCTTGAAGGTTCACCCTGCCATGACGGGGAAATTCATTGCTGATTTAGACGAAAGTGACATTAAAGTTAATTCCGTTTTTCAAGCTACTAATGACATTAAGGTTGTTTTTGGCGTGGCTAATCAGGATTATCAACGAACGATTGCGGAATTGTATAAACAGGCATAGCAAAAGCAGCTAACCTCTGAAATTAATCAGAAGTTAGCTGCTTTTTATCATTAACCTAAATATTCTTTAAATAATTTTTCGTAAATCTCAATAAAATCAAACCACATTTGCTCGGAAGCAGATTCGTTGGTTTGGTGCATTTTTAAAGGATTCCCTGGACCAAAGACCGCATAGTTAGCGCCTTTTAACTTATCTTTAAGGAGTTCAGAAGCATCCGTTCCCCCAGCCCCACTCAATACATCAAGCTTGTCATTAGAAAAAGGATTGAACCCTTGCTTAGCTTGCATTTCTTTTCCTTGTTGTTTTTCTAACGGCGTGTATTTTGTATCTTTCATGTAAGGAGTCGCAATTTTAATAATATCCTTAATTAAGTTTGATTTAGGATTTCCGACCACAGGTGGAATATTCATTAAAATTTCAATTTTAATTTCACCATCATGGCTTTGGTTAAATTCATCAATCACAGCTTGAACATCGGCCATCACTGCATCATTGGGATATTCAGGTACAATCCGCGTATTAATTTGTGCTTCCGCATTGGCTGGAATTGCATTAATTTGAATGCCACCTTGAAAAATATCAATCGCAAAAGTCGTTTTGCCTAAAATATTATCCGGGTTTTGCTCAGCACGAGCTTCAACTTTAGTTCTAATTAATTCTAAAGCATCCATCAGGTTTTGAATGGCATTAATCCCAAAGTTAGGTCGTGAACTGTGAGCCGCTTTCCCCTGTGCCGTAATCTTGAAGTCAACTTCACCCTTATTGGCATAGACGGTCCGATAGCCAGTTGGCTCTGCAATTAAAAGGGTATCGGAATCGTGCATCGCTCCGTCAACATGTAATTGACGAGATCCGTGCATATTTGATTCTTCTCCAGCCGTTAAAACTAAGCGTAACGTTCCGTTTAAAGGAACCTCATCATCTTTAAGCATAATCATGGCAATTACTAAGGCAGCAGCGCCACCCTTCATGTCGGTCACACCACTTCCATACATTTGACCATTTTTTCGCACTAAAGTGAAAGGGTCTGTATTCCATTTTTCTACATCAACGGCCACCGTATCTAAATGACCACTAATCGTAAAAACTGGTTTTTGTCCGTTTCCAATTTCCGCAATTAAATTAGCTTCATGATTGCCTAAATTTTCAATTTCACTTTCAATACCGTGGTCTAACAATAAGTCTTGTAGATATTGGGCTTCGGCTAGTTCGTTACCTTCTGAGGTGTTAAAACTAACTAATTTTTCTAACACTGCTAACTTTTCTGCTTTATTCATTCATTTCACCTAACTAATGCTTATTTTTGTAACTTTTTGACCATCACTAAATCAGTCTGTGGATCATCACCTAAATTAAAGGTGTGGGTAGTCGTTTGTTTGAACCCAATCTCATGGTAAAAAGCTAATGCTTTATCGTTATCACACCACACTCCAAGCCAGAGGTACTCTGCATGCTTTTGGTTAGCGGTTGTCTCCGCAAAGGCTAATAACTTCCGACCAAGTCCCTGGCGTTTGAAAGCTGGTAAAACATATAATTTTTCAATTTCAACTGACTCACCATCATAAGTTTCCGTTTGAGCATCAGCAAAATTAAGTTTCATATAACCTGCCACTTTCCCTTCTTTCATTATAAAGTAAAAAGCACAGTTTGACTGGTCTAATTGAGTCGCAATTTGGGCTGGTGAATATGAATCCTTTAAGTAGTCAGTAATATTTTGATCAGCACTGGAACCACGATAGGTATCCCAAAAAGTATCGACAATCATTTTATGTAACTTTTGGACATTTTCGGGGGTGTTAGTAATCTTTTTAATTTCGGTATCCATTTTAAATTTATGACCTTTCAGTAGACGAATAAAGTTCGATTTTTATTAATATATACCAAAAAAGCAAGCAATGTCAATCGCTTTCCGATGACATTGCTTGCTTTAGTTATTTATGAAAGTTCGGGATTTTTGCATAAATTATCATGATTTGAAATCACTAGTTACTTTTAAATTTATTTTTCCAAAAATAATGTACTTCATCACTCGCAAAATCTAATGCTAAATCTACACTTTCCTAACTATCGTTTATAAATTTCAGTTGGGATTTATAAGTCACTTGAAAAAGTAATTGATTTTTGAAATCATCATTAATGGCTTCGTAATAAGGTAACCTGTCTGTCGAAAGCACCCTTTGTATAATTTTCTAACGATTCATCATTAACGTAGGCCACCACACAGAGTGCTTTATGATCGACAAACCAATTCCCGCCAACATACCATTCATCAGCTAAAATATCTTCACAATTACTTTCGATAAATTGAGTATCTGCTTGTAAAGCTAAACTGTGATAGTTAAATTTTTCGGATAAATTAGGTCGCAAGATGTATTATTTCTCGATGTTATATCGTTCGTTTTCGGACCTGATTAGTTTAGTGGCTGCTTTGGTTACATCAATTAAAGTGAAATCGATTAGTTGACCATCGGCTTCAATCCAGAGATTGGTGCATGGTAGGTTTAGGATTTGAATATTATTTATGACTCCTATAAAAAATATATATTCAATCAATTTATTTAAAATGTCACTTATAGTATGTAGACTCGTTTTAATAAGTCTCTCATACTCTACATTATTATGGATAATTTGTTATTATTAGGAAAAACATCCGAAAATATCGGGACAAACAAAGTATAACCCAAGAAAAACTTGCTGAATTATGTAATATTCATCGAACATATATTTCAGAGGTAGAACTTGGAAAACGAAATATTAGTATTAAAAATTTGATTAAAATTTTTAATGACCTAAATGTCTCCATTACTGTTTTAGTAAAGGACATAGACAATAATAAAAATAACTAAAAGTTTGTGGCTAAACACTAGGAGGATTTAAATTGGACTCAAAAATAAATAATTTAATTATTGGTGAATCATATTCTAATCAACAAATAATGGATACATTTCAGGTTGCTAATAGTGGTGGTATAAGAGCTTCAACTAAAACAAATACTATAGTTGTATTTACTTCTCATTACTTAGCTAGTAAAAATGATATTTCTTACCAAGATCAATGGATAGATGGTATTCTTCATTATACTGGACAAGGAAAAAAAGGTAATCAAACGTTAACTCATAACAACAAGAGTTTAGCTAATGCAAAGCATGATGAAAAAGAAATTCATCTTTTTGAATCTTTTGATAAAGGGAAAAATATTTATCGTGGAATAGTTGAATTAAAAGAAAAACCTTATAAGATTAATGAATTAGACTTTAATAGTGAAGAACGTACCGTTTATAAATTTCCTCTGGCTTTAGTGAGCAATAGCTCTGTATTATATCAAAAAATTGTAGCACAATTCGATCAAAAAAGATCTCTTAAAGTTGCTAAAGCATCTAAACAAGATATTGAATGTTTAGCTAAAGAAGCCAGTAGATATAATGAAGAAATCTATCAACATACTAAATCTAATGAAAGTTTTTATCAAAAAACAGTTACAAAAACATTTAGTCGAGACCCATATATTGCAGCATACGTTAAAGATCTGGCGAATGGTATTTGTGTGCTTTGTGAAAAAAATGCTCCATTTAAAGATAAACATGGAAATCCCTTTCTTCATTCGCATCACATTAATTACCTATCACAAGGTGGAAAAGATGTTATCGATAATTGTATTGTTGTTTGTCCTAACTGCCATGCCAAAATACATACATTAAAATTATCAAAAGATAAAGAAAAATTATTAGAAAAAGTCAAAAATCGAAAATAATTTAATACGCCAAAAAGGCCGACATCCGCAGATATCGACCTTTTCTTCTACCTAAATTTAAGCAGTTTTCTTACTATCATCAAAAATAGTGTAATTACGATGGTCCAAGTAACGCGCACCAACTGGAGTGGCATAAAGCTTAACGCCATCTTTTTGAAACATCTCCAAAGCTGAGATGCGTTCCATCAAAGCTTTGGCACTCGTTTCGTTTAAGTCTTGATTGGCGTAGTTGAATTTCATGGTCCGGACTTTGTGTTCCTCTGATTTAAAAACAAATTCTAAAATTTTCATGTGGTATTCTCCTCTTATTCAGCAATTACGCTAGCAGTATTAACAACGATTTTTTCTAAAGCATCTCCTGATAAATCAGACAATATCGTACCAAATTTGGTAATTTGCTCATCGGACACATTCTCAACTAAGTTAGAACAGTTAACTTTCCGTCCTTTGAGATGGGCTTCCCAAATCATGGTGAATGTTGCCGTAGTTCTTAACCAATTCTTTTTCATGTTTTTTCTCCTCTTGTGAGTAATTTATAGTTTGTAATCAGTTGGCCAACCCTTACATAGATTAGTAACGAATTAGCGGGCTGGTGTGTTACCCCAAATTGAAATATTTTAAAAATAAAACTTACGAAAAAAATCAATTTGTGATAGATTAATCATTGTGCTTAATAAAGGAGATATAAAAATGCCACATAATTTTAAAGAAGACCTCTTATTCACTGGTTTAATGGCCGGCATGATGGTTTTCGTCATGGAAGCTTATAACATTGCCCTGAATGACGCGATTTCAAATGGTTTTATCACCAAAGTTTTACTTGGTTAAACAATTGCTTTGTTAACTGCAGCTCTGTTTGATCTCTGTCTGGTAGGCCCTATTGCCAAGGAAATCTTTTTCAAATTCATTTTCAGTCCAAAAATGGAAGAAAACCCGATTTGGATTGCCCTAGGAATTTCAACCTTAATGGTACTTGGAATGGTTTCTTGCATGTCAGTGTTTGGAATTGTAATTGAAAATGGTTGGTCTGCCCTTAACTTAGGGTTATTTGTAACCACTTGGCTCAAAAACTTGATTGTTGCTCTCCCACTTCAAATTATCATTGTGGGACCGTTTGCAAGATTGCTCTTGACTAAGTTTCAACAGGTTCATGCAGAAAAATAATTTAAATGAATACTCAAAAAGCGATCAAATCCATCGAGATTTGGTCGCTTTTATTATGCTTATTTAATTATTAGCTCCGAGAAAATACCGTGATGCTCTCAACGTGTGGTGTTTGTGGAAATTGATCAACTGGTTGAACCGGTTGGTTAATCTTGTAGCCACCTTCTTCAAGTAACTTAGCGTCACGAACTAACGTAGCTGGGTTACATGAGACATAGACTAAACGTTCTGGTTTCATCTTTAGAACCGTTTCAATGAAACTTTCATCCATTCCCTTACGAGGAGGATCAACAACAATCACATCTGGTTTGATGCCATCTTCAGCCCATTGTTTCATTTGCTTTTCAGCTTTACCAACCACGAAAGTTGCGTTATCAATGTGGTTTAACTTAGCATTGGTTCTGGCATCTTCAATTGCTTCTTTAACCACATCCACTCCGTAAACGTGTTTAACATTGGGTGCCATGGCTAAGGAAATCGTTCCAATTCCACAGTAAGCATCAATTACGATGTCATCCTTAGTTAACTTCGCTTTTTCAATTGCTAATTTGTAGAGCTTTTCGGTTTGGAAAGGGTTCACTTGGTAAAATGACAATGGTGAAATCATAAATTTCGTGCCCATTAATTGATCCATGATGTAGTTTTTACCTTCCAACATGAAGTTCTTGTCACCCATCAATTTGTTACCTTTACCAGTGTTAATGTTCAACATTAAACTGTCTAAGTTCGGTAATTTTTCCATAATGTCATGCGTAATTTCTTGGGCATGAGGTAAATCACGACCATTAATGACAATCACAATCATCATTTCATGACTGTAAAAACCGTAACGGACCATGATATTTCGAATTAAGCCTTCATGCGTAACTTCGTTATAAGCAGCAAGATTATATTTCCGTAAAACGTCTCGAACTACGACAATGGCTTTATCAATTTCGGGATTTTGGATGTAGAAATCTTCAATTGGAATCAAGTCATGACTGTGACGACGATAAAAACCAGTTTCTAAGCGATTATTAATCATGCGCACTGGAATTTGGGCTTTATTCCGATATTGCATGGGTTTTTCCATCCCAATTGTTGGATTAACTTCCACGTCTAGATGTTCTTTTTTGAACATCTCAGCAACTTGGTGTTGCTTGAATTCCAGCTGCTTATCATAACTTAAATGTTGCAATGGAGCAATTCCAGCTTGAGTATACCGTTTATCAACGGCTTCCACCCGATTTGGACTTTGCTTCAAAATTTTCTCTAACTTAGCAAACGCAAAGTTGCGTTTTACTTTTAAAATTTTAATTTTTACTTCTTCACCTGGAAGAGCATCCTCGATAAAAATGGGGAAATGTTCGCCAACTTTAGCAACCCCCATTCCTTCGTAAGTTAAATCCGTAACGGACACCGTTAATTCTTCGTTTTTGGTTACTGGTGCATCAATTTTTTTACTCATTTTTTCTCCCTAATAAAAAGTTTTGTCGAAATTTCCGACAAAACTCGTAAGTTTATTATTGGTCAGTTAGTTTTTTATTTTTTAGATTGGCAAAGATTTGGATATGTTGTTTTAAATTAGTAAACTTCATGGGAGCATCTCCCCCAAATTCACCATCTAAATTAATGGGCATTTTACGATCCGTTTTGGGTACAATAGAGAAATTTTGGGTTTTTTTATAAACAATTCGTTTATCATCAATATGCCGTCCGCCATTTAAAGCTTTGGTAATCAATTGTAAAACTTCAAAAACATTTCCGGTTTTGACAATAATCATGGTGAAATTTCCGTCATTCAGCGAGGCATCCGGCACTAATTGTTCCAAGCCACCAACGGAATTCGTCATTGCAAGGAAAAACATCAATGCCTTACCTTTATATTCCCCACCATCATACTGAGCTTCAATTTCAACTGGATGACTGCTAGGCAACATTTCAACGGCTTTCAACATATATGCCATGTATCCAAAAATCGTTTTTAAGTCCGATGGCACACCATAGGTCAATTCAGTTAACCGGCCCCCAGCAGCAATATTAATGAAATAATGCGTTTCTTTTTCATTATATGCTTTACCAACATCCATTGGCATTAATTCTCCATTAAGCATAACTTTAGCAGCTTCCACAAAATCATCACGCGGAATCCCTAGAGCCCTAGCAAAATCATTGGTAGTTCCAGCAGGAATAATTCCTAATTTAGGGCGTTCGGCTAAAGGAGCAATCCCATTAATGACATCATTAATGGTTCCATCTCCCCCAGCTGCCACAATTAAATCAAAACCTTCTTTGGCAACACGAGTCGCTTCGTCTCTAGCAGAATGTGGTTGAGGTGTAGTAGCAAAAGTACTAGTTTCATAACCACCATTTTCTAGGACATTCAAAATATCAACCAACTTGGGTTTAAGAGTCTCCCTCCCCGAACTTGGATTGTAAATTATACGCGCTCGCTTTACCATCGTTACACCACTTTCTCTACTTATTTAATGATTCCATCAAAAGCTTGTTAACAATTGATGGGTTTGCTTTTCCTTGCGTTTTTTTCATAATTTGACCAATTAAAAAGCCAACTGCTCGATCCTTACCATTGTTAAAATCTTCAATTGATTGAGGATTTGCAACAAGAACTTCATCAATAATTGGTTGAAGCTTAGCAGGATCAGACAACTGTACCAACCCTTTTTCTTCAACAAATTGTTTAGGATCTTTGCCATCCGTAATGGCTTTGAAGACCTTTTTAGCCATCTTAGTTGAAATGGTCTTATCCATAATCATTTTAATCATGGTTGCTAAAGCCTCTGGTGTGATTTTAGTATCTGCTAAATCTACTTGATGATCGTTTAGATAAGCATTTACATCCCCTTGGAGATAATTAGAAGCCATTTTAGGATCACTGCCAAGTTCAATTAATTTGTCAAAGAAGTCTGACATTTCTTTGGTTTGAGTAAGCACCATGGCGTCGTATTCTGTAAGACCCATATCCTTTACATAACGTTGCCGACGACTTTCTGGCATTTCAGGAAGTGCTGCTCTAAGTTCGTCAATCCATTCATCTGAAATATCAAGGCTAGGAAGATCAGGTTCTGGGAAATAACGATAATCGTCTTTCCCTTCTTTAACCCGCATCAAGTAAGTTTTTCCATTTAATTCGTCGTAACGCCGAGTTTCAGCACCAATTGTTCCACCAGACATTAAAACTTGAGCCTGACGAGCTTCTTCATAAGCTAGAGCTTTCCGCACATAGTTAAAAGAATTCAAGTTTTTAAGTTCGATCTTTTGACCTAACTTATCGCTACCAACTGGACGAAGAGAAATATTACAATCAACCCGCATTGACCCTTCTTCCATTTTAACATCAGAAATTCCAGTGAATTGAATTCGTTCCCGAAGTCCTTCCAAATAATCATAGGCTTCTTGAGGACTCGTCATCTCTGGTTTAGAAACAATTTCAATCAAGGGAGTCCCCTGACGGTTTAAATCAACGTAAGAATAATTTTTCCCGTGCGTATTTTTCCCTGCATCTTCTTCCACATGCATTTCTTCAATTCCAATTTTTTTCTTCCCATTTGCGGTTTTAACTTCAATCCAGCCATTAGTAGCTGCGGGAATGTCATTTTCGGTAACTTGATATCCCTTTGGATTATCAGGATAGAAGTAGTTCTTCCGATCAAAATGAGGATGACGAGAAATGTCTGCGTGTAAAGCAAGAGCAGCAGTAATACCATTAGCAATCACTTGCTTGTTAACCATTGGCAAAGTTCCTGGATAACCCCAGTCAATAACGTTAGTGTTGGCATTTGCTTCAGCACCATACTTAACGGGAGAAGGACTAAAAATTTTTGAATTAGTTTTTAATTCAACGTGAACTTCTAGACCGATAGTAGTTTCAAAATTCATAATATTTCCTCCTATAATTCTGGCGTTTGTTTGTGGAAGTCAGTATTTTGTTCAAAAGCATATCCAGCCCGGTAAATAGTTTTTTCATCAAATGGACGGCCAATCAATTGAAGTCCAATTGGAAGTCCATTACTAAATCCTGCTGGAAGTGACATTCCGGGTAGTCCTGCTAAGTTCACTGGAATAGTTAAGGCATCGTTAACGTACATTTCCATTGGATCAGATGATTCTTCCCCAATTTTAAAGGCCGTACTAGTAGCAGTGGGGGTCATAATTAAGTCATAGTCTTGGAAAACCTTTTGGAAATCATTGATAATCTTAGTTCTAACTTTGGCAGCTTGCTTGAAGTATTTATCAAATGAGCCAGCTGAAAGGGAGAAAGTTCCAATCATAATCCGCCGTTTAACTTCATCACCAAAACCTTCTGAACGCGTTTTAACGTAGACATCTTCTAAATTAGTCACATCCGGTGCACGGAAACCATACCGAATTCCATCAAACCGTTCTAAATTAGATGATGCTTCTGAAGAAGCTAACACATAGTATGCCATTACTCCATACTTAGTATTAGGAAGCGAAACTTCTTCAACCGTAGCACCTAATGATTTGTAAGTTTCAGCGGCCTTTAGAATTGCATCCTTAATTTCTGGTTTAACCCCTTCGCCTAAAAATTCTTTAGGTAAAGCAATCTTCAAGTCCTTTACTCCTTGATCAATGTCCTTTGTAAAGTCAGGAACTTCTTTAAGTGAGGAGGTTGCATCCCGTTCGTCATGTCCAGCAATAATATTTAGCATGTGGGCGTTATCTTTAACCGTCCGAGTAAATGGTCCAATTTGATCAAAGCTAGAACCAAACGCAATTAATCCCCAACGTGATACTCGACCATAAGTTGGTTTCATTCCAACCACTCCAGTAAAAGATGCTGGTTGGCGAATTGAACCACCAGTATCGGAACCTAAACTAGCAAGGACTTGTCCTGCTGAAACGGTTGCTGCTGATCCACCTGACGAACCACCAGGAACTGTGTCTAAATTCCAAGGGTTACGAGTCGTAGCAAAGGCTGAATTTTCTGTAGAACTACCCATGGCAAATTCATCCATGTTCGTTTTTCCCACCAAAACTGCACCAGCAGCTTTTAATTTTTCCACAACCGTAGCATCAAAAATTGAAGTAAAGTTTTCCAACATTTTTGAAGCCGCTGTAGTCCGCATTGTCTTGGTAACTAAGTTATCTTTTAAGGCCACTGGAATCCCTGAAAGAATCTGATCTGGGTCAATTCCCGCTTTATCAATCGCTTGTGCTTGCTCAAGTGCTTGATCATTAATCGTTAAGTAAGCTTGGACAGACTCATTTTGAGCTTTAATTTTTTCAATCGTTTGTTTAGTTAACTCTTCAGAAGTAATTTCTCCATTCACCAACTGGTTGTGAAGCGTCTCTAAATCAGTATCAAAATAGTTCATTATTTGTCCTCACTTTCGTCAATAATGGTAGGAACTCGGATTAATCCATCCGCAGTTTCCGGTGCATTGGCTAATAATGCATCACGTTGACCCCAATTATCAGCCACATCCGGACGCAAAACATTAATTCGGTCAGTTACTGAATAAGTTGGTTCAATTCCTTCAGTGTCAACCGTATCGAGTTCATCTAACATATTCAACATATCGTTTAATTGTTCTGTAAACTTAGGTAATTGTGCCTCAGTTAGCTTTAATTTAGCTAGACCAGCAATGTGTTGAGTAGTTGCTTCATTTACTTTTTCTGTCATAATGACCTCCTTAAATCTGCATTAATAGTTTGTAAAGACGTGTGAACTAAACTTCTTATCGTTCGTGCCTCGGTACAAGTAACTTTGCATTCCGTTAGTTGATCCAACTTGAATTTCAATTGGAGCTCCCGTTGGTAAGTATTTTTGTGCCGCAGTTTGAAGATATTGCGTAAAACTATTAATTTCGGTGTAACTATAGAATTGAGTAGTAACATTAATGGTCATTCCAGATAATGACCCATTTACATAATGAGCTTGAGCTGTAACTCCACTCAAGTTAGGGAAATAACTTTGGGCTTTATTCTTAAATTCATTAAAAGCAGCTGCATCATTGTCATTGGGAAGCTTTTCGTCTTTTGTCGTTGGTAAAACATAGTTCTTTTCATCAACCTTGTTCCAAGAACTAACGGAAGTGGATCCACCTTTATTAACTGAATAGGCAATAAAGTTTCCCCCAACCAAACTATCCTCAGGGGCAGCTTTGTATAAAGCAATTACAATCGGAATATTTTTAGTGTCTTTGTTTTTCCGCATCCGAGTTAAGACTTGATTAGCAATTTCTTTCCCGTTTTTTTCAATTTCAGCATCATCTAAATTTTTTGAATATTGAGCTCCATACTTTTCCTTAGTGTAATAATAAACTGAATTCAATCCAATTCCAATTGTCATCCCCTTCAGTTTCATTTTTCCACCTTCGGGTTGAAGATAATCTTGCTCATCAATTTGTTGAAGATATTCGGGAACAACCTTTTTCTTGGGCTGCTCAGGATTTAAACCTTCAGGATTATCTTTAGACTTTCGTCCTAACCAATTATAAGTAGTTGCTGTTGAAATATATTGACCTTCTTGGAAAACATATTTACTGGGAGAAAACTCTTTCTTAGAAATATTTTGCAATCCATGTTGAAAGCCCTGTAAGTTAAAAGTGTTGCTGGTTTGACTTTGGTCAACTCCAGAAGACTTACTAACTTGATAATGACCATCCTTAATTAAACTTTGATAATTACTTCCGGAGTTATTCCCCGTTAATTCAGTTTTGCTAGACCCACTATTAGTTCCAACTTCCTTGCTATTTCCACAAGCCACTAAGACTATCGAGCTTGCAGCTACTAATAGTGCTACTCCTAATCGTTTCATGCTTTCCCCTTCCATCATTAATCCTGCACTTTTTCCATTTCAGCCTTAAATTTTGGTTCATTCCACACGGGAACATTTAATTCTTCTGCTTTGGTTAATTTACTTCCAGCAGCCTCACCGGCAATCACTAAATCCGTTTTTTTAGATACGCTACTCGTAACTTCTGCTCCATGAATTTCAAGCCATTTGGCAGCACTACCATGGGTCATCTCAATTAACTTACCAGTTAATACTACTCTTTTTCCAGTGAAAAATGTTTCAGTTTGAACCGCTTGGTTAGTGGGCTTAAAGTTCATGTTAACCCCTGCTGAAATCAACTCTTCAATTAAAGTTTGACTGTTTGGATCAGCAAAATAAGTTGCGACACTATCAGCAATAATTTCACCGATTGAATCAATTGCAGCAATCTCTGAACTCGTGGCCTGCATCAAATTTTGGATATTGCCAAAATGAGCAGCAATTACTTGAGCCGCCTTTCCACCGACATGTCGAATTCCTAGGCCAAATAGTAGTCTTTCTAACGAATTATGGCGACTATTATCTAATGCATTTAATAAATTATCGGCCGATTTTTCACCAAATTTATCTAATTCAATTAACTGTTCTCGTTTTAATTGATAAAGACTCGCAACATCATCAATTAAATGCCGCTCAAAAAGTTGTGCTACAATTTTAGGCCCTAAACCTGCAATATCCATAGCATTTCTTGAGGCAAAATGCGTAACTTGTTCTGATAATTGAGCTGGACATTTCGGATTAATACAGCGAAGGGCCACTTCATCATCTAGATGAACTAATTTAGCTCCACAAGAAGGACAATTGCTGGGAATTTGGTAAGGCTTAGAATCAACCGGACGTAGTTCTGGAAGAAAGCGTTCTACTTCAGGAATAATATCCCCAGCTTTGTAAAGCACGACTGTATCTCCAATACGAATGTCCTTTTTCTCAATGTAGTCTGGATTATGTAAAGAGGCTCGAGAAACTGTAGTCCCTGCAAGTTTAACTTTATCCATAATTGCTGTAGGCGTTACAACTCCTGTACGTCCAATCGTCCATTCAATATCTAAAATTTTAACTCGTGCTTCTTCAGGAGGAAATTTATACGCAATTGCCCACTTAGGCACCTTCACCGTATGTCCAATTTCTTTTTGTAAGGATAGCGAGTTCGTTTTAATTACAATTCCATCAATTCCATAAGTTAAATCATTCCGTTGCCCTTGATATTGTTCAATATACTGGTTAATTTCATTCATATTAGTGGCAACCATTGCATTTTCATTAACCGTAAAGCCAAGTTCCTTTAATTCTTTTAGTAAGCCACTTTGAGTGTTTGCTTGTAAGTCATTATAATCAGCAACATTATACATAAAAGTGCTCAAATGCCGATCAGCTGTAACTTGTGGATCCAATTGGCGTAAACTTCCAGCCGCTGCATTGCGTGGATTAGCAAAGGTAGCTTTCCCATCATTTTGCCGACGTTCGTTTAACTTAAGAAATTCAGCCTTTCCCATATAGCATTCGCCCCGAACTTCAATATTAATCGGACGACTTAACGTTTGTGGAATTGAAGGAATTGTAAGTGCATTTTGAGTAATATCTTCTCCAATTTGTCCATTTCCCCGCGTAGAAGCTTGAACCAACTTCCCCGCTTCATAACGCAAAGCAATTGAAAGTCCGTCAATTTTTAATTCACAATTAAACTCCTGATCTTCCGGATATTCAGCTTGTAATCGATTAATAAATTCGGCTAATTCTTCATTTGAAAACACATCACCTAATGAAAGCATCGGAATTGGGTGTGCAACTTTTTTCAATTCTGAATCAGCTGCCCCACCAACTTTTTGTGTAGGCGAATCAGCTGTGACAATCCCAGGATACTTCTCCTCTAACTTGGTTAACCGATCATACACTAAGTCATACTCAGCATCTTGGACAGAGGGGGAATCTTGTTCATAATATTCTTTTCCCCACTGAATTAGTTGTGGACGCAATTGTTCTGCTTCTTTTCGTGCTTGTGTTTCGGTTATTTTTTCTAAGGGAATTTGTTCCAAGAAAATCACCACCTTTATTTTTCGACTTTAGTAATTGGTGCAAAGGCCGCAAGAAGCCGTTTGATTCCCTTTTCTGGGAAAGCAATGTCAAGTTCCATATCTTCACCAGTTCCGTTAATCTTAACGACCGTTCCGATCCCCCAAGCTTTATGAGTAACTTTATCGCCCACTGTCCAACTCTTTTTATCAGCACCAGTTCCTTGGGGTTTTTCAACTCGTTGAGCGGGACGTTGGTAAGGAGTACTAAAGGCTCGCTCCGTCCGACGATTATACGTATTATTATCAAACGGCGTCTTTGATCCTTGTGAGTTCGTCATAGCTGCATCATTTTCAATTAATTCTGGCTCAATTTCTTCCATAAAGCGTGAAGCAGGGTTATTTTGCATTCGTCCATATAACATCCGTGAATAAGCATTTGTCATGTAAAGTTTCTTTTGGGCTCTTGTAATTCCAACGTAGGCTAACCGGCGTTCCTCTTCTAACTCATCAGGCTTTTCTGCTGCTCGCACAAGTGGGAACAATTTTTCTTCCATACCTGGCATGAAAACAACGGGAAATTCCAAGCCTTTAGCTGCATGTAAAGTCATTAATGTGACTTGTTTAGCGTTTTCATCAACATCATCTTGAGCAGATACTAGAGCCAAATCAGCTAAGAAATCAACTAACCGATTCCCCGTTTCACTATCTGCTGGTTCATATTTGTCATCAAAGTTTTGGGTTACCGAAATAAATTCTTCAATATTTTCAACCCGAGCTTGATTTTCCAATGATTTAGTTTTCTTCAATTCAGCTAAATAACCCGTTTTTTCTAAAATGGCTTCTGTAATTTCCGTAACCGTTTTACTTTGGCTTTCTTTATTAATTTCTCGCATGGTTTCACCAAAGTTAGCAATTGCATTCCGTGCCCGCGTAGGAATCCCATTTGCCATCATTACATTTTCAGCAGCCTCAGAAAGATTCATACCTGCGTCTCCAGCAAACATTCGTAGCTTTTCAAAGCTCGCATTTCCAATTCCACGTTTGGGAACATTAATGACTCGTTCAAAACTAAGCGAGTCATTAGGATTGGCTACCAAGCTTAAATAAGAAAGAAGATCCATAATTTCTTTTCGTTCATAGAATTTGTGACCCCCTACAATATTATAAGGAATGTTAGCTTTCATGAAAGTTTCTTCAATCACTCGTGATTGGGCATTTGTTCGATAAAGCACCGCAAAGTCATCGTAAGCATAATGGTTATTTTTCATTTCTTCTTTGATTTTTGCAACTACGTATTGAGCTTCATCACGTTCACTTTGAGCTCGATAATAAGTGACCTTGTCGCCCGCAGGATTTTCGGTCCACAAATTTTTATCTTTTCGTTCATCATTATTTTGAATGACCCCATTAGCAGCATCCAAAATAGTTTTGGTAGACCGATAATTTTGCTCCAGCATCACTGTGTGCGCAGTTGGATAATCTTTTTCAAAATTTAAAATATTACTCATGTTAGCTCCACGCCACCCATAAATACTTTGATCGGCATCCCCAACCACACAGATATTTTGATATTTATCAGCTAATAATTGTACAAGCCGGTACTGGGCTTCATTGGTATCTTGGTATTCATCAACATGAATATAATGAAATTTGTTTTGATAATAGCTCAAAACATCAGGAAATTCTTCAAATAATTCAATCGTCAGCATGATTAAATCATCAAAATCAACAGAATCATTTTGTTTTAAACGATTTTGGTACTCTTCGTAGACCCCAGCCACTACCTGATGAAAAGGATTTCCATCGTTATGCTTTTTGGCATACTCTTCAGGGGTTTCCATATCGTTTTTAGCATTGGAAATTGCACCTAAAATTGCACGAGGATCATTCTTTTTAGGATCTAAGTTTTGATCACTTAAAATTCGCTTGATGAGCGTTTTTTGTTCACTAGTACCGGCAATATTAAAAGCTTGATTGTACCCAAGCTTTTCGATGTTTCGGCGTAAAATTCGCACCCCGAGAGCATGGAAAGTCGAAACCCAGACATCATCGCCACCCACTTCTAAAAGTTTATTGACCCGGTCTTTCATTTCGCGTGCGGCTTTATTGGTGAAAGTAATCGCCAAAATGTTCCAAGGCATCACGTGTTTTTCTTCAATTAAATAGGCAATTCGGTGAGTAAGCACTCTAGTTTTACCACTGCCGGCTCCTGCCATTACTAAAAGCGGACCTTCAGTTTGTTCAACGGCCTCTTTTTGTTTATCATTCATACTCGTTAACAGGTCTGCAATTGCCATTTATTTTCGTCCTCCAAAAATTTCTCTTACTTTAATTATAGCAAAAATAGAGACAGCATAAATGCCGACTCTATCATTTTTATGATATTTATAAATTGTATTGTTTAAAGCTGGCTTCGGTCTTAATTACATCATCCGTTGGAATTAGTAAACATTGATGTTCAAAACTCAATTGCCAATCAGGTTCACTAGCCCGAGCTGTTAAAATGGCAGGTAATTCTTCAGGAGTAAATGATTTTAAAATAACATCTGAATACTTGTTAACCTCAGTTAAAGGTAAATTTCCTAAGGCTCGTAGGTGTTCTCGGTATTGGTTAATGTTCATGCCTAGATTGAAAATATAACCTACTGAAGCGGTAGCTGGGCGAACTCCGCAAACGTATAAGTTTTCATTTTTATCAAAGCCAAAGGTTAACTCAAATGTCCCTACGTAATCAATGTTTTTGGCAACTTCACTAGTAATTCGTTTCATTTCAGTAATGGCTGCTTTCATATCCGTAAACTCAGCATTAATTACTACCGACTTTCCATTAGCAGCATCATGATACTCCACTGCTGGAAATTGAATCAACTTGCCAGCCTGATCACGCGTCGCTAATACCGCAAATTTATGCAAGTAATCAATATCTGATTCTAAGATAAAGGTCCCATGACCAAAGAGTGGCTTAGTTAAATCAATTTCACTTTTCGACCCAATTTTAAATTGATTATGTTTACCAAGTGTTTTTACAATGGGTTTTAAAATGGCTGGATACCCAATGGAATCACTGGCTTGATACAAGTCTTCAATTCCAATTGCCGTTATGTAAGGAACACTATTCACATTAATTTGATCAAAAAAGGCATGCTCCAAAGCTCGATCTTGAGAAATTTCCAAAAGACTCGTTCCCTGAGGAACTTTAGTAAATTGAGATAAAAATTGAACCGTTTCGACATCAATCATATCAGTCGCATAAGTTACCACATCACAACGTTGCCCAAATTCTTTGAGAGTAGCACGATTCTTAAAATCGCCCACAATTACAAAATCTGCATAGTGTTTAATTTTACTTTCAGAGATACTCGTTAAAACTCCAACGTTTAACCCTAAATTTTTAGCCTCTTTAACAATTTGACATCCGTTGAGATTATCCCCAATCACTCCAAGGGTTGCACCTGGATTTAGTAATGCTGTACTCATAACAAATCGCTCCTTATTCTTTGCTTCGATCATATTGATTCAGATGATACTTCTCTATAATTTGAATTACCTTTTGGGCATATGCTGGATCAGTCGCGTAGCCATCGACACTTAATCCTTTGGCTGAATCTCGATAATTATCAGCTTGCACAACTTCTTTATACTGAAGGGAATTCCAATCCGTTCCGTGAGCTAATAGCTTAGCATGTTCGTCAATTGATTGTTTCCAGCTATCGTACACGCGAAAGCGACCCGTAACCGTTTCAGCTTTTCCATTGCGATATTCCGTCGTGGTTAAATCAATTCCAGGTTGATTAGCATCTGCTTTGACCCCAAATAAATTATGATATTTAGCAGCTAACTCGCTCTTTCCCCAATTTGATTCTAAAATTGCTTGGGCTAATGTAATGCTAGTTAAAATATTATATTTTTTCTGGACCACAACTGCTTCTGGTAAAATTTTATTAACAAAATCCTTATCGGTTTGATTAATATTATTTTGATCATAGTACATAAAAGCCGGTGATTGGACGAACTTCATAATCCCAACTGCTAAAAATACAGCCAAGACCATTATTACAATCAGACCATACCCAGAAAAGCTACTTTTCTTAGTTTTACGTGGACGCCTACTTTTACGCCGTCTTTTTTTTGCCAAATTAAACACCTGCATCTTTCGATATACTTAAATTGTACTACAAAATAGGTTATAATTAACTAGTATAGTATTTTGAAATATTTTGCCTGAGTATTAAACAAGGAGGCGACAATCTTGCCAAAGAAAAATGATGAATTAACCGAAACGGAAAAGTCACCCTTTGAAGTCGGTGATGTAGTTGGTTTCAAGATTAAAAAAGATGACTTTACGGGAACTATTGAAAAAGGTTACAAAAATGCCTTCTTAGTCTATTTTAAGACAGATGATCCAGACATTTTAGACAGTTACCACGATAAGACTGTCATTAACTGGAAAGACTTAACCATGATTAAGCAAGGTCCTCGACCAAAAAAAGTTGAAGAACCTGAAACCGATGAAAAAGACGAAACAAAATAATTTTTACACAAAAAATGGCTGTGATTTAAACCCAGCCATTTTTTAGTACATATTAAGGTAAAAAACGAACAAAAAGATAAATTGATGGATAAAAAACATAAAAAAGGTAATAAAAAGATGTTGACATAGCTTTTGTTCGGTGTTTAAATTAAAACAATCTAAAAAGAAGGGAATTTAAACAATGATTATTAGTAATTGGAAACAAAATATTAAAAATACTTTGGCACAATTAACTGCTAATTATTATAGCTTTGCTTGGTTTATATAACCGTTTGTATGCTTAAATTAGATACAGACGGTCATGTCTGTATCTAAGCAGAGTTATTAATAGCACTCGGCTAGATACTTTAACGTTCAATGTTAATCTAGCTGGGTCATTAATGATTGTTAATGTTCCCTCCTTACTAATTTTTACGAATTAAAATTAAAAATTATAGAAGGAGCCAGTTAGACTAACATTATGTTTGTTAGTCTAGCTGGCTTTTTATTTTTGATTAAAAAGGAGATTATTTATATGGAAACTAATCATACAATTAGCTCAAAAAGGCGATTATCAATTGGATTATATCTAAATTATTTCATTCATGGTTTTGGACTAATTATTTTAGCCCAAAATATGCAATCACTCGCAACCAGTTGGTCAACTACCATCGCTGTCGTTTCTTATATCATGTCTGGAATTGGAATCGGTCGACTAATTGCATATCCCATCACTGGATTTCTTTCTGACCGTTTAAATAGAAAACTTTTCATTTACTTAGGAATGGCTGGGTATTTTATTTTCGCCGTCGGAATGATTATGACTAACAATTTAATTATTGCTTACCTATTAGCCATTATCGCCGGATTAGCAAATTCTAATCTTGATGCAGGAACGTACACAACCTTAGTAGAAATTAATGATGGAAACGGTCATGGGACTGTAATTTTAAAAGCTTTCATTTCCGCTGGTGAATTTATTTTACCTGTCATTGTGTTAACTTTACATCAACATCAACTCTGGTTTGGTTGGGCTTTCATCATCATGGCTGGCTTGATTTTAATTAACTTATTAAATATCATGCCCCTTCGTTTTCCTCAACAAGTTGCTCCAACCGTTGATCAGATAAAACGTTACCCTAAGGTCAATCGGCAACGTAAAGGAATTGCAACGGTTTTGTTAGCATTTTATGGCTTCACTTCGATGGCAGTGATGATTTGGTTTACTCAATGGATTACCTTGTTCGCTCAAAAAACATTGCATTTCAATGAAAGTACTGCACATTTTCTTCTATCCTTATACAGTATCGGCTCAATTATCGGGGTTTTTATGCTTTACTGGTTATTAAAACGAAAGGTTTCAGAGCAGCTTCTGTTAATCACGCTTAATTTAGGAGCTCTTGTTGCACTATTACTGGTCAGTATCGGTCAACAACCATTAGTCGCTGAAATCGGATGTATTCTATTCGGTTTTTGTGCCGCTGGTGGAGTCATGCAAACTGGATTAACTTGGTTTATGAACCTTTATCCACAGCATCGAGGTACAATTACAGGAATCTTTTACTTCTTTGGTAGTATTGCATCATTATTAGTCCCCATTATCAGTGGTTGGTTATCTAAAACTAGTATTCAAATTGCATTTTGCTCTAATTTAATCATTGCTATACTTGGATTTTTACTAGTACTGGGTGCAACAATTGTTATAAACACAAACACGCGAAAGGATGATTCACATGCAAACTGAAATTAATGGACACACGATTTTAATCGGATTAATGGCATACCCCATTCGTCATTCTATGTCACCAACCATGCATAATCATGCATTCGACAAATTAGGACTAAACTATGCTTATCTAGCTTTTGATATTGATCAAGAAAAATTACCCGCAGCAATTCAATCATTACGTACTTTGGAAATGCGCGGCACTAATATCTCAATGCCAAATAAACGTAAAGTAATTCCTTTATTAGATAAAATTGATCCAGCAGCTAAATTAATCAATGCTGTTAATACCGTTGTTAACGATGATGGGGTCTTAACTGGTTATAATACTGATGGAACTGGATTTATGCGTTCTTTAAAAAAGCACAACTTAGATATCACTAACCAAACTATGACTTTAATTGGAGCTGGTGGGGCTGGAACTGCAATTGGAATCCAAGCTGCTTTAGATGGGGTTAAACAGGTTAATTTGTTTAACCGCAAAGATGGTAACTGGCAAGATGCCAAAAAATTAGCCCAAATCATTAATGAACAAACCTCCGCATCGGCTGATTTATTTCCTCTCAAGGATCAGCAAGCTTTAAAAACTTCGTTGACCAATTCCAAAATTCTCGTTGATGCAACTGGAGTTGGGATGAAACCATTAGAAGGTAAAAGTTTGATTAACAATCCCGAGTGGTTCCATCCTGACTTAATTGTCTATGATACAGTCTATGCACCACGAACCACTAAATTAATGGAAATTGCAGAAGCAGCGGGCGTTAAAAACGTAATGAATGGACTAGAAATGATGCTAGAACAAGGTGCTGAAGCCTTTCAACTTTGGACTGGAAAACCAATGCCAGTTGACTACATTCATCAGATCTTGTTTGCGGAGGAATCAAATGACAAAGCAAATCGTTAAACTTGGCCCCGTTACGTTAGGCAAGCAAACTAAAATCGCCGTTCCGCTGGTTGGTGCTAGTGAACAAGCAATTCTTAACCAATTGCCAAACATTTTAGCTGCTAAACCCGATTTAATCGAATGGCGAATTGATGACTATCCAGATTGGAATAACCCAACCAGAGTAAGTGAACTTGGTCAAAAGATTCAGCATCATTTAGGTAAAGTTCCACTATTAGTAACTTTTAGAACCATTTTAGAAGGTGGCAAAGGCCCCTTCAAATCTGATAATTATCAAAATTTAATTTTATTTTTAAATAAGCAAGCTTGGGTTGCAGCAATTGATGTTGAATGGAAACAGATCCCTGATAGTTTCGTTAAAAAACTACAAAAACCCGTCATTCTTAGTCAGCATAATTTTACAGCTACCCCTAATTTAGAAAGTTTAAGCATTGATTTGAAAAAAATGGGGACTACAAATGCGGATATCATTAAACTAGCTGTAATGCCAAAAACGGCACTGGATGTTGCTAATCTTTTGCAAGCAACCATAATTGCGAACCAAACGTTAAGTCAGCCACTTGTCACCATGTCAATGGGAAATTTAGGTAAAATTAGTCGAATTAGTGGAAACGTCTTTGGTTCAGCAATCACCTTTGCCACTGCAGGAGCTAGTTCAGCACCTGGTCAATTACCAGTTAACCAAGTTCGCCAACTATTAAATGAATTTAAAATTTAAATACCAAATAATTTTATAAAAAACTGACTGAGAATCATCTCAATCAGTTTTTTTATTTTAAAATCGGTCCAGCTTAAACGGAGTTAAATCAAATTCATCTGGTTTATTTTGGGCTCGATCAGCAACAATTTTACCGAGAACACTGGCAAACTTAAAACCATGGCCACTCAAGCCTGTAATTACTTGCACGTTGGGTTGCCCTGGGACGCGATCAATCACGAAATCTTCATCGGGAGATAAATCATAACTACATGAAGCTCCGTGATCAAGTCCTGCTGTTCCAGTTAAATGTTCGTTTAAAAGTTCATCAACTTCACGTCGATCACTAGCATATTCTCCAAAAGGTAACCGGCCGGCTCGTTGCTCAATTGGTTGGCCGCCATCGTGATGCCCGATTTTAATGTTTCCAGCTTTGCCTGGAAATCCATAATAGGTTTCGCCATTTTTTGTCTCAACGGTAAAACAGCTAAATCCTTCGTCTTCGTTAAGCTGCTGATCATCAATTTTGAACCAGCCAAAAACCTTACGTAGTGGTTGAATTGGTAAATTAGGTAATAATTCTTTGACCCAAGTTCCCGCTGTCACGGCAACTTGATGAGCTAAATAAGTCTGTTGCTCCGTTTTAATTTCAACTAAATTTGGTTCAATTTGTTTAATCGACAATACTTTCGCCGAAAAGTCTTGCGTTACTCCTTGATTTTCAGCACCCGCCAGATAGGCTTTAATGGCATTTTCCGATAATAAATAGCCACTATCTTTTTCAAAAACGCCGCGATAATCAGCATCAAAATGCCAGTTTGGCCAACGTTGTTGAATTTCAGCTGCCGTTAAATAATCAACGGGTAAATGATAGGCTTCAGCCGTCTTAACCACGTTAGTGATAAATTCGGCATTTTGAGGTCCAATATTTAAGACCCCAGTTTGATGAAAAATATCCCGTCCACTTTGCGTTTGTAAATCTTGCCATAATGCTTGGGCTTTTAAAACTAATGGTAAATATTTTTCTCCTTCCCCATATGCATGGCGAATAATTCTGGTTTGCCCATGATGGGAACCTTGGTCATGTGGGGGTCGCGCTAAATCTAATTCTAAAACGTCTAGTCCATCCTGACTGGCATAATATCCAGCTGCTGAACCAACCGAACCAGTTCCAATAATTGCTAAATCAAATACTTTTGTCATCATCAATACTCCTTTAGTTTTTGATAAATAAAAAAGCATCCGCCCTAGTAAAAGGACGAATGCTTTCGTGATACCACCTTTGTTCATAGTCGACTCACGTCCAACTATCTCAAAATAGGTTGCTCCAGAGGTGGAATAACCTTGCGCTGGTATCGGATGCAAAACCGTCATCAGCTAATTATCACTGATAATAACTCCAAGCCCATCTTCAAAATCAACTTGTCATTCCTTTTCACCAACCAGGAACTCTCTGAGACAAATTAAATCCTTACTCTGCTCTTCCGTTTTGTTTTATTAATCAAATTTTGTTTTTATCAATATACCTTGCGATTCATAAAGTGTCAAGGTCTTTATTCATGTAATTCAATTGGTAAGCCATCGGGATCATAGAAAAAAACCATCTTTTCGCCAGTATAATCATCCGTCCGTAAGGCTTCAACTTCAACACCTTGGGCTTTAAGTTCTGCTATATCCGTTTCAATCTGGTCTGTAGAGAAAGCTAAGTGACGTAACCCTTGGGCTTCTGGATAATTAACTCGTTGGGGTGCGTCTGGCTTAATAAATAGCTCTAATTCAGTTGTCTCATTGATTTTTAAATCAATTTTCACGTCCCTTTTATTAGGACGTCGATGTTCATGAATTACTTCAAAGTCTAAAATATCACGATAAAAATGAAGTGATTTATGGTAATTGGAACCAATGATGGCAATATGATGAATTTGTCTAAAGTTCATTTTTTCACGCTTATTTGGTTGCATTGTTTTTTTGCATTTTACTGAAAGCAGCTAACTGACCGTACAAACTATTACTTTCATTTGGCACAATAATTAAATTACCATCGGTACCAGCTGCGCGAATCGCATCAATCGATTGGGCATTGAAATACTTAGCGTCTGCAGTAGCATAGGCAGCTTGTAATTCCGCAATTCGATACTTGTCGGCATCGGCTTGAATCTTTGTAGCATATGCTTGCGCATCGGCATGAATTTCGGTTTGTTGTTTATCAGCTTTGGCCGTTGCAATCTTCGCAGCATTTTGGGCTTCGGTATTTAAACGAATTTGTTCTGCATTCCCTTGCGCTTCCGAAATGGTGGCTTGTTTGTTCTTGGAGGCCGTAATTTGATTTTCCATCGCTTCACTAACTCCTTTAGAAGGGGTTAGGTCGCCGATTTGAACCCGTTCAATCATGACTCCATAAGTGTTAGTCAAATCACCAATGTTTTGCATTAATTTCGTGTTAATCTTATCAGTAGAGTTCAAAACTTCATCCAAATCCATACTTCCAATAATATCACGGAGCGTTCCGCTAACTTGGTAAGCCATTGATTGAATTGAATTACTGTTGCCAAAAGTATAACGTTCAGCGTTAGTAATCCGGTAATTTAACGTAACTTGGATACTGATGCTGGCATTATCTTTAGTAATCCCCGTTTGCACTGGTAACGCTAACGGTTGTGATTGAAGACTTACGGATTTAACATGTTCCAAAATGGGAATATAAAAATGAATTCCACTTTCAAATTGACGGGAATATTTTCCTAAAAAGGTCACTAATCCGACATTGTTTTGTTGCACAATCTTAATTCCGAGCATGGTACTCTCCTTTATCGACTAAATAAACTTTTTGGTCGGTCACATCAGCCACTACATAAGTCACTTTTGGCTTTAATGCACTGCCGACGAGTTGGTAAAAGTATAACACACCGTTAAGTTTTACAATGCCATCCGATTGGAGTTGCTTGCCACTAATTTCAGTACCAACTAAATCAGGCATCCCAATTAGTTCTGGTTTCGCAAAATGCTGGGCGATGATTGACTCGATTTCGGCTGCCACAGTGATGCCTTTGGCGTTGGCTAGCAGTTCAAGGGTGTGGGCGTTTTGAGGATTGAGAGTGATGGTGATTTTTGTCATATTTTTTCCTTTACTAAAATTCATTTTATTGTATATTTTATCATTTTTCTATATTCTTGATAAAATTACTATAAATTAAAGCCTCGCTATTTAATAACGAGGCTTTAAACTATTTATTTTAATTTTTACTTCCAATCCCGCTTCGTCGAAGTAATTCCAATTCCCAGATTAAAAGTGTTGGTTGGATCACATTCTTTGTAATGTTCCAATAGATTTTCGGGAGCGTGGTACAAATGTCCAACATTATGTTCAGCTGGATATTTAGCACCTCGTTTGTCTAAAATCTTCAACATTTCTTGTTTTAGTTCATGTGGATCAACACCCTTTTTCAAGATGTAATCTTGATGCATAACGTGATCCAAGAAGTGTCCATAGTAAAGTTTGTATTTAATCTTATCATCAATTTCTTTTGGTAAGGTTTCAAACCAGTCTTCTTCGTTTCTTGGCAAAGCAACATCCAAAGGTAATATTTGAATATCATCTTTTTGATGAGTTTCTGCATAACGAATGGGAACAGCTGCTGTTACATAGCGATGGGTTGCAGCAACTTTAGCTTCTTTAGGCGTACATTCAAAGTACCCACCCTCATGATCTTTGAAAAATTCCTGCAAATAATCACGAGCTTCATCGATGCCTTGATCTTCAACCTTTAATTGAAGGTAATGTTGATATTTGTCACGAAATTCTTCCATCCGTTTTGGTAATTGGTCAGGAAAAATTCCGCTAAGCTTTTGGAGTGTCCGATCTACAAAATATGGTTTAAATGTAGGGATATGATGCAAGATTCGTTCACTAGCTGCTCGAGCATTAAACAAGAATGGAAGTGGCTTAGTCCCAATGTCATCAATCACCATTAAATTATCTTTACCATATTTTTTTGCTAAATCATAAGCTTCTCGGTGCATGTATTCCCCAGAAACTGGAAGATATTTGAATTTTGTTAAAATATGACGTCTTAATTCCTCTAAAACTGCAGGATCATTAGTTCCAATATAAAAGACTTTTTCTGCTTTAGGTTTTGGATAAGTATCCAATCGAACGGCAAAGGTAACTAATTTACCGGCAGAACCAGAAACTTCATAAAGTTCCTTGGAATCAGCATTATAACGAGTTGGGGTGCTTGCATCAACATCGCGAACCCGGCTTTCGTAATTACGATTATGTCCTACTCGGTCTTCGCTGTAATGAATCGATTGATTATTATAATTGTGTTCTTCCAGATTCGTTAAGATTTCTTCAGGAGTTGTTCCTAAATCAATCCCCAAATGATTGACTAAATGTAACTGATTATTTTTATCAATTTGCGCATACAAAGCTAATTCTGTATAAGCAGGACCTCGTTGAATTAAGGCACCACCTGAATTATTGTTAACTCCGCCGACCACAGTAGCGCCAATCGTTGATGAACCAATGACAGAATGTGGATTACGATCAACTTTATCAAGCGTCGTTTCTAAGGCATGTAAAGTTGTTCCTGGAAAAACAATCACTTGCTGATTATCATCAATTAATTGAATTCCTTTCATTCGTAAAGTATTAATCACTATAACATCACGATCATAACCATTTTGGTTAGGCACAGAACCTTCTGTCAAACCAGTATTGGCAGCTTGCATAATCACAATTAAATCATGCTGATGGACAATCTCCAATACCTTCCATAATTCTAATAAAGTTTTAGGCCGAACTACAGCTAAAGCATCTCCGTGTCCAGAACGATAACCTTCACGATATTGTTCAGAGCGTTCTTTTGAAGTAATTACATGTCTTTTCCCGACAACGTCTACAAGTTCATCAATAACCTTCATTTTTGTCACCCTTCTTTTTTATCAAAATCATATTCACACCCTTATTGTATCCCTTTATACAAGAAAATGAAGCAATAAAGATTGGTTTTAACTAACAAAAAAACACTCATACACGGTATGAGTGTTTCATAAACATATTCGTAAAAATATATCTTAACGTTTTGAGAATTGACCAGCCTTACGAGCTTTCTTAAGACCTGGTTTCTTACGTTCTTTCATTCGTGGATCACGAGTCAAAAGACCAGCTCTCTTAAGTGCTTCACGGAAGTCAGGATCTACATCAAGCAATGCACGAGCAATTCCTAAACGAACTGCACCTGATTGACCAGAGAAACCACCACCATTTACATTTGCTAATGTATCGTAGTTACCTAATGTTTCAGTAACATTGAATGGTTGTAAAATAACTTCTCGTAAACTAGGGAAAGGGATGTATTCTTCAACGTCTTTACCGTTGATAATAACTTTACCAGTACCTGGTACTAAGCGTACACGAGCAACTGAGTCTTTACGACGACCTGTACCACTGTATTGAACTTTAGCCATGTGTATATCCTCCTTAAATTAGGTTAGTAATATCTAAAACTTCTGGTTTTTGTGCTTCATGCTTGTGATCTTCACCAGCATAAACGTGAAGTTTCAAACCGATCTTACGACCTAATGAGTTGTGAGGAAGCATACCCTTAACAACTTGTTCAATGAACTTTTCAGGTTTTTCAGCACGCAATTTACCAAATGATTCTTGTTTAATTCCACCAATGTATTGAGTGTGGTGATAGTGCATCTTATCTTTGGCCTTGTGACCAGTTAATGCAACTTGTGATGCATTAATGATAATTACATTGTCACCATTGTCTACGTTTGGTGTGTAAGTTACTTTGTTTTTACCGCGTAAAATTGAAGCAGTAACACTTGCAAGACGACCTACTGGAATTCCAGCAGCATCGATGATGTACCATTTGTGTTCAATTTCACCGGGTTTAGCCATGTATGTTGTACGCACTATATTTTCCTCCGCGTTTCTTTGTTTTGTTCGACACCAATATAAGTTTCCGGGGCTTAAATGTGGGGCAAACAATACCATATATCATTTTACAAATTATAAGACAAAAAGTCAATTAAATTCAGGAATTAATCTGATTTTGATGCTTCTTTTGGGAATGTTTTGGATCATCACCCGGATAATAAACCTGTTTTAAGTATAGTCCCTCAGCTGGCATCGTTAAGCGAGCTTCTTGTCGATTCTTTACGCTTAATAAGCGTTGAATGTCATGGATTGGTCGTTTACCCATCCCAATTTCGACTAAGACGGCCGTCATAATCCGAACTTGATTATACATAAAGCCATCGCCATAAAATTCAAACTGAATTTCTTGATGTGCTTCATCATTAATTGCTTTTACCGAAAAAATCGTTCGAATTCGACTTCCAGGCTTAGCTCCCGAAGCCACAAATGAAGAAAAATCATGTTTTCCCACTAAATCTTGAATTGCAATTTCCATCTTATTAAAGTCCATGGGAAAGCGCCAATGCGCCGTATAAAACCGTTTAAAGGGATCCGTGAATCGCCCTAACGAAATTTTGTAGAGATATTTTTTCCCCGTTACGTCATAACGAGCATGAAAATCAGAATCTACAATTTCAACTTTCAAGATTTCGATATCTAAAGGACACATGCTGTTTAATCCTTTAAGCATATTATCCGCTGGAATTGCAAACGGAAAATCAAAATGTGCCACTTGAGCTAACGCATGTACACCTGCATCCGTCCGTCCAGAACCATAAATTCCAATTTCTGATGATGGATTTTTAGCCATTCTGTTCACAATTTTAGTTAACACACCTTCCACAGTTCGTTGCTTAGGTTGTTTCTGAAATCCCGCAAACTGGGTTCCATCATATGCAAATGTAATTTTATATCTTCTCATTAACTTAAGTTCCTCATTAAAATAACTGTGATTCCAACTAAAATTACAATTAAAATCGCGATGCTATCTGACCAATCCCAGTGATATCGACGATAACTACTTCTGGTTTGATTAGCTTCATAACCTCCCGCACCTAAAGCATCAGCTAAATTGTCGGCGTGACGAAATGAGGACACTAACAGCGGAATAATTAATGAAATAATATTTTTGCAACGTTTAATAATTCCACCTTGATTAAACATTACACCACGTGAACGTTGAGCATCCATAATCACTTGAAGTTCCTCCATTAAGGTGGGGACAAATCGCAATGCAATTGAAATCATTATTCCTACGGTTTCCACTGGAACCCCAATATGACGTAATGGACCAATCAACTTTTCTACCCCAAAAGCAATCGAATTTGGTGAAGTAGTCATGGTTAAAATTGTTGCTTGAATAATAATTAAAATAAACCGAATTAGAATCAATCCAGCAAGCTGAATTCCATAATCCGTAATTTTAATTGGACCCCACGAAAAATAAACCTGACCATGGGGACTAAACAAAATTTGAATAATTACTGTAAACATAATCAACCAAATAAAGGGCTTAATTGCTCTTAAAATGGTTTTAATTTCAATCTGGGAGAGATAGGCTTCTACAATCAATAAAATCGTTAAAAGCCCATAATTCCAAAGATTGTTAGCAAATAAAATCCAAGTAATAATTAAAAGCGTAGCCAAAATTTTAGCAGTCGGATTTAGACGATGAATATTTGAATTACCCGGTAAATAATTCCCAAAAACTGCCTTATTCAAATACTCATCCTCCTACTTCTTTAATTTCTTTAACACTAAATTAACTAATTGTTGCTGATTTAAAGGAACATCGGACAACTTAATTCCGTTTTGTAATAATGCTTTATATATTTTAACAGAATCTGGTAAGCCTGCTGAATTTTTCATATTTAAAAAAAAGACGGCAGGGTCAGAATCACTAACTATTTGACCATGATCAAGCATTATAACTCGTTTGGAAAATTCACTAACTACCTTCATATCATGAGTAATTAATAAAATGGTCACATGTTGCTGTTCATTAAGTCGCTTAACAATTGTCAAGATTTCATTACGACCAATTTCATCTAAACCGACCGTTGGCTCATCTAAAATCAAAATAGGAGGCTGCATGGCTAAAACTCCTGCAATTGCTACTCGTCGCATCTGACCACCTGAAAGTTCAAATGGAGAACGCTTAAACAATGTTTCAGGAATTCCAACTTCTTTTAAAATTTGTTTAGCAAGACTTTCCGCATCCACCTTCGACTTGCCAAAGTTTTGTGGTCCAAAACTTACATCGTCTAAAACTGTGTCCGCAAATAATTGCTTCTCTGGCGATTGAAAAATCATTCCCACCTGGGAACGAATTTTCAATAATGCAACTTTTTTCATTTTCTGTTGAATCAAAGTATCATTAACAATTACTTGTCCAGAGCTTGCACTCAATAATCCATTTAACAAACGAACTAAGGTAGACTTTCCACTTCCAGTCTTACCGACTAAAGTAACAAATTCTCCTGCACTGACTGTTAAGTTGATATCTTTTAAGGCTTGGCTAGCAGATTTAGTATTTTGAGCATAAGTGTAATTAACGTTTTTTAAAATAATTTGGTTATCCATTCACTTAACCTCTCATTATCTAAATATTCAACGGGTGGATTATATCCATGTTTTTTAAAAAGGTCCTTAACTTGTTCAGTAAATGGTGGCTGCATGGCTAACTCATTTAAAATAGTGGGTTGCTGGTATAATTTTTCTGGTTTTCCTGAAAAAATTAGCTGTCCTGCATTTAAGGCTAAAACTTCATCAACTAATTCTAACATTTTCATATCATGAGTAATGTAAATAACCGTTAATTTGGTTGCCTTTTGTAGTTTTATAATAATTTGCTTGATTTCAGCTGTTGCAGCGGGATCTAACATGCTCATGGCCTCATCAAGAATTAAAACTGACGGTTCCAAAGCTAAGGCACGAGCTAAAGAAACTTTTTGCTTTTGCCCACCAGAAAGTAAATTAGGGCTCACATTTGCATATGCTTGCATTCCAACTGCGTTAAGGACTTGATTAACGCGCTTATGCATCACAGGAAATGGTAAATTACGATTTTCCAAGCCAAAAGCTACGTCTTCTTCAACTGTGGCTCCGACAATTTGATCATCAGGATTTTGAAAAACAATTCCAATTTTTTTGCGTAAGTTAACTAAATTATTTTCCACTAATTGAACACCATCAATTTTAATTTCACCTACAGTCGGACTAAGAAGCCCATCAATTAATTTTGCAATTGTACTTTTACCGCTTCCGTTTTGTCCGATTAAAGCAACCGTCGTCCCTGAGTTAATTCTAAATGATACCTGGTCCAATGCCTTAACTTGATTTGGATAAGCAAATGATACTGCATTAAATTCAATTTTAGGTCGCATAAGCATCTTTCCTTTAATTTTATGTATAAAAAAATCACATAAATATAAGGCGCTTGGTTTTACCCACATTCAAGCTAGACTTGGGTGTTCCCATCATCATAACGCTTTATGCCTCATATTTAGTGATTCAGTTATTTATGCTATTATCTCATTATTTATAATTAAACAAATTCTAAGATTACCATTGGTGCACCATCTCCACGACGAGGCATGGTTTTAAGGATACGAGTGTAACCACCGTTACGATCCTTGTATTTTGGTGCAATTTCATCAAATAACTTTTGCAAAGCAGTAGTTACCTTGATCTTATCGTCAGTTTCTGTAACATCAGCAATCATGTTTTGTAAGTAAGCAGCAGCTTGACGACGAGCAGCCAAATCTCCACGTTTACCTAAGCTAACCATCTTATCCACGGAAGATCTAACCGTTTTAGCTTTAGCTTCAGTAGTTTCGATACGACCATTAACGATTAATTCAGTAGTCAAGTTACGAAGCATAGCGCGACGTGGGCCTTTTTCACGACCAAATTTACGATAACTCATAAATGGATATCCTCCTTTTAACTAATCTTCTTTACGAAATGACAAACCTAAAGCATCGATTTTTTGTTCGATTTCTTCAAGTGACTTGCGTCCAAGGTTTCTAACGTTCATCATGTCTGCCATTGACTTGTCTGTTAATTCTTGAACAGTGTTAATTCCAGCACGTTTCAAACAGTTGTAAGAACGAACTGAAAGATCTAGTTCTTCAATTGACATTTCAAGCATTTTTTCTTTGTGGTTTTCTTCTTTTTCCACCATCACATTAGCATTTTGTGCACGATCAGTTAAATCAACAAACATTTCTAAATGTTGACTTAAAATCTTAGCAGCTAATGAAATTGCATCGGAAGGAGAAATTGAACCATCTGTCCAAACGTCTAATGTCAACTTATCGAAATCATCACGTTGTCCTACACGTGTGTCTTCAACTTGATAGTTAACACGTTCGATTGGGGTATAAATAGAATCGATTGGTAATACACCAATTGGCATATCATCGTTTCTAGCTTTGTTTTCTTCAGCTGATACAAAACCACGACCTTTATTAGCAGTCATAGTCATGTGCAAAGTTGCACCTTCAGCGACAGTAGCGATATGCAAGTCTGGATTGAGAATTGTAGTCTCGCTATCAGTCGTAATATCAGCAGCAGTGACATCAGCAGGACCAGTTACATTAATACTCAAGGTATGAGGATCGTTATCTTCAGAGTCAATTCTTAACTTAAGCTTTTTCAAGTTTAAGATAATTTTAGTAACATCTTCGGTAACCCCTTTTACAGTAGAGAACTCATGTAAAACACCATCGATTTGAACACTAGTTACAGCAGCACCGGGCAATGAGGCAAGCAAAATCCGTCTCAATGAGTTACCAAGCGTAGTACCATATCCTCGTTCTAATGGTTCTACAACTACTTCACCGTAGTTATTTGTTTCTTCAATTTTATGAATGTTAGGCTTTTCAAATTCAATCATTCTAACTTCTACCCCTTTCAAACCGCGTTGAGTCTTTTACAAAATTAACTTTCATTAAAAAATTAAACTCGACGACGTTTTGGAGGACGACAACCATTATGAGGAACTGGAGTAACATCACGAATAGCAGCTACTTCCAAACCAGTTGTTTGTAATGCACGAATTGCTGATTCACGACCTGAACCAGGACCCTTAACAGCAACTTCAACGGTCTTCATTCCATGTTCCATTGCTGTCTTTGCAGCTGCTTCTGCAGCCATTTGAGCAGCAAATGGAGTAGATTTACGACTTCCACGGAAACCTAATGCACCAGCTGATGACCAGGCAATAGCGTTACCTTGAACATCGGTAATCATAACCAATGTGTTGTTAAATGTTGAATGGATGTGAGCAACACCAGATTCAACATGTTTCTTTGCTTTACGCTTACGAGTATTTTTCTTAACCATAAGAACTAGTAACCTCCTTCTTAATTATTATTTCTTGGTTCTCTTACCTTTACGAGTACGAGCATTGTTTTTAGTGTGTTGACCTCTAAGAGGTAATCCACGACGATGTCTCATTCCACGGTATGAACCGATTTCTGATAGTAACTTGATATCCATACTTACTTTACGACGTAAATCTCCTTCGATAAGGAAGTTATCAAGAGCCTCTCTAATCTTATCTTGTTGATCAGGAGTTAAGTCTTGAGTACGAACATCTTCTGAAACACCAGCTTGTTCAAGAACCTTTTTTGAAGTTGCGTCACCAACACCATAGATGTAAGTTAAAGCAACAATAACACGCTTGTTACGTGGTAAATCCACTCCGGCGATACGAGCCATTTAATCCACCTCCTGTTTAATTACTTACCTTGTCTTTGTTTGTGCTTAGGATTTGCTGAACAAATTACCATCACACGGCCTTTTCTTTTAATAATTTTACATTGTTCACACATTTTTTTTACTGATGGTCTTACTTTCATCTTATAAACCTCCTAATAAAGGGAAATTACTTAAATCGATAAGTAATTCTACCCTTAGTTAAATCATATGGTGACATTTCAACAGTTACACGGTCTCCTGGAAGTATCTTAATGTAATGCATTCTAATTTTGCCAGAAACGTGAGCTAAAATAGCATGACCGTTTTCTAGTTCTACTTTAAACATCGCATTAGGTAAGGTTTCAGTAATCTTTCCTTCTACTTCAATTACATTATCTTTAGACAAAACAATCCTCCAAAATCATGATTAATTCAATTCAAATCCAATAACACTATCAATCTTCAATATAGCATATCATTGCCTCAGCGACAATTAAGAAGACCTTAGTTTAAATTGGTAAGAATCTTATTAATGTCTTTAGTAACATCTGCAATGTCTTGATCACCGTTCACTGTGTGCAATAAGTTTAAATTCTTATAAAAATCAATTAATGGCGTATTCATTTTCATGTTTACTTTCAATCGATTTTTTACAGTTTCTGGTTCGTCATCGCTTCGTTGATAAAATACATGTCCACCACAAACATCACACGTACCTTCAACTTTAGGTTTTTTGTACAATTTATGATAAGTAGCACCACAGTTTTTACAAATGAATCGACCAGATAAACGAGCAACTAAAACGTCAGGATCAACATCAATGTTAATCACTGCATCTAGCTTTTTCCCTAATTTATCAGTAATTATCTCTAATTGTTGGGCTTGCTCCAAAGTTCTTGGGAACCCATCTAAGAGGTAACCGTTCTTGGTATCATCTTGTTTCAATCGTTCTTCAACGATCTTACAAGTAACCGCATCAGGAACCAATTCACCTTTATCAATATACTTTTGAGCTTCAACACCCATTGGAGTCTTTTCCTTTATCGCTGATCTAAAGATATCTCCAGTAGAGATGTGTGGAATGTTGTATTTTTCAACAATATCTTCAGCTTGTGTACCTTTACCAGCACCAGGAAGACCCATTAATAATAAATTCATTGACATATTATTTATCTCCCTTATCGTTGTCTTTTGGTTCATTTTGAATAAATCCTACATATTCTTGGCGCATTGTTAATCCTTTAATCTGATTCATGGTTTCAATTGCAACCCCAACAATAATTAAGATGTTAGTTCCACCTAAACCAATTGAGCTATTAAGATTCCATAAGTTTTGAGCAACTAAAGGAATTAAAGAAACAAATCCTAAGAATAATGCTCCAACTGTACTTAATCTCATTAAAAGATGAGAAACGTAAAGTTGGGTAGATTTTCCAGGCCATACTCCTGGAATGTAACTTCCTTGTTTTTGTAAATTTTCAGCTAATTTTTGTGGATTAACTTGAACAAACGCATAGAAGAAAGTAAAGACAACAATCAAAATCGTATAAAATGTAGCACCCATTGGGGTTTGCATATTAAATAATTCTGACATGAATTTAAACCAACCCTGACTACCATGGTTCTTGGTAAAGAACATTAAAATTGTCTGTGGGGTTGAGATAAATGCACTAGCAAAGATAACCGGAATTACTCCAGCAACGTTAACTTTTAATGGAAGATAACTGCTTTTTGATGAGCCGGTTGCTCGCCGAGTATATTGAATTGGAATTCGACGTTCAGCTTGTTGAACCCACGTAACGAAAGTAACAATTACTAACATTGCGATGATAAGTCCACCAATGAATAGTGCTGGTTGCCACAAATCACTAGTTGGAGTTCCCTGAATGTATTCTCGATAAATACTTTCGAACCCAGTAGGAATATTAGCAACAATTCCAGCAAAAATGATCATTGAAACTCCTTGACCAATTCCTTTATCCGTAATCATGTCTCCCATCCAAGTGGTTAACATGGTTCCAGCAGTAAGAATCAATCCGATGCTAGCATATGTAGCAATCCCAGGATTTTCAACTAAGTGTAAACTACTTAAAGCATTGAAACCAGCGGTAATACCGATGGATTGAGCGAAGGCTAGGACAATTGTTAATCTACGAGTAACCTTGTCTAACTTAAGCCTACCAACTTCACCTTGCTTTCCCCACTCAACAAACTTAGGAACGATATCCATTTGTAGTAACTGTACAACAATTTGTGCAGTAATATAGGGAGAAACACCCATGGCAAAAATTGAATAGTTAGTTAATCCTCCACCACTGAAGATATTTAAAACATTAACTAACCCAGAAGAAGCTACTTCTTGAAGAGCTTTAGCATTAACCCCAGGAACTGTAATATAAGCTCCTAATCGGAAGATAGCTAAAACAAACAAAGTAAAAAGAATCTTTTTACGAATATTTTTATCTTCAAATGCACTTTTTAAGGTAGATAACATTAGATCACCTCAGCTTTACCACCAGCGTCTTCAATAGCTTTTTTGGCACTTTCAGAAAATCTATTAGCTGAAACTGTAAGTTTCTTTTCAAGTTTTCCTTCACCAAGAACCTTAACACCATCTTTAACATTCTTAATGATGCCGGCTTCGATTAACAATTCTGGTGTAACTTCTACACCGTTGTCAAATACGTTAAGTTCTTCAACGTTAACGATAACAATTTCTTTACGGTTAATGTTAGTAAATCCACGTTTAGGGATACGACGGTACAATGGCATTTGTCCACCTTCAAAACCTAAACGAGTCTTTCCACGGGCCTTTTGACCTTTTTGTCCACGACCAGAAGTTTTACCTTTACTTGAACGACCGCGTCCTTTTCTTGTTCTTTCTGAACGAGAACCATCAGCGTATTTTAATTCGTTTAACTTCATTGAATTGCACCTCCTCTTACTTTAAAATAATTAATCTTTAACTTGTTCAACCTTAATTAAGTGAGCAATTTTAAATAATGCACCACGAGTTGCTGCATTATCAGGTCTTACAACGCTACTGTTAATACGTCCTAAACCTAAAGCTTCCACAATCTTACGTTGTTTTGGAAGACGATGAGCAGCACTATGAATCAAAGTGATTTTTAATTGAGCCATCTGTAAATCCTCCTATTCAGCTAAATGATCAACAGAAACACCACGAAGATCTGAAACTTCGTTAGCGTTCTTAAGTCCTTTAAGACCTTCGAAAGTTGCACGGATAACGTTGATCTTAGTATCTGAACCAAGACGCTTACTAGTAACATCATTGATACCTGCTAATTCCATAACGGAACGAACGGCACCACCGGCTGCTACTCCAGAACCTTCTTCGGCTGGTTTCAACATAACTTTTCCACCGCCGTATACACCAACGATTTCGTGAGGAATAGTAGTTCCAACAATTGGAACTTCAATCAAGTTCTTTCTTGCAGCTTCAACCGCTTTACGGATTGCTTCAGGAACTTCTTGAGCTTTACCTGTACCGAAACCAACGTGACCATTCTTGTCACCAACAACTGCTAAAGCAGCAAAACGTAATCTACGTCCACCTTTAACAACCTTAGTGATTCGGTTAATGGCAACAACGTTATCTTCTAAATCCAATTTATTTGGATCAATATACTTAGCCATGTGATTTATTCCTCCTTTTTATTAAAATTCAAGTCCATTTTCACGAGCAGCACCTGCAAGAGCAGCTACACGTCCATGGTATAAGTAACCACCACGGTCAAAAACGACATGTTTAACATCTTTGTCAAGAGCACGTTCAGCAATTAACTTACCAACACTTTGTGCTTGTTCAGTTTTATTACCTTCTGCAACTTCTTTGTCAAGAGTTGAGGCACTAGCTAGCGTTACACCCGCTACGTCATCAATAATTTGAGCGTAGATGTTCTTGTTAGAACGGAATACGTCTAAACGTGGGCACTCAGCAGTACCAGCAATTTTATTACGAACACGTTTGTGTCGAATGACACGTGTTTTATTTTTGCTTGGTTTTGTAATCAAAATAGTCACCTCTATATTATTGTTTATTTAAAATTCGATTATTTACCAGTCTTACCTTCACGAAGAACAATGTGTTCATTTTCGTAACGAATACCTTTACCTTTATAAGGTTCTGGTGAACGAATTTCGCGAACTTTAGCAGCAAAGTCACCAACGTGTTGCTTGTTAATCCCAGCAATTTCAATTGTGGTGTTATCAGGAACTTTAACTTCTAAGTCTTCAGGAACTGGAACATCAACAGGATTTGAATAACCAACATTAAGGATCAAATCTGAGCCTTTAAGTTGGGTACGGTAACCAACACCAACTAATTTCAAAGTCTTGTTGAAGCCTTTTTCTACCCCTTCAATCATGTTAGCAAGGTTAGCACGTTGGGTACCATGTAAGGCACGCATTCTGTTGTCATACTTACCAGTTGGTTCAAAGTTAATTTCATTACCGTTAACGTTCATTTCAACGTCAGGGGCAAAAATAGCAGTTAATTCACCCTTAGGGCCCTTAACCGTAACATTGTCACCATCACGTGTAACAGTTACACCTTCAGGAATTTCAATTGTTTTATAACCAATTCTACTCATGTGTTAGACACCTCCATCTCTTAATTATTTTTTACCAAACGTATGCTAATACTTCTCCACCGACTTTTTGAGCACGAGCTTCTTTGTCAGTAACCACACCGTTTGAAGTTGAGATGATCGCAATACCTAAACCATTAAGTACTTTAGGAACATCATCAGATTTAACGTATGAACGTAATCCTGGTTTTGAAATTCTCTTCAAACCAGAGATTACACGTTGATTGTCTTTACCATATTTAAGGTAAACACGGATAACACCTTGGTTATCGTCTTCGATATATTCAACACGACTCACAAAACCTTCACGTTTTAAGATTTCGGCCATGTTGCGTTTAATTTTTGATGCAGGAATATCAACAGAATTGTGACGAACCATGTTCGCGTTACGAATTCTTGTTAGAAAATCTGCAATTGGATCTGTCATAGTCATGAACGTACAACCTCCTTTTAAGTTTGTTTATTCTACCAACTAGCTTTTTTCATACCAGGAATTTGACCCTTGTGGGCAAGTTGTCTTAAACAAATTCGGCATAAGTGGAATTTTTGGTAAACCGCACGAGGTCTACCACAACGTTCGCAACGAGTGTAAGCTTGAACAGCGAACTTAGCTGGACGTTTGCTTTTTGCAACTAATGATTTTTTAGCCAATGTAAAACCTCCTATTTAGCGAATGGCATACCAAATTGACTTAACAATTCGTGTCCTTCTTCGTCAGTATTAGCAGTTGTAACAAGTACGATATCTAAACCTCTAACTCGGTTAACATCATCGTAGCTGATTTCAGGGAAAATTAATTGTTCCTTGATACCTAAGGTGTAGTTTCCACGACCGTCAAATGAACGGCTAGGAACACCATGGAAATCACGAACACGTGGTAATGAAACGTTGATTAATTTGTCCAAAAAGTCATACATTTTGTCACCTCTAAGAGTGACTTTAGCACCAATTGGCATACCTTCACGTAAACGGAAAGTTGCAATTGATTTTTTAGCTTTTGTAACAAGAGGCTTTTGACCAGAAATTAGGGTCAATTCATTAACAGCCTCGTCTAAGTTTTTAGAGTTTGTTACAGCATCACCAACACCCATATTCAAAACAATTTTTTCAAGTTTTGGTCCTTGCATAATTGATGAATAGTTGAATTTTTCAACTAGTGCTGGGAGAATTTCTTTCTTATATCTTTCTTCTAAGCGAGTAGACATGCGAGTAATTTCCTCCTTTCACTTACAATCTTAATCGATTGATTTGTGTGATTTCTTTGAAATACGAATTTTTTTGCCATCTTTAACTTCAAAACTAACTCTAGTTGGTTCATTAGTTGATGGGTCGATTAGCATTACATTTGATGCATTGATTGGGGCTTCAACATCAGCAATTCCACCTTGTGGGTTTGCTTGAGAAGCCTTTTGGTGTTTCTTAACTTTGTTGATTCCTTCAACAACTACGCGATTATCAGCTGCAATGGTTTTGATGATTTGACCATCTTTACCTTTGTCTTTACCAGCAATAACCCGAACTTTGTCACCAGTCTTTAAGAACATTAATCTGGCACCTCCTTGATTTTGCTTCTTAGTATTAAAGTACTTCGGGTGCTAATGAAACGATCTTCATGAAGTTGTTATTACGCAATTCACGAGCAACCGGCCCAAAAATACGAGTACCTTTAGGACTCTTATCATCATTAATTAAAACAGCAGCGTTTTCGTCAAAACGAATGTAAGAACCATCATTTCTGCGTGAAGCAGCTTTAGTTCTAACAATAACAGCCTTAACAACGTCACCCTTTTTGACAACGCCACCTGGTGTTGCTTGTTTAACAGTAGCAACAATAACGTCACCAACGCCCGCATAACGAACTCTTGAACCACCTAAAACTTTAATAGTTAATAATTCTCGAGCACCTGAGTTGTCGGCAACTTTTAAACGACTTTCTTGTTGGATCATCGCAAGTGTCCTCCCTTCGATTTAAAAATCATAATACGATAAAAACGATACAAGCTAGATAATAACGGCTTTTTCAACAACATCTAGAAGACGGAAGTGAACAGTCTTTGATAATGGTCTAGTTTCCATGATTTCAACGATATCGTTAACTTTAGCAATACCTTCTTCATCACGAGCCTTGTACTTTTTAGTATATTTAATACGCTTGCCATAAGTAGGATGTGTTTTTGTAGTTTCTACAGCAACTGTAATAGTTTTATCCATTTTGTCAGAAACAACACGACCTCTATATGTTTTACGTTCATTACGTTCTACGCTCATATAAATAAACCCTCCTTTTTATCGTATTTTATTTATTTAATTCTTTTTGTCTTAGTGCAGTTTTGATCCGTGCAATTGTTTTGCGAACAGTTCTCAATCTTGCAGTATTTTCTAATTGACCAGTGGCTAATTGGAAACGAAGATTAAACAATTCTTTCTTGTAATCTTGTTCTTTAGCACGCATTTCATCAGTGGTTAATTGAGCAATTTCTTTAGCCTTCATTTGATTCGCCACCTACTTCCTCACGTTTGATAATTCTAGTACGAACAGGTAACTTATTTGAAGCTAAAGTCAATGCTTTAATTGCAGTAGCTTCGTCAACGCCGGCAACTTCGAAAAGTACCTTACCACGTTTTACGGCTGCTACCCATCCAGCTGGACTACCTTTACCTTTACCCATTCGAACACCAATACCTTTTTCAGTATATGATTTTTGAGGGAAGATTTTAATCCAAACTTTTCCACCACGTTTCATACAACGAGTGATGGCAACACGACAAGCTTCAATTTGTCTGTTAGTGATCCAATGTGAATCAATGGCTTGTAAACCATATTCACCAAAGGCAACTGAGTTTCCACCTTTTGAGTGTCCACGTAGTTTACCACGGAATTCACGACGGTGCTTAACACGTTTAGGTACAAGCATGTTTATTTACCTCCTTTACGGTTTTCCAAAGGCTTTTCAGGTAAAACTTCTCCACGGTTAATCCATGTTTTAACACCGATTGCACCGTAAGTAGTGTGTGCTTCATTCCAAGAATAGTTGATATCAGCTCTCAAAGTATGAAGTGGAACACGACCTTCAGAATAACTTTCAATACGAGCCATGTCAGCACCGTTTAAACGACCAGATGATTGAGTTTTAACTCCATCAGCACCTGAACGCATAACTTGCTTCATAGCTTGACGCATAGCACGACGGAAAGCAACACGACCTTCAAGTTGTTTAGCGATATTTTCACCAACTAAATCAGCTTCCAAGTCAGGTTTCTTAACTTCAATAATGTTAATGTGAACACGACGTCCAGTTAACTTGTTTAATTCATTACGTAGACTTTCAACTTCTGATCCACCCTTACCAATAACCATACCAGGTTTTGCAGTGTGGATAGAAATGTTTACTCGTTTGGCAGCACGTTCAATTTCAATTTCTGAAACTGAAGCATCAGCAAGACGTTTAGCAAGGTAGTCACGAATCTTCAAATCTTCATTTAAATATGAAGCAAATTTGTCATCGTTAGCATACCATTGAGCTTGCCAACCACGGTTAACACCGATACGGAAACCATTAGGGTTAATTTTTTGACCCATGCTCTATCCCTCCTTTTGTTCTGATACTACGATTGTAATGTGACTTGTACGTTTGTTGATTGGTGAAGCAGAACCCTTAGCACGGGGACGGAAACGCTTTAAAGTTGGTCCTTCGTCGGCGTATGCTTCAGCAACAACAAGGTTTTGACCATCAAGATCAAAATTATTTTCTGCATTTGCTACAGCTGATTTTAAAACTTTTCCAACTACTGGAGATGCACCACGAGGGGTGAATTCAAGAATTGAAGCAGCTTCTGCAACGTTTTTACCTCTAATAAGATCTAAAACAAGACGGACCTTACGAGGGGCAATACGAACAGTTTTAGCAATAGCTTTTGCTGATGTAACTTGTTCAGCCATTTTGTATCCTCCTTGTTATCCTGTAATCTTGTCTTTTCCACCTACATTACCATGACCATGGAATGTACGTGTTGGAACGAATTCTCCAAGTTTATGTCCTACCATGTCTTCTTGGATGAAAACTGGGACATGAGTTCTACCATTGTACACTGAAATAGTGTAACCAATGAAACTAGGGAAAATAGTTGAGCGACGTGACCAAGTTTTAATAACTGTTTTCTTTTCTTGGTCTTTTTGGGCATCGATTTTCTTTAATAAAGATTGATCAGCGAATGGTCCCTTTTTCAAACTACGACTCATTATAAAACCTCCTCTTCAAGTCTTGTATCTAGATGCACTTAAAATTACATCTTTGAACCCTTACGACGACGAACAATGAATTTGTTTGAACGAGCAGTCTTAGAACGGGTCTTCTTACCAACAGTCTTCTTGTGCCAAGGTGACAAAGGAGATGGGTAACCAACTGGAGCTTTACCTTCACCACCACCATGTGGGTGATCGTTAGGGTTCATTACAGATCCACGTACGTGAGGTCTTTGACCACGGTAACGAGTACGACCGGCTTTACCCCAGTTAATAAGTGAATGTTCTTCATTTCCAACAGTACCAATTGTGGCACGACAAACAGAAAGAACCATTCTTACTTCACCAGAAGGTAATTTAACAAGTGAATATTTACCGTTTCCTTCGTTACTCAATAATTGTGCTGAGTTACCAGCAGAACGAGCAAGTTGTCCACCTTTACCAGGTTTTAGTTCAATATTATGAATAGTTGATCCAACTGGAATATCTTTAAGTGCAAGTGTGTTACCAGGCTTGATATCAGCATTTGAACCAGACTCAACAACATCTCCAACTTTAAGACCTTTAGGGGCAAGAATGTATGATTTGATTCCGTCAGCGTAAACGATCAAAGCGATGTTAGCAGTACGGTTTGGATCATATTCGATGCTTTTAACTGTTGCTTTAACATCATCATGGTTACGTTTGAAATCAATAACACGATATAAGTGCTTGTTTCCACCACCACGGTGACGAACAGTCATACGACCTGAATTGTTACGACCAGCCTTTTTAGAATTAGCTTGTACTAAGCTTTTTTCTGGCTTATTAGTTGTAATATTACTGTAGTCAATACTAGTCATATTACGACGACCATTAGTCGTTGGTTTATATTTCTTTAAAGCCACGTTGTTTTCCTCCTATCTTAATAGATTATTCTTCAGAGAATAACTTAATTTCGTCTGAATCATTTGATAAAGTAACGATTGCCTTACGACGTTTCTTAGTGAAACCAACGTAACGACCTTGGCGTTTTTCTTTACCTTTAACGTTCATGATGTTTACTTTAGCAACCTTAACGTTAAAAATTTCTTCAACAGCATTTTTAACTTGGTTTTTGTTTGCTCGTAAATCAACATCAAATGTATATTTTTTGTCGTCCATACGATCAGTTGAAGCTTCAGTGATTACAGGACGTAAAATGATATCTCGTGCTTCCATTATGCGAGCACCTCCTCTACTTGAGAAAGAGCAGCTTTGGTAATAACGACTTTTTTAGCATTCAATACATCAAGAGTGTTAACACCTTTGGCGCTAATTACTTGAACGTTCGGAATGTTTTTAGCTGATAAAGCAACGTTATCGTTAGTATCTTCCAAAACTACCAATGTCTTAGTAGCTGCATCAAGATTTTTCAATAAGTTCGCAAATTCCTTTGTTTTTGGTGATTCAAAGTTAATTGAATCAACTACAACAAAATTATCTTCTGAAACTTTTTCTGAAAGAACTGATTTAACAGCTAATCTAGTAACCTTTTTAGGAAGATGGTAGCTGTATGAACGAGCTGATGGTCCAAATACTACTCCACCGCCAACCCATTGTGGTGAACGAATAGAACCTTGACGAGCACGACCAGTACCTTTTTGTCTCCATGGCTTCTTACCACCACCAGAAACTTGGCCTCTAGTCTTAACTCCGTTGGTACCTTGACGTTGAGATGCACGCTGCATAATTACAGTGTCAAATACTACGCTTTCGTTTGGTTCAATACCGAAGATGTTTTCGTTAAGATCGATTGAGCCATCTTTACTACCATCTTGTTTAAATAATGATACGCTTGTCATTTTGCGGTTCCCCCTTTCCTATTTTCTTGAATTGTGTACAGAAGTACGAATCGTAACTAGTGTTTTGTTTGCACCAGGTACATTACCTTTAATTAACAATACGTTGTTATCAACGTCTGCTTTAACAACTTCAAGGTTTTGAATGGTAACAGTTTTGTTACCCATCCGTCCAGGAAGTTTCATACCTTTAACAACTCGGTTAATAATAACTCCAAGTGAACCTGGACGACGGTGATATCTAGAACCATGAGTTTCTGGTCCACGACTTTGATTGTCTTTGTGAATGTTACCTTGGTAACCATGACCTTTAGTGATACCAGTTACATCGACTGAGTCTCCAGCTTGGAATGTATCAGCTTTAACTTCATCTCCAACTTTATAAGCCTCTAAGTCGACATCACTGATTTCACGAATGAAGCGCTTAGGGGTAGTGTTAGCTTTTTTGACGTGACCTTGTTCAGGTTTATTACTTAAAACTTCACGTTTTTCATCAAAACCAAGTTGAACTGCTTCGTAACCGTCTGTTTCGTTGTTTTTAACTTGTAAAACAACATTAGGAGTTACATCCACAACAGTAACTGGAACTAATTCACCGTTTTCAGTAAAAACTTGAGTCATACCAACCTTTTTACCTAAGATTCCTTTTTTGATCATGAGTACACCTCCAATATTGTGTAATATTATAATTTAATCTCGATATCAACACCACTTGGTAAGTCTAATTTCATTAATGAATCAACAGTTTTTGGTGTTGGATTTAAAATGTCAATTAAACGTTTGTGTGTTAACATTTCGAATTGTTCTTGTGCTTTACTATACTTGAATGGTGATGCCAAAACTGTATAAATAGTTCTTTCAGTTGGCAATGGAATTGGCCCTGAAATAGTAGCACCAGTTCTTTGTGCAGTAGCAACAATCTTATCAGCAGCTTGATCTAAGCTACGGTGTTCGTATGCTTTCAAGCGAATACGGATTTTTTCTTTTGCCATGTTTTTCCCTCCCTCGTCTATTTTCTTTTAAGACTAACTCCGTAAAAGTTACCGGACAGACCTTGCCATGGCAAAGCGGCCGGGTGTGCCGCAATCTTTTACATCATCGCTTACTGTATCAATTTTAGAGCACAATCTGCCCCTTCATTTAAGACACTACTATATAATACATGTAATTTGCTTGTGTTGCAAGGGTTTTACGATATAAAACAAAAAAAGCTTTGTTAATTAAAATTAACAAAGCTTTTTCGAATTAATAATTGAAAAGTAATTAAGATTCTCCACCATTTTTCTTAATAATATCTTCTTGGATACTCTTAGGAACAGCAGTGTAGTGGTCAAATGACATTACAAAAGTTCCACGTCCTTGAGTTGCTGAACGCAAATCAGTTGCGTAACCAAACATTTCTGAAAGAGGAACCATAGCATGAATGTTTTGTGCATTATCTTGTGCTTCCATACCTTCAACGTTTCCACGACGAGCTGTAACTTGTCCCATAACGTCTCCCATGTATTCTTCAGGAACACGAATATCAACTTTCATGATTGGTTCCAAAATAACTGGAGCAGCTTTTTTAGCGGCATTCTTCAAAGCGATTGAGGCAGCAATTTTGAAAGCAGCTTCACTAGAATCGACATCATGGTAGCTACCATCATACAACTTGGCTTTAAGATCAATTAATGGGAATCCTGCAAGAACACCATTTTCCATTGATTCTTTAATCCCTTGTTCTACTGAAGGAATAAATTCACGAGGAACAACTCCACCAACAATGGCATTTTCAAATTCGAAGCCAGAACCTTCTTCACCAGGAGTGAATTCAACCCAAACATCACCATATTGACCTTTACCACCAGATTGACGAACAAACTTACCTTGAGCTTCAACTGGTTTAGTAAATGCTTCACGGTAAGCAACTTGAGGTTCACCAATGGTAGCGTCAACACCAAATTCACGTTTCATTCGTTCAATCAGAATATCAAGATGAAGTTCTCCCATTCCGGCCATAATTGTTTGACCAGTTTCTGGGTTAGTTTGTGCCCGGAAAGTAGGGTCTTCTTCAGAAAGTTTTTGAAGAGCAGTATTCATCTTGTTTTGATCGGCCTTAGTCTTAGGTTCAACTGCAACTTCAATAACTGGTTCTGGGAATTCCATTGATTCAAGGTGTAAAGGATGATCAATATCAGTTAATGAATCACCAGTAGTGGTATTTTTCAAACCAATTGCCCCAGCAATATCACCAGAGAATACTTCAGGAATTTCTTGACGAGTATTTGAGTGCATTTGAACCAAACGACCAACTCGTTCACGCTTGTCTTTGGTAGCATTTAAAATGTATGAACCAGATTCAAGTGAACCACGGTAAACACGAATAAATGTTAAACGACCAACGAATGGATCAGTAGCAACCTTAAATGCTAAAGCAGCAAATGGTGCTTTATCATCAGGCTTAACTGGTACTTCTTCACCAGTTTCTGGATCAATAGCTTGGTAAGGACGAACATCAAGTGGTGATGGAAGGTAATCAACAACCCCATCCATCATCATTTGAACACCTTTGTTTTTAAATGCTGAACCAGCAAAAACTGGGTACATTTCAAGGTTAATCGTTGCTTTACGAATCGCAGCTTTTAATTCATCCTTAGTAATTTCTTCACCATTAAGGAATTTGTCCATGATGTCATCGTTCAAGTCAGCAACTGCTTCAATTAAGTTATCGCGAGCGGCTTGAGCTTTTTCTTTGTAGTCATCTGGAATTTCAACAGTATCCCAGTTGGCACCTTCTTTATCTTCATCATAGATGTAAGCTTTCATTTCAATAAGATCAATTACACCCACAAAATCATTTTCAGCACCTACAGGAACTTGAACAGGAACCGCATTTGCTCCTAAACGATCATGCATTGATTGAACAGAGAAATCAAAGTTAGCCCCTAATTTATCCATTTTGTTGATAAAAACAATTCGAGGAACATCAAAATCTGATGATTGACGCCAAACAGTTTCTGTTTGAGGTTCAACACCTGCTTGTCCATCAAGTACAGCAACGGCACCATCAAGTACTCGAAGTGAACGTTCAACTTCGACAGTAAAGTCCACGTGTCCTGGTGTATCAATGATGTTAACCCGGTAACCCTTCCATTCAGCGGTAGTAGCGGCTGATGTAATGGTAATACCACGTTCCTTTTCTTCTTCCATCCAGTCCATTTGTGAAGCACCATCATGGGTTTCACCAATTTTATGAACTTTACCAGTATAGTAAAGAACCCGTTCGGTTGTTGTTGTTTTACCAGCATCGATATGGGCAACAATCCCAATGTTACGTGTTTTTTCTAACGGGAATTCACGTTTGTTAGCCATTATTAACTCCTTTTAAAATTCAATAGTTCTAAAAAAGTGGCCAATTTCTTAGCCACCCTTTAATTGCGATTAAGCAATCAGAAGATTACCAACGGTAATGAGCAAAAGCACGATTAGCTTCAGCCATTTTGTGTGTATCTTCACGTTTCTTAACAGCTGCACCAGTATTGTTTGATGCATCAATAATTTCTTTAGCAAGACGGTCACTCATAGTATGTTCACCACGAAGACGTGAGTAGTTTACTAACCAACGTAAACCTAAAGTAGTTCTTCTTGCAGGACGAACTTCGATAGGAACTTGGTAGTTAGATCCACCAACACGGCGGGCCTTAACTTCAAGGACCGGCATAATGTTTTTCATTGCTTCTTCAAACACTTCAACTGGATCGTTACCAGTAGTATCTTTAATTTGGTTAAATGCATCATATAAAATTTCTGATGCAGTACCTCTCTTACCATCTAACATCAAATGGTTGATTAATTTTGAAACCAACTTTGAGTTATAGATTGGATCTGGAAGGATTTCACGTTCTTGAACTTTTCCTTTTCTAGGCATCTAAAAGTCCTCCTTTAATTAAATATTATATTATTTTTTAGCTTTAGGTTTCTTAGTACCGTATTTAGAACGACTTTGACGACGATCTTGAACACCGGCAGTATCTAAGGCACCACGGATAACATGATATCTAACCCCAGGTAAATCCTTAACACGACCACCACGGATTAAAACAACACTATGTTCTTGTAAGTTATGCCCAATTCCGGGAATGTAAGCAGTAACTTCAAGTAAATTTGAAAGACGAACACGCGCATACTTACGTAAGGCAGAGTTAGGCTTTTTAGGAGTCATAGTTCCCACACGAGTAGCAACTCCACGTTTTTGAGGTGAAGCATTGTTTGTTTGTTTCTTCTTGTAACTGTTGTATCCGAAGCCAAGAGCTGGGGATTTTGATTTAGAACTTCTAGATTTACGACCTTTTCTAACTAATTGATTAATTGTAGGCATCTAAAAAGTCCTCCTTTCTTAAATTTGTTTTTAAGTCCACACATCCAGGTGAACCATTTTTTAGGAATAAAAAAATCGCTTAACTGTTTAAGCACATTGATTAGAATAACATGTTAATCAAACACCGTCAACAAAATTTAACGTATTTTTTGATGAGGTGAAAATATGAAAATCATTTTATTTATTTATGGAAGTATCATCGGATCGTTTTTACCATTATTAGTTGAAAGAATGGTAACTAAAACTAATTTCATTTGGTCACGTTCCCAATGTAATTCTTGCCAACGTCAGTTAGCTTGGTTTGAATTAATTCCAATTGTTAGTTTTATTGGTCTACGAGGGAAATGCAACCGGTGTCACATAAAAATTCCAAGTTATTTATTATTGTATGAAGTTAGTACCGGATTACTTTTCACTTTGCTGAATTCAATTCCACTACAGTTATTTGGATTGTTATTATGTTTAACAATTATTAGTTTATTTGATCTCCTTACTCTCCACTTTAGCTCACATTGGATTCCTATTATCTTTAGTTTAGCAATCTGGATTTCAGAATTAGATTTTTGGGCAATAATCATAATTGGTTTTTGTTACCTAAGCTTGCTTTTGATCAACCAAAAGCTAAATTGGATTGGTAATGGTGATTTGGATGTGATGTTTTGCCTTTTAATTGCCTGCAGATTTTCATTAGTTATCCATACTACTTTACTAGCAGCTTTATTAGCCTTATTCTATTGTGGAATTAAAAAAACCAAACTAGTTCCTTTTATTCCTTTTCTAACTAATAGTTTAATCATGATATTGTTTATCGATAGCATTCCAGTTACAATGTAGGAAAGTGTAAAACTTATATATGACTGAAATTGGTCAGTCGTTTCTACTCAGAACCAGAATTCTGAACTATAAGCATGAAAGGTATTGTATTCATTATGGAAGAATTAAAAAAAGTGATTCGCGAGCAAGGAACCATTTTACCAGGTAATATTTTAAAAGTTAATTCATTTTTAAATCATCAAATTGATCCTGAATTAATGTATCAAATTGGCCAAAACTTTGCGGAATACTTTAAAGATTTGGGAATTACAAAGATTCTCACCGTGGAAGCTTCTGGAATTGCACCAGCTGTGATGACTGGCTTAGCAATGAAACTACCAGTGGTTTTTGCTCGGAAAAGTAAATCATTAGTGGTTAAAAATGATGTTTATAGTGCTGAAGTTTACTCTTACACTAAACAAGTTACTAATCAAATTTACATCGAAAAACAATTTTTAACCAATCAAGATAAAGTATTAATTATCGATGATTTCTTAGCTAATGGAGAAGCCACTAAGGGCTTAATTCAAATTGTCGAAGCAGCTCAAGCTTCCGTGGCCGGTATCGGAATTGTAATTGAAAAGACTTTCCAACCTGGGGGACAATACTTACGTGATCAAGGTTATAACGTACTTTCTTTAGCCCAAATTGCTTCACTAGCTGGTAATCAAGTTAAATTTGCTAACTAATCAAAAAGCAGTCAAATTTCAAAAATTTGACTGCTTTTTCTATGCCTATTTTTTGTTAATAAGTTTCATAACTACAAACCAGATTAATTGAATTAAAAAGAAAAATAAATAAAATCCACTTAACAAATACCAAGTCATCATTTTAATTTGAGGAGTTTGATCCACTCCTGCTCCATCAACACTTCGCATAAAAATCATCACTGAAAATAATCCATAAGTGATAACTTCTAAAATAGTTACCCCACACCAAATTTTAAACCCTAGGCGCATTCTTTTTTCTCCTCTAAAGTTATAAACTTTACTGTATTGTATCAAAATTATATCAAAAAAACGCAATGAATTTTTTAATTCATTGCGTTTTTTGAAATAAAGCTTGTTTTCCAATCCCAGTTTTAATTATTTAGTTGGGTTATCAGTATCTAAATCAGATGTCTTATCAGAACCAGCAACAACGCTTTCGCCAGCTGGTTTACCAACTTCTTCTGGTTCAATGTCTTCATATTCATGAACACCGGTTCCAGCAGGAAGAAGCTTACCAATAATAACGTTTTCTTTAAGTCCGATTAATGGATCTACTTTACCACGAATTGCAGCATCAGTAAGTACTCGAGTGGTTTCTTGGAAGGAAGCAGCTGATAAGAAACTATTAGTTTCAAGGGCAGCTTTGGTAATTCCAAGTAAGACCGGACGAGCAGTGGCTGGCACTTCACCAGTCATAACTGCATCAGCATTTCGTTCTTTGAAATCATCGATATCAATCAAGGTACCTGGCAAGATATCGGTGTCACCTGGATCCATGACCCGTACCTTACGAAGCATTTGTCTAACCATGATTTCGGCATGCTTATCATTAACTTCAACCCCTTGACGACGGTAAACTTCTTGAACCGCCGTTAATAAGTAAGTTTCAGTTGATAAGGTATCACGAATCTTAAGAAGCTCTTTAGGATCAATTGAACCTTCGTTTAGCGCATCACCACGGCGAACTGTATCACCTTCAGCAACTCTCATCCGAGCAGTTAATGGAACCTTGTATTTTCTGGTATCTGCTTTACCTTGAATAGTAACTTCTTTAACCCCTTCAGCAGGATCTTCTTCGATTAATTCAACTACTCCAGTAACTTCAGAGATAGTTGACTTACCTTTAGGATTTCGAGCTTCAAAAATTTCTTGAACCCGGGGAAGCCCTTGGGTAATATCAGTGTTACTTGCAACCCCACCGGTATGGAAAGTCCGAAGAGTTAATTGGGTACCAGGTTCACCGATTGATTGAGCAGCAACAGTTCCAACTGCTTCACCAACTTCAACGTTATCACCAGTAGCTAAGTTTTGACCGTAGCACATTTCACAAACCCCATGAGCAGTGTTACAAGTGAAGGCTGAACGAATTTCAACTGAATCAATTCCAGCATCAACAATTTGTTGAGCTTTCTTATCATCAATCATTTCGTTTTTAGCAACGATTACTTCACCAGTTTCAGGATCTTTAACGGTCTTCATGGCATTTCTACCAAGAATTCGATCGTAAAGTGGTTCAATCATTTCGTTACCTTCTTTAATCGCACGCACTACTAATCCACGATCAGTGTGACAATCTTTTTCACGAATGATAACATCTTGAGCCACATCCACAAGTCGACGAGTTAAGTAACCTGAGTTGGCAGTCTTCAAGGCCGTATCGGTCATCCCTTTACGAGCACCATGGGTAGAAATGAACATTTCCAAAACTGACATCCCTTCACGGAAGTTAGATGTAATTGGAAGTTCCATAATTTTACCATCAGGAGAAGCCATCAATCCACGCATTCCGGCAAGTTGAGTAAAGTTTGAGATATTCCCACGAGCTCCAGAATCACTCATCATGAAGATTGGATTTTCAGGATCAAAATTTTGTAATAAAGCATCTTGAGTTTTATCACGGGCATCATTCCACACGTTCACAATTCTTTCATAACGCTCTTGATCGGTAATCAAACCTCGACGGAATTGTTTGGTAATGGTAGCAACCTTTTTGTGACCATCAGCCACAATTTCTGGTTTTTCTTTAAGTTCAGTAATATCTGCCATTCCAACAGTTAAACCTGACTTAGTTGATTCATCATTACCTAAATCTTTAATTCGATCAAGTAATTCTGAAGTTTCTGTAACTTTGTATTGGTTATAAACTTCAGCGATGATATCTGATAAGAAACTTTTCTTAAATGGTTTAACAGGCTCAGTATTAGCAATATGTTCGTGAATGTTTTCCCCAGGTTCTAAGAAATAGTTATCAGGAATAAAGCCATTTAAATTAGTAGCAGTTGGTTCATTCAAGTAAACAAATGCCTTAGGCAAAATTCCGTTAAAAATTACTTTACCAACTGAAGTAACCATAATTTTATCTTTTTGGTCATCAGTAAATGGCTTATCTGGAAAAGCTGCAGCAGGAATTCCAATTCGACTGTGCCAATGCACTAAACCATCACGATAAGCAACTTCAACTTCTTCAGGCGTGTTGAAAATCATTCCTTCACCTTCACGACCAGGTTCTTCCATCGTTAGGTAGTAGTTACCGATAACCATATCTTGTGATGGAGCCACAACGGGTTTCCCATCTTTTGGAGCCAAGATATGACCAGCAGCAGCCATTAACAATCTTGATTCAGCTTGAGCTTCATCAGAAAGAGGAACGTGAATGGCCATTTGGTCACCATCAAAATCGGCATTGTAAGCAGCACAAACTAATGGATGTAAACGCATTGATTTACCACTTACCAATACTGGTTCAAAGGCTTGAATTCCAAGTCGATGCAAGGTAGGGGCTCGGTTCAATAGAACTGGATGTTCTTTAATTACGTAAGGAAGAACATCAAAAACAACATCATCTTTACGTTCAATTTCACGTTTAGCATTTTTAACATTTGAAGCTAACCCGCGTTTAACCAACTCGTGCATGATAAATGGTTTGAATAATTCAAGTGCCATTGAAACTGGAAGACCCATTTGGCTAAGTTTTAACCATGGACCAACATCAATAACAGAACGACCTGAATAATCAACCCGTTTTCCAAGTAAGTTTTGACGGAATCGACCTTGCTTACCCTTAAGCAAGTGAGAAAGTGATTTCAAAGGACGATTACCAGGACCGGCAACAGGACGACCACGACGACCATTATCAATCAAAGCATCAACTGCTTCTTGTAACATTCTTTTTTCGTTTTGGACGATAATTCCAGGAGCGTGTAAGTCTAATAATCGTTTTAATCGGTTATTTCGGTTAATTACCCGTCGGTATAAATCATTCAAATCAGAAGTAGCAAATCGGCCCCCTTCCAGTTGTACCATCGGACGTAAATCAGGTGGCATAACTGGAATAGTATCCATTACCATCCAAGATAAATTGTTTCCAGAGGTAAGAAACGCTTCCAAAATATCTAAACGACGAATTGCACGTGTTCTTTTTTGACCAGTAGCTTTCTTAAGTTCTGCTTTTAATTCAGTAACTTCTTTTTCTACATCAACACTATCAAGTAAAGCCCGAATTCCTTCAGCACCAATTTTCGCATCAAATCGGTTGCCATATTCACGTTTCTTATCACGATATTCTTGTTCAGATAATAATTGTTTCTTTTCAAGTGGTGTATTACCAGGATCAACAACTACATATGAAGCAAAATAAATGATCTCTTCTAAGGCACGAGGGCTCATGTCTAGAACTAATCCCATTCGACTTGGAATACCCTTGTAATACCAAATATGAGTTACTGGAGCTGCTAATTCAATGTGACCCATTCGTTCACGACGAACCTTGGCACGAGTAACTTCAACTCCACAACGATCACAAACAATTCCTTTATAACGAATTCCCTTGTACTTACCACAGGCACATTTCCAGTCCTTAGTAGGTCCAAAAATTCTTTCATCGAATAAACCATCTTTTTCTGGCTTTAAAGTTCGATAGTTAATCGTTTCAGGTTTGGTTACTTCTCCGTATGACCAGCTACGAATTGTTTCAGGAGATGCAAGTCCAACTTGCATACTTTTGAATTTGTTAACATCAACCATTGGCGTCCCCTCCTTTATTAATTATTGTCTTTTTCATCAGTTGAAGCATCATCAGCGACCTTAGAGGTAGCTTCTTTATTTTCGGCTTCTTTTTTTGCATCTTGTTCTTGGGCAATTTTGTTAAGGGCATTAACGTTCACAACATCATCGTCATCATCCATATCACGTAAATCAATTGGTTGGTGATCAGCACCAAGAACCTTCATATCAAGGCCAAGGGCTTGTAATTCTTTAACCAATACTCGAAATGATTCAGGAACTCCCGGTTTAGGAATTGGTTCACCTTTAACAATGGCTTCATAAGTCTTAACTCGACCAACTACATCATCTGATTTGTAAGTTAGAATTTCTTGTAAAGTATGAGCTGCTCCATATGCTTCAAGAGCCCAAACTTCCATTTCACCGAAACGTTGTCCCCCAAATTGGGCTTTCCCACCAAGTGGTTGTTGCGTAACAAGGGAGTATGGTCCGATTGAACGAGCGTGAATTTTATCTTCTGACATATGGTTAAGTTTAAGATATCCCATGACTCCAACTGCGATTCGTTTATCAAATGGTTCACCAGTCCGACCGTCATAAACAACTGACTTTCCGTCACTAGCCATACCGGCTTCTTTTACAGCAGCCCAAACATCATCAGAAGTGGCACCATCAAATACTGGAGTAGCAACATGAATTCCAAGCTTCTTAGCAGCCATTCCTAAATGCATTTCCAATACTTGACCAATGTTCATCCGTGATGGAACACCCATGGGACTCAATAAAATATCAATTGGAGTTCCATCAGGTAGATAAGGCATATCTTCTTCAGGAATTACGATTGAAACCGTACCTTTATTACCATGTTTACCGGCCATTTTATCACCGACTTGAAGTTTCCGTTTTTGAGCAATGTAAACTCGAACCATTTTGTTTACACCAGGCTGTAATTCGTCTCCATTTTCCCGAGAGAAAACTTTAACATCTTGAACCACTCCATCAGCACCATGAGGAACTCTAAGTGATGTATCTCTAACTTCACGTGATTTTTCACCGAAGATGGCATGTAATAAACGTTCTTCAGAAGATAACTCAGTTACCCCTTTTGGCGTAACTTTACCAACTAAAATATCACCATCATGAACTTCAGCACCAACTCTGACAATTCCTTCTTCGTCAAGATCCTTAAGCGCATCTTCACCAACATTAGGAATTTCACGAGTCATTTCTTCAGGTCCAAGTTTTGTGTCACGAGTTTCTGATTCATATTCTTCAATGTGAATTGAAGTATAAGCATCTTCCTTAACTAATTTTTCACTAATTCCAATGGCATCTTCAAAGTTATAACCTTGCCAAGTCATGAAGGCAACAGTTGGGTTTTGACCTAAAGCCAATTCCCCATTTTCCATTGCAGGTCCATCAGCAATGATTTCATCAGCATCAACATGATCGCCAGTCTTCACAATTGGAGTTTGATTATAGTTCATCCCATTGTTAGAACGCATAAACTTGGTTAATTCATAAGTGTCTAACGTTCCGTTATCACGACGAATCTTAACTACGTCAGCGTCAACGTATTCTACAGTTCCAGGATACTTAGCAATTTTAGCAACTCCAGAATCATGAGCAGTCTTATATTCCATTCCAGTACCAACAAGTGGTGCATGTGGATTGATCAATGGAACCGCTTGACGTTGCATGTTTGATCCCATCAAGGCCCGGTTACTATCATCATTTTCCAAAAATGGAATACATGCAGTGGCAACTGAAACAACTTGAAGAGGAGAAACATCCATGTAATCAACATTATTAATATCTGCTTCAACATATTCAGCTTTATCACGAGCCATTACGTGTGTTTCACGGAATGATCCATCGTCATTAAGTGGAGTATTGGCTTGTGCAATCACATATTTATCTTCATCACTGGCAGTTAAATAATCAATCTTGTCAGTAACTTTGTGAGTTCCCCAATCTACACGACGATAAGGAGATTCAATAAATCCATACTTGTTTACACGAGCGTAACCAGAAAATGAGTTAATCAACCCAATGTTAGGACCTTCAGGAGTTTCAATTGGACAAACCCGACCATAGTGGGTGTAGTTAACATCACGAACTTCATACCCGGCACGGTCCCGAGTGATACCACCAGGTCCAAGTGCAGATAAACGACGCTTATGAGTTAATTCACCTAATGGATTAGTTTGATCCATAAATTGTGAAAGTTGTGATGAGCCAAAGAATTCTTTGACTGAAGCAACTACTGGACGAATATTAATTAATTGTTGTGGAGTAACGGTTGCCGCATCTTGAATTGACATTCTTTCACGCACAACTCGTTCCATTCGTGATAAACCAATGCGGAATTGATTTTGTAACAATTCACCAACTGAACGTACTCGACGATTGCTCAAGTGATCAATATCATCAACAGAGCCGATTCCCTCTTGTAGATCAAAGAAATAGTTCACTTCAGCTAACATATCAGCAGGTGTAATGTGCTTATAGTCAAGGCTGATGTTGTCATTTCCAACTACAGGAACCACTTTTTCAGGGTCTTTGTTTGAATAAACTTTAATAATTTGAACAGTTACTGGATCTGTAACCACAGCTTCAGGAGCTGGATTAAATGTATAAGCTTTGAAATCTTTGTTATCCAAATATGGAGCCAAAGTCTTCATAACTTCTTTATCAATTAAATCACCCTTTTTAGCAATGATTTCACCAGTTTCAGGATCAGCCAAAGTTTCAGCCAAATAAAGTCCCATTAAACGATTCTTTAAACTAAGCTTTTCGTTAGTCTTATAACGACCAACGGGAGCCATATCATAGCGTTGTGGATCGAAGAATCTAGTCGTTAAAAGATTACGTGATGATTCAGCAGTCTTAGGTTCACCAGGACGCAAGCGTTCATAAATATCTTTTAACGCTTCTTCAGTTCGGGTGTCACTTGAATCTTTGTGAACATCTTTTTCAATGGTTAAGTTAAGACTATCATTAGTCTTACCAAAAATTTCAAAGATTTCATCATCAGAGCCAAACCCTAAAGCCCGAATCAATTCAGTAATTGGTAACTTTCTAGTTCTGTCAATTCGAATATATGATACATTTTTGGCATCAGTAGCGAATTCCATCCAAGCACCACGATTAGGAATCACTGTGGCACTGAACATTTCGCGACCATTTTTATCTAATTCTTTGTGGTAGTAGGCCCCTGGCGAACGAACTAATTGAGAAACAATTACTCGTTCTGCCCCATTAATAATGAAAGTTCCTTGATCAGTCATTAATGGTAAATCACCGAAGAATACGTCTTGAGTTTTGATTTCACCAGTTTCATGGTTAGTCAATTTAAGCGTAACGTGAAGCGGAGCTGAGTAATTAACTTCATGAGCTCTTGCTTCGGCAACGGTGTATTTAGGTTCTAACAATTGGTAATCAACGAAGTCCAATGATAATTTTCCTTGGAAATCGTCAATTGGCATAATGTCTCTAAACATCTCACGAAGGCCTTCATCTAAGAACCAGTTGTATGAGTTAGATTGCACTTCAATCAAGTTAGGAAGATCCAAAACTTTTTTGATTCTGGCATAACTTCTACGGGTTCTATGTTTACCGTATTTAACAACGTTCCCAGCCATTGCATCTTTTTGGTTGTTTTCTTTAACGTTTTCTGCCAAGTTGTTAACCCTCCTTAAATAATCCCTTCAAAAAGAAATGTTACAGTTTGATTACATTTCACTAAAAAAGCTAATTTAAAGCAAAAAAAAGCCAAAAATAGAGTTTTCTATTTTTGGGTAACTATAAGCGTTATCCCGGACAATAGATCGGCATAACTCATTTCAATTTACTATATACTACTATATGATAACGCTAGATCAACACTACGTCAACAAAAAACGCCATCGTAAAATGGCGTTTTTTCTATATAACTGGTGTTTTATGTGTAATTGTAATTTTACCTTTTTGTGCTCCAATTGTAATTTTATCACCTGGGTTAAATTTACCAGCTAATAATTCATCACTTAATGGATCTTCAATTTCACTTTGAAGCGCACGACGTAAAGGACGAGCCCCATACTCTGGGTTATATCCTTTTTTAGCAACTACATCAATTGCAGCTGGAGTAATCTTTAAGATATACCCTTGTTTTTCAACTCGTTCCACCAAATTTTTAGTCATTAATTTAACGATTCGATGAAGTTCTGATTCGGTCAATCCATGGAAAATAACTGTTTCATCAATTCGATTTAAGAATTCTGGTCGGAAAAACTGCTTCATTTTTTCTTGAATTACTCGTTTCATTTCATCATCGTTACTGTCAGGTTGTTTTGCATCAAAACCAACCGTCTTTTGTTCCCGTAATGCTGACGCACCTAAATTAGAAGTCATAATAATAACGGTATTTCTGAAATCAACCTTCCGTCCTTTAGAATCAGTTAAAAACCCATCATCCAATACTTGTAATAACAGATTAAAAACATCTGGATGAGCTTTTTCAACTTCATCAAGTAAGATAACCGAGTAAGGATGCTTACGTACCTTTTCAGTTAGTTGACCACCTTCTTCATAACCTACGTATCCTGGTGCTGAACCAACTAATCGACTTGTGGAATATTTTTCCATGTATTCACTCATATCAACTCTAATAACATCGTCTTCTGAGCCAAACATTTCCTCAGCTAGATCCTTAGCTAACTCCGTTTTTCCAACTCCGGTAGGACCAAGAAAAATAAACGATCCAATTGGACGATTAGGATCTTTCAACCCGCTTCGAGCTCGACGAACTGCTTTAGCAACCGCTGTAACAGCTTCATCTTGCCCAATTACTCGCTGATGTAAAACTTTTTCCAAATTCATCAACCGATTGGCATCGGTCTTTTTAAGATGGGTAACAGGAATTCCCGTCCATTCAGCTACAATTTGAGCAACTGATTCCACATCTTCTTTTAATGTATAGTCATGTTTTTGATTTTCTTGCTTTCGTTTTTCTTCTTCTGCTTGCAAGAGCTTATCAACAATTGATTCTAACTCTTGTTCACGACTTCGAAAATGAACTGCATCATCAAATCGTTGTTCCTCGATAGCCTGATCTTTATTAGCTCGTGCTTCATCAAGTGAAAGTTGAGATGACGCTAGATCGGTAGGCTTACCCATAGCATCAATCCGAACTTTAGCAGCAGCTTCATCCATTAAATCAATCGCTTTATCTGGCAAGAAGCGGCCACTAATGTATCGACTAGACAAATCAACTGCTGCATCAATAGCAGCATCAGTAATTTGAACATGATGATGCTCTTCATATTTGGGACGTAATCCTGTTAAAATTTTCTTAGCTTCATCAACACTGGGTTCTTCGATTTGAATCGTAGCAAACCGACGTTCCAAAGCTGCATCCGATTCAATATGCTTTTGATATTCATTAAGGGTAGTTGCTCCCATCATTTGAACTTCACCACGGGCTAAAGCAGGTTTTAAAATATTAGAAGCATCAATCGCTCCTTCTGCTCCCCCCGCACCAATTAAAGTATGCAACTCATCAACAAATAAAATCACGTTTCCATTCGCTTTAATTTCATTGATAACTTTTTTTAAACGATTTTCAAATTCACCACGATACTTTGTTCCAGCAACTAAAGTTCCCATATCAAGTGCCATTACTCGCTTATTGTACATATCAACGGGGACCGCTTTTTCCACAATCTTTTGGGCAAGTCCTTCCGCAATCGCTGTTTTCCCAACTCCAGGTTCGCCAATTAGAACTGGGTTATTTTTTGTTCGACGACTTAAAATTTGCACTGCCCGTCGCACTTCTTGATCACGTCCAATAATTGGATCTAATTGACCATCACGAGCAGCCTTGGTTAAGTCCTTAGCAAAAGCATCTAAAGTTGGTGTTTTTTCTTTATTATCATTCTTATTTTCCGTTAGAATTCCTTGATCAGGAACCCCCATTTTACGAATTGTAATTTTCCGTACATCATCTGGAGAAATACCTAAGCTATTTAAAATTCTTGATGAAACAATTTCGTTTTCACTAGTTAAAGCTAACAATAAATGTTCAGTACCAACCTTTTGACTACCATATTGTTTAGCAATTTGGGCAGCTAAATTTAGCATATCTCGCATTTTAGGCGAATAAGGCAAGTATGTGGCATCATCATATTTTAGGTTTCCGTAACCAGCAATTTGTTCAATTTCTTCTTTAACATCCTGTTCGGTAACAGAAAGTTGATTCAAAGTTTGATAAGCAATTCCACTTTTTTCAATTGCTAATGCTAATAGTAAGTGTTCCGTTCCCACAGATTGATGTTGAAAATTACGTGCTTGTTCTTGCGCAATCATCAATGTTTTTTTTGCACTAGGTGTTAATGAATCTTCCATTAAGATACCTTCTTTCAGCTAACATTCATATTTTAAGCGGCACAATAACGCAGATAATACGTTTGCACGCACTTTTTCTTCTGTTTCATAGTTTGAGACATTAATAGCATCATGGGTAAGAATGGAAGCTACCATTTGAACCTCTCGTTCATTCAACAGCCCATTATCCAATAAAGTATGCAAAATGTCCTCTTCATCTTTTTGACTAATCATATCTCCGATTGAGTCAATTAAAAGATCAAAAACATTTGAGTCCTCTGTTAAATTTATTTTTTCAATTCTAATGTAGCCACCGCCACCACGTTTGCTTTGAACTACAAAACCATCTTGAATGGTAAAACGAGTTTTGATGACGTAGTTAATTTGGGAAGGAACTACATCAAAATGTTCTGCAATATCTGAGCGGCGAATTTCAATTTCTTCGTCGCCTTCTGTTAATAATTCTTTTAAATATTCTTCAATTGTATCTGACATACTATGATTTGCCATCTTATCATCTCATCTCTGACTAATGTTGACTTTAATTATATAAACATCACACCCAAATAACAAGCAAATTCACTTATCAAAACAAAAAAAGCATTGATGATTAATCATCAATGCTTTTTATTCGATCGGGAAGACAGGATTCGAACCTGCGACCCCCTGGTCCCAAACCAGGTGCTCTACCAAGCTGAGCCACTTCCCGAAAAAATGCACCTAGCAGGAGTCGAACCTGCAACCTTCTGATTCGTAGTCAGACACTCTATCCAATTGCGCTATAGGTGCATAATAAATGCCGAGGACCGGGATCGAACCGGTACGGTCATTACTGACCGCAGGATTTTAAGTCCTGTGCGTCTGCCAATTCCGCCACCCCGGCATAATTCTATTATCATAGAAAAAAGCGGAAGACGGGATTCGAACCCGCGACCTCCAGCATGGCAAGCTGGCGTTCTACCACTGAACTACTTCCGCATAATGCCGACTAGAGGACTCGAACCTCCGACCTCATCATTACTAGTGACGCGCTCTAGCCAACTGAGCTAAGTCGGCAAAAATAATATGCGGGCAAAGGGATTCGAACCCCCACATCACGAAGATACTAGAACCTAAATCTAGCGCGTCTGCCAATTCCGCCATGCCCGCATGATATTATTTTTACTATTTGAAAATGAGCCGTGGCAGGTTCGAACTGCCGACCCTCTGATTAAAAGTCAGATGCTCTACCGGCTGAGCTAACGGCTCAATGGAAGATACAGGGATCGAACCTGTGACCCCCTGCTTGTAAGGCAGGTGCTCTCCCAGCTGAGCTAATCTTCCATTGAAAAATCTAATTGTCTGGGAAACGAAAACCCGTTTTGACAACTATTAAATAATATCATCGAAACCAATCGTCGTCAACCTTTTTTAAAAATTTTTTTATTTTTCAGTTTACCGTTTTGCTAGCTTTCTATTATTAGGAATTAGATTGAAAAAAATGGTACAATATGGTTGAAACATAACTAATTAGAATTTGAAAGGAAGTTTATTATTATGGCTGAAAAACATCAAAAAGTTGTTTTAGTTGGTGACGGTGCCGTAGGTTCTTCATACGCATTCGCCATGGTTCAACAAGGAATTGCTGAAGAATTTGTAATCATTGATATCAACAAAGAAAGAACTACCGGAGATGCACTTGACCTTGAAGATGCAACCCCATTCACTTCACCAAAAAATATTTATTCTGGTGAATATTCTGATTGTAAAGATGCTGATTTAGTAGTTATTACTGCTGGGGCACCTCAAAAACCAGGTGAGACTCGTTTAGATTTAGTTAACAAAAATCTTAAAATTTTATCAACAATCATTAAGCCAGTTGTCGAATCTGGATTTAATGGTATTTTCTTAGTTGCTGCTAACCCAGTTGACATCTTAACTTATGCAACTCAAAAATTATCAGGTTTTCCTAAAGAAAAAGTTATTGGTTCAGGTACTTCATTAGATACTGGTCGTCTACGAGTTGCAATTGCTAAGAAATTCAGCTTAGATCCAGCTAGTGTTGATGCTTACATTTTAGGTGAACATGGTGATTCAGAATTTGCTGATTTAGATGAAGCTACTATCGGTAATGTTCCATTACTTAAATATGCTGCAGATCGTAACGTCACTAAAGATGACCTACTTAAACTTGAAGACGAAACTCGTAACAAAGCTTATACCATCATCAACAAAAAAGGTGCTACTTTCTACGGAGTTGGTACAGCTTTAATGAGAATTTCTCGTGCTATTTTGCGTAACGAAAATGCAGTGCTTCCAGTTGGCGCACCAATGAATGGTGAATATGGATTAAACGATATTTACATTGGTACTCCTGCTGTGATTAATGCAAACGGAATTGCAAGTGTTATCGAAATTCCACTTAGTGATGAAGAAAAAGCTAAAATGGCTGCTTCTGCTAAAACTTTAAAAGAAACTGCTCACAATGGTATGAAAGCTACTGGTTTAGAATAAAAAAGTTTTTAGTCAAACTAAAAAGAACGAATCCTAGGATTCGTTCTTTTTTTACAATTTTGTAGCTAAGTAAGTTTGCAAAAGATTTAAAGCCGTTTCAAGATTAGTAAAACTAGTGGCATAACTAAGACGTACATATCCTTCTCCACCATCGCCAAAACTTGACCCAGGAATCATTCCAACTTTAGCATTTTGCGCTATCTCAATACAAAAATCATAACTATTTTGATTTAAATTAGCCGGAATTTTAGCAAAGATATAAAAAGCACCTTCTGGCAGCTGATTTTCAAACCCCAAATCCTCTAATCTTTCATGTAAATAATCCCGTCGTTTTCGATATTGTTCTAACATAGGTTGCGCATCATTTTGACCGTTGGCAAATGCTTCTTCCGCTGCAATTTGAGCTGCAGTCATGACGGACGTAGTAACTAATTCGTGAACTTTTGCAATTTGATTAACTAAATCATCCGGTCCTGCAAAAATACCAATTCTCCAACCTGTCATTGCATGTGATTTAGACAAACCATTGAATAAAATAGTTTGTTCTGGAATGAATTTGGCAATTGAAGTATGTGGTTGACCATAAGTTAATTCAGAATAAATTTCGTCACTGACCACAACCAGATCAGTTTTTGCTAAAACATCTGCAAGTGCTTGAATCTCACTAGCAGAATAGGTACGGCCAGTAGGATTAGAAGGAAAATTTAGAATAATCATTTTGGCCCGAGGATGAGTAGCAATTGCTTTTTTCAACCGTTTTGGCGTTAATAAAAAGTCGTCTGGTTGGGTATTAATCGATACTAATTTTCCTCCATTCAAATCAATTAAAGAATAATAAACGGGGAATGCTGGAGTTGGGACCAATACTTCGTCCCCTTCTCCAATAAAAGTTGCTAAAGTATCGTACATCGCTTCCGTAACTCCATTAGTAATTACTAATTGGGTTGCTGGATCATAATCCAGTCCATACTTATTTTTCAAAAAATCAGCCGCAGCCATTCGGGTTTCAATTCTTCCCCAAGTAGATGTATAATGACTTTCATCGTTATTAACCGCAGAAATTGCGGCTTGTTTAACATGAGTCGGGGTAGGAAAATCTGGTTCGCCTAGCGTAAGCTTAATTAAATCAGGAATGGTGCTAATCTTTTCACTAAATCCATAAATATTTGACAATTGTGTATTTAAAACAGACTGTTTAATTTTATCTTTTAAATTTTTGTTCATTATTTTCTCCATAAAAAGTAGTATAGTTTCATTTTACACTTTTTTTGAACAAATGTATTCAAAATTACGACAATCATTAATTACCATGGAGGTGCTTATGAAAATCAATCAATTCGCTCAATTACATCCAAATTTATCAACTATGAAAACTGAACTCCAACGTATTGGTTTTAAGCTTGAATCAAAGAATGTAAAACAACTTTTCCATTCTTTTTTAGTTCAAATTCAACCTAATAAATCTAGCTCCGCCAATTTACGGATCAAGTTAAATCAATTTCTAGCGACTGCGGACACTAGGCTAGGTGATTTTTTCAATTCTAAGACTCCGCTTTCAGCAGAAATTTTTTATTTAATTGCGCTTCAACTCTTAGGCTTTCAGGCAGGTGTCGATTACAATCTTAATCAACCCCTTCAGTCTGTCAAAAAATTAAATTTATTTCATCATCATGTAGTTAATACAACTGATGAATTAATCAAAGCTTGGTATGATTTACTTAATACCCACGGAAAAAATGATTTAACTTTACTTGATAACTTGGCAGCGGAGGGATATTTTGCCAAACCTGAGTTTAGCCATCATCAACCCCTATTTTTTAACGGAAAAGCCCAAGCTACCTTCTTGACTCAAGATTTTAAATACGAGACCGTTTATGTTCAAACTGATTTTGATTCTGATTTTGATGGAAAAAATGACTTAATTAAAGTTCAAATCACACGTCCTAAAGCAGACAATCAAATTCCCGTGGCTTATACAGCCTCACCTTATGACCAAGGCGTTAACGACCAACTGGGAGAACATTTAACCCATAACGTTCATCAGAATTTAAGCGAAAAAATTGCTGGAAAATTAGAATTTAACGTTCCACATCCTTTAAAAAGTGGAACTAGTCAAACACCTGCATCCGTCACTAAAATTGCAACTGAAACTCATCAACCAAAACCAGGATACACCTTAAATGACTATCTGTTAGTTCGTGGTTTTGCAAGTGTGTATGCTGCTGGAATTGGAACCATTGACTCTGATGGATTCCAAACCTGTGGCGACCCCCAGCAAACTGCTAGTACAATTGATGTGATTGAATGGTTGCATGGAGACCGTATTGCCTTTACCAATCGCACGGATCACATTCAAATCAAAGCGAATTGGTGTAATGGAAATGTAGCCATGACTGGACGATCATATTTGGGAACATTAGCAATTGCTGCAGCTACAACTGGTGTAGCTGGTTTAAAAACAATTATCGCAGAGGCCGCCATTTCATCTTGGTATGATTATTATCGAGAAAAAGGACTGGTAGTTGCACCTGGTGGTTTTCAAGGAGAAGATGCTGATGTACTAGCAGGGGAAACATTCTCTCGAAGCTTACGTCCAGGTGATAACTTCAGCATTCGCCCTCAATTTGATAAGTATTTAAAGCAAATGGCAACTGAACAAGATCGGGCTACTGGCAGTTATAATCAATTTTGGGATGACCGAAATTATCGCAAGCAGATGGGAAACATCAAAGCAGACGTCATGTTAGTACACGGACTCAATGACTGGAACGTCAAGCTGCGCAATCCATATGAACTTTGGCAAGGAATTCAGAATTTACCAATTCAGAAAAAGTTAATTCTTCATCAAGGTCAACACGTTTACATCAATGCTTTTCCTTCATTTGATTTTTCTGATATCACTAATCTTTGGCTTTCCCATGAACTATACGAAATTGATAATCAGGCCGAAACAATTCTACCTAATTTAATTGTCCAGGATAATGTCCAACCCGATACTTGGGAAACTGCTAAAAATTGGCCTACAAATCAAGCCAATCCACAAAAAATTAAATTTAACCAATCTCTTTTTAAAAATAACGTACCGGCTGATTGTTTTAACCAATACTGTCACGATCCTCAGCAATGGCGCCAGCAACTATTTGATTTAAAAAATCAAACACTTCAGGATAATCGGGTAACCGCAACCCTTGATTTCCCTCATCAAGTTACCATCAATGGGTCAGTTACTTTGAAACTTGAGGTTACTAGTAATACTAATTTAGGAATGTTAAGTGCCGCTTTACTGGACTATGGGTCTGCCAGACGACTCAACGAAAACCCCACTATTTTAGCCCGACATGGTGTGCCGTTAGGTTATCAATGGTATACAGATGACTTACGAGAACTCACTTTAAATAAAAGTGAGACCCCTTTTAAGTTGATTTCTGAAGTGCATCTTAATCTTCAAAATCGGACTAGCCCTGCTATCAATGAAACGATTGAACCAAATCATACTTATACCGTGGAATTAAAATTTCAACCCACTTTTTATCGGCTTCCAGAAAGCCGTAAACTGGCAGTTGTGCTTTATTCCACTGATTATGAAATGACGAACCAAAATAATCAGTCAATCACTTATAGAATTAAACCTAATGCTACTTTATCAATTCCATTCAATTAAAAAAGGACCTGCAGTGGCAGGTCCTTTTTTTCAGATTAAATTAATTTACGCCGTAAGTAAGTTGAAAGGGCATCAATTGCCAAAACCATCGCAACAATTCCTAACAATATAATTCCTGTTTTAGACCAGTCTCTGGTCTGCAAAGCAAACATCATGGGTGTCCCAATTCCCCCCGCTCCAACTAAACCAAGAATTGAAGCAGAACGAACGGAAATTTCAAACCGGTATAAAGTATAAGAAATTAATTCTGGTAAAATTTGAGGCAGCGTAGCAATTCGAAAGATTTGCCACTTAGTTCCTCCAGTAGCAGCAATTGCCACCTCAGCACTTCGATCCATTTCTTCAATTGCCTCAGAAAATAGCTTTCCTAACATTCCAACTGAATGAAGGCCAATTGCTAAAACACCCGCAAATGAACCTGGACCAACGGCTTTAATAAACATAATTGCTAAAACTACTTCAGGAAAAGCCCGAATAGCCGTTAACAAAAATTTGCCAATAGTTGAACGGGGATGAAACATGGTGTTTTTAGTTTGGGCTGCAAAAAACGCAAACGGTACTGAAATTACTGCTGAAATAATAGTTCCCAGGAAAGCAATTGCTAAGGTAATTACCAATTGAGAAACTAAATCTTCACCACTGCCATTATAAACATAGGACCAATCCGGATGCATAATCCCGTTAAAAATTGAAGCACTTACTTGACCAGCTGAACTTTGAATCCCAGTAAATGGAATCCCAGTAACTGACCAAGCATACAAGGCAATGATCACAATGGCAGTAATAATCCATTTCATACGTTCAAATTTAGATTTTTTTAAATTCATTATTGTAGTCGCTTCCTTAGATAATTACTGATAGTGTCAATTACAAGTACTACCACAAAGATTGAAATAATAATGACAGCCGTTCTTGGGTAGTCAAATTGATCCAAAGTTTGTGATAAGTAGAGCCCAATTCCTCCTGCTCCTAAATAACCAAGGACGGTTGAGGAACGAACGTTAATTTCAAGAGTATACAAAAAATCACTCATAAATTGACCAGCAACCTGTGGCATTACGGCAATTCTAACTGTTTGGGCCATCGTAGCTCCAGTAGCACGAATCGCCCGGACTGGTCCCATATCAATGGTTTCGATTACTTCATAGAATAACTTTGAAACCATCCCGAATGAGAAAAGGGCTAACGTAATTACCCCAGTCATTGGTCCAATTCCAAATACAGCTACGAATAAGGCTGCTAACAAAAGACTTGGTAACGTTCTAATTAATGAAAGAATGATTCGAATAATTCCCCGACCAATCCGATTTTTAACGATATTACGAGCAGCTAGGACCGAAAAAGGAACAGCTAAAATTGTTCCAAAGGTGGTTCCTAAAATTGCCATTTGAATGGTTTGCAATAAGGGATCTTTCATTTTTGCCAAATATGACCAATCCGGATCCTTCATTTGTCCCAAAATTACACCAAATTGATCAATGTTAGTCATGAAAGTGTTGAAATCAACTCCCGTAATTTCAGATGAAAGATAAATCAAAACTAACATAATTACGGCAATCGCAATTCCAATTAAATGGAACCGATGCACGAAATTTTGTTTAGGGACATTCATTATTGTTCCACCCCGTTTTCATAAATCTGTTTCAAATCAGCTTCGCTAGCTTCAGCAATTGGTTTGTTATAAACTAACTTCCCATCGCGTAGTCCAATGATTCGGTCCGCGTATGCTAGTGCTAATTCAACTGAGTGAATGTTAACCAAAACAGTAATATTTTCATACTTTTTCAAGTGGTAAAGGTCGTCCATTACTCCTTTACTAGTCTTAGGATCTAGTGAAGCAACCGGTTCATCAGCAAGGACCAAAGTTGGATCTTGCATCAAAGTCCGTGCAATCGCAACCCGTTGTTTTTGTCCTCCAGATAATTCATCAGCACGACGATACAATTTTTTCACCATGTTAACTTTATCAAGTTCAGCAATGGCTTTTTGCTTGTCCGCCTTACTGTACAAACCTAACATTGTTTTCCAAGTTGGGTAGTACCCAGAACGACCAGCTAACACATTTTTTTGGACAGTGGTCCGTTCAACTAAGTTAAAGTTTTGAAAAATCATCCCAATTTTACGACGCATCTGGCGAAGGGCTTTTCCCTTTAATTTAGTGATATCTACGCCATCAACTAAAACTTCACCATCAGTGATATCAATCATTTTGTTGATTGAGTTAAGCATGGTACTTTTACCAGCTCCTGATAATCCAACGACGGCCACAAATTCACCACGATTAACTTTAAAATTAATATCTTCTAAACCTTTAACGCCACTTTGATAAACTTTGTTAACGTGTTTAAACTCTAAAACTGTTTGGTTTTCCAACGATTTTATCCCCTAACTATTTGTTGATTTTCTTTACGTCTTCTAGATTTTTTCTAACTCCATCAAAATCTTTATCGTTTATTTTAGCAAAACCTTCGTAACCATATAGGTTGTTAAGAATGTCATGACCTTCTTTTGATTTAGCAATGTTTTGGAAAGCTTTGGAAATTTTAGTATCCCACTTAGGTGACATGTCGCTTCTAACGGCAATTGCATCATTTGGAATTGGTTTTGTTTTGTATATAACTTTAGTGTTTTCCATAATCTTAGGATCGTCTTTAGAAGCAATCTTACGTGCCCCTTCAAAACAAAAGGCAGCATCAGCGTTCCCATTTTCCACTGCCATTACAGCTTGATCATGCCCTTTGACTGTAAAAGTCTTGATTCCATCTTTATGAAGATTAATCCCCTTTTTATTCATTTCGACCGCCGGATAAATATATCCAGCTGTTGAAGTTGCATCTTGGGTAGCAATTTTCTTACCCTTTAAATCTTTAAGACTGTTGATACCACTGTCTCTTTTAACCACTACTTCACTGATGAAGGTATCGGAAGTTTTATCAGTGTGATTTTCAGCGGCGTCATATTTAAAACGAGTTCCTTGAAGTAAAGGTTTCACTTTGTAATTTTTATGTGCTAAAACGTAATCGGCTGGTGAAAGGAAAGCCACATCAGCAGTCTTGGATCCCAACGCTTCAACCATTGAACTTCCGCTCGTTTGCATTACCACTTTAACGGGAATGTGAAGTTGCTTAGTAAGTAACTTCTCCAACGGTTTAACTTGAGAATCAGCTGATCCAGCATTTGATGATGGTTTAAATTCAACAACTAATTTTTTGGGTTCATAACTACCAGGATTGGCACTTTTCTTACCACATGCAGTAAGTCCAATTGCCATTACAAGCATTGCTGTGGCGATTGTCACAGTTTTTATAACTTTTCCAAACTTCATATCCATTCTCCTCTGGGTATTTCCTTTAGTTATATTTAAGATTTTACAGTTAAAAGTGAACATTATCAAGCAAAAAATGTAAATATTTTGTATTTTATTGATATTTTAATATTTTTTTCAAAAAAAGTATTAAAAAAATAACTCAAAAGATAAAAACGCGAACATTAAAATCCGAATGTTCGCATAATAAAAAGGGAAACTCCTATGAGTTCCCCTTTTTTATTCAGTTAAAACAAATCTTGTTTAGTAATCTTAGTTTTACCATGCATGTATGGTTGTAAGGCTTCAGGAATATTAACCGTGCCATCTTCATTTTGGAAGTTTTCCAAAATCGCAGCTACCGTTCTACCAACAGCCAGGCCTGATCCATTCAAAGTATGCACATATTGTAATTTACCATTTTCATCGCGATATTGAATGTGAGCTCGACGAGCCTGAAAATCAGTCGTATTTGAACAACTAGAAATTTCACGGTAACAATTTTGTGAGGGCATCCATACTTCAATATCATGAGTCATCGCTGCTGTGAAACTCATATCACTACTAGTTAAAGTAATCACGTGGTAAGGAATTCCTAATTTCTTCAATGATGATTCAGCTTGTGCAGTAATATTCTCTAAAGCATCCCAAGATTGTTCTGGCTTAGTAAACTGTACCATTTCAACTTTGTTAAACTGATGCAAACGAATTAATCCCTTGGTATCCCGACCAGCACTACCTGCTTCAGAACGAAAAGCAGGTGTCAAAGCAGTAAACTTAACGGGAAGCTTTTCAGCAGGAATTACTTCATCACGATAGAAATTAACCAATGGAACTTCAGCAGTTGGAATCATGGTTAAATCGCTATCTGAAATTTCAAAGCCGGCTTTAGTTTCTTTAAACTTAGGAAATTGCCCTGTCCCAAACATTGAAGCTGAATTAACCATATAAGGTGGCAAAATTTCAGTATAACCAGCTTTATCATTTTCATCTAAGTAAAAATTGTAAACAGCTCGTTCCAACATTGAACCAGCCCCAATGTAATAAACAAACCGACTACCAGCTACTTTAGCACTTCTTTTAAAATCTAAAATATCAAGATTTTCCCCAATTTGCCAATGTGGTTTAGGTTCAAAATCAAATTTACGCGGAGTTCCAACCTTCCGAAGTTCAACTGAACCTTCCTCCGTTAAGCTAACAGGAACCTTATCATTCGGAATGTTGGGAAGATGGGCTTCAAGATTATCTTGTTCAGCTTTGGTAGTCTCTAGATCAACATCTAGTTGTTTGATTTCGGCCCCTACTTCACGCATCCGTTTAATTTGAATATCAGCATTTTCTTTGTTGCGCTTAAGCTGCGAGATTTCTTCTGAAACTGAGTTTCTTTCAGCTTTAAGGGCTTCACTTTTAACAATTAAATCACGCCGTTTTTGGTCTAATTCCATTAATTTATCAATAGTTGTACCGTCAATACCACGATCAGCCATTTTTTGTTTAAACCAATCAGCATTTTGCCGAATCATTTTCATATCTAACATAGCTTTTCCTCCATTGTACGAAAAAAGACCCTCTCCAATTGGGACGAAGGTCTTTTCTTGTTCGCGGTACCACCCAAGTTCCTACCAGTATAGATAGGCCCTTAATTATTGATTAGTAACGGAATCGCCGTGCAGGATTAACTGCCCATTTTGCATACTGGAATCTTCGACGATAACTCTCAGCCTCGTTATCTCTCTGTAAGTCTACTCATAGGTATGCATTCGTTTTATTTTTCTTAATTATACAATATAAGTTAGCATTAACCTAATATTTTTTTAAGTTTTTGGTCGACTGCAGCTAAGACTTCCTCGCGAGCTGTTCCATCTACCATAAAATCATATTGATCTCCATCAATCATCATTTTAGGTGATCTATCATAAGCCTCGTACCACTTAACGTAACGCTGATTTAATTCTTGGTAATAGTTGTAAAGACTTTCATCAGTTTCAATTTGTTCAAATGAACGACCTCGCTTTTTTATTCGTTGCAACATCGTTTCAAAGGAAACCTTAATATAAATTAATAAGTCTGGATTTTTTTGAAAATCACTACCTGGGATTGGTTCCAACATGTTATGCAATAATGAATCATAGATTTCAACCTCGGTCTCAGTTGAACGACCTAAGTCCGCATTTAAATGAAAAAGAAGCGAGTCTTCAAAAATTGAGCGATCCATCACACTATATTGGTTAGCATTAGCTTCTTTAATACTATCCAGTCGTTTATTTAAAAAATAAATTTGAAGTAAAAAAGCATACTTTTTGGGATCCTTATAGAATAACGGCAAAATTTGATTATCATCCACTGATTCATAAAAAGCCGGAGCCTTTAAATGCTCTGCTAATAAAGTTGTTAACGATGTTTTCCCTGCACCAATCGCTCCTGATAAAACAATCATCTTATTATCTCCCCTATTAAAAAATGGTCCAACTAGCAAAACTAATTGTACCATTTTTATGATTATTTTAATTTAAATAGTTTATTTTTTGTCTGATTCATTCTCAACTTTAGCAGGGCTGACATCCACTTGATCTAATGGAATGATATGCGTTTTTTTCACAATCTTATAGCCAAAGTAAAGAACAATAACTAACGGAACACTAATATAAGTCACTGCAATTTGGAACCAGTCTCCGTGCGCAAATGCTCCAACATCTTGACCACAAATTACAATGATACAAAGAATCAAACAAAGAATTGGTCCTAGTGGAAACAAAGTTGCCCGATATTTCAGCTCACTAAGCTTATGACCCTGTTTCAAAAAGGCTCTCCTGAAACGATAATGCGATAGCGCAATCCCAAACCAAGCAATAAATCCAGTTAAACCAGAAGCAGCAACTAACCATAGATAAATTTGAGGACCAACAAAACTAGTTAAGAAAGTGAGTAATGCCACCAACGTTGTCGCAAGTAATGCTAATACTGGAATTCCATTTTTACTTATTTTACCAAAAACTTTAGGGGCATATCCTTCATCAGCCATCGCGTAAAGCATTCTAGTAGAAGCATACATCCCAGAGTTAGCAGATGAAATCACTGACGTTAAAATAACAGCATTCATCACACTGGCAGCAGCAGCTAATCCAGCTCGTTTAAAGACAACTGTAAAGGGACTGATTGCAACATCAGTGGCTGATGAACCTAATAAATCATGACTAGTATAAGGAATAATAGCAGCAATTACAAAGATAGCAAGGACATAGAATAAAATAATTCGCCAAAATACTTCATGAATTGCCTTAGGAACACTATTATGGGGATCATCTGCTTCACCGGCAGTAATTCCCACTAGTTCAGTTCCTTGGAAAGAGAATCCAGCAACCACAAAGACACTTAAAATTCCGGGAATTCCGTTCACAAAGGGAGCATCTTTATAGGTAAAGTTACTTAATCCAGTAGCGTGACCACCCATAATTCCAAAGATAGTTAAAACTCCAACCCCAAGGAAAATAAAAATCGTAATTACTTTAATCAATGACATCCAAAATTCAGTTTCTCCAAAAGCAGAAACTGCCAAAATGTTAATTCCAAAAATAATAGCTAAAGCAATTGCACTCCAAATCCATGCTTGAACGTGAGGAAACCAAAAAGCCATAACTAGAGAAACCGTCGAAATATCAACCGCAACCGTAATCGCCCAGTTAAACCAGTAGTTCCACCCCATTGCAAATCCTAATGCTGGATCTACATACTTAGCAGAATACGTCGAAAATGAACCCGAAATTGGTAAATTAGTGGCCATTTCCCCTAAACTGGTCATCAAAAAGTAAACCATAATCCCCATTAAGATATAGGCAACTAAGGCACCCCCTGGTCCTGCATTGTGAATTGCTGCTCCACTAGCAACGAATAGCCCCGTTCCAATACAACCACCCAAGGCAATCATAGAAACGTGCCGCGACTTTAAGCCACGCTTAACTTGTTTTTCAGCCATTACTAAATTCCTCCTATATAATAAGAAAGGCTATCAAACTAATCAAAAAAGGCACTTCAAGAAATTAATCCAGAAGAGCCTAATTAAACAATCGTTCATTAGTCTGCAAAGCGCTCCGCATTTCTCAATGCGACAGTGCTTGATTTATTAAATCAAGCCCCAATCAAATGGTTACCACTCATTTAATTTCGGCGACAGTTCCTTTCATCCTGCTTCATCGACTTGGTAAGTCTCTACAGCATTACTAATAAAAGTCGCTCCTCTTCTTAGATATTTTATTTGTGTATCAACAGTATAAGTTTTTATTAAACTAAATGCAAGTGCCTCCAAAAGAGCGTATGATCAACTTAACTAGTCGACTAATCAAGGAGGATCATGATGTCAAAGCAGGAAGCACTTTTAATTATTGATTATACAAACGATTTTGTCGCAGATGACGGCGCTCTCACCCTTGGTAAACCAGCACAAGCATGTGAACCAGAAATTTTGGCTTTAGCAAATCAATTTTATGCGAATAATCAGTTTGTGATTTTGCCAACTGATGTTCATCATAAGGGTGACCCGTATCATCCAGAAACGAAACTTTTCCCACCTCATAACCAACGAAACACCTGGGGACGGCAATTGTTTGGTGAATTAAAACCTTGGTATGAAGCTCATCAAACAGACGAAAATGTGTGGTTAATGGACAAAACCCGTTATAGCTCATTTGTCGGCACTGATTTAGATTTACGATTACGCGAACGAAACATTAAAACCCTTCATTTAGTTGGTGTTTCCAGTGATATTTGTGTCTTACATACTGCCATTAGTGCCTATAACTTAGGATATCACGTAATTATTCACGAACCTGCTGTGGCTAGTTTTACGGGTGAAAATCAAGCTTTTGCTTTAAATCATATGAAAACGGCTCTCGGGGCTGAAATCGTTCAATAAACAAAAAAGTCCTCCATTAAGTGGAGGACTTTTTATTTTTGCCGTTGTTGCAATTTAGAATGGCGAATCCCATAAACAAAATAAGTTACTAAACCAATCACCAACCAAATTCCCACTGAAACTTTAGTCATATCTGGCAACATAATAATGAAATAAATACTCATTAAAGCAGCAGCAATCGGAAGATAGGGATACCAAGGCATTTTGAACCCATCGTTTTTAATATCCTTCCGACGACGCAATGGAATCACCCCAAACGAGATGCAGGCAAAGGCTAATAAAGTTCCAGCATTAATCAATGAGGCCAATTGTTCTAAAGGAACTAATCCAGCAAAAATTGCTTGAATAATTGTCGCTACCACAATTGCATTACGTGGTACTTTGTATTTATCGTTAATTTTACCCATTTTTTCCGACAACAAGCCATCACGTCCTAAGGCATAAACCAAGCGGGATCCACCAAAGAACATGGTAACCATCGCAGTGAAAATTCCAAACAAGGCTCCAATGGTAATCAGTTTATTCCATGAATCAAGACCAACTACATGTAAAGCATAAGCAGCTGGGTCATCGACGTTTAAATCAGTATAATGAACCATTCCAACTAATACCAATGAAAAGGCCACGTACAGAATAACTGCAATAATCACCGTTCCTAAAATACCACGTACCACGTTTTTCTTTGGATTAATGGTTTCAGCCGAATTAGCAGCCAAAGCATCAAACCCGATAAAAGCAAAGAAAACGGTTGCTGCGGCAGTAGAGATCCCTCCCATTCCAAACGGACTTCCATGAAATTGTTTCGGATAAAAGGGAACATAATTACTCGTTTTAATGTAAAAAGCTCCTAAAATTACAAAAATCACAATAATGGCAAGTTTCACAATCACAGCAACGTTTTCTACTCGTTTTGAAAGATCAGCTCCTCGAGCAATAATCAAAGCAATGATTAAAATGATAACCACAGCCGTCAAGTTAATGACTCCCCCTTCCATGGGTCCGTTTTGCAAAGCCTTTGGCAGATTGATCCCAATGGGAGCCAAAAGATTATTGTTAAAATATGCTGCAAAACCAGTGGCTTCAGCAGACACCGCCAAAAAATATTCCAAAATCAATGACCAACCAATCATCCATCCAACTAACTCACCATACACAACTGAACCAAATGAATAAGCAGACCCTGCAATTGGCATCGCTGAAGAAAACTCAGCATAAGCCATTCCTACTATTCCAGAAAGTAAAGCAGCCAATAGAAAAGCGATTGCTACTGCTGGACCAGCATGCTGGGCGGCTTCGTGCCCTGGTAAAATGAAAATTCCAGTCCCAATTACTGCTCCAATTCCTAAAGCAACCAAATCCCAAGCATTCAATGTTCGTTTCAATTTTGAATCAGCTTTTAGATAATGACTCACTGATTCTTTTCTAAAAATTCGTTTTCCAATTTCCATGTTAATTCTCCAATTTTTCTTTACGTTTTCCCTAAGAAAAGTTGCGCAACTAATCTGATAGCTTTAATATTACAAGGAGGCTATTAATAAGTAAAATTAATCTTTTTAATCTAAGTATTAGGAGAACCGATTTAAAATGCAACGATTATTAGCACTACAAAAAATTATTACCACTGGAAGTTTTACGAAAGCCGCCAAAGAGCTTGGCTATACTCAGTCTTCCATTAGCCAAGCAATCGCTAGCTTAGAAACTGAATTTGGCGTTAAAATTCTCAAGCGATCCCGCACTGGGGCTTCATTAACTCCTGCGGGCCAAAAACTCTATCCCCACTTTCAAAACATGCTGCGACAATACGAAGATACCAAAGTCATTGCCGACCAAATCAACGGTTTAGAAACCGGAATTGTTAAAATTGGTGCCATCAATAGTCTGTCACGGTATTGGTTACCAAGTTTAATTCGTGGCTTTGAAAAACTGCATCCAAACGTCCATTTTACCTTGTACCAAGGTAACTACGACGAAATTCGTGAAGACTTGCTTTCAGGCAAGATCGAGCTTGGCTTTTTAAAACCACCATACACCAACGGTTTGAAAGTGAGCCCCTTAAAAATTGAACGACTACTTGCAATTGTGCCAACTAGCCATCCGTTAGCAAACGCCAAAAACCTGAATCTGACTGAACTTTACCAAACATTTCTTAATATCATCTTAATTCCCGAGGGCTCGCATAGTAGTGTATTGGAAGCCTTTGACAGTCTGGACATTTACCCAAAAATTAAAGATAAAATTCAAGATGATTACACCGTGATGGCCATGGTCGAAGCAGGCTTAGGGATTAGTTTTGTATCTGAATTAATGTTAACCAACTGCCCCTTTGACATCAAAGGCATTGCCACCACTCCGGCCTTAAACCATTCCATTAACCTTGCCTATCAAGATCCAGCCAACCTTTCGATTGCCAGCAAGCGCTTTTTAGAATACGTAAAATCACAAAAGGCAAATTTATCGTAAACAAAAAGGATTGAAATCAATTGATTTCAATCCTTTTTTTAATTAATCCAAACTATGTTGGAAAAGTTTAAAGTTTTTAAGTTTAGGTGCACCCCATAAATAAATATACTCTGCAATTTGAAGCCAGGTATAGGCAAAGAATGCTCCCCCAATCACATCGGAAGGAAAATGAGCGTTTAAATAAACTCTGGAGACCATCACTAAGAAAAGCCATATTCCAAGCAAAGTCTTAATCATCCATGCATTTGTACTATTCTTAACGACTGGAACTAGCACAATCCAAATTACACTAACCACTAAAAATGTACCTAAAACATGACCACTAGGAAAACTATATCCATCATCGGCCGCTAAATGTAAGCTAGGACGAGGCCGGGCAATAATATGTTTAACAATTGTGCCTAAAGCGTCACCACCAAGTAATAAACACAAAGCCCAAAAGGCCGGAATTTTATATCGACATCCCCATAGAAAGAATGCCAATAAAAACATCCACACAATGTCCATTTTGGGGCTGGCTAAGAAGCTAATCATTGTAAATAAATGATCTTCAAAACCAGATTGGCCATGTTGTACTCCACCAATCATAACTGTATCTAAAAAGTCAATAAAACCAAATTTCATTTTAACGGACACGGCCAATAAAACCGTAATGATTAATGAAACCGTCAATTTATATGGACGACTTGGGTCCTTTTTAATAATCATACTTTTGCCTCCAATATTATATTGTTAGTATACCATATCGAATTTTAAAAATTTTCTCTAAGCAAAAACTTAAGGTTTAGCGTAAAATTAAATAAAACATTAAAAAAGTGAGGTTTTCTATGTTTAATAGTATTTTTATTATGCTAATGGTTGGAATCGCCGTTGGAGTGCTAGGTTCAATCCTTGGAATTGGTGGTGGAATGATTATCACCCCTGTGTTAACACTAGGTTTTGGCCTAGACATTAAATATGCCATTGGGGCCAGTATCATTGCCGTGATTGCCACCAGTTCAGGAGCTACCATCGCTTACTTAAAAGATAATGTCTTAAATTTACGAGTAGCGATGTTTTTAGAAATTGCCACTTCAATTGGAGCAATTGTCGGTGCACTTTTAACCGGCGTAATCCAGCCCGTTTTTCTCTATTTATTATTTGGTCTCTTACTCTTCTTTTCCGGTGCCAACATGGTACGTAAATTATGGGGTAAACAGGTGCAAACCAATGCAACTAGTGATGATCCGATTGCCAAAAAATTAAAGCTAAATGGTTCTTATTACGATAAAAATTTACACAAACAAGTGGATTACAAGGTAACTAACGTGCCTTCAGGAATTACCATCATGTTTGGTGCTGGAATTGCCAGTGGTTTACTAGGAATTGGTTCAGGAGCTTTCAAAGTAATTGCAATGGACACCTTCATGAAGATGCCACTTAAACCTTCTAGTTCAACTAGTAACTTAATGATGGGAGTTACAGCAGCAGCTAGTGCTACCATTTACTTTTTTAACGGATCCATTCTTCCCCAAATTGCTGTTCCCATGGCATTAGGAATTATCGTCGGAGCTGCTATTGGATCTCGGGTAATGCAAATTATGCCATCCCGCATGTTACGAATGATTTTTATTCCTATCTTACTTTATTTGGGCTTACAAATGATTTTGAAAGGATTTGGGGTGACTATTTAATGCCAAACACAACTAAAAATGAAATTAATCGTGTCGAAGTTACTATTGGTAACATTTTACGCTGGGGTGTAATAATTTCCGCTGCCATCATGATTGCTGGCTTACTACTCTTTATTCTTAAAGATGGATTAGGTTATCCAAATGGATACTATGCTAAATCATTTCGTCAAATTTGGGATGGGCTAATTCAACTTAAGCCTTACTCCGTCATGATGCTTGGAATTTTCGCCTTAATTTTAACGCCCGTTTTACGGGTTGTCGTTTCCATTTATTCTTTTTATAAAGAAAAAGATTTTACTTACGTTTATATCACTACGTTTGTTCTTTTAATTTTAATTTTCAGCTTTATAATTGGAATCGTTTTTCATCTATAAATCAAAAATCAGTCAGCCATATTGGCTAACTGATTTTTTGATTTATTTTATTTTTTGGTAATCGCAGCATCCACGTATCCCAATAAAAAGAGAAACTTCGGATCATCCAAATCAGGTGAAACAGTTACAGCACCAATGGCTACTTGGGTCTTAGTTTCGTCAGTTACATCTTTTTGCGCATCTAATTCAATATCCAAGTTAACTTTAGCAGGTAAAGCACCAAGTTGTACGTTATCAGCTTGTGACACAATTTTAGAAAATTCTTTATCACCAATATTATCCATAATTTTTTTCACTTGTTGGGTAATGAATTGTTTCCAAAAGTTCACAAATTCAGCCCGACCGGCATCAGTTTCAACGTTAAATGGTCCTGTAACGGCAATTTGGCCGTCACTAATTTCAATATTAAGTTTCATAGTCATTCTCCTTTATGCGTTTGTCTATATTATAAGCTAAACTGAGTTTCCATCCTAAAAGAATGCCTAATTTGGCAAAATAGCTTATCATAGAAAATAAACTATTTAAGGAGCCAACATTATGAACGAAAATTTATTAGATCGATTTCTCCGCTACGTTAAAGTTAACACCCGTTCCAATCCAGATTCAACCACCGTTCCTTCCGATCCAAAGGAAGTCGCCTTTTTAAAGGATCTTAGTCAAGAATTAACCGACTTGGGTATGCACAATGTCCGAACTGGCAAGGATGGCTACGTGTTTGCTGATTTACCAGCTAACGATGACCAACCCCGAGCTACCGTTGGTTTCATTGCCCACGTGGATACCGCTGAATTCAATTCTGAAAACATTCAACCCCAAGTGATTGAAAATTACGATGGTCATTCCGTGATTTCCCTTGATCAAGCAGGCAAATATCTTTTAGATCCCCAAACTTTCCCTAGTTTAACAAAGTATGCTGGGCAAACTTTGATTACCACGGATGGCTCAACTTTATTAGGAGCTGATGATAAAGCTGGGGTCTCTGAAATCATGGAGACCCTCCACTATTTAATTGCTCATCCTGAAATCAAACATGGTGAGATTGTAGTAGGTTTTGGGCCAGATGAAGAAATTGGGACTGGAGCCGATCATTTCAATACCAAAGACTTCGGCGCCGACTTCGCCTATACCATTGATGGTGGATCATTAGGCGAACTGCAATATGAAACCTTTAACGCTGCGGCTGCAACAGTCCATTTTAATGGGACCAACGTGCATCCTGCTGAGGCTAAAGATGTAATGGTCAATGCATCCCAACTTGCCATGGATTTTCATGAAAGTTTACCAATTAATGAACGCCCTGAAAAAACGGCTGGTCGCGATGGTTTTTACATGCTAACTGATATGTCCGGAACCCCTGATTCTGCTGATTTAAACTACATCATTCGAGACTTTGATCACGCTAACTTTGAAAATCGGAAAGCCTTTATCAAAAACTTATCCACCGAATTCAACCAAAAATATGGAGCTGGACGCGTTGAAATCAACGTTGCTGACCAATATTACAACATGGGCGACGTCTTAAAAGACGATTTAACCCCGGTGGAATTAGTCAAAACGGCCATGCACAAAGTCGGAATTACACCTAACGTCTTTCCCGTTCGTGGTGGAACAGATGGTTCTAAAATTTCCTTCTTAGGAACTCCTACCCCTAACATTTTTGCGGGCCCTGAAAACATGCACGGTCGGTTTGAATATGTTTCCCTTCAAACGATGCAAAAAGCGGTCGATTTGTTAGTCCAAATTGTCCAAGATGTGCCTGTTGAAAAATAACGAATTAACAAAAAAGATTCCACCAATTTAAGAGGCCTCAATTCCAGTTAGACAAAATCTAACCGGAATTGAGGCCCTTTTACTATGACTAAATATGATTTTAAGTCTAAATTAAAAACAATAAATTTTTATAAAATAATGATATTCCTTAAAGGAAGAACGACAAAGTCTTTCCATTATCTTAGCTGATTCTGAAAGAAATAAATATATAAATGAAATTATAAAAATAAAAATTGACTATCAAGCATATTTATATAACAGTTTATTATTTACCTAATAAACTTTGGATTAAGTAAATCACTAATATTAAAACTATCATTGGAATTAAAACCAATCTAAGAAAGTTACCATCATTTAGAAACTGATTACTAAATAAAAAAATTATTATTCTCACAATCAAATAAATGCTTAATGCTATTAAAAAGTTATAAAAAGTCTTTTCATGATATCTCCCAATTTAGCATTACTTATCTTTTTCTTTTTTAAACATGAACTAATATTGTAATAACAATTACTAAAATAACAAAAATACGAAAGTACATTTCGAGGACTCTACTATTAATAGTGTGCCCTTCAAAACCTGAATGCAACGTAAATCCAGTGGTAATTTTGATGTTGCAACTAGCTTTTGGATGTCTGATAATTCTAATAATTTCTTAGACTTGCTAAAAATTAAAAATTTCGGTAATTGGTATAATCAACCATACAGTAATTTAGTAAATAAAAGTGAAGCAATGCATGCTAATAAAGCACAAACACGTTGAAATGATATGTTAAAAGACTAGCACATTATTACTGAAGATTTAGCAGAAATAACTACTTATCAATCAAATAATAGAATTTTAACTAAATCCAATGTGAAAGGGATGGAAGAAAATCCCTATTAATCTCTATAGCATGGCAGATACCTATAAATATTAGACTAGCTTAATACAAAACAGCTACATTCACTTTAAAATAAGCGTAGCTGTTTTGTATTTAATGCCTCTTTTTTGGTCAATAAATCAAATTGTTTTTGATATTGCGGATTATTTTTAATATTAAATAATTTATTTGGTTTTTTTAACTGTATCACCCTACCATTTACTAATTTAACTTTATATTGATAAACAGTATAAGGACAGACTTTAGACGTAGCATTATATTCAACAACGTTTCCTGCATTCAATCGTTTAATTTCATAAGAATTAAAAACATGATTCCCAAAACATGATTCCCAAAACTTGATTTCACTTTTCGCTCCATGAAAAATATACTTCTAACTATAATTGAGATAAGAAAAAGAATTTCAATCTATAAATCTTTCCTTATGACTATGAATGACCCTTTACAGTTTTATTATAACTTACTTGAGTTAAAAGGGAGATTAATTTGATGTATCAGTTAATAATTTTGACAATCACGATTTAACTATGAAATTATTTTAAAAAATTTATGAGTGAAAAACAATCTCTCAAAAACGAATTAATCATGATAATTCAAATGATGAAAATGATTCCAAAATTATAACGACAGAAACGATATCAAAGATCTAATAGAATATCGAAAAATTAATTATCCAGAAACAGTAATCAAATTAATTAAGAAATTTTTCAAAAACAACCCATTCTTACCTGGTGCCATAATTCATTAATATTTAAGATTTCATTATCAATTAGAAGCTTATAGAAAATAGATTAATGAACAAAATATTTTACAAAGTATGTCTAGGAAAGGTAATTGTCTTGATAATTAGACTGTGGAGAGTCAAATAGATTTGATAAAAAAAAGAACTTACGACGACAGAATATCGTAATAAGTTCCCAAAAATTGCTTAACTATAATATTTAACCTTATTGTATCCCAACAATTGGTGAAATCTTTTTTTATTTTTCTGCTGGATGAATTGTAGTTAATTGCTTCACCACTTGACGAGCATGAGCTTGAATTTTAATATCAGTAGGATTTTCAATCACCGCCACAATTAATTCTGCCACTTTTTGGGCATCTACTTCATCAAAACCACGAGTAGTGATGGTAGGTGTCCCTACTCTAATTCCTTCCATCGTGGTTCCGTCTTCTAAAGGCAATAACTCTTTATTAGTAGCTATTCCAACTGAATACAATAGCTCTGCTGCTTGCTCTCCAGTTAATCTAGTTTGATTCAAGTCAAGAGTCATTTCGTGGTTTTCGACCCCTCCAGAAACTAATCTAATTTTATTAGCTGCTAGAAAGACTTTTCCCATAGCTTTTGCATTTTTTATCACACTTTGGGAATAAACTTTAAAATCTGGTTGTAAGGCCTCTTGGTATGCAATCCCTTTCGCAGCTACAACTTGTTCTAAAGAGCCACTTTGAGAAGCGGGAAAGACTCCTGCATCTAAAACATCTGCATACTTTGCTTTTGCTAAGATCATTCCTCCCCGAGGACCACGCAGAGTTTTATGCGTTGTTGAAGTCACAACATCTGCTTCAGGAACTGGATTCGGATGAACACCACCGGCCACTAATCCAGCAATATGAGCCATATCAACCATTAAAATGGCACCGACTTCATCAGCGATTTCGCGAAATTTGTGCCAATCAATAATATGACTGTAAGCTGATGCTCCGGCAATAATTAGTTTTGGTTTAACAGCTAATGCCTGTTGGCGAATCGCAGCATAATCTAATAATTCGGTTTTTGGATCAACCCCATAAAAATGGGCATCATATAATTGTCCAGAAAAGTTATGCGGTTGTCCATGAGTAAAATGGCCTCCAGCATGCTCACTCATCGCTAAAATAGTATCACCTGGTTTTAAAAAAGCATTGTAAACAGCTTGATTAGCTTGGGTTCCAGAATGTGGGAAAACGTTCGCATATTCCGCATGAAATAATTTTTTAGCACGATTACGCGTTACGTTATCAATTTTATCAATCGCTTCGTTTCCGGTGTAAACGCGTTTACCGGGATAACCGACCGCATATTTATTGGTTAAAGCGGAGCTTTGGACTGCACGAACAGCTGGTGAAGCAATGTTTTCGGAAGCAATTAATTCAATGACCTGTTCTTGTCGCCGTGTTTCTGCTTGCATTGCATTCCAAATTTCTGGATCTTGCTTTGAAAAATCATACATCCTATTTCCCCCTTAAAAATCAAAAAAGACGCTCTTGTACTTTCGTACAAGGGCGTCTTTAACACTGTTCCACCTTATTTTATAGCAAGCTCACACATGCTATCTCTATCTCTTAATGCGCATTAAGAATTATATTAAACTTTAGTAAAGCTTGACTGCCTTCATTTTAAATAATGGTTTTCCTTTGCACTAAATCGAAAACTCGCTAAACATTATCTTAAAATTACTACTTTCAAGTTGGAAGTATCATAACAAACCTTAAAAAGTTCTGTCAACCGTTTTTCTAATTTTGCTTAACGATTTCCTGCAATTCGATTGGCGGCAGCCTCTAACTTTAACAACATTTTAAAATCAGCGGTTTTAAAATCATTTACTAAACTATCACTTTGTGCTTTAAATTTTCCTAACTTACGTCCGGTAATACTCACAAATTCTAACGTTTTATCATCAATTGGTCTAACAGAATCGTAATGTCCTTCTTCAGCATTATCTAAATATAGCTGTAATAAATCTTGAATAGTTTGATAAATTAAATCATTTTCAGCAACTGGTTGTCCTGCTTGCTCTAGTTCGGCCATTCGCTGCTGTACTTGCTCCATTGTCTCCGGAATCATTGGTTGATTATTCATTAATAGACCCTCCTAATTTCTTAATTATAACTAATTTTGTCGTGATTGTGCTACCATGTCTATGTACGCTGTGAAAGGAAATGACGACATGAAAATAGCAATTGTCGGAGCTGGTCCCCGAGGACTTATGTTGCTCCATCATTTAAATAAGAACCTAACTAAAAAATCACAAATTGATCTTTATGATCCATTTAAAATTGGCGGTCGAGTTTGGCGACCAGATCAACCACTTTATTATCTAATGAATTCTGCAGCCCAATTAGTTACTTTGTTTAACGATTATCATTCTAAGACAACCACTGGCCCCACCTTTTATGAATGGAGTCAGAGTGAAAATGCCCAAAAGTTTATTAAAAATCAAAATTATCAAACAGATTTTGAATCTATCTGTCGTAACTTAAAGCCCAATGATTTTGCTCCTCGAGCCTTATTTGGAGTATATGCTCAATGGTTTTACCAAGAAATTATTAAAACCGTCCCTTCTAATCTTTCAATTAATTTTATTAATCAAAACGTTACTAGAGCAAAAATTTTACCTGAGCAACGTTATGAATTAGCAAGTGGTATGACCACAAATGTTTATGATTATGTCATCATCAGCACTGGTACTAGTGATAATCAGCCTACAACTGATGAAAAATCATTAGCAAACTATGCCCAAAAATATAACCTAACTTATTTAACCCCATCGTACGTCAATGAAACTAATTTAACTAACATTACTGCAACTCAAACGGTTTTGCTTCGAGGATTAGGCTTAAATTTTTTTGACTACTTAGTCGCTTTTACCATTGGACGAGGTGGAAAATTTGTTTATGATAAAAATCAACATTTAACCTATCAAGCTAGTGGAAAAGAACCCAAATTAATTGCTGGCTCACGTCGCGGGGTTCCTTATTATCCTAAAACAGCTAATGAATTACCTTTAGGTCAACGAGTTCCTTTGGTTTTCATGAATTGGAACCACATTAACGCTAATTTAGTAAACCACAAACTCCCTTATGCTAAATTTTTTGAACTATTTAAAGCAGAAATTGAAAATCGTTACTATCAGTTATTAATCAAACAAAAATATCCCAAGTTAGATTCCACCACTTTTACTAAAGCTTTTCAAATTAGTAAAGACCATAAAGCCACAATTGCCAGATATCATTTTCAAGAAAATGATTTGCTCGATTGGAACTTATTAGCTAATCCAGTTGCTGGAACAAGCATTACTACAATTGCAGCTTATCAAAAAATATTACTCCAATGGATTAAATTAATGACCAACGATGCTGAGCTGGGTGCTCTACATGATCCATTAACAGGGGCATTAACCATTTTTGTAGAAATGCGCACTATTATTCAGCAACTAGTAGCTGAGCGTTATTTTAGCAATGATGACTATGTAAACAAGTTTCTCAAAGAGTTTACTTCACTGACTGGATTTCTAACTTCTGGTCCCCCCGTAATTCGTTATGAACAGTTACAAGCCCTACTAGAAGCTGGCGTTTTAACTATTATTCCACCTCAACTACAAGTAATGGGTGCCAATCATCATTTCATTGCTCGTTCCCACTTTTATCCTAGTGAGATCTTTACTTGCGACGCATTGATTGAAGCCCGCTTACCAAAAGCGAAACTTAGTTCAACTAATAATCAATTGTTAAACACTTTAAAAAATGAGAATTTGCTAACCCCTTACACACTAACTTTAGCTGATAATCAAAGCTTTAATACTGAAGCAATTAATGTAAATGAGCCTGCTTTCAATCCAATTAACGACCAACAAGTTTCAGCTTCTAATTTATTTATTTGGGGATTACCGCTTACTGGTCGCGAGTGGATGACAACTGCTCTTCCACATGCTTTAACTAACGATCGTAATTTTATGATTGTTAACCAAATTACTCAGCAAATCATCAATCCTTAATTCAAAAACAAGTAAAATAGTTTATAATTAAGTTAAATAAACTATGGGAGGATTCAAAATGCCTTATATCGATGAACAATTTAGCAAACTTGCAACTGATCTAATTAAGTTCCAGGAAAAACATAATGTTGATGATAACGCAATGGCAGTTAACCTTATGATGAGTGTTGAACGCTATCATGCTATCAAAAGTATGTGGGATAAACCTACTGACACTGAAGTTAAAAACATTGAAGATTTCTTAATTCACAACAAATAGTAATAAAAAATATATGATTAATCGGAGAAAATTATGAAGAAAATTTTATTGTTATCAACTGTTGCGGTTTCATTGCTAGGTTTAACGGCTTGCTCAAATACCCCAAAAAAACCTGCTGATAAAAAAAATAATACCGAAAAAGTGGAAAAAAAGGCTAAAGACAATAAAGCAACAACGAAAAAAGCAACTGACTCAAATAGTTCTAATACAAATGCAACTACTTCAAATAAATCTAACAGTAGTTCAAGTAATAGTGGTTCAACTAGTGGTACTAACCATAGCACCTCAAGCAATAAAGCTAATAATAAAGTAACTACCACCCCTACTGCTACTAATTCAAGCACTAATCAAAATCAACCAGCTAGTTCAACTCAAGGAACCCAGGCTTCAACTCCTGCTACCCAAACTACAGGTAGTAATAATCAATCTTCACAAGCATCTTCAGATACCAATGGCACTGCTAACACTGATTCAAATCCTGACTTAAATGTCTACACTAACCCATCAGAATACTCTAACCGTTGGAATTAATTAAATGATAAAAAAGAGAAGTGAATTTTAAAATTCACTTCTCTTTTTTATTTCCAACCATAAGTTGTTAAATTCATGTCTCGTTTAGGAACTTTTGAAACATAGGGATTCCCCGCCACAATGAATCGATAAGGCTTTTCACTCCATGAGCCTTGAGTACTAACTCCAATTCGACCGGTAGATATGATTTTTTCAGGGGTTTTACCATGGATGAGGTCAATATCAAGTTTCGTATCGCCAAATTCCAAAAGATTCATCTGTTTGTCAGTAATACCTAAGGCTTTCATCAACTTCCCGGGACCATTAGTCAAATCAAAGCCATGTTTCGCTCGATTTTGTTCCATTACTTCAATTCCTTGGACTGGTTGAATCCCCCGAATTAAAATTCCTTCGGGCGTCCCCTTAGCTTGGGTAGCAATATCCAAGCATAACTGACTATGAATTGAGTAAATATAAACTGTGCCAGGAACACCATATAAAGGTTCATTAGAAGGAGTCCGTTTACCAGCAAAGGCATGTGCTGTAGTATCATTAACTCCGAGATACGCTTCAGTTTCTGTGATATACCCACTCATAATTCCTGCTTTAGAATGATAAACTAACAACTTTCCCAATAACTTCTTGGCAATCTCATCAGTTGTCCCTTCACTAAAAAACCTTCTCAGCCGTTCTGTCACAATTATTACCTCTTCTTAACGAACTACGATTACTGAAATTTTTGCACGCTTAGCCAACTTAATACTAATGCTATAAAAATGATGTTCTCCGTCTTTATCAGCCCCACAAACTAGTAAGTCTGGTTTGTAATCCGGAATGATATCATCAAGAATTTGATCATCAATATCTCCACCTTCACTTGCGATAGCAGAAACTTTTTCAATCCCAAAATCTTTAGCAGCATCAACATATTTATAAATAACTGCATTTAAAGCAGCACGCTTCTCGTCTAATTTCTTCGGTGTTAAAGAATCGTAGATGTTAATATCATCACCCTCTAATACCGAACAGATTCCGAGTTCAGCGCCAAATTCTTTTGCTTGAGTAACTGCATAACTCAATGCTTTTTGGTTTGCTTGAGGATCATCTGCATCAATGGTTAATAAAATCCGTTTAAAAACAAGTGGTTCTACTTTTGTCATATTTTTCACCTCCAGTGACTATCATTATAATATCATAAGAATTTGTTAAAACCATCACTTTTTTAAAAAATAAAAAATGAATGATTCATTAATCACAAAACTTAGCAATATAAAAACAGAAATGAAATTTCATTTCTGTTTTTATATGAAAATATTTAGTTACTCCACTCCTTTAGTAGAAGCAATCATATCTAATTTTTTAAGTCGACTTCCCATCATGACAACAGTTGAGAGTGCCGCCGCAACTACAATTATGGTAGCTAGGCCAACACTAAGCGTTGTAATGAACGGATAATAAATAATCTGACTGGTATTAAAGGTCGTAACGTACTGTGAAAGAAACCAATAACCAAATGGAATACCTAAAATCCATCCCAAACTGGTAATCGTTAAGTTTTCAATAATCGTTAGGTTTCTAATTTGGTTCCGGGAAAAACCTAAAATTTCAAGCGTTGCATAACTCCGTGAACGTTCCGTAAAACTCAATGAGCCTAAATTATAAAGGATAACCACGGTCAATAAGATTCCAAATACTTGAATCATCAAGAAAATACTGCTCAAATTATCAACCATTTGTTTAGCATTTTGCTTCTGTTCTTTCAAGCTAACCACTTGTGTCACTACTGGATTATCTTTGACAGATTGCGATAGTTTGTACTGACTAGTTAAAATGGCCGTTGGTTTAAAGGTCATTCCTTGATCTTGCCAAGTCGTTTTAGTCATATAAATCCCTTGTGGTGCACTAGTCTTGATAATCCCTTTAACCTTAAGTTTTAGGGTTTTATCGCTAAAAGATGGCTTCAACGAAACTGTTTGATTCTTTTTCAGATGTGCAGTTCTGGCAATGCCTTCGCCGACATAGACACCACCATCTTCAATTTTTTGGTGATTTTCGGTTTTTAAATTAATTTTTGAACCTGAATCAAGGATGGTTAACGGACGATCAAACTTTCCTTTGGGTTTCAAACTACTATAAACAGTCTCGATTTTTTCACCATGAACTTGGTTCGTGATGCGCTGAATTTCTGACTGGCTAGTCGTATTACTTAAATTAAGTTTTTTGACATATACATATTCGTGACCGTAAGTTTGATTGACTTGATTATCCATTGAATTTTTTGTTCCAAATCCAGTCATAACCAAAGCTAAGCCACCAATTACTCCAATTAAGCCCATCAACATTTGAACTTTGTTACCTAAACTATCCCGAATTGACCACCGGTTTCCAAAGGAAATTCGGTTCCAAATTGCCGGAAAACTTTCTAGCATTACTCGTTTACCATGCTTAGCGGTGCTACCTTTTCTAAAGGCTTGTGCTGGAGTTAAGCCATGATTTACTTGAGCCGCAAACAAGGATGATAAAATACAAATAATAATAACCCCTACTGCTACGTAGAGTGGGACAAACGTGTAAGCAATTTGCCAACTCGGAAGGGAAAACATTGGTTTTTGGGAACTCATAACAAAGTTAGAAAGCAATGGTGCTACACCTAAACCAACTACGGCTCCAATTCCTCCAATTAGTAGACCATACATTGAATAGTACAACGATAAGGTCGTGTTTTTATACCCTAAAGATTGTAATGTTGCCATGTCACGTTGTTGTTGATCAATGATTTTTCTAATCGTGGTGTACATTGCAAGGACTGCCAAAAGAATGAAGATAATGGAGAACAAAATCGAAATATTTCGAACTTGTCCAACCCGATCAACGGCGGTCGCAATCCCAACGTTTGATTTTTGAGTTTGTAACGCAATGTATTTAGCTCCAATCAACTTCCGAATTCGGTTTTCCACTTGATGATGGTTGCTATCTTTCATTTCGACCACATTATTTAGTTGTGGAAGCTTAAATTGATTGGTTAAAGTTTTTTCGCTAATCAATCCATAACCATAATCTTGATTTTGGGGTGAAATAAAATCATTGGACCCCGTATAGTACATCTTATCAGGAGAATTTACTAATCCTGCCACCTTTAATTTAACCGCTTGTTGATTAAATTTAACTGTCACGGAACTGTTTTTATGCAATCCATTACTCTTAGCAAATTTTTCGTTTAAATAAATTCCGTTAGCATCTTTGTCGATTTTATGACCGTTACTTTGCAACGTTTCTGATAGTTTTTGCGTACCTGGGGTACTAACTGCCAAATAACGTTTACTTCCTTTTAGATGGGTAGTGGTGTTAATTTCTGTTTGGGAAGACACTTTAGATACATCGGGAAGGTGCTTAATCTGACTGACTTCATAATCACTTAACCCCGTTGATAGTAAGGTAGAAGTTGCTAAATGGGTGCGCGTGGTATATTGATTAATATTTTGCTTCATCCCATTCCAAGTGCCTTCTAGTCCGGTGTAAAACAGCACGCTCAGAAAGGCCATCAAGAAGACTGAGAAAAACTGGGTCCAATTTTTAAAGACCGTCCGAACTAATTTTTTTAATAGAAATCTCATCCCCAATCAACCTCCTCAACTTCAAGTGGATTCGGATTATCAATGATTTTATCGACTTGTCCATCTTTAATGTGAATTACTCGGTCAGCAATCGGCGCCACTAACGGATTGTGAGTAACAATCACGACTGCCGTATCTTTACTCTTACTCTTCTTTAAAATTTCAAAAACTCGTTGGGAGGTTTCTGTATCTAAAGCACCAGTGGGTTCATCACACAAAAGTACTTTGGGACCTTTTGCTAACGCTCTCGCAATTGAGACCCGTTGCATTTCTCCTCCAGAAAGTTGGTCGGGAAAATTATTTTTTCGTTTTAAGAGTCCAACTTTTTGTAAATAATTTTCGGTTGCTTTACGATAATTTTTATTTTCTAATTGCGCAGAAATAGCGACATTTTCAAAAACCGTTAAATTAGAAATCAAGTTGTAAAACTGAAAGACGAAGCCAACAATGTTTTTCCGATAATTAGTTAATTGTTTATCTGATTCCGTATTAATAACGGTTTTGTTATAGGAAACCGTGCCATCAGTCGGACGATCCATTCCCCCTAAAATATTCAAAGTGGTACTTTTACCTGATCCACTGGGTCCTAAAATAACCGTCACTTGATTAGCTTCAATGTCAAAACTAACATCATTAAGTGCATGTGTAACCTCTGATCCATTTTTATAACTTTTACTAACGTGTTTTAAACTAAGCATTCTATCTTTCCTCCCTTTATGATTACTTGTATAATAAAGGCATAGCTTTAAAAAGAAAAGTAGGGTAATTTTTTACAGTTACTGCATAAAATTAAAGAATTTAGGAGAAACCTAGCATGGAGAGCACAAAAATTATTGAAGAATGTCCAATTCAACCCGTTGTCGATATTATCAGTGGAAAATGGACAGCTTACATTCTATGGGAAATTTATAACGAAAATAATCATTATGGTGGAATTATTAAAGCACTTCCGGGAATTAGCACCAGAACCCTATCGACTAGATTAAAAATGTTAGAAAAAAATAGCATCGTTACCAGAACAATCTTTAACACGACTCCCCCCACTGTTGCTTACCAATTAACCAAAAAAGGTTTAGACTTAGCCCCCATTTTAGTTTCGATGAAGGACTGGTCGGAAAATTATAAGTAAACAAAAAATACCCAACTTCAATTCAGTTAGGTATCAATTTAAAATTAGCTTTCTAAATAAAGGAGAAAAGTTATGATTACTATCTCAATAATTATAATTTTAGTATATTTGTACCTCAAACACCGTAATAATAAAAAGAGTGATTCAAATGAATTAATCAAACTCAAAAAATTATTGGACAAGGGCGTTATTACCCAGGAAGAATTTGATAAAAAGAAGAAAGATATTTTAGATCTATAATTGCCTAAAACCATAAGAAAAAGCATCTTTGATAATCAGTCAACCAGTTGGCGATTATCAAGGGTGCTTTTATTTATTAGTCATCATCGTCATCGAAATCAGTATTCCGATTTAAACGAGCAGCCATCCGTTTCGCCCGAATCCGCTGCATTTTTTCTTTCTTCTTTTCGATCCGCATATCGTCCATCCCCTTAGCTTTAAGAACAATTCCCTCATCATTTTTCACCATATGATAAATGGAAACTAAAATCATGATACAAACAAACATCAAAGGGAATCCTGAGATCGCACAGAAAGTTTCAACGGTATTAAAACCACCAACTACCACAATCCCAAAGGAGAATAATACAAAGATAATTACCCAAGTCATTCGATTAACTTGACTAGGTTCTTGATCATCTTTCAATTTCAAACTAGTAAATGATGAAACGATGTAAGCTGACGACGAGATAGTCGTCGCTAAGAAAATAAAACAGGAAATACAGTAAACAATAAAGACAATTGATTTAAACGGTAAACTTGATAAGACCGCTGTGATTACGGCTTCTTGACCCTTAGTATTTAAAATATGAACTAAATTAATGGCACCGGTTTTTTGTAACCAAAGTGAGTAACCACCTAAGATGGCGTAGAAACTCAAACAACCAGCTGATCCATAACCCAACATTCCTAAAAGAATTTGCCGAATGGTTCTTCCTTTTGAAATTCGAGCAATGAAAAGTCCCATCACGGGCATGTAAGCTAACCACCAACCCCAGTAAAAAATAACTTCTGAGTTAGCAATATCTGGAGTCCCATTTGGGACCGTATTCGTACTTAAAGAAACAAAGTTACTGGCTAACAAACCTAAACTATTAGTTTCTGAACTTAAAATGTAAATCGTGGGTCCGACCAAAAGAACAAAGGCTAAAAATAAAATGGCCGTCCAGATGTGCATATCACTTAATTTATCAATTCCACCATTAAGTCCATGCCAAACGGTCCAAGCAAAAATCACAAATAAAATTCCAAAGAGCGCAATTTTAAGCGCCATGTTATCTGGAAGACCAGTTAAACTACTTAAAACATTTGAAATGATTGGAATTTCCATTCCAACTGATGAACCGACTCCGCCCATAATTCCGAAAACAACTAAGAAATCAACTAATTGACGACTGGCATATTTCCACTTTTCATCCCCTTGAAGAAAAGTGATTGATCGACTAAGTCGCTGGACATGTCCTTTTTTAACAAATAATATGTATCCAATTGCAATGGCAGCAGGAGCATACATCATCCAAGCCATTGGTCCCCAGTCGAATTGACCGAGCATATGTGCGTAATTATACGCATTTTGTGAAAAGGGCTTAATGCCAAAGGGTGGTGAAGAAACGTATCGGATTGGATCAACAATACTCAACATTAAAATACTAGCGTCAATGGCCGTAGCAAAAACCATACTCCCCCATTGTAAATTACTATATTGTGGTGTCGAATGTGGATCACCTAATCGAATTGCCCCATATTTACTAAATAGTAACCACATGAAAAAAACAAAGTTCACAATGTAAACCATCATGTAAGCCCAACCCATTTGCTTAGTTATCCAAGCTAAAGCTACCGTTAGAAAACCTTGCAGGCTTGTTCCCCCCATAATTAAAATTGTCGAGGCGACCGCAAAAATCAAAATCGTCGGAATAAAGACATATTTATCAATATTGAAATGTTTAAAAATAATTAAAATCCTCCTCAGATTAATCTAAAAGATTTCTAACAAAAAGCACCGTAAAATGGAACGAATCTCGAACCATTTGCTCAGTGCAGATAAATACCAAAACTTCAATGTAAAGTATACCACTTATCTCTTTTTACTAATTTTGACCATTATCAATGGTCTTAATCACACGAGCAGGATTTCCAGCAATACAAACGTTATCGCCAAACGACTTGGTTACCACTGAACCAGCCCCAACAACCACATTATCACCTAAAGTAACTCCAGGAAGAATCGTAACTCCACCACCAAACCACGCATTATCACCAATTTTAATGGGAGCACCTAATTCCACATCCGCTACCCGTTCTTTGGCAGTCAACGGATGAATATTGGTATATAGGCCACAATTAGGTCCAATGTAACAATTCTTTCCAAAAGTAATCGGACAAGAATCCATTAAAGTCAAGCGATAATTTCCAAAAAAGTTATTGCCAATGTGAATGTTCCAACCATAATCAAATTGTAAATCCGTTTCCACGAAAAATTCATCACCTGTATCAGCAAATAAGCCTTTGATCATCGCATTTCGTTCTTCATTATCAGGTGTATTGTTAATTTTTTGAAGCAGCTTACGGACCAAAATCCGTCGTTTGATTAATTCATGATCAAACTGATTAAAGTCTTCCCCAGCTGTCATTTTTTCCCGTTCTGTGGTCATCATAACCTCCTACATTTTATCCATCGTTTGATTTAATAATTCATCAACAAAGACATTTCCTTGATTTGTTGCATGCCCTTTAGTCCAAGCATATTGAATTTTAGGGAATTTTTCCAATAATTGGTCTAGTTGTTGCCAAAGCTCAGCGTTTTTTAACTCTCCTCCACTACGCTGCCACCCTCGCTTTTTCCAACCACTCAACCATCCCTTTTGAATTGCATTCAAAACATAGCGTGAATCAGCAACAATTCCAACCGACTTATCATTCAAATGATTTTCCAATAACCATTTTAAAGCTTGTACTAGCGACATGATCTCCATTCTATTATTCGTTGCCCCAAGTTCTCCACCAGTATCAGAATGTTGCTTACCATGATAGTCAATTAGATAAGCCCAAGCTGCTGGATCAGTAGCTTTAACATGACCACCTGCCACATTGCCATGATTGCGTGAGCCCCCATCCGTAAAGACAATTAATTCTGGCTTTTCTTTTGAAATTGTCGAAGTAACATTCAGTTGCCGTTTAGACGCATCTTTTCTCTGCATAAAGCGCTGAGCTTCCACCTCAGTTGCAAAACCTTTATATTTAGCAGCCGAATATCCTTCAACTTGTTTTTTAGCATCTTCCCAAGTCTTGTAAATTCCTGGTTTTTTCCCAACTCGGACTGCATAAAATTTATTTGTCTTGGCCATGTCCATTACTCCTTTAAATTGTTAAAAATTAGTTATTAATACGGCTTTGCCCTTTGCTTTCCGCTCATTTTATGTAAAAATAGTAAGTAAGGTAATCTAAATAGGAGGAAACGAGATGTCAGATATTAACATCAAATTAATCACCGCTGATCAAGCTATGAAAATGTTACGTGATCGACATGCGAAACGAAATGAACGTTTCCCAGAGTTAATTACTCCTGGTAGTTATATCTTACCAGACTACTATTTAACTCGAAAAAGAGAAGCATTTAAAATTCGTCGTCATACCTTCTTAAAGAAAAAACCACGTTCTTATGTAGCTTTTGATTCTGAAAATGGACAAACTCTTTGGTTACGCAACTTTAATAGTTTATCCGAAGCGATGTTTTGGCTAAGCACTGGTTTAAAACCAGCCGATAGTGATTCAAATAATTCTTTTGCAAAGTGGAAAGAAAATCATGCTGCTGAAATTAACACTTTAAAGGATCAATTAAGAGCGTTATCAAAACCTAAGAAAAAAGAGATCACGAAAGCAACCAAAGCAAAGGCAAAATAAACCAAATAAGAGGTCATCAAGAGATGACCTCTTATTTTTTAGCAAGAAAAAAAGCCGCCGTAGCGACTTTTAATTATTTAGCAGGTGTTTTCTTTAAGAATTGTTGTAATTCAGCAATTCTTTTTTGTTCTTTTTTACGGCCTTTTTGATCGATAGGACGACGACCTTGAACACCATTTGGATGACAAATTCTCATGATGAAATGCTCCTTTACTTTTTTACTTACAAATAACAGCTTCTTGTATTATAATACACCCAACCCTATAAAATCAAATATATTTCAAAGGCAGGTAACTAATTATGATTAACGATTATCCTCAAGTTGTGACCATTGCTGGAAGTGATAGCGATGGTAGTGCCGGAATTCAAGCAGACTTGTTAACCTTTTTTGCTAAAAAAGTGTATGGTGCAACAATTATTACCGCCTGTGTGGCTGGTAATTCATTTGGAATTCATGCTGAAGCTAACATGGATTCTTCCTTTATCAGTCAAGAATTCCAAGACTTAGCTGATGATTTCAAGATTCGGGCTGCTAAAACTGGAATGCTCTCTGATACTCAAATTATTAATACGGTCGCTGATAACTATGAAAAATATGATTTCGGCCCACTAGTTGTTGACCCCGTAATCATTACTAAACACGGTGACATGTTATTGGAACAAGAAGCTTACAATACTTTAGTGAACCGTCTTATTCCAATGGCAGATGTTTTAACGCCTAATTTTTTTGAAGCCGTTAAACTAACTGGTTTAGACGATCAAGATCCTAATTTTCAAGCCAAAGCCGCTCATAAATTACAACAGCTTGGTGCTAAAAACATCATGGTGAAAGGCCGTCACGATAGTGACAACCAAACTGAAGTAACAGATTACGTTTTACTTGAAGATGGGTCCACATTTACGTTAACTGGACCTTATTTTAAGACAACTCACAAGAATGGAACTGGTGACACTTTGTCAGCTGCCATTACCGCTGAACTTGGCTTAGGAAAAACAGTTGAGGAAGCAATTCGGGCAGGAAAAAAATACGTAGATGCTTGTATTGAAAATGAAATTGAAGTTGGTCACAAATTTGGGCCAATTAATCACTGGGCATAGTTAATAAAGAATAAAGGGTAATGACTTAACTTTTTAGTCACTACCTTTTTTTATTTTTAAATTACCATTTATTGGGGCTCCAGATTCTTCCATCCAATTCCATTTCTGCCTGCTCAATCCGTTTTGCTTGTTCTTTAGCAATTCCTTTTGTTGCTTCTAAGAGTGCTTGATTAGTAAATGTGGTAGTTTTATTTTTCAAATCATTAATTTGATATACTAGCCAATCTAAATTTTCCATTTTTAACCCTCCTCTGCCTGTCGAATCATTCTAATTTGATTTTTCAAATCATTTAAATCAATTTTATTTTGGGATAATTGATCAATAATTAATTGTAATTGAGCTTGATTATCAACATTCATCATCATTTTTAAACGTTCAATCACCCAGTCTTGCCGTACACTAAAGCTAAATGGAAACTGAGCTGTTAAATATTGTTGATAATTAACTAAGAGCTTGGTTTGCTGCTCAGGCGTCATGTATTCAAATTGATTAACCACTAGCGGTGTCATAAATGTCATTCCAGCTCGATGTGCTAATGCTCGGTATGGAATTAGAATTTCAGAAATACTAAAATCCTCCCTAGCTCCCGCTTGAAAATCTTTTTCGGGATACCCAAGAGTAGTAACAATTCCTAATTCTTTACTCTTTAGAATTCCCTTTTCGTTCGCAAAGGTAAATGATCGCGTTAAAACATCATCTTCCCATTTTTTTAGGGTAGCTGGAGCACTGTACCAATACATTGGAAATTGAAAAATAATCCGTTCATGCTGAATCAAGAGTTTTTGTTCCGCCTTAACATCAAAATCAGTTTCTTCCTGCAAGTAATGCCAGGTAATGTTATTCAATCCTTCTGTGGCCCGCTTTAAAAATCCTTGCGTACTAGAATCATGATAATCTGGATGTGCTATAATCACTAAAGTTTTCATTCTCTCTCCAATCTTTTCTTAACATTAATCAATTACGTCCTCTAATATTTTATTTTTTATCTATATTTCAATTAAAAGTTATATGTTGCGTTCGGCTTTGATGCATTGTAGAATAAATCTTAAAGATGATTACTAATAGTTAGTAATCACTTTAACTAACTTATAAGGAGCTATTATTTTGGCAAAGCAAAGTGCGTTATATATGAATCCTAACCGAAAGGTTGCAGTTTTAGATTACAATCAAAATTATGTCACTGATATTTTTACTTTACTAGATAGTCCAGAATTAGCTCAAGTCGTCACCGAATTTTTAAAGGGACAACGAATTAATTCATCAAAAAATGACTTTAATAACGTCACTGCTGAACAATATGTTGATACTCTTAAAAGAGTGTTACTTGATCAAAATGATGTATATGCTGATTATTCACGTACCGCTATTTTAGCAAGTATCGAAAAACTATACTCGTTTTATCGCTCATTTTTACGAATTTCAGTACTCAATAAAGAAGGTAACGATTCCGCAAATACGTTTATTGACTTAGATAATAAATTCAATGATTTGGTATTACAATTATATCGAACTGTCGAAGAAAAACTACAAGGATTTACCAATCATGCCTATCGACAAGTTAATGCCGGAACTTCGGCAGCCGCGTTAACTAAAAAGCATGCCATTAAACTACCTCCAAAATACCAAAAATTAAACAACATTCCCTTTTTAGACACTTTAATGTTACGTCCACCAATGATGATTACGACTCCTAGCAACAAACGAAAGGGAGTTTTTTCACCAGTAGATTATAACCCTATCGAGCACTTTAATCCTGATTCAAAGCAAGATTGGTTCTGCTATCCTGCTAAAATCGGAGAAAGTCTTGCTTTCATTTACTTCCATCGTGATTACTTTGCTGCTGGTATTTCATTAGCAAACCTATTTGAATTAGCAACAGCAGAGGAAATTGCAGATCGACAGCCTGATTTAATTTTACTCTTTGGTTTAGACCATACTAAAGATGAAGTCAGCCATTACTATCACGATGTCGACAATGACCTATGGGTAGGAGAAGTGCCTTATAATGATCAAACCACTTACTTTGGCTACATGAAAAAAATGTGTTTGACCTTGCATAATTTACACCAAATTTATACAAATCATTTACCAATTCATGGATCAATGGTTAAAATTAAATTTGCAAATGGTAAAGAAAAATCAGTGGTGTTTTTCGGTGATTCTGGGGCAGGAAAGTCTGAGTCAATTGAGGCTTTACAAGAAGTAGCTGATGATAAAATTGTTAGTATCGAAACCATCTTTGATGACATGGGAAGTTTCACGTTAAAAGATGGTGATTTATACGCCCAAGGAACTGAAATTGGCGCCTTTGTTCGTTTAGATGACTTAAGTAGTGCTGTAGCATTTAATAACATGGATCGGGGAATTTATTTAAATCCAGATCAAAAAAATGCACGGGTAATTATCCCAGCTAATACCTATGCGAACGTAATAGATCATCACCACGTCGATATGTGGGTTTATGCTAACAACTACGATCAAGAAATTGGCCTTCACCGCTTTGCTAATCAAGACGAAGCAAAAGCAACCTTTACTGCTGGACGAAGAAATGCACTTGGAACCACTGATGAAATTGGAATGAGCACAACTTTCTTTGCTAATCCTTTTGGACCAGTTCAAGAGCCAGAGCGTACTCAACCAATTATTGATGATGTTTTCAATTGGTTCTTCAATAATGATACTTACATTGGTGAGATTTATACCCACCTGGGTAATGATAAATCAAAAACTAGTTTAAATGCTTCGGCAAAATCATTATTAAATGAATTAATGAATTCCTAGGTTAGATAGTTGACAAAATCTATAGATATGTTATTCTATAGTAGATGTATGTAACGTTTCGAGTTTTTAAGGTTTCTTGTTTTGTTTTATGATGAGATAACTTCCTTATTAGATTCAAACATGCAACATTAAAAATTATATGGAGGTATTATATTATGAAGCAAGGTACTGTTAAATGGTTCAACGCTGATAAAGGTTACGGTTTCATCACCACAGATGATGGTGACGTATTCGTTCACTTCTCAGCAATCAACAAAGACGGATTCAAGACTCTTGATGAAGGCGAAAAAGTTACTTTAGACGTCGAAGATGGCGATCGTGGCCCACAAGCTGCAAACGTTACTCCCGTTGAAGGTTAATAACTTTTAAAAAAACATCTCAATTTATTGAGGTGTTTTTTTGTCCCCTTTTTTACAAAAACAAATCTAATGTAAGCAACTTAAAAATACCTATTTAAATTTGATTACATTATTTAAAATAAAAAGCTCTTCATTCCCAATTTAAATTGGGAATGAAGAGCTTTTATTTTTTCGCTTTAAGTAGTTTTAAAATGCATATATTTTGAAGCAAAAATAACTAATTCATCAATCGGTTGTTTCATACCATCTTTTGTCCAAGTTATAATAACTTCTGTTAACCCTCCAGAAATCATCGCAACCAACAACTTATTCGATTTTTCTCTTGTTTTCAAAATTTGATCATCTACCAAAGTTTTTATGTATTTTCTCAAAGCATTTAACAAAAAATTAGATAAATCATTTTTTACAATTGCTTCCATCATTAATTGATTCTCTTTAATGATAGTAAAAAAGGTCGTTGCTACATCATAAAAAGTAAATCGATTTTGGATTACCAATCGTCTTATGAAAGTTGAATAAACCATTTCAAATTGACCAAAAATAACATCCTCTTTAGTATGAAAATTCCGATAAAAAGTCATCCGTGAAACTTCTGATTTCTCACAAATTTCTTTTACAGTAATATCAGCGTATGGCTTTTCCATCATCATTTCAAACATTCCAAAGATAATTTGTTGTTTGGTTTTATTTTTTTTATTTTCAACTTCTTTGCTCATAAAAGATCCTTATCCTTATTTAATTCGTAAATGTTGTGATTCATCCATGGTTAAAAAATGTTTCTGTTGATTTTCATCAACTAAAATCAAACTAAAATCTGAACTTATCCCAATAATCCTACCAAGAATTGTAACATCATTCACTAAAATTGAAACTATTTGGTTTTTCCAAATTAAGTGCTTTTGATATTCTTTAATAATTTGGGTTGCATCTGGATGAGAAAACATTTCAATCACTAAATCATAAATTTTCGCAATCAGTTCATTCTTTAACGAATCATCTGTTTGTAACCCAATTGCTTCAACTTCATTTAAGGCAGTCCTAGTCATTAAATTTAAACCAATTCCAATAATAAAATTTTGAATTTGATTGTCACTTCCACTTTTTGTTTCTACTAGAATTCCACCACATTTTTTTTGATGATAATAGATATCGTTAACCCATTTAAGCTGTGTAGTAACCTCTAGAACAGTTTGAATGGCCTGTTGGACACAAACACCTACCCCTAACGTTAACATTCCAGGATGCTTAATTAAAGCATCTGTTGCTGGAATGATAATGGTCTCATAAATTCCGGTATCAGGGGAGCAAAAGGTATGTCCGTGTTGGCCCTTTCCAGATGTCTGAAAATTAGCGATAACCAAATTAAGCCCAGACCAAGCATTGGCCTGAGCATAATTCATGGTTGAATCAATTTGATCAAAAACAACTAATTTGGATAATGGTTGCTCAATAAAATCTAATAATTTGCTTTCACTAACTTTCATCTTATTAACGATTGAATAAATGAACACCCTTATCAACGTAAATGACGTCACCGGTAACTCCAGTAGCTAAATCACTCATTAAGAAGGCTGCCGTATTCCCAATTTCTTGCTTTGAAACACTTTTACCATCGATGGTAAGAGATTCAGAAGTTTTAAGCAAGTTATTGTGTCCTTTTACACCAGTAACTGCAAGCGTTCTAACGGCACCTGCTGAAAGAGCATTAACTGTGATTCCTTGTTGACCTAATTCTGCTGCTAAGTAACGCATTGCAGATTCAAGAGAAGCTTTCGCAATTCCCATCATATTGTAGTTAGGAATTGCATAAGTTGATCCCATATAAGTCAAAGTAAGAATGCTACCTTGTTCGTTCATAATCTTTGCAGCTTCACGAGAAACTGAGATAAAGGAATAAGCACTAACATCTTCAGCTAAGTTAAAACCAGCTTTTTTAGTGTTAATTACTCCATTTTGTAAGGTTTCACTATCAGCATAAGCAATCGCATGAATTACTCCATCAATCTTACCAACTTTTTCATGAATTTCTTTGAAAGCCTTTTCAACATTACTATCTTCTGCAACATCACATTCTATCATTAAAGTATCTTCGCTCACAAAACGATCAAGGCTTTTTTTCATCCGATCATTTTGGTAAGTTAATACAACTTGGCCACCAAGAGCTTCAATTGCTTGAGCACAACCCCAGGCAATACTCTTTTTGTTGGCAACTCCCATTACGACAATTTTCTTACCTTTTAATAAATCCATGCTCGTTGACTCCTCCTTGATTTAAGACACAAAACTAACTAATGGAAATCTATTGGCTAGTTAGTGTTTAAAATTCACGATAACGTTCAAATCTTTTTTGCAACATTTCTGTTTTGGATAATACACTTAACTCTTTTATTTTATCAAATAATTGCTCTTTAAACCGTTTAATTTCAGTAGAAGTTTTAACTTCTGGAATAATTTTATCAATAACCCCGTTTTTGATTAAATCTTCAGGAGTTAACTTCATTACTTCAGCAGCTTCTCGAGCTCGACTTGAATCTTTCCAAAGGATGGTAGCGTAGCCTTCTGGTGAAAGAATTGAATAGATACTATTTTCAAAAGCCCAGACACAATCTCCTACAGCAAGTGCAAGCGCACCTCCACTACCACCTTCCCCAACAATTACAGAAATATAAGGAACTTTTAATTGCATTCCTTGTAAAATTAATTGAGAAATCATATACCCTTGTCCATGATACTCAGCTTCAACATCTGGATAAGCCCCTGGAGTATTGATAAGTGTAATAATAGGTCGATTAAATTTTTCAGCTTGTTTCATTAAGCGGAGTGCTTTACGATAGCCATCTGGTTCAGCTGATCCAAAGTGAACATCAGCGTCATTACAATCATCATCACCCTTTCGAATTCCAATAATTGTAACTGATTGCCCATTCAACGAACCAATTCCCGCATAAACAGCTTCATCATCACCATAAGCTCGATCACCATGGAGTTCAATAAAACTATCCGTAATTCCGTTAATCAAATTTTTGATACTAATTTTATCTTTAGAGCGAGCATCTAAGACCCGTTCAAATGCTGCTTTTTTAGTCATTACTGTCACCACCTTCGTGAAGTGAAAGCACCTGACTAAGCGTTGTTTTCATGTCTTCTCGTTTAATAATGGCATCTAAAAAACCATGCTTTAACAAAGTTTCGGCTCGTTGAAAGTCTTTGGGTGGATTTTGTTGGATGGTTCGTTCAATGACACGTCGGCCAGCAAATCCAATTAACGTATGCGGTTCAGAAAAAATCAAATCTCCTTGCATCGCAAAACTAGCAGTTACCCCACCAGTCGTTGGATCGCAAAGATAACTAATGTATAACAGGCCTGCCTTACTATGTTGTGCAACCGCTTCAGATACCTTAGCCATTTGCATTAAGGATTCAATTCCCTCTTGCATCCGTGCACCACCAGAAGCTGTAAATAAAATAACTGGTAATTTCAACTTGGTCGCTTTTTCAAACAAACGAGCAATGATTTCACCTGTAGCAGATCCCAAACTTCCCATAATAAAACGCCAATCCATCGCTCCAATAGCTACTTGATGCCCATCAATTACACCAATTCCAGAAAGTACTCCTTCATTTAAACCCGTTACTTTCCGAGCTTTAGTTAATTTTTCTAAATATTTAGGACTATCAAATTTAGAATTAGCTTTAATTTCAAGATTCATCGGCGTAAATTTATCGCATACCAAGTCAATTCGGTCTTGAGCTCCCAGACGAAAACCATATCCACATTCTGGACACGTTTGATATTGATTTAAATGTTTTTTATAAATTGCCGTCCCACAGAAAGGACATTTAATCCAAATTGATGGGATGTCATCCATCCTTTTTTGTAACTCTTGTGGACTAGGCTTTCCATCGTTATTTATCATGATGCTTCACCCATTCTTTCAAAAAATGATCTTCCACATAAAGGTTGTTAAAGTCACCATCTAAGAAATGTTGATCTTGTAGTAGGTCAACTAAAAATTCTCGATTGGTTTTAACTCCCTTAACTTCAAATTCTTGTAAGGCACGTACCATTTTATTAACCGCTGCTTGCTTAGTAGGCATATGTACAATAATCTTAGCAATCATTGAATCATAAAATGGTGAAATTTTACTCCCCGCTTCTACTCCTGAGTCAATGCGAACCCCTTTTGTTCCAAAGGGAAAATGAATAGATTCAATGGTTCCCGGAGTTGGCTGGAAACCTTTTGCAGGATCTTCAGCATTAATTCGACATTCTAAAGCGTACCCTTTTGCCTTACAATCAGTTTGATCAAACGGAAGGACTTGACCTTCTGCTACCATAATCATGGCTTTAATTAATTCTACTCCAGCCACTTCTTCAGTAATGGTATGTTCCACTTGTAAGCGGGTATTCATTTCCATGAAATAGAAGTGATGATCACGATCCATTAAAAACTCAAAGGTTCCCGTATTTTCATAGTGGATACCCTTCATAGCGTTTACCACTATTTTTCCCATCCGTTGCCGTTCAGCAGAAGAAAGCCCTAAACAAGGCGACTCTTCAATAATCTTTTGATGATTTCTTTGTAAAGAACAATCCCGTTCTGGAAAATAAACAACATGACCTTGTTGATCCGCAATCGCCTGCATTTCAATGTGCTTGGCATCCGAAAGATCTTTTTCCAAATACAAATGATCATCACCATAAGAAAGCTTTGCTTCCTGTTTTGTATCAACGTAAGCCTTTCTTAATTCATCGTCACCATCAACTCGACGAATTCCCTTTCCGCCACCACCGGCAGCAGCTTTTAACATTACTGGATACCCAATTTGATGAGCAATTTCTAAAGCCTGATTTAAATCTTTAAGATAGCCATCAGATCCTGGAATCGTAGGTACCCCCAGCTTTTTCATAGTTGCTTTTGCATTAGATTTATTTCCCATCAAATCAATCACTTCTGCAGATGGACCAATAAATTTAATCCCATATTCTTGACAAAGTTCTGCAAATTCACTATTTTCTGACAAAAAACCATATCCGGGGAAAATTGCATCTGAGGCCGTTAAAACTGCTGCATCTAGTACAGATCCCATTTTTAAATAAGAATCTTGCGGCAAGCCACTTCCAATACAAACTGCTTCATCTGCCATTTTTACAAACAAACTATCTGCATCAGCAGTCGAATAAACAGCAACTGCTTGAAGGTTTAGTTCGTGTAATGCACGAATTGTTTGTACTGCAATTTCACCACGATTGGCAATTAATACTTTTTTAAACATCTATTCACCTATTCAATCGCAAACATTAAATTAGCATCTACAATCACTTCATGATTCCGAATTACTTCGGCATGTCCAACCCCAATATTCCGTTTAAGCTTCGTCAACTCAACATTTAGGTGTAAGACATCTCCTGGATGCATATCAGCTTTAAAATCAGCGCTTTTAATTCCACCAAAAAAAACGTTTTTCCCCTTATGTTCGGGCATCGAAAGAATTGCTACTACTCCTGTTTGGGCTAATGCCTCGATAATAATTGGATGTGGCAAACTAAATTGATTTCCATTTGAAAAAAACCATTCATTTACTGAAAGGTTTTTAACTGCTTCTGCAGATTTTCCTGGTTGTACATCGATAATTTTATCAATCATTTCAAAAGGATAACGCTGAGGAATAAAATCACTAACTTGATAATTCATATTAATCCTCCTTGATTTCAAAAATTGGTTGATCAAATTCGACCATTTCACCATCATTAACTAACCGATTAGTAATTGTTCCACTAACTGGGCTCTTAACTTCGTTAATTAATTTCATGGCTTCAATTGCACAAATTGTTTCTCCTTTTTTGACATGATCTCCGACTTTTTTATAAGCTGGTTTATCTGGACTAGGAGCAAAGTAAACCAATCCAACCATTGAAGCCTTTAATTTATAATTTTCACTGGCTGAAGTCGATTTTTTCGATTCAAGTGGTTGTGAAGTGTTCCCCACTACAGGAGCTGCCGGCTCGTTTTTATTAACTAACTTACTAAAATAAACGTCAACACCGTTACCATCAATTTTTAATTCTTGTAAACCGGACTGATCAAATTTTTCAAGTAAGCGTTCGATGTCAGCTTCATTCATTAGTCATCTTCCCACTTTCTCATTGCAATAACTGCATTATGTCCACCAAAACCAAAGGAATTACTAATTGCCGTTTTGATTGGTGCTTTTTTATTTTCATCATTAACTAAATCAATTTTAACTTCAGGATCTTGATTTTTCATTCCGACGTTAACTGGCATTTGTCCGTTTTCTAAAGCTCCAACTAAGGCAACTGCTTCTAATCCACCTGCTGCCCCAAGAGAATGTCCAACCATTCCCTTGATTGAACTGGTTTTAAGATGGTCATTATCAGCAAATAATTTACCGATTGCAGCGCTCTCTCCTGCATCATTAGCATGCGTAGCAGTCCCATGGGCATTTACATAATCAAGCTCATCTGTGGCAATCTCGGCTTCATCAACAGCCTGTTTCATTGCCATAATGGCACCTTTACCTTCTGGATCGGGAGCAGTTAGATGGTAAGCATCACTAGTTGTTCCATAGCCTACCACTTCCGCCAAAATCTTTGCACCACGTGCTTTAGCATGGTCATAATCTTCAAGTACTAAAGTTCCTGCACCTTCACCTAATACAAAGCCGTTACGGTCAACATCAAATGGCATTGAAGCCGTTTTGGGATCAGTTGATTCTGATAAAGCTGTTAGGGCAGCGAATCCAGCAATTCCCATGTTAGTAACCGCTGCTTCAGCCCCTCCAGTAATCATAACTTTAGCTTTTCCTTGTTTGATAAATTCAAAAGCATTTCCAATTGCATTAGTTCCAGAAGCACAGGCTGTTACAATAGCTTGTGAAGTATTTTTAGCATCAAAATACATTGAAATATTTCCAGCAGCCATGTTAGAAATTGCTTTGGGAACAAAGAGAGGAGATACACGACGTGGCCCTTTTTCATGTGCTTTAATTACTTGTTCTTCAATCGTTTCAATTCCACCAATTCCAGTTCCATAAATTACTCCTAGGTCTTCTGGTTGATAGTTTTCGCCTTCAACTAATCCCGCTTGATCCATAGCTTCTTTAGCGGTGTAAAGAGCGTATTGAGCATATGGGTCAAGTCGTTTGTAATCTTTTTTTGAAAGTCGATCTGATGGGGTAAAATCCTTCACTTCACCAGCAACCGTGATTCCTGTTTCTGAAGCATCAAATTTAGTGATTGGTGCAATTCCAACTTGTGAATCTAACATATTTTTAATAAAATCTTCTGCAGAATTTCCAATTGGAGAAACTGCTCCGATTCCTGTTACTACAACTCTTTTACTCATTAATTTTCTCCTTTGAAAAGCCAATTTACATTGTAAGCCCACCATCAACCGTAATTACTTGGCCAGTGATGTAATCATTTTCAACTAAAAATTCAACAGTTTGAGAAATATTTTCAACATCGCCAAACCGACGAAGTGGAATTTGGCCTTCCCATTGCTTAATAATTTTGTCGCTTAATTTATCAGTCATAGCAGTTTTAATCATACCTGGTGCGATTGCATTACAACGGACCCCACGCAATGCTCCTTCTTGAGCAGTAGTTTTGGTTAGCCCAACAATCCCTGCTTTACTTGCAGAATAGTTGGCTTGACCAACGTTACCATGTGTTCCTGCAATGCTTGACATGTTAATAATTACTCCCGTACGTTTCTTTTGCATGGTCTTTAAAGCAAATTTTGACATATTAAAAGTTCCAACTAGGTTAGTGTTGAGTACATCTTTAAACGATGTTTCTGTCATTCTAGTCATTAGCTTATCTTGCGTCATTCCCGCATTATTGACTAAAACATCTAGATGGCCAAACTTTTCAACTAAATCATCGACCATGCGCTTAGCATCATCTTCCTTAGCCACATCTCCAGTCACAATTTCGACCGGACTAGAAAACTTTTGCATCAATTCAGCTTTGGCAGCATCATCTAACTCTCGATGAGAATTAATCACTACCAAATTATGATCATTTTTAGCTAATCGCTGTGCTGTAGCAAGTCCAATTCCTTTAGTTCCACCTGTTACCAGTACAATCTTTTTTTCAGTCATCATTAATCCTCCGTCTCTAAAGCTGTTTGAACTTCATTTAAAGTTGCAACACTATCAATGTGATACGTTTCAATCCCCTTTAACGTCTTTTTAGCAAATTTGGTTAACGTTTCCCCTGGACCAATTTCAATTAAAGCATCAACCGGAAAATGTGCTTGCAAAAAGTTTAAATCCTCAGCAAAATGAGTTGGTTTAATTAACTGATTTTGTAAGGTCGCTTTAACGGTGGCCTTATTGAATGGTTTGACCGTCGTATTGCTGATAACTGGAACCACAAAATCATTAAAGTGCACCGTTTCAAGTCGTTTTGCTAGATTATTACTAGCTTCCATCATTAACGGAGTATGTGAAGCAACTGCCACTTTTAAAGGAACCACACGCTTAGCGCCAGCTGCTTTAAGAGCTACATTAGCTGCTTGAACTCCAGCTTCAGTTCCACCAATCACTGTCTGAACATTAGTATTATAGTTAGCAGGATAAGCTCCAGAAATTGATTGACAAATTTCAGTCACTGTTTGTGGATCAAGTTTTAGAATTGCGGCCATTGAACCTGGATTTTGAATCCCAGCATCGGCCATATAATGAGAACGATCTTTAACTAAATCTACCGCATCCTTAAAATTTAAAGCACCACTAGCAACTAATGCCGAGTATTCTCCTAGACTAAGTCCCATCATTACTTCAGCCTTTGGCAAATGATTAGCAATTGTTTGATAAATTCCAATTTCCATTGCTAAGATTGCCATTTGCACATTTTTAGGATCATCCATGTTTTCAGTATCCGCTAAATCAATTCCTAAAACCGTAGAGGCTTCATCAATTACATCACGATAGGCAGATTCACTTTGGTATAAATCAGTTCCCATATTAGGAAACTGACTTCCTTGACCACTAAATAAATAACCAATTTTTTTCATTAATTATCCCCAAATTATTTTTCGTCAATTTGTTTTTGCACATAATCAACTAATTGTTGGACCGTTTCGATTCCTTCATCACCATCAATTTCGATATCATATTCGTCTTCTAAAGCATCAACAATTTCAAAAATATCTAAACTATCTAAGTCTAATCCATCTTTTAAATTAGTACTTAATTGAATTTCGTCAACGTTAATATCATCCATTTGATCTGCAACTACTTCTTTAATTTTAGCTAAAATTTGATCTTGATTATTTTCACTCATTGTAATTCTCCTAATAAAATGTAATTTTTTAATATTTAATTATAACTGTTCCGACCGTTAATCCACCACCAAAGCCAGTTAAGGCAAGATAGTCGCCACGTTTTAGTCGGCCGTGTTCTGCAAGCTCGGCCATTAAAATTGGTTCACTAGCTGCAGCTGTATTCCCATAATTGTTAATGTTAATTGGAAAATGGTTCATCGATAATGATAACTTTTTAGCAACTCGTTTGACAATTCTTTCATTAGCTTGGTGCATAATAAAATATTTAATGTCATTTAAATCTAGGCCAGCTGCGTCAACAGCCGCTTCTATTGATTCTGGAACCCGATTAGTAGCAAAATTATAGACTGCGTGACCATCCATTTTTAAAAATTGATCATCTTGATCATGACTTTCGCCAAAGGGTGAGTGTCCTGCATGATGTCCAGCGGTTAAACTCATACCTGCTTCACCAAAAGTACGCAAATTTTCTCCCATAATCTGAGAATCGCTACCATCATTTTGGACTAACACTCCTGCGGCACCGTCACCAAAAAGAACAGCGGTTCCTCGATCATGCCAATTAACTAAGCGACTTAATTTTTCTCCACCAATGACAATCCCAATTCCGTCTTTTTTTCCAGCTAATAAAGCATTCATTACGGAAATTCCGTAAACAAATCCCGAACAAGCAGCATCAATGTCAAATGCAACCGCATTGGAAGCGTGGATTGCTCCTTGAACACTAGCAGCGGTTGCTGGAGTTAAATAATCGCCTGACATGGTTGCCACAATAATAAAGTCAATTTGTTTAACGTCAATGCCAGACTGCTGAACTAACTGATTGGCTACTGAAACACACATTTCCGTATTACTTTCATCAATAGCAATGTGTCTTTGTGAAATTCCCGTCCGCCGTTTAATCCACTCATCAGAAGTATCCATGATGTTGGTTAAGTCAGTATTAGTTACAACTTTTTCAGGAACAGCCTTAGCAATTGCTTTAATTCTAAAGCTACTCATAGTTATTTTGTTCTTTCGTTTTTATCAACAATAAAGGTTAATTTAGTTTCACAACATTTTTCTTCACCTACATAGGCAATACATGAAACTGATCCAGTACGGTCGCGAACCTTATCCATCGTAACTTTAAAAGTTAAGACATCTCCTGGCTCAACCATTCGTCTAAATTTAGCGTTTTTTATACTACCTAAATAAGCAGTCTTATTTTCAAATTGTGGGGATTTAAGAATTAAGATTGAAGCAACTTGAGCCATTGATTCAATAATCAAAACTCCAGGCATTACTGGATTCCCAGGAAAATGTCCTTGAAAGTATTCTTCATTGATTGTAACGTTCTTAGTTGCAACAATTGATTCTCCAGGTACCATTTCATCCACACGATCAATAAATAAAATTGGATAACGGTTTGGAATTAAATCCATGATTTCTTTTGCATTCATTACAGCCATGTTTTCACCTCAAAAAATTTTCTTCGTTTACACAACATCTTAATTCTCGTAAATTTGAACTAATTTTACCAATTTTAAGTCTTAAACAAGTTTATAATAACTCGAGAAAACCCTTTGATGTCAAGGATTGCCAGCTAATCATGGTGGCTGTTACAAATATATCAATGCGTAACAAATTAAACCTTCACTTATGAATATACAAAAAACGAAGTTCAATAATTGAAACTTCGTTTTTCTTGGTTTGATATTAGTATTTTAATTTAGTTTGCATAAATAGATTAATTTGACGATCAGATAATTTTAAAGTGGTTGCTTTACTAAAATGCATTAGTCGATGTAATTGACTAGTACGCATCTCACGTGCTCTCCACTTATTTAAGGCCATAATTTCTTTTTTACCTAGTGCTAAAAATTTCATAAAAACACCTTCTATTCAAAAATTTCCCATCTATCTATTGTTTATTATAATATAGATAATTAATTTTATCATGCTTTATTTTAATAATTATTAGTAAAGTTTTTGAAACTTTCGAATGTGGTATAATTAACGCATTATCATTTGTTTTTATATGAAAGGAATTGAATTAATATGGAAAATACAGGATCACAGCCAAGTGAAGCAGAAGTAACCCAAAACCTGTCTGGTTGGGGTAAAGTAGTCAATGTTTCTCTTAGAACTTTAATGTCGTTTGTTGGAATCGCAATTTTGTCAATGGGAGCTGCGTTATTAAAAGCTTCGCCAATTTTAGGGCTTGATCCTTTTACTGCTCTAAACGTCGGAATGGCAACCAAATTTCATACTACCCTTGGTGTTTATCAATTAGGTGCCAACTTGGTAATTTTCATTTTTGTTCTTTTTCTTGATCGTAAAAAAATCGGAATTGGAACCATTATGAACATGGTACTTGTTGGATTTGAAATTCAATGGTTTTCTTCGTTTTACCATGTTCTTTTCCCAGGGAAGGTTACTGCTTTAGTTTTAGTTGCCGACCTAATTTTAGGACTATTAATGTTTACAGCAGGTAGTTCTCTATACATGGCTCCAAGTTTAGGGGTGGCACCTTATGATGCCATTGCACCAATCATTTCAAGTCGTTTCCATATTAAATACAAAACTGCTCGAGTTGGACAAGACATTTGTTTCTTAATTGCTGCCGTAATTGCCAGCGGTCCTATTGGTTTTGCTTCAATTGTGGTCGCTTTCTTCGCCGGTCCACTAATTTCTTACTGGGATCGAACCATTAGTACCCCTACCATGGACTACATTAATGATCTTAGTGAAAAACCATCATTCAAATCATTGGCTAACGTCGTTACGAGTGCTACTAAATCTGGATATAATTCATTATCTAATGCTTACAACTCAACTTTAGACTTCCAAATGCACTTAGCTGGATACACTAATCAAGAATTATTGAAAAACATTCAAAGTACAGAACAACATATGAAAGAATCACAACGGGCTTACAATCAATATCGGACTCAATATCGGATGTTAATTGCCGAATTAGTTAAACGTGATAAACGTGGTGAATTACCTAAGCATCATCCTGAGAGTACTGATAACAACTCTAATTCACAAAAATAAAAACAAAATAAAAAGGGCACGGTGCTTACCGGGCTCTTTTTATTTTCCAACTAATGCCGCTGATTATTTGTCATTTTTAACGGATTAACCCATTTATCAAAATCTTTTCCACTAAGAAAACCTGATTCTTCAGCAGCTTCCCGTAGATTAAGTCCATTCTTCATCGCCAATTGAGCAATTGAAGCCGCATTATGATATCCAATGTGCGGAGATAAAGCCGTAACCGTCATAAGTGATTCATCGACCAGTTTTTTCATTTCTTCCTCATTAACTTGAATTCCAGCAACTAGTTTATCTGTATAGTTAGGTAACAATCCAACTAGTAGTTCAATGGATTCAATAAAGGTTGCAATTATTACGGGTTTATAAACGTTCATTTCAAAGTTTCCCTGGCTGTTAGCAACCTCAATTGTAGTGTTATTTCCCATGATTTTGGTTGCAGCCATCGTCATTGCCTCAGTCTGTGTTGGATTAACTTTCCCAGGCATAATTGATGAGCCTGGTTCATTAGCTGGAATTCTAATTTCACCATACCCAGCTCGTGGTCCACTGGCTAAAAATCGAATATCATTGGAAATCTTCATTAAGTCCGTAGCCAAAGTACTGATTGCTCCATGTGTATTTGTGAGGGCTGTATGGGCAGTTAACCCATAGAATTTGTTTTCAACTTTAAATTTTTCGTTGTAAATTCCACTTAACGCCTTAACCATTGCTTGATCAAAGCCTGTTGCCGTATTTAATCCTGTCCCCACAGCTGTTCCACCGATCGGTAACCCAAGTAATCCCCGTGCGTTCAATTTGATAAATTCTACATCATGTTCAAGCGTACTGGACCAACCTGAAATTTCTTGCCCAAAAGTCATTGGAGTTGCATCTTGTAAATGAGTTCTTCCAAGCTTAACGACATTCCAATACTTTTTTGAAAGCTGATTAAAGACCTCAATTAAATGTTCTAATGCTGGTATAAGCTGATTAATTGCTTCCACACCAGCAATATTCATGGCTGTTGGAAAAGTATCATTAGAACTTTGTGAATGATTAACATCATCATTTGGTAAAATTTTAGCCTTTGGATCAATTTGATTAGCAACATGAGCTAACACTTCATTCACATTCATATTAGTTTGCGTTCCTGAACCCGTTTGATAAACATGTAGTGGAAAGTCTCTCATTAAATTCTGATCTGGAAGTTTTAGTAACTGCTCTGCTGCTTTTACAATTACGTTGGTCCGCTTTAAATTTAATTCACCCATTTTACCGTTAACCTTAGCTGCTGCCATTTTAATGGTAATTAATGCTCTAATTACCAAAACCGGCATCAATGGCCCAACGGGAAAATTATGACGACTTCGTTCCGTTTGGGCACCCCAGAGAGCATCATTGGGGACTTTTACTTCTCCTAAAGTATCATTTTCAATTCGATAACCGTTTTTCATGCTTGTTTCTCCTATTTTTGTTTTAAACCAACTTCGTTAATAATTCTTTTATTTTCCTATTGTTCGTATTTTTTGTCAATCAAACCAGATAAATATGACCTATAACATTGATAATAAACAAAGACGAACTTTGTTTTTGTTAATTTTTTCAAAAGTCTTGAATTACTTAATAATGATTGCTAAAATAACTGTGGTTCAAAAATAAATTGGGATTTATGTGAGGTGCACAATATGTCAGTTACAGTTGTAGTTGGTAGTCAATGGGGCGATGAAGGAAAAGGTAAGATTGTTGATTACTTGAGTAAAGATTCTGATATCATCGCTCGTTATCAAGGTGGTGACAACGCTGGACACACCATCGTTTTTAATAACAAGAAGTTCAGTCTTCAACTTCTTCCATCAGGGATTTTTTACTCTGATAAAATTGCTATGATTGGCAATGGAGTTGTTCTAAACCCTAAGGCACTTTTTCGCGAAATGAAATACCTAAATGATAACCAAGTGCCAACTGATAACCTTCGTATTTCTTCACGTGCTCAAGTTATTATGCCATATCATATTTTACTAGATCGACTTAATGAAAAAGACCGAACTAATAAAATTGGAACTACCCAAAAAGGAATTGGTCCCGCTTATATGGATAAAATTGCCCGGGTTGGAATTCGTGTAGCTGATTTAATTTATCCAGAAACTTTAAAGAGAGTTTTAAAAGAAACCCTTCGGCAAAAAAATGAATTATTAACTAAACTATACGAAGTAGAACCCCTTGACTTTGATTCAATGTATGAAGAATACAAAGAATATGGTCAACGAATGAAAAAATACGTAATTGATACTTCTGACCTACTCAATAAAGCCGAGGGACAAAATATCCTTTTCGAGGGAGCTCAAGGAATCATGTTAGATATTGATCATGGAACCTACCCCTATGTAACTTCTTCAAATCCGGTTGCTGGTGGTGCTGCTGTCGGCGCTGGAATTGGTCCAACTGAAATTACTGATGTCATCGGTGTTTGCAAAGCCTATACATCTCGGGTGGGTGAAGGTCCTTTCCCTACTGAGCAATTAAATGAAATTGGCGATTACATTCGTGACACTGCTCATGAATATGGAACCGTCACTAAACGCCCTCGTCGAATTGGTTGGCTTGATACAGTTGCGCTTCGGCATGCTGCTCGAGTATCTGGGTTGACTAGTTTAGCAATGAACTGTGTCGATGTCCTAGATGGTCTAGATACCATTAGGGTTTGTACTGGTTATGAATTAAATGGTAACATCATTGATTTTTATCCCGCTAACTTGGATGTCTTAGACCAATGTAAGCCAATTTATCAAGAACTTCCTGGTTGGAAAGTTGATACTACTAAGTGTGATACTTTTGATAAACTTCCTGAAAATGCCCAAAATTATATTAAAACAATTGAAAAACTAGTTAATGTACCGATTGATTGGTATTCAGTTGGTCCTGATCGAGAACAAACTCATAAACGCTAAAATAAAAGCCGATAATTACTGATACTTCAGTAATTATCGGCTTTTATTTTACTCAGCTTTTGTCGCCATCGTTCCAATATAATCATGGTCAATGCCTAAAAAGTTAATTTTAAACTTTTCACCATTCCGAATAGCATAATCCATTTGCGGTAAAGAAACTTCAATCGATTTTGGTTTACTAACTAACCCCAATCCCAATTCTTTTAAAACTGCTTCTTTAATGGTCCACAAACGTAAAATTTGTTCTGACTTTCTCGGATCATGTAATTGATTAAGATAATCAATTTCAGCTACCGTAAAAGCGTGGCTTAATTTCTCAAGCTTTTTAGGTTTAATCTTTTCGATATCAATTCCAATTGGTTGATCAGATATCGCAACTGTCACTAGATTAGATGAATGAGAAATATTGAAATGTTCACCACATTGCTTAAAATAGGGCTTTCCGTGTTCACCATTCTTAAATTCTTCATCAGCTAAAAAGGTATCTTCTGGTACGTCTAGTAACTTAGCTAATAATATTTTACCAACCAAAGTTTGTTGCTGTTTAGGATGATTCTCAATCTCGAACTTTTGATAATAAGGTTGATATTGTAAATCAGTGAGTCTTCCACTTTTAAACTTTAACAAGTGTGAATCCTCCCATTTAAAAACTATTTGGCGTCAATTTGTTTAGCAACATAATCAACTAAATCTTGAACAGTTGCCATTCCTTCATCACCATCAATTTCAATATCATACTTATCTTCAAGTGCATCAACAATTTCAAAAACATCAAGACTATCTAATTCCAAATTTTCTTTGAAGTTAGCATCCATTGTAATTTTGCTTTCATCTAAATCAGTTTGATCAACAACGATTTCTTTAATTTCATCAAAAATTTGTTCTTTGTTTGCTTTTTCAGCCATAATTATTCACTCCATTATTTTAATAATAAACTTTGTAACAACTCAATTTTAACACAATTACAATTAATAAATAAAATTTTAACGCTTAGACCATAGTGCCATTTCTCGAGCAAGATCCTCAGCTTGCGGGATAATTCCCATTCTAGTAACGAATCCATGCATCATTCCGGCATACCAAATGTATTCAACATCATTATTATTTTTTGCGACACTTTTAGCATATGTGTAACCTTGTGGAGTTAAACAATCATATTCTGCTGCAATTACCATAGTCCGAGGAGCTTTTGCAAACGTTGCTTCACTACTATTAATCGGTGAAATAATTGGGTCACTCATTTTATGCTTTCCAAGATAAATTACTTTTAAGGTGGCCAATGATGCAATGTTTTCATTATCCATAGTTTCAATTAAGTCAACGGCAAAATTTTCCATAGTAGGTAACTTTTGCTTAGTCGGAATTGTTGCAACATCTAACATTGGATAAATTAAAACTTGGCCGTTAATGTATCCAGTTGCTTTGTGGATATCAAAACTACTCATCACTGCAGCAATATTTCCACCTGCACTATCCCCCGTCACGAAAATTCGATTAGGATCAACGTTAAGTTCTTCTGCATGGGTTGCAACAAATTCAACAGCATGCCAAGCGGCACTAGTCAATGAATCAACATCTGCTTCAGGAGTTCTTGGATAGTCAACATTAAAGACCGATCCTTGCATTAACTCGGCAAGCTTTTTCCCAAAATTTTTGGTATTATCTGGAGTATTTCCATAAAAATTACCGCCATGAAAATAAATGAAAGCCGGCTTTTTAGCAGCTTCATTTGCAAAAACATATTGATATAATATGGCATCATTGATATCGATTTCGTTTTCTAAAACGTTATATGAAAGATCTAAATCATAACAACCGTTATTTTCACGGGCTGCTAAAGCGGCTTGAGCTTCACTAGACGAAATATCATTATTAGCTCGTTCAGTTGCTAAACTACGAGCAACATGGTGTCCATGGCGACTTTTATCAAAATTAATAGTATAACTATCTAAACTATCTTCTACAGCTAATGATTTTTTATTAACTAAAATATTATCATCATTACGCTTAAAATTAGTTACACTGTAGTTAGGTGAAATTTGCTTTAAACGGTGATAATATTCCGCCGTTGTAGGTGCCCAGTCCTGATTGTTTTGCATGTTAATTTCCTCCAAAAAAAATCACCTAATCAGGTGATTTTTTATTTTAATTATTTAAGTCTTTCAAAAAACTTAATTCCATCCATAGTAAACCAGAATTGGAAAAATAGAAAGACCACTAGTCCAGCAACAAAAACTATAATTCCTAAAATAATCGACAAAATTAAGGCGAACCCAGTTACATCAATTAGACTTACTAACCAAGCAATTACGGTAACTAAAGCACCAAAGACTACCGCAGCAATTATTGCCATAGCGGCTTGTAAAACGATTAAGCCTAATAATTGATATCGATGTCCTTTCATTAATTTCCAAGTTTCAGGGAAAGCTTTGAAAAGCCCATTATCTAAATCTTTAGTATCAACATAGTAAGTCAAGAAAACAAAGTATAAACCTAAAGCAATGTAGGCATAAAGTGCTACTCCAACTAAACTAACCAATGCAGCAACCGCAAACAAAAATGAATTTTGTTCTGTAATTCCAGCAACTACAAATCCTCCAGTAATTCCACTAAATACTAAGAAAAAAATTAACCCAATTAAACCGACTAAAAATGAAATTCCAATTACTGAAATCCAAGTTAAACCTTTAAACGCAACAAAAGCTTTTTTAAATTCAAACTTACCATCTTGATCAGATTGAAAAAGTCCCATTTGTAAGGAAACTTTAAACAAAGTAACAATAATTGAAATAATCATCATTACAAAAAATGATCCTTGAAGGGCCGTTACTAAAGCAGTTGGGTTATAAGGAAAACTAGCCGCTGAAGTTAAAATTGAACTAGTATTAGAAAATCCATTTGCAAATAGGCTCACAATCAATGAAGGTAACGCCATTCCTAAAATGGCCCACTTATGTTCTTTAACGGTTTTTAAACCATCTTTTAATACATCAATAATCATCTTAAATTCCTCCACCTTTTTATTTCTTATTTTAACAGAAGTTAGCTCTTGATTAAACCCAAATAAAAAATCACCCCATATAGAGTGACTTTTAGTTTATTTTTCCCACTGATCAACCGTATCAGCACCACCATCTGGATTCCCACTCCATTGGAAGTCGCCATACCAAATTGATCTTTTATCTAAGTTCAAACTATTAATCAAATCCATATCGTCATCTGAAAGTGAAAAATCATATACATTAGCGTTCTCTTGAATGAATGATTCATGAGTTGACTTAGGGATGGTATTAATTCCACGTTGTAATTCCCAACGTATAATTACTTGTGCCGTAGTTTTATCGTACTTATCGGCAATTTTTTTAATTTGTGGATGATTAAGGGCTTCACCATGACCAAGTGGTGACCATGCTTCCAATTGAATATTATGACGATCACAGTAGTCCTTAATATCAGTTTCTTGTTCTAAAGGATTAAATTCCATTTGATTAATCACTGGTTTAATAGAAGCATGTTGCATTAAATCACGAAGTCTTTGAATATCAAAATTAGAAACCCCAATTGCTCTAATTTTACCATCCCGATAAAGATCTTCTAAAGCACGCCAAGTTTCATTATATTTATCAGTCACTGGCCAGTGAATCAAAACTAAATCAACATAACTAGTTTGAAGACGCTTTAATTGTTCAGCAAAAGCGGCAATGGTTGAATCGTAACCAGCGTCACCATTAAAAATTTTAGTGGTTAAAAAAACATCTTCTCGTTTTAATCCATTTTCTGCTAGTCCTTGGGTAAGTCCATCACCAACCCCAGCTTCATTACCATACTGTTTTGCGGTATCAATTGCTTTGTATCCATGCTTTAATGCCCAACGAACGGATTGAGAAGCAGTGGCGTTATCGCTACGCCAAACTCCTAGTCCTAAACGTGGCATATCCACTCCGTTATTTAATTTAACGGTTGATTCTAAATTTAAATTCATATCAATCACCTCACCTAGAGTATAAAACTCTCAGGATCACTTTTCATTAATCTTGCTTCACTTCCACCACAAATTCATGTGTTCCTCGGTTAATCTGTTTCAAAATATATTGAAATAACATCATAATCCAAGAAAATGCTAAAGCCGAAGCAAAAATTTCATAAGCAGTTAGTGAAAAGTAATGGGCTCCTTTAAACAAAAAGCTAGCTAGTACAATCAAAATTCCTAATGTATTTGAAATTCGAAGAAAGTTTCTAGAAATTCCTGGCCATAACCACTTAATTCCAACAATTAAAATGATAATATCAAAAGCCATTGCCCAAGCACAAATATCATGCCAATGATGCATCCAAGGAATTTGCCGATCGTTTGAAATTAAACCGACACACATTGCATTAATTGCTAAGACTGTTAGTAAAATTCGTAATATTAAAGTGGGCACTACTGGACGCTTTAATGGTTTTATTGAAACAAACAAATAGTCAACTAGTGCAAGCATCAGTAAAGCGGCAAAAATAAAAGTTAAATTAAATTGCCAACTATCAACAGCTTTATTAGTACCTAAAAAACTAATGTTATGTTTCCACCAACGTAAATTACCATTTGAGAGCATAGAAATCATAACTCCCCCAAAAATCGTAATTACAAATACATCAACTAACATTGTTGGAGTAATGTTTTCGGCTAATAGAATCATAACCATATTAATAATAATTTGGAAAACTAAAAATAATAAAGTTGCCGTATAAATTCCAAATGATACTCCCATAAAAACTCGTGCTAAAATCCAAAAAATTCCTAATAATCCAATTAATAAAATAGCAGTAAATGAAATTATAATTGTAGGAAAGTTTCGCCAATATAAATTTCGATAAATCGAATTTACAGATTGATTACGAGCCTTAACGAAAAAGATTGCAAAAAGAATTAATCCTGAAACTAATCCTAAGATAATTGTAGCAGTAGCAATTGAATAACTTCCTGTAAACTTAACCGAACTCGTTTTTTTTAGTGTGAAGTATAAGAAAAAGATAATGCTAGTAATTAGTGCCGGAATTACACTCCACCAGTAAGACACATCCCATCCAGTATTTTCTGCATCTGCTTGTTTTTCCAACCGAATGGCGTTGTTTTCAATTTTTAAATCTAACTTTTCATTTGCTTTAAGCTTAATTTGTTTTATAACTTGTTCCGGGATTTCAATGTGGTAATTCTGGTTGCCCATATTCTAAAAATTCCCCTTTTTGTTTTATGATTAACGCCATAAAAAAAGACCCATAAGGGCCTTTTTTAAATTAAAATGCTAAGTTTAATTTGGCAATCCAACGTGATTGACCTGAATAATTTGTGTAGTGTAACCAAGTATATCCATCAGCCTGTTTAGTACCATCGTAGTAAATTGTTACCTCAGGATCAAGTAATATTTTAGTATTACTATTTAAACTTGCTTCATCACGAACATATTGGCTTCCAGAAGTAGTATAAGCACCAGTTGCTGCTTCCATTTCACTAGCATTATTACCTGGTTGTTGTACTGGTTGAGCATCAGTGATTTGAGCAACCCAGTGTGACTCACCAGCATAGTTAGTGTAATGTAACCAAGTATATCCATCAGCTTGTACAATACCATCATAGTAAATTGTAATACCAGAATCTAAGGTTCCAGCAACACTGGCATCAAGACCAGCACCACTACGAACATTTTGAACTCCGGCAGTAGTGTAAGCACCAGTTGCTGGTTCTATTTCGCTGGTATTATTTGCGGGTTGTTGTACTGGTTGGGCATCATTTAAATCAGCAATCCAGTGAGCATCACCAGCATAATTAAAGTAATGGTACCAAGTGTAACCATCGTTATCAACCGTTCCATCGTAATAGATCGTATTCCCAGCATCTAAAATTGCAACGGAATCAGCCTCAATACTTGCACCGATACGAACATTTTGTGCTACAGCAGTAGTATAAGCACCACTAGCAGGCGTAATTGCACTATCCTTACTTGGGGCTACTTCATTAGCAGGTTGAGCTGGTTGGTTATTAGTGTTTTCAGTATTTCCGTTTGAATTTGAAGGTTGAACTTCTGGTTGAACATCATTATTTGACTGAACTTCATTAATGTCAGCAATCCAACGAGAGGCCCCAGAATAGTTACTGTAATGCATCCAATTGTAACCATCGTTATTTAAAATTCCATCATAATAAATTGTAACACCAGGATCTAATGTTCCAGCAACGGTAGTATTAAGACCAGCATCCGTACGGACGTTTTGGCTAACTGAAGTCGTATATGAACCATTTACTGGAGTCATTCCTTCAGTATTACTTGGTTGAGCTGGTTGATTAGTTTCTGGATTAACGTTAGCGTTGTTACTTGCTGATTGATTATTGTTATTTGAATTTGATTGACTTTGAGTATTATCGTAACGACCCAAATTATTGTAATTAATAACACCAATTAAGGTATTAGCATAATTGGGATCTGTAGCATATCCATCGGCTTGCAACATTTGACATACATAATAGTAATCTTGGCTATAAAGTAAGTTTGCATAACGTGAATTAGCTGCTAAAAAGTGTCCATGATCTTCAACACTTGCAGCAAAGTCAGGGTAAGCACGGAATTGATCTTGAATCGTTACATAATGACCATTGTAATATTCTTGAGTTGATTGCCAAGTAGACTGTCCGTTATATTCACCTTTAATTCCATAAAGATTATTACCAGGAGCAGATTGTCCCCAAGCACTTTCAACGATTGCTTGTGCAATTGAAACACTAGGAAGAACCCCATATTCATTCCAAGTATTTTGAGCTCCAGGTACTAACTGACTAATGAAAGTTTGGTTAGCTGGAGAAGTTTTCCCAGAAAGATCAGGATTATCATCATTTAATCTAGCAACATATTGTGAGTTGCCATTGTCATTACTATGCAACCATTCATATCCATCGTTATCAACACTACTATCATAATTAATTGATTGACCTGGTTGTAGAGTATTAACTACATCAGAATCTAAACTTGCACCATTGCGAACATTTTGAGTTTGCGCAGCAGTATAAGTTGCAAACTGACTTGATTTAGCAAGTTGAAGTGCACTTGGTGCACTATCAGTTACAGAAGCTGCTTGGTTATCAGCATCACTTGCATTAACTGCATTAGTTTGAGGTTGTGCTACGTCAGTTACCACATTAGTTTGATCATTAGTTGACGCTACCTGATTATTATCTGAACTTTGATTTTCACTTTGGTTTTGATCTGCACTTTGATTTTCTGGTTGAGCCGATACTGCAGTTTGATTTACCGTAGCTGTTGGTTGAACATCATCGGCAAAAGTAGGCGCATTCATTAAAAATAATGAAGTAGATGCAAATGTAATGCCCATTGCAATCTTAATCCAGCCATGCTTTGACTTGCTTAATTTTGTTCTTGTTTTGGTTTCTCCAGTAGCCGTAGCCATCCGATTATGTGCTCTAGTATACTTGTTATCCATAAACTCATTCCTCTCTTATGTATCACATGACTTATGTATATAGTTAATCTTTTCTTAATTATTAAAGATATTCATATGATAACACAAATAATCAAATAAGGTATTTATATTTGACATAAATTAAAAATTTAAAGTAGTTGTAATAAAAAAAACATGGTAAAAGTAATTTACACCATGTTCTCTTAATTAAAAAACTAATCTTTTTCACCAGTGAAATCAAAAACTACACGGCCAACAATCTTACCAGCCTTCATTTCATCAATCACTTTATTGATATTTTCAAGTTTATCAGTTCTAACGATTGGTTTAACTTTTCCTTGAGCACCAAAGTCAAAGGTTTCACGTAAATCTTGACGAGTACCAACAAGGGAACCAGCTACTTTAATTCCATCAAGCACTGTTTTATCAATGTTAAGAGCCATATCACCCTTTGGAAGAGCAACCGCAACTAAAGTCCCATTTGGTTCTAGGGCATCAACGGCATTAGTAAAGGCTTGTGCACTAACCGCCGTTACGATTGAATCGTGAACTCCACCATTAGTTCCTTTAATAACTTGGTCAGTTGCATCCGCATCGTGACGATTAATTACTAAATCAGCGCCATTTTCTTTAGCAGCTTCAAGCTTTTTAGGATCACCGTCAGTAACAACTACTTTAGCTCCAAAAACGTTATGAGCTAATTGAACACCTAAATTACCTAGTCCACCAGCACCAACAATTTGTGTCCATTCACCCGGTTTAGTATCACCAATTTTAAGCGCCTTATAAGTTGTAACTCCAGCACAAGTTAATGAAGTAGCTTCAACTGGATCTAGTCCTTCTGGAACTTTAACAGCGTATTTGGCATCGACAATACATTCTTCAGCCATTGCACCATCAACTGTGTACCCTGCATTTTTAACGTTTCGACAAAGAGTTTCATTACCAGTTACACAGTACTTACAAGTACCATCTGCTGAATAGAACCAAGCAATTGATACTCGATCGCCAATTTTTAGATTAGTTACGTTTTCCCCAATTTGAGTTACGCGTCCAACCCCTTCATGTCCAATAATTCGACCAGGAACTTCACCAAAATCACCTGAAGCAACGTGTAAATCAGTGTGACAAAGACCACAATATTCTACTTTTACTAAGGCTTCATTGGAACGAATGGGACGTAAAGTAACATCTTTAATATCAACATATCCATCTGAATCAGGTCTAACAACAGCAGCTTTAACCATAATAATTCTCCTCTTTATAATGAAACCAATAATTATTAATTTTAACAAGTTCATTATAACGTGAATAATTTCACATTGCAATTAATTATAGATAAAAACTAATTTTAACTATGCTTACCAGTTCCAAGGATCCTGGTGCCATTGATTTAATGATTGGTATTTGGCTTCAGTAATTTGCTTAGTTTTGTATAATTCATCAATTAATTTAGCATAGGTCACTAATGGGCTAAATTTCAAGCCTGCTTCCGCAAAGTTTTTTTCTGCATCTGGAAAACCATAAGAAAAAATTGAAACTACTCCAGCAACTTGAAAACCTTCTCGTTGAACTGCTTGAGCTGCTTGAATTACGCTTCCACCAGTCGAAATTAAATCATCAATTAAAACCACTTGATCATTTTGCCTAATCCGTCCTTCAATTTGTTTACCCGTTCCATGATCCTTTGGTTTTGAACGAACGTAAACCATTGGTAAGGCTAACTCATCAGCTACAATGGCAGCATGTGGAATTCCCGCAGTTGCAACGCCACCAATTACGGTTACATCTGGATATTGATTTTTAATTAGCTGCGATAGTGCCTTTGCAATCATGCTACGTAACTCAACATACGAAACCGTTAAACGTAAATCAGTATAAATTGGTGATTTAATTCCACTTGCAAATTCGAAATAACCTTCTGATTTAAATTGAACAATTTTATCTTCCACTAATTGATTTAAAATCTGCGTTTCTAAGTTTTGCATAATCATTCTCCTATTTTTGTAAGTTCCAGTCCTTTAAATATCGATCATAAGCCATAATTGGATGCTTGCTCTGCGTAATTGGGCGTCCAACCACAATTGCAAAAGCTCCATCTGCTCTGGCAGTTGCAGGATTAGCTACACGACTTTGATCACCAACAGCATCTTGTTGCATTCTGATTCCCGGAACCACATATTCAAAATCACGGCCGAGGGCTTTAGTTAAGTCAGGAAGTTCCAAAGCAGAAGTAATTACCCCATCACAACAAGAATTTTTCGCTAGCTTAGCTAAAGCAACAACCTGTGCATTCATTGACAATTTACAATTTTGTTCGTTTGCTAAAATCGCTTGTGAAATTGAAGTTAGTTCGGTCACTCCTAGTAAATGAGGTGCTTGTAATCCAGCGCGTTGAGCTCCTGCTTTTAGTCCTCGCTTGGCAGCTTTTAACATTGCTTGGCCACCGAGTGTATGAACAGTTGTATAATCAACTCCTAGTTCTCCCAACTGTTCCATAGCTTTTTCCACGGTATGGGGGATATCAAACAGCTTCAAGTCAAGAAAAATATCACAACCACGCTGTTTAACTTGCTTGACCACTTCTGGACCCGCTTGGTAAAAAAGTTCCATCCCAATTTTAACGGTAAGCTGACTAGGATTTTCAAATTGATCTAAAAACTGATTAACTTGGTTGATTTCTGGGAAATCTAATGCAATCATAAGTGGTTTATCCATTTTAACCTCCAAAAATTTCACTATGTAAAAAGACTATTCACTGATTTCAGAGAATAGTCTTCTAGAATTAAATTCGCTTTAAATTCAATTTGGCTTCTCTGAACCAATTAATTTGTTGTGAGAATTATAATATAATTCTGTGACTTGTACAAGCTAACCTTGTCACAATTGACAGTTTATGCCACAATACTAAAAGCAACAAATAAATAAGGCCCGTGAGCCTTTCTTTGGAGGATTTTTTTATGAATAATCAAATAACTAAGCACACTTCACTAACTCGGAACCAAAAACTGGTGTTAACTTCATCAAGTTTAGGCTTTGGATTAGAAAATATGGATGTGCTTTTTCTTTCTTTTACGATGAGTTCGATTATCGCTTCTTTGCATGTTTCAGCTGGTGCGGCTGGTCTAATTGGGACCATTACTAACTGGGGAATGTTACTAGGCGGAGTAATTTTTGGAATGCTTGGAGATCGATTTGGACGCGTAAAAACATTTACATATACCATTTTTGTATTTGCCTTTGCTACTGCTTTAATGAGCATTGCCAATAATATTTCAATGATTTATCTCTTGCGATTTATTGCCGGAATTGGAGCTGGTGGAGAATACGGATTGGGAATCACGCTAATTGCTGAAGCATTTCCGAAAAAAGAACTTGGTAGAATGTCATCAATCGCAGCAATTGGTGGTCAATTTGGAGCAATTGCTGCTGCCATTTTAGCTGCCTTTGTTATTCCAAACTTAGGCTGGCATGCCCTTTATCTCTTTGGATTGCTTCCCATCATTTTAGTTTTCTTTGTTAGACGACACATCAAGGAATCAAATGAATTTCTCAATGTCCAAGCAAGTCGTACAACAACCACTATTCAAGCCATCAAAAAGTATATGTTTCCTAATTTAAAAACCACCTGGACCTCAATTGGATTAATGATTATGACCACTGTCCAAATTGCTGGATACTTTGGTTTAATGAACTGGCTACCTTCAATTGTTGAACAACAAAGCCATCTAAGCGTTAAAGGATCTTCACTTTGGATGATTTCTACAATTATTGGAATGAGCATTGGGATGATGACTTTTGGAACTATTTTCGATAAAATGGGTCCTCGTTTATCCTTTGGAATTTTTCTCCTTGCTTCGGCCATCTTGGTTTATACATTAGCTCTTGCTCATTCAACTGGGCTTCTTTTAATCATCGGAGCCGTGGTTGGTTTCTTTGCTAATGGGATGTATGGAGGCTATGGAGCCATTGTTAGTCGGCTTTATCCTACTGAAGTCCGCTCAAGTGCTAACAACATCATCGTTGGCGTTGGTCGTGCTGTCGGCGGAATGTCATCATTAGTAATCGGGATTATTATGGAACACTACAGTTTAATTGTAGTAATGCTCTTTTTATCAGTTCTTTACCTAATCAGTTTTACAGTTATGATGACTCTTCCAGGACTTAAAAAATTAAAACAATAATTCAAGCAGATTGTTAACCCTTTTCTTCAAAAAGAACTACTATGTAGTTGTAGATTAAGAAAGAGGAGAAATAATCATGACTGAAAATTTCGAAGAAAACACAATGTTAGATGAACACATGAATGAAGTATTTGATTGGTCAGATAGTCCAATGCCAATTCGGGATGCTTTATGGGATTATTATATGCAAAAGAATGCTAAAGATACCATTAAAACTGAAGAAGTAATGCAAAAATACTTAGACATGAGTGACGCAGATGTCAAAGCTGATGCTGAAAAATTGCTTAAATAATTATTTTCAAATAAAAAGGTGACTGGAAAATTTCCAGTCACCTTTTTTATTGATTTAACGGATCTGTATGGGTTGCTTTAAATTCTTGTTGCGCTTTTTTAGCGATTTTTTTATATTTAGTCGCAAATTTTGTACTGACTTTTTTTATTTCTGTATTTTGTGAAGTAATTTTTTGTGTTATTTGTTGATTTTGATAAAAGGCGTAGCCATTTCCAACTATCAAAAAGACAATTATAATAATCGGGATTGTAATAATTAAATTAGGCTTTTCAAAGATGATTTTAATTTTATTTAACATGTTGATCACCTCTAAAACTTTGAATTAAATGAAATCGAATCTTATTAGAGTTTAAATCTTGATGATTCAAAGTAACTTTAAAAAGATAATGGTTGGTATTAAGGCGATTTCCTCGTCTCCCATAATATGTAACTGTCACGTTTGAATAATAGTAATGCCCCTTTTGTGATACTTCATTACTATAATTATAAATTTTAACTTCATTTAACCGCGTATAGTGATTTACTGAAGCTAGCAAAGCCTCTGCATCGGCCTTAGTCATATAATTTTTGGTTAACTTAGTAATAGCTGTTTGATTTTCCAGTTGGGTTGGATAGTTACTGAAAATAATTTTCATACTGTCAGTCAGAACCGCATTGTTTGTTTTAGCAATTGTTTTCATATTTTGATAAGTTAAGTTTTCTTGATAAGTAACATCATCCGTCGTCATTTCATCATATGATTTTTTTAACATGTCATATTTAGTTTGAACATCACTCAATTTTTGCTGATTTTTATTTAGATTATATAAGTTAATCCCACCTAAAATTAACAATGCAAGCACAATTACGTTCAAAGTTCCTGCAATAATCAACTTGCGATATTTTTTGCTTTTTGTCATTAGAAAACATCCTTCACAATTTATTGATGAATAGTATATCGTATTTTTAGTTTGAGTGAGTAAAACTCTATTATGATAAACTAATTTTTCCGGTTGCTAATCCAATCACTGCCAAAATAGCAATAAACGTTACCAAAATCATTAATAGCCATTCTTTACGATTGATGGGACGCTGGTTTTCTTTAGCTGCTTTAATGTAAAAAACAAAACCTAATACGTAGGCAATTGCACAGAGCCAGAGGTATTGTAGCCCAGCAAAAGTAATTCCTATTACTTCAAACGTAAAAGCTAGTAGTCCTGGAAAAATCAGTTTAATTGATTTAGCCTGATAGCCAACTTTAATTTGATAAGCAGCCACTAAGGTATAACACACTACCATGGCAGCCGTACACAACGAAATCGCAAAATTATAAGCTTGATCTGAAAAAACAAGTGAAACTAAAAATAATTGTAATAAAACTTGAGTCAAGATTAACGAATTGATGGGTGCTTTCTTACTATTTAACTTGGCAAACCAATGGGGTAACATTCCTTTTTCTGCCATTTCCGCAGTTGCAATTACTGGCGGCAATGTCCAAGAGAGCCATGATCCAAAAATCGTAATAATCAATGAAAGACTAACTAACATTCCACCAACTGGACCAATCATATCTTTCACAACATAGGTCAATGCAGGATTACTTAAATGTGCTAATTGCGCTTGGGTTAAATAACCATATGGAAGCATTGAAATTACCACATTAATAATTAATAAGGCCCCAAAACTAAGAATAGTCGCTTTGCTAGCATCCGAAGCCTTTCGAGCTCGCCCAGTCATTGTAGTAGCACCCTCGATTCCAACAAATACCCACATCATCGTAATCAAGCATCCCTTAACCTGATTAAAAATTCCACCGGGAGTGGCCGATTGATAAGTAAAATTAGTCGTAAAATTATTCCAAAAATGAGCTGTAAAAACGTTGGTTTTAAATAATACTACCCCTAAAATTACAAAAGCTAATAAAGGAATCAGCTTAATAATCGTAATAAAAACATTAATAAAAGCCGCATTTTCAACTCCCCGTGATACTAAGTACGTTAATAACCAGGAAATGACCGATGCCACGATAATTGCTGAAATTGAATTTCCCGAACGAAAACTAGGAATAAAATAGCCAACTGCTGACATCATCATCGTAGCAAATGCTACACTTCCAATCCAAGATGATAGCCAGTATCCCCACCCTGAAATAAACCCGACAAAATTTCCAAATCCTTTTTGAGCATATTCAGCCATTCCATTTAAATCTGGATTAGTTTCACTTAATGACTTCAAGCTCATAGCAAGTCCAAAGATTCCAATTCCAGTAATTAGCCAAGCCAATAGCGCAGGTCCGGGAGTCGCTACACTTGCTAGTTGTTCACTAGCATTATAAATTCCCGCACCAATGGAGGCACTAATCACTAGCATAACCAACCCCACCAATGACACTCCTGATTGTTTTTTCATTTTTGACCCCTTTATCCATTTTTTTGCAATAGCATTAGTATACCTTAAATAAGTCTGACTATTCAGCAAAATAAAAAAGGTCCCGCTAAAAGCGCAACCTTTTTTATTTTTTAAAGTTCATCTTCCGATGGTGAGAAGTGAAGTAGGTAAATAGCTAAAATAACTAGAATTGCCCCTACAACTTCTGCCAGACTTAATGCTGTCTTGAAGAAAATCACACTCAAAATAAAAGTTGAAACTGGTTGTAAGGCATCCATCAAACTAATATTAGCCGAAGATGTAAAGCGAGTCGCAAAAATCAAGGTTGAAAAGGTTAAAAGAGTTCCAAAAAAAATGATTCCACAAACCCCTAAAATCGCACCCGTGGTTAAATGTGGTACATTCGTCCACACTGGATGATTAAGGTTATAAGCAATACTAGCTACTAATGTTCCCCAACCCATAACCACAATTGGTGGATTATTTTTACCTAAACTACGTGGTAACACCACGTAAAGGGCAGCTGTGATTCCTGAAATCAATCCCCAAATAAAGGAATCCATTGGAATGGAAAGCTGACTAATATCACCCTTAGTAATTGAAAGAAAAACTCCAATAATTGCAATTACGAAAACAATAAAATCAATTTTAGCTGGTTTTTTATGTTGAAAAATAAATGATCCTAACAAAATAAATAAGGGAGCTAAATATTGCAAAATAGTAGTTGCTGCTGCATTACCATCTTGGATACTAACGTAAAAACTTCCCATATTTGCTGCTAAACCAAACAATCCATAACAAACTAAAGTAAGAATTGCTTTCCAACCTTTAAAGATATTGAAAATTTTGCCCTTATAGATGATTGCACTAACCAATAATAAGATTAATGCTGCTCCTGTAGTTCGAGCAGATAAAAACCAGGATGCTGGAATTGAAGCATTTTGTGAAACAAACTGAGTAATAACCCCAGCAACTCCCCAAGAAACTGACGCAAATCCGGCAAGAGCAAGACCTTTAGCAGTATTACTCATTCCTTTGATTTTGTTAAACATTTTCCAAAACTCCTTATTTTTAATCAGGTAATTTAGTACTAGCTTCAGCCACAATCTTTGAGGATACATTATCACTCAAAAATCGTGCCATTGGCGTGTACTGATGGCGCTTCTTAAAGGATACCTTAAAGGTCGCTAAAATTGCAACACGCATTTGATTCTCCGTTAAAAAAACTTGCCCTATTTGTCGAAACCTTCCTTTAGTATGCTTCCCAATTCTCCATTCATGTAATTTAAACTCATCGTTTTTATCACGTTTAATTTGGTAATTCCCAGATCCATCTTGCTGTACTGGCACACCAATCAATCTTAAAACCTCATATTTATCAGTCATAATTCTCCATTAAGCGTTAAATTCATTTGTACTCGTTAATTTACGTTTATAATTTTGTAAAATATAAATTGCAAGAATCACTAGAGCTGATCCAATAACTTCCATTAAGCTAATCTTGGTATGTAAAAATAAGACACTTAAAATAAAAGTCATTACTGGTTGAACTGCATCAACTAAGCTAACATCTGCTGAACTAGCAAATTTCATGCTATGAAGTAAACAAGCAAATGGCAAAACCGTTCCAATAATTACAATTGCTCCAATTCCAATAATGCTGCCAGTAGTTAAGTGTGGTACGCCAACCCAAACAGGCTGATGTAAATTAAAAAATAAACTCGCAATTAAGGTTCCCCATCCAAGGACAGTTAAAGGAGAATTATCCTTCATCAAAGGACGAGGGATCACTACATAACACGCTGCTGTAATTCCAGAAATCACACCCCAAAATAGTGAAATTGGTGGAATTGAAAGCTCTCTAATATCTCCCTTAGTAATTGAAAGTACAACTCCGACTAAAGCAATCACAAAAACCAATAAATCAATTCGATTAGGTTTCCGATGCATAAAAAAGAAGCCACCTAGTAAGATAAAGAGGGGTGCCAAATACTGAAGAATCGTTGCTGAAGCTGCATTCCCCGTTTGAACACTCAAAAAGAAAGAAAGCAAATTTGCACCCAGTCCAAAGATAGCATACCCCAAAATACATAAAACTGATTTACGATTTTTGAAAACATTGAAAATCTTTCCGTGAAACATGACTGCACTAATTACCAATAAAATAATTCCTGAAAATAAAGTTCTCACAGATAAAAACCATGCTGCTGGAATTTCAGCATTTTGTGATACAAATTGTAAAATTGTTCCAGAAATTCCCCAAAACGCTGAAGCAAGGGTTGCCCAAAAAATCCCTTTCATAATGTTCCTATTTGAATTCAATTCTGCCACCTCATTTTATATTTTTTCTAATAGCTATATCATACTCTTTCCCAAGTTTACCCGTAAACCTAAAAAATAAAGCCTGGCAAATGTGCCTGACTTTATCATTTACTTGTTTAATCATTTAGTATTCTTTGTTGAATAAGTTAATTTAATTCCGGCTGACATTAAAATTGGCAAAATAATTACTAAAATTAATAATCCAATTATTACTGCAATTGCTACCTGAATCAACGTCATTACCCCAGAAGGAATCAAGGCTGCAAAGGTTCCTCCTAAAATAACTGCAGCTGATAGCACAACCACCCCAATGAACTTAGATGCATGCACAATTCGGGTTGCTGGGGCAGCACTTGGTAAGATGTTTTGATACTTTTGCATTAAGAAAATACTGTAATCAACTCCTAAAGCAATCAACATAATGAAAGCAAAGAACGGGGTGTTCCAAGTCAACATATCTTGACCAAGGAAGAGACTACTAAATAATCTCGTAATTGATAGTGAAGTTAGGTAAGCCAAGAGCAATGTTCCAATAATATAAAGCGGTTGCAAAATTGACTTGGTGACAAACATCAAAGCAATTAAAATACCAATTACCATAATGACCGCTGTCCGCATGAAATCACTTGAGGCAATCTTGTTAGTATCAGAAATTGTCGCAGTTTCTCCGCCAACAGCCACCGTAGCATCTTGCATATCCGTACCCGCTAAGTTTTGTTTAACTTGGTTTTGGATTTGGTTAACAGACTTAATGGCATCCGCACTCGAAGGATTGGATTTAAGTACCACCGCAATTCGAGCGGTCTTCTGATCTTGTGAAAGATAAGTATTAACTGCTTTTTGGAAAGTTTTGCTTTCGAGAACTGATGTTGGAATGTAGAACGTCTTGGCAGCCGCAGCTGAGTTTTGTAATTCAGTTAAGTAGTCTCCCGCTTGCCCTAATCCAGTAGAAATCTTATTTAAGCCTTGGTTAGCTTGCGTAAGTTTTCCTTGTACACTTTCAAGTTGGGTGGCCATGGCTTTTGTATTGTTCCCAATGCTTTGTGTATCACTTGCAATTCCATTTAATTGGCCACTTAATCCAGCTTGTTGTGCTTGAACTTGAGCGGCAGATTGTTGTAAGGCCCCTGCAATAATTTGCATTTGGGTAGCATTTAATGGTGACCCCATTGCTGTTGCTTGTTGTTGCATTTCTGCGATGACTTGTTGTCCAGAAACCGCACTACTATTTCCAGCAGTTGCTTGAATGGCTTGTAAACGTTGGCCAATTGATTGAGCTGAAGCGCCAATTGCTTTTAATTGATCACCATTAAAGGAGTTACTGGAGGCGCCTTGTTGAATTTGACTCAAACCATTATTAGCTTGACTCATTTTCCCAGTCAAAGTACTAAGTTGATCGTTTAAGTAAAGTTGATTCAAGGGTACTCCGTTAGGTTGGGTTACCGAAGCAACCGTTTTTACATCCTTACGGTCCCGAAGTTGATTGGTAATCCGATCAATTTCCATTAAATTCTTTTCGTTTGATAAATTATGCTTAGTTTTAATGTAAACGGTTGATGGTTCAGCCGTTCCCTTACTAAAGTGTTTCTGTACCACGTTTAATCCTTGTTTAGAAGGAATCTCATTGCTTAATTCAATCGTTTGATCGTAATTTAGCTTGCCATGACCTAACGCTATGAATGGAAGCGTCACAATCAAAACAAAAATAATGGCCGGAACTGCATATTCAACGGACTTAGTTGATAAAATTCCCCACAAAGCACTTGATTGTTTTTGTTCTTTTAGGTTTTTAGCTGGCCAATATAATTTGTTCCCCAACGTTGCCATGAAAAAGGGGTTCAAAGTAAGCAAAACCATTAAAAGAACGATTACTCCTACTCCCACCGCAAAACCGGAACGATAAATTGAAAATTTAGCAAGTCCCAACGCTGAAAAACCAATTAAAACAGAAATTCCGCTATAAAGAATCGTTTTCCCAGCCGTTTTTCTCGCATTAATGGTGGCTGCGACTTTGTCCATTCCTTCAGCTAAGTTATCTTTAAATTGATTATATAAAAGAATATTGTAATCAGTTCCAATTCCAAAGAGCACTACCACCATAAAAACTTGCGTAAAGTTCGAAAGCGGAAAATCAAAGAACTTAACCAAATTCATAACTACACTAAGAGAAACAATGAAGGAAACACCCACGGTTAATAACGAAATCAAAGGCACTACAGGTGAACGAAACACGATAATTAAAACAATTAAAATAAAAATTATTGCAATAATTTCTGTCTTTTTAAGCCCATCAACCATTGAAAGTCGCATATCATCATTTAAAATTTCCGCTCCGGTAACGTATGATTTCAAGCCATCAATTTTGCCACCTTTTTGTAACTTTTGATTCATCTTTTCCACCGAATCTTTTTTCGAAACGTTAAGTTGCACCAATTCAGTGGTTTTATCTTTGGAAATCAACTGTCCCTTGGCAGAAGGTGTATCAACTACGGAAGTAATTCCTTTAATATCATAGTGATCGGCATGCTTTTGTAAATCTTTAACCTTAGCATCAATCTTTGCTTGTTGTGCTTTTGTAATTGCCCGATTCCCGTTATTATAAATCAGCACTACTTGGTCAGTATTACTAATGTGATGACCCCAGTGTTTTTCGATATTGTTAGCAACTTGGCTTTGCATATCACTTGAAATCTTGGTTTGCCCCTTTTCAGCCTCTAAATTACCCATGTTAGGCAAAAAGACCACTGCAGCAATCAGTGCCAGGAGCCACACAATTGCAATCCCAGAATATTTTTTAACGAATTTATTCATGCTCTAACTTTCCCCTTTGCTTAGTAAAAATATTAATTGGAGCTTTTTGTTGTAATTTAGTAATAACTTGAGCAACTTCCATCGGTGTCTCTGGTGCAGGTTTTGAAATCCAATACACAATAATGCCCATTAGTTCATCAATCATAAACTCACGTGCATAATCTAACGGAATTTCATCATTAACAACTTCAATCTGTTCTTCTAAGTTCTGTACTGATTTGTCCAAATCAGCAAAAATGATTTTTTTAACCTTATTTAAAAAGTAAGGATCACCTTTTTCACTGAGTAAAGCCGCAATCATTTCCCGATTTTGATAAAAATTATTTAAAGTTTCAATGATAAACGGTGCCGGCTGACCAGCCCCTTTATCGGCAATTAACCATTCCATCGCATCTGGAATTACATCATTTAAATCGGCTTGTAACTTATCGATTAACTCATTTTCGATATTTTCTAATAAATTTGAAATATCAGTAAAATGAGTATAAAAAGTTCCACGACCAATTCCAGCTAGTCGTGTAATATCAGTCACGTTAATGTCACGAATCCCTTTTTCTTTGATTAATGACACGAAAGCTTTTTTTATATCTTCAACGGTATTTGTTTTTCGCATCTTATTTTCCAATCGTTCCACCCCTTTCAACTTTTAAGCTTATTTTAAACTTTTTAGCTAATAAGTCAACGCGGTGTCTTATTAAGCCAATAAAAAAACGAACCAACCAGTTCGTTCTTAATTACATTTAATTATTTATCTTCATACCCATTTGGATGAGTTTGTTTCCAAGTCCATGCTGTACTAATAATATCCTCAATGTTATCAAATTTAGGCTTCCAACCCAGAACTTCTCGAGCCTTAGTACTATCAGCAACTAGCGTATCTGGATCACCAACTCGGCGAGGAGCCATTTCAGCAGGAATTGGTTGCCCAGTCACTTTTCGAGCAGCTTCAACGATTTGTTTGTTAGAAAAACCAGTAGAAGAGCCTAAGTTAAAGACGTTACTTGGATTGCCTTTCTTTAGGTATTCCATAGCTAAAATATGAGCATCCGCTAAATCTAAAATATGCACGTAGTCACGAACATTGGTCCCATCAGGAGTATCATAATCATCACCAAAAATCTTCAAAGTATCTTGTTGACCAGCAGCAACTTTAAGTACCATGGGAATCAAATGAGTTTCAGGATGGTGATCTTCACCAATTGAGCCATCTTGTTTAGCACCAGCAGCATTAAAGTACCGTAAAGCAACCGAATGAATTCCATCAGCTTTTTCGACCCATTTCATGATGTGTTCCATGATTAGCTTACTTTCACCATAAGGGTTAATTGGTTCTTTGTGATCTTTTTCGTGGATGGGAACCCGTTCTGGATTGCCATAAGTAGCGGCCGTTGATGAGAAGACAATGTACTTAACGCCGGCCCGTTTCATGGCTTCCAGTAAAACAATCATTCCAATCACGTTGTTATCAAAGTATTTTAAGGGCTTTTTCATTGATTCAGAAACCAACGAAAAAGCATCCATATGAATCACAGCTTCAATATCTTCTTTTGCAAATAAATCATCTAAAAATTTAGCATCACGAGTATCACCTAAATAAAATTTTGCCTTAGGGTTAACTGCTTTACGGTGTCCAGTTGAAAGATTATCAGCGACAACCACATCGTAACCTTCATTAATTAATTGATCAACCATGTGCGAGCCAATGTAACCTGCTCCACCAGCAACTAAAACTGCCATATTAATTCTCCTTTTGCAATTCCTAAAAATTATAATTACCTCAATTATATCACAATCTAATTATTCAATAGTTTGCTGAAAGTGAGCTAAGCTGGGACGACTACCGCTTGATTGACTAAGCTACTGATTAAACCTATAATCTAAAGTAAATTAGCTAATTATATCTAGGAGACTATTACTAATGAATAAAACAGAAATTGATACTCAATACAATACATGGTTAAGCGATGCAGACATGCCTGCTGAATTAAAAAATGATTTACATAACATGCAAAATGACGAAAGTGTGAAAGCAGACGCTTTTGGCACTTCACTATCTTTTGGAACTGCTGGAATGCGTGGCCTTTTAGGGGCTGGTACAAATCGGATGAACATCTATACAGTTCGTCAAGCAACTGAAGGCTTAGCTAAACTAATGGAAAGCCTCGATCAGTCCGAACGCGATCGTGGGGTCGCTATTAGTTTTGATTCCCGTTATAACTCAAAGCTTTTTGCTCACGAAGCTGCCCGGGTCTTGGGTGCTCATAACATTAAAACATTTGTCTTTGATGATATTCGCCCTACACCTGAGCTTTCCTTTGCAGTTCGTAATTTAAATACTTACGCAGGAATTATGATTACAGCTAGTCATAACCCTAAGCAATACAATGGCTACAAAATTTACGGTGCCGATGGTGGCCAAATGCCACCTAAGGAATCAGATCTTATGACGACTTACGTGCGTAAGGTGACTGATTTATTCAATATTCCAGTGGAGGATGAAAAGAAACTTAGAGCAAATGGTTTAATGAACATCATTGGGGAAAATGTTGATTTAGCATACTTAGAACAAGCTAAGTCCGTTAACATTAATCATGATTTAATTGCTGAAGTTGGAAAAAATCTAAAATTTATTTACACTCCTCTTCACGGAACTGGAAAAGTTATTGCGCGTCGAGCTTTATCTGACGCTGGTTTCAAGAACTATGATGTCGTTGTGGAACAAACGATTGCTGATCCAGAATTTCCAACTACCCCCTTCCCTAATCCAGAATTCCCTCAAACTTTTGATTTAGCAATTAAATTAGGGAAAACGGAAGACGCAGATGTTTTAATTGCCACTGACCCGGATGCTGATCGACTTGGAGCCGCTGTTCGTCAACCAGATGGTGAATACACTTTGATGACAGGAAATCAAATTGCTAGTGTCTTACTTCATTACATTTTGGAAGCCAAAAAAACCAGTCATACACTTCCAGCTGACGGTCGAGTTGTTAAATCAATCGTTTCAACTGAATTAGCCACTGATATTGCTAACGATTACGGCGTTGAAACGAAAAACGTTTTAACTGGTTTTAAGTTTATTGCTGAGCAAATCAAACAATATGAAGAAAATCATGATCACACTTTCTTATTTGGTTTTGAAGAAAGTTTTGGCTATTTAATCAAACCCTTTGTTCGTGACAAAGATGCCGTTCAATCAACCATGTTATTAGCCGAAGTTGCTGCTTACTATAAGCAAAAAGGGATGACCTTATATGATGGTCTTCAAGCACTTTATGAAAAATATGGTTATTTTGAAGAAAAAACCATTTCTGAAGAATTCGATGGCCTTGATGGAACCGAAAAAATGGCTAATTTGATGAAGGGCTTCCGCAATCATCCAATGACTAGCTTCAACGGTGTCCAAGTAGTTGCCCTTGAAGATTTTCAAACATCAGTTAAAACTGATGCCAACGGAAACGAAACGAAGATTGATTTACCACAATCGAATGTTTTAAAATACTGGTTAGCAGATGGAACCTGGTTAGCCATTCGTCCTTCTGGAACAGAACCTAAAATTAAGTTTTATGTTGGTGTTAAAGCTAATACTCAAGCTGATGCTGACAAATTATTAGATAGTTATGTAAATGCAATTGATAATGAATTATTAAATAAATAAGTAAATCAGCAAAAGCTCTGAAGATTAACTTCAGAGCTTTTTTGTATCCAATACTAAATATTTACTAAAAAATCTAGATTTTTTAGTAAACTTTACCTTTTTCGTTTACATTTTTACACGTTAAATATAGAATTAAAGGGTTAAAGACTACATAAGGAGTATGGCGATGACCTTCGAAGAACTAAAAGAATACGGTCAACTTTTCTATCGAGCTAATTATAAACTCGATAGTGATTTAGAGACCAAAACTTTTAAAATTAAAAACATTAAATCATATCAACACGAACAAAATGATGAAGGCGGTTATACAGACTGGACGGATAACTTGGTCACGCTTTACAACTTATTGAGTCCCGTGATTGGGAAAACGTTTGGCTTTGACATTAACTTCAAAAACCGTCAAATGTCACTTTTCTTCCCACTTAAGGTAAAAACTACTCAAGCGGCATTAAATCAAGCCCTTCCTTTAGTCGATGTAATTGCTTTAGAACAAGACGATAGTTCCAATGTGGCTACTATTGATATTTCCAAATTCAATGATCGTTATGCTTACGCCTCAAGCCTCTATGATACTAATCCACTTGCTGATCTAACTTTGAATGATCTTAACAATTTAAAAGCTAGCAATTCGTCCACTAGTTCTGACGATAGTGATGATAAGGCCTATGAAGATCTTAATTTAAACATTGAAAAATTGGATACCTCCGTAGATGCTCTTAAGGAACTCAACGAATTAACGGGGCTTGACGAAGCCAAAAAACAAATTACGGATATGATTGCAATTGCTAAAATCAATCAGCTTCGTGAAGAACGTGGGTTGAAAACTCCGGCTGGAATTAGTAAACATATGATATTCGTGGGCGATCCTGGAACTGGTAAAACAACCGTTGCCAAACTTTTCGGTACAATTTTAGCCCAAAATAATATTATTAAAGAAAATAAATTTGTCAGTACGGATCGTTCTGACTTAGTAGGACATTATACTGGAACCACCGCTGACCGTACCAAAAAAGTAATTGAAAGTTCTTTAGGTGGAATTCTTTTCATTGATGAAGCTTATCAATTATCACATACTGATAGTCCAACTGACTTTGGCCACGAAGCTATTGATCAATTAATTATCGGTATGGAAAATCATCGTAAAGATTTAATTGTCATTTTAGCTGGTTATACAGACCGAATGGAAGAGTTTTTAAATGATAATCCGGGATTACGTTCCCGAATTCCTAATCGCATCTTTTTTGCTGATTACACAACTCCTGAACTAGTAAAAATCATGAAACAAATGATGAGTCAGGAAGGAATTGTTAAATTAGCTGATGAAAAACATTTTGATAAAACTATCACAGACTTTATCGAAACTCACCACCCTTCTGGAAATGCACGTTGGGCACGAAATGTTTATCAAGGTGTCCTTCAAGCTCAAGCTCGTCGTGTCGCTTTCATGCAAGGTCCAACTGATGATGATTTAACTTATATTACTAAGCCAGATATCGACGCTGCCTTAGCCAATACACCAGCCAATTAAGCTATGACCAAGTCATAGCTTTTTTGCTGGCTAGCAGTGCTATACTAAAATAAAAATAATTGGAGGTCTTTCTCATTAATTCTGAAAGCATTACTTTAAAAACCAAATTGGCAATTTTAGCCACTGCACTACTTTCTTTTTGTGGAGTATTACTAGAAACTTCCATGAACGTTACTTTTCCCGAACTAGCAAAGTTATTTAACGTTTCTTTAGATACAATTCAATGGATTACGACTGGTTATCTGTTAGTCGTAACCATTACTATGTCAACTACCGCTTTTTTACTAAAAAAGTATCACGTTAAAAGTTTATTTTTGTTAGCAGCAACCTTTTTCATCATTGGAGATTTACTTTCGGGATTAGCCCCTAATTTTTCGATACTCTTGCTTGGTCGTTTAATTCAGGCTGGTGCCACGGGAATCTCAATGCCAATGATGTATCATGTTATTTTTACAAAAATTCCACGAAATAAAATTGGAACCTACGTGGGAATTTGTTCAATGGTAATTTCCATGGCACCTGCTTTAGGGCCAACTTATGGTGGTGCACTAGCTTCTTTAGCTTCTTGGCGTTATATTTTTGTAATTGTCCTTCCGATTGCAATCATTACCGTTATTTTAGGAACTAAAACCATTGATCTTAAACCACAAGGAATCAAAAAAAGCTTTGATTTTGTGGCTCTAATTATGATGTCCATTGCTTTTTTCATGTTTGTCTGGTCAGCAAATCAATTTGGAGTAAAAAACGCAACTGTGACAGATTGGTTATTTCCAGCTATCATTGGATTATTTAGTCTATTTAGCTTTATCTGGGTTAACCAACGTGGTAACTCCGAATTAATTTCGTTTCTACCGCTAAAAAACTTAGCGGTTATCCTAGATGCTTTTACTTACATGTCTCTTATGTTTATTAACATTGGAATTTCGTTTGTCATTCCAATTTATGCTGAAATTGTCTATGGAATCAGTCCTTTAACTGCTGGGCTAATTTTATTGCCAGGATCAATTATTGGGGGAATTACTTCTCCTATTTCTGGAATAATTTATGATCATTTTGGAGCTTTCAAACCTATCTTAACTGGGGTTTGTTTAGTTTGGTTAACAATGGTGCTCTTTAATATAACTGAGTCATGGACTACTAGTCTGTTACTTACGCTTTTATTTAGCTTACTCCGCTTTGGTATTAATCTTATGTTTTCCAATACGATTTCTAATGCTCAGGCCAACGCTCCAATGTCACAATCGGCTGACATTAGTTCAATTTTTAACATGTTACAACAATACGCTGGGTCGTTAGGAACAACCATTTTAGCATCCATGATTGCTTTTCAGCAAAACCAAGCCACTAACCACTTAGAATTCATCCAAAAAACCAAAGTTGGTGGTGATCTAGATTATTTAATCCTATTAGGCTTAGCCACAGCCATTGCCGTCGTTACTTTCTTTAACTGGCATCTCCAATCAAGAAAGAAGCAAACTAATGAAAATTAATAATGAAGCCATCAATAAAATTGCCCCTAATTTAAATCATTTAACTGATGAACAGCAGCAATTAATTAAACGTGTTGAAGCTTTTATCAAAAATCGTATCAACCATCATCATTCCATCTTCACCATTTATGGAGATTGTGGAACTGGAAAAAGTGTTATTTTAAGTCAATTATTTTTTGATTTACAACAAGCAGCCCATAATCCTAAAAATCCCCTTTATAAAACGAGAAATTACTTTTTAGTCAATCATCCCGAAGTGCTGAAAGTTTATAAACAAATTGCGGGAACAGAAGCAAATGTTTTAAAAAAGAATTTTATGCGCCCCACGTCGTTCATTAACCAAATGCAAAAACACGACGAAAAAGCTGACGTCGTCATTATTGACGAAGCCCACTTATTGTTATCTCAACCTGATCACTATAATAACTTTTACGGCGAAAATCAGCTCAAAGAAATTATTAAATTAAGTAAAGTTGTGATTGTCGTTTTTGATATGCGGCAGGTAATTCAAACAAAAAACTATTGGGATCAGAAGCGTTTAGATAAAATCTTAACCCCCTACCATCATGACAGTTATCATTTAACTCATCAATTTCGGATGACCGCCAAACCTGATTTAGTCCACTGGATCGACGAGTTTAGTAATGGAAAACTGCTTCCTATTCCAAAAGATGCTGACGATGGTTATGATTTTAGGGTTTACGATAATCCTGAGTCTATGCGACAAGCAATTGTCAAACGTAATCAAGCAGTTGGTCTTTCCCGAATTGTCTCAACTACTGGTTATCCATCTACTTTGGACGGTGGTAAACACTATATTCAAGAACGAGGTGGTTTTAAAATGCCCTGGGATCAATATAATTACACAAGTACTCCATGGGCCGAACTTTCTCAAACAATTAATGAAGTTGGTTCAATTTACACTTGTCAGGGTTTTGATTTAAACTACGTCGGTTTAATTCTAGGTCCTCCGATTTATCTTGACTCTCATGATCATAAAATCAAAGTCGATTTGAGCAAACAAACTAATACCGAATCAATCAAACGCCGTAAGGATGTTCAAAACTTAGTGGAATTTCAAAAAATGCAACGCCAAATTATTTTAAATTCTGTGAATGTTTTAATGAAACGCGGAGTTTATGGAACATATATTTATGCTCATGATCCGCTACTTCGAAAAGCACTTTTAACTAGTTTTGCTAAAACTAAAAAATAAAAAAGTTCTGCATCAAATGCAGAACTTTTTTTAAACGTCACTATCTAATTTATTGTAGTATTCAACTTCAATGGTTTCTGGCAAAATCCGTAACTTAGTAATACTACCATTTTTAGCTGCTTGACCTTGATCAAGTTCGGGTGCATAACGATCAACAATTGAACGAATTGTCATTCCATGAGAAACAATTAAAATAACTTCATCATCCTTAGTGTTTTCACGAATTCGGTCAAACCCACGATCAAGCCGGTTCCAAAATTGTTCATTATTTTCCGCATTATTGTATAAATCAGCTTTCGCAATCAAATCCCGTGCACGTTCGAGCCCAAAGTTATCTAAAACACCCGCTTCATTGGTAATTTTCACTTGTTCACCAACAAATTGCCACATTTGTTCAAGATTCTCTCCTTCAAAATAACCATGAAATTGTTCTCGCAATTCAGGAAACTGGTAGGTAATAATGTTAATTCCATTTGGATTTTTCTTTAAAATTTGGCGTCCTGTTTCAATTGCACGTCCTGAATCACTAGTAAAAGCCGCATCAAAATTAATTTTAGCTAAGCGATCTCCAGCATCTTTAGCATCTTGAATCCCTTTTGCAGTCAAGGGTGAATCAATCCATCCTTGAACCTTGTTATATAAGTTCATGTACGTTTGTCCGTGACGAACTAAGTATGCAGTAACAGCCATAATAATCTCCTATTTGTGTCTTTTGTTAAAAATCATTAATTGTAATAAAACACCAATCATTCCAAGGATTGTTATTCCTAAACCTATTTTAAGTCCTGGCGTGTGGTAAGTAAATTGTAATTTATGTTTACCAGTAGTTAATTTAATTCCAGTTAATCCATTTAACACTTTATGAACCTGAATGGGTTTCCCATTTTCTGTAATTTGCCAACCTTTGTCATATGGAATGCTAATTATAACTTGGGGCCGATTTTTCGTCGTGGTAATATTTCCACTAAAATGATTTCCCTGATATTTAAGTCTTTCAGGCTGTGGAACCATTAACCGATATGGCTTAGTATCCTGAACAAACTGGTTAAATGCAAGCTCATTAAAACCGGCAAATAGTTGTTTCATTTCTAAAATTCGACTATTACTAGTAAAACTAACTTTAATTTCCTGACCCTTTTTAAACTTACCTAGTTCAATAATTTCAGCTCCAAGTTGGTGATAATCTGTAGCAAGTTTTTTGCCATTTACTCTTACATCAAGTTCTTGATTAGGACTAGTCGTGGTTAAATCCATGTATTGAATTCCACTAATTTTGGGAGTCATAGTTACGGTATAACGATAATTATCCCGATTAGCTTTGACCAAAACCCCATTAATTTGATTAGCTACAAAATAATTATCGTTTGTATGACTTTCTTTTTGCACCAAGGTATTCAAATTTTTGAAAATTTCATTTTTATGATAGTGCACTTGCTTAATTTGATTAGGAACAGCATAACCTAAGCTTGCGTTAGCATTATTTTTCGTAGTTTTTACTTGCCTATTTGTACCAATCTTAATTTGTTGATTAATTCCCAATAATTGATCAGTAACTGGAGTTGAGCCATTAGAACTAATTCGTCGTTCATTTCGACTATATAACCCTATGTTTGCTAGCGCATCGTGAGTATTAACATTCAAGGATGAAGTATAACTGTTTACGCCAAAAAATTCATACAATAAAGAATCATTATATTGATTATAGTTAATGTTAAAACTATTACTATACAATTGATTATTTACTTTTGTTCGACTAAAGTACGGTTGTTTTGCGGTTTTTTGTTTAATAATTTTAGCCGACTGATTATAGGCCTGCTTAAACTTAGCTTGATTCCCATACTCTTGAGTACCACCAAGTGCCATCCACAAGTTAGTCCCCATTTCTAAACAAACTAAGACCAGCAATAACCACCACATTCGTTTTCCGTAACGATTAGCTAATAAAATTACTCCTATGGTTGCCAAGATAAATAATAAAGCTGGAATTAAGTACCAATAATTAGCAACGTAAAATGGCGTATGAAAATGATATCGTTTAGCGGTAATAATTTCTAATATGGCTGAGCCATACCCAATTATAACTAAGCCAGCTAAAATTAAACCAGCTTTAATTACCAAAAGATTATCTTTAAAGCTACCATCTAGCCAAGCTTGATACCCAAACACAATCATGACAAAGCTTAACATGTAAACTTCTCTAAATGGGAATCCAGCGGGCATTTGAAACATATGCCATATCGTATCAGTTGTGGTAATTAACATTCCCAAGAAAATAGCACCAACTAGCCAAAATGAAGCCTTACGTTCTCGGGAGTTGGTGATTTTTGAAAGCCAAAATACCAATAATCCCATCGCAAAGAAACTTCCAATGAACAACGATGGTTCATGATCAAGGCGTCCCACAAAGTTGGTAGCCCCTACTCCCAAACTAACAAATGCTGACGGTAAAAAACGAAGCATCGGAAAGAAATTCCATAAATTAATGCTGCTTTTTCCGGTAGAAAGCATTCCAATAATGGTTGGAATTAACATAAACCCAGATAACATTGCAGCTAAAATTGAACTTATCACATACTTAATGGTTAGCGTTTTATGTTCGACAATATATTTCCAAAATCCAACATTTACCGGTCGATTCAGTATGACTAAATATACAAAATAAATGACTGAATAAATGCACATCATGTAACCCATATAGTAGTTCAAGACAATCATTGCAAATAATGCAATTACATAACCGCCCCACTTTCCCTTATAAAAAAGGCGTTCAATTCCTAAGGTAACTAATGGCAACATCATCAGAGCTTCAAGCCACATGAAGTCATAAAAGTACATGGCCACAAACCCACAAAGACCATATGTGACAGATGCAATGATTTGCATCATGTCTTGACGTCGATATTTAACTTTCAAAAACCACGCCATTGAAAGACTAATTAAACCGATTTTAAAAATAATAATTGCTTCCATTAAGACTGGTACATCTGCAGCCTTTACTAAAACAACTAAAAGATTCAATGGACTCATTAAGTAGTACGTAAAAATAGGAATAGTATTATCTCCAAGGGATAACATGAATGAGTACATACTTAAGGAATGGTTTAATAATTGACTCCGTAAAAATTCAAAAAATGGTAAATATTGTGTTGCTAAATCACTAACTAAAATGTTATTAGGTCCAAAGGGGGCAATTCCACGAAATCCTAATGCTGCGACAACTACTAGAATTGGTAATAATAATGCTGCTAAATAATATTTAAACTGTTGCAAGAATTTATTCATAATTAAAGCGATCTACTTTCTTAACTTTGAATTTGATTATAGTTTAATTTTACTATACAAAATTATAAAATTCATTAAACCTTTTTAAAATCACCAGTGTGGTATAATTAAGAACGTATTAAGAACTTTTAGGAGGATATTTTTATGTTTAGTTCAGAAAGAAAATTTGATCCATTTACTTTAGTAATTGGAATCTTATTTGCTGCAATGTCAGTAATTATTGCTCGTAATCCTGTTGGTTCATTAAAAACTTTAATTTTCATTATTGCTTTTGCTTTAATTGCCGAAGGAATTTTTAAACTTTTTGATGTTTCTATGATTGATAAAACCCTTGGTTTAAATCCAGGTTGGTTAATCCTTAGTGCTGTTATTGACATCATTTTAGGTGGCCTAATCTTATTTAAGCCAGAAATTGGTGCAGCTTACATTTGGATTATGTTAGCTCTTTGGTTTATCTTTGATTCTTTATTTGAACTTTGGTTCAGCCGTTACATCCGTAAAGAAAGTAAGGGATACTTTTGGTTCAACGTTATTCTTGGGGTAATTGGTGTATTTCTTGGAATTGTCCTATTATTAAATCCTGGAATGGCAGTTAGCGTTGGTTTATTCTTAGTTTCATTTTACTTTATGTTTTTCGGTATTTTACTTATTGTTCGCTCATTCTAATTTATTAGAATTAATTAAGACGTGGAATTTTTTCCACGTCTTTTTTTATGCTAGAATTACAAAAAAGGAGATCCTAATTATGAAATATGCTGTAACTGCGGCAACTGGGCATTTTGGTGAAAGAGTTGTCTTAAAATTACTTAGTCTTGTATCATTTAACGACATCGTAGTTATTGCCCGCGATATTGAAAAAGCCAAACAAATGTATCCAACTGCCGTCGAAATTCGACAAGGGAATTATAACGACGAAAAAATGATGGAAAAGTCTTTTGCAGGAATCGATCGTGTTTTATTCGTCTCTTCACAACCAAGTGAACAGCATCCTCGCATTGTTCAACACAAAAATGTTGTAACAGCTGCCGCTAATGCCGGGGTGAAATATTTGGCTTATACCAGCTTCCCCCATGCTAATACTAATAAAACTCCGTTAGCTGAAGATCACCGTGCAACCGAACAGATGATTATTGATGCTCGAATTCCTCATTCATTTTTACGAAATAATTGGTACTTAGAAAACGAAACGCCTGAAATAAAAACTGCTATAACTGGAGAATCCTTCCTGTATGCTACTGGTGAAGAAACAGTCGGCTGGGCTCAAGAAATTTATTATGCTGAAGCAGCTGCCAAAGTAATGACTATGTTAGAGCACGATCCACTCGAAGTTTATGAATTTCATGGTGCCCAACATACTTATAAGGAGCTAGCAAAAGCCATTAAAGAAGCTACTGGGAAAAACTTCCCCGTTCAATCAGTTGATTTAAAACAATATCAAACGGAATTAAAAAAGGAGCATCTTAATGCTGCTCAAATTAACTTTAAAGTAGCCATGCAAAAACTAATTGCTAGTGGTGCTCTAAACGAACGAGTTGCAAAAAAAGATGTGGCTTTTGGGATGACCCATGAGCAAATTTTAAAAAACAACGTTAATAATGAAAATGCTTTAGAAACTGTTTTGGGGATTCCTTTACCTAGTCTCTCAGCACAAATTGAGAATTTATTAGCTGATAAACCAAAATATTTAATTTAAAGAATACAAAAAGAACTTGCTGGATTGAAAAAACAATTTAGCGAGCTCTTTTTTAGTATAAATTATAGTTAATCATTTTTCATAATGTTATTTATTTAACTTTTCGTAATGTTGGTAGCCTAATAACGCCACACTAGCAAAAATAATTGGTCCAACAATCATCCAAATTGTGTTCATTGTTTGTCCTTGTAACACAGGGGCAATTAACGTAAAAATAATAGCTAAACCAACCGTCAATAAAACAACTACAGATGCTACCTTAGCAGAACGTTTCGTTTTAAAAAACGTAAAGGGCCGAACAACATCATCTTTCTTTCTAAATTGTAAATACGCATAAGCAATGAATAAATATGGTAACGACATCGCCACATTTGTCATTGAAATTACAATTTGAAAGAAAATTTTGGCATTTTTACCACCAAATGAAACTAAAAGAATAAAAGCAATCACTAGTAAGGCTTGAATTTTCATTGCATTAACTGGTAAATCATGTTTAGTTTTACGAATTACTTTTGGCCAAAGCTTTTCCGGAGTTCCTTCAACTAGTTGTTTAATTGGGGAAAAAATAACCGTCGTAAAGGCTCCAATTAAGGCAAGAAACATAGAAAAACCAATGTAACGAGCCGTCCAAAGTCCCATTTCAAGGGCAACGTGATGTGAAAAGTGGAGTGCTAAGCCCAACTGATACCCAAAGTTATTCATGGCGATGAAAGCTTCGTTTCCAAGGTTAACATGTGAACCATTAGCAGCATTGAAAACTTGATCCCAGTTAGTAAACATCCCTGTCACAAATATTCCTAAACAATAAACTAACGTAATCATAATGGCACTGATTGTAACTCCACGAGGAAACGTTTTTTGGGGATTTTTCGTTTGATCAACCAATCCGCTAATAATCTCAATCCCTCCAAATGCAAAGACCGCAAAAACTGAGAAACTTAGAGTACCAATCATACTAGCATATTGAGGATCCGGTGATTTAAAAAAACTAGCAAAACTTAGTGGTTGTAAAGGATGGCCATTCAAAATTAAAATAAACGTTCCCCCAACAATTAAAATAAAACTTGCCAATAACATTGCTGAACCACCAATTGAAGTAATTAATTTAAACTTACTTAAACCACGACTTGCAACAAAAGTAATCACAATAACCAACAAGGAAGCTAAAATTCCCAGCGTTTGAACATCGCTAAGTCCGAACAAATGCCACGTTTGCGTCTTATCAACCCCAAAAATAGCCGTTGAAATAGGAATCCAAATAATTGAACTAGTATTTAACATCCAAGCAATGAATGATGTATACCACATCACAATCCCAACAAATGCATATTTTGGGTTAACTGCTTTAGCCATCCAAGTATAAATTCCACCTTTTGCATTTGGAAAAGCAGAACCCATTTCTGCTACCATAAAGGCGAATGGTAAAAAGAAACAAAGTGCAGCAATCACATACCAAATAATAGCTGCATATCCCATTAAATAGAAAGCTCGGGGAATATTTACAAAATTAAAAATGGAAGTAAAGACCATTAAAACAAGGGAAATCAAAGTTAATTGACGTTTTTTCATGATGTTAGGTTTCCTCTCAAAGGGTGCATATCAAATTACATTTTTTGTTATTTAAATTCCGCCTTAGAATTCTTTTCTATCTCACGTAAATATTTGGCCATCTCAGCATCAGTTCTAAAGCCAGTTTCATTTCCACGTTCAATCACTCGATGCATGGGAACAGCTAACCACACTGGACAAAATTTCATGGCCTGAGCAACCATTGTAACTGACAGATACAACTCATCAGCCAAATCAACTAATTTAAAAGTTTCACCATAAGGAATTTGCATAATTCGATTCCAAATCACTGCTTGTTGAGATGTTCCATTAATATCAATTTCGAAGCCGAAATGATCTTGTTTTCCTTTAAGATATTTCTTTAAAGTTTTTCGATAGTAATCCGTTTCGCGGTGAACATGTACATATTCAAATTGAGTTAAGGGATAAAACTCTAAAATTTGTGAAACACCCATCTCTGGTGAACTCACAAAATTCAACCCTTGACGAGTAACCGTATAAAAAACTTTCCGTCCATTAACGTTAACAGCATCCCAATAAATTCTTTGCATGTATACAAATTCCCCCTTTTTATTACAGATAACACTTATTTTAACATATTTTTTAATAATTTAAAAAACGTTTCAGTACCTAAGAATTCTACAACAAAAAATCCTTAATTCTCTGAAATCTAGAATTAAGGATTCTACCTATTGCTTTTTGAGCAACTTTCGTCGTTTAAAAACATAATAACAAACGATGATGCCATATAAGAAATAAATTATTAACGTGATTACTGCCAAAATAATTACTAAAGGGGTTGTATTTTTTTGAATAAAATAAACCGCAATTAAAACCACAAATAAAGGCGTAATTACAAAATTAGCAAACTTGCGCAATTTTAATAATTTTTCATCAATTTCTTCAACTGTCATGACTTAGCCCCCTAATCACTGGAATAATTTAAAGCGAGTTTCATCCGCAATAAAATCCTTATTCTTAGTAGTTCCTGCAATTGATCCAAAGTTCATTTCAGCACGTAATTGCCAGCTACTAGGAAGTTTAAATTTAGCTTTAACGGATGAACTAATCAACGGATTGTAATGTTGAATATTAACTCCTAAGCCATTTTCTTCTAAACCAGTCCAGACCGCAAATTGGGCATTTCCCTGCGCTTGTTCTGACCAGTTATATTCGTCATATTGGTAGGTCGCAATTTTAGGGTTATTAGCATAAGCTTGCACAATATCCATATCGGTAAAAAACAGGATGGAACCAAATGACCTCTTAAAGGTGGTTATTTTTGCCTTAGTTCGTAAAAAGGCATCTGGTTCAACCTGTTCTTTGAGAATTTCAGCCGTTAAATCCCAAAGCTGGTCATGCTTTTCATTAAATAGAACTACTGCTCTAACGGGCTGACTATTAAACGCTGACGGCGTATAACGGATAATTTCTTTAATGTATTCATATAGTTCAGTTTGAGGAATGTCCACTGCTTTGCCTAAATCATAAATTGTACGACGGTGTTTCATTAAATCTAATAATTGTGTGTTCATGATAACCTCTTATTGAATTTGATTTTTGGTTTTTCCAGTGGTAATTGCATCATTAAAATTGGCAAAACTAATTCGAATCATATCTTCAGTAGCAGGTTTAGTAAAGTAACCCATATGTGGAGTAATAATAACGTTAGGGTAATGACGCATCAATGCTAACAAATCAGGATCTGAAAAATCATCTAAGCTATCAAATTGTTTACCATTAATCTTGCTGTTGCTAATCACATCTGCTGCATAACCCATCAAATTCCCGCTTTCAAGGCTACTCGTAACTGCATTGATATCGACTAATGGTCCACGAGCAGTGTTTACTAAAATTGCACCTGGTTTCATGCTCTCAATTTCAGTTGCTCCAATCATCATATCATTTACGCCGGGAATGTAAGGAACATGCACTGAAACAATATCAGCTTGTTTTAGCAAAGTCTTTTCATCAACAAACTTAACTTCAGGATTATAATTGGGATGGCGTTGATAGCCCAAAACTTTTGCACCTAAAGCATGATAAAGATGAGCTTCTGCTGATCCAATATGTCCAACTCCAATAATTCCAACGGTTAAATCACTAATTTCTGGTGCAAAGTAACTAGGTAAAATGCGAAAATCACCTTCGTGTGTATCAACCGTTGCAGCTGAAACATGGCGCATCAAATCTAGTCCCATCGTCATCGCTAATTCAGCTACTGAATAAGGTGAATAACTCGGAACGCGTGCAACCATAATTCCAGCAGTAGCAGCTGCTTCTAAATCTAAATTGTCATAGCCAATGAACCGGGTAAAACAATATTTTACCCCTGCTTCCTTTAAAGCCTTCATAACCTCTGCATTGGCATCCGTTGCTCCATCAATCAAAACTCCGATCGACCCAGTAGCGGTTTCAATATTATTTAATGAAAGGGGAGCCGCCACTAATTGAAGGTTAAAATTGTATTGGTTTAAATCACGATACAATGGCTTTTCAAAATCTTTAACACTGTATACTGTAATTTTATTCATATTTATGCCTCCTATCGTTCGACTGGGTGCACTGGTTTTCCTGTTTTAATGGTACTTTCAAAGTTCTCAAAGCTTGTACTAATCATGTCCGTAACCGCTGGAATTGTAAAGAATCCCATATGAGGTGTCACAATCACATTAGGGTAACTTTTCATTAAGTCTTTGTCAATTTGGTTTGGAACATTATCTAAAGTATTAAATTGTTTATCCATCACTTGTTGTTCATCAAGGAGCACATCAGTCCCATAACCACCAATTTTAAAATCTCGAACCGCTTGAGCAACTGCTTCATTATCCACAACTGGTCCTCGAGCAGTGTTTACCAAAATTGCTGATTCTTTCATTTTTGCTAATTCAGGGGCTCCAATTAAATTGTCAGTTTTCCCTGGAATATAAGGAACGTGAATTGAAACAATATCAGCTTGTTTTAGCAAGGTATCTAAATCGACAAACTCAACCGCATCATTGCCTGAATCTGGATGACGTTGAAATGCTAATGTTTTAGCTCCAAGCGCTTTATACAATTTAGCTTCAGCCGTTCCAATACTACCCGCCCCAATAATTCCAACTGTAGCATTATGAATTTCATTGGCAAAGTATTCTGGTAAAATCCGAAAATCCCCCATATGCGTGTTGTAAGTAGCTGGAGCAACATGACGGAATAGTGTCATTCCCAAAATAAAGGCTAATTCAGCCACAGCTCGTGGTGAATAATTGGGCACATTGGCAACCTTAATTCCTAGTCTATCAACCGCATCAAAGTCGTACCGATCAACTCCTACTGAACGTGTATAAACTAATTTAATCCCATAACTAGCAAATTTTTCTAAGACATCTTTACCAGTATCGTCGCCACCACTAACCAACACAGCATCCGATCCTTTTGCCTGATCTACATTATCAGGTGTTAAATGATCTGTAACTAAGTTTAATTCAAAGTCATCTTTATTTAATTTTTTAAAAAGTGGGATTTCAACATCCCGTACACTATAAACCGTAATTTTAAACATCGTTAAATCCCCTATTTTTCTAATTTATCTCAATTATAGGTTAGATTTAGGACTGTTAGCAAGAATTAGAAACTAGGAATATACATTATAATTTATTTGTTAATCCACTTAAGGAATAATATTTTTAATTACTGGAACCTTTTTAATAATGTAAACGGTAAGGCCACAAAGAACATATGTAAAAATTGGCATAATAATAATATCAATCCAACTACCAAATTGAGTATTAGTGATTTTCATAAATAATTTTATAAAAAATGGATGAAGAATATAGGTTCCTAAACTAAGAGAAGATAAAACTGCTAAACATTTCTGCAATTTCCTATTTTCAAAAATATGATAGTTTTCAACCACTTTTTTAATTACAATGTAAAATCCGATAGCATAGAAAAAGTTTAACGGGCCAGCATATTCACCTAAATTATAAATTAATGGATTCTTTATTTGAAATCTAAAAAATGCAATTATTATGATAATAACCAATGATAAAATTCCCAGTATTATCAATATTTTAGTATGTAATTTACTAAAATATCCAATTTTAATTAAATATCCCATAATATAAAAACCGATATATGAATTAGCTGTGCTAGCTAAAACATATGTAGTAACATCCCAATGTAACCAGTTATTGTTGAGATACATAAAACAAAAGTTAATCGCAAAATCCAAACAAACTATATAAAACAAAACATTTAAATGATTTTTACAAAGAACCGAAATAATTGGTGTAACCGCATATAATGAAATAATTAAATAAAAAAACCAAAATGATCCATTTATATGTTCAGTGAAAAAAGCCATTATGAATGAATAAAAACTGAGCTTATCAATTTTATCATTAACCACTGGAAGCGGCGTTTTAACCATAAAATCAATAAAATAAAAAATAACACTCCATAAAATTAACGGAAAAACCACTCGCTTAATTCTTTTAATAATAAACTTTTTCGTGGAATACTTATCTCGATAATTTAATAAAGTTGCACCTGAATTCATCAAAAATAAAAATACAGCGATTGCAGCAACTCCTCTTATAATATTGTCAAAAATACCCAGTGCTGAATTAACTGAATGCCAAGATGAATGAATTAACAAAACCAAAATTATAGCAATTATATTAGTTACATCAATGTAAGTTAATCTTTTTTTCATGGTTACTCCCAAAATAATATATTAATTAATATGTCCTAACTATACTTCAATAAATATAGTTATTAATTTAAATATTTTTAAATCAATACAATAACAATATAAGATAAAAATATAAAATGCAAACTCTATAAAAAATGTAATAACAAGGCTACTAAATTAAAATAATATATAAAAAGGAATTGATGATGTGAACCCATAAAGTTGGACACATTATTTAGTTTTTCTAGGAGACAAGTTTTCGATATTGAATCGGAGACTTGCCTCCTAGTTTTGTTTTAATACGAAAATTATTGTAATAATAAATCCAATTCCTAACGGAATTTATTAATTCTTCTTTCGTACTAAAATCGTTTCCTATTTCAATTTTTAAAAGGTGAAAAAATGATTCAATAACCGCATTATCTAAACAGGTTGCTTTACGCGACATGCTTTGGGTAATGTGGTTTTTTTTAGAAATTTATTTAATCGTTTATTTTGATAGTGAACTCCTTGATCAGAATGGAAAAATCTTTTGAAGTGTGTTTTTGGTAGCTTTAAGATAGCTTCTTTAATTGGTGAAAAGACGGAATTAGAATCTGGATGGTTGCTAATACTATATGAAATTATCTCTCCAGAAAATAAATCTAGCACTGGATTTAAATATATACGTTCATTTATACTTTGTTTTCCATATCTTAACTCTGTAGTATCTGATACTAACTTTTGAAATGGAATTGGTGTATTGAATCGACGATTAAATCTATTTTTAAATCTTTTACCAACATTACCTTTATAAGAACTATATTTTCTTTTCTTCTTTCCAAAAGCTGACGATAAAAGATTATATTTTTTCATAATACAAAGAACACGTTTGTGATTAACGTTATATCCATCATTATTGAGGGCCATCGTAACTCTTCTATAACCATATTTAGAGTTGATTTCTTTAATAACATTTATTAATTTAATTATATCTTTATCCTTATCTATTGATTGCGACGAAGCCGCATAGTAATAGTTACTTCTAGGTAATTTCGATTATACCTAATTCATCAAACTGACGCTGCCAAAAATAGATGGTACTTTCTGAATGTATTTTAAATTTGTTACATAACTCTGATAAAGTACAATTATTCGAATTTTTATAGCTTAATACTTTTATTTTAAATTCGACAGAATACTCTATTCGATGACGGTTTTCACTAGTAACCATTACAAAATTTTCATTTTTAATTCTATTAATCCAACTTAAAATAACTGAATTTGAAACTTTATATTTTTGGGACAACGTAGTTGACCCAGTCCCATTAAAATATTCTTTTATAATTTGCTGTTTTAACTCGTAATTTATTTTTGGCATAACAAAAACCCCATAAGTTAGATTTTTGTCCAACTTATGGGGTTCATATCATGAATTTTCAAAAATTCAATTCCTTTTTTATGTTAAATACCCTAATTTGAGGAAGTGGAACTAGTTGTTGAAGTTCCTTGATTAGTTATTGTTGAGGTTGAAGAATCATTAATTTGTGAACTATTGTCAACTGTTTTAGATTCAGTTGATGCTGGAATGGAAGTTGAATTAGTACTAGTTGGGTTAGAATCATATCGCTTATTACCAGATGAAGAAAATGGCTGATAATTATTTGCAGAAGATGAATTTTTATTTGAACTGCTTACAGTTGAGCTAGGTGTTGGCGTAACCGTTTGACTATTTGAAACTGCCTGGTCGCTAGCGTCTGAATCACTTTCGGTAGCAACCGTTGGTGCTACAGTACTAGTAACAGCATTAATTGCTGTACTAGTTTCCTTAGTTGCTTTAGTAGCCTTAGGTGTCTTATTTTTTTCTTTCTTCGCTTTAAACTTTTTATTGCTAGTTTTAGTATTCCTTTTTTTAGCCTTATACTTAATCAAAACAACATGATCATCATTTGCTGCTTTAAGTTTCTTAGCTTCTTTCACAATTCCCGCATAGAAAGTGTTAGTAGCTAAATCATCATCAAAAATACCCTCTAAAGTTATATTTGAAGCATCAAATTGCTTAGCTTTATTTTGTTTCAAGGCTTGATTATAAATTTTCTCTAACCGAGTTACATTTCCAGAAACTTGCTTAAGTATCTTTAATTCGACTTTTGCACGATTTTTAAGAACTGATGAGCCTTGATTATAATTCACTACGTCATTAAAAGATTCAATTGCTTCACTAAAATCATAATCTTTAAACTTGTTTTCAGCAGCAACAAACTTACTAGTTTGACTCAATAAATTATTTGCTTCCATTGAATTAGGCTTAATTTTAGCCGCCTTTTGAAAATCAGCTTGTGCTTCATTGTATTGTTTATTTTTAATTTCAGTTCGCCCATTTTGCAAACTGGTTTTATAAGTTGATGCATTAATTTTGTAATTAATTAAAAAACCACCCGCTAATCCAACTATCAGGATAATCCCAATTGCATACCACATCCATTTTTTCATTTATTAATTCCTTCTCCCTAAGTTTTTGCAATACCCCGTTTACAGCATAACGCAAAATTGATATTCTAACCTTAGAAAATATATCAATTTTTTCAGTATGCTGAATTTGGCTTAATCATGACTTTCACCGTCTCAAATATGATTTTAAAATCAAATGTAAAACTACTCTTTTGAATGTATTCCAAATCTAGTTTTACCATGCCATCAAAATCAGTATTATTACGAACCGTTGCTTGCCATAAACCAGTACATCCTGGCTTTACAAGTAATCTTTGCTTATCATAGTCATTATATTCAGCCACTTCACTAGGAATTGGTGGCCGAGGTCCAACTAATGACATTTTGCCTTGGAGAACATTAAATAGTTGTGGTAATTCATCTAAACTATACTTCCGAATAAATTTTCCGACTTTAGTAATTCGGGGATCGTCTTTCATTTTAAACATCGCCCCCTCCACTTCATTTTGATCCATTAATTCATTTAAATGCTGATCAGCATTCGGAATCATCGACCGAAATTTATACATATTAAAATGAGTTCCGTTTTTACCGACCCGCTCCTGTATATAAAGGGCCTTTCCATGTGAACCATCATTTCTAATTAAAATACTTAAGATGATAAACAAAGGACTCAAAAATACGATTCCTAATGCACTCAAAAATACATCGGTAGTTCTTTTAAGGGTAAAGTAAACTGGGCGATTTTGTACTTGAGCTTTATTTAGCCAAATTTTTTGTTTTTCTTTTTCCAATTTAGTCACCATTATTTTTAATTTATTTCAATCCAGTACCTTCATAGTAACAAAAAAATAAATAATAAAAAAGACTTTCTGTCAATCTAAGCAAAAAAGATTAATGAAAACTTAATTTCATTAATCTTTTAATTTTCGATTTTTTATTTTAATTAATGTTGCTTTAACTAAGTGTGGTCTTAAAATTAAGATAAACAGCAAGTATGAAACCATTCCGATTATAATCTCAAATAAGATCATTAACCAGCTGTCCTTTAACATCTGTCCTAATTTAAATACAATTAGAAACATCAAAAATCCTGATAGTAAGTATTTCCAATAACTAACGAATAATTTTCGCATATTAATTTGATTTCGAATTGCATACATTTGATATCCGGTAACCGTAACTTCTGAAATAACCGTTGCCAAAACTGTTCCGACTGCCCCCCACATCAAAATTAATGGAACATTTGCAATAATGTTAACGATTGCACCTAAAATTACTGAGTAATTAAAGGCTTTATTTTGACTAGTTGGCACCAAATATTGCATCCCAATGGCATTGCTCCACCCAATCAACAACACTACAACTGCTTCAATCATCATTAAAGGAATTACTGGCATAAATTTTGAACCTAAGAATAATGGAACTAATGCTGGAGCAATCGCCGCAATTCCAAACATCAATGGAACTGCAACCGCTGTAACAAACTCAAAGGAAGTATATAAGTATCCCTTTACTTTATCCATTCGTCCATTCTTATAAGCATTAGAAACATGCGGTAACATGACTAATCCCGTTGCCGTGACCACTGCTAACGACATTTTAATAATCTTATCTGATTGTTCAAAATATCCAACTGCACTAACCGTTGTCATATCACCTAACATAGTTTTGTTAACTTGAAGGTAAATTTGCGTTGCAATTTGAGGAACAAATAAAACTAGTGAAGGCCAAAAATGCCTAAACAATTTTAAATGGTGCCATTGTGGTCTCCCAATAAAGCGTTTCAAACTCGGAAATAATGCTAAATTACCAATTAATAGTGACAAAGATAAAATTAAAATATAAAGCGCCAAATCATCATATGATTTAACTAGAGTAAAAATACTAACTAAGGTAATAATTTTAACTACTAGGTTTCTAACCACTGTCACAGCAAAATCTTCAACCCCTTCAAAAAACCAGGCAATATCAAAAGCCGCTGCTAATAGTGAAAGTGACTGCGCTAAATAATAACCAATCCAATCTTTACGGACAAATAATAAAAAAATAAAAAAAGCTACAAAGGCTAATCCAATTGTTATAATCCGCATCAAAAAGATTTCGTAAAAAGTATCCGTTAATTTTTGTTTATTATCTCTAACATAAGCAACCTGACGATTTCCATACATAGATACTCCAATACTTCCAAAAATAATAAAGTATTGAATAATCGTATTAGTATAAGAATTAATTCCAACCCCATGTGGTCCTAAAACTCGCGCTAAATATGGAGTAGTTATTAAGGGAACTAATAAAACAAAAATTTGATATGAAGCATTATAAAGGTAATTTTTAATAACTTTCATATTAACTATTCGCCAAATTCTGTTTTAACTAACCGAAGCGCTGACATGATAGTTTGATCCATATTATAATAACGATATTGTCCTAAGCGACCACCAAAAACCACATTATCATCATTTTTAGCAGCTAATTCAGTATACTCTTTGTATAACGAACGATTACGTTTATTATCAATTGGATAATAAGGTTCGTCACCACGACTCCAACTTTTAGGATACTCGTGGGTAATAACCGTCTTGTTTTTGTTACCTTTGCCAAATTCAAAATGTTTGTGTTCAATTACCCGAGTATAAGGAGTCTCAGCATCCGTATAGTTAACTACTGCATTTCCTTGATAATTATCAACGTCTTTAATTTCAGTTTCAAAACGTAAGCTTCGATATTCAAGTTCTCCTAAGGCATATTCAAAGAATTGATCAATCATCCCTGTAAAGATAATTCGTTTCCCAGATTTAAGATATTCATCCTTTTTATCAAAGAAATCCGTATTTAATTTAACGTCAATCAAATCACTATCTAACATTTTTTCAATGATTTGGGTGTATCCACCAATTGGAATTCCCTGATATGGATCGCTGAAGTAGTTGTTGTCATAAATAAAACGTACTGGAATTCTTCTAATAATAAAAGCAGGAAGATCAGTTGCTTTACGTCCCCATTGTTTTTCGGTATATCCTTTAATCAATTTTTCATAGATATCTGGTCCAACTAAAGAAATGGCCTGTTCTTCCAAATTAGTCGGCTCTGCAGGAATATCAGCCTTTTGCTTTTGTTCTTCAATCTTAGCATGTGCCTCATCTGGTGTTACCACACCCCAAAGCTTGTTAAAAGTATTCATGTTAAATGGTAAATTATAAATCTCACCATTGTAGTTAGCAATGGGACTGTTAATGTAGTTATTAAATTCTGCAAATTGTTGGACATAATCCCAAATATTTTTCATCTTAGTATGAAAAATATGAGCACCAAATTCATGAACTTGAATTCCTTCAATTTCTTTAGTATAAATATTTCCAGCCACATGGTCACGTTTTTCAATTACTTCAACATGATGGCCTCGTTTAGCTGCTTCGTGAGCAAATGTTGATCCAAATAAACCTGAACCAACGACCAGATAATCAGTCATTTAAAATCTCCTTAACTTTATAGTAATTTTTAATTTAATTAATAAACATCAATAATCATTATAGCAATTTTTATTGTTTTTTTAAAATTATTTCAAAAAGTATTCAATTGCTTGAACAAACCTTTCATCATATTGCTGTTCATAAAGGAACTTAATGGATTCTTTAACCGTTTGCGCATCAAAATTAACTTGATGAGTAACAAACTTCTGTAAATATTTTTGTAAAGCACCCTCATCGTTAACGGGATAAAGAAATCCATTAACATCTGGCTGGATAATGTCACTGGGCCCAGCTACACAATCAGAAGAAATGCATGGAATTCCATAACTCATTGCTTCTGCTAAGACCATCCCAAAACCTTCATAATTAGAATTTAACAATAAAGCATTCGCTTTTTTGATCTGACTAAAGGGATTAATGACCCAGCCTTTAAAAATTACTTTATCCTTTAAATTAAGATTTTGTTTCACTAATTGTTGGGCTTCAGCAAAATCAGGACCTTTCCCATAAATTTCAAATGTCCAATTTCCCTTTAATTTATTTAAACACTTTAATAAACCGCGGAGATTTTTTTGTCCATCTAATAATAACCGACCAACATAAATGAAACGACATCCGTCTTCTAAGGGTAAAATGGTCTTTTCTTCTGGTTTAACCGGATTAAAAATCGCCTGAATATGACTAGGTTCAACGCCTTGATTGATAATTTCTTGTTTAATTTCATTAGAAATCGCTAAGTTACCATCAGCTTGTTTTAATTTTTTGTAATCTAATGCCTGGTCTTGATTAGAGTTATGCATCCACGAGATAATTTGATACCGCTTAAAAAAGACTTTTTTAATTAAACTAGCAATTGGAATAGCATTGGGAGTCATAATCACTAAGGCATCCCCTTGAAATAAAATCAAAAAAACAATTAGTCTGATTAGGCATAAAAAGTTATTAGTTAAATTAGTCTTATTAATTTTAACGTTTTTTAATTTTGCAAAAAAATCATTAAATTTAACTTTGCGAAAAATAAAAAATGATAAGTTTAAATTTTCATTGATAAATGAGCTAGTTAGCACATGGGTAATAACTGTCTCTAATCCCCCACGACCTGCAACTGAGCCAATCAATGCTACCGTTGGTTTATTTTTCATCATTAACATACTCAATTTGAGGATTGAAAAACAATCCAGACCAAATTCCTTTAAAAATTACGCCAACTTTTTTCAGTTTCATTTCACTATTTGAAAATAAAATTTTAATGCTTAAGGAAATCCGATTAAGTACAAATTTTAGTCCTTGCTTAAAGCCTTGTTTTTTAGCCATGTAAAATTGATTGCGATTATCATAATAATACCGTTGAACACGGTCTCCCTTTTCAGAAATAATGTCAACTCCATTATTGGAGCCTGTTTTATGAGTTACCAAACTATCAGAAACAAAATAAGCTGGAAAAGCTTGAGAAATTCTGCGGGAATATTCCATATCATCTCCCCAAATAAAAAATTCTTTAATTGGTAATCCCACTTTATGTAGGGCCGCTTTACTAACAAGCATTGAAACAAATGACCCTGATTCAAGTCCTACTAACCCCGCTTGCACCTTATCATTCCAAACTGACGAGACTACTGGAACGTTCATTTTAACCGGACTACCATCGTTCCACACTACATCACTAGACAAAAAGCCTACATTTTCAATCTTATTATCAGCTTTCAATAGATTAGCTAAAGCATTTTCACTTGGGTAAGTGTCATCATCCATTAACCAATAAAAATCATAATCATGCTTTTGATAGGCAAACTTCATTCCTGCATTAAATCCACCAGCCCCACCGACATTTTTAGTAAGATTCTTAACAAATAAATTAGGCTGTTTTTCCATCAATGTCGTTAAATATGCTTCAGTTCCATCCGTACTATTATTATTAATTACAAAAATTCCATCAACGGGAACTGTTTGCTGAAAAATGGTTTCTAAAGCACCTTTTAAAAGGTCTAATCGGTTATATGTCACCATAATTAATGCAACTGATTTTTCATTCATTGCTTACCTCCTACTTTTCTATAATTGCCCTTAAATCATCAATAAACCGTTTATCATATTTTTCATTATACGTAAAATCAACTGACTGAATAATTTTACTTTGATCGAAATTAACCTGTTTATTAATGATTAGCGTTAGTTCTTCATTCATTTTTTGGTAATCATGAACCGGGTATAAAAAACCATTTTTTCCAGGAACAATTAAATCATTTGGTCCAGTAGGACAATCTGATGAGACACAAGGAATTCCATAACTAAGTGCTTCCGCTAAAACCATTGGCAATCCTTCATAATCAGAGTTTAACAGTAAGGCATTAGCTGTTTTAATTTGCTTCCATGGATCTGAAATCCATCCTTTAAATGTTACACGCTTTTTCAAATTAGGTTGTTGGTTCACAAATGTTTTGGCTAGCTGTAAGTCATCGCCAGAACCATATACATCAAGTACCCAGTTTCCGTCCAATTTTGCTAAACTGCTCAATAACCCCCCTAGATTTTTTTGGCCGCCCATTTGAATTCGCGCAATGTAAATAAAACGACAAACTTGTTGGTCAGCTGGTATAAGACGTTTCTTAGGTTGAATTGGATTATAAATAACATCAACTTTTTCTGCTGGAATTCCATTTTCGACTAGTTCCTGCTTAATCCCAGAGGAAATTGCAAAATAATAATCAGCTAGTTTAATTTTATTGAAATCAATTTCAACACTATTTTTGTTATTTGCTAAAACATCTTTGTCTAAAGCATAGTGGTTCCAAAAAATAATTTTGTATTTTTTATGGAAAAATTTCTTTATATAATACGCAGCTTGTAACACTTTTTGATCAGTTACTAGCAAAGCACTACCATCAAAAAACATTAGATATAAAAATATTTTTACCAAACGAATATATTTATTTTTAATCTGCGTACTATAAACATGATTATACCCACAGATTTTTAAAAATGATTGATATTTAACTGGGCTAAAAATAAACAATTCTAAATTAAACTGATTAAGAATTGCTTTACAATTTCCAAGATAAGCTAGCACACTTTCGGTTCCACCCTTGCCACTTAATCCATTTCCAATGATTGCGACTTTTTTCTTCACTAATTAATCACCAACTTCATTAACATCTTTTCCTTCTACAAAAGTTCTTTTAGTAGCCCCATCTAAGTACCAACTGTATTCTATATCAAAATGACCAATATCAATTGATTGAACGTTATTTTCAATTGTTAAATCATAGGCTAAAATGGTAGCCGTAGGTCCTAAAGCAATCAAAACCAAGTCAGGTTGATAAGTTTCAATTAATTTTTTAGCATCATTTTTAATTTGTTCATATGATTCAAAAGCGTTTTTAGCTGGGCCTTCTAATCGAATAACATCATTACAATTATGTAATAAGTCATTGTCCTCGCCAAAATGAGTATTATTTCCTTCAATCACTAAAACAGTCTTATTTTTCATATATGTTTTAAATTTATCAAAAGTATATTTTGCAACTGCTTTATTTTTTAAATCCATATATGGTCGAGTGACACTAGTATTGTAGTAATATTTTTCGGAGTTAAGATTAGTTAACCAAGTTCTTCCATAAAAGCCCATTTCTCTTTCCCAATACATTTTAGCCGTTAAAATCTGAGGGTCCCGAAAAGCTTGCGGTAACGCAATTCCTACTTTTTCGTTATCAGATTTTAATACTTCCAGTAACCGCTTCCTTAATTCAGGTGAATCAATCTCATAAGATCCTTGATCAGTCATATCAATCCACTTAAACTCACCGTCACCAAATCTACTTAATGATATTTTTTGATTAACAATTGCATCAATTGTTTGTTCAATCGATGCGATTGTTAATGAACAATAACTGCTTGCATAAAACAATTTATAAACTGGTACATAAATTGAATCAACAATAACTTTATGTGCTAAACTTTTAAAATTCATATTTAACTCCGTTTCCGATACAACTCAATATATTTCTGGGGCATTAAATAGGCAAACAGAATTGCAATTGAATATTTAAGTGAAAGGTATCTAAAAGTGCTAATTTTAATGATATTTTTTAAAATTTGTTTCTGTTTTTTATTTGACCATTGAGTGTCGTTTAAAATATTTCTGTGAACATAAAATAAATAAATTCTAGCTTTAAAGGCATTAAAATACTTCTTAATTTCAGGCTTTTTAGCGACAATTTTAGCAACTTCATTAATATAAAAATCACATTTTTCCAAAAGTCTTGAGTCAAAGCTATTGGTAGTCGATCCAGAACGTTTAAACAACGTATAACCAATAAAATCAGTGTACCCAATTTCGCAATAATTAATTACAAATAAATATTGTAAAACAAATAAACTATCCTCAAAAAAATTTTTATTATTCATTTTAAGCTGATTTTTCGTAATGATTTCTTTAACAAAAATTTTATTCCACAACCCAACATCCATCTCCTGATTCTTAGTCAAATAATTACCAATTAATTCGGCTTGGTTGTGCGAGTTTTGTAAAATAGAATGACTTTCAACTTCAGTTATTCCTGAACTAAACTTTTTTTCAATTCCAGCAATTACTAACTGACGATTTTTAATCAAGTTACCCATTTCATTGATAAATCCAGGTTGATACAAATCATCAGCATCTGCAAACATTAAGTACTTTCCCGATGCCTTTTCAATACCAAGGTTACGTGCTTCGGCTTGAAATTTATGCCTTTGAAAAAAGAGACGAATATTTGGATGACTATCCATTCGTCTCTTTATAATATCTACAGTATTATCTGAAGAACCATCATCAATTACTACAATTTCAAAATTATATTTAGTTTGTTGATTTAAAATTGAATCTAAAGTTTGCTTAATCGTTTTTGCAGAATTATAGCAAGGTATAATCACGCTAATATCAATCATAATAGAGATACTCCTTAAAGATGTTTTTATAATATTCAAAAATCAGTGAATTTTTATTTGCTTATCGATTAAAAAGTCTAAAATCATCAATAACATTTCCAATAATTAGCACAAAAGGTGAATACGATATATACATTAATTGCGGATCTCCTAAACTATGAATAGCTATGAAAATAAAAACAATTAATACATACCAGTTTTTATTTTTATATTCTCTAATCATTTGTATTGTTAATAAAATAATTATTAACAATACAAAAATAATTCCAAAATTAATTAAGTACTGCATATAAGAGTTATCTAAATAAAAATAAGTTCCTTTAAGCATATGAGCTGGATTAAGAACATTATATACTACTTTAGATCCAAAAAGATGAATTCCATATTTTTCTAATCCAATATGGGAATAAAAAATCCTGTTAGACATTAAATGGTCAAGTTTCCCCATAATATAACCATTTGTTCCTATCCAAGCAAATAATAACGAAAAAATAAAACATAATGGAAAAATAACAATAGAAACGTATCCTAATATATTAATATTTAATAATGGTAATATTTTAACCTTATTTTTAGAATTGAGTATGATAGATACAAAAACGATTAACAAAACTAATAGAAATGGATTTTTAGTATCTGTTTGTACATACAAAAAAATATCTATTAACACAATTACAATAATTGATTTCCATGAAATTAGACCTTTTTTTAAGAAAAAATATGACAAAGTTAAATAAAATAATAATTGAGATGGTAAAGTTACCCAATTAAAACCTAGTCCTTGTCGCCAAATTACTTCACCGTTGGTTCCAAAATTTCGTGGTGATTGCATAGTTGGAATAAGCCTGAAGTACCCCATCGTTAACGTAAAAATTGTTAATGGAGCAGTTACATAGAAGAAAACCTTAACGATTTTAGTAAAACTTATTTCACTGAGCATCAGTAAAATCAGGAAAAACCATAGGGGGAAAGCAATTGTTGATTCATGACGAATAATAATTCCTAAAACAATTAATCCCCCATAAATCAAGTATGATTGACTTGGTTTTCTTAATGAAACGCTAACTAAACAACCGATTATTAAAAACAAAGTTGAAAGATTGGATAACATTCCAAAAAATACGCCATTGGAAGGAATCCAATATGCATAAACTAAAGTAGCAAACATCATAATTAAATAAATTCCAAAAAAGGTTAAAGCAATATTTACCCGTATTTTTTTAACTTCATTTTGGTCTGGAATGATAGATTTTAATTTGCTTAGCATTAAGCTATTCCAACTCACTTTCATAGTACGGTCTGGTATACCCATAAAAATAACTATATGGATTAGACTTGATTTTGATTACTTCACCATTAACATCGTTATTGTTAAACCTCTTAATTTGTCTTTCTGTATTGTTATCATGACCATATTTAGCATGATTTTTGTACTTAAATACAGCTTTATGGTTTTGAAGCTTAACGTAATCCCCGACATTAATTTTATCAAACTGACGTTTACTAATATGAGCTCCATCGTATTTTTCGATGTTTGGATCGTCTAATGCAACGGGAGGAACATCTGATTTAACTGTAATTACTTTCCGACTTCCATTAAGAGCAATCATTAGCGTATTAGAGCGATGGTTCATTTTAATGACTTTTCCTTTTGCAATTACACTAGATTTGTTGTCATTGTCAACAGCGTTCGGCCCATCAACTCCATCAGTAATGTAACGCCCAATAAATAAGACGATAATCAATCCACCAAAAACGATTAAACTGATTCTTTTCCATAATTTAAGTTTTTTTAATTTTGAAAGAGAAATATTCGGCTGTTCTTGAACAGCATTTACAAAAAAGTAAGTAACGATTGCAGTCGCTAGAATTATTGCTACTAAGATAGCAAAAACAGTTGAATTTAAAACATGACCTAGTTTAAAGAGGGAATACTGTAAGTTAGTATAATCCAAGCTTCATTCACCTTCCTCTTTTTAATTATTAACCGCAATATCACCAGTTTGAGCCGCAGGTAGCCCTAAATTGTTTCTAATTTGATTGGTTGTATTTTGTAATTCTGATTCAGGGGTAACTTGCATACTTGCCCCATTGATTTCTCTAGTAGTTTGTCCTTGAATGTAAGTATTATCCATATTGTCACGAGCCCCAAGATACCCTTTTGCAATTGAAGTTAAGTCTCCAAAAGTCATATCAGTCCTCGTTGATTTTGATAGTGAATTAATAAAGCCAGGATTTAATAGCGCATCAACTGAGCCACTATCTTCAGCAACTTCCTCAAGCACTTGACGTTGCCGTTTTTCCCGTCCGTAATCATTTTCTGGGTCATCATATCTCATTCGTGTATAAGCAAGGGCTTTTTTACCATTCATGTGGGTCGAAACCCCCTTGGTAAAGTGGTACCCTTCATAATCAAAAGTTAAGAGTGGCTTAATTGTTATTCCACCAATTTGATTAATAATTTGTTCCAAACCATGCATGTTAACTACTGCATAAAAATCAATTGGAATGTTTAACATTTTTTGAATAGTATCGATAGAAGTTTTAGCACTTCCATATGCATAAGCCGCATTAATTTTTGCTACCCCTTCATCCTCGAATCCGGGAATATTAACAGCCGTATCCCGAGGAATACTAGTGATTAAAGTCTTTTTGGTTTGGGGATTAATGGTAATTACCATCATTGAATCCGTTCTTCCTTTATCATCACGGCCTAATTCACCTGTATCGGTTCCCATTAATAAAATCGAAATTGGTTTCTTTTGGTTTAACAATTTAGAAGTGTCACGTTCCTTATTTATTCCAGAATCTTTGTAAGCATTATCAACTGCACCTTTAATAGAAGCAAACTTGTATGCTCCAAATCCAAGTATAATTAAAACAATTACAGCAATGATAATTAAAATAATATTTCGTTTCTTATGATTTGGTTCTTTTTCAAATTGATCTCTTTGAACACGACTTTCTTGCATAGTCAGACTCCTCTTTTTGATTCGGTAATAATAATACCAGTTTAACAAACATCAATGACTTTTTAAATATTTTTTTAATTGTATCCCTTTTGCATTAATTATATTTATTGTTAAGAAAAGTTTAATTTTTGACCTTTTTTGACTAAAAGTGAGCAAATAACTACACATTTAATGGTAACCAGTTTTATAATATATGTTAAGAAGTTGGAAACAACTTTACTTAGATTTTAATAAAACTTGAAAGAGGGATTATAGAATGGCAAACAATGGTTTTGGAAACGATCCATTTGGTGGAAATGGAATGGATGACATTTTCAATAGTTTATTTAATAACATGGGAAATAGCGCAAATGCGCGTTACTCAGTTAACGGACATGAACTCACTCCTGAACAAGTCGCAGAAATGAGAAGAACAGGTCAAATTCCTGGTCAAGTTGGTAGCCATAATGGTGCTAACCCTGCTCAAGCAAAACAACAAAAAGCAGAAAGCTACCTTGATAAGATTGGCCGTAACTTAACTGATGAAGCTAAACAAGGTTTACTTGATCCAGTTATTGGTCGTGATAAAGAAATTCAAGAAACGGCTGAAATTTTAAGTCGTCGAATTAAAAATAATCCAATTTTAGTTGGTGATGCCGGTGTTGGTAAAACTGCTATTGTTGAAGGTTTAGCTCAAAAAATTGTCAAAGGTGATGTTCCTGCAACCATCAAAGACAAACAAATTATTTCAGTTGATCTTTCTTCATTAGAGGCTGGGACTCAATACCGTGGTGCTTACGAAGAAAACATTCAAAAATTAGTTAAAGAAGTTGAAGAACGTAAAAACGTTATCCTATTCTTTGACGAAATTCACCAAATTGTTGGTGCTGGTGCATCTGGTGATGAAACCGGTGGTAAAGGTTTATCAGATATCTTAAAACCAGCTTTATCACGTGGTGAAATTTCAGTAATTGGTGCCACTACTCAAGATGAATATCGTAACACTATCATGAAAGATGCTGCTTTAGCACGCCGTTTCAATGACGTTGTAGTAAATGCTCCAAGTAAAGAAACTACTTTCGAAATTCTTAAAGGAATTCGTAAAGCTTATGAAGATCACCATCAAGTTAAATTACCAGATGATGTTTTGAAAGCTGCAATTGATTATTCTGATCAATACATTCCTCAAAGATCATTACCTGATAAAGCAATTGATTTAGTTGATATGACTGCTGCTCACTTAGCTGCAAAGCACCCTGTTACTGATAAAGTGAGCCTTGAAAAAGATCTTAAAGCCGCTAAAGATCAAAAAGCTGCTCACGCTAAAGCAGAAAAATTTGAAGAAGCTGCTAAAGATAAAGCTAAAATTGAAGAAATTGAAAAGAAACTTAGTAACGAAACTGAATCAAATGATGTTCCAGTTGCTACCACTTCCGATATTGCTAACTCAGTTGAACGTTTAACTGGTATCCCAGTTTCACAAATGAGCACTGATGATATGGAACGTTTGAAGAGTATGGATGGTCGTTTGAAAGCTCACCTTATCGGTCAAGATGAAGCTGTTGACGCTGTTGTTGACGCTATTCGTCGTAACCGTGCTGGTTTCGATGACGGTAATCGTCCAATTGGTTCATTCTTATTTGTTGGACCTACTGGAGTTGGTAAAACTGAATTAGTTAAACAATTAGCTAAAGATATGTTTAACAATGAAGATTCAATTATCAGACTTGATATGTCAGAATACCAAGACGAAACTGCTGTTTCAAAAATGATTGGTGCTACTGCTGGTTACGTTGGTTACAATGATAATGGAAATACTCTTACTGAACGTGTAAGAAGAAATCCATACTCAATTGTTTTACTTGATGAAATTGAAAAAGCTAACCCACAAGTTATCACTTTATTACTTCAAGTAATGGATGATGGTCGCTTAACTGATGGTCAAGGTAATGTGGTTAACTTTAAAAACACTGTTATCATCGCTACTTCAAACGCTGGCTTTGGTAACGATGCAATGACCAAGAACCAAAAAGAAGACATTAAGATTATGGATCGTTTAGCTCCATACTTCAGACCAGAATTCTTAAACCGTTTCAACGCTATCGTTGAATTCAGTCACTTAACTAAACCTGATTTAAGTAAAATTGTTGATCTTATGATTGATAACTTAAACGATACTTTGGCTAAGAAAGATATGAAACTAGAAATCAGTGATGAAGTCAAAAACTGGTTGATGGAACAAGGTTATGACGAAGCTATGGGTGCTCGTCCACTTCGTCGAGTAATTGAACAACAATTACGTGATAAGATTGCTATGTTCTACTTGGATCACCAAGACATTAAGAACATTAAAGCTGTTCTTGACCACAAAAACGACACAATCAAAATTGAAGCTAATGAAAAAGCAACTAAATAATTAATTCAATTTTCTAAAAGGATATAACCATTTTCGGTTATATCCTTTTTGTTATATAATTATCGTAAAACACGATAAGGATAACTTATGAAAATTAATAAATTAAAAGTCTTTAAAATAGTTGCCATTTTAGTTAGTTTGCTTTTTCTCTACCTTTTATTTAAAGATTATCAGCCACAAATTGAAATGATGTTTAATCCTAAAGAACGAAATCTAGCAATTGCCCAAATTCGTGAACATGGTTTAATTGATGTCATAATCTTAATGATTCTGATGTATCTCGGGACTATCATTCCTGGATTTCCGGTCGTACCAATTGGAATCATTACCGGAATTTGTTTTGGTCCAATCTGGGGAACTTTAATTAACACTTTTTCAATTGGATTAGGAAATATTGCTGCAATTAATTTCATCGGTTATTTAAAAAAAGACTTACAAAAAAAGTATAAAAATAATCGTTTTACTGCTCACTTTAAGCATTCTAAGAACCCATTAATGTCACTAATCATTGGCTATTCAATTCCAATTATTCCTTCGTACTTAGTTAGTATGCAAGCTAATCAAGACGAAAAGAAATATAATAAACGAATTATTTTTATGACCGCAATTTTAGGTCCATTCCCAATTTCATTAGTGTATGCTTTAGGGGGCAACGCCATCTTCAAAGCCGACTGGAAACATTTAATAATTTTAATTATCATTATCACTATTTTCTTGGTTTTTGCTAATCATTTATTGAAAAAGATGGTGAAAGATGAGCTATAGGACTAACGAACAAATTAAAATTGGTGTATGATAGAGATTGATAACAATATATATTGGAGGATTTTATACCATGTCAAGACACGATCAAAAAGGTCAAATCAAAAATTTATTGGACTTAGAAGCACAAAGTGGTCCAGTTGTAACTATTACTATTCCTTTAGACCCTAAACTAGATGATACTAGATTAGACAAAATTCAAACTGATAGCTTAGTAGACTCAGCTAAGGATGCTTTCCAAAAAGTATACAAGCCAGAATTATGGAATGCATACGAATTCCAAATTAAAAACTACTTAAAGACACTTAAACCTAACGCATCAATTGCCAAAGGGGTAGTGCTTTACGTAACTAACGATTCATTGGTAGCTTACAAACTAAACTACGCTCCACAACCATCATTCTCATTTAGTGACAAATTACAAGTTTTACCAGTTGTTAAACAACTACAATTTGCTCCTAACTTTGATATGTTATTCCTACAACGTGACTCATACAAGCTCTACAACGTTAAAGACTTAGACGTTACTGATCCCGATAATGTTCCTGCAGATCCATTTAATAGTGATAAAACAGAAACTAACACGATCCACGATCCTAAGAAAAATGGTCCAGAATTTGATACTCATGACTACTTTGAAGAAGTTGACAAGTATGTACAAAAACGTTATTCAAACGTTGACCATAACCCATTAGTCTTAGTTGCTAACGCTGAAGATGCTGGTCGTTTTGAAAAAGCTTCACACAACCCTTACTTGGTCCAAGATAAGGCTGTTGAAATTGATGCGGCCGTTAAAAATGCTGGTGAAAATGCCCAAGAAATTGCTCAACAAATTCATGATCAATTCGTTGCTGATGGTGAAAAATCAGTTAAAGGTAAATACAGCGAAATGTTAGGTGCTAAAAAAGCAACTGACAACTTCGATGAAATCGTTAAAGCTGCTGAAGAAGATCGCATTGCTAACTTGATTATTCAAGATGATGCTTACGTTCAAAGCAAAGACAATGGTGAAACTGTTGAAGTTAACACTGAAGGTAGCCGTCCAGCCAACGAACTTAATACTTTAGCTCTTACTGTATTAGGTTTAGATGGTGATGTTACTGTTCTTCCTGCTTCAGATATGCCTAGCGATGCAAAAGTTGCTGCTATCTTAAGATGGTAAGATAATTTAAACATTAATTTGAAGTCACACTTGGTGTGGCTTCTTTTTTTGCCCTATTTTTAACTAAAAAGAGATATTAATCAACATTTGATTAATATCTCTTACTATCATAATTAGCAGCCTTTAATTGCGCCCATACCTTCGTTTTTAACAGGTTTAGTCGCATCGTTAGTAGTAACTTGGCCATCTAACATTTCACTATTAGTCTTCAATTGAAGCCAGTTATTCTTGAAATCAAGTTTCATACCCGCATCAAAGAAAGTTTCATCATTTTTACTGGTATAGAATGGAGCCTCTTGATTAGTTTGAAGCTCTTGATCATATGGCGCTTCTAATTTAACTACCCCAACAACTTGGAAAGTATCACCAACTGTACATGCCCCACCACCTTGCGAGTATTGATTAGAACCATCATCAGCAGTTAAAATAAAGTACTTTGCTGCTGGTAACCGTTTTTTTAGATATGTCATTGCTTCATTAGTAATTGTTAATTCCATCATAAACTCCCCTTTCCTTTTCTTTTTACACCATTATAGTAACATCATTTTCGATCTATGCCAAATAGATTGTTCACAATTTATTTTTTATAAAGCAAATTACTAAAGGTTTATACACGAATATGATAAAGTTATTATATTAAATAAAGAAAGAGGTAAGTTAAATGGTTATGTATAAAGATTTAGAAGGTAAGACTGCCGTAATTACTGGAGGAGACTCTGGAATCGGTGCAGCCATTGCTGAACGTTTAGGCCAAGAACACATGAACGTGGTTATCAACTACCACAAGAACGTTGATGCTGCTAATGCTACGAAAGCAATCGTTGAACAAAATGGTGGTAAAGCCGTAATTGAACAAGGTGATATTAGTGATGAGGATAGTGCCAACAAATTAGTACAAACTGCCGTTGATGCCTTTGGTGGTTTAGATGTCTTCTTCAATAATGCTGGAATGGAAAAACATTGTCCTACTAATGAGATTCCATTAGACGACTGGAATCAAGTTATTTCAGTTAACCTTACTGGTACTTTCTTAGGTACTAAAGCAGCCCTTAACTACTGGCTTGCTAACAAGAAACAAGGTGCCATCGTGAACACTTCTTCTGTTCATCAACAAATTCCATGGCCTAACTTTGCTAGTTATGCTTCAAGTAAAGGTGGAGTTAAATTATTCACTGAAACGACTGCAATGGAATATGCTAAGCAAAACGTTCGAATTAATCAAATTTGTCCAGGAGCAATTAATACTCCAATTAACGCTAAAAAATTTGCCGATCCAAAGACTTATGAAGAAACTGTAGCAATGGTTCCAATGGGTCGCATTGGTAAACCATCAGAAGTTGCCGCAGCTGCTGCATTTTTAGCTTCTGATCAAGCTAGTTATATCACTGGTGTATCTCTATACGTTGATGGTGGTATGACCCTCTACCCTTCATTCCAAGGCGGTAAAGGTTAATATTTTAAAGATTAAACCAAAAAGTCGATGATGACAGCCCATAAGTGCTTGTCATCATCGACTTTTTAATTTTGATTTTAAAAAATAATAATCTTAAATAGCAATAAAATACTATTTGATTTTTTTGACTATTTGGTCCTGTTTACAAATAACTACTGTATCATCAGGTACATCTTTATAAACAATACATCCTGCACCAATAACTACATGGTCTCCTATTGTTACACCTTTCAATATAACAACATTAGAACCAATCCAGCAATTTTTACCAATAGAAATACCATCTACTTTAAATCCTTGCTCAGCAATTGGAACATCCGATTTAATAAACTTATGATTATGATCAAAAAGTCTAACGTTTTCACCAAAAATGGAATTATCGCCAATTGAAACTTTCCCTAAAACATTAACACTACAGAAAGAATTAAAAAATACATTTTTTCCTATGTGCAACATCCCACTTTGGGGATTAATAAAAAGTGAGAATCCCTTTCTAAAATTTAACGAATTATCAATATCAATTCTATTCTTATATTCTATTTTATAGAAAGTAGTTAAAGTTATAATTCTAATTTTTCTAACAACTTTTATAATTAGGTTAAATATCCATCTCATAATTTTCCTTCTTTATATTTAACAACTATATTATCTTTAATGAATCCTAGAATAATCCCAAAAATTTCTTTTTTTTCACAATTGGCTTAATGTCCCCTTGTTCAATATTATCACCATTTAAGATTGCCTTAGCATTATATTCATATCTAGCTTTTATTCTTGGACCAAATTGTTTTTCTAGTTTAGAATATGCATCCTTCATTTGATAACGACGACCTTTAAAATTATGAGCATCGGATCCAAAGGTACTTCCAAGATTAGCTTCTATAATTTCTTCAGTAAATTTTTCAACTTTAGGACCAAAAACACCAACATAGCTACTTGCAGTTAGTTGAGTAGCAGCACCTTGTGACACAAATTTATATAGTAATTTATGATCATCTTGAAAACCATGATTACGTTCAGGATGAACAATCACAGGAGTTATGCCTCTAGCATTTAATTCAAAAAGCATTGTTTCAGTATATTCAGGAACTTCTGAATGTGGAAATTCAAGCATAATATACCGATTATATGGATCTGCAAACAAAATATCACCGTCATCAATTGCATTTAACAAATCACCTGTGATATGAACTTCTTGCCCAGGAAAAACTTTAAAATTTATTCCATGCTCATTAATTTGCTTTTGAAATTCTAAAGTTTCTTTCTCTACATCTTTGCGATGATTAATATACTGACCATCCATATGATGTGGAGTAAGTAAAGATGCAGTTATTCCTTGATTTTCAGCTTCTCGGGCTAATTTTAAAGAAGTTTCCATGTTTGGTGAACCATCATCAACACCGGGAAGAATATGGCAATGAACATCTATCATTGTTTTTCCTCTGTTCCATAATATCCGCCATAATATCCACCGTAACCTTCAGATTTTTTAGCACTAACCCTATTCATAACAGACCCCAAAATCTTAGCATCAACTCGACGAAGTTGTTCAACGGCATTTTTTACAGCATCTTTATCTGCTATTCCCTGTGGAACAACAAGAACTACACCATAACAATCTGAGGCAATAAGAGCAGCATCTGTTGCAGCATTTACTGGTGGAGTATCAATTAAAATACGATCATATTTACTATTTAAATCTTTCAACATATCAGTAAAATTTTCACTTCCAATTAATTCTGCTGGGTTAGGTGGAACAGGCCCACTAGTAATCACATCTAAATTACTAATCTGAGTATTCTTAATCACATCATTCAAACTAGAAGAATCTGATAAAAGATTTGATAAACCATTTTGATTAGATAACATAAAAGTTCTATGAACTGTTGGTCTTCTCAAATCAGCATCAATTAACAATGTTTTTTCTCCTTGTTGGGCAAAAGTTGCTGCCAGATTAGCACTAAAAATACTTTTCCCCTCTGAAGGATTAGCTGAAGTTATTGAAATAGCTTTATTATCGTTACCAATAATAGAAAACTTAATATTAGTTCGAACAGTTCTAAATTGTTCAGCTACTGGTGATGTTGGTTCATCTTCAACAATTAGTGGCGCACCATTTTTCATTGTTTGATCATCTAATTTTTGATTTTTCTTAAATAATCCCATTATTACACCTATACCCTTCTTCTATGATCATTTGGACGATGATTATTTTTAAAGCTATTTCTCATTTTATTTTTATCAATTTCAAAAAGAACACCTAAATTATTTAATCCCAGATCATTTTCTAAGTAATCAACATCATAGACTTTTTTATCATTTAATTCTCTAATAATAGCTAACATTGATCCGATAATTATCCCTAAAATCAAACCAATAGCAAGATTAATTACATAGTGAGGAGAAGTAGGCTTTAATTTTGGATAGGCTTTTGATACAACTGTCACGCTGTTAACATCCATAATTTTTTTAATCCGTTTTTGAAAAACATTAGCTGTATCATTTGCAACACTTGCAGATAAGTATGGATTATCTGTTGTTGCAGAAACTGAAAATACTTGTGAATTTTGCTGACTAGTTACATCAATTTTTGCATTCTTAACATCACCTTGATTTTTCAAATCATTTGCAACTGCTCTTTGTACCACTGGACTAGTAATTATATCTTTATATGTATAAACCCGTTGAACATCAGATTGAACTTGTTGTGCTTGAAGTGCAAGTTGATTTTTTGAAACCTTTTGATTAACAAGTAGCTGGGTAGTTGATGTATATTTAGGCTTCATTACTCCAAAAGTTATAAAAACACTAATTAAAAAAATAATTAAAGTTACAAAAATAACTAAACGTTTATCTTTAATTATTATATCCAAAATCTTCTTTAAAGAATAACTTCTATTACTTAAATCTTTGTTCATTTTATTTCTCCGATCATCTTCTTATTATATATAATATGATAATACAAAGATATCATTTACATATGAATTATTTAACTGAAACTAAATTATTTTCCCAAAAATAAGGGTATTATTTGACATTATGGTACACAATTTTGAATTTAATTAATATTACATAAATAAATTCAAAATTAAATTATATAAATTCTTGGATATTTTAAATTAATTATTAATTATTAATTATTTTTTCAATACTACTAGTTAAATAAAACCCACTTCTCATTTTATCACTAATAAGAGAAACATTTTTTACCATTTCATTAAATTCTTCATCACTTATATTCTCTAAAGTACTATTCAAATCATTTAATGAACTAACTGAGATACCGATATTATTTTCAACTACAAATGGATTTAAAGCAGACTTATCCCATACTATTACTGGCATTCCAGAACTAATGTATGAAGAAATTTTGTAAGGATTATTGAATTGCAAATAGTTACCAATTTTTCCAGAAACTGTATCTAATTTATTTCCATCCCAAACTAATCCATATCCAAATCCTGTTTTAGAAGCTAAAATATCTGGCGGAACACTACCATGATAATCAATAGAGGTATTAATTTCACTTAGTTTATCAATATTACCATAAAGATCAAAATGTATTGGTTTATGTATCTTCAGGTTCTTTAAAAATTTTGCTTTATTTAAATTCCCAGCGAATGTTATATTATACTTAAATTTTGCATCATTTTTATTAGGATTTTTTTTACATAAGTAATCAAAAACATTTAAATCTTGCACATTAGTAGTTAAATCATTTTCCTTTAGCTTATTTGTCATGCTTTCATTATGAGAAATAACATAATCATACTTGTTTAAATAAGAAACCTCGTTTTTTAAACTACCAAAAATACTCCAATTAAATCTTAGGGAATCAATGTCATGAATTAAAGCAATACTAGTAACATCGTGATCATTCAAATAATCAATTAATTCGTTCTCAAATTTAGCACCAGTATATATAGGGTAATGTACCAACACAATATCATTACTGCTCAAATTTAATTTTTTTAAAGCATGTCTTATCCTATATTTAATTAAAAAGTTACTATCTATTTTATGATACTTGTATTCCTTTATACTTACTGTTTTAAAATTTAGTTTTTCTTCAAGAATCTCAGAAACATCTGTTTTAGGCTTAACATCACCAACAATAGATTTATTTCGAGATACATTTATAATATACCTACTCATATTTTTCTCCTAAAAATACACATTAAATTGTTAAATGTATATGAAATAATGCTTTTCTTAGTTTTTAAAATAATATATTTGCTAAACAATAGAGTAATAAAGTATTCTTTTAAAAAAATTAAAAAATCTGATTTTATTTTTGAAACTTCAGAATATTCTCCTGCTCTATATAAAATGTAAAAAAGCTCATCAGTTTTATAATAATACTGAGCATATAGCATTTTAAATGCATAATAAGAAAATCCATTATCGGAATTTTTAACAGCCTTTATTATATTTTTATAAGTTTCAAACCAATTATTACTTTTTCTTTTTATTCCATCTAGGTCTTGCTTTTTTCTTAGGGCACTATTTGGATTAGGCCTATAATAATACGTTATATGTGGATTATAAACTATTCCTGAATTCAATTTAGCATATAATTCACAGACAAATAATAAATCTTCACCCATATATATTCTATCATCAAATTTAATGTTATATTTTTTTATATCTTCTACATAAAACATTTTATTCCATAAGAATCCTTGAATTCCATTAACACCAATTAATTCACAAAAACCATTATTTCTATCATATACTTTTACTTTTTTTAAATTTTTAGGGTTGATTTTTAAATGACTTCCCCCTCCAGAAACAGCCAACCTAACATTCTTATAATTATTTAATAAATTTACAAGAACTTTAATATGATTTTCAAGCATAAAATCATCTGCGTCTAAAAATGTTAAAAATTCTCCATAGATTTCTTTTAAAGCTTCATTTCTAGAATAAGATACACCCATATTGTTTTTATTATTTATTACAGTAACATCATACTTAGAGTTATCCTTATACTTTTTAATTAATTCAAATGATGCATCTGTTGAACAGTCATTAACAATAATTGGATGCAAATATTCATAACTTTGATTTTCTATAGACTCAAAGCACTCATCCAAGAATTCATAATTATTATAAACTGGAATTATAATATCCACATAATTCTTTTTCATTAAAACAACTCCTTTATCGACGAATGATTAAATCTTTTATATAGTAAAATACTACTAATTAATAATGTGTAGCATCTTTTCCAACATTACTAATCAATTTTCTTTTAATAAATCCAATTGCTTTCTTTGTTAATTGTCGATCGCCAATTTGAATCCAATTACATTCGACATAGTCAACATGATTTGTTTTAATCCAAACATCCATTAATAACTCTGATAAGTAACCGAATACCCGGGCTTCTTGAACAGAGTAGTTAGAAATATCAATTCTTTTTTCAACTTCAAATAATATTGCAAAAAGCCATTCACAATATTTATTAAAATAATCAGTTTTCATAATAAACATATTGAACATATGTGCTGATTTGCTATCCATCACTTTATCAAATGCTTGTAAATAGTTTGGAAATTTTTCACTAATCACTTCACGTGTAACATCTAGTGGTTTCTGATAATGAGAATGTAAATAGTGAGATTTAATAGTTTCTATGTAATAATTTCTTTTTCTAGGTAAAATAACTGGTGCATTATTTAACAATTCTTCAACCTGATTTGAAGTCAACACATTATCTAATAATCTTTGATGACTTTTACTAAATAACCTTCGGTAATGCACTAGACCGATTGCATCAGTACCTTTTAAATTTTTCCAAGCCCAATAAATAGCAGTCAATTCATTGTAATTAGGATTCTTACTTGAAATGTTAATTCCATCATTATCAAGTTGAAATCCTTTTTGCCCATTAAAATTTTTGTCAGCACCTACTAATACAGGCATATATAAATTTTTATTTTTTGGCATAGGAGCATCTTTGTGTGATGCAACAAGAATCTTAATATTCATTTATGCTAACCTCACTATTTTTCAAATTTATCAGCCAAATCAATGATATAAGCCTTCAAATCATCACTTAAATCATCACGACGTAGAGCAAATTCGATGTTAGTTTCTAACCAACTTAACTTGTTCCCTGTATCAAAACGATCACCTTTAAATTCATGAGCATAAACTTTTTGTGTTTTGTTCAAAGTATCAATGGCATCCGTCAATTGAACTTCATTACCCTTACCAGGTTTAGTGGTTTCAAGGACATCCATAATTTCTGGAGTAAACAAGTAACGACCAATAATGGCTAAATCACTAGGCGCATCTTCGGGTGCTGGCTTTTCTACGAATTGTTTTACATCGTACATCCCATCACTCACTTCTTCAATGGGATCAATCACTCCATATTTCACCGTTTCTTCATGGGGAACTCGCATTACAGCAAGGGTTGAAGCACCTGACTTTTCATAGCTATTAATTAATTGTTGCGTTAACGGAACTTTATCAGTCATTAAATCATCACCCAACATAACCACAAAGGGATCATTGCCTACAAAGGTTTTAGCAGTTAAAACTGCATCGCCTAATCCCTTGGGATAAGCTTGACGAATAAAGTAAATGTTCATATCATTAGTTTTTTTAACTGCTTCTAACATAGCATCTTTACCTTTAGATTCAAGGTTTTTTTTCTAATAAATAGTTAGATGAGAAATGGTCTTCAATTGAACCTTTTCCTGAACCAATCACAATAGCTAAATCAGTAATTCCTGAAGCTTTAGCTTCTTCCACGATGTATTGAATCGTGGGTGTGTCAACAATTGGTAACATTTCTTTAGGCACAGCTTTGGTTTCAGGTAAGAAACGCGTTCCTAAACCTGCTGCTGGAATAATTGCTTTTGTAACTTTTTTCATAATTTAAAAAACTCCTATAATATTTACATAACTATATCAATATTAATGATATATTATTTCAGTAAATTATCAATTAGATTTTAATGTTTTATTAGGAAATCAATTGATAATTAATTCATTGTAATCTAACTGTTAAACCATTTACTTGCAAATGCTGCTGTTTTTTCTTGATACTGAACTGGATCAGTTTGTTTTGATTGGGCATGTTCCGCCCCATGAACAATCCAAATTTCTTTATCTTTACTTTGATCATTTTCATAATTTTGGTAAGCAAATTTTGTGGGAACAAATTTATCCTTACTACCATGAATAATAAACAACGGAATGTGATTACGCTTCAAAGTATCCTTTGTTTCACCATCAGTAAATTTATACCCTGCTAAAAACTTGGAATACCAGTTAGCAATTGGCAAAATGGGAAAAGATGGTAAGTTAAACACTTCATGCAATTCGTGGCTTAATTCGGCATTAATGCTTGAATAGCCACAGTCGGCAATGGCAAACTTAGTGTTTGTTGGTGCAGTAGGAAGCGTGTACATTACCGTAGCTGCACCCATACTAATTCCAAAAATTCCTAATTCACCATGAGGATTATACTGATTAACCTGTTTCATCCAATTAGTCACATCAACCCGATCAAGCCATCCATAACCAATGTATTTTCCAGTACTATCTCCAAATCCGCGATTATCAGGTGCTAAGACATTATACCCATCGTTATGAAACATCCGAATATAGGTACTCATCCGTCGAGCAGAACCACCATAACCATGTACAACGATTACCGTTTTATTAGTGGGTTGGTCCGCAGCAAAATAATGGGCCTTTAAAGTTTGTCCATCCTTCGTTTTTTGCGTCCAAGTTTGAGATGGATGCGTATCAAACCACTCCGTATTGGCTCGGCTTCTAATTTGATCACTAAAACCACCGCGAGCAAACGCAAAATTAAATAAATAATACATCCCAATTCCACCGATGATGATTAAAATTACCAATAAACTCAACAAAACCCGAAGCCAAATTCGCTTATGCTTCTTTTTTTTATTTTTTTCTACCATATTAATTAGTCACAGCTTTCATCAAAACAAAAATGCCCAATTTCCCATGGACATTTTTAATCTATTATTTATTATCGTTGTTAGTTTTAACATCTTCAGCTTTAACGTCTTCAATTACGTCATCTTTAACAACTTTATTCTTCATGCGCATTAAATTACTGTATTGTAACCACATAATAATTGCCATCACGATATGTAAAATCCAGCCAATAATTGGAATAAAGGCTACAATTGCACAAATAATTCCAAAAATAAATTTAGTTTTGATACCTGACAACTCAATATTATACCGATCAGCTCCTGAAGTTCCTTGAGCTTGAATAGTAAAAATTAAGCCAGCAACATAGAGCCCCACTAAAGCAATTAATGGTGCATCTAAGCTTATAATAATCACTAAGCCACCGAGGACTGGAACAGCTCCGATTGTTTCAATGATTGCTGCTACTAACGTTAAATAGTAGATGATATTAATTTTGCTATATAAAGTATTTTCCATGACTTACTCCTTCCTTTATTTTTATGAAAAAGAAATTAATAGTGTTATATAGAACTCTTAATATGCTTAGTGAATTTACTTTAGCTTTTAGAATAATCGTTTAAATAATCTGCTTCACTTAAATTAAAGAAGCCATAATTTAATACATATAAAGAACAATTAATTCCAATAACTAAAAATAATGTCGAAAAAATTCCCTCAAATGCAGTTACCAACAACACACATAATAAAAGTATATTTAATCTATCTCCTGACTTAATAATTTTATAAAAAGCATATTGAATTATTAAATATAATATTAAAAACGGAATTATACCATTCATAAAGTACACTCTTAAAAAAGAAGAATCAAGAAATAAATAATTAGTTACTGTTGCAGTTGAAAAGCCATTTCCACGTTGAACGAAATATTGACCAAATAGTTTGGCTGGATATAGTGAAGCAACTAAATTACCTAAATATAGCCTTTCACTAAAAAGTTCATTCATCTTTAACCAAAAATTACTAATTGGATTATAAAAATAAGTTGAATATAGTGTCCATAAAAAAATAAGTGTTGGAGAAATTAGAAGTAAACCTCTAAGTGATTTTAATTTTGTAAAATCAAATTTACTTAGTAAAAAAATAAGAATAAGAAGTAACGAACATATAAAATCAGTTCTCGTATCAGTAATTTTATAAATAAAGTAACTAATAAACAACATCAGTAAAGATAAAATCAATCGATGATTATTCTTCCAAAAAAAACTCCAACAAACTAGTGAAACCAATACGTAAAAAACTACTGATGCTAGTATGGTGGTATAACCCATTCCTAAAGATTGCCTATATAATCCATTTCTAAAATATGTATAATTTGGTATTAGTCCAATATTAAATAAAAACAGTATTACAAAAAATAAAATACTTAGCAAATAAAAATAAATTTTAAATATATTTTCCAATTTTATACTAAAAGATGCTAGAACTAAAACAAAACAATTAAAAAAATCTTGTGATTTACCAATTATAGAAGTTAATAATAATAGTAACAATATAAAAAAAATAAAAAATTTATACAAAATATCGTAGTCATTTAAAAAAAATATTTTTATAGAAGCAATAATTATAGAAAAAATTTCGAGTGCATGACAAATAGTTCCAAATACTGGGAATACCGTGGTTATGGTTGTGTTATTTAAAAAACAGGAAATAATCATAGGAACCAGGGCAATTATAAATATATAATTATCTATTATATATTTATATTTATACGTATATTTATTCATAATTACTCTCCAATATTATAAAATTAATGATGTATTTTTATAAAAATACATCATTAATTTTATCACTTATTTTCTCTTAAACAAAGACAGATTAATATTGTTCCGAACAAAAGGGAACCCCAAATGGAATTCCCTTTTAAAGTCAGTTTTAAATTAATTTTAGTACCAACCATTTGCTTGCCAGAATGCTTGAGCACCTGACCATGATCCATAACGTGAAGTTACATAGTTATCAGCAACTTTTTCTTGGTTAGCAGCTGAATAATCACCGTTTAAGTATGATGATGATAATTGGTATTTACCTACGTATTGACCATTTTGGGCACCGTAGTTACCACCAGATTCGCGACCAGCAATCCAATCTTTAGCAGCGGCATCACTACCACTTACTGAGCTTGCAGCTGGAGCAGTAGTTTGTGCAGGTGCTGGAGTAGCAACTGGTTGAACTGGTGCTTGTGTAGCTGCAGCAACTGGTTGAACTGATGCTGGAGTTTCAGCTTTGACTGGAGCTGGAGTAGTTACAGCATCTGGAGTTGCAGCTTGTACAGGGGCAGCAACTGGTTGTGCTGGTGCACTTGTTTGAACTGGTTCTGCAGCTGGAGCAGATACAGTTTTATCTGCTGAAACTGAAGCAGTTGCAGCTGGAGTAGCACTTTGATCTGAAACAAGTACTTGACCATCATCACCAATTTCAAAAACTTCACCAACATAGATACGGTTAATATCTTCAATCTTGTTAGCATCTTTAATACTTTGCATTGAAACATTGTAAGTCTTAGCAAGTTCTGAAATAGTGTCACCTGACTTAACTGTTACTCGAGTCGAAGCATTAGCACTGTTAGCACCGGCAAATAAAACACCAGCTGATACAGCAGTAACTGCTGCAATTGTCTTTAAACCTTTTAATTTCATATAAATAAACTCTCCTTTTAATTAACTTTTTCTAGTTTTCTGATTTAAGAATGTTGTATTAGACGGATAAACACCTCAACTAATCAACAGTACCCATGATAAAGGATATTTGTTACATTGAGATTACAATGGGTTTAAGAAAAAGTGGGGTTTTGTAATGCTGTAATCTTAATATCACAATTTGTAATTTAATTTAAGAACTACCTGATACTTTTATAATGATTTGAATAGTCGAAAATCTTCAAACAAATACAAAAGTCACAGCTACTTACTCTAGCTGTGACTTTTGCCTGGTATAAAAATAAGATAACTAAACCTTATTTTTCTAATTCAAATTTTACGTCGCTTAACCCATAGTCAAATTCAGCTTTCCAATTTCCTGGAGTTAATGAAACAGGTAGTAAGAAAGTTCCAGTTGAGATATGTTCACCTGCATGGACCACTTGATCAGTTTCAGCTAATTTTTCAGTTAACCATTTTAAGGATTTAACGGGATTACCTAAAACTTCACTAGCTTTCCCATCTGCAACTTTTTTACGATCATGAAATAATTCCGTATGAACTTTGGCTAAATCAGCTAAGCTAAATTGATCAGCATCAACTTCATCGCCATAAACTACAGCTCCACCAACTGCAGCATCCGCCATCACTAAATTCTTTGGTAAAGTTGGGAACCAATCTTTAAACCGGCAATCAGGTAATTCTACTGCCGGAGCAACCGTTGTTTTTGCCATTAATTCATCTAAAGAATCTTTAGCAGATAAATCAACTTTTGCCGTAAAAACTAATTCAACTTCAACTAATGGATCCATAAACATCGATTGGTTTAATTTAACACCAGATTTAAAGAAGTGTTCAGCCAACTGAGCTCCATATAGTGGTTCAGTAGAATTAAACATTTTTTGTGTCTCAGCACTTGTCAAACTAATCTTGTAACCACCTAATTTTTTCGCTTTTAGCTCAGTTAACCGTTTTTGCACACGATAAGCAGAATCATCATCAAAAATAGTAAATGCTTCCATATCTAAAGGTTCTTGCGTTGCATAGGCTTTATACAAAATTTGGGCAAGTACCTCTACTTCATCACTAGTCAATTCCTTGTCAGTCATCATAAACACATCCTTTACGTTAAATTTTTCAACCGAAACCTAATGTTCGATTTCTTATTAATATACAGCACATTTTAAATTTGTCAATTTGATTTTTAACCAAAAAAACAGTCCTTGCAAAACATATCGTTCGCGTTTTGCAAGAACTATTAATCTAATGTTAAACTTCTTTTTCTTCATAGTAACCTTTTGCAGTAACTTCTCTATCAATATCCACTTGCCATTCGGGCGTATGTATTTCTTTCAAATTGATAATAATCCCTTCTAATTACATTATGTAAGGTTAAGTATATTATATCTTGTACACAAAGTAAATTTTTTAAAAAATGGTCATTAAAAGGAAAACGAACGGAATCGTCACAATTGATAAAACGGTTGACATCGTCATCAACGCAATTCCCGGTGTTGGATTGTCATTAGCTTGAAGACTAAATAGTACTACTAGTCCAGCCGTTGGACATGCAAATAGCAAGACTGTTGTCAGCAAACTAATGCCACTTAGTCCTAAAGCAAGTAATACTCCATAAGTCATCATAGGATATATTAAGTTTCTGAGAAGCAATGCTCCTATTAGTGTTTTATTAAAATCATCTTTACTAAAACGTGAATTTGCTAAACTATTTCCAATGACAATCATTGACAGTGGAGTATTTAAAGAACTTAGATAAATTGCTGGTCGGTTAATGATTTCCGGAACTTTAAATGAACAAATAAAAATTAGTCCACCTACCAAAATAGCAATAATGTTGGGATTTATTAAGGCATTAAAAGCCTGTTCTCGCAAGTTCATCCAACTAAATTCTCTTTTTTCTTTAAAGATGGTTATCCCGTATGTCCAATTAAAAAGACTATACCCAGCAAGAGAAGCAACCGCAAAAAAGACTACTACATTCCCAAACTTGGCACTGGCTAACGGAACTCCCATGAAACCAGCATTGGAAAAAATGCTACCAAAAATGGCAACTCGTTTCATGGTTTGCTTTTTAGTTTTAGCGAAACATAGATTAGATATAACGATACTGATCATGTAGACAATACACACTCCCAACATGACTACTAGTAATTCGTGCATCGTCCACTAAAATATTTTTGTTCAAATGCTTGGATAATTAAACATGGTGACACAATATAAAGTAAAATGTTGGTCATGTCATTTGAAGTACCAGCCGACATAAAGTGTAATTTATTAATTAACACGCCCACCGCCATTAAACAAAACATTAAACCAATTTGATTGCTCAATTGTACTATATCCATTCCAATCATCTATCCTTCCAATTTTTTAGTTAAGATTTAATATATTATAGAAGGAATATTTTCATAATAAATATAATTAAGTCCATAAGCGAGTTCTTATAATTTAAAATATCCTGCCGAAAAGGGCATCCTTATTAATCAGGTTAATATAGTATAATGAATACTAAACTTTTCATTTAAGGAATCAATATGTTAGAAATTATTATAAATTCAATTGTATCTTATATTTCAACTAACATGGATTATATTTTAGTCTTAGTCTTACTAATCCATGCGCATCGTTTCAAGAGCCCCATTTTAATTGGAGATATGATTGGAACGATCATTCTTACTCTTACTCCCATGGCAATTGCTGTCTTACTTCGAGCTGTACCAGAAACTTGGATGCTTGGTTTCCTAGGCCTCTTTCCTCTCTACTTTTCATGCAAAAATTTTTTTAGTAAAAGTAACGACAATTCAATGGAAGAAACTGATAACAAATCACGCTTTAAATTAATTGTACATACCGTAATTATTACTGTAGCAGCCTGTGGTGCTGATAACATTGCCGTCTACATTCCAATTTTCATCCGTAAATCAACTTTTGAACTTATCGTTGCTTTTTGTGTCATGCTAACTATGGCAATCATTTTCTTTGGTTTAGCTGTAATAATTAGTAAAGACAAACGACTTGAGCAATTTTTAAATCGTTATAGTAAGTATTTAACTGGAACCATTTATCTGTACTTAGGAATTTCTGTGCTAGTTCAATGTGGTACGATTTCCCATTTTATTAAATAATTCGTAGGTCTAATAGCCTTCTTTATTTAAGCTAAACTAACGTTGCGAATTTCTTCTAAGGCAATGGGAGTCTTTTTAAATAGCTTAACTACATCATCATTTAGATCTTTAATTTGGTTACTTACCTCTATAGGCTTGCGTTCTAAATTTAGTTCATTCAGCTGAATAATAACCGCATAGTTATTTTTAAACGCATAACATAGTCGCTGCTTAATTAATGAGATTGGTTGTGGTTGTTTCTCTTTTGGAATTTGCTTTATTTTATATTTTTGCTGCTTGATTGCTACGGTATGATCGGATAAATAGAATCCTTGCCATTTCGTCATTCCACGATCTTGATAATCGTGTTCAAAAAACTGATCAACTACTTTTTGGCTAAAATGATATTTACTCAAGTAAATCACGCTTTCTTTGAATTATTTTTTGTGAATTTGGCCACTTAAGTCCATAAAATCCAACAAATTTGATGGTTAATTGATTTTTTAATTTAAAAGCAACAATTAGAGCTTCTAAATATTCCAAATTATAAGTCTTAACTGAATGTAAAGGGATTGACTTTAAACGCTGTCGGGATCGCTGACTATTAAAGAAAAAATTATAAGTTTGGTCATAAGGATCATTAGCGATTTCAATCCAATAATGGGTTTTAGAAATTCTTTTAAATAATTCATCAATCCGTTCCATTATAATTTTCAAGTCGCTATTCATAACTATTTCCTCCATTATGTCCACCCACCAATTTGGCTCTTTCAAGTGCCGTTCCACCTTTACCTAAACTATTCGCAAAAATTAATTTAGAAAAGCCATACTTATGATGAATTTCATCAATAGTTTGGTTTAATTTATCAGTCTTGATTTGCTTATCGACTTTCGTAAATAAATCTAGTGACCGTCCGGTGTTAGTGGTTAAGTTACTGCAATAGACCGCAATATTTCTAATTGATTGACCTTTCCAATGTTTTCTAAATAAGTATAAAAGCTGACTAACAATTGCTTGATTATCATCAGTTTTATCAATTGACATACTCTGATGAAACCCAGCTTTTCCAAGTTCTTCACTAACATGGAAAGAAAACCCAAGACTTAAAGAAAGACAACTAGTTAATTGATGGTGACTGCGAACCCTAGATGCTACTTGCTCACCAATTTCTTTAATTACATTTTCAATTTCAGACTGACTTTGATAATCACGAGGTAAAACCTGAGAATTGCCTAAGCTTTTAGATTTAATTGCTGGTTTTTCAGTAAGTTTAGAGCGATCAACTCCCCAGGCAGTTGCAAAAATTTGTGTCCCAATGATGCCCATTTCTTGTTTCATAAGATAGGGGTTCGCATGTGCTAAATCATTCATATTATAGATACCTAACCGATTTAAATGCTTCGCGGTCCGTTTACCAATTCCCCAGACTTGGGTTAAATCTTGAATCGACCAAATCTTTGTTGGAACATCTTGATAGTGAATTTCTCCAATTAAATCAGGATTATGTTTAGCATAAATATCTAATGCTAACTTAGCTTGAACTGGATTGTCACCAATGCCAACCGTTGTATATAGTCCAAGCTCCTTTCTAACTGTTTTTTGAATTAATTTTGCAACTGATCTAACTGAATTCCCAAACAAGTGCCAAGACTTTGTCATTTCTAAGATACTTTCATCAATTGAATAAGGCCAAATTAATTCTTCAGGAGTAAATTTACTAAACAATTGATTAATTTCAAGATTTTTCTTTATGTAAAGATTCATTCTAGGTGGTACCACTTGTAATCTAGGGTCAGTGGGCAAATCTCTTTGTCGCGAGACATTGGCCTTTAGATGATAAAGCTTTTTTGCCTCAGGGGATGTTGCTAAAATTAATCCGCCATTGGTATTTTCAGCCTCGCTCATTACTACCAATGGTACTTTCAAAGGATTAAAACCACGTTGAACTGCTTCACAACTAGCATAAAAAGACTTATTATCGATTAAGAAAAATACCCCCTTGGGCTCTCTATCAAAAAACATCATCGCATCTCCTTTAATTACAAAGTAATTATATCACAGATACGAACATACGTTCTAATTTTTCGAAAATATAATTATAATATCTTAGTTGAAAAGTGATAGTTAATTAATTTGAACTTTATAATTGTGTGATATAATTTAAACAGTCAAAAGAAGACATTTTACATTTGCTCCTATTACTAACCATTTTAGGACAGCTAAATAAAAAGAGCGCTCAGATAGCCAATCTGATCGCTCTTTTTTTACTTATGATTTAACAAATAAGTAATGATAGCAACTACTAGCGTAGTAACTAAATAATCAAAAGAAGACATAAAACAAAACTCCTACCGCCGCCAGAGTTACCAGCTCTTCACGACTTGCTAATTTACTCACTGATCAATAAATTAGCTAATTTAAATTATAGCACAAACGCGAACACATGTTCTGGTTTGCTTAAATAACAAATGAAAAAGACATCCATTATGGAATGTCTTTAACAATACTTATTTTTTAAATTTTTGTAATTCATGACTAATTTCAACAGTTTGTGGATAGACTTGCTGGTAAATCGCATATAATTGATCATATTTTGCAACGTTTGCTGGAATTGGATTATGCACCTCAGCAACATGAACAAATTTTTCTGCACAAGCTTTAAAGTCTGAATACCAACCTAAGCCAACTGCTGCAATCATTGCTGCTCCCATACCAGGTCCTTGTTCATTCGCCAACTTTTTAACGGGAGTATTAAAAATATCAGCTTGAATTTGGAGCCACAAATCGCTCTTAGATCCTCCACCGATTGAAACGATTTCATCAAAATCAGCACTTTGTTCCCGATAGATATTTAAAATATCTCTAAAACTAAAGGTAACCCCTTCAATAACTGCTCGGGCAAAATCATTTAGATCTTGGGTTGCATCAATTCCCAAAAAACTTCCGCGAATATCAGCATCTGCATAAGGAGCTCGCTCTCCCACAATATATGGAGAAAATAGTAATCCATTTGCTCCAATTGTAGAACTAGCCGCTCCACTAATTACTTTTTCAAAGGGAATATCTTGACAGAAGGTATCTTTAAACCAACTAAGCGAATAACCAGCTGCCAAAGTAACCCCCATTGAATAGTATGCCCCAGGAACCACGTGATCTTCCATTTGAACTCGACCATGATACTCATCAACTGGTCGATCTTCGTATTTTAAAATTACCCCAGAAGTCCCAATACTAGAAAGAACTACCTTAGGAGATAAAATTCCAGCACCTAAAGCTCCACAAGCATTGTCAGCTCCGCCACCAAAAACTTGGGTGCTTGTTTTCAAGCCAGAAAATTCAGCATATTCCTTCGTAATTGGCCCTACATCGGTTGTTGACTTAATCAATGGAGGTAAGATGTTCATCGGAATATCAAATTTCTCACAAATTTGTTTGCTCCACTGGTTAGTATGAATATCTAATAAAGTGGTTCCGGTCGCATCGGAATAATCAATTCCTAGTTTTCCTGTCATCCGATAACGGACATAGTCTTTGGGCGTTAAAATAACAGCTGTTTTTTCCCAACTTTCTGGCTCATTTTCTTTAATCCATAATATCTTAGGTAAAGTAAATCCTTCCAACGGACGATTGCCAGTAATTTTAACAAAATCATCACCCATTTGTTTGTCAATCTCATTACGTTGTTTGGTAGTACGAGTATCGTTCCATAAGATGGCAGGTCGAATCACATCATGTTGTTGATCTAGTAAAACTAATCCATGCATTTGACCAGAATAACTAATTCCTTTGATATCACTAGCTTGAATCTTATCATCCAAAATTAAACGTACAATTGCAACTGTCGTTGACATTACCCAATCATTAGGATTTTGTTCACTATATCCTGATTTAGGATGGCTAAGTGGATAATCAAATGACTCTTGAGCAATTACGTTACCTTCTCGATCAACTGCCGAAACTTTAACTGCACTTGTACCTAAATCAACTCCTAATACACATTCTGTCATATCATCTTCCCCTTTCAAAACATCATCATTTACTTCAATTATAGTTGATAAAATTTAAAGAACCTTAATTAACGCTTACTTTAATAGAAGTTTTAAAAAAGAATATTACTGATAAATCACCAATAACATTCTTTTCCAAAAACATAAACTAATTATTAATTTTTCTTCTTAAATTTACCTAATCCGAAGAATCCAAAGATTGAAAGTAAAATGACACCAATGATACTCATCAAACTAGCTGTAGCATCTTGTCCCGTCTTTGGTAAACCGGTTTGCTTAGTAGTCTTAGTTTCGGCTGGTGTTTCAGAAACTGAAACCGTTTGAGTTTCTTTAGCAACTGGATTTACAGTTGAAACATTAGATTCTAAGTGATCTGTTGTAGTAGAGTCAGTCTGTTTAACTGGAACACTTGTAACTGATTCAACTGGGGCACTTGGTTGTGCTGGTGTAGTCGTCGTTGTACTTGGTGTAACAGCTGAAACTTTTACCTCAACACTTACTGTAGTTGATACTCCATCTGCATCTGTAATTACAACTGGGTAAGTACCAACTTTTTGGTTATCAACCTTGCTTGTGGCTACTGAAGTAATGGCTACTGAAGTTTTACCATTTTTGCTAACTGCGGTTGCACCGTAGGCGCTTGGATCAGTTGGGACTGCATCACCAGTATGGATTGTAACACCATGTGCAGTGACTTTAGCTTGATCAGCTAAGACAATTACACTTACTTCTTTAGTTTGTCCATCTGCTGCTGTAATTGTTACTGGGTAGGTGCCAACAATATCAGGCTTTACTTTACTAGTATCAATGGTAACAGCAATTGCTTTACCATCCTCATCAGTTGCTGAAGCTTCAAAGGCACTGGCTGCTGGAACTGCTTCACCGGCATAGATAGTGACATCTTGGCCACTAATGCTTGCTTGGTTAGCGACTACTTCGACATTTACTGTGGTTGATACTCCAGCTGCATCTGTAATTACAACTGGGTAAGTACCAATATGTTGGTTATCAACCTTGCTTGTATCTACTGAAGCAATGGCTACTGAAGTCTTACCATCCTTACCAACTGCTGAGGCACCGTAGGCGCTTGGATCAGTTGGGACTGCATCACCAGTGCGGATTGTTACATCATGTGCAGTAACTTTGGCTTGATCTGCTAAGACAATTACACTTACTTCTTTAGTTTGTCCATCTGCTGCTGTAATTGTTACTGGGTATGTTCCAGCTACTTGGTTGTTTACTTTACTAGTATCAACCGTTACTGCAATGGCTTTGCCATCTTCATCTGTTGCTGAAGCTTCAAAGGCACTGGCTGCTGGAACTGCTTCCCCGGCATAGATAGTGACATCTTGGCCACTAATGCTTGCTTGGTTAGCAACTACTTCAACATTTACTGTAGTTGATACCCCATCTGCATCTGTAATTACGACTGGGTAAGTACCGACTGTTTGGTTATCGACCTTGCTTGTATCTACTGAAGCAATGGCTACTGAAGTCTTACCATCCTTACCAACTGCTGAGGCACCGTAGGCGCTTGGATCAGTTGGGACTGCATCACCAGTGTGGATTGTTACATCATGTGCAGTAACTTTGGCTTGATCTGCTAAGACAATTACACTTACTTCTTTAGTTTGTCCATCTGCTGCTGTAATTGTTACTGGGTATGTTCCAGCTACTTGGTTGTTTACTTTACTAGTATCAACCGTTACTGCAATGGCTTTGCCATCTTCATCTGTTGCTGAAGCTTCAAAGGCACTGGCTGCTGGAACTGCTTCCCCGGCATAGATAGTGACATCTTGGCCACTAATGCTTGCTTGGTTAGCAACTACTTCAACATTTACTGTAGTTGATACCCCATCTGCATCTGTAATTACGACTGGGTAAGTACCGACCGTTTGGTTATCGACCTTGCTTGTATCTACTGAAGCAATGACTACTGAAGTCTTACCATCCTTACCAACTGCTGAGGCACCGTAGGCGCTTGGATCAGTTGGGACTGCATCACCAGTGTGGATTGTTACATCATGTGCAGTAACTTTGGCTTGATCTGCTAAGACAATTACACTTACTTGAGTTAAAACACCGTCATCATCAGTAATAGTTACTGGATAAGTCCCGGCTGCTTGATTATTTACTTGAGAAGTATCAACTGATTTAATACCTACTGAAGTAATTCCATCTTTGCCAACTGCAGTTGCACCATAAGCGCTAGCATCAGTTGGAACAGTTTCACCTGTGTAAATGGTTACGTCATGTGCAGTGACCTTAGCTTGATCTGCTAATACATGAACAGTAACTTCCTTCGTAACTTCACCATTATCGGCTGAAATTGTTACTGGATAATTTCCTGCAACATTAGGATTTACTTGAGAAGTATCAATTGAAATTTGATCTGCTGGAACAGCACTACCATCATCAGCTGTAGCTGATGCTCCAAAATCTGAAGCTGATGGCATTGCATCACCAGCATAAATTGTAACATCATTACCGTTTATACTAGCTTCACTAGATTTGACTGTAATAGTTCGGCTAAATGTTGAAGTTATACCTTGATCATTAGTTACGCTATAAGAAATAGTATAAGTGCCAGATGCTGGATTAACTCCATCAGCTGGATATCCACCTAAATTAGTAATGGTAACTTTATTAGTTAAGTTACCAGTAGTTCCATCAAAGGCAGAAACACCTGTCATAGGAACATAAGTGACATTACCTTGATTATCTTGATAAATTGTTTGATCTCCACCTATAAACCATGGTGTTGTTTTATTAATACCTTCCGGTTGAAAAACATAGTAATTAGGTAATTTAACTGTCGTTTCAGTTTGATTCTTTACACCGTCAGTATACCCATAATATAAAATATCGCCATCAAATTCTGGTAATTCAGTTTTAGGGTCTTCTACTTGCATAGCAAAAACAAGCGTCAAATTATATGAACTAACAGGGCGATTATCATAAGTTGCCTTTGAAAAATCTACAGTAGCTCCATCAACTGTTTTTGTCCATACTAATCCATCTACATTAGAAATATCTGTCCAAGGCCCATAGCTGATTGACTGACTATATAAATAAACACTATTTGGATCAATAGGCATATTAGCTTTAATTCCTAGTGATACTCCCTCTGCCTGAACACCAGGAACGTTTGGATTGAAGTTAATTTGACCAACAACATAAGATTCACCATTTGTATCCTTTATATTGGAAACATAAACATTAGTTCCATCAGTTGTTCCACCGACAAATCCCTTGTCTCCTTCTGGATAATCAGAATTATTTACTGGATAAGAATTACCATTATAATATCCTGCTGAATAACCAGGTATTGATACGTGTTCAGGCTGAACAAAAGGTTTTACATAAATAGTAGAACCGCTGGTAATAGGAACATTTTCGACATTGCCAACATAATCGAAACTAGCACTCACTGGAGCAGTTACTATTGCTGGGTCTTTTGTATTGCCCTTACCGTCCCAATTATCACCAGGATCTTGGGTAATAAAGTTTATTATGAAATTATAATCACCGGGAGAAAGTTCCTTTATTACAGTTACAGAAACATTACCAGTACCATTATCTACAAAATCAAATAAGGTTTCATCACCATTAAAAGATCCATTTTTTACAAACTTATCTATATCACCATTAGTAGGAGTACCTATCGTAAGCGTAAAAGTCGTTCCAACAGGAATAACTTCACCATCTGAGGAATCATTATGAATAGATACGTTATAAGGAATATTTCGTGCTAAACTATATGGATCAGTTTCGGAAGAAGGATTATCTTGACTAACATCAACCGAAACATCACTTGCCGGTGCAGTTTGGCCTACGGCCAAATTAACATTGGCAGTATTAAGTTGCATGTTTTGATTATTAGTAGCTGTCACAGTTTTATCTGCAGTTACGTCATTTGTAGAACTAATTGGTTCAGATGCTTTTGTTTCACTAGTTGCGTCAGCAGATGTTGTATCTGTAGTCTCTTGTGAGCTTTCCGCTTTTGGTTCTTCATTATTATTTTGTGTGTTAGTTGTAGCATCCTTTTGTTCCTCAACCAGAGCTACCGTTGTCTCCGGTTGTGTGGTTGCATCTGTTGTATTTGTTTTTGCATCGGTAGTCGTCACAGTTGAATCTTGAGTCTGCGTTTCATTATCCGCTTTCGACTCTGTCTCAGTCTGCGCTTTTACAATCGTTGCATCATTAGATGTATTAACCGTATCGGCATGAACTTCATTTAAAGCAAAGCCTCCAGTGGTAATCATGGTAGTTGCAATTGCAGCAAACAACCAACGTTTGCCAGCTTTGTACATTTTGTAATGTACCTTGGAATTATTTCTCAAAGTTTATACCTCCAAATGATATTTATAATTTACCCAATAATTATATCATCTTTTATTATAAATAATATAATATTTAGTGATGATGAAATCATTTATTTTCAAAGAAGTTTATTTAATTTCTAAAGGGGTTGAAAATGACTAAGGAAAACGCTACTATAATGTAAGATAATATACACTATAAATAAAAATATCATTAAAAATGAAAGTTACATAAATCACAAGTATGTAACAATTTAAAACCAAGTAAAAATACAAAAAATAATATTAATTCAATTAGATAGGTTTACTCATGAAATTAAATAGTTTAAAATATTTCGAAAAATTAATCGAAACCAAAAGTTATAGTGAAGTTGCTAAGTACTATGGGGTAACCCAGCCAGCCGTTTCAATGAACATTAAAAGACTTGAAACTGAATTAAATGATGAGTTATTTATAATCAGTCAATCTGCTGGGACTGTAAAATTAACCAAAAATGGTGAAAAATTACATAAACATGCAAAAGTTATTTTGCAACAATTACAATTAATTGATGATGGCATTAAAAATCAAAAAAATAAAGTTATAAATTTAGGAGTTTCTCCATTAATTAGTGATGGGTACTTTTCTAATTTATTAAATGAGTTAGAGAATTCTAAAGTTAATTTAATAGAAAATGATACAGATTCATTATTAAAAAAATTAGAAGTCGGTGATTTAGATTTAGTATTAGTTGAATCTATTGCTCCACTTAAAAATAAGTGGATTCAATCTGAAATTATTGAAACCGACCAAATTAATATTATTGTTAGTAAAAACAATCCTCTGGCTGACAAAAAGGAAATTGACTTTAGAGATTTAAAGGATACTCCGTTCATCACAATGCCAAATAAATATTTACAAGCACAGTTATTTAAAGCTTTTGAAAAAAAATATGACACTGCTATTCCAGTAGTTTCTTGCGGTCGCGATCCTAAACTAATGAATCAATTAGTACAAAAAAATATTGGCTTTTCATTTTCATTGAATCAATGGCTTCCACAAGATAATCAACAAGAACTAGTTGCCTTAAAATTAAAAAACAATGAATTACCAGATTTTATGCTATCTATCGCTTATTCTAAGTTACATGAATTAACCAAAGCAGAAAAAAGTGTTATAGATCTTATAAAAAGTTCTTCACTAACCAAGCTTGCTCAAGCTAAAAAAAAAGAATCCGTTTTATTATGAATACCAAAAAATGACCTACAAATTAATTTGTAGGTCATTTTGATTTATAACTTCCGTTATGTTTACTAATTATTTTACAGATTTTAAATGCTTTGCAAATGATCTAATGTTTTTTTCTAGAAAAACATTTTCAGAAATCATTAATCCATTTGCAATATCTCTTGAATTATTAGTTACCACCATAAAACCAAAATTCAAAAAAATAAAATTGATAGTTTCCGTTTCTACATCTACATTTTTACTGATCTCTCCTTTAACTACCAATCTGTTAATCCTACTTTTTACAAACTTTTTGAATTCAAGTTTTATTGCATTAGATGCTTGTAAAGCCTCTGGGGGAAAAGATGGATCATTAAGTAACGAAATCGCTTTATGCTGATTCATAAAATCAAGATAAAATTTAGACATTAAAATCATTTCTGCTTCAATGTCATTAGTCTCAAATGCAACCTTATTCATTTTGCTAAATGTTGTAGACAAATCTTTCATATATTCGTCAACCAAGTCATTTAACAATCCCCTTTTATCTCCAAAATGACGGAAAACGGTGCTTTCATTAACCCCAGATTCTTTAGCAACCAACTTAGTTGTCGCACCTTGATAACCTTTTTTTATCAATAAATCCGAAAATGCATTTAAAATTTTAATCGTCGTTTGACTTTTATCCATGATAGGCTTTCTCCTAGTAATTTTAGCTTAACTTTCTAAAATCTAGAATTGGCTGTTTTTTACGGAACGTTACAATTATTAAGTTTAAAGCTAATAGTCCTGCCACTAAAGTAATTGCCCCAATTTCTGTTTTCAACAAACCACTTCCACCATACATGATATCAAAACTTCCTTGGATTGAATAAAACATTGGCGAAATATAATGTGCAATTTTAAAGAAGACCCCCATTGTAATAACTGGAATCATTCCTCCTCCAGCAACAATTTGAATCATAGTAAACAAAATATTGATAGCCGTTCCAATTTGGCCCAATAACAAAAGCATCACAAAGTTAAAATTATAAGCAGAAAAAATTCCAATGATGTAATTTAACCATAGCAATGGTAATTTACTCATGTTCAAGCCCATCATATTAATAATTACAAAAAGTACAATTAATGATCCAATTGCTGCTAAACCAAGCATAGCAATTTCGACATATGCAAACGATTTAAATCTTCCAAATGTTTTAGCAAACTTTGCATATACGCCATATAGAAGTAATGCCCCAATTAAACTTCCAAAATAAACTACCAAAGAATTGATAAAGGGCGCAAGTGAATTATTACTTCCACTTGGAACTTTATTTACTCGATTAACCACCACATTTACTGAATTAGGCACATCTTTATATACCTGGTTAACTTTTTGCTTCATTTCATTCTGCATTTTTTGTTCTTGTATTTTCAAGTTCCCCTGCTGAACATCAATTTGCTTTTGCAACTGTGCTTGTAATTCTGGTTGTTCTGCAATTGGGGCAGCAGCAATTGCTTGTTTTTTCAAAGTAACATTATCTTGCATTTTTTGTTGCGCTTTAACTATATTTTGCTTTAAAGTTGCTTCCTGACTTTTTAACAGAATTTCCTTACTTTTATTAACAATTACCTCCTGATTCAACTTAGCTCCCAATGTATTCGCAATCGACTTAATACTAGCGGTAGCGGTCGTAGGATTGGCTTCATTAACATAAAAATTAAGATTTACCGATTTGTTGTTTTCAATCTTTTTTGTGAAATTATCAGGAATGTTAATTATCATAAAAATATCATGATTATTTAAAGATTGCTGTGCTTTTTTTAAATTACTGCTTTTATGTATATGCTTAAAGGGCAGATTTTTCTTGATTTGATTTTCCACATCATCATTACTATCTTGATTTACAATTGTAATTGGCAATTTATCAACGTTTTTAGGCATAGCACTATACCCTGAGTAATATACCACGAACATTAAACACCCATATAGCATCATTACTATAAAGGCCATAATTACTCCTCTGCTGGTTAAAACTTTTTTTAACTCCATGTTTATTTCTCCCTGATAGTGAATTTTTATATTTGAAATAATAACATCTCATCTAATTATATGCAAGTGCTTGCATGCATATAATTAATCGCATTTAAAAAGTCGAGCTTAACAACCAGGTTAAAGATTGTTAAGCTCGACTTTTTATTATGAAATTGGCATTAATAAACAATTTATGCGCTCGCCTCATTAAATGAAGCTCCCCAATTATTCATAGCCATAATTACAGGTTCTAAACTTTTTCCAAAATCAGTTAAAGTATATTCTGTGATTGCCGGACGAACTGAGTATACTTTCTTATTTACAATTCCATCTTCCTCTAATTCATTAAGTTGAAGGGCTAGCATCCGTCTTGAGCATCCCCCTATTTCTTTTTGAATTTCCCCAAAATGCATTTTTTCATTTTGAAGAAGGTGAAATAATATTACACTTTTCCATTTTCCAGCAATAAATTGTAGTGTACTTTCTACCGAACATCCATCTTTACAATCATATATTTTTCGTTCTTTCATAATTTTATTTACCCTTTCTTCATATAAATAAATTAATTTTTGCTTTGAAATTATGCCCATGTTACAAATAATTAACTAATAAGTAAAGAATTTATATTTAAAATCAAATTATTTTAAATAACTAACATTTCGCAACTGGTAACATAAATTTCACTATTGTGAAAAATAATATTCATATTAGTATTAATAGTATCAATTGATGTAAACAACAAAAAAATAGGAGATTAACTATGAAAAAAGAAATGAAAGCAATTGGTTACACAAAAGGTCTATCAATCAAAAATCCTGATAGTCTATTTGAATTTGAAACAGCCATTCCTACGCCACAGCCTCATGATTTATTAGTCGAAATTGAAGCTGTATCAGTGAATCCAGCTGACGTCTTTTCAAGAAAAGGTCAAAGAAAACCCCTTAAAGAACCAAAGGTAATTGGCTACGATGCTTATGGAACTGTAGTTGAGACCGGTTCTGAAACTAGTCTCTTTAAAGTTGGAGATAAGGTCTTTTATGCAGGAGCATTTGATCGCCCAGGTAGTGATAGCGAGTATCAACTAGTTGATGAAAGAATTGTCGGACATGCACCTAAAAACCTTAGTCCTGAAGAAAGTGCAGCAATGCCCCTAACCAGTTTAACTGCTTGGGAATCATTATTCGAACAAATGAATATTGATATTAATGATACTAAAGGAAATGCTTCCAAATCTATTTTAGTAATTAATGGTGCTGGAGGAGTGGGTTCTGTTGCCACACAACTTGCACATATTGCTAACTTAAAAGTAATTGCAACAGCAGGAGAAGAAAAAACCAAAAATTGGGAATTAGACCACGGTACTGACTATGTAATTGACTACCATAAAAATATTGTTAATGAAGTGCATAAATTAGGCTTTAAAAATGTAGATTACATTTTAGAACTATTAAATCTAGATGCATATTGGCCTACTATCAGTAAATTAATTGCTCCTAGTGGAAATATTGTTTCAACAACTGGTTCTGGAAGAAGCTTAAACTTTCAACCATTGAAATCACGGATGGTTAGATTTGGCTGGGAATGGATGTTTGAAAAGTCATATTATCATACCAACATGATTTCTCAACACAATATTCTAGATAAAGTTGCCCAACTCTTAGATGAAGGTAAACTAAAAAGCACCTTAACTAAAACATTAGAACCCTTTAATGCAGCTAATTTAAGAAAAGCGACGGAAATGGTAGAAACAAACCATATGATTGGAAAAGTAGTAGTTAAAAAGAGTAAGGATAATAAAAATGACAATGTATAAAGATTTAATAGGAAAAACTGCAGTAATTACTGGAGGAGACTCTGGTCTAGGAGCCGCAACAGCACTGCGTTTGGGTCAAGAACATGTTAACGTAGTAATTAATTACTATAAAAATGAAAATGCTGCACATCAAGTAAAACAAAGCATTGAAGATGCAGGTGGTAAAGCAACTATTATTCAAGGTGATATTAGTAATCCAAAAACTGGAGATTTATTGGTAAATAAAGCTGTCAATACTTTTGGTGATTTAGACATTTGGATTAACAATTCAGGAATTCAAATTAAATCACCAACTAACGAAGTTACCGTAAAAGATTGGGAAGCGGTTATTAATGTTAACTTAACTGGTACCTTTTTAGGTACAAAGGCTGCTTTAAATTACTTTCTTAAAAAAGATAAAAAAGGAAATATCATTAATACTTCCTCCGTACATCAACAAATACCATGGCCAGAATTTGCTAGTTATGCAACCAGCAAAGGCGGGATTAAACTTTTTTCTGAAACAACTGCCATGGAATTTGCAAAGAAAAATGTAAGAATTAATTCAATTGCCCCAGGAGCAATTGATACTCCCATTAATGCTAAAAAGTTTGCTGATCCTGCAAAGTTGAAAAAAGTAATTAGTATGGTTCCTATGGGTACTATTGGAAAGCCATCAGACGTTGCAAATGCTGCTGCCTGGTTAGCTTCAAACCAGTCCAGTTATGTAACTGGAATTACATTATTTGTAGATGGTGGTATGTCATTATATCCAGCATTTCAAAATGGTAATGGATAATTAAATTAAAAATAGACAGATTATCAATGATAATCTGTCTATTTTTAATTTGGTAATAATACAATTGCAAAATTAATTTGAAACAACACTCAAGGAAACAATATATTTATTGATAACTGCATCACCAAAATCAGTTATTGAAAAAGATCCATTTTTAAAACACCAACTTATTAAAATTCCTCTAACCAAAGTTTCAAATTCTAATAACAAATCATCCGGTTTACCATCACTTATTTCTTTATTGTTTATAGCTAAATTTATTTCATCTTTTAATATATTAGTAAACAAAAGTTTAGTTTCATGATTTACTTTTTTTTCAAAATTTAAATTTAAATTTGCTATATATGCCATTGTAGTTATTTCAACGCCCATTTTATTAGCAAATTCTAGCTCTTTATTTAAAACTTCCCTTATTTTTTCTAAATGCTGTTTACTACCAGATTTAATCGTTAAGTAAAATTGGTTTATATAATCGTTTAAATTATCATAATAAATTTGGGAAATTATATCTTGTTTCGATTGAAAATAAAGATAAAACGTTCCAATAGATACCCCTGCTTCTTTAACAATTTCTTTTATAGATAAATTATTAAATCCTTTTTCATTAGTTAGATTAATTGCTGCAGTAAATATTTTCTTTTTTGTAATTTCTTTTTGTTGTTTACGATTGTTTTTCATTGATAAATTTCCTCCATTTGAAGTATAATGAATGTGTTCACTGAACTGATTCATTAAAATATTTTATTTAAGAAAGGATTATTAAAAATGTATTTATTAGAATTAACTTATATTAAACCAATTGAAGAGGTTAACAAATTATTACCAAAGCATAACGCATATCTTGATAAAAATTATGCAAATAATAATTTTATATTCTCAGGTAGAAAGGAACCACGTGATGGTGGAATCATTCTAGTAAAGGCCAATTCCAAAGATGAATTAGACAAAATTTATCATGAAGATCCATTTTACATTAATAAAGTAGCTAACTATAAGATTATTAAATTTATACCTACTAAATATAGTACTGAATTTAAAAAAATTATTGACAACAAATAAGTCCCGTCTTTATTATATACAAATTTATAATATAAACTAAATAATCACAAATTTCAAAAATAAGATTAATTACGTTAATCTTTATTTTGAAATCTAAAAAAACCTTCAGTAAATACTTCTAATTTACTTTTTAAAGGTGTTTTTAATTATGAATTTAATGTAACAAAAATTTCACTATTGTTGGAACTAAATTGTAGGATTATGCTTAAGTCACTTCAAAAAATAAAAACACTAAAGGAGATTTATTATGAAACAAGTAAAAATTGGAAAATCTAACGTAATTACTACCCCACTTGGATTAGGAACTAATGCTGTTGGTGGACACAATCTTTTTCCCAATTTAAATAATGAAACTGGAATTAAAATTATTAAGACTGCTTTAAATGATGGAATTACCTTATTAGATACCGCATTTGCTTATGGAATGGGAGAATCCGAAAAATTAATTGGCGAAGCAATTAAAGAATATGATCGTTCTAAAATTCAAATTGCAACTAAAGGTGCCCAAAGAGTAAATGAAAAAGATGGCAGTATTATTATCGATAACTCACCCGAATTTTTAAAACAATGCGTAGAAGATAGTCTAAAAAGACTTCAAACTGATTACCTTGATATCTTTTATATTCATTATCCAGATAACCATACTCCTCTAAATGAAGCGGTTGCTGCATTAAATGACCTTAAAAAAGAGGGAAAAATTAGAGCAATTGGTGTGTCAAACTTTTCCATGGATCAAATGAGAGAAGCTAACAAGGATGGATTTGTTGATATTGATGAAGAACAATACAATTTAATTGATCGAGAAGCCGAAAAAGAAAGATTCCCTTATTTAAAGAAAAACAATATTTCTTTTGTTCCTTTCTTTCCTTTAGCTTCTGGATTATTAACTGGTAAGTATTCAAAAGATATCAGTTTCCCAACCAATGACGTTCGTCATGATGATCCAAACTTTAAAAAACCAAAGTTTGACGAAATTCTAAAATCAGTTGAATCAATTAAACCCATTGCTAACAAATACCATGCAACAATTGCGCAAGTAGTCCTTGCTTGGTATATTAAAAATCCAAATATTTCTACTGTAATTCCTGGTGCTAAGAAGCCAGAACAAGTCGAAAGTAATGTCAAATCGTTAGATATTGATTTAACTAGCATGGAATACGAAAAAATAAGTCGTGCTTTTTAAATATTTAATTAAAATACAAAAACAGAAATGAAACCTAGGTTCCATTTCTGTTTTTGTATTTTAAGATTATTATCTAACCATCAATCATTTAATTTTAAAAAAGGAATAATTTGTTGAAAAGCAACTATTTTATTACCAACTTGACAATGGTACTGTCCGCCTTGTTCTTTAGTGAAAATATGAGTTTCAATTTGAGCAGCATTAACCAATCTTTCTTGCAAATAACCTGTACGATAAGTTGGAACATACATGTCTTCATTACCTGCCAGTAATAACGTATTTTGTTTGACTTTATCTTCAATTCCCTTTAATGTAAAATGTGCAATTTTTCGAACAATTTTACTATAACTTTTTATTCCATAAACTCCCTGAGCCTTAGTTAGCTTAAAATCAAGATCAATATTATTTTTTTCCATATTAGTAAGTAACTGATTAAATTTATTATCACTTTCTGGACTATTTCCAGCCAAAACTTTCTCAAATAAAATTTTAATTTTTTCAGGGATAGAATCCTTACTTCGCTTACCAATTAAAGCATCAAACATGCTATAAAAAGTATCAAAGGCAATGACATTCTTAATTCTTGGTTCAAAAGCAGCCGCTCTAATTGCTAAGTAACCTCCCAATGACATCCCCATTAGACTAACATCCTTCAAATTAAAAAAATCTAAAATAGCCCCAACTGGTTTTTCCCATTGATAAGTTAAATAAATTCCATCAGCCATTGGTTGACCTTGACCTGGACCCTCAAATAGTAAAATATTATAATTACTTAAATCTTTTAAATAATTATGAGAAATTCTAATTAACTCTTCTAAATAGGAATCAAATCCCCCATTAAAAACGAGCCAATTACTAGCATTAGGCTTTTCAATTGTAACAACTGGCAAGTAGCCATTTTCATATGGCACTTGATAGCGTTTTAAATTATGATTATCTATGCTTTTATAAAAAGTTGTTTTAAATAACTCATATGTTTTTGAATTTTGAGGACTATCCTCTGGAACAAAAAAATTAGCTAATTGGTAATATGCAGACGCTATTCCGTATTGACCATTTTCATTTTTTTCATCACCTAATTTTAACCAAACATTAAACCATTCACTAAGTGACTTAATTTTATTTCCAGCTGCAAAAGCTTCCTTTTGTACTTGTTCATCATTATAATAAGGTTCTAAAAAACGATTCATTTGAAAATTCATTTGTTCATTATCAATATATTTTTTATACATTATCTATTCCTTCCCAATCTATAGAAACTAAGTAATCAATTTAACTTACATAAATCATTTTAGCTTGCCTTAAAATCAAATCATAGAAACATTTAAGCCTAAATTGTCCAACTATCTACTAGAAAGAATCCTACTAATGACTAATTCAGAAATAAAAATCAATCAAGCAATAATTAATTTATTAAAAGAAAAAAGCTTTGCAAACATTACTATTGGCAATATTTGTAATACAGCCCAAGTTGGAAGGTCAACTTTTTATAATCATTTTTACGACAAGTATGATGTGATTGAACAAATGAATGAAAAATGGAAAAAAATTATAGAACAACGTATGGATCAAAGATTCCGTTTAAAAGATATTCAAAATTTTTTAAATGAATTTTTAGCAGATTTCAATGACCCAGAATTAATAACCTTACTTAAAATTAAAGATACTCATTTTAATTTAATTCAAGATTTAAAAGCCATTATGAAAAAAAGCTTTCTTAAAAATAATGTTAGTCGTGCAGCAATTAAAAATTTAAATATTTCAGAGGAATTTGCCAGTAATTTTTTTGTATCAATTGCTTTCTCGTTAATAAATGAAAGTATTAATAATAACAACCAGGAACAAGTAACAAATGCAATTAGTTATATTAATAAACTCCAAAAAGAACTTTTTAATAATCGTTAACTAAAGGTGCAACAAACAACTTTTATTATAAAAAAAATGCAATCACAAAATTAATTTGTGATTGCATTTTATGTTTATAATTCTAAAAAACAAAATTTATTGTTTATCTCTGTTTTTCTTTCTGAATTCTCCGAGTCCAAATAATCCAAGAATCGAAACTAAAATACTACCGATAATACTAATAAAATCAGTTTTTACATCTTGTCCTGTTTGTGGTAGAACATCATTTTTGGAAGTTATCCCTGAATTAGCCACAGAATCCGTTGAGTTTGAACCTTTAGGTTTAGCAATTGTATTTGAGGTTGTTGCTGTTTCAAAAGGTGTCTCTGAAACTGTTGTTGTGTTTTCATTACTTGAATCTGATGATTCACTTGGTATTACAGGTGTACCTGACTTTGCTGGAGTAACGGGATTTGTAGGTTCATTGTTTTCTCCTGGTACATGCTTTGCTAAAACAATGACCTTGACTTCTTTGGTCTGGCCATCTGCTGCCGTAATGATAACGGGATATGTGCCTGCAACTTCGTTATTAACTTTAGATGTATCCACTGTCACATCCACGGCCTTACCATCTTCATTAGTTGCCGCTGCACCGAAGGCGCTGGCTTCAGGCATTGCATCACCTGCATAAATCGTTACATCATGCCCGGTTATCTTGGCTTGATTGGCAAGTACATGTACGGTAACCGTAGTGGTTACTCCTTCGGCATCTGTAATGACAACTGGGTAATCGCCAACCACTTGGTTGTCTACCTTACTCGTATCAACTGATTTAATTACTACTGGCGTGTGACCGTCTTTGCCAACTGCACTTGCTCCATAAGCTTTGGCATCACTTGGTACTGAATCACCAGTATGAATAGTCATATCATGAGCTGTTACTTTTGCTTGATTTGCTAGCACAATAACATTGACTTCTTTAGTTTGCCCATCAGCTGCCGTAATGATGACGGGATATGTGCCTGCAACTTCGTTATTAACTTTAGATGTATCCACTGTCACATCAACCGCTTTACCATCTTCATTAGTTGCCGCTGCACCGAAGGCGTTGGCTTCAGGCATTGCATCACCTGCATAAATCGTTACATCATGCCCGATTATCTTGGCTTGATTGGCAAGTACATGTACGGTAACCGTAGTTGTTACTCCTTCGGCATCTGTAATTACAACTGGGTAATCGCCAACCACTTGGTTGTCTACCTTACTCGTATCAACTGATTTAATTACTACTGGCGTGTGACCGTCTTTGCCAACTGCACTTGCTCCATAAGCTTTGGCATCACTTGGTACTGAATCACCAGTATGAATAGTCATATCATGAGCTGTTACTTTGGCTTGATTTGCTAAAACAATAACGTTAACTTGTTTCATTTGTCCATCTGCTGCCGTAATGATAACGGGATATGTGCCTGCAACTTCGTTATTAACTTTAGATGTATCCACTGTCACATCCACGGCTTTACCATCTTCATTAGTTGCCGCTGCACCGAAGGCGTTGGCTTCAGGCATTGCATCACCTGCATAAATCGTTACATCATGCCCGGTTATCTTGGCTTGATTGGCAAGTACATGTACGGTAACCGTAATGGTTACTCCTTCAGTATCTGTAATGACAACTGGGTAATCGCCAACCACTTGGTTGTCTACCTTACTCGTATCAACTGATTTAATTGCTACTGGCGTGTGACCGTCTTTGCCAACTGCACTTGCTCCATAAGCCTTGGCGTCACTTGGTACTGAATCACCAGTATGAATAGTCATATCATGAGCTGTTACTTTGGCTTGATTTGCTAAAACAATAACGTTAACTTGTTTCGTTTGTCCATCAGCTGCTGTAATGATGACAGGATATGTTCCCACTGCCTGATTATTAACATGACTGGTATCAATTGAAATAATTCCAATTTGCTTACCATTCATTCCTAAAGCACTAGCACCATAATCACTAATATTAGTTGGAATATTATCACCAACATAAATTTTAATGTCATGAGCTGTTACTTTAGCCTGACTATTTATAACATGTAAAAGTACGTGCTTGGATAATCCATTAGAAGCAGTCAAAGTAACTTGATAGTCTCCAGATTTAGTAGCAATTCCCGATTGTTGATAAGGATCATCAACTGAAACCATTACCGGAATTTCTTTTCCATCAATATCAGTTGCTGTTGCATTATAGTCAGTGCCACTAGTTGGAATCATCTGACCAGTGTAAATAGTAACATCTCGTCCATTGATACTTTGTTGATTTTTCGCAACAATCACATTGATAGTTTGATTAATCTCATCTGAAATCAAATATTCTTTAGGCCCACTGATATAATGGTAGTCCGTTGGAATATCACTTAAAGTATCTATTGAAGTATGGTAATTACCGTTAACTATTTTGTCACCAACTTTTGTTCCATCTTCAGTAACATAATTAACCGTAATTTGATATTCTTTAGGGGCATAAACAACCGTGTAATCAAATCCGTGTGACCCATCTAAAACTCCAGTTACAAAAGCATCATCTGAGTTTTTTAAAGTATAACCAGTAATTGATGGACTTTTAACGCCAATTTCAAGCTTACTAACTCTAGTTGAAGGATCATTAAAAGCTGGAGTCGTCCAATCTGACCAATTACTTGTTTCGCCTGTAACTAAATCTTCAGTTCCAGTTCTAGTAAAAACAAAGTCTTTTGTATAAACTGGCACTAATGCAGTTCCATCTTGTGAGACATAATTAATTGTTGCTGTCTGATTTTTATTTTCTAAAACTTGTTTTGTTGCGTGTTTATAGTAATAAGTAACATTAATTGGATTACTACCAACAATTCCAGAAGCATTATTAGGCATTCGATTACTATCTAATACATAATTTGGAATATCAAGAGCACTCGTTGTATAACTCGAACCATACATTTCTGATTGAACCGTAGCTGGAAAATCTTTAATTTCTTGACCAGTTTGTTCATCAACATAAGTAGTCGTAACACTTTGACTTTCTGTAATGGTTACAAATCCAATAACCAGATCGACTTGCTGGCCTTTACTATCAGTAATTTGATACTTAACTTTATACGTTCCTACTTCTTTATTGTTCCATGCATTGTTAAAATCACTAGCATCCAAAATTGAAATATTTTGACCATCTTCCATTCGTTCTGCTGTGACACCGTTCATTAACCAATCATTTTCTGAATCCATATTATTAAATGGTGGTTTATTTAAATCTGCACTCTTATTTGGTGCAATTAATCTAGGTGATGACGTTGCATCTTGGTAAAATAAATTAAGTGCCCAAGTAGCTTTATTAGGTCCATTAAATCCATCTGCTTTTGAATCATAACCATCGGCATTAAAATTAGACCCATAGATATATCTTTTATAGAACGGATCTCCTGTCGCGGTTGGATCGGATCCCATAATATTAAAACTATAGACTAAATTTGTATCATTATATCCATCAGGAATGTAAAGCGTTAAATTATGTTCATCATTACTTTTCAATAAAATTCCAGTTTGTTCATATAATTGCATATATGTGAGCGGAGTAGTGGAATTTGGTAAATAAAAAATAAAAGAATCGATATCAATTGAAGAACCACCTTCAGTATCGATATTATAAGTTCTATTTTTATATTGTAATGTAGCATTAACTGGATCTAATCTATTACTTGCAGTCATAAAACCATTATCATATTTATACGCAACTCCACCTGCATACCCCCCAATCGTATTATTAAGATTGGCCATATCATCTGGATTAGGTCCTTGATAAGTTGCTGAAGGTTCTTGAAAGGGCACACTAGGAATTGAAGGGTCATAAGGAACATGTTTAGTATAAAAGGTGGGGTTATTAACACTTAATGGAATACTTTCCCCACTATTTTGATTAAAAGAAGCCGTTAAAGTAAAGGGTCCCTGTAATTCAGTAGTTACGTTAATAAACTTAATGTCTGCATAAAATGAAAAGCCATATTCACTTTGACTAACATCACTAGAAAAAGTAAAAGTTACACAATGATTAACTTTATCTAGAGCAGCCGTTCCGTAAGGATTACTAAATCCATTAATATATGAATTATCCCAATCAATTTGGTTGGGGTCAGGAATATCAATTTTAATATTGTCGCCCTTAATAATAGAAACATTAGGATTAGTAATTGATGTGTCTACTTTAATAGGCATTAACCCCCCATTATCATAGGTTGGATTATCACTATTCAAATCACTAATTTTAATGTTTAAGCCATCTTGAATTGCTGCCTCATTTTGATCTGCTATTAAGTTAGTAGACCCAGCAGTGGTAGAAATAGTTTCATTTGTTGCTTTATCTGTGTTATCATTTGAATTTGGCTGATTATTGTTGGAAAGCGATTGCTTATCTATAGTTGTCTCAGTATTATCAGTTGATTTTACAATTGTATTCTGACTATTATCGCTAGCATCAGGATTCTGTGGTTTCGTTGATTGAACATCTTGATTTACCGGAGCTACCTGATCATTACTTGATTGATCACTTGCATTAAGCGCCACAACCGGTTGTTGGGATTTATCATTATTACTATTTATTAATGTATCAGCATGAACAATTGAGTCATTAAGAAAGTATGTTCCACCTGTCATACCGATACTAACAATTGAAACGGTAATTAAACTGAACACCCAATTTTTTCCATTTTTATACATTTTATAATGCGTTTTGTGATTATCAAACATTAAACAAGTTCCTTCCTTAATAATTTAAATAAACAATATTTACGTTCCTTATTGTATCACTTAAATTGATCAAAGTATCAAGACAGATGATGTTAAACTTTGTTCATTTATTAAAAAAGAGCTTATCCTGAATTTATATCAGAATAAGCTCTTTTATCTTTATACCATTTAATCCTATTACTTTATTTAACTGACTTTACTACCGTATCTAATAATTTGTGAACCCGTTCATTTTTTTCATTGCTTATCCGCCAAACCAATGAAATATAAATGTCAGGAACAATGTCACAATCTAGAGTAACTTGCATTATGTCATCATTTTTATAAATTTCTTTGCTAAATAACATCGATATTCCAATATTGGCTTTTACTAATTCTTTTACTAATTCGGGATCTTTAGTTTGATAAACAATATCTAATGCGTCTGGATATTTTTTCTTAATCCTATTAATGACATCTGCTTGAATAAATCCATCACCCATTTGAATAAATTTCTCTGCATTTAAATCCTTTAAACTAACCTTTTCTTTATCTGCCAACTTACTTTGTCGACTTGTTACTAATTTAAATTTATCTTGCGTTAAAACTTTGGAATTGAAATTTTTTAATTTGATTGGTGCCACAGAAGCAACAATGGCAATATCAAGTTCACCTTTTTTCATCATTTGAATTAAGTCTTTAGAGGTACCACTTACAATGTTTAAATTTAATAACATATCTCCACTTAAATTTTTGGCTATTTTAGGCAGATAAGTATTATTAACCATTGTAGGCATTCCTAATTCAAGATTTAACTGTTGTTGATACTTTTTCATTTCTTTATTAAGTAATGGAATTTGTTTCACAATTGTTGTTGCATATTTATGCAACGTTTTACCGGCTGGAGTTAAAACTATTTCATTATGCTTATAGTTATGAAGGACTAGTCGACAACCTGCGACCTTTTCTAGTCGCTTAATTCCCATTGAAATCGTTGATTGATAAACATCAAAAAAGTCGGCTACACTACTATAACTTTTTAATTCAATTAATTTTTCAAAATACTGTAAATTTTGTAAATTCATTTTAGATCGCCTTCTCTAACTTGATAAAAATTACACAAAAAAGGGCTTACACTATCGGTAAGTCCCCTTTTAGTCTTAAAAATTATAATTAATTATTATCAATTATTTATTTTCCTTTTTCTTTCTAAAACCATCTAATCCAAAGAATCCAAGGATTGAAAGTAAAATAACACCAATGATACTCATCAAACTAGCCGTAGCATCTTGTCCCGTCTTTGGTAGACCAGTTTGCTTAGTAGTCTTAGTTTCGGCTGGTGTTTCAGAAGCTGAAACCGTTTGAGTTTCTTTAGCAACCGGATTTACAGTTGAAACATTAGATTCTAAGTGATCTGTTGTAGTAGAGTCAGTCTGTTTAACTGGAACACTTGCAACTGATTCAACTGGGGAACTTGGTTGTGCTGGAGTAGTCGTCGTTGTTGTCGTTGTTGTCGTTGTACTTGGTGTAACAGCTGACGCCTTTACTTCGACATTTACTGTAGTTGATACCCCATCTGCATCTGTAATTACGACTGGGTAAGTACCGACCGTTTGGTTATCGACCTTGCTTGTATCTACTGAAGCAATAGCTACTGGAGTAGTTCCATCTTTGCCAACTGCTGAAGCACCGTAGGCGCTTGGATCAGTTGGGACTACATCACCAGTATGGATTGTTACATCATGTGCAGTGACTTTGGCTTGATCTGCTAAGACAATTACACTTACTTCTTTAGTTTGTCCATCTGCTGCTGTAATTGTTACTGGGTATGTGCCAGCTACTTGGTTATCTACTTTACTAGTATCTACCGTTACTGCAATGGCTTTGCCATCTTCATCTGTTGCTGAAGCTTCAAAGGCACTGGCTGCTGGTACTGCTTCGCCGGCATAGATAGTGACATCTTGGCCACTAATGCTTGCTTGGTTAGCAACTACTTCAACATTTACTGTAGTTGATACACCATCTGCATCTGTAATTACGACTGGGTAAGTACCGACCGTTTGGTTATCGACCTTGCTTGTATCTACTGAAGCAATGGCTACTGAAGTCTTACCATCCTTACCAACTGCTGAGGCACCGTAGGCGCTTGGATCAGTTGGGACTGCATCACCAGTGTGGATTGTTACATCATGTGCAGTAACTTTGGCTTGATCTGCTAAGACAATTACACTTACTTCTTTAGTTTGTCCATCTGCTGCTGTAATTGTTACTGGGTATGTGCCAGCTACTTGGTTATCTACTTTACTTGTATCAACCGTTACTGCAATGGCTTTGCCATCTTCATCAGTTGCTGAAGCTTCAAAGGCACTGGCTGCTGGTACTGCTTCGCCGGCATAGATAGTGACATCTTGGCCACTAATGCTTGCTTGGTTAGCAACTACTTCAACATTTACTGTAGTTGATACACCATCTGCATCTGTAATTACGACTGGGTAAGTACCGACCGTTTGGTTATCGACCTTGCTTGTATCTACTGAAGCAATGGCTACTAAAGTCTTACCATCCTTACCAACTGCTGAGGCACCGTAGGCGCTTGGATCAGTTGGGACTACATCACCAGTATAGATTGTTACATCATGTGCAGTGACTTTGGCTTGATCTGCTAAGACAATTACACTTACTTCTTTAGTTTGTCCATCTGCTGCTGTAATTGTTACTGGGTATGTGCCAACAATATCAGGCTTTACTTTACTAGTATCAATGGTAACAGCAATTTCTTTACCATCTTCATCAGTTGCTGAAGCTTTAAAGGCACTGTCTGCTGGCATTGGATCTCCAGCATAAATGGTAACGTCTTGTCCACTAATGCTTGCTTGGTTAGCAACTACTTCAACATTTACTGTAGTTGATACACCATCTGCATCTGTAATTACGACTGGGTAATTACCGACCGTTTGGTTATCGACCTTGCTTGTATCTACTGAAGCAATGGCTACTGGAGTAGTTCCATCTTTGCCAACTGCTGAAGCACCGTAGGCGCTTGGATCAGTTGGGACTACATCACCAGTATGGATTGTTACATCATGTGCAGTGACTTTAGCTTGATCTGCTAAGACAATTACACTTACTTCTTTAGTTTGTCCATCTGCTGCTGTAATTGTTACTGGGTATGTGCCAGCTACTTGGTTGTTTACTTTACTAGTATCTACCGTTACTGCAATGGCTTTGCCATCTTCATCTGTTGCTGAAGCTTCAAAGGCACTGGCTGCTGGTACTGCTTCGCCGGCATAGATAGTGACATCTTGGCCACTAATGCTTGCTTGGTTAGCAACTACTTCAACATTTACTGTAGTTGATACACCATCTGCATCTGTAATTACGACTGGGTAAGTACCGACCGTTTGGTTATCGACCTTGCTTGTATCTACTGAAGCAATGGCTACTGGAGTAGTTCCATCTTTGCCAACTGCTGAAGCACCGTAGGCGCTTGGATCAGTTGGGACTGCATTACCAGTATGAATCGTTACGTTATGTGCTGTTACCTTGGCTTGATCAGCTAACACAATTACATTTACTTGAGTAGAAACACCATCATCATCAGTAATAATTACTGGATAGGTACCTGCAACTTGATTATTTACCTGAGAAGTATCAACTGACTTAATTCCTACTGAAGTTTGACCGTCTTTACCAACTGCAGTAGCATCATAAGCAATTGCATCAGTTGGAACATTTTCTCCAGTATAAATGGTTACATCATGTGCAGTGACCTTAGCTTGATTGGCTAAGACATGAACATTAACTTCCTTTGTAACTTCACCATTATCGGCTGAAATTGTTACTGGATAATCCCCTGAAACATTAGGATTTACTTGAGAAGTATCAATTGAAATTTGATCTGCTGGAATAGCACTACCATCATCAGCTGTAGCTGATGCTCCAAAAGCTGAAGCTGCTGGCATTGCATCACCGGCATAAATGATTACATCGTTACCATTTACACTAGCTTCACTAGCTTTAACTGTAATAACCCGACTAAAGGTTGAAGTTACATTTTCATCATTAGTTACACTATAAGCAATAGTATACTCGCCAGTTGCTGGATTGACTCCATCAGCTGGATATCCACCTAAATCAGTAACAGTAACTTTATCCGTTAAATTACCCGTAGTTCCATCATAAGCAGAAATTCCTGTCATAGGAGCATAAGTAACATCACCCTGCTTGTTTTGGTAAACTGTTTGATCTCCACCAACAAACCATGGGGTAGTAGCATTGACACCTGTAGGTTGAAATACAGAAATCATATTAGCCATCTGAGAGTCGATTGGATTACCATTATTCCAAGCATAGGTTCCATCAGGATTTTTAACTTCATTTTGCCAATTTAAATATCCTTGAACTTGAATTACATCAGTACTCTTAGCAGGAATATAGAAAACTATATCAAAATCCCCTTGACCAAAGGCAGTTGACGCATCAATACCGGAAACATCTGCAACTATCTTTGTTCCAGTTTTAGTCCATTTAACCCTAGAATCATTTGATATATCAATTACTGTGTTAGTTCCATCTTGTTTATGATAAAGTAAGTGAACATGATTTAAATCAAAATTACCACTATTAGCATTAATTTGTGCGGTTATTGTATTAATTTGGGTTCCACCAATTGCCCATGGATTTCCATTTACCATTCCAGCTACATAAGAACTTCCATCAGCAGAAAGTACCGTAGGATTATATAAATTGGTATTATCCTGTGTTGATCCAAGGTATCCCTTATAAGCTTGAGGATATGCTGGATCAGTCGGATAGCCAGATCCAGTTAAATCCATTGTATCAAAACCTGGAATTCCAGGCGCACCTGGTATCGAATATGGACGTGGTTTAACATAAATAGTTTGACCATCAGCAATAGGTGCATTACTTGTACTACCTTCATAATCATACGTAGCACTGACATTAGCAGTTACGACGTTAGGGTCGGTATTATTTCCAGTTCCGTCCCAACCATAACCTGGATCTTGTGCTATAAAATTAAGGGTTACTGTATAAACACCCTTAGCCAAGTCTTCATTTACATTAATAGTAAATGTACCATCGCCATTGTCTACCACATTAAACAAGCCAGCCTCAAAGTTAGGTGTAGACGCCTTCAAAAACTTACTCATATCGTTATTAGTTGGTGTACCAATCGCAAATTTAACACTAGTTCCAGTTGGAATTACACTACTATCATCTGAATTATTAGTAAACTTAATATCATAAGCAACATTATTATCAGGATTATATGGATCAGTTGCTGATGAAGGTACTTGAGCAGCAACATCAACTGAAACATCACTTGCTGGTGCAGGTTGATCTACAGCCAAATTAACAGTGGCAGTATTAAGTTGCATGTTTTGATTATTAGTAGCTGTCACAGTTTTGTCTGCAGTTACATCATCTGTAGAACTAGTTGGTTCAGATGCTTTTGTTTCACTAGTTGTGTCAACAGGTGTTTCATCCGTAGTTGCTTGTGAGCTTTCCGCTTTTGGTTCTTCATTATTATTTTGTGTGTTAGTTGTAACATCTTTTTGTTCCTCAACCGGAGCTACCGTTGTCTCCGGTTGTGAGGTTGCATCTGTTGTATTTGTTTTTGCATCGGTAGTCGTCACAGTTGAATCTTGAGTCTGCGTTTCATTATCCGCTTTCGACTCTGTCTCAGTCTGCGCTTTTACAATCGTTGCATCATTAGATGTATTAACTGTATCGGCATGAACTTCATTTAAAGCAAAGCCTCCAGTGGTAATCATGGTAGTTGCAATTGCAGCAAACAACCAACGTTTGCCAGCTTTGTACATTTTGTAATGTACCTTGGAATTATTTCTCAAAGTCTATACCTCCAAATGATATTTATAATTTACGGTCTAAGTATATCACATTTTATTATAGAAACGATAATACTTTGTTATATGTTATACCTGTATCAATTTAACTGATAGCATAAATCAAACCCAAATTGAAACATTTTTCATTGAAAATAAATAAGTCATAGCACTATCTCATCAACAAATTTTCCAAAATCTACATTAATAAGCAAAAGTTTTTGTTGATAAATAAAACCCAAACTAAATCAAAAAATTAAAAGAAAAAGTAAAGATAATATGAGATAATAACAACATAATTGATCCATTTATAAAATTATTTTTCATTGTAAAAAGGTTACCAATTACGAATTATGTAACAATTGATTCATTTATTAATACTTCAACCGATAATATTTAATACTGATTTAAAAATAGATGGGAATAATTATGACATTAAATAGTTTAAAATATTTTGAAAAATTAATAGAAACTAAAAGTTACAGCAAAGTAGCAAAGTATTACGGAGTTACTCAACCAGCCATTTCAATGAACATTAAACGACTTGAAAATAAATTTAATGATAAATTAGTTACGATTAATAAATCTAAAGAAAATATAGAGCTAACAAATTCTGGAGAAAATGTGCACCAACATGCAAAAGTTATTTTGCAACAATTACAATTAATTGAAGATGACATTAAAAATCCCCAAAATAAGGTTACTAATTTAGGTGTTTCCCCATTAATTAATGATGATTATTTCCCTAATTTAGTTAATAAGTTAAAAAATGATGATATTACCTTAATAGAAAATGATACAGACAGCCTACTGGATGAAATATCTCTTGGTAACTTAGATTTAGCATTAATTGAATCTGCTGGCTTAATATGCAAGCCAGGAATTCAAGCTGAAGTTATTGAAACAGATCAAATCAATATCATCGTTAGTAAGGACCATGCTTTAGCAGACCAAAAAACGATTGATTTCCGAGATTTAAAGGACACCCCTTTTATCACAAAGCCAAATGAATTTTTACAAGCGCAATTATTTAAACATTTTGAACAAAAATATCACACTGCAATTCCTGTTGTTTCTTGTGGTCGAGATTCTAATCTAATGAATCAATTAGTAAAACAAAACATTGGTTTCTCATTTTCCTTAAAGCAAAATTTTGATGATGATTTAGTTGCTTTAAAGCTTAAAAATAATAAATTGCCAGACTTTGTGCTATCCATCGTCCATCCTAAATTACATAAATTAAACACCAATGAAAAAATAATCATCGATACTATCAAGGAAGAATCGCTTTCAAAGAAAAACAGGTTACAAAATTAACCTTGCAATTTTTTCCAGTGAATCCTGTGCTTCTGGAGTTGGATACCATGAAAAAACATGATCCATTTTTTGATAAATGTGGATATTAATATTCCATCCCATTTTATTAGAAATTCTTCCCAATTTTAATGTATCGGCATATAAAATATCATGCGTTCCTGAAAATATATCAACGGGTGGCAAATTATCAGAATTCCCATAGATAGGACTCACTAAGGGATTCTTAACATCTAAATCTCCAGCAAATATTTTCCCACATTCAGCTAATTCTTTAATATTTAGAATTGGATCAAAAGGCTGAATCTTTTTCATTTCGGGATTTGAATCTGTGATATCCAACCAAGGAGATAATAAAATCGCCCTTAGTGGCATTGGTAACTGGTTGTCTCTTAGTTTTTGAAGAAATGCAAGGGAAAATCCTCCTCCTGCTGAGTCTCCCATTAATATAATGTTATTTGGATTAATTCCTTTGTTATTAATTAAATTCAAATAACATTTTAAAATCATATTATAAGTATCTTTAGCATGAAAATTAGGTGCTAACGGGTAAATGGGCATGATGATGGTAGCATTTACCATCCTAGCTAATTTATTTAACATCGGATAAAGGATGTTTGCTGGTTGACTCCAATATGCTCCACCATGAATATAAAAAATAATTTTAGACTGTACACCATTATTTGGAACCATTTTTATCATATTTTTGTCAGCATTAAGATATTTTACATAATACAAATTCTTAATAATTTCAGGAATAACATACTCTTTGGAATTATTTCGTAATGCTTTTTGATATTCTTTCAAGTCGAATGGATTTATCATAATATTCATTTTCTTTAAAAGATTTTCAATCAATAGACTTCTTAAACTTCTCTTTTCTCTGAGGGCTTTTATTTTTTGGTACGTAAACCCCGCTATTCCTAATGAGAAAAGAGTTTTTTGATATCGCTTCATTTCTACTCCAATCATCAATTAATATTCTTTAAAGATGCATTTTTAGATATATCAATATTAGGTATTAACTCAGCTCTGTTATTCATTACATAATATTTTTATAATTGAATGTTAACATTCAAGGTTCATCAGTGCAAGTGTTTGCATGCATCGAGAAGCTATTCATGATGAAAAGTGTATTTTAAAGTAGAAGAGTATCCTTAAAAATTTTATTACAATAAAAAATCACCTTCTAATTTTTAGTAAAAATTTAGAAGGTGATTTTCACTTACATAAAATAATTGTATTCCAGACTACTTAGTTTTTATTTTTTTAGTGAATCTTTTTGTAGTAATGAAATTGGTAATATGTAATTTTGTTTTACTTGTTTATTATTTATTCGATCAATTAATAATTTAACTAAAAGATTACAAATTTCATCAATTGGTTGCACAATGGTACTTAATTTGGGACTATATTCCTTCACATAATTAGATCCATCATAACCTATAATTTGAATGTCATTAGGAATTTTCAAATTTAATTTTGTAGCTTCTTGCATTGCAATAATAGCCGTTAAATCATCAGTACAAAACAAGCCATTAATATTTTTTTGCTTGATATGTTCTTTAATCAAAGAACGCTTATTTGTTAGCGAAGAATTAAATGGAATATCTAAAGTATTTACAGTCATAAATCTACGTTTAGCTGTTTCTATAAACCCACTAACTCGATTACTATTTAAAGATCTTTTGTCAATACTTCCAGAAACAACCATAAGATTACTGGCTTGCTTTGATATTAAGGTATTAGCCGCTAATTGTCCACCAGCATAATTATCACTGCTAACTGTTGGTACCGGATAATTAAAATAACGATCATAAGAAATAATTGGCAGCTCATTATTTTTATATTCTTCTATTCCTTCATTGTGAGAACCCGTAATAATTCCATCTACTTGATTTGCTTGTAACAATTTAAGATATTTTTGCTCTTTTTTGGGGTCTTCTAGACTATTACAAATAATTGATTTGTAACCAAAAGTAAATAATCTAGTTTCAATTTTCTCTACAATTTCCGCGATAAATGGATTCTCAAGTCCAGCAAAAATAAGACCAACTAGTTTTAATTTTTTACCTTGTAATGCTCTAGCAACAATACTAGGCTGATAGTTTAACTTTTTCATTGATTCATATACAGTATGTCTTGTCTTTTCTGAAATATAACCCCGATTGTTAATTACCCTAGATACTGTTGTAGTAGAAACATTAGCCAATTTTGCAACATCTTCAAGTTTGTAACTCATAAAAATTCCCCTTTAACTTAATAGCTATGATAATATAGTAGCATTTTATAAACATGTCAATCGATTGACATGCTTATAAAAAGGATTATCATTATCAATGTAAGCGGTTACAAAATAGTTTTTAATGAGGTGTTCTTATGGAATTAGTTAATAAAAATAGTTGGTGGAAAAATGGAGTTGGATACCAAATCTATCCTAAAAGCTTTAATGACAGTAATAATGATGGAGTTGGTGATATTAATGGAATTATTGAAAAAATTCCATATATAAAATCATTAGGCGTTAAATTTGTATGGATTTCTCCATTTTTTGCATCGCCTAATGTCGATAATGGGTATGATGTCTCTAATTATGAAGCAATTGATCCTCAGTATGGAACTATGGATGATGTTAAAAATATGATTTCTAAATTTCATAAAGCAGGAATCAAAGTAGTATTTGATTTAGTTATTAATCATACTTCTGATAAACATGAATGGTTTAAGGAAGCAAAAAAATCAAAAAATAATCCATACCATGATATGTACATATGGAAAGAAAATATTAATAACAAAAAACCTAATAATTGGAAATCACTTTTTGGCGGATCTGCATGGGAATATAACAAGGCAACTAATGAATATTATTATCATTTGTTTGCTAAAGAACAACCAGACTTGAATTGGGAAAGTTCTAAGGTTCACGATGAGGTTGCTAGTGTGATTAGTTGGTGGAAAAAGCAAGGCGTTGATGGTTTTAGGTTAGATGCTATTTCTCATTTGAAGAAACTTCAAACCTTTGAAGATGTAAATGATCCTAATAAAGCTATGAATGATGTTCCAGGAATTGATGGTTATTTAGAATTTTTGAGTGAACAATTTAAAAAAAATAACTTAATGACAGTCGGTGAAGCTGGTGGAATTCCACTACAAAGAGCCAAAAAATGGGTTAATCAAAATAATGGTTATTTTAGTATGATTTTTCAATTTGATCATGTTAGTTTCTGGGAAAAATTTGATATTGGTAAAGTTTCGGTACCACAACTTAGAGCAGCATTATCCAAGTGGCAGGATGGTTTAAATGAAACTGGATGGAATGCACTGTTCATTGAAAACCATGATCTTCCAAGAGGAGTTTCATATTTTGGTGATGGAAATGAAAAATATAAAACAAAAACAGCAAAGACATTGGGAATGATGTACTTTTTAATGAAAGGAACACCATTTATTTATCAAGGACAAGAATTAGGGATGGACAATATTCAATTTGATAAAATAGATGAATTTCGAGATTTAGATAGTATCAGATATTATAAAGAACAACTTGAAAAAGGAATTGATGTTAAGACAATCATGCAACATTTAATTGGTAAAAGTCGTGATAATGCTCGTACACCAATGCAATGGAATAACGAAAAAAATGCCGGTTTTAGTAATCATAAGCCATGGATTAGTGTAAATCCTGATTATGTGAAGAAAAATGTTGCTCTTGAAGATAAAGATGATGATTCAGTATTAAATTTTTATCGTAAATTAGTTAAATTACGTTTAAATGATGAAGTTCTACTTAATGGAAACTATCAGTTAGTTAACACAAACGATAATCAACTGTATGTATATACTAGGACACTTGATAAGAAAGAATATTTAATTATTACTAATTTAAGCAGTAAGGAAGCAACATTTAAAATACCTAAAAATATGAATCCTAAATCAGTACTAGAAGTAGGAAATAATAAGATTAAAGATAATGAGTTAACCTTATCTCCATGGGGATCTGTTTTATATAAAGGAGACCTTGAAAATGAAACTAACAAATAAAGCAATGCTAATTACGTATCCAGATAGTTTAGGAAATAATCTGTCAGATTTAAAAGAAGTATTAAATAAATACATGAACGGAGTCGTTGGCGGATTACATATCTTACCATTTTTCCCATCCTCAGCTGATCGTGGATTTGCTCCTAAAGACTACACAAAAGTAGAAAATAAATTTGGAGATTGGAATGACATTGATGAGTTATCCAAATCATATTATTTGATGTTCGATTTTATGATTAATCATATTTCTAAACATTCTAAATATTTTGTGAATTTTCAAGAAAATCATAACAATTCTCCATATAAAGATATGTTTATTAACTGGGATGAATTTTGGAAACATCAAAATCCAAAACAATCTGATATTGATTTAATCTATAAGCGAAAACCTAAAGAACCAATTCAAGAAATTCATTTTAAAGCTGGAAAAGTAGAAAGGGTTTGGAATACTTTTGGAGAAGAACAAATTGATCTAGATATTACGAAACCAGTAACTCAAAAGTTCATTAAAAACACCCTAGACTTTTTAATGAATCATGGTGCTTCAATTATTAGATTGGATGCGTTTGCGTATGCAATCAAAAAAATTGGTACTACCGATTTCTTTGTTGAACCTGATATTTGGAAAGTACTTAATGAAATTAAAAAAGTAGTTGAACCACAGGGAGTTAAGCTTTTACCGGAAATTCATGAAAACTATCATATTGTAAGAAAGTTAACTGATCATGATTATTATAGCTATGACTTTGCACTTCCTATTATTGTCTTATATAGTTTGTATTCTGGAAAAGTTGATCCATTAATTGATTGGCTTAAAAATAGTCCAATGAAACAGTTCACCACCCTAGACACTCATGATGGTATTGGAGTAGTTGATGGCAAAGGTGTTTTAACAAATCGTGAATTAGATTTTACCAAAAAAGAAATGTATAAAATTGGTGCAAATGTAAAAAAAGTATATTCAAGCACTGCATATAATAACCTAGACATTTATCAAATCAATACAACTTACTACTCTGCTCTTGGAAATGACGATAAATCATATTTGATTGCAAGAGCAATCCAAATCTTTGCCCCTGGTATCCCACAAATTTACTATGTTGGATTATTAGCTGGTAAAAATGATATTAATCTTTTGGAAAAAACTAAAGAAGGACGAAATATCAACCGTCATTATTATTCAAAAGAAGAAATTAAAGAAAATACTAATCGACTAGTTGTTAAAAATTTGTTTAGAATATTAAGATTTAGAAATGATAGTAAAGCCTTTGATTTAAACGGATCAATTAATGTAACTAAAATTAATGAAAACAACTTCACTATCGTACGATCATCTCAAGACAATAAAGTTACAGCAAGTTTAGTAGTTAACTTAAAAGATAAACATTTAAAAATTACTAATACTAAAAATCAGACGATTTTAGATTTATAAGGAGAAAAATTATGGATGATAAAAGGGACCATTTGCCTAATTTATCACGTTGGACAATCTTAGCATTAACATTTGGATGCTTTGGAATTAATATGGCGGGTTCATTACAAAGCTCACAAATGGGAAGGATTTTTCAAACAATTGGAGCTGATCCTACTAAATTAGGATATTTCTTTATTCTTCCCCCATTAGTAGGAATGATCGTACAACCACTAATTGGAAAATATTCAGATATGACATGGACAAGATTTGGGAGAAGAATGCCATATACAATGATTGCTGCCCCATTTGCAGCACTAATGTTAATTTTATTGCCAAACTCTGGTTCATTAGGCTTTGGTTATGGTTCAACTGCAGCAATGCTTTTCGGAGCCTTTGCCATCCTATTTATGGATTTATCAACTAATGCCTCAATGCAACCACTAAAAATGGTTATTAGTGATATGGTTAATAAAGATCAGGAAAATTTTGCTTGGTCATGGTCATCAAATTTTAGCAGTATTGGTGGGATTTTAGCTACATTGCTACCTGCAATATTAACTTTTGTTGGCGTTTCCAATGTTGGTAAAAAAGGATCTCTACCTAATTCAGTAATTTGGTCATTCTATATTACTGCAGCAATCCTATTAGTAACAACTTTATTATCTGTATTATCAGTACATGAATATAATCCAGAAAAATATGCAAAATATCATGGTATATCAATTGAAGAAAATAAAAACACACCAAGCTTTATTAAACTTTTAAAAAAGGCACCAAAATCATTTTGGCAATTATCATTAATTGAGTTTTTCTGCTGGTTCCCAATGCAATATATGTGGACATACAGTACTGGTGCAATTGCAAAAAATGTATACCACGTTACAGATCCATCAACTGCGGCCTACCAAGCTGCCGGTAACTGGTACGGTGTACTATTTGGTATTTTCTCATTAGTAGGAATTGGTTGGGGATTAGTTATTGCCAAAACTAAACCTGAACAAAGAAAATTAATGTATAAATTAGGAATTTTATTAGGGTCCCTAGGGTATCTTTCCGTATTTTTCATTACTAATAAATGGTTATTAATTATTTCGTACTCACTCTTAGGAATAATGTTTGTCACTATGAATACAATACCATTTACAATTTTAAGTGATACTTTAGGCGGAAAACATCAAGGTTCATATTTAGGATTATTTAATATTAGTATTTGTATTCCTCAAATTACTGCTTCAATTTGTAGTTTTATAATTTTCCCATTAGTTGGTAAATCTATGCCAGCAATGTTTATTGTTGCAGCTATTGTTGCTTTTTGTGGAATATTCTTTGTACAGAGAGTTTCCACAGAAAAATCTTGATAATATTTTAAGCTACCCATTATTCAATATTTTATAAATTAAATGAACTTGAATTAAAAATTCAAGTTCATTTTTTATGATTAACTACTAAAAATATTACTAAATTTATAAACAATTTGTGACCATATCATTTAATATTAAAAAAATTTTTTCCTGAAAGAATCCCTATTAATTCTAAGACTATTTCACCAAAACTATTAACTTATCAGATAAATCATTTGCAAGTTTTTTCAAATCGTTAGAATTTTTCCCTGATAAAATAAAATAGCCTAACCGATCATCAGAATTTTCAGGTGGCCTAACTTTCAGACCTTTATGTGCATTAATTACAAATTTTTTAACTTCTGGAATATGTTCAAGTACGTTAGTATTTTTGATTTCTGCAAGTTCCCCATGGCTCTTGGCAAAAATATATCTAATTAAAGCTGAATTATTTTTTTGCTTTTGAATTTTTATATCTTCACCTAAATATAATTTAATTGTTTCCTCAAATAGATTAATTCCATAAGCATCTTGTATTAAATCAGATGTTATATTATCACCACCTGGTCTTCCATTAACTTCAACAATTTTAGGCCCTTCTTTGGTTAACTTAATTTCAATATGTGTTGGACCATTCGTAAAACCTAAGGATTTAGCAGCATCAAATGCCACATTAACAATGGAATTCTTTTGATTCAAATCAATTGACGTTGGAAATACGTGCATTATTTCACTAAAATATGGCGGTTTTGTAGTATGTTTTTCCGTAACTTCTGCAAAAGCAATTTTATTTTTATATAAAAATAACTCTACACTGAATTCAGGACCATCTAAAAATTCTTCAATCATAAATTCTGGTCTCACTCTAAAACCCAGATAACTTTTTTTAAACTTTTTTAGTTCTTCAAATCTATTTTTTAGTTCATTAGAACTATTAATAAAAAAGACATCTAAACTACTTGCAGCGTTAGTCGGTTTTAAAATCACTGGATATCCAATTTCTTCAGATTCTTTTAAGGCATCTTGCAAATTATTTACAACGGCATATTTTGCTGATGGTACTCCATTTTTTTTGAATTCTTTTCTAGCCAAATCTTTATTTCTAGCATTCACCGCTGTTTTAACTGAAGTTCCAAATTTTTTAAAATATTTTGCTACTTTTGCTGTGACAGTTGTTACATAATCCGTTGAGGGAATAATTGCATCAAAATTTTTATATTTACTATTATTAATAGCATTAATAATTGATTTTTCTTCATGGATATTAGCAACTAATAAATCATCATAGTCATTTTCATAGTTATACTTAATTGGATCTGCTTTATTTTGAACAATACTAACAACTTTACAACCAAGTTTTTTTGCTGCTTTTGCAAAAACAACTCCGTAAAAGCTCGGTTCAACTAACAAAACTATTTTTTCTTTATTCATTTTCAAATCCTTTCTTCCTGACTAGTCAATTCTTAATTTCATACCTAGTCTACCTTCAATTAAAATAAGTAATATCATTATGTAAAGATTTTCGTCATAATTTGACATATACTTTTAAAAAACATAAGATTGTTTTATGACTATTGAACAATTAAATGAAGATCAAATTAGAGTAAAAATATTTAAAGCACTTTCTGATGAAACAAGACTAAATATAGTAAGGAAACTTTTTAAAAACAAAAAAGAATTAAATTGTGGGGAAATAGGTGAAAATTTAAATATTAACAAATCCACAGTTTCTTACCATTTTAAGACTTTACGAGAAGCTGGATTAACTTGTACTCGTAAAGAAGGTCAAATCAAATATGTTAAATTAAATATAAATACTTTTAATAAATATTTACCTGAATTTTTAAAAACCTTGTAATCACAAGGTTTTTATTTTAAATAATTGTTCGATAGTTATAAAACAATCTATTTTACAAAGGAGCCTCTTATGCGACGTTATTCGTCTATGTTTTTTCTAATTATGTTTGTAATTGGAACTGATACATTTTTAATAGCACCATTATTGCCAACATTAGCAAAAAATTATGGTATATCTACTTCAATCTCAGGCTGGCTAGTAAGCGCATATGCTATTGGATATGCCTTATGTGCATTATTTTCTGGTCCTATTTCTGATGGTAGAAATAGAAAAAAGGTCCTAACTTGGGGATTAGCAGGCTTTACTATATCAACTTTTCTTTGTGGTTTTGCTTTCAATTTCCCTTTAATGATTACCTTCAGATTATTAGCTGGAATTAGTGCATCTTTTGTTACACCACAAGTTTGGGCTTCAATCCCAGTTGTAGTAAACAAAAAAGACATTGTAAAAGTAATGGGCTATGCAACTGCAGGTTTATCTGTTTCTCAATTAGTTGGGATCCCAATTGGAAGCTATTTGGCTGTGATTTCTTGGCAAACTCCATTCTTCGTTATTTCAGTTGCTTCATTAATTTTATTAATTCTTAGTGTTTTTGTTTTACCCGAGTTAGAAATTGGTGAAAGAAAAAGATTTTCTTTCTTTGAAACTTATGAAAATGTTTTAAAGAATAAAAAATCCACGAATTATTTATTTGCTTATTTTATTTTTCAAATGGGATCATTTACTGCTATTTCCTTTATCTCTACTTGGTTCACAAAATCCTTTGGTCTTACATTAACCAATGTAGGTACTGCAATGATTGCAATTGGAGCAGGTAATTTAATTGGTTCATTAACTGGAAGTAAAATCGTAAAAAAGTTGGGGATTCAAAAATCATTTTTATTTGAAATTTTAATTTTAATTTTTTTATATGTTATTCTGGCTTTTATTCATACGTTTGTAATATCAGAAATTATTTTCACAATTATTTTTCTATTTAACGGTTTTATTTTCCCAATTTTTATGGCTACATTACAAAGCACAACTGTTAATGAACGTAGTACCATTTCTTCTTTATCAAATGCAGCAATGTACTTTGGTGAAACAATTGCCGGCGTTATTGGTGGAATTTTATTTAAAGAATTCTTAGGATTTACTGGAATTGCAATTTTTGCTGCTTTAACAATGTTAATTTCTTTAGGATTATATTGGAAATCAGGATTATTTAAAAAAACAAAAGTATAATCATTATTGATTCAAAATTAAAATACCTATCTAACAAAACGATACTGCTAGATAGGTATTTTGCTTTTTAAAGTCAATTACCAACACTAATTTATTTAATAAAATGTTATTATTATACTAATCAAAAAATTAAAACAAAACTAGGAGGCAGGTCTCCGATTCAATATCGAAAACTTGTCTCCTAGAAAAACTAAATATGTGTCCAACTTTATGGGTTCACATCAGAATAGTGAACCACTTGATTTTTGTGACTCTACTTTTAAAGAATTATTTGATATTCAAGAAAAAATACAGCACTTTTAATGGAGTTTAACAATGAACCTAACTATAAAGTTAGACAAAAGCTTTTAGAAAAAATAACTGACCAAAAACTTCCAGAAAATATTAAAGTTTTCGCACCTTTACATAGTGACTTTGGTAGACATATTTTCTTAAAATCTGGTGTAGTTATCAATACAGACTGTGTTTTTGTAGATTTGGGAGGTATTTATCTAGATGAAAATGTTTTAGTGAGACCAAGAGCTACTTTTATTACCCTTAATCATGATCTTAGACCCGAATATCGAGATATAATTCTTACCCAAGCAATTCATCTTCATAAAAATGCCGGGATTGGAGCTGGAGCAATTATTTTACCAGGTGTAACAGTTGGCGAAAATGCAATTGTTGGAGAAGGTGCAGTTGTCAGAAAAAATGTTCCAGCCAATTCAGTTGTAATTGGTAATCCAGCTAAAATAATTAAAAAAGGTAAGCATTAAAGCAATCCTATGACTACTTTATAAACTATAATTTTAAATTCTCTTTAAGAGTTATTTTATGACATCGATATATTTTTAAATTTAGTGATGAAAAATGCCCCATAAAAATTAGATTTTTATCTAACTTTTATGAAGCACTTAGTTAAAGTAATTTAATTTTATTTAAACATTTTAAAACGTTTGTCATCTTCCATATATTCTTTTTCTCCAGCAGGAGCTTCGATAGATCCAAAAGGCATTTCTGCTCTTAAAGTCCAGCTATCAGGAATATTAAACTCTTTTGCAACTGCTTCATCAATTAGTGGGTTGTAATGCTGATTAGAAGCACCAATCCCCATTTCTGCTAACGCAACCCAAATTGAATAGTCTGCGATACCAATTGATTGTTCTGACCAATCATAAAAATTAGAAGCATAGCTAGGAAAATTATTTTTTAAATCATCAACTACTTTTGTATCAGTGTATAGCAACACCGTTCCAAATCCAGATTTAAAAGAATTTTCTACTTTATCAGCAGTTTCTTTAAAATCAGCTTCACTTTTAGAAACTTCATGAAGCTTATCTAATGTAATATCCCAAAGTTTTTTATTAGCTTCTCCAAATAAAACCACCGCTCTTACTGATTGAGAATTGAATGGAGAAGGGGATTCCCGTACTGATTTTTTGATAACATCATATACTTCTTCATCTGTATGCGTTTTGTTATCACCTAACGCATAAATTGAACGACGCTTCTTTTGTAAATTATAAAAATCCATTATAAATCTCCTTAAATATTTTAGTTACTTTAAGTAAGTATATCACCAACATCACATAATTATAAATAAAAAGCTTTAATTTTTAGGCTTGAAAAACTTTTTTTGCAATTGCGATCGCATCCATTACTTTAGGAAAACCTACATAAGGGATACTTTGAATAAAAATCTCAATAATCTCGCTTTGTTTCAAACCAACATTCAACGCTTCCTTAACGTGTGCTTCTAGTTCGCCTAATTCAGATTGCGCCAATACTGCAGTCATAATAACCGTTTCTCTTTGCTTTAAGTCCAAACCAGATCGCGTATAAATATCGCCAAAAACAAATTCTACTATATATTTAACTACATCTGGAGCAACGTCTCCTAGACTAGCTTGAAGATTTTTCATTGCCTCAGAATCTACTTTGGCAAGGGATTCTTTGCCTTTATTAAATCTATCATCATTTGCCATTTTTGTGCTCCTAATCAATTCTATTTATTTGTTAAAACAACCTTACCAATCATCTTCCCTGAAGCAACTAATTCATGAGCCTGTTCTAAGTTTGCTGCATTAATGGGAGTTAACTCTTTTGTAAGTGTTGACTTAATCGTGCCATTATCTAATAATTCAGCAACTTTATTAAGAATGTTATGTTGGCTAATCATATTTTCATGATAGTAAGACTTAGTAAACATCCATTCCCAAGCAAAGTGACCACTCTTTTTAGTTAATTGTTGTAAGTCGATTCCAGCCTGATTTTCGGTAATAGAAGCAATTCTTCCAAATGGCTTAATGATTTCAGTCATCAATTGCCAATATGAATCAATTCCTTTTAATCCTAAAATATAATCAACATACTTATAACCAAGCTTATTTAATTCATCAGCTAAATTATAATGATGATTAATTACGTCATCAGCACCATGATCCTTTACCCATTGGATAGTTTCTGGTCTTCCAGCAGTTGCAATTACATGTAACCCAGCCCATTTTGCTAACTGAGTAGCAATAGAACCAACACCACCAGCACCATTAATAATTAGAATTGTATGTTTTTGATTTTCAGCATAATTGTTTGGATTAATTTCTAATTGTTCAAACATAGCTTCCCATGCTGCCAAAGATGTTAAAGGCATTGCTGCTGCTTCTGCATCAGTTAATGTTTTAGGAGCATTACCAACAATTCTTTCATCTATTAATTGATATTCGCTATCACTTCCAGGTCGAATAAATGAACCTGCATAAAATACTCGATCACCAGGTTTAAACATAGTAACACTAGCTCCAACAGATTCTACTACTCCAACTGCATCCCAACCAATTACTTTAGGCTTTTCTAATGAACGATCTAAGCCATTTCTAACCCCAACATCTACTGGATTAACTGAAGTGGCATTAACCTTTACCAATAAGTCATGATCAGTTGGCTTAGGCGTGTTAGTCTCAAATTCAAAAAAGTTTTCTCCAGTATCTGAAACTGGTTTATTATATCCAATTGCTTTCATAAATATTTCCTCCATCTGTTCTTATAGAACATTTCCTTAAGTTGTATTTTTAACTCAAGACTATCGTAAATCCGAAATTAAAATTCAACAATAGTGAAATTTTTGTTACATCGAAAATGAAAATAAACAAAAGAGGATGTGAAATAAACATCTAAAAAAGAATCAACGATTGTGATGATGACATTACATATAAGAAACTAGTCTAGTTAAGGATTTGTTTTGATAAATTTTCACAAATAAATATAGGACGAAAAATCAAAATCAGATTTTTCGTCCTATATTATTTTTAGAGGCTAGTTATGTGACAACCTCTTATTTTTTGGATAGTTTATAAATTCTCAATCCAAGATAATAAAAGTCAAACTATTAATTAAATCATTTCAATATCTGACAAAATTCAATTCTTTCATGGTTTGGTCCATAAACATTAAAATATTTTATTCCATGATCCCAATAGGAGGATATTTCTTGAACTTGGTCATCGTCAATATTTAAATTCATTTCTTTGGCAACTTGAAATGCTTGCTCAATATCAGGCGTGTTAAGTGCAAAATGATTTATAGCGCCATCGACTGGATTAGTTGGATCACCTTCCCATGTCTCAATAGTTAAATTGCCAAATTCCATAAAAGCAACTGTAACCGCTCCATTATTAAATTTACCTTTTTCAGTGAATCCTAAATCTTTATAATAATTAATTGTTTTTTCTAAATCCTTTGTAGGTATGCCAACGTGTTGTACTCCAGTAATTAAGTTGCCCATTTTTTTCATGATTTTGTCTCCCTTTTTATATTTTTTTAAAATACATTAGTCATTCTGTGAAACGCGATTTTTTAAATTATAGATGGCAAAAGCAATCATTACTCCTAAGGTGATGATTTGGACACCAAAAGAAAGCGACATTGAATGGAACAAATCGGCTGCATATCCTTGAACAAGGGGCCAAATCCCACCGCCAACAATCATCATGACCAATAATGCCCCAGCTGTTTCTCTTTCATGAGGATTTTTGACGAATCCTAAAGAGGTGCTATAGATTGTAGCATATCCAGGACCCATCAATCCAGAAACTAAAACGGCTGCGTATACACTCATAAAGCTATGGTCAACAACAATAAAGATTATGCCTGCTAATGCAAGGGTTTCAAATACTAAGAAAACCTTTAGTGGGTTAAACTTCTCCATTAATTGATCAGCCAATAATCTACCAATGAAAAAGGCAATATAACTGTAAATAACAAAATTAGCTGCCTCACTTGATGTGATCGAATGATTTAGGTTTAAAGCAAGTTGGATTGTAAATGACCATACTCCAACTTGTAGTCCCATATACATAAACTGAGTAAGCATCCCAAAAGTGAATTTATGGTTTTTCAACAATGAAACAATTGTTTTCCATAGCGGATCTACCTTTTCTGTAACTGTTGGCTTACATTTAGGAAATTGGACAATTAGAAACAAAACTAACAATACGACCAAAACCATGATCATGTAGCGATATGGAAGTAGTGTCCTGTGCAATGCATCTTCTGCAATAGCAACTTGTTTAACAGCAGAAACTCCTTTGAGTTTATCCGCAAGGCTAATGCCGTTGCCAAATATTAAGTATTTTCCAAGTAAAATTCCAATTACAGCACCAATTGGATTAAAAGTTTGGGAGATATTTAATCTTAACGTTCTTTTATTTTCTGGACCAAGTAATGAAGAAAAAGTATCCGCCGATGTTTCCAGAAAACTCAATCCTGTTGCTAGAACGAATAAAGCTATAAGAAAGAACCCATAAGTTGCTGATTCAGAAGCGGGGAAAAAAAGAACACAGCCACTGATATAAAGAATCAGACCAATTACGATTGTAAATTTATATGATGTTCTTTTAATTAAGTATGAAGCAGGAATTGCCGTCAAAAAATAACCTAAAAAGAAGGCGCTCTGCACATATGCAGAAGCAAAATAACTTAGATGAAAGATTGCCCTAAACTGGGTAATCAAGACATCGTTTAAGCTTTGTGCTGCTCCCCACATTGGAAACAATAGCGACACCAAAATGAACTGAAGTATTGGCGTCTTATTTAAATAGCCACTGTCTAGTTGTTTCCCTCTAAATTTAAATATGTTTAAAATACTAACTTTATTATTCATATAATCACCTATCCTTCTTTTTGAAAGCGCTTTCAAAAAAGTTTAACATATATTTTCATTTTTAACAATTACGACATACTTATTTTAACGATTTTAGATGCCTTAACTCCGAATGGCAGGATTCGACAAATAAATGTAAATAAAGATTTGTGAGTTGCTTTCATTACCTAAAACAGGTCAAATCTATGCCAAACATAAAATAGAAGTGAACCAATTTTTGGAAAGATGAAAGCTTCTTTGAATTTTGATTGTAGAGAAATTGATAAAGTCCGAAAAGAAACAGGAATTGTGATAATGATATTAAATATAAAAAAATAGTCTCATTAGGGACTTGTTTGGATAAATTTCTACAAATAAATAGGACGAAAAATCAAAAATAGATTTTTCGTCCTATTTATTTGTAGAAGCTAGTTATATCATAGTTCTTTTACTTTGAAAAATATTTAATTAACAGTTTTGTTTAATCGCCATTATAAATAGAATTTTTTACAATTACATAATCAACAGTCTTTAATGCGGAAAGATCTCTCCCACCAGCGTAAGAAACTGATGATTGAAGATCTTCTTTCATTTCTTGAAGGGTATCATAAATGCTTCCCTTAGAAGTTACAAGCAATTTTTTACCTTCCACATTGTGATAAGCACCTTTTTGGTACTGTGAAGCGGAACCGAAGTATTCTTTAAATACTTTTCCGTCTTTTTCGACTTTTTTACCAGGTGATTCAAGATGTCCAGCAAACATTGAACCAATCATCACCATTGAAGCCCCAAAACGAAGTGACTTTGCGATATCACCATCAGTTCTAATCCCACCATCAGCAATAATTGGTTTTCGAGCACCCTTTGAACAAGCGTTGATGGCCGCTAATTGCCAACCGCCTGTTCCAAAACCAGTTTTGATTTTAGTGATACAGGCCTTTCCAGGTCCAATTCCAACTTTAGTAGCATCGGCACCGGCATCTTCTAAAGCACGGACTGCTTCAGGAGTTCCAACGTTTCCAGCAATCAAAAAAATTGAAGGAGCTTTTGCTTTAATGTACTTAATCATTTTAATCACTGAATCAGAGTATCCATGCGCAATATCGATGGTTACGTATTCAGGAAGATCACCAGATTCCACTAATTCATCAATGAAATCGTATTCAGCTGGTTTTACTCCAATACTGATGGATGCAAATTGACCATGATCGTGCATGGAACGAATAAAATCATGCCGTTTTTCTGGTTGAAACCGGTGCATTACATAGAAATATCCATTTTTTGCAAGTGAAATGGCTAATTCTTCATTAATAACCGTTTGCATATTGGCAGGAACGACCGGTAATTTAAAGGTTCGATCGCCAAATTTCATTTCGGTACTACATTCACTACGTGAGTTAACAATACATTTGTTAGGAATCAATTGGATATCTTCGTAATCAAAAACTTTCATGCTTTTTTCTCCAGTCATAACGAACTTTTTAAGTTTCAAATATTAATATTATTCGCATTACTGTTCTTATGTTATCTGAAAAATTGCAACAAATCAAGAATATTTTAATATAGTTCGTAAATAAAATTGCTCTTGACGAAACTTTACCAAATAACTGACGTTACCATCTAAAATTAATTCATTGGCTCTAAAAGTGATTAATGTTATTATTATTAAAAATTAAAAATAAGGTGGTAACTAATATGACAAGTGATTTATTACAAACAGCCCTAAATGGTGGTACTATAAACTTTCGTGACCCTGCTTCTAAAGAAATCTTTGATATTCATTATCAAAATGCCGCTCTCTTGATAAAATTTAATAATGAATCTGATCCAACTATTCAAAAACAACTGTTAGAAAAAATTACGGGTAAAAAAGTGCCAGAAAATGTTATGATTTTTCCCCCCTTAAATACTGACTTTGGTCGTCACATCTTTTTAAAATCTGGAGTATTAATTAATACTGATTGCCTTTTTGAAGACGCAGGCGGAATTTATTTAGACGAAAATGTACTAATTGGTCCCCGCGTTTCCCTAGTTACAATTAACCACGATAAAGATAATCGTGACTTAATGCATATGAAACCAGTTCATATTCATAAAAATGCTTGGATTGGAACTGGAGCAATTATCTTACCTGGAGTTACTGTTGGTGAAAACGCCATTGTTGGTGCTGGGGCAATTGTTACCAAAGATGTACCAGCCAATACAACTGTAGTTGGTAACCCTGCAAAACCGATTCACACAAATAAATAAAATGATTCATTTATGCACCATAAGCTAAAAATTAGCTTATGGTGTATTTTATTTAGCCCTTTTCTCAAAACAAAAAAACTTATCCTAATAGAGTATCAAGATAAGTTTTAACAAATTAAGTTTAAATACCAAATTTTTTGTGTAAATAATAAACTGGAATCCCTAGTAAAGTAATAACTAGGCCAACTGCGGCAAGTCCAGTTTGATTAACTAACGTTGTTACAATAATAAATAATCCACCAACAATTGCCACAATTGGAACGAATGGATACCAAAGGACTCGATAAGGCCGTTCCAAATTTGGTTCCCGTTTTCTTAAAATAAAAACTGCTAAAAACATTAAGCAATTAAAAATCCACATTACAAACACCAACATATCCGTTAAGATGTCAAAACTTCCTAAAATAATCATGATAATTGCAATTACTAAAATGAATAGGCTAGCCACATAGGGAGCCGCAGCTTTGTTTAATTTGCTAATTTGTTTACTAAATGGTAATAAATCATCTTTAGCTAGCGCATAGGGAATCCGGGCACCCGTCATTGTATAACCGTTAATCGTTCCAAAAACTGAAACTAAAATTCCAATTGTAACTAATTTCCCGCCAAATTCACCGAATAATTTGCCAGCTACTTGAGAAGCGGTATTAGTATTACCAGCAATGGCGTCAATAGGCATGTTCTTTAAGAAAATCCAGTTAACCAATACATAAATAATCATGATAAAAGTTAAACCAAACACAACCGCTTTGGGAATGTCTTTCTTGGGACTCTTCATTTCTCCAGCAATATCACCGATGTTAATCCAACCCTCATAAGCAAACATCGTGGCCAACAACCCACCTGAAAAGGCCGTTAACAAATTGGCATGGTCAGTTGGAGCTATCGGGAAGAACGTCACATCTACGTGGCCGGGCATCAATAATCCCACAATCACAATTAGAAAAATCGGAATCAGTTTAAAAATTAAAGTGGTTGATTGAACCATTCCCCCAACTTTGGCGCCTAAACTATTCAAAGCAGTAATTATAACCACCACGGCAATCGCAATTGGAATAACTAAAGACATACTTAAGTGCAGTAAGACGATTACTTGAGTAGAGAAAATGATTGCTAATGCAGCCATATTAGCGGGCACGTAGATTAACATTTCGGCCCAACCGAGCAAAAATCCACTCAAAGGTCCATAAGTATGACGCATGTATTGAACACTTCCGCCAGTTTCAGGAATCGCTGCTCCCAATTCAGCTACCGTCAACCCCCCACAAATAGTTAAAATTCCAGCCACAACCCAAGCTAATAAAGTCAAACTAACCGAATGAGTTGCCTCAACAACACTCGCTGTCTTGAAAAATACTCCTCCACCAATTACCGTTCCCATTACCAAAGCTAGGGCGGTAAACGGTCCAACACTTCGTTTCAATTTTTGCTCTTCCATAATTAAAAGCTCCCCCTTTAAAAAATAAGTAATAAAAAGGCCTAGTTAGCATTAACTAACTAGGCTTAAAATTCATTTAGATATTCGGCGAAACATTCATGAATATTAATGATGACCTAGTTAGAAAACTCATGCATCTAACCAGGCAACTCAAACTAACCTCGCTTAGATACAGCATGCCAAGCAAAGCTAGAGGATGAGTTAAGTTGATTCATCATTTTAAAATTCATCATAATGTTCCTTTCTGTTTTTGATATGTCTGATTATAACCTGCGATTTTATAAAACGTCAATACTTTTTTAACCAATCTTTAATATTTTCTAATTTTAGGTGGAACGTATCCCTCAATAAAGGTTCCAATTTCAGTAAGTGAATCTGAGAAAAATAACTTATCCCGATCTACTTTCGTTAAAAAACCCTTCTCAGTCATTTCATCATACATTTTTTCTAAAGGACGATAATAATCTGCAACACTGTACAAAATACAAGGATTATCATTGTCACCAATTCGCGCCCAGGAAAAGGCTTCGGAAATTTCTTCCAAAGTTCCTGGACCACCAGGAAGCGCGATACAAGCGTCGGAAAGTTCAATCATCCGCCGTTTACGAAGTGACATATTTTCAACGACTTCCAAATCAGTTAATCCATCTAATGCCGTACCACGTTCTGCTAATTCTTGTGGTAACACTCCATAAACTGAACCACCATTTTGCAAAACTGTTTGCGCCAATACTCCCATTAATCCAAATTTTCCGCCACCATAAACTAAGGCATAGTCGTTTTCTACTAGCCATTTGGCTAATTTAATCGTGGCAACTTCATAAATTGGATTGTTACCCATGGCTGCTCCACAATATACTGCAATTGCTTTCATTAATAAATCCCCCTTAATTAACTACATTAATTATCAATATCTCGTTATAATAGATAATACACGATTAATTAAACTGATTGATTAACCAGATTAACGTTTGATTCACTAATTTGGTGATTATTATAGAAAATCCCAACTTTCCAGGTTTGGATTTGATGGCCAACTTTAACTGGGGTCGCAATCGCTTGAATTTCACCCAATTTTACCGGTTTCAGATGGGTCGTTTGGATATCAAGTCCCACCGCAACTTGATTGCTAGTATCAAGATTTTGATTAGCACCTAAACTAGCCGCCGTTTCTGCCAAAACACAACTAATCCCACCATGCATTAAACCATAGGGCTGTTGATGTTCTGGCTTAATTTCCATGGTCAAAATAACTTTGTTGGCAGTTAATAATTCAGTTTTGATGTTAAAAAAATCAATCAAGTTCATGCGTTAATCCTCTCTACTAACAATCTTTTTTAATTAATCTTATACTAATCATATTATCACAATTAATTTGGAGGTCATGATGACTAGAAAATGGGAAACAATCGAAAACAATTATCAAGATATTTTATTTGAAAGAACAGGTAAAATTGCCAAAATTACCATTAACCGTCCCGAAGTCCGGAACGCCTTTACCCCAGTGACGGTCGAAGAAATGATTGACGCCTTTGCGCGCTGTCGGGATGACTCAACCATTGGAGCCATTATTTTAACCGGTCAAGGTGATCTTGCCTTTTGTTCTGGTGGAGACCAAGGAGTTCGGGGAAACGGTGGTTACGTTGGTAAAGACCGAATTCCGCGGTTAAATGTCCTTGATTTACAACACTTAATTCGTATCATTCCTAAACCCGTCATTGCCATGGTTCGTGGTTGGTCAGTTGGGGGCGGAAATGTTTTACAGCTTGTCTGTGACATTACGATTTCTGCAGACAACGGTAAGTTTGGTCAAACTGGACCAAAAGTTGGTAGTTTTGACGGTGGTTACGGTTCTGGCTTATTAGCTGACACAATTGGAATGAAACGGGCCAAAGAAGTCTGGTTTATGTGTAAAACCTACACTGCCCAAGAAGCCTATGACATGGGCTGGATTAATAAAGTTGTTCCACTTGCTGATGTGGAAACCGAAACTTTAGCCTGGTGTGATACGATGTTAAAACGCTCTCCAATGTCACTTCGGCTAATCAAAGCTTCAATGAATGCTGCTACTGATGGTTTAGCTGGAATTCAACAATTAGCTGGTGACTCTACCCTCCTTTACTACACAAGTGATGAAGCTAAAGAAGGTCGCGATGCTTTCATGGAAAAACGTGATCCTGACTTTGATAAGTTTCCTAAATTCCCATAAAGAAGGTTTGCTAAATGGATAATTGGCTGAAAAAGCGAGTTGCTCTAACGCCAAACCGAATGGCTCTTTCTTATCATGAGCAACATTGGACGTTTGCCGAATTACAACAAGCCGTTTTAAAAACTTGTGATCAGTTAGTTGGTAAACAAGTCCATAAGACAAAGCGCGTGGCCGTCATCGGTAACAACACTCCACAACTTTATTTCACTATTTTGGCACTTCAACAACTTGGTATTGAGATTGTCTTAATTAATAAAAATTTGGCATTACCAGAAATTAAATACCAACTTCAAGATGCCCAAGTTAGTTACTTAATTTATGATGATGAGTTTCAAAATAAGTTACAAGCATTACCCTCAGTTAAGCTAATGTCATTAACTGACTTAAGAAATTCACGAACCAAGAATGCCACAAATTTAATTAAATCGGAATTTGATTTTAACCAAGTAACTACCATCATGTACACATCCGGTACTACTGGCAATCCAAAGGGCGTTTTACAAACTTACCGAAACCATTGGTCAAGTGCAATTGGAGCTGATTTAAATTTACCAGTAACCGAAAAAGATATTTGGATTTGTGCCGTTCCCTTATTTCACATTAGCGGTTTTTCAATCATCATGAGAAGCCTAATTTATGGAATGGGTGTTCGTTTATATGAACATTTTGACGCAGGACTAATCAATCATGATCTCACAACGGGAACTGGAACAATTATTTCGGTAGTACCTTATATGCTAAAAAAATTGTTAGCTATCAAGACTCAACCTTACAGTCCCAACTTTTCGTATATGTTACTTGGTGGCGGTGAAGTGGCGCTTAAAATTTTAAAAAATTGTCGTGATCAACAGATTAATGTAATTCAATCTTACGGAATGACCGAAACAGCTTCGCAAGTAGTGGCTCTGAATGCTACGGACGCGATTCGTAAAATTGGTTCCGTCGGAAAACCCCTGTTCCCTGTAAGTTTAAAAATTGCTAATCCTTCGTCCTCTCAAGGGATCGGCCAAGTTTTGCTAAAAGCCGATAATATTTCTCCTGGTTATTTGAATGAAAAAAAGCATGATCAATTTACCTCTGATGGATGGTTTAAAACTGGTGATTTAGGTTACTTAGATGATGATGGCTTTCTCTACCTCAAAAGCCGTTTATCTGAATTAATCATTTCAGGGGGGGAAAATATTTATCCCCGTGAAGTCGAGGCTGAAATTAATCAGTATCCTGGAATTGTCGAAACAGCCGTAGTCGGAAAGCCTGATGAAACTTGGGGATCAGTTCCAGTCGCCTTTGTCGTTACTAATACAGCGATTAATTTTCGGCAAATAACGACTTACTTAACCAATAAATTAGCTAAATATAAAATTCCCAAACAGTTTATTTTAGTAAATCAACTGCCAAAAACGAATAATGGGAAGTTACGGCGAAAGTTATTACAATCTCAGCTTTAATTTTTCATTTACGCTAAATACTGTTATAATCATAAGTGAAAACAATCACATAAATATAGAAAGAAGTTTAAATTATGAACAAAAATACCCCTGAAAAGCCAAAACCAGCTTCAATTTTTGTGCAAATTGGGATTTACGCAAGTATCCTTTTTGTTTCTTCTTTAATTTCACAATTATTTCCAGCTAGCTTCCCGATGCCAACTCCTGTAATTGGTTTAATTCTTTTGTACGTTTTGTTAACTTTAAAAATTATTAAACCTGCTCAAATTGAACAATCAAGTAACTTTCTGATTGGAATGCTAGCCTTCTTATTTGTCCCATCTGGAATCCAATTAGCGGCTTCCTTAGATATTATGGCTAAAGATGGTGTACGGTTAGTGATTATGATTTTCATTTCAACTGTCGTCATGTTAGTATCCATCGCAGTTGTTGCTGCGGGTTTGATTTGGCTCAAAAATAAATTTAGCAAGGAGGACAAATAATGCAAGGAGAATTAGTTAAAGTATTGGGAACGCCATTTTTTGGAATTGCTCTCTCAATTGTCGTTTATTTAATTGGAATGTGGCTCTTTAAAATTACCAAGGGATTCTTCCTTTTTCAACCACTCTTCGTAAGTATGGTTTTAGGAATTTTCATTCTTTGGTTGATTGGTCATTCTACGGGAACCAATACTGCGTGGGTTTACACTTCGCTTTATAAACCCGGTGGTGATATCATTTTTTGGTTTCTCTATCCTGCTACTATTGCATTTGCCCTTCCTCTTTTTAAACGAAACGATATTGTCAAAAAATATTGGTTAGAAATTATCCTTTCATTAATTATTGGGCTAACGATTTCGTTAGTAATTATGTACTTTGTTTCAAAAATGTTGGGACTTCATAATTCAGAAATTGCTTCTTTACTTCCACAAGCCGCAACGACAGCAGTAGCTATGCCTGTCGCAGCCGGAATTAAAGGTGTTCCTGCAATTACAGCCATGGCTTGTATCTTAAATGCCGTAATTATTTACGCAATGGCTGATTGGCTAATTAAAATTTTCCATTTAAAAAATGCAATCGGAATTGGGTTAGGTTTAGGAACTGCTGGACATACTTTAGGATCGGCCAAAGCTGTTAAACTTGGCTCAGTCGAGGGTTCAATGTCAGCTATTTCAGTAGTTATTATCTCAGTGGTAGTTGTCATGGTTGTTCCAATCTTTGCACATTTAGTTCACATTGGCTAATTAACTTTAAAAGCAAAACTCCATCCAAATTGGATGGAGTTTTTTATTGTGAATAAATTCATTTTTAAAAAGGGTTGTATTTCGATCTGTAAGCGCTTACAATTAGATTGTTAATTAATTTAACTTTTCTTAAGAAAGAAGGAATTATTTTGAAAAAACATCATTTAAGTATTGCGTTTATTTTTATCTTTGGTGCTTTAGGTGGTTTGTTATTTGGATTTGACACTGGAATTATTTCTGGTGCATCTCCCTTGATCGAAGCTAACTTCCACCTTGGAACTGAACAAACTGGATTTATCACTTCATCTGTATTGATTGGTTCAGCTATTGGAGCATTATCAATTGGTTCATTATCTGATCGCTTTGGTCGGAAAAAACTACTAATTTTAGCTTCAATTTTATTTTTAATTGGTTCAGGTCTTTCTGCTGTAGCTACCGGTTTTATCTCAATGGTTATTGCTAGAATTATTCTTGGACTCGCCGTTGGTGGTGCTTCAGCTTTAACTCCTGCTTACCTTGCTGAATTAGCAGATAAGAAACACCGTGGTTCATTAGGTACAATGTTTCAATTAATGGTCACTTTAGGTATCTTACTTGCTTATGTATCTAATCTTCTATTCTTAAATCATAATCTTTTAGGGATTCGTGACTGGAGATGGATGCTTGGATCAGCTTTGATTCCTGCCGTTTTACTTTTCATCGGTGGGGTCTTACTTCCTGAATCTCCTCGTTACTTAGTCGAAAAGGGTAAAGTTGATGAGGCTCGTAGTGTTTTAAAGATTTTAAGAAATAACACTGGCGAAGATCCTGAAGAAGAAATTAAGGATATTCAAGGAGTTTCAAATCAAAAACAAGGTAGTCTTAAAGAGCTTCTTACAGTTGCTCGTCCTTCTTTAATTGCTGCAGTTGGAATCATGGTTTTCCAACAATTAGTTGGGATTAATGCCGTAATTTACTTTTTACCACAAGTATTTATGAAAGGTTTTAACTTCCCTGCTGCTAGTGCCATTTGGATTTCAGTTGGGATTGGTATCGTTAACTTTGTAGTTACTGTTCTTGCTTACTTAATTATGGATCGAGTTAATCGAAAAACCATTTTAATTTTTGGTTCAATTGTAATGGGAATTTCATTAACAGCACTTGCAATTATTAACTTCACTTTAAGTATCAGTACAGCAGCTATTCCAACGATGCTTTTAATCGCCGTTTATATTTTTGGATTTGCAATTTCATGGGGTCCAATTGCCTGGTTACTAATTGGTGAAATTTTCCCACTTTCTGTTCGTGGAATTGGAACCGCGATTGGATCAGCAACCAACTGGATTGCAAACTTTATTGTTTCACAATTTTTCCTTACAATTCTAGCTTTATTCCATAACAACGTTGGTGGACCATTTGCCATCTTTGCAGTTTTCTCCTTCCTATCATGGTTCTTTGTTGCAAAATTTGTTCCCGAAACACGTAACAAATCACTTGAATCAATTGAAGAAAACTTAGTTAAAAATTACAACAGTAAAAAAAATAAAAAATAATTTAACAAAAATCACTTGAAAATTAAAATTTTCAAGTGATTTTTTGTGATTTATTTACTAATAATTAAAAGTGATTTAATTGCTTCGCGTTTGTCCATGGCTTCATAAGCAGCTTGAATATGATCAAGATCAAATTGTTTCGTGAAAACTTTTCCTGGTTTAATTTTACCATCAAGTACAGCTTGGAGTAATTCCCGTTTATCATAAGTAGTCACTGCCGCAATTCCACCGCGAAGGCCAGTATTATTAAAGAACAGCTGATTGGTGTTCATTTCAGCTTTTTGAGGGATTCCAACTCGACCAATAATGGCACCGGGACGAGCAATTTTAGTCGCCGTTTCCACTGATTGTTCAGTTCCCACACATTCTAAAATTGAATCAGCTCCCTCATTATCAGTTAATTCCATAACATGTTTAACCGCTTTTTCACCACGTTCTGGCACAATTTCAGTTGCACCAAATTCCTTAGCCAAAGCTTGACGGTCAGCATGACGACTCATCGCAATAATTCGTTTTGCCCCACGCAGTTTAGCGGAAATCACGCCACTAAGGCCAACGGCTCCGTCTCCCATTACTACAACTGTATCACCAGGTTTTACTTCTGCACTGGCAGCGGCATGATAACCAGTCGCCATTACATCTGATAAAGTCACAAATGAATTTAACATTTCATCAGAATAATTTGCTGGTTGACCAGGAATTTTGACTAATGCCCAGTTGGCATTGTAAAAACGAAGATATTCTGCTTGATAACCAGTATTTCCAGCACTTTCTTTATTAAAACAATTTCCATCAAAGCCTGCTAAACAAGCAGCACAATGACCGCAACCATGGGTAAATGGTGCAATTACAAAATCACCAGGTTTGACTTCAGTCACCTCAGAACCAACTGCTTCGACGATTCCAATTGCTTCATGACCAACTCGTGAATTACCTGAACGATCTGCTAGTCCCCGAAACCACCATAAATCTGAGCCACAAACACTTGCTCTGACAATTTTAATAATGGCGTCGCCTGGTTGTTCAATTTTTGGTTTAGGTACTTCTACCGTATGAACCTCGCCAGGCTTGATAAATTCAACTGCTTTCATTTTATCCATTTAATTGACTCCTTTTTATTAATGATTAACAACGAGTCTTCATAATAGCAGTTCCAAAGTCATCACGTCTAACATTTTGCTTACCATTAGTTAGTTAATTTCGCTAAAAAAATCGTTAGAATCAGTAAATCAGCGGATCCACCTAAACTTAAATTATGAGTCGCACATTTATCACAGAGCTTTTCTAACAGGTATTTATCTAATCGACCAGAATGTTGATATTTATCCACAATTTGTCGTGCATCCATCTGAACTTCAGTTACCAACCTAGAATTATGTGCCCTTTTAATCAAATTACTATCATAATTGCGAGCAATGATTGCTAATAATGCAATCAAATTTCGCTCATTTTGGGATAGCTTTGCTGATTCATAAATAGGCAGACTATAGTCCATTACTAGGGGGAAACCTGCTTCAGTTTCTCCACGTATTCCCGTTAAACCTAATTTTTGAAATTGCTTTTGGCCAGCGGTTAACGGACCCGTCGTGACTTTTTCTAAATCGTTTTTCACTAACCCCTTAGTCATTTGCCTTTCAATGGCCATTAATTCAGGCACAGTATTAAGTTGTTTTTGATTAGCGTAACCGAGTGCCGTGACCATAATTCCTAGGATAAAAACGATTCCTTTGTGCGTGTTTACCCCAGCAGTTGTAGCAAACATCGTCTTTTCTGCTACGACCCCCATTGGCCGTAATTGATGAAACAATTCCGTTAATTGGTTTCCTTGAAATTGATTTCCTAAGTTCCAGCATGATTTGAAGTATGGCAGCATCGTTACAGAACTATTGATAAAGGTATAGACATTCATATCAGAGTGACCGGCATTATTAACCGGATCAACTAAGCCGGGTTTCGGCCATGTCACCACCTCATCAAGCATCGCTTCCACTGCTAAATTAGCCGCCGTTTCGGCATCAGTCGCTAAAATTTTATCATTTTTTGTCATCGATTTCCTCAGCATAAATTTCAGAGATTTTATTTTGGAGTTCTGCAACCGAATGTTTTCGGCTGCGTGCACACTCTTTCGCGTTTTCATTACAGATTAAGCATTTTCGGGTAGGCATTCCAAGCTCAACACGGGCATAGTGACCATGCTGTTTATTTAAAACATCAATATCAAATAAGCGCCCGTAATTACGTTGGTCCTCAAAAGCAATTGCTTTTTTTTTAACCGTTTTGGCATCTAGCTTGGTCACTAACAATAATTCCGGACCAGCAGCTGAATTCAAGTCGACTTTTTTGAACGGTTCAAAACCCGGCACAAATTGTTTTGCCCCCGTCTCAAATAAACGTTGTAAAGAAGCATTATTTTTGATTGGTCCTGGAATGTTTAATTTAATCGTAATAATTGTATCATTAGGAAATTTGTCCATTAGTTGACTTTGAAATTTACTACGTTGATCTTTATTTCGCAAAACATCATCAATCGTTTGTGGTGTTCCCATTTTAAAAATATTTTCCATAATGCTCCATTCAAAAAGGACTCATCCGACTTTAATCAGATGAATCCCTTTTACTTTAAATTAGTCTTTAACTTCTTTAATTGAATCAATAATTGTACCATCACGGTATTCAACTAATCCAACTGTTTTATCAGTATATTTAAGTGGTTCTTCTTGACCAACAATTTTTTGAGCCTTTTCAGCAAGTTCGTCAATCGTATAAAGGTTAATTCCAGGAATATCTGAAAGCTGTTCTTGAAGGTCTTTACGGTTAGGATTTACAGCAACTCCATAATCAGTAACTAAGACGTCAATTGAACTACCAGGAGTAACAGCAGTATCAACACTTTTAACGATTGAAGGAATTCTTCCACGAGTTAAGGGGGCACAAATAATGGTCATTTTTGCCATGGCAGCATCTTGGTGTCCACCAACAGCTCCACGAATTACACCATCTGAACCAGTTAATACGTTAACGTTAAAGTTAGTGTCAATTTCAAGTGCACTCAAAATTGATACATCAAGTTGATCAACCATCGCACCTTTGTTATCTGGATCAGCATACCAAGAAGCATCAATTTCTTGTTGATTTTTATTTTCTCTCATTGAATTGGCAGCAGCCTTATCAAAGTCTTGAACATCCATCAACTTTCCAATTAAACCTTCTTCAAGTAAGTCAACCATTGGTTTAGTAATTCCACCCAAACCAAATGAAGCCTTGATATTTTGGTCAATCATTGCATTTCTCAAGTATCTAGTAACGGCTAAAGCAGCACCACCAGAACCAGTTTGGAATGAGAATCCGTCTTTGAAGTAACTTGAATTAGTAATTACATCACTAACCATATTAGCAATCTTCAAGTTCTTAGGGTCTTTAGTAAATCTAGTTGCACCTGATCCAATTTTATCTGGATCACCAACTTTATCAACTTCAACCACGTAATCAACTTGGGTTTGTTTGATAGAAGCAGGAGTGTTTGGATATGCTACCAAATTATCAGTTAATAAGACTACTTTATCAGCATAGGCAGCATCCATTAAGGCGTAACCTAGTGAACCAAAGGCTTCTTCACCGTACATACCGTTTGCGTTACCACAACGGTCTGAGTTAGGTACTCCTAAAAAGGCTACGTCAATTTTGATATCACCATTTTCAATGGCACGAGCACGACCACCGTGAGATCTAAAAATTACTGGAGTATCAAGGGCACCGTGAGAAACAACATCACCTAATTCGCCACGCATCCCTGAAGTAGTGATGTTAGTAACTGTTCCATTTTTGATGGCTTTAATAGCAACATCATTCATAGCACCAGTTAGTGAAGAAGGAGCAAGGGTTAAGTTTTTAATGCCTTGTTTCATAATTTCTTCCATCACAGTATTAAAAACAAAGTCACCATTTCTAAAGTGATGATGAAATGAGATTGTCATGCCATCTTTAACGTTGTCTTTCACAAGTTTAGCAAGATCATTAGTTACTTTACCATCACCATCTGAAACTCGTACTTTAGGAGCAGTCCTTTGAATAATTGGATGACCAATTTCAGTAGTTTCAAATGGTTTGTAGTTGTATTTCTTCATTAAATCATCTGGTAAAATTCTTCCAAGTTTATTTTCCAATGTAATGACCTCCCTTATCTACTAATCCTGAGGCTTTGGCAAGCTTCATAACTCTTTCAGCACGTAATGCAACGGGACGATCGACCATTTGACCACCCATAGCGATAACTCCTGAACCAGCAAGTCTTGCATTTTCGATTGCAGTAATAACGTTTTTAGCGTTTTCAATTTGTGCCTTAGTTGGAGCAAAGACTTTATTAATAACCGGGATTTGGCGAGGGTTAATTACTGATTTACCATCATAACCAAGTTCGTGAATGTATTCCGTTTCGTTGATAAGCCCTTGCGTATTATCAACATCAGTGTAAACCGTATCAAAAGCTGCAATGTCAGCAGCACGAGCAGCATTGATAATCATGTTACGGGCAAATTCAAGTTCTTTACCATCAGGATAACGGTGGGTTTGTAAATCAGTAGTATAATCTTCAGCAGATAAGGCAACCCCAATCATTCGATCAGATGCTTTTGCAATTTCAGGAACGTTTAAGACCCCTTCAGCACTTTCAATGGCAGCCATTAAATGGGTTTGTCCAACAGGAATGTCAAATTGCTTTTCAGCAGCAACCACTAAATCTTCCATTTCTTTAACCATCGCAGCATTTTCGGTCTTAGGAATTCTAATTACATCAATTCCAGCTTTAACCATGGCTTTAACATCCGCTTCAAAGAAGTCTGTGTCCAATCCGTTAGTTCTAACTACTAATTCAGCATCGCCATAATCAACGGTCGTTAAAGCTTCATATACTAAGTTTCGAGCTGAATCTTTCTCTGCTAAAGAAACTGAGTCTTCCAAGTCAAACATAATTGAATCAGCACCATAAATTCCGGCATCTTTCAACATTCCAGCATTATTACCGGGAACAAACATCATTGTTCTACGTAAACGATCTTTTTTAAATGTCATATTATAAGACCTCCCAATCTGGTTCTTCACTAGTCCCAAGTGAACGTTGAATTGCAGTGATGGTTCTAGCCTTAATTACACAATCAAGGGCACCTTGGTCAACTGCTTTAATGTTAATGTTTTCAATTCCAAATTTGTTAACAATGGTTTCAATGGTTTTAATGATATCTTTACCAAATCTTTCCTTTACATCAGATGTAAGGTCAATTTTGATTCCATCGTTACCTTTACTTACTGTAACTTGAATATCAGATGATTCAAGGGTTCCAGCAATTGCTGTTTTTTTAATTTCCACTGATCTTCATTCCTTTCTTAATCCGGTTCTGCAATGCTTGCTTGTTTTTAACAATAAAATCGTAGGTTGTTGGTGGCACTAATAATTTTATTTCTTCAATATTATCATTAGCGATTGCCAAACGAACCGTCCGGGCAGAAACTATTTCACCATTATCAACATTACATAATCGTGGAATAACCTTTACCTGAATCTCAGGCGGCAAGATCTTTTCGAGCACTTCGTTATAAATCTTGGTCGTTCTTGATTCTGGTTCAGTTCCCAAATACCTAGTTGAAATTGACAATTTTTTAGCAATCCACTGTTTAAATACTAACGCATCAATGGTAGTTTGATAAACAATTTTGTCGTTTTCATAACTTAAGAAGTAAGCGGGAAAGGTTGCATAACTAACTAAATAATCTTCGCCAGGAACTACCACTACATTATCTATGTCTTTAGTCCCAGCGACAATCATTTCAGTTCGTTCTTTCGTAGTAAATAACGATTTGTCAGTACTTACTACGAAAACATAAACATGGTCACTACTTTTGGCTGCCTGTTCAATTAAATAACGGTGCCCCTTAGTAAAAGGGTTTGCATTCATAACAATTGCACCAATTTTTTCATTATCTTTGAACTTAGGCAAATCTGCCAAATAGCTAGTAATACTTTGATCACCGGTTTCCAAAAAAGCGGCATCGTCACTTTTAACAATTAGGGAAAAGCCTACTTGTTCAAAACTTTTACAATACTTAGGCTTAGTAAACACTAAAACATGAAAAACATCTTTACGTGCCAAAATATTTAGTAATTCTGAAACGATTCGATTAAATAAAGCACCATTGCTACTGTCTTTGTTACACACAGCAATGTACTTTAAAATGTTTCCAGCATACGATCCCGTTGCTATTAATTTGCCATTTTTAAATAACCCAATCGTTCCATCCAAAGGCTCTGTTTCACTTTGACTAAAATTACCAATTCCTAAGTCTTTTAAGAAATCACTCCATTGGATAAACTGATCTGTATCTTGTATATTAATGTTTCTAAGCTCTAAATTATCCATTAAACACTACATTCCTATCAATAATACACTAATTTTTTGTACTGTAATTTTCAATTGACTTAGTAACAGTTGGAACTACTTCTTTATCAAATACACCTGGTACAATTTCATTAGGAGTAGGGTTAGAAATTAAGTCTGCTAAAGCATAAGCTACAACTTCTTCAATTTGATAAGTAACCTTATTAATTCCTGTTTCTAATAATCCCTTAAATAATCCTGGGAAAGCTAAGATATTATTAACTTGATTAGGATATTTGCCGGAACCCGTAGCAACTACCGCAGCACCAGCTTCCTTAGCTACATCGGGATCAATCTCTGGAACTGGGTTAGCAAGGGCAAAAATAATTGGATCTTTAGCCATTCTCTTAACTTGTTCTGCTGATAAGACATTAGCAACTGATAGCCCAATAAAGACGTCTTGACCATCAATAACATCGTCTAAAGTCTGACCTTCAATCCCAATTGATTCTTTAGCAAGTTCAACTTGGTACTTATTGTAATTACTGCTATCTGGTTTAACAACCCCATCAATATCAACTAAAGTAAGATGTTTGATTCCAACTTTTTTTAACAGACGAGCAGTCGCAACCCCGGAAGCACCAACTCCGTTAATCAAGACTTTTAAATCAGTAAGCTTTTTGTTAACTACTTTAGCGGCATTAATTAACCCCGCCAAAACTACAATTGCAGTTCCTTCTTGGTCATCGTGATAAACCGGAATATTTAACTCTTTACTCAAAGCTTCTTCTAATTCAAAACACTTTGGAGCTGCAATATCTTCTAAATGAATCCCAGCAAAAGACAATGAGATTGCTTTGATATGTTCTTTCATGGTTTCAGCATCACTAGGGTCAATAGCAATTGGTAAAGCATTTACTCCTGCTAAATCTTTATACAACAATGACTTAGCTTCAATAACAGGTAATCCTGCTGCTGGACCAATATTACCTAATCCTAAAATAGCCGTTCCGTCTGAAATTACTGCCACTAATTTTCCACTCATAGTATATTTACTTTTAAGGGCAGGGTCTTTTTCAATAGCTTTAGAAATTTGAGCTACACCAGGTGTATAAGCTTCCCCTAGTTCTTTTTTGTTGGTAACATCAAAATCTGACTTGATTCCTAAAACACCGGTATATTTCGCATGTATTTTAAAAATATCTTCATCCATATTTGATGACCTCCTCTTCTAAATTTTTGTTTCCATTTTTTATTATAAACTATTTTATAAAATCTAATTATCCAAATAATGAAACAAAAATTCCAGCCATCACTAGCATAACTGCACCACCGAGCCGGTTCCCCATTTGGGCAAAACCAATCAAATTCATTCGATCACAAGCAGCCAAAACAGAAATGTTTCCGGCTCCACCCATTGAGTTATTAATCATTCCAGCGGTAATTGCTGATTCAACTGGATAAAGACCAAATAATTTCCCGAGAAGAGCAGCTGCAATGGAAATTGAAATCAAACTAGTAAGTACAAGGAGGACAAATTGCCAAGTTAACGAGTGCGTAAGAATAACTAAATCTAGTTTAGTTAAACCAACCCCAGCTAACAAAGCATGAGTTAAGTTTTTAGTAATTGAACTACTAAAAGTAACGGCTGACTCTTCATAGTACTTAGGAAGCCAACCAGTTGCTTTTACAATAATTACCAATAAAATCAAGAAAGCATATTCGTTAATTTTTGGAAAAATTCCATTAAGCATGACTGCAATCATATAGAATGCTAGAGCAAAAACTAATCCAACTCCCATTTTTTGGAAGTCAATTTTAGGAGTCATTCGTACCTTTTTATCAGTATCACCCGGTAACATCACTCCGTGACCATTCCACTTACTATTTTCTGATAGTTTAGAAAGAAGTCCTGCCCCAATAATGGCAAAAATATTACCTAAAATAACTGCGGGAAGTAAGTTTGATAGATATCCAGCTGCCGATCCCCCAAGTGCATTGTGATAAATTTGTGATAGTGGAATTGCTCCAGCACCAATTCCTCCACCCATCACTGGGAAAGCTACATTTAATGCACCATATCTAAACCCTTTTCCAATTAGTTGAGACATCCCAATCGTAGCAATGAATGCAACTGCCATTGACAAGAAAGCCACTGGTAAAAATCTAATTGAAGCTTTCAAAAGCATTTTTCGGTCCATACCTAAAATGGCTCCCACAATCAAAGAAACAATAAAGAAGTCAATGAAGTCAGTCTTTGTGACAAAAGTATCAACCGTAACAACTACGGATTTAGGAATGATTCCTGTTAAAGCTAAAATAGAACAACCAAATAGGACGAAAACTGCACCACCACCTAAATAACTTTTAAAAATAGGAAGGTGTGCCCCTAGGTAGTATAAAACATTTCCTAAAATCACCATTGCGAAAAGTGCACCTAGCATATTGCTAGGCAACATTTTAAAGTTTACGACCAATAAAAAGATAATCGCTGCCAAAGAATAAGCGATTAATCCCATTCCATCAATCTTAAAGCTTTCAAGCTTATTTACTATGTTTTTCATAGTAGTATTCCTCCAAAAAATTGTGAATAATTAAACAATCATCCATTTAATTATATGTGTTATTAATCACAATGTAAACGATTTTAAGATAAAATAATAATTTTACCTTACTTACAATTTATTAAATAAGATCATATTTATTTTAAGATTTAGTGATATTATTAAATTATATCAAGGAGGAATTTTCAATGACTAAAAAATACAAAAAAGTGGTTTTAATTGGAAACGGAGCCGTTGGTTCTGCGTATGCCTTTGCCATGATTCAACAAGGCCTAGCTGAAGAATTTGTAATCGTTACAAGAAACAAAGAAAAAGCTGCCGGAGATGCACTCGATTTAGAAGATGCCACCCCCTTCACTTCTCCAACTAACATCTATGCGGGAGAATACTCTGATTGTAAAGATGCTGACATTGTTGTCATTACCGCTGGAGCTCCACAAAAACCAGGTGAAACTAGATTAGATTTAGTTAATAAAAACCTTAATATCCTAGCAAAAATGGTCAAACCCATTGTTGCTTCTGGTTTTGCTGGAATTTTCCTAGTGGCTGCTAACCCCGTTGATATTTTAACCTATGCTACTCAAAAATTATCTGGGTTTCCCAAAAATAAAGTGATTGGGTCTGGAACTTCACTTGATACTGGTCGTTTTAAAGTAGCAATTGCTAAAAAATTCAATTTATCTCCTGAAAGTATTAATGCTTATGTACTTGGTGAACACGGTGATTCAGAATTTGCTGACCTAGACGAAGCCACCATTGGTAACGTTCCATTATTAAAATATGCTGCTAAACGTGGAGTTTCTAAAGAAGACTTGCTTAAATTAGAAGATCAAACTCGCAATAAAGCTTATTCTATCATTGACCGTAAAGGAGCTACTGCCTATGGAGTTGCAACTGCATTAATGCGAATTTCACGGGCAATTCTCCGAAATGAAAGTGCTGTTTTAGCTGTTTCTGCTCCAATTGAAGAAGAATATGGTTTAGACGATGATTTATACCTGGGGACACCTGCTGTGATTAATGCTGAAGGAATTGATAAAGTCTTAGAAATTCCTCTTAGTCAAAATGGAATTGACCAAATGCATGCCTCTGCTAAAGAAATCAAAGAAATCATTAAAGATAGTATTGAACAATAATTATTAAGCCAAACTAAAAACTCGTACAGGAATTGTTTAGAATTTCTGTACGAGTTTTTTATTCTGTAACTTGAATAATCGTTAAGTTACCTTTGAAACAATAATTTTTAATTGGAGTCGGCATGATAAAAGTATTTCCGGTTTCAATTTGGTATGTTTTATCACCACAAGCTAGAATCCCTGATCCTGCAATTACAACATTAATTGAATAATTATCATTAATAATTTTAGTATTTTCTCTAACATTAACTTTATCGACATTAAAATATTTAGATCGCAAAATACTAATAACGGCAGAATTATCAGCATTAACTATTGGTTTAGTTATTTTTGCATCTGGAATCAGATTGGGAAAATTAGTCACTGCAACTGCTTTATCAACTTGAAGCGGTCGCTGTTTGCCAGTATTAGGATCAACCCTAGCAAAATCAAAAAAGCGTAACGTATTATCAGAGCTTTGCTCAATCTCCAAAGCCACAATTCCAGCACCTAAAGCATGTAGAGTCCCAGCTGGAACGTAAATCAAATCGCCAGCTTTGACTTTAATGGTAGTCAAAAGTTTTTCTAATTTACCTTGATTAAGGGCCACTTTCATTTCATCTGCCGAACGTGCTTGATGTCCATAATACGCAACTGCCCCAGGTTGAGCTGCTAAGATATACCAACATTCCGTTTTTCCGTTTGGCTCTGCAAAAAATTTATGTGCATTTTCATCGTTGGGATGAACTTGAATTGAAAGACTTTGTTGGGCATCTAGCATTTTAACCAGCAATGGAAATGATTGATCTAACCGATGATAACCAAATAATTGTGGTTCATCATTCCACACCTGTTTTAACGTTTTACCACGATAAGGACCATTAATAATTTCTGATAAATCATTCCCATATGCTGAAGCTAACCAAGCTTCACCTGTTTGATTAGTCGGAATATCAAACTTAAACTTTTTAAGATTAGTGCCACCCCACATTTTTTGCTGAAAAATTGGTTTTAAAAATAGGGGTTCAATTTCATTTTGTTCACTCATAACTATGCCTCTTTTTGATTAATTTTTTTAATCAAGTAAAGTATAACATGTAATCGCTTTCATAACCATTTTTTCAGTCTTCTAGTGATTTTTCCTCAGCCATTGCAACAACGTCGCATTAAAGGTATCGGGCTGTTCAACCATGACTAAATGTCCTGCATCATTAATCGTTGTTGCTGTAACCTGACTTGATAATGTCTCACACAAATTTGCAAATTTAGGATTAAAGTATGGCGACTCGCCTCCGCTAACAATTAATAATGGACATTGCAAATGGGCCATCACACTGCGCCAATCTTGCGTGGCATGATCAATTAAAAATGGAAAATTTAGTTCGGTATCATACGGAAAATCAGATTTTAGTCTTTGTAATTTGTCAAACAATTGATTGTCAATATTTCGATGAGTAGCCTTGCCAAAGGGTTGCGCTAATTCAAAATGAAAATCATCCCACGTAATTTCCTTAAATCCATAATTCCAAGTTTCATCATTAATCATTTTCGGACTTTGATCAACGTCAATAACGCCCTTTATTTTTTTTGATCCAAATAAAGAAATATAGGCAAAAATGGTCGAAGCCCCCATTGAGTTTCCCATTAAAATAGGATTGGTAATTTTCAATTTTTGCTGTAACTCAAATAAATCCATTGCATGTCGGGAAATTCGTAATCCACGATTAGTATGTTCTGATTTGCCTTGATTACGAGCATCAATATTAATTACCCGATAATGGTGCTCAACTAAAAAATCAACCGTTTTTTCCCAATATTCTTTATAAGCACCAATTCCTGAAAGAATCATAATTACAGGATTTTCCTTTTCTCCATTATCATCATAATCTAGTTCAACCTGATCTGAAGTATAAAATTTCATAACTAATATCCCCTAAAGTAAGCTTTAACAGCTTGCTTCATTTTTTTGAATAATTGTTTTTGGCTAGCAATTAATTTACCATTTCGCTTAATTTCAATCCAATCATCTGGATGGTCCTTAACCAGTTTAATAAATCTAATCTTAGGCTGTTTGGCTTGAAGATAATCCAAGGTATATTCACTATCTAAAACTTTATCAATTTTATTATTTAAATTAACATTTGCTGCATGATTAACCAACCCAACTTGAATTACCCGAACATGACACTTATCAATTAATAAATATGCCAAGTCTAGAAGCACTTGATTATTAAAGCGTTCTCTTCGCTTTAAGTGGTATTCATTTGTTTTCATTTAAAACTCCTTTTTTGAAAACTATCGTTAATTTTCATAATTTTTTCGTTTTAGCTGACTGAAACGAATTTTAGTCCCAATGTTTTTAATCCCATTAAGTTGAAGATTATCTTGAATACCTTCATTTAATTTATCTAAAATTGTAGATAATTCTTGGCGTTCCGTTTCATTTAAATAGTCAAGATATTCTGGAATATAAAACAAACTCTGATTAGCTGCTTTACTACCCTTTTTAGTTAATTTAATTAATTGAACTCGGCCATCTGTTTCAGATTGCTGCTTTGTTACATAACCCTTTTTTTGTAGTTTACTAACAAACTCCGAAGTAGATTGAACACTAATTCCTAAACGAAGTGATAATTCCTTTTGCGAAACATTATCACCTTCACTAAGTGCTACCAAAATTTTATTTTGTCCTTTAAATACTGGTGAGTGTCGTTCTGCTTGCTCGTCTGCAATGTCTTGTAACGTCGCAAATTCGTACAACTTAGCCGCTAATAGATGTTTTTCGAGCATATCGTCCATATTATTCACTCCTTATTTGGTTCTATTAATTTAATTATACCAATCGTACCCGAATCATGAACTGTAAGGCAAATAAACTCATTGACTTTTTAATCAGGTGCCCTTATAATATTCTTTGTCAGGTACCCTGATTACATTTCGAAAAAAGGAAGGAACTACAATGAAAGAAAAAAAAGCTGTTGAAGTTCATAACTTAAGTAAAAAATTCAAGCAACAAATTGCCGTTGATAATATCTCCTTTAACATTAAGCAAGGAGAGGTTTTCACTCTCTTAGGTCCAAACGGAGCTGGAAAAACCACCACTTTAAATATGATGACTACCCTTTTAAAACCAACTAGTGGTTCAATCAAGATTTTAGGTCATGATACCCAAAAAGAGGCCCAATTAGTTCGTTCGCTATTTGGCTTAACTGCACAAACAGCTTTAATTGATGAAGATTTATCAGCAAGAGAAAATTTAATGATCTTTTCTCGTTTAAATGGACTCTCTAGAAAGGATTCTAAAATTAGAACCGAAGAGTTATTAAAAGAATTTTCACTAACTGATTCAGCTGAAAAAGCCCTTTCGACTTTTTCTGGTGGAATGCGACGACGTTTAGACTTAGCAGTAAGTTTGATCGCTCGTCCAGCAGTAATCTTTTTAGATGAACCTACTACTGGCCTTGATCCAAGAACTCGAATTCAAATGTGGGACACAATTAGAGCTTTAGTTAAGGCTGGTTCAACGATTATTCTAACCACACAATATCTTGAAGAAGCTGATCAATTGGCTGATCACGTTGCTATGATTGACCATGGTAAAATGGTTGGCTTCGGTACTCCAAATGAACTAAAAGCCAAAGTTGGTGGTAATAAATTAAATTTGAAATTTTCCAATGAAACTCGAGCACAAGCAGCAGTTCAAGTGCTTAATCATCATTTAACTACCAAGATTAAACAGACTGAAGATGCTGTCTCAATTCCATTACAAGATATAAATGAGGTAACTGGAATTCTCAATCTATTAACCAATGCTAAGATATCAATTACTAACATGGAAGTTAAACAACCTTCAATGGATGACGTTTTCTTTGCCATGACTGTGGGAAAAAATTAAAAAGGAGAGCTATTATGAATGAAACTAAACCCTACAAAAGCCACATTATTCAAAATACAATAACTATCGCTTATCGCAATCTATTAAAAACATTACACAATCCTGATGAACTATTGGACGTAGTCATTCAACCCGTTTTATTTATGTTAATGTTTGGATACCTATTTGGTGGAGCAATTGCAGGAAATGTCCACAATTATTTACCAATCATTGTACCTGGAATTTTAATGCAGGCTTTACTTTCATCTTCCTCAGGTTCTGGTACCCAAATCAGTGAAGATATGCATACCGGAATTTATAACCGATTTAAATCATTACCAATTTCAAATCTTGCACCTTTAGCTGGTCAATTAGTTGCAGACATTTTGCGTTTAATGATTGCAGCCATCGCTTCGTTAGCAACTGGATATTTAATGGGTTGGCGTCCCGAAGCTGGATTTGGTTGGTTAGTGATCGTTGTAATCCTAGATGTTTTTCTGGGTTGGTCTATCAGTTGGATTTTTGCTTTTTATGGACTTATCGCTAAAAGTACAACCATGGTAGAAAGTGTTTCTTTAATGACGATGTTAATTTTAATCTTTTTATCAAATGCCTTTGTCCCAGTAAAAACTTTACCAACTTTTATGAAAGTCTTAGTTAGTTTAAACCCGATTACTTACGTCATTAGTGCTTCTCGAACAATGCTTAATCAAGGAGTTTGGTCTAATGAAGCATGGATTGTCTTTGGTGCAGGAATTCTTATCATTGCTATCTTTGCCCCATTAACGGTCATGGTTTATAACCACAAAAGATAATTATTTAGCTTGCAAACCTTCCACATAAACTGCTTTAATATCGTTTTGAGTGGTAGAATACATCAAGTTTTCAAAAATGTCATCTGGTGTAGCTGGCTGAAAGGGTTTGGGTCGATTTTCTATAATTTGTAAATCAGCTAGGTAACCTGGTTCAATTTCACCAGTCGGTAAATTAATTGCTTTTGCTCCGCCAACTGTTGCAAGATAAAAGGCCGTTTTAGCTGTAATTCGACTTTCTGGTACACCGCGTTTCTGTGATTCAATTCTAGTATCAACACCACTTTGTAATTGTTGAGAAGACAAAATTGCCTGTTTCAAGTTATCATACATGCTTGGTGAAAATCCACCTGAGATGTCAGTTCCAATTCCGAGATTCACGTGATGATCTAAAATTCTCTTAACTGGTAAAATTCCATCTCCAAAATAAACATTTGAAATTGGACAATGTGAAACTGTGACACCAGCCTTTTCAAATAACTTTAAATCAGCATCATTTAACAACGTTCCGTGGGCCATAATACTACGACAATTCATTAAACCACAATCAGCTAGAACAGTCGCATCACGTTTTCCATACTTTTTCAATGCATAACCATTTTCCCAATCACTTTCACTACAGTGAGATTGAATGGGCAAGTCATATTGATTAGCCAACTTAGCAAGTCCTTTCAATGCTTCTAAACTACAGCTAGGTAAAAATCTGGGTGTAATTACTGAGGTTTGCTTAATCAAATTCGTTTGATTTTGTCATTGTAATTCATCAATAAAACTTTTGGTTTTGGCAATGCTATCAGAAGCAGATGCATCACGATAATAGGCTGGATTAATTTCTGAGTCATCCATTGCAACTTGTCCAATTAATCCCCGTTGTCGATTTTTATTACACATTTTTGCCAAAATTAGATTTGATTTAGGATAAATAGTTCCAAAATAAACTGCTGTAGTTGTCCCAAAATTCACTAAATTTTTCGTTAAATCATCATAAACTTTCTCTGAAAATGATAAATCCTGATATTTAGCTTCTAACGGAAAAGTGTACTCATTAAGCCATTCACTTAATGGCTTATCTAAAGCTAATCCGGCATTAGGCCATTGGGGTGCATGAATATGAGTATCAATGAACCCTGGTAAAAAATATTGATTTTCGGTTAGCTCAATTAAATTATTCTGAGCCTTTGCTAGTTGTAAAATTGATGCATAATCATTATCATTTTCGTGTAAAATTCTAGAAATTTTTCCATCATCGTTAACTACAATTAAAACGTGATTTAAAAATGTAATTTCTGTTTTACTAGCTGAAGTAAATCCGGATCCCTTAAGTACTAATTTCATTTTTTAAGCCTTTCTATAAAAATAGCACAATGCTCAAAAAAGCATTGTGCTATTTGAATTTAATTTATTTTTCTGGTTGTAGTCGTTTAGGCATAATTTGATTCAAAATCACACAGGCAATTGCAGCAACGGCAACTGGTGATTCAAGTACATATTGAATCATTTGAGGAGCTTCCTTAACAGTTGAAGCAGGAATCAAGATCATTGCCATCGTAAGAATAATTGGCATTCCAACCACATACAAATCACGTTCACTAGTTCTAATTCCTTTAATAACTTTCAATCCGTTTAACATAATTGTGGCACAGATGATCGCAAATACTCCACCAATAACGGGAGCTGGAATTGCTGATAAGAATGCTGATACTTTTCCTAAAAATCCTAAAGCAATGAACCAGATTCCAGCACTAATGAAAACTTTTTTACTGGCAATCCCAGTAATTGAAATAACTCCAGCGTTCGTTGAATAGCTTGTAACCGGTGTACTTCCAAGTAAAGCCGAAATAATACAACTAATTCCTTCTCCAATAATTCCCCGATTCCATTGCTTAGGTGAAATTTTTTCATCAGTTACGGCACTCATGGCAAACCAAGTCCCAGTTGTTTCAGCTGTAATGACCGCATAAATGACAATGAAAGTTAAAATAGCAGAGAAGTTAAATTGCATTCCATAGTGGAAAACGTTGAAACTTGGGAAAGTAAACCAATGAGCCTGTTTAACTACTGACCAATCAAAGAGCCCCATCATTGTTGCGGTGATGGTACCTGCTGCAAGAGCTAGAATAATCGAGCCAACTTTAAAGAAGTGTTTAGCTTTGGGAAAATAAAGACCCAAGAAAACAGCGAATAAAAGTACAAAAGCCGTTACAGAAGCCAAGACAATATTTTGGTTAATATGTCCGGGAGCCTTAAAGATATTATCATTTAGAGCAGCTGGCATTAAGGAAAGTCCCACACTAGTAATAATGGTACCCCCTACAATGGAAGGAACTAAAACATTAATTACTTTTTGAAAAATCCCAGTCATCCCCAGAACAACCATTAAAATTGCACCAACAACTAATGATCCAATGACAGTAGCCATTCCTCCATGAACACCACCACAAGCAAGATAAACCCCCACAATTGCACCAATTGGCACAAATGATGGTCCCGCCGAAATTGGCATTTTCATAAAGAATTTAGTTTGCAAAATCGTTCCAATCCCAGCAGCTAAGAAAGTTGCTTGAATCAAACTCATTTTTTCAGCCATTCCCATTGCTAACAACCCAGCAATAATAACGGGTGGCACATAAACATCCATTGCTAAAACGTGTTGTAACCCTAGTAAGACGGTCTGTCCGGTAGGGACATTATCGTTTGGACCATAAATTAATGAACTTTCACTGTCTGTTTTCGCCATTGATTATTTCCACCTTTTTTAAAATTAACATTTTTCGATAAAATAATAATAACATTCGGCTTTGATTTTGTAAACCGAATTTTAAATTGATAAACCCATGTATAGTTCGTATTATATCGAGTGGTTAATAATTACACAATCTTACCGCTTTCCATGATATTATGGTTAGAGAATAAATTAATTCGCCAATAACGAATAGGAGAATACTTATGATTATCTTTTTACATGCTTTAGTTGGAATAGTCGCTTTTATCGGAGCTGGTGCTTTAGGAACTAGCTTTTCTGGTCAAATCGACCAACTTTCAACTCTTCAAAAATGGTCATTAATTACCACAGTAACCACCATTGGTTTAACTGCTGTATTAGGCCTTTACTCTGTTGCGGGAATTCCCGGTGCAGCATTATCATTGATTCTTTTGGTCGCTTTTGAATACGTTTGTTTCTTCAAGGGTGCTAAGGAAGATGCTTAATAAAAAAATTTAAACAATATTAATAAGACAACCAATCATCTGTATTAAACAGGTATTGGTTGCCTTATTTTTTATTAATTTAGAAAATTGTTTTTAATATCTTGGAACTACTTGATCAAAATCTGCTGGGGAACTAGCCATTCTAGAACTATCCCTCATTATTTTAATATGAACTTTATCTTCACCAACTGGTGCTAATTGAGCGAGCATTCGTGTATTAACATCACTGTTAATATCATTATTATCTGGAGCATAAAATTCTTGTTCACTATAATCCTGAAGCTCATCGTTTTTATTAGTTTTTGATTTAGTAGTAAGCATTACTGCATTCGATTCATCAGGATGTAATCCTGTGACGGATTTTACAAACGGCCCATAACTTAAATCATCTTGGGGCGCATATTTGTTTGCTAAGGCAAGTGCCTCGCTTTCTGAAATTGGTCCACCTTTTTGTGTCTCTTTTTCTTTGCTTTCAGTACTTTGCTTATCATCATTTTGAACTTCTTTATCATCACTTTTGGTTTTCTTGGGTTGTTTCTTTTCTGTTTTTGTATGTTGTTCTGAATCTTTTGGTTTAGATGATTCTTTATTATTTCCACAAGCAGCTAAACTAACTACAAATAAAAGTGATGCAACACTAATTAATAATTTTTTCATTTTCAGCATTCTCCTTAATAACGATTAATAACATATGTTTTGATGGGTAATTTATCATTTCCTAAAACAAATTCTTCTTTTATAATTACTTTGTCTGCTTTTTTAGGGTCTGGATATACATAATATTCATGGCCGCTATCTTCATAGACTTGACCGTAATATAAATAATCGCCTTTATCAATAAGACCACTAGTTCCTCCATCTTTCTTTGGATCACTAGTGGTATCTCTACCTGTATCTTTATGTATTAATTCTCTACCCTCTTTAAGGTCAATCTGTTTCAATTTTTTAGTACTTCCTACAGTATAAGAATTCTTAGGGTTTTTACCGTATCGGTTTAACTTATATGTTAATACTGGTGACCCAAATTCCATCATTTGTTGTGACTTAATAAAAACCTTAGAAGGGTTATCTACATCTGGATATACATAATATTTTCCACCAGGATTTTGGTAACATTTACCATAATTCAAATAAGTTCCGATTAAACTAAGGCCACCGGAGTTTTCTGAGCCACTATCTAGTTCTGATGTATCCATACCATTAGTTTCTTTTATTAAATTCCGACCTTCGGCATCACTAATAAGCTGGATTTCTTTTTCACTTTTGGACTTAATATTTTTAGATAATTTGTCTTCATGTTTTCTATTACTACCAGTAGACTCATTCTGGATTAATAAAAAACAAAATAACAAAGTTAGTGCTGAAATCAAAATTGAAACTAGTCTCACTCCCTTTTTCATTATTACCTCCTTAAATAATTATAAATAATATTTATGATTAAATTATTTATATGTTATATCTTCTCCCCCAAAAATTAAAGTTTTTATTAATTAGTCATATCAATTTTTTATGTAAAATTGTGGATTTATTTTTCGTTAATATTACATAGTTATATCATTAAATAACGAAGTATAAAGTATGATAATCCATTAACAAGGAAAATATAGATAGCATTTTCCTTATAGGTACGTTATTTTTAATTTTATTAAAAATTATTTCATCTTTAGTTAATAACAATTATGAACCAACATACCCATCTATATTAGGTATAATTATCTTGGGTCTCGTAATAATTAATGCAATCGCTGAACTACAGGTATCAAATGATAATTTTAATATGTTATGTATATGCATAATAGTAACATTAATCATTTGGTTGATTTATTCGCTAGAACTAGCTACATATTCATTCGTAAATAGTGCTCTAAACGATAAAATTTATGAATTAATGGAAAATAATTCTGTGGAAAAATCTAATAATAGATAACCCCCACAAAAAAATTTTTTGTGGGGGTTAAAATTTTCTATGAAAAACAACTTATTTAAGAATTTGTTTATAGATTGTTTAACTTTATTAAAAGTTATCTCCATACAAATACTTTTTCAACGCCTGATACCTTTTATAGTATTCCTGCTCTCGCTTATTATCACGAGGTTTGTAATATTCCCTATTTTCCAATTTTTCTGGTAAATATTTTTGATGCGCAACCTGATGTGGTTCATTAAAGGGATTAATCATATCCCCACCACCAGTCAACTCTACCGAATGTTTATAATGAGAATCGCGCAAATAGCTTGGCATTGGATACATTTGATTAGGTTTTTCGCCATCAGCCGCGGCCCGTTCATATGACTTCCAAGCTGAATCCGACTTTGGTGCTAAACACAAAGTAATGGTTGCATAGGCTAAATTAGTCGATGCCCGTGGAAGTCCAATTTCTTTGGCCGTCTGACAAGCAAGCACTGCGGTATCAACGGCACTTGGTGAAGCTAACCCGATGCACATATAGGCGGCATCACGGATTCTTCGGATGGCTGATTCAAGATCACCGGATTTTAAAATAACGCTTAAATAATATAAGGCTGCATCCGTATCTGAACCAATAATCGCGTAGTTAAAAGCACTCAAATAATCATAATGATAAGTTGTATCTTTATCAAAAGCAAAATGCTGATTTTTAGCGAACTCAATAATTTGCTCATGGGTTAAATCTTTCCCATACATCGCAAATAGCGTTTCTAAAATATTCAAAGAAACTCGAACATCGCCATTGGCGGAGTTCCCAATCATCTTGGCCGACTCATCATCTAGCTCAAATTTAAAAATATCTTTAGCCGTTCTTTTCAAAACAATCATGATATCTTCTGTTTTGACCGGCTTCATTTCAAATAGTTCACACCGTGATCGAACAGCCGGATTAATCGTAATAATCGGATTTTCCGTTGTAGTTCCGACCAACATAATTTGGCCAGACTCTAAATATGGTAATAAAAAGTCCTGAACTGGCTTCGTCAAACGATGAATTTCATCTAGTTGGAGAATAAATGATTCATCTTTATGCTGATTAACGATTTTTTGTAAATCAGCCTTGTTATTAATACTAGCATTATAGCTTTCCAATGGCATCTTGAGCATTTTAGACATCACATATGCCAAAGTCGATTTACCAGTACCAGGTGGTCCCCAAAGAATCAATGAAATAGAAATTTTTTTATCAATAATTTGGCGTAACGGCTTCCCAGGACTTAGCAAATCTTGTTGACCCACAATTTGATCGATAGTTTGTGGTCTAACTGCATCCGCTAACGGCTGATGGATTTTATTTTCATTAAATAACGAAATTGAGTTTTGTGTCATTTTTATACCTACTTTATAGAAACATATTCCTTATGATAGCTATTGCTAATAATTATCCAACACTTTGTTGTTCATTAAAAATAATTTGGCTTTACTAATCTTTTTTAACATCCAATTATTAAGGTTTTCATCATTAATAAATAAAAATTATTATTTTGTACTAGTTTTTCAACGTTTCGTCTGGTAAAATTTTGCAAAAGGAGAACTATATATGGCTAATTATGTTGGTTTTGGTGTTGTAATTGTATTATTAATAGTACAAGCGATTTTATCTAAACAGGTAAAATTCTTTTTTCTCGGTTTCATAATTCCCATCTTATACTTGTTATATTTAATCTATATACTTGTCAAAAAAGACACAAGTATATTATTTGGCTATTCATGTTAATAATTGGAGAAGCACTCTTATTAGAAATTCAATACACTGAATATCATAAGAAAAAATCAAAAAAGAACAAGAATTAGGCAAAAACCATAAAAGAGCTAATAACGACAATTATTTAATTAGTCGCTATTGGCTTTTTTTGAAGTTATTCCTTTTCCACATCCAACGGTTTGTTCATTTTATCTAACAAATTAACGACGATAACAACCATAAATAAAATTAAAACTAAATAAAATACATTATGGAAAGCCGTCAATAATATTTGATTAATTTCATTAACTAATTTAACGGGTAAATGGACCGATGCGGCATGCTTAGAAGAAATCACACTATTTAATAATTTCGAAGTTATATCAGGATAATGTTGATGTTCCACATTCAAAGTTAAATTGAAAACAAAGCCAAACACCCCTGTCATAACCGTCTGTCCCAATGTTCTACCTAGTGTAATCATCGAAGAAGCCACGCCGACATTGGCTTTCGGCACGATTGCTTGCGAAACTACGGTATTTATAGTGATAATTATTCCTAAGCCTGCCCCCGTTATTCCAGAAATAATATAAAACCAAATCATTGGTAGTGAAACAGAGCTAAAAACTAGGATTAAGTAAAAGACAAATTGAATAATGACAATTGGAACCACAATCAATTTTGGAGCAAAATGTTTAATTAACGTGCCAACGAAAAACGAGGTAATTAACCAAGCCACAGTACTAGGTGTGATTGCTAATCCAGCAATCGTTGCTGAAACCTTATAAATTGATTGCAACCACATGGGAAAGTAGATTTGAAAGCCAAATTGAATGCCACTTAACAATAAGGCCGTTAAAATTTGCGCTGAAAAAGTCCATGATTTAAATAATTTAAGGGGTATGACTGGATCATTCGCCCTTTTTTCAGTCCGGACAAAAAGCACAAATGAAATTAAAATAATGATTAAGCCAATTAGTAAAATCGGATAATTAAGCGTCGGTTCACTCAATAATTGCAAAGTTACTAATAAAGAAATTAGAAATAAAGCTAACCAGGAACTACCCCAATAATCCATTTTTAAGGCTACTTTTTGCTTTACGGGATCGGCATAACCAAAATAAATTAAACAAAAGACGATGATTCCCAAAGGAACATTAATGAAAAAGATCCAATGCCAGCTTAATTGATCAACAATAAAGCCTCCAATAATCGGCCCAATTAAAGCGGAAATTCCCCAAGCAGTGTTATTCCACGCCATCATATTCGTACGCTCGTCTAACGGAAATGTGTCGGCAATTAAAGTAAAAGTAATTGGCATAATTGCACCAGCACCAAGTCCTTGTAAGGCCCGTGCTGCAATCAACAATTCAATGTTAGTTGCCAACCCACAGGCCATCGAACCTAAGGTGAAAACGACTAAGCCAAAAAGAAAAATCGGTTTTCGCCCAATCCGATCGCTGAGTTTCCCATAGATTGGCGTACTTAACGTTGTGGTTAAAAGGTAGGTGGCAAACACCCAACTTTGCAAAGCTAAGCCATGTAAACTACTTAAGATTGAAGGCAATGCAGTGGTAACAATCGTAGTTTCCACAGATGTCATAAAGGTCGCAATTAAAACCGAACTAATAATCAAAAGCTTTTTCTTCGTCCACTTGTTTTTCTTTTTTAGCAAAATTAAAATCCCCTAACTGTTTTTTTATTTCGATAAACATCGAAATAAACATTTAGGTTAGTTCCTTTTTTTAATAAATGCAAATAAAAAGAACTACCGTTAAAAGGTAGTCCCTGATTTAATTACAGAATCTAAGTGTAATTTATCAATCATAGCTTGGTTAACTGATAAATACTTTTCATGACCAGCTTTTCTCATATTGGTTAACCCAGCATGTCTTAATATTTTAAAATGATAAGAAACCGTTGAAAGCGAAAGTTTAAGGTGTGAACTCACTTCCCCACACGTCATCTCTTTACCATTATCCATCAATATCCTAACAATTTGAATTCTGTTAGGATCGGCTAAAGCCTTAAACACCTTTGAAAGCTGAACTTCATTTGTTTCTTCCAAAAATCATCATCTCTTTTTAATAGTAATCGGCTTATATTATTAACTCATTTTAAAATATTATTTATCCTTGCGTAAAGTTATGCATATGATTTGGAGCCACATCTCTAAGTGAATTTAATAATTTCATATCTTCGTCCGAAATTTCAAAATCAAGTTCTGTATTTTGCTTAATATGCTCTGGTTCAATTCCCTTTGGCAAAGGTAAAACATCATTTTGGATAATGAAACGCAATGCGATTTGAGGAGTTGAAACCCCATACTTTTCAGCCATCGCTTTAATAACTGGACTGTTCAATAAATCTCCCGTAGCTAGAGGCGAATATGCCTCAACCAAAATATGGTTTGCTTTGGCAAACTTTGTAATGTTCGGTTCTGTATATCCAACGTAATATTGAATTTGATCTACCATTGGCTTAACTGAAGCAATTTCAAAAATGTTCTTTAAATCAGCCACATTAAAGTTAGATACTCCAATTGCTTTTGCCCGACCAGATTTGTAAATCTTTTCCATAGCTTTCCACACGTTTCGATTCCCCATATCATGGTTAGAGCCAATGTCGTTCCATGGCCAAGGAGCATGAATCAAATAAAGATCAACATAATCCGTCCCAAGCTTTTGCAAACTTTTTTCAAATTCAATTTCTACTTCGTCATAAGTCTTAACTGAGGCAGGTAATTTAGTCGTCAAAAACAATTTTGAACGATCAATTTTAGAGTATTTAATTCCTTCTCCGACACCTTCTTCATTTCCATACACGGTTGCTGTATCAATTAATCGATATCCATCTTTAATAGCAGCTTCAACCGCTGTTGCAGCAATATCATTAGGAGTTTGCCAAGTTCCAAAACCTAATTTAGGAATTTTAACGTTATTATGAAGAGTGTATGTTTCATTTAAGATATTCATATTGATTTGACCTTTCTGTAAAATTCAGTATTTATTGGCACTAGTATATATCAAGCTGAATTTAATAGGGTAATAAAAGCTTGTGAACATAGTACAAGAGAAATTAAAAGAAAGAACTATTAAAAATTAAGAAATAACCACATTATTATACATTAAAATGTTACCTAGTATATTTTTCTTCACTTGTTTGTAATTTTTAGATGAACTAAATTATGGACAAATAAATAAAAGGAGAAATTTTTATGAGAAAAAATAAAAATGTAATCACAATTTTAGGATTGTTCTTTGGAGTATTTGTAACGGGGGCTGATTCCTTTATTATTTCGCCAATCTTACCTGAAATTGCGCGTAGTTTTAATACATCAATTGGTCTTGCAGCTTATGGTGTAACAATATATGCCCTTTGTTTTGCTGCTGGTTCACCGATTTTTGGACCTTTAGGTGATAAGTATAATAAAAAGAAATTATTAATTACAGGTATTTCAATTTTCTTTCTTGGCACCTTATTGTGTGGATTGGCTAATAGCATAATTGAATTTTATATATATCGTGCAATTGCTGGGATTGGGGCATCTTTATTTGTTCCTAATGTATGGGCATTTATTGGAACTCATTTTAGTGGTAAAAAGCTAAACCAGGTAATGGGAATTGTCATGTCTGCATTATCACTTTCAATTGCAATTGGGGTCCCATTAGGAACTACGCTTGCACAATTAAGTAATTGGCATATGGCTTTTTGGGGATCTGCATTTTTAACTCTCTTTTCCTTAATTCTGATTCTATTTGTTCCAAAACAAAAAGAATCACAAAACACTGTTAAAATTTCATATATCAAATCATTTAAAAATGTATTTTTAGCTAAGAATGCATTACCAGCATTAATGATTACATTAACCTGGATGATTGGATTTTATAGTGTTTATACTTTCTTAGGAACTTATATTCAAAATAATTTTGGCTTTGATGTTGCCATGACTGGCTATGTATTTATTGCGTATGGTTTTTCTAATTTCATTGCTAGTTTCTTTGGGGGGAAAGTAATGGACAAATTAGGAAAGAAAAAGTCGATTAATTTAAATGCAATATTGTCAATAATCTTTATTTTAGGATTAATTATTTCTAAAAATAATATTTGGGTTATCGTACTTCTATTAATATTATTAGCATTTGCTCAGGGATTTGGAGTAACTTCATTAAATGCATATATTGTTAATGTTGTACCATCTAATCGTTCAACTTTGATGTCATTTAATAGCTCATTTCTTTATTTAGGACTTACTTTGGGTTCTGGAATTGGCGGAATTATTTATGATTCATTTGGTTTTATTGGGGTATGTTTAATGGCTGCTTTAGGATTATTTGTAGCACTCATTATTACTAATTTATTAAAGGATAAATAAATTAATAAAATAACTTATAACTTGATGATTATAGTCACCAAGTTGTAAGTTATTTTAATCTTTTTTATTAGTTTTTTCTTCAATTTTAATATATTGAGATCCCCACTTATCCATTTTCTTAATAATAGGAACTAGTGATTTTCCTAGATCTGTAAGCGAGTAACTAATCATTATTTGATTCTGATTAGTTATTACTATATTCTTTTGCACAATATCATCTTCAATTAATTGTTTTAATTGAATTGCCAACATTCTTTTAGAACAATTATGAATGCTTCGATTTAAATCATTAAAATGCAATTTATTGTTCATTAAACGACAAAGAATAATTGATTTCCATTTCCCAGCAAGAATTTCTAAGGTTGTATCTAAAGGACAAATTTCACTGTGCTTGTTTTTACTTTCTAATGCTTTATTCATATTAGATTCGACCTCATGTATTTCTCGATTATTAATCTTATTATCATAATAATATCAAAAAATTAATGTATGATTTCTTTGTTAAAGTTTATCACAAAAAATTATTTTTTAAACTAAAGAACCCAAAATTGATAAGCACGTAATCGTCACAATCAAAATTGTTTCATAGTATTTAAGTTTCTCTTTTAAAACTAGGCTACTAAGTGCAACGCTATATAAGGAAGTCATGTTAAGAAAAATCCACGCAATTCCTGATTTGCCTGATGAAGTTGAAAGGGTAAATGTGACCTGGGCAAGAATGGTTAAAACCGAACGAGCAGCATAAATGAAAATAATCAAGAGCGGCGTTTGTTTAACTGACTCCTTGGAAATTATAGGTGAAGTTTTTCTAATTTTTCCAGCCAATGAGACAAAAGTAATCAATAAACGAATGTAGATGGTGATTAAAGTAAAGACCATCAATGCCCAAACGTTACTTTTAACGCTACTAACTAATAATGGTGATACTCCCGCTTGAATAACAATACGGGTACAATCACCAACAAGGATTTGATTATCAATCCCACTTGACTAGTAGTCGTGATGTATTGATTATTCGTTTTGTTTTTAATGGAAATAAATCCAACTACAATAATTAAAATTGTAGAAATCACCGAAAACGAATATTGAAATAAACTAAAATAGCCGGTAGTAATAAAAAGTGCAATTGGAATTAACACGTTAGAACTATTACTCAACATAACCGCATCCATCACGGACCAATGTTTGTAAATATAACTATAACCGTAGGCCACTCCTTGAACTAGTAAGGCATATACGAACAAATTACCCCACATAGATAAACTCAAATTAAAAGTTAGCGACTTAGCTTTAATTATCCATACTAAACAAACGGTCGCTAAGATAGAGGCAAAAAGATTATTATAAAAATTGATTTTCAGTGATGATTCCTTCCGATATCCCATTTGATATCGATCAATGATTGAAATAAAACCACGCGATAAAGAAGAAATTAAAGCAAAAATCGCTAGTGCTAAAGTAGTCATCATTAGTTCCTTTTCAAATTAAAAGCAAACAATTATTTTAATAGTAATATAATTGTTTGCTTTTTACAATGGGTAAATTTTGGGCACTGCCTTTAATAGTGAATCTTTAAGTCTTTAGTAATTTTATTATCAGTAGAGTATTAATTATTATTTCCATTTGAATTGATTTAGCTCCAAAGAAAAAAGTAGAGGATTTTAAATTTTTATAAAAGCATATACTATCTTGGATTTTACGAACTTTTCTTCCATCTATTCGTTTACCTATCGAAAAATAATTGATATGATTGTTATTAATTTTATATAGTCCGTATATACAATAAGAAAGGAGATTTTATGCTTCTAATCAAGAATTCAAAATTTGCATTACTTTCCTTTAGCTTTTTGCTTTCTTCCATTGCAAATTAGATTTATAAGCTGGCTTTACCGATCATGATTTTGAATATTACAGGTTCTGCATATCATGCCGCATCAACGTTTGGAATTTCTTTTATACCATGGGTATTATTTTCTTTATTTGGTGGAGTTATTGCGGACTCATTAAAAAAGAATCGTATTCTGTGGATTGGCAATTTAACAGCTAGCTTTTTGACAGTCGGTTTAATATATGCATTTACAGCTCGACCATTAAATTTGATTTTTATTTATACGCTTGTATTTTTTCTTTCAAGTGTTGATCCTCTAGTTCATCCAAGTTTTCAAAGTCTAATTCCAGAAATTGTTAAAAAGGATGATTTTATTAAAGCAAATGCAAATATTCAAACTATTGATAATTTTTTATCCGTGATAGGTCCTTTAGTAGGTGGAGGAATTGTTACAGTATTTGGAGGACCATCGACATTATTGATTGCAGTAATATTCTTTCTTTTTGCAGCAATAATGGATTTATTTATTCCATCAAAATCTATGAAACATAAATTTTCATTTCGTACGCTTTTAAATGATGTAAAAGTTGGTGCTCAATATTCAATAAACCAAAAAGTTATTTTTTTTGGTTCATTGATGTTTTTCTTTACTAACTTTGGAACTAATATGTTCGAAGCAAATTTTATGTATTTTATGACTAAAAATCTTGGATTATCTGTTTTTAATACTACTGTTGCAATGGCAATTGCAGGATTTGGATCAATTTTGGCTGGTTTAGCAACCCTACTATTGGTAACAACTAGAAACTATATTGTAATTGGATTTATTTTAGGAATTGTGAGCTTTTTAGGGACGATTAACGTTATTACATACTTCACCCTTAGACAAAGTACTGTTCCACAAAATTTACTTGGTCGTGTAGTTGCAGTTACCAGAATGGTATCGTTTGCATCTATTCCAATTGGAGCTTGGTTTGGTGGCTATATTTTAAAAGATGGTTTTAGTATGGTGACCGTTATTTTACTGGCAGGAGCTATTAGAACTTTAACAGGAATTGTTGCTAACTTCACCCCACTATCAAATGAAAAATAAAATAGCTTATCAAATGATTTGATAAGCTATTTTATAAATTCATATTTTATGGTCTCAAACCAAACGTTCCATCTTCCATAACGCGATAAATTCCAATTGTTCCACTACCACCTTGTTGTTTGATTGATTTTGAAATTACTTGGATTTCATAAACACCATTATCTGTCGAAAGAACTTGATAATACCAGTCGCTATTATCGCCTAGTCCATTTTTTAAAACACTAATTGCTTCGTTAGCATTGTTAACCACATTTCCGGCTCCATTTTGTGCAGCTGAATGAGCTGAGGAAGGATTAGTTGAGACATTATTATCGTTAACCGAACTATTTTCAGCTGAATTAGCGGAACTCGTAGCTTCAGAACTTTTATTACTAGTAACAGTATCCGTGCTGTTGGAAGATGTATTAGTGGCATTATTTGCTTTAACATCATCATTCGTCTTTATTTTTTGTCCTGAGTTATCTGTCTTCTTGGAATTTTTTTTAGTCTTAGTTTTTATAACTTTACTTGACTTAGGCTTACTATTAGTAACTTCACTCTTTTGATTGTGTAAAATCACTCCCATTGCAATTATAGCTGCAATTATAACCACAATTATCGAAATCATTAATCCGTGCTTTTTCATAATTAAATCTCCTTTTAATATGTTTAACATTAATGATACACTTTATTACCATCAATTAATCAATTAAAAAATCCCGAATGTTAGTGCCCACTAATAATGGGTCTAAATCATTCAAGATTTTTTTATTTAGCTGCTCGTTCAAAGAAATCAAGAAAAAGCTGTTCTTCTGATGAATCATTTTCCCACAGAAATTCTGGATGCCATTGAACTCCCATGATACTAGCATCCGCATTTTCCATGGCTTCCACCACTCCATCATCGGAAACCGCCGTCACCTTCATTTGGTGAGCAACGGTTTTTACAGCTTGATGATGTTTAGAATTAACAATTGGGGAGGTGCCTACAGCATGAGCTAAATGACTATCAGCTTTAACCTGCACTGGTCGAGTGGCTTCGGTAGATGGCTCAGGCTGAGCATGTTCATGAACATTCGTTTTTTGAGTATCCAAATCTTGATAAAGACTGCCCCCTAAGGTCACATTAATCATTTGGTGACCACGACAAATACCTAAAATTGGAATTTGATTAGCAATGGCGTCCTTGATAATTTGCATTTCAAATTCATCATGGGGAAGATAGGTTTTTCCTAACCTTTCATGTGGTGTCTCACCAAATAAGGAAGGAGTCACATCATGTCCGCCTGGAATAATTACCCCGTCAACATCATTTAAATACACTGATACCATTTCTGCGGGTACCAAGGGAATCAAAATTGGGGTAATCCCATGCTTAACTAATAAATTAATGAATATATCTGCGGTATAATTCGCCTTATCTAAATTGAAATTTTTTGTGGGCAATAAATTAATATTGGCCGGTATTCCGATTTTCAAGTATCGTCACTCCTAGTTTTCAAGATAACTAACGGGCTTATTAACGTCCAACTTAGTACCCTTGAAAGTTTTTTCAATGTATTTTTGTACAGGCTTACTGTGATAAAGTTTAACAAGTTTCTTGTAGTCAGGATTATTTTTATTTTTAGCATTGGTTGCTAAAACGTTAATGTTGTTTTTAGTTGATTGGTCAAGTTTTTCATGGAAAATTGAGTCTTTGAAAACATTCAAACCACTTTGAAGTGCCATCGTATTACCAATCACTACAGCAGCGACTTTTTTATCTTTTAGCAAACGAGGTCCGATATGATCATCAACCAACTGTAATTTTAAGTCCTTCTTATTATCAGTCACATTATCAGTTCCATAAAGGCCACCTTTAGTATTACCAGTTAATTTAATTAAGCCCGCACTCTGTAACAATTTTAAGCTTCGAGAAGTGTTAGCTGGGTTACTTGAAATTGCAATCGTGGCATGATTGGGAATATCCTTAATCGATTTGTATTGTTTTGAATAAATTCCCATTGGTTCAAGGTAGGTTGTTCCCAAGGGAGCTAACTTACCATTTTTACTTTGAGCATTAAAGTATTTCAAATAGCTGTACATTTGAAAGGCATTGACGTCTACCTCACCATTTAAGGTTGCTTTATTCAAAGATACTCCATCCGCAAAGTCTTTTACTTTTAAACTAAGCCCAGCTTTTTTCGTTTCAGGCATCTTGGCAATGTGTTCCCAAACTTGCGTATCTGGTCCATAAGCACCAATCGTAACCGTTTTTCTAGCAGTGGCAGTTTGATGATTATGAAACTGTGTGTAACCAAAGAAGCCAATTACTAACACTAAAACAACTCCAATTATCCATTTTAAACTCTTTTTCATATTTTTTCTCCCCATATTTAAAAAAACCGGTCAAGTTAACAAGTGTTAACCTAACTGGTTTCTTTTTTAAGAAAGCCTCTTTGTTGATGCAACAACCCCAGTTAGATTAACTCTAAGTTTGTATCTATCTGAGTATGACAAAATCACTCTACTAGATACAGATGTCGTAACATCCGCATCCAATGCGAACATTACTATCTCGTACAAGTACAGTATGCCAAGTTAAGCAAGTTATTTTCGTTTGTCATTCGCTTTCTCCCTTCTTAATCAATAATTAAATTTAAACATGTTCGGTTTTATGAGTCAACCATTAAACACTAAGATAAATAGAAAAATACATTAAAACCGTTCCAAGCATCACGAATAAATGCCAAATTACGTGCCCAAACAAAATTTTTTTAAAACTATAAATTACTGCTCCTGAGGTAAAAGCTACGCCACCAAGCACCAAAAGCCAAAAACTCAAGTGACTTAAATTATTCCAAAGTGGCCAAATATCAATTAAACACATCCAACCCATAATTACGTAAATAATGGTAGACCCAATTGGGTATTGATTACCATACAGTGACTTATAAAGAATTCCGGCAATCGCCATCGCCCAAATGATGATTAAGGTCGTCCAGCCTAAAACTCCACCAATTGTGACTAAACAATAAGGAAGATAGGTTCCTGCAATTAGTAAATAAATGGCTGAATGATCAAAAACTTGAAAAACTTTTTTGGCTTTCGTAAACACCAGGCTATGAAATAAGGTTGAAGCTAAGTAAAAAAGAACGAGAATTGATCCATAAATTGAGAAGGCCGTAATACGCAAGGCTCCACCGATTTCCACTCCCCGTAAAATAATTAACACTAATCCAGCAATACTTAAAGCTACACCAAATCCATGCGTCATCGCACTCAAAACTTCATCTAAAATTTGATAGTTGCGACTTTGTCTAAACTTTTCTATCATAAATAAACCTCTTTTTATTCATTCTTTGAATAAAGCATACCAAAGATTCACTAATGAAAGTTAAACCACGTTAAATTAACGTTAAAACTTAATTATATCAACAATCATAATGTTACAAATTGCATAAAAAGCACCAATTAGCTTTCTAAAACAACCAATTATTTAGTAGCTATTTCATTTTCAAAATTAATCTTTAATATAAGAGTTATTGAAGGAGGGAAATCATTTTGAAAGTAAAGTTCAACATCGCTAAACAATTCATCGAACCATTTATTCAAATTAACGCTGCTCAAAAAAGCAATGATTTACAACAATTAGCTGAATCAATTCAAAAACTAACTCAGGAATGGCTCATCACTGGTTATCAGAATCGACAGCAATTTGTCCTTTCTTTAACTCAAATTGTCCGCTTTTACACCGAAAATGGCGTAGTAATTTGTGAAACTGAAAATCAACAACATTATCGGATTAAAGACCGAATTTATTTTCTACATAATCATCTTCCCAAAGAAATGTTTCTTCAAGTTTCTAGTGCTGAAATTGTTAACATCAATAAAATCGATTATTTTTCGCTAAGTAAGGCGGGACGCTATCAAATCAAGTTAGCCAATGGAGGATTAACTTACGCATCACGTCGCTTTGTTAAAAAAATTAAGGAGGATCTAGCATGAAACGAATACCTCAAAAAATCATCGTTGGCGTAGTTGGAGGAACCTTTTATGGTTTCGTAATTGCTTTATGTATTTCTTTTTACTATCACTTAAGTTATTTTCAACCATCCAGTGATCAATTTGTAAGACAGTTTGACAATAACCTAATTGCAACTGCTGTTTCTGTTTTACTTTGGTCATTAATGGGAATAGTTTTTAGTCTCTCTTCCACCATCTTTAATATTGAAAGCTGGGGCATTACCAAACAAACTGTGGTTCATTTCTTTGCTACATATACTTTATTCACACCCTTAGCAATTTTAGCTGGTTGGTTCCCCCTTCAACTTCATTTTATGATTTCATTTACCATCATTTTCATTTTTATCTATATTTGGATATGGATAAATTCATTTTACAAAGCTAAAAAAAATCTAAAGTTACTAAACGAAGAAATAAAGACGCACAAAAAACGTATTTAATTTAAATATCCTTTGATAAAGTGAACTATTATTCAATTTTACCTTGAAATAGTTCACTTTTATTGTTATTATTCTTTTGTAAGCTAATGACCTAATTCAAAGGAGAATAACATGAAAGTCAATAAAATTGTCAAAACCTTACTTGCCGTTTCAGCAATGTCACTATTAGCTGTCGGACTTACTGGGTGTGGTAAAAAAGGTAACGCTGAATCTCCAGATCCAAAAACACTAACGGTTCAATTCGTTCCCTCAGTTAATGCTGGTTCAATGGATACAAAGATTAAGCCACTTCAATCTTTACTTTCGAAACAATTGCACATGCCAGTTAAAATGACGGTCGCAACTAACACAAATACCATGGTTGAAGCACTTGGTTCAAAAACCCTTGATGTTGGTTTCTTACCTTCAGCCGCCTACGTTTTAGCTCACAAACAATATGGGGTAGTTCCTTTGCTACAAGCCCAACGTCAAACTCGTGATGCTAATGAAGGTTTTACCAAAAAGCTTACTAATCATTACTATTCCGAAATCGTCGTTCGTAAAGACAGTAACATCAAATCCCTTAAGGATTTAAAAGGTAAAAAGATTGCTACTCAAGACACTACTTCTGCTGCTGGTTATATTTATCCAGCCGTTGAAATGCAGCATGAAGGGGTTAACCTAAATAAAGATTGTAAACCATTCACTGTTAAAGGATCTGACCAGGGAGTGATGTCAGTTGTAAATGGTAATGCCGATGCTGCCTTCGTCTTTGAAGGTGCTCGAAGTATTGCTGCCAAAGATGATCCTAAAGCAATGACTGATACCCGCGTTCTTTACAAATCAACTCCAATTCCTAATGATACGATATCTGCTCGAAAAGGTCTCTCACCTAAACTTGACAAGAAAATTCAAAAGGCCTTCATTGACATTTCTAAAACAAAACATGGTCGCGAAGTGCTCTTCAACATTTACCAACATAATGGTTACATTAAGACTAGTGACAAAGATTTTGCTCCTATGAAATCTTACATTAAACAAGCTAATGATTTGAACAAAAACAAATAATTAATCAGTTTTAAAAAGATTCCTATCCTTTAGTTAAGGATAGGAATCTTTTTGGTTTTTATTTAAGTAAGACGATAATTAAAATAATTGAAACCACGATTTGAACCAATCCAATACTGCCTCCATAAATCAAAAATTTCTTTCCAGATTGAATAAAAGCGCTTAAGTTTAAACGTAATCCAATCGCAGCAAGAGCGGTAATTTCACACCAACTACTTAAAGTATGAGCAACAAGTCCAATAAAACTTGGTAGATGAACTAAGCTGTTTAGTACACAGAAAAGCAAAAAACCAATTACGTACCACGGTAATGAACTTCCTGATCCATTTCCACTAATTTCAGCATCTGCTTCTAATTCATTTTGCATTGTTTTTTGATGCATTCGTCCAAAAATAAAGACCACAATTACAATCATCATAATCCGCATAATTTTAAACAAAGTTGCAAAGTCTACCGTTAAAGAATTAACCATACTAGCACTAGCAATTACTTGACCTACTGATTGAATCGTTCCACCAATCATGGCACCACGAAGCAAATTATTGGTGCCAAATACAAAAGTACTAATGATGGGTAATGCCAACATTAAGACCGTTCCAGTCAAATTAACCAAGGTAATTACCATTTCTTTATCTTCGTCATTAGCGTCAATTACGGGTGCAATCGAAGCAATCGCAGAAGAACCACAAACCGCATTTCCCCCAGCCATTAAAAGGTAAATTCCCTCTTTAAAATGCAACATTTTTCCAATTAAAATAGCGGCCATAATGGTAATTGCCATTTGAATAATTATAAATAAAAATCCCATCCAACCCACTTTTGCAATAGTTTGAAAGCTAATTGTTAATCCCAGTAACACTACTGAATATTCCAATAGTGCTTTTTCTGAATAATGCGTTCCCTTGTTCAAAATCGGTTGTTTAATAATGGTATTCCCTAGAATAATTCCCACAATAATTGCAATTGTAGCGCCTCCCAGGTTGGGAATTACTAAAGCTAATCCCTGACTAATGACAGCAATGATAAATGAAACGCTTAATCCTGGTAAAATTGATTTAACTTTTGCCATAATATTACCCCTCTCGTTGATTACTTTATTAGTTTACCAGGGAAACTGTTATTATATAAATAGATAATACAGATAACTATTATTTAAAAAACTAATAATGGAGTGTGACAATGTTAAAATATTTTCCAGTGTTTAAAAGTGTTTACGAAACTTTGAACTTTTCACGCACTGCCCAGCAACGCTTTGTGTCGCAATCCACAATTTCCCAGCAAATCAAACAATTAGAAACCGAATTAGGCGTCAAATTATTTATTCGCAAGGGGAAACGGGAAATTAAACCGACCCCAGCAGCTGATGAATTATATACGACTGGTTTAAAAATTTGGGAGCAAACCATTACCTTAGAACACAAAATCAGTAAAATGGATTCAAATGAAATTAATTGTCGAATTGGGGTTTCAAATACCATTGCGGAAACAACGATTGCTACTATTTTTCAAGCTCTCCAATTACCCAACAACATTAATTTGACCCTTAAAATGTCTAACTCAACCGATATTGTAGCGGGTTTAAATCAACATCGATATGATTTTGGTTTCATCGAAAAACCAATAACCACCCCTGGAATTGAACGATTTGCTTTCTTCAAAGATTATTTAGTCCATGCTGGTAATTTTGCTGATGCTACTTGGCTCAAACGAGAATCAGGTTCGGGAGTCCGCCACTTTACCGATCAATATTTAAAGCTTAATAACATTACGCCCCAGCAAGTCTTTACCATTGAAAGCAACGAAATGATTTTAAAATTTTTACAACAAGGAATTGGACAGACGATTACTTCCAAAACCGTTCTAAATGATGAAATTCCTTATCATGAACTCGGGCCTAAATTTAAACGAGATTTTTATTTTTTATCACAACCCACTTATCAAGTTGATACATTGAACGGCTTAAAAAAACAATTTCAGCAAATCTTAAGGAAAATTCATAATGAACAGGCGATTAATGAAAAATGATGCTTAATTTTTAATACCAAATTAACAAAAATCCCCGTATAATGGTTTTAACTAAAATAAAATATTGGATAGAGGAAAAATTATGGACGAACAAAAGCCACGAATTGTCGTTAAAGTTGGTACCAGCTCCCTAGTCAATGCGGACGGTTCCATCAAAGTACCCACGATTAATCGTTTAGCCCGCACCCTCAGTGATCTCAATCAATCTGGCTATGCCATGATTTTGGTTAGTTCTGGTGCAGTAGGCGCCGGTATGAGCAAACTTCATATCCAACAACGACCAACTGATATTGCAGAACTTCAGGCCCTTTCCGCAGTTGGACAGGTGGCTTTGATGGAACTATATACCCGAGCTTTTAATGCTAATAATCAAGAAATTGCGCAAATTTTACTAACTCGAGATGTGGTTGATTTCCCAATTAGTCACAGCAATGCATTGCGAACCATTAACCAACTCGTGACACAACAAGTAATCCCAATTATTAACGAAAATGATCCCGTTTCGGTCGATGAATTTCATCATCAAACCACTTTTGGTGAAAATGATCAACTTGCTGCAATTGTTACCAAATTTATTGCAGCTGATGAATTAATTATCATGTCAGATATTAATGGGCTTTATGACGCAAACCCTTCCACGCACCCGGAAGCCAAATTACTCAAGGTAATTCATAAAATCGATGATAAAATTTTAGAATTTGCAGGTGGGAATGGCTCACAATTTGGATCTGGAGGAATGGTAACTAAGCTTAAAGCCGCACAAATCATCTTAGATAGTCACAAAAAGATGGTAATTGTAAACGGGAAAAATCCCGCTATTATCAAAGATGTTATTAATGGCGACTTTATTGGGACAACTTTTAGCGCTAACTAGGAGAAAATTATGAATGAAAGCTTAACTACAATGGGAAAAGCTGCTAAAACTGCCAGTCGGCAATTAGGTGGCCTACTTACAACACAAAAAAACGAAACCTTGCTAGCGATTGCGAATAGTTTAGAAAAAAATGTCGCCACTTTGTTAGCTGCTAATGAAAAAGACTTACGGCAAAGTGAAGTTCCAGTTCGTTTTGTGGATCGACTCACATTGACCGAAAGTCGGATTAAAGCCATGGCGGAAGGCGTACGCGCCGTGGCTAAATTACCAGATCCAATTGGTAATGTCGACTATGCCTGGCGCAATGAAGCGGGCTTATTGATTGCGAAACAACGAGTTCCTTTAGGCGTCATTGGAATTATTTATGAAGCCCGTCCCAATGTGACCGTTGATGCAGCAGCGCTTTGTTTCAAAGCGGGAAATGCCGTCATTTTGAGAGGTGGCAAAGAATCACTACATTCTAACTTAGCTCTCGCTAATTTAATGCGAGATGTATTCGTTACCCAAGGACTTGATCCTAATACCATTCAGCTAATTACCGCTACTTCACACGAAGTGGCCAACGAGTTCATGCAGCTCACTGAATACCTAGATGTTTTAATTCCACGTGGGAGTGCCAACTTAATTCGAGCAGTCATGAAAAATGCCACGGTTCCTGTGATTGAAACAGGAGCCGGAAACTGTCATATTTATGTCGATCAAGCGGCCAATTTAAAAATGGCAACTGACATTATTATTAATAGTAAAGTGCAACGCCCCTCCGTTTGTAATTCCAACGAAAAGGTGCTCGTTCACGAAAAAATTGCGAAAACTTATCTCCCAACCTTAATTCAACAGTTACGTGACAACCAGGTTGAGGTTCGTGGGGATACGGCAACCCAAGCAATTGTTTCTGACGTAATTCCAGCAACTGCTACTGACTGGGACACCGAATATAACGATCTCATCATCGCAATTAAAGTAGTTAAGTCAGAAACTGAAGCGATTGATCACATCAATCGTTACAGCACCAAGCACTCTGAAGTGATTGTCACTGACAGTTATGCAGCTGGACAAACCTTTCAACAAGCAATTGATGCCGCTTGCGTTTACCTAAATGCTTCATCACGATTTACCGATGGTTTCGAATTCGGCTTTGGCGCTGAAATTGGAATTTCCACTCAAAAGCTCCATGCTCGTGGTCCGATGGGACTTCCCGCTTTGACTTCCTATAAATACGTAATCAACGGAAATGGTCAAACACGGAAATAAGAAAAGCAGTTTGTTAGAAATTAATCTAGCAAACTGCTTTTTTAAATTAAATTATCGCGCCAAATTGGCTGACTCATACAACGAGCTCCGCCACGGCCACGGGACAACTCCGAAGACCGAATTTCATGAACCTTAATTCCGTGGGCACGCATCATTTCAATTGATTTATAGTTGCGATCATAAGTTACAACTTCACCTGGCGCAATTGCAAGGTTATTAGAACCATCATTCCATTGCTCACGTGGAGCAATAATTGGATCTCCATCTCCGGTTTCAATCAAATCAATTTCAGATAAATCAAGTACTTGTTGTAATGTGGCTTTTAAATTAGTGCTCTGCTCAACTAAAATGCCACCATGTCCATCGGCACGAAGCACATTAATGTTCATTTCATGATCTTGATTCATAATACCAGGAAAAACGGTAAATTGATTGTAATTAATCATCGTAAAAACCGTATCTAAATGCATCATAGCGTGATTATGAGGAATTTCAACAGCAACAATAGTATCAAACTTTGAATCTGGATGAGTAAATAATTTTTTTGCTAACATTTCAATTGATTTACTAGAGGTCCGTTCCGAAATTCCAATTGCTAAAGTATGCTCATTTAAAACTAATTCATCGCCACCTTCAATCCGAGTTGGTTGATTTCGATCTAACCAAACTGGAGAATTGTCGGAAAAAAGCGGATGATACTTAATCACGAATTCAGTAATTAATGATTCTGGTGAGCGAACAAAAAAGGTCATTTTATTAATGGTTAAACCAGTTCCCATCATTGCTTGAGGATCACGAGTAAAGTAAGCATTAGGCATTGGTTTCAGTAAAAACGGATCTGTTTTATATTTCAAATCTATCGTTTCTTTCCGTAACCCAGCATAAATGGTACTTACTAATTCTGACAATGACAAAGTATTAAAATAATTCATAATTTCGGTTTGAAGTGCTTTACTGTATTGATACTCAGCTAAGTAAGCGGTTAAAAAATCGTTTTTAACTTGCTCATCAGCCAAAATATCAGTTAACAATTGTTCAATATAAATCGTTTCTGCACCTCGATCACGCAGCAATTGTGTGAATTCATCATGTTCTTCTTGCGCAATTTTGAGAAAAGGAACGTCATCAAATAGCATTTCTTTCATCATATCTGGAATGATATTTTCGATTTCTGCACCTGGGCGATGAACTAAAACTTTTCGTAACTTACCAATTTCTGAATTTACCTGAATTCCCTTTGTCATAACAATCCCTCATTTTTCCCTCTTAATGTGGCTAGCTTAGCACTAAAATTCTTATTTACCTACACTTAATGTCGGAAAAACTAACACCAATTAAAAATAGCAAAAACCCTAACAGCTTTAGCAATCTAATAACAATGTTACTGGGTTTTATTTAATTTCTAAAAATTCTTGATTGGATAATAAGTATAAATATTTATGCTGAATCGGTTGCTTTAAAATATCTTTCAATGCTTTGGCATATAAATTAAGTTGACCGTTATACATTTCGCGAATTTTTTGCATATCAGGTGCTGGGTGATTAGGATTTACAAAGCTCGTTTTGTAATCAAATAGCGTGGTTCCCTGTTCTGGGTCTTCAAAATAGCCATCAATAATCCCATGAACCAGAATTTTTTGGTCTGCATCATTTTGAAATTCCGAGAAAATTTCGCCAGCATTGATAATCAAGGAAAACGGAACTTCTCGATGTAAGTTTTCGGGATAAAGTAAGATACGTTTCCCTAACTCACTTTGGTAAAAACTTAAAATGGCATCCCGATTAATTTTATCAGCCACCGCTTGCGTTAATAATTTGTCAGCGACTAACTGTGCAATCAAATCATTAATCGCATCTAAGTCAACTAGCTCATACACATTTAACTTTTGAAAGACTAGATGGGTAGCGGTTCCAATTTCTCGTGAATTTGGGGCTTGAGCTGTTTGTAAAAATTGTGGTTCAGCAAAAGTTTCATTATTATAACGTGTATTTTTCAAGACTTCATTTTTTGCTGCTAAACTACCTAATTGAATAATGTCGGGATCATCAAATTGTCCTTTAATTTCAGAGACGGATTGGTAAGCAGTAGTCCGCGTTGCATCGGGATATTGATATTTAAAGTTCATAATTTGCTTAATGTAATCAACATCTGCTTCACCTTTCTCCCCAGTTTGCAATTCAGACTTTGCATGTACTCTAGGCTTTATACCATGAAAATCTTTTAACTCAACAAATTGCACCGTAAAATCGGCTTGATCTCCAGTTAATAAGTGAACATCATTTTCAGTACCAAATTCAGTTTGATAGCTAGGATGGCGAGCGAGGGCTGCCCCAATCCAATTCATAAAGTTTTTAGCTCCACTTCGCAATGATTCATTTAACACTAAATCTTCACTTTGATTAGCCTTATTCCATGACTCTAGCATTGCCGATTCAGCATCGCTTTTTTTATCTGCCTTCGCAATTCCAGTAATAATTAATTTTTGTTTGGCACGCGTTAAGGCCACGTATAGTTTTCGCATTTCTTCCGCTAGCATCCGCTTTTCCGCTAAATTATTAATTGCCAAATACTGTAACGTTGGAATTTTTTCATGGCGTTTAGCATCAAAGTATTGAATTCCGACCCCTAAATTATCGTCCAAAATAAAGCTATTCATTAAGTCCATTCGATTAAAACCATGCGTTGCATCCATCAAAATCACAACCGGATATTCCAAACCTTTACTTCCATGAATGGTTTTAACAGTTACCGAATTTGGATCAATCTCAGCTGTGGCTTCTGCTAAATCATCATCACGATTTTGAAGTCGTTTCACAAATTGAACAAAGGCAAAAAGCCCTTTAAATCCATTACGCTCATATTCTTCCGCCCGTTGATAAAGGGCATGTAAATTAGCTTGCCGTTTCTTGCCAGCTGGCATTCCTCCCGTATAATCAAGGAAGCCTGTTTGATCATAGATATACCAAATTAATTCAGCTAGGCTGTGTTTAATCGCATAGTTTTTAAAATCAGCTAATTGTTTTAAAAAGACTTTAACCTTTTGATCGACAATGTCACCAAATTCAGTCGTCCCATGCTGACCATAATTTTTAGCAAACTCTAAAACTGATTCAAAATAATTTCCTGTTTTATGATTAATTCGTAAATAGGCCATTTGATTTTCATCCATTTGAACCATCGGTGAGCGGAGCACAGCAACCAAAGGAATATCTTGGTAAGGATTGTCGATAATTTGTAACAGTGACATCATAATTTGGACTTCGGTCGTTTTAAAATAACTTTCGGAACCATCAATTGTAACTGGAATTTGATGCTCAGCAAAGATGCTTGAGATATCAAAATTATTATGTTTTGTAGCGGATAAAATGGCAATGTCTCCATACGTTAAAGCTCGGGTCGTTTGCGTTTTACGATCATAAACTTGATAATGACTAGCCACCAAATCATCAATTTTTTCCGCAATCATTTCCACTTGATGTTGTTCATTCGTCACAACCTGAGCTTCATCGGGTGTTTCATCAGTTTCGGCATAAAGTATAATATCCGTTTTGGTATCTAAATCAGCTGGATAGTCCTTTGCCCCAAACTGCAAATGAGCATCACCAGTGTAATCAACTTCACCCAAATCTTCATTCATAATTTGTTCAAACACTAAATTAGTGAAGTCATCAACGTTTTTCACAGATCGAAAATTATCGGGCAAAGTAATCCGAGTGTCTTTTTCACTAGCTGGATAGGCATTAAATTTATCCATAAACATGCTAGGATCAGCTAACCGGAATCGATAAATCGATTGTTTGACATCCCCCACCATGAACATATTGGCGTGTTCTGGATTTTTCATGGAATTCAAAATGGCATCTTGAAGATGATTATTATCCTGATATTCATCGACCATAATTTCGGCAAAATAATGCTGAAATTGGTTCCGCAAATTTTGACTATCAGTACTATCCCCTGTCAAAATATCCAAGGCAAAATGTTCAATATCAATAAATTCATACGCATGCCTTTTCCGCTTAGCCACTTGATAAGCCTGGGTAAATTGATGTTCGACTTCCACTAATTTAGCAATCATTTTTTGTGCATTTTCAATTGTATTTAAGTTATCAGTTTCGTTGGCAAAAAAATAACGCTCGGTTAGTTTATTTAAACTCTTTTTAGTAGCATCACGGACGGCTTTAATTTGATCTTTGACTAATAATTGCGTTTCATCAGCATTCTTTTTGGTAATGCTGGGAAAGCGATTCCATTTAAAGTCTTGCAAAACCTTACGTAACTCATCCCAAACCAACGTTTTCGCATCCGTTTTTAACGTCTGGAACTTAACTAATTCCGCTTGCAAAAAATCAGCTAATTTCGTAATTCCTTGTTTTTCGGCTTTATCAATCTGTTGCTGATGACTACTAATCATTTGATCAAGTTTATTTTCCAGATCTGGTAACAAATACCTTTGATACAGTTGACTTTGCGTCAAGCGACCATCGATTTGATAAAAATCAGTTAATTGGTCAAGCCATTGCTCTGGATTTTCGTTAACATTGGCAAAATCGTACAACTTAAATAAAACTTCCGTTAACCCTTCATCACTACGATCATTGGAGAAATTTCGGGTTAATTGAGCAAAACTACCGTCTAAATCATTAGTATATAATTGTTCGCGCAAATCATTCCAAACGCGATCACGAATCATACCTAACTCACTCACGTCCGTCAAAACACGAAAGTCTGGATCTAAATTAATAATGTAGTAATACTTTTTCACAAGCCATTGACAAAAGGCATCCATGGTTTCGATATGGGCCGAGTTTAGTTTTCGTAATTGTTGCAAGAAATAATGTTTTTGTTCATTATCTTGAGTTTCATTAACTTTCTCGCGAAGTTTAGCCCCAATTCGATCCCGCATTTCTTTAGCGGCGGCATTCGTAAAGGTCACAATTAGAAGTTGATCAACGTTAATACCCGGACGGTCAGTAGTTCCCGTTACTTTATCCATTACTCGTTCCGTTAGGACACTGGTTTTTCCTGATCCAGCAGAAGCCGACACTAAGGCATTCCCTGAAAAGTCATTGTAAATTGCCTGTTTTTGTCCAGCAGTCCACTCATTGGCCATTGTTTTTCAGCTCCTTTCGCACTCGTTCAAAGATTTCTTCATCACTTAATTTCACAATTTTTCGGTAATTATTTTCTTTTAACATCGGATCAAACTGCATAATCGGCTTGTATGGTGAATATTGAATCAAAGAATTCCCATCATATTCAGCCGGAGCTAATTGGATTTCTCCATTAAAGATTCGTTTCGCCGCAGCTTCAATTAATTTTTCGGTGTGTTTCAACATATTATCTAAGTCAGATTGGGAAATGAGCCCTTTTCCTTTAGCTAAATCACCATCTCGTTTAAATTTAAACGGATAAATATCACTAATCTTAGTTTCACCAACGTTTTTTAATAAATTGAGATCTTTCACTAATAACCCGTTGTACTTATGCTTTTTTAATAGCACATCATCAATTTGACCTGGGTCTTCCCAGTTTTTCACTTCACTTGGTTTTAAAATCGGATCAAAAATGTGCATGTATAAAGCACCAGCTAACTTAGCATCTTTCGTCTCAGCTAATAAATTGATGTTTTTTAAAACAGCATCCATATAAGTCATCATTTGCATAGCCGTTCCATCATAAATCTGCGACATGTCAATTACTTTATCACCAGATTTGTAATCAACTACGCCGAGATATTCCGTACCATCAACTTTAATTGCATCAAGCCGATCAATTCTTCCTTGAACATTAACTTGTTTTTGCCCCGGTAGATCAAAGCTAAGTGGGTCGAATTTTTTACCAGGACCAAAGGAAATTTCCGTTTGTTTCGGCCGAAATTTGGACCAGTGAAATTGATTCCGTAAGGTTTCTGCCATCTGTTGTACGGTCGCAATTAATTGATTCGTAATGTATTCCATTCGTTGAGAACTTTTTAAAATTTCATATTGATAATTAACGTCTGCCTCAATAATTTTATGCGTTACTTCTTCAACTAATTCATGAATCGTTTGATGATCCATTTCTGCTATATCAAGCTTTTGGTCATGTACCGCTTGAATAAATTTATCTAAAGCTTCATGGTAAAATTGCCCTGTATTGGCGGGACTAATTTCGAACTCTTCTCGTTCCCGTAGTCGAAGACCATATTTTAAAAAGTATTCATAAGGATCGGTGTAAAATTCTTCTAATTTGGAAATAGAAGTGACAATCCGATTTCCATAAAGTTGGATTACTCGCTCAGGTGATAAATCAACTGGTTGATTTTTATAATGTAAACTTCCCAATAAGTTTTTGGTTAAATCACGAATTTCACTTGTAGGGCTGTTCTCTAGTTGATGTTGCACTACTTTCCAAGCTACACTAAGTGGCTGGTTTGTTTTTTTAGCAACTAGTGAAGCTTGGACTAAATATTTCAAAGTGGTCCGATCTGATCCTAAAAATCGTTCAATTTGATTACTATCAGCGGCTGGAAGACTCTTAAATTGTTGTTCTGGTAGCGAAAACTGATTTTGAATATGCTCAACATAAGGTGATATTTGACGTAATCCTTCATCACCATTTCCTCCTAAATTATAGGAAAAATAAAGATGGTCACTTGGGGTCATGAAAACTAGATAATCTTCATATGGCTCACTTACCATCTGAAGCTCACTGGTATCAACCATGTACTGATCATCAGCTAAAAAGTTATCCATTTGATCTCGGTCATTATCATTTAAAAGATTATGATTATCAATTTTAGCGGGCATATTAACATCGTCCGCTCCCATCACAAAGGTAATTTTTTTATCAGGCAATTGAATTCGTCCAGTTTCAGAAATCGCTACTTGATCTAAAGTTGACGGAATTTGCGAATAACTGGCTCCAACAAACCCAGCTTTTAGCAATTCCAAAAAATCATCCATAACAAACTCATGGTCACCAAGCACCGTTACATAATCATCAAGAATGCTACAAAACTGATTCCAAACTTGTTCAGCTTGTCCCGCTTCTTCCAAATTACCAGCTTCAGTGGCTTGAATTTGCCAAGTCTTAAGTTGCTTTGTCACCCCATTTTGCGTTAAAAATTGATATAAAATTAAAGCAGCCTCGCGCCCATTTTGGGCTTTATTCATTTTTCGATAAAACGGTGGTAAGGTGTTTTTGATGAAATGACGAATAACGTTAATCTTTTGCGAAATTTTAACATTTTTATCAATCAAGTTATCATCACTGTCAAGATAGGTTGCATACATCCAGTCTTGTTTTTGCGTCCAGCGAGTGCCGGTATATCCATTCTTAAGCACTAAATTTTCACACAAAGCTAAATCTTGCCGATATTCATCGATATCTAAATAATGATCATCATCAACTTTAGGAATTAGTAATTCAGTTTTCAAAAGGCGCATCACATCATCATAGCCATAGTTTTGTGCCCGATTAGGTCGATAAATGGAAAAAAGGGCGTCAATTAATTCGACTAAGGGATGATTATCCATGTGTTTTTGAATATCAGTGAAATATGGAATTTGTTGCATCGTAAAAATAGGATTAATAATATTTTGATATTGACTCAAATTGCGTGTTACCACTAAAAAGTCACGATAGCGATATTTACCCGTAGCAACTAATTGGCGAATTTTAATTGCAATTTGACTTAATTCTTCAAAAACATTATTAGTCTTTAAAATTTCAATGGCATCATTCTTAATTGATTTAGCAGGAATTGGTCGTCCTATTTCATTACTGGAAATCCAATAATCTTCCAATTGGTTAAAACCTGGATTAAGCTCCCGTTTTTCAGCCATTTGGTCGGTATAAATCTGCGCCCCAATGTTTTTAGCATATTGATAGAAATAATGATAAATTTTACCTGATTGATAAAAAAATTTATTTTCGTCTGGTTCTGCTTGGTCATATTTACGATCCAAATTTAAATCAATTACCACGTGAGATCGTGCAATTAATAATTGAATAATTTGAAGTTGTTGAGCACTAAATTTTTCAAAATTACCAAAGAAGAAATGCATAGTTGAAATTTCTTGATCAGGAAGTTTCGCTAAATATTCTCGTAGTAATTCAAAATTAGCTCCATTGTAGGTATATTTACCATCAGTTTGTTGGATAAATTCACGATAAATTAAACTAATATCGTGTAATTTACTACGAAGCTCAGGATTAATTTGATTAGCTTCTAAGTCAGCTAAACGATCTAAATCGTCTGGACTTAAATTCCCCTGCTGTAATTCTGAAATTTGTTGGGCAATCTGTTGAATAAACCCAGCTTGTTTACCTTCTCCGCGATAAATCGTTAACTGTTCTTCATGATCTTCAATAATTTGATAAATAATCATGTTAATCGCCGTTTGTGATAATTGTGGAAGTTGGTAATCAGCTTCTCCATTCAAAAAGTACCAAATTAAACGAGAAAATGAGAAAACCTGAACTTGATTTTGAGCATAAGTAGCTTTATTTTTCGCGTTCAATTTTTTTAAAGTATTTAACTCGGATTCAAATTTAACATTATTTGGTACGATATAAAAAGCTTGATCGTCCGAATTTTCACTAGTTTTCTTAAGATTGTCAATTATTTTACTAAAGTGATCATCACTAGCTTTGCCTAAAATAAATTGAAGTGACATTGTTGCCTCCTTACTCAGTTTCGATTAGCGCAATGGATTGATTTTGATATTGATTAGTTTGAACTGCTTGCACAATAAAATCAGCAACAGTTTCACGTGAAACATTTCCAGCTGGAACTTTTTTACCTTCATTAATTACAACTGGTGTGCCCACTCTTTCATTAATTACGTTAACGGGACGAAAAATGGTATACGGAATTTCTTCTTCATCGATAACTTTAATGGCATAGCGTTGTTCCCGAAGATATTCCGTAACATCATTAACCCCTGGATACTTTAAATTACCAGCAACTTCATTATCAATTCCAGCAGTTGATAACATCAATACTCGTTCCAATTTAAGGTGTTGTTTCCGTATGGTTGAAAAAAAAGCTTCCATAACTAAGTCGACATCCATCGGACCAACTAAAGAGATCATCATTGCTAAATTTTCTGGTAGTTTTTGATAAGTTTCTTCCTTAGTAAAATCTCCATTAGTTATTTCAATAACGTTAAACCTGTTGTGCAATTGTTGTGCTACTAATTCTTCTATTTGGTTGTTGCCAATTAAAGCAATTGTTTTCATTGTCGTTCACCTCATTAATAGTTCTATTTTAACATTATTTTATCTTACTAAATTCTTAGAACATCGTTCGTAATTTGCCAAATCATGATGTTTAGTATATGATGGATAAGTATTTTAACGATAAAATAACGAACGTTTTTATCAAAGGAGAAATTTTTATGGCTGATAAAATTGCTTCATTTTTTAAATTTAAAGAGCTAGGAACCAATTATAAAACAGAAACCCTAGCTGGAATTACTACCTTCATTTCAATGGTTTACATTTTATTTGTTAATCCCGAAGTGTTAGGCGCTGCAGGTATGGATAAAGGAGCTGTTTTCACTGCCACGGCTTTTGCATCTGCGTTTGGTTGTATTTTAATGGGTATCATTGCAAATTATCCATTTGCCATTTCAGCAAGTTTAGGAATTAATGCTTTCTTTGCCTACTCGGTATGTATCGGAATGCATGTCCCATGGCAAACAGCAATGAGTGGTGTTTTCATAGCAGCTATCTTATTTGTTATTTTAACTGCCTTAAAATTACGAGAAAAGATTATTGATTCAATTCCTGCTGATTTAAAAGCTGCTATCGCTGGTGGAATTGGACTCTTCATCGCCTTTATTGGTTTAAATAATGGTGGCTTAATAGTGGCTAATAAAAGTACTTTAATTAGTATGGGACCATTAACTAGTCCTACTTCATTACTAACCATTGCTGGATTAATTATTGTATTTGTTTTAATGAGTGCTCGGGTCCCCGGAGCAATCTTTATTGGAATGGTAATTTCATCGATTATTGGTATGATAACAGGAATTATTCATATCCCAACTCATGTAGTTGCAGGAATTCCAAGTATTCATTCAACCTTTTTAGCAGCACTTAATAATGTTGGAGAAATTAATACTCCACAACTATTTGTGGTTGTTTTAACCTTCTTATTAGTCACTTTCTTTGATACTGCTGGAACTTTAATTGGTTTAGCAGAACAAGCTGGTTATATGAAAAATAACAAGCTTCCTCGTGCAGGCCGAGCTTTAGCTGCCGATTCAACTACCATGTTGTTTGGATCATTATTAGGAACCTCTCCAATGGGTGTTTATGTTGAATCTTCTGCCGGAATTGCAGTTGGTGGTCGTTCAGGTTTTACTGCAATTATTACTGGAATTATGTTTATTCTAGCCACCTTCTTTTCACCTTTACTTGCAGTAATTACTGCGCAGATTACTGCCCCCGCTTTAATTGTTGTTGGAGTTTTAATGGCTAAGTCATTATCACAAGTTAACTGGAATAAATTTGAGCTTGCCGCTCCTGCATTCTTAATTACAATTGGAATGCCATTAACTTACAGTATTTCAGACGGAATTGCCCTTGGTTTTATTGCTTATCCAATTACAATGATTGCTGCTAAACGTGGTAAACAAGTTGGTTGGATGATGTATGGATTAGCGATTATCTTTGTGATTTTTCTTTTAGTCTTAAAAGATTAATTTACATATACATTAAAAGATAAGAAGCCATCATCAGTTGAAATTCCCAAATAGGGATAATTTACTAATGATGGCTTTTTTAATACTATTTTGTGAAATCACAAAAAAAGACCTTAGCGTATGCTAAAGTCTTTTTCATTTGCGTGGCAACGTCCTATCCTCGCAGGGGGCGATCCCCCAACTACTTTTGGCGTGCTGAAGCTTAACTTCTGTGTTCGGCATGGGAACAGGTGTATCCTTCAGGCTATCGCCACCACACTTTTTTTGTGAGAACTTCGTTCTCTCAAAACTAGACAATATTATTTTCTTCCGATTAACTTCCATTGAATCTTCATTCTACTTGGTTAAGTCCTCGACTGATTAGTATTAGTCCGCTTCACGTATCACTACGCTTCCACTTCTAACCTATCTACCTGATCATCTTTCAGGAGTCTTACTTCCATATAGGAATGGGAAATCTCATCTTGAGGCGAGTTTCACACTTAGATGCTTTCAGCGTTTATCTCATCCATACATAGCTACTCAGCAATGCGCCTGGCGGCGCAACTGATACACCAGCGGTATGTCCATCCCGGTCCTCTCGTACTAGGGACAGCTCCTCTCAAATTTCCTGCGCCCGCGACGGATAGGGACCGAACTGTCTCACGACGTTCTGAACCCAGCTCGCGTACCGCTTTAATGGGCGAACAGCCCAACCCTTGGGACCAACTACAGCCCCAGGATGCGATGAGCCGACATCGAGGTGCCAAACCTCCCCGTCGATGTGAACTCTTGGGGGAGATAAGCCTGTTATCCCCAGGGTAGCTTTTATCCGTTGAGCGATGGCCCTTCCATTTGGTACCACCGGATCACTAAGTCCGACTTTCGTCCCTGCTCGACCTGTATGTCTCGCAGTCAAGCTTGCTTTTGCCTTTACACTTTTGGAATGATTTCCAACCATTCTAAGCAAACCTTTGAGCGCCTCCGTTACTATTTAGGAGGCGACCGCCCCAGTCAAACTGCCAACCAGACACTGTCTCCGCGCACGATCAGTGCGCAGGGTTAGAGTGTTCACATAACAAGGGTAGTATCCCACTGACGCCTCCACCGAGACTAGCGTCCCGGCTTCTATGGCTCCTACCTATCCTGTACAAGTTATGTAAACACCCAATATCAAGCTACAGTAAAGCTCCATGGGGTCTTTCCGTCCTGTCGCGGGTAACCTGCTTCTTCACAGGTATCTTAATTTCACCGAGTCTATCGTTGAGACAGTACTCAAATCGTTACGCCTTTCGTGCGGGTCGGAACTTACCCGACAAGGAATTTCGCTACCTTAGGACCGTTATAGTTACGGCCGCCGTTTACTGGGGCTTCATTTCGGTGCTTCGCCGAAGCTAACACTTCCACTTAACCTTCCAGCACCGGGCAGGCGTCAGCCCATATACTTCATCTTACGATTTTGCATAAACCTGTGTTTTTGATAAACAGTCGTTTGAGTCTTTTCACTGCGGCTGGCCGTGAGGCCAGCACCCCTTCTTCCGAAGTTACGGGGTCATTTTGCCGAGTTCCTTAACGATAGTTCTCTCGCTCACCTGAGGATACTCTCCTCGACTACCTGTGTCGGTTTGCGGTACGGGTAATTAATTACTAACTAGAAGCTTTTCTCGGCAGTGTGACGTCAGATCCTTCTCTACTTAAATTTCGATCCTCATCATCGCTTGTCAACTCGCTTAAAAGCATTTAACTCTTAAACTGACTTACGATTTAAACACACCTTTCCATTCGTGTGCTAATCTTAGCCTACTGCGTCCCTCCATCGTTCAAACATAATTAACTAGTACAGGAATCTCAACCTGTTATCCATCGCCTACGCTTCTCAGCCTCGGCTTAGGTCCCGACTAACCCTGGGTGGACGAGCCTTCCCCAGGAAACCTTAGTCATTCGGTGGATCAGATTCTCACTGATCTTTCGCTACTCATACCGGCATTCTCACTTCTAAGCGCTCCAGCAGTCCTTACGGTCTACCTTCATTGCCCTTAGAACGCTCTCCTATCACGCAACGTAGTTGCGTCCGCAGTCTCGGTAATATGCTTAGCCCCGGTAAATTTTCGGCGCAGAATCACTCGACTAGTGAGCTATTACGCACTCTTTAAATGGTGGCTGCTTCTGAGCCAACATCCTAGTTGTCTATGCAACTCCACTTCCTTTTCCACTTAGCATATATTTAGGGACCTTAACTGGCGGTCTGGGCTGTTCCCCTTTCGACGATGGATCTTATCACTCATCGTCTGACTCCCGGACATAAATCAATGGTATTCGGAGTTTATCTGAACTCAGTAATCCTAGATGGACCCCTTGCTCAAACAGTGGCTCTACCTCCATGATTCTAATTCCGAGGCTAGCCCTAAAGCTATTTCGGAGAGAACCAGCTATCTCCAAGTTCGTTTGGAATTTCACCGCTACCCACACCTCATCCCAGCACTTTTCAACGTACACGGGTTCGGACCTCCGGTGCGTATTACCGCACTTTCATCCTGGACATGGGTAGATCACCTGGTTTCGGGTCTACGGCAACATACTATGGCGCCCTATTAAGACTCGCTTTCGCTACGGCTCCGCTTTTTCGGCTTAACCTTGCATGCAACTGTAACTCGCCGGTTCATTCTACAAGAGGCACGCCATCACCCATTAACGGGCTCTGACTGCTTGTAGGCACATGGTTTCAGGAACTATTTCACTCCCCTTCCGGGGTGCTTTTCACCTTTCCCTCACGGTACTGGTTCACTATCGGTCACTAGGGAGTATTTAGCCTTGGGAGATGGTCCTCCCAGATTCCGACGACGTTTCACGTGTGTCGCCGTACTCAGGATCCTGAACTGAGGGTATTTGATTTCATTTACGAGACTATCACTCTCTTTGGTGTAGTTTCCCAACTACTTCAACTATCAAATACTTTTGTAACTCAAATGTTCAGTCCTACAACCCCGAACCACAAGGGTTCGGTTTGGGCTATTCCCCGTTCGCTCGCCGCTACTTAGGGAATCGAAATTTCTTTATATTCCTGTGGGTACTTAGATGTTTCAGTTCCCCACGTCTGCCTCTGCATAGCTATGTATTCACTATGCAGTGACCAGTCATAACACTGGTCGAGTTTCCTCATTCGGAAATCTCCGGATCAAAGCTTACGTACAGCTCCCCGAAGCTTATCGCAGTTAGTTGCGTCCTTCATCGGCTCCTAGTACCAAGGCATTCACCATGCGCCCTTATTAACTTAACCTATAATCCGACGGATTATAAATTATTTGAGTTTCAGCGATTAAAACTAATTAAAAAACTCAAAAATAACACAATGGTTATTTCTCGGTTCAATTATATAAAAATATAATTATTACAGAAAATAATATTATCTAGTTTTCAAAGAACAAAATTAAGAGAGTAGATACTCTCAAAACTGAGCAAGATTTTGATTAATGTAAGGTTCCGAATTATTCCTTAGAAAGGAGGTGATCCAGCCGCAGGTTCTCCTACGGCTACCTTGTTACGACTTCACCCTAATCATCTGTCCCACCTTAGGCGGCGGACTCCTAAAAGGTTATCCAACCGACTTTGGGTGTTACAAACTCTCATGGTGTGACGGGCGGTGTGTACAAGACCCGGGAACGTATTCACCGTGGCATGCTGATCCACGATTACTAGCGATTCCAACTTCATGCAGTCGAGTTGCAGACTGCAATCCGAACTGAGAACGACTTTAAGAGATTAGCTTGACCTCGCGGTTTCGCAACTCGTTGTATCGTCCATTGTAGCACGTGTGTAGCCCAGGACATAAGGGGCATGATGATTTGACGTCGTCCCCACCTTCCTCCGGTTTATCACCGGCAGTCTCTCTAGAGTGCCCAACTTAATGCTGGCAACTAAAGACAAGGGTTGCGCTCGTTGCGGGACTTAACCCAACATCTCACGACACGAGCTGACGACAACCATGCACCACCTGTCATTCTGTCCCCGAAGGGAACCTCTAATCTCTTAGAGTGGCAGAAGATGTCAAGTCCTGGTAAGGTTCTTCGCGTAGCATCGAATTAAACCACATGCTCCACCGCTTGTGCGGGTCCCCGTCAATTCCTTTGAGTTTCAACCTTGCGGTCGTACTCCCCAGGCGGAATGCTTAATGCGTTAGCTGCGGCACTGAAAGGCGGAAACCTTCCAACACCTAGCATTCATCGTTTACGGCATGGACTACCAGGGTATCTAATCCTGTTTGCTACCCATGCTTTCGAGCCTCAGCGTCAGTTACAGACCAGATAGCCGCCTTCGCCACTGGTGTTCCTTCATATATCTACGCATTTCACCGCTACACATGAAGTTCCACTATCCTTTTCTGCACTCAAGTTTATCAGTTTCCGATGCACTTCTCCGGTTAAGCCGAAGGCTTTCACATCAGACTTAATAAACCGCCTGCGCTCCCTTTACGCCCAATAAATCCGGACAACGTTTGCCACCTACGTATTACCGCGGCTGCTGGCACGTAGTTAGCCGTGACTTTCTGGTTAGATACCGTCACACTGTGAGCAGTTACTCTCACAGCCGTTCTTCTCTAACAACAGAGTTTTACGAGCCGAAACCCTTCTTCACTCACGCGGCGTTGCTCCATCAGACTTTCGTCCATTGTGGAAGATTCCCTACTGCTGCCTCCCGTAGGAGTATGGGCCGTGTCTCAGTCCCATTGTGGCAGATTACCCTCTCAGGTCTGCTACGTATCATTGCCTTGGTGAGCTATTATCTCACCAACTAGCTAATACGCCGCGGGTCCATCCAAAAGCACTAGCACCAAGGCCAGCTTTCAAACAAGAACCATGTGGTTCTTGTTGTTATACGGTATTAGCATCTGTTTCCAGGTGTTATCCCCTTCTTCTGGGCAGGTTACCCACGTGTTACTCACCAGTTCGCCACTCAGTCGGATCCAAAATCAGTTTGGTGCAAGCACCAAACTTCAAATGGGCGACTTCGTTCGACTTGCATGTATTAGGCACGCCGCCAACGTTCGTCCTGAGCCAGGATCAAACTCTCATTTTAGAAATGAGAACTTTACTAGCTCTTATTTATTTATTTGTTTTTGCAAATTGACATTGAATTTGTTTAATTTCTAAACCAAGTTTAAAAATTATCCTTACACTTTATTGTAATCAAAATCTTGTTCAGTTTTCAAAGATCTACTCAAGCACTATTTTCAGTGCATATAATATATTACTCGGATTAGTTGACTATGTCAACTCTTTTGAATAATATAATTAAAAAAGTTTTTTAGGTTAAGAGTGACTTCGTCCCTCTTAACATTTATAACTATAAACCATTGGTCAGGAAAGGTCAAGGGTTCTGTACAAAAAAGTTTATTTTAATAATCAAATAAAAAGACACTCATTAAAATCTTTCAAAAATTATGAGTGTCTTTATTTATATTTTTAAACTTTTATTTATCAAAAATGTTTTCTAACGGGAGTAATTTATCAATTAAACGACGATGGGCTTGTCCTAAATCATTCATCTTATCATCAACATGACGATTTTTGTCCATTCCGCGTTCTTTATCATCTTTGGGTTCTTCAACGTGTTCATCACGTAAAGCATTAGTTTGTTCTTCATTATCAATTAACTTTTCTACAATATCCAATCGCTCTTCATAGTTAGCTAAATGCTTAGCATCAAACTTAGAAGAATTTTCTTTTTCAAATTTTTCTTGATCTTTGATTAACTTTTTAAGTTCTTTTTTCTTTGAATGTGCATCCATAATTAAAAATCTCCTCATCTATTTACATTAATCTTACTATAAAAATCCATCAGATTATAGTTTTTACGTATTTATTCTAAAAGCAATTATCAAAAAAACATAATGCTATTACAATATTAATTTTTACGAACGTACTCAAAGTATCCAAAATGATTTAACTTAATTAAATTTTTAAAATACTAATAAACTCTCTTTACTAACAAAGCTGAAAATTATCGTTGTAAATCTATCTATAATTTACCCCACTAAAAAAAGGCCTCAAATGAGACCCTTTTATTAAAAAAAGTTTAGTCATCTAAATCTTTTAAAACTTTTTCATAGTCTTTAACGAAGTGATTGTAACTTTCTTCATCGTATTTATCGATTTTACCAACTTCATGAAGGGTACGTTTGATTTCATGAAGAGCACGGTGTTCTTCAAACCAAGCACGAACTTTGTGACCTTCAGTTGTATCGGTACTATCCTTTGCTACTGCTTCATCAAGTTTATTGATAATCTCAGCAATTTTAGCAACTGCCTTTTCTTCTTTAGCTTGTTCTGTCATAATTAATTCCTCCTTTTGTAATTACTATATTCTATCACCATATAACTATAAATTCATCCATTCTTGCATTAAAAATTAAATGATTTGAAAAATCTTAATTTTCGTTAGAACTAGTTAATATTATCTTAATTAGAATCGTGGGAGATTTAACAAACTTTGTCCATTCAAAAGCTGATTATGCTTAGTTTTAATATAAGGTGCCTTATTTTGCGGATAATAGTCTTCAATAACTGCTTTAATTTTATCCCGACTAACAAAATAATAAGGTATATCAGAATTAATATATCTAACCACCAAATCAACAGGTTCAATGGTTCCATCATTAAGTAATACATCTGTGATATTTCGCTCTTTATTTGACTCATTATCTTTTAAGTGAATACCAACTATTTCATATGAAGCCAAACAAATCACCTCTTTATAATTAAGTATAGCAGTAAAAGCGACTAATATCCCATCCTTAATCTTACAAATGAAGCAAAAAAAGATTACTAACTGTTACCAGTCAGTAATCTTATTCTCTAATTACATTTTAACTTCGACATCTGATTTACCATTTTTAATTAAATCAGCATTAGCAGTCATTGAAATTTCAACCATGTTTTTAACGGCTTCTTTAGTATAAAAAGCGATATGAGGAGTAATTAAAACATTATCCCGTTTCATCAAATTCTTAAGTCGAGCATCTGGAATTTTATCAAAACTACCAAAGTCAACATTAAAAATTCCGACTTCATCTTCATAAACGTCAAGAGCAGCACCAGCGATTTTTCCGCTATCAAGCCCCCGAATTAAAGCATCAGTATCAATTAAAGATCCCCGAGCACAATTAATAATTCTAATTCCAGGCTTCATTTGAGCAATTGTATCATCATTAATCATATGATCGTTTTCTTTTAAAGCAGGAGCATGCAATGTTAAAATATCTGATTTAGCATACAATTCAGCTGGTGTATCAACATAAATTCCTTCTTTTTGTAATTCAGGATTAGGATATGGATCATAAGCAATAACCTTAGCACCAAAGCCTTGAACAATCTTAACTACTTGGCGACCAATTCGACCAGTTGCATAAACTCCAACGGTTTGTTGATTCATTTCCTCAGCAATTTCAGGAGCCCACGTTAAATTACCATGGCGACCCTTGTCTTCATATTTTTTGGTATTTCTTAGCAAACGCATCATTTCAGTCACTGAAAGTTCAGCAATTGCTGCTGGAGAGTAAGCTGGAACGTTTGAAATTTTAAGCTGGTTTCGTTTAAGTGCATCAGCATCAACATTATCAACTCCAACATTTCGAAGTGATAAGGCTTTGATTCCAAAACTACCTAACTTATTTAAAACTGAAGCAGTATAAGGCTTTTGTTGATAGGCATCAACCCCATCAAATCCCTTAGCTTTATCAACTGTATTGTCATCTAAAAGTTCTGAAACTATTTTTACTTCAACATCTGGATGAGCTGCTTTCCATTCGTCAAAATAAGGCTTTTCATCTTCACGTACACCATAAGCAATAATTTTCATATTAAATCCTCCCCCTTTGTGATTATTATAACATTGCACACGTGTTACAGATTATAAAAGAACCTTATATTAATTTTACAAGCAAACATAAGCAGTATAAGATAAAGATTATTGAATTTAATTTAGGAGGATATTTTGGAAATCACTTTAATTTTCATTTTGGGAATGTTAGGTGGCTTTTTCCGCTTAAGTATTACCAACTTAATCAATTATCATGTTTTCCCATTGGCTACCTTAATAATAAATCTTGCTGGAGCATTTTTCTTACCTTTATGGAACAACTATCTTGGTAAAAGGTTAAAACTCCCTCTTATAATAATTCGTAGCTTTGGGACCGGTCTAATTGGTTCTTTTACCACTTTTTCTGGAATAATGTTGGATGTTTTTAAATTAATTAAATTCCACCAAATTTTATTTTTAATTATTTATCTTAGTTTTAGTTTAGTCTTAGGAATTACTTTGGCAATTTATGGAAATCAGTTAGCTACTAAATTAGAAAAAAGGACAAAACTTGAATGATAACTTACTTTTTCTTCGTACTAGGAACAGGACTTGGTGCAGTTACTAGATTTAATATCATCAATCTCTTCAATCAATTTCACAAAAAAAATATAGCAACTTTTGCAGTTAACATGCTAGGATGCTTGATTGCAGGTGGATTGTTCTCATTGACACTATCAACTTGGTACATTACTACCATCCTTGGATTTATTGGAGGATTCACAACTTATTCCACTTTTAATAATGAAGTTGCCAATTTATTTTTGAAAAAGCAAAAAAAATTATGCATAATATATATTTTTTTCAGTTATTCAATTGGAGTATTATTATTTTTATTAGGCTATTTAATTATAAAAATACTTATCTTAAATTAATATCCACAAAAAAAGACCTTAGCATATGCTAAAGTCTTTTTCATTTGCGTGGCAACGTCCTATCCTCGCAGGGGGCGATCCCCCAACTACTTTTGGCGTGCTGAAGCTTAACTTCTGTGTTCGGCATGGGAACAGGTGTATCCTTCAGGCTATCGCCACCACACTACTTTTTTGTGAGAACTTCGTTCTCTCAAAACTAGACAATATTATTTTCTTCCGATTAACTTCCATTGAATCTTCATTCTACTTGGTTAAGTCCTCGACTGATTAGTATTAGTCCGCTTCACGTATCACTACGCTTCCACTTCTAACCTATCTACCTGATCATCTTTCAGGAGTCTTACTTCCATATAGGAATGGGAAATCTCATCTTGAGGCGAGTTTCACACTTAGATGCTTTCAGCGTTTATCTCATCCATACATAGCTACTCAGCAATGCGCCTGGCGGCGCAACTGATACACCAGCGGTATGTCCATCCCGGTCCTCTCGTACTAGGGACAGCTCCTCTCAAATTTCCTGCGCCCGCGACGGATAGGGACCGAACTGTCTCACGACGTTCTGAACCCAGCTCGCGTACCGCTTTAATGGGCGAACAGCCCAACCCTTGGGACCAACTACAGCCCCAGGATGCGATGAGCCGACATCGAGGTGCCAAACCTCCCCGTCGATGTGAACTCTTGGGGGAGATAAGCCTGTTATCCCCAGGGTAGCTTTTATCCGTTGAGCGATGGCCCTTCCATTTGGTACCACCGGATCACTAAGTCCGACTTTCGTCCCTGCTCGACCTGTATGTCTCGCAGTCAAGCTTGCTTTTGCCTTTACACTTTTGGAATGATTTCCAACCATTCTAAGCAAACCTTTGAGCGCCTCCGTTACTATTTAGGAGGCGACCGCCCCAGTCAAACTGCCAACCAGACACTGTCTCCGCGCACGATCAGTGCGCAGGGTTAGAGTGTTCACATAACAAGGGTAGTATCCCACTGACGCCTCCACCGAGACTAGCGTCCCGGCTTCTATGGCTCCTACCTATCCTGTACAAGTTATGTAAACACCCAATATCAAGCTACAGTAAAGCTCCATGGGGTCTTTCCGTCCTGTCGCGGGTAACCTGCTTCTTCACAGGTATCTTAATTTCACCGAGTCTATCGTTGAGACAGTACTCAAATCGTTACGCCTTTCGTGCGGGTCGGAACTTACCCGACAAGGAATTTCGCTACCTTAGGACCGTTATAGTTACGGCCGCCGTTTACTGGGGCTTCATTTCGGTGCTTTGCCGAAGCTAACACTTCCACTTAACCTTCCAGCACCGGGCAGGCGTCAGCCCATATACTTCATCTTACGATTTTGCATAAACCTGTGTTTTTGATAAACAGTCGTTTGAGTCTTTTCACTGCGGCTGGCCATGAGGCCAGCACCCCTTCTTCCGAAGTTACGGGGTCATTTTGCCGAGTTCCTTAACGATAGTTCTCTCGCTCACCTGAGGATACTCTCCTCGACTACCTGTGTCGGTTTGCGGTACGGGTAATTAATTACTAACTAGAAGCTTTTCTCGGCAGTGTGACGTCAGATCCTTCTCTACTTAAATTTCGATCCTCATCATCGCTTGTCAACTCGCTTAAAAGCATTTAACTCTTAAACTGACTTACGATTTAAACACACCTTTCCATTCGTGTGCTAATCTTAGCCTACTGCGTCCCTCCATCGTTCAAACATAATTAACTAGTACAGGAATCTCAACCTGTTATCCATCGCCTACGCTTCTCAGCCTCGGCTTAGGTCCCGACTAACCCTGGGTGGACGAGCCTTCCCCAGGAAACCTTAGTCATTCGGTGGATCAGATTCTCACTGATCTTTCGCTACTCATACCGGCATTCTCACTTCTAAGCGCTCCAGCAGTCCTTACGGTCTACCTTCATTGCCCTTAGAACGCTCTCCTATCACGCAACGTAGTTGCGTCCGCAGTCTCGGTAATATGCTTAGCCCCGGTAAATTTTCGGCGCAGAATCACTCGACTAGTGAGCTATTACGCACTCTTTAAATGGTGGCTGCTTCTGAGCCAACATCCTAGTTGTCTATGCAACTCCACTTCCTTTTCCACTTAGCATATATTTAGGGACCTTAACTGGCGGTCTGGGCTGTTCCCCTTTCGACGATGGATCTTATCACTCATCGTCTGACTCCCGGACATAAATCAATGGTATTCGGAGTTTATCTGAACTCAGTAATCCTAGATGGACCCCTTGCTCAAACAGTGGCTCTACCTCCATGATTCTAATTCCGAGGCTAGCCCTAAAGCTATTTCGGAGAGAACCAGCTATCTCCAAGTTCGTTTGGAATTTCACCGCTACCCACACCTCATCCCAGCACTTTTCAACGTACACGGGTTCGGACCTCCGGTGCGTATTACCGCACTTTCATCCTGGACATGGGTAGATCACCTGGTTTCGGGTCTACGGCAACATACTATGGCGCCCTATTAAGACTCGCTTTCGCTACGGCTCCGCTTTTTCGGCTTAACCTTGCATGCAACTGTAACTCGCCGGTTCATTCTACAAGAGGCACGCCATCACCCATTAACGGGCTCTGACTGCTTGTAGGCACATGGTTTCAGGAACTATTTCACTCCCCTTCCGGGGTGCTTTTCACCTTTCCCTCACGGTACTGGTTCACTATCGGTCACTAGGGAGTATTTAGCCTTGGGAGATGGTCCTCCCAGATTCCGACGACGTTTCACGTGTGTCGCCGTACTCAGGATCCTGAACTGAGGGTATTTGATTTCATTTACGAGACTATCACTCTCTTTGGTGTAGTTTCCCAACTACTTCAACTATCAAATACTTTTGTAACTCAAATGTTCAGTCCTACAACCCCGAACCACAAGGGTTCGGTTTGGGCTATTCCCCGTTCGCTCGCCGCTACTTAGGGAATCGAAATTTCTTTATATTCCTGTGGGTACTTAGATGTTTCAGTTCCCCACGTCTGCCTCTGCATAGCTATGTATTCACTATGCAGTGACCAGTCATAACACTGGTCGAGTTTCCTCATTCGGAAATCTCCGGATCAAAGCTTACGTACAGCTCCCCGAAGCTTATCGCAGTTAGTTGCGTCCTTCATCGGCTCCTAGTACCAAGGCATTCACCATGCGCCCTTATTAACTTAACCTATAATCCGACGGATTATAAATTATTTGAGTTTCAGCGATTAAAACTAATTAAAAAACTCAAAAATAACACAATGGTTATTTCTCGGTTCAATTATATAAAAATATAATTATTACAGAAAATAATATTATCTAGTTTTCAAAGAACAAAATTAAGAGAGTAGATACTCTCAAAACTGAGCAAGATTTTGATTAATGTAAGGTTCCGAATTATTCCTTAGAAAGGAGGTGATCCAGCCGCAGGTTCTCCTACGGCTACCTTGTTACGACTTCACCCTAATCATCTGTCCCACCTTAGGCGGCGGACTCCTAAAAGGTTATCCAACCGACTTTGGGTGTTACAAACTCTCATGGTGTGACGGGCGGTGTGTACAAGACCCGGGAACGTATTCACCGTGGCATGCTGATCCACGATTACTAGCGATTCCAACTTCATGCAGTCGAGTTGCAGACTGCAATCCGAACTGAGAACGACTTTAAGAGATTAGCTTGACCTCGCGGTTTCGCAACTCGTTGTATCGTCCATTGTAGCACGTGTGTAGCCCAGGACATAAGGGGCATGATGATTTGACGTCGTCCCCACCTTCCTCCGGTTTATCACCGGCAGTCTCTCTAGAGTGCCCAACTTAATGCTGGCAACTAAAGACAAGGGTTGCGCTCGTTGCGGGACTTAACCCAACATCTCACGACACGAGCTGACGACAACCATGCACCACCTGTCATTCTGTCCCCGAAGGGAACCTCTAATCTCTTAGAGTGGCAGAAGATGTCAAGTCCTGGTAAGGTTCTTCGCGTAGCATCGAATTAAACCACATGCTCCACCGCTTGTGCGGGTCCCCGTCAATTCCTTTGAGTTTCAACCTTGCGGTCGTACTCCCCAGGCGGAATGCTTAATGCGTTAGCTGCGGCACTGAAAGGCGGAAACCTTCCAACACCTAGCATTCATCGTTTACGGCATGGACTACCAGGGTATCTAATCCTGTTTGCTACCCATGCTTTCGAGCCTCAGCGTCAGTTACAGACCAGATAGCCGCCTTCGCCACTGGTGTTCCTTCATATATCTACGCATTTCACCGCTACACATGAAGTTCCACTATCCTTTTCTGCACTCAAGTTTATCAGTTTCCGATGCACTTCTCCGGTTAAGCCGAAGGCTTTCACATCAGACTTAATAAACCGCCTGCGCTCCCTTTACGCCCAATAAATCCGGACAACGTTTGCCACCTACGTATTACCGCGGCTGCTGGCACGTAGTTAGCCGTGACTTTCTGGTTAGATACCGTCACACTGTGAGCAGTTACTCTCACAGCCGTTCTTCTCTAACAACAGAGTTTTACGAGCCGAAACCCTTCTTCACTCACGCGGCGTTGCTCCATCAGACTTTCGTCCATTGTGGAAGATTCCCTACTGCTGCCTCCCGTAGGAGTATGGGCCGTGTCTCAGTCCCATTGTGGCAGATTACCCTCTCAGGTCTGCTACGTATCATTGCCTTGGTGAGCTATTATCTCACCAACTAGCTAATACGCCGCGGGTCCATCCAAAAGCACTAGCACCAAGGCCAGCTTTCAAACAAGAACCATGTGGTTCTTGTTGTTATACGGTATTAGCATCTGTTTCCAGGTGTTATCCCCTTCTTCTGGGCAGGTTACCCACGTGTTACTCACCAGTTCGCCACTCAGTCGGATCCAAAATCAGTTTGGTGCAAGCACCAAACTTCAAATGGGCGACTTCGTTCGACTTGCATGTATTAGGCACGCCGCCAACGTTCGTCCTGAGCCAGGATCAAACTCTCATTTTAGAAATGAGAACTTTACTAGCTCTTATTTATTTATTTGTTTTTGCAAATTGACATTGAATTTGTTTAATTTCTAAACCAAGTTTAAAAATTATCCTTACACTTTATTGTAATCAAAATCTTGTTCAGTTTTCAAAGATCTACTCAAGCACTATTTTCAGTGCATATAATATATTACTCGGATTAGTTGACTATGTCAACTCTTTTGAATAATATAATTAAAAAAGTTTTTTAGGTTAAGAGTGACTTCGTCCCTCTTAACATTTATAACTATAAACCATTGGTCAGGAAAGGTCAAGGGTTTTGTGCAAAAAAGTTTAATTTATTTTCAAACTAAACAAAAAAGTTGATTTCAACTAACGAAATCAACTTTTTCTACTATAGTGATATTAAACTTCTTTTGCAACTGCTTGATTAACTGCTTTCTTTTCTTTTTCAACTAAATCAACTTTACCTTGAATCAATTTGAAATCCATTTTAATTTCTCTTGTTAATCCAGGAGTATTAATCTTTGGATTAAAGAAATCATTAAACTCATTCAATCGTTCTTGAGTATGGAAAACATTTGCAGTAACAGTGATAAACGTTGCAAATTCCATATCGCCACCAACTGTAGCTTCAAGCCAATCCCAGTCATTACGAATCCAATCCCATGCAGCTTGTTGACTTTCTTCATTAGCTAACACGCCTCGATACCAAGCTCGCAAGTCTTGTGGTTTAATCACATCCACATTTTCAAAATCACCAACTAGTGATTTTACTAGTTCAGGATCAGTAACATTTGGAACCGCCATACAGATATCTTGTTTATAACTAGGATCAACCGTTTCATGGTATTCCTTCATCAATTGATCAAATAAAGCTTTACTACTAAAATTTTGCACTTCATTTTTCAAAACCAATCCCCGAACGGAAGCTGGAATTTTAGATAAGTCATCAGCATTATCTTCAAATAATTCGTGGGCTTGAGCAATTGAAACCGCATCATGGGCATATAGTGAAGCATTCAAAATATATGGCCGAACTAATTGATCATCATTTGAATCCGTTGATTTTGGCGTCCAATCTAAACGTTCAACTTGTTTTCGACTCAAGTCACCGAAAAATTCCCGTAATTCTTGTTCTTCGGGGCTACCAGGCAACACAAATTGTTTTAAGGAGTTAGCAATTCGGTAAAGTACTGAAATCACGGCCACCGATTCATCATTAGAAAATTCGACTAATAATGGAACTAGCTCTGCATATGACAAACGTTGTGCCGAAGCCAAAAGCTGTGCATCTTGAAGTAACTGACGCTTACTAATTGGATCTAATTGATCAGCATGATTCAAAATGTCTTTCATTAATTGATCATCATATTGAACAATAAAATGAGAATCATTACCAACATTTAAACGGAAAGGTTCATTATTTTCTGATCGTAGAGCTTCGTAGTTGCCTAAATTAAGCTCTTTATCTTTCATAATTTGCGGAGTTCCATAATTACCATTTAATGGAATTTGCCAGATTCGACCTTTATTATCACCACCACCGATAAAGAATTGTTGTTGATTAAGTACTAATTGCCCCGCATCATTAACGTTAGCAGTTGCAACTGGATATCCAGGTTGATCTAACCACGACTTCATGATTTCACCAACATTAATTCCAGATGCTTTACCTAATGCACTCCATAAATCATTACCCGTTGAATTCCCATATTTATGAGCAGCAAAATAGTTTTTCAACCCCTCACGAAGTGCCTTATCACCAATTAAAGCTCGAACCATAACTAACATCCGGGCACCCTTAGCATAAACAATCGCACCATCAAAAAGCGAATCAATTTCAGCTGGATTATTTACATCAACATGAACTGATTGAACTCCATCAGTTGCATCTCGATTTAACGCAGATGGCACATCAGATCTTTGGAATAATTCCCAAACATTCCATTCAGGATTCAAAGCATCAACTGAAACATATTCCATCATATTGGCAAAACTTTCATTTAGCCAAAGATCGTCCCACCACTTCATAGTTACTAAATCACCAAACCATTGATGAGCAAGTTCATGTGTAACCACCGTGGCAACCAATTCTTTAGTATCTAAAGGAGTATTTTTAGGATCTAACAATAGGTAAGCTTCACGATAAGTAATCAAGCCCCAGTTTTCCATTGCTCCCGCTGAAAAATCAGGAAGTGCTAATTGCCAAGAATGAGGAAGTGGATATGGAGTTTGGTAAAAATCTTCATAAAATTCAATCGCACGCTTTGCAATATCTAAAGCAAAATCTAATTCATCTGCTTTATGCGCTTTGGTTGCAAAAACACCAACTTTAACTCCGCTATCAGTAGTTGTAAGTTTACTTTGTAGATCACCAAAAGCAAACGCTACTAAGTAAGTAGACATTTTAACAGTTGGTTCAAAATAATGAACGCCATTGTCTTCATGATCTTCTGGCATGTTAGCCAAAACCGTTTCTCCTGGTTTTTCATCAAATTTAATTGCTAAACTAAACGTCGCCTTAGCTTCGGGTTCATCAACACAAGGAAAGGCTTGACGTGCAAATGTGGTTTCAAATTGAGTCCCAATAATTTGTTGTTTTTTACCATTCAATTCATAATATGAAGGGTAAATTCCCATCAAAGTATCCGTTAAATCAGTATGGTACTTAATCGTTATCTTTACATTCCCATCATTTGGTAATGTAATACGAACTGCTTCAGCATCATTATCAGTCGTAAATTCAACTAGTTGATCATCCGCTAAAACTTCATCAATCACCAAATACTTCTGATTTACTGCAATTTTAGCTTGAGTTGCAGTCCCAGTAATTGTAGTTTCACCAACGATTGTCTTCTTTTCTCGATTTACATCAACGTAAACATCATAGTGTTCTGGTTGAAAAGTATCATAAAAACGTTCAATTTTAGCCATCGTTCAACCTCTTTTCGAATTGTTACCGTCATTATATAACGGATTCTACTATTAAATTAAGCATTTCGCTTTACTAGTTATCATAACCTAACTTATTGATAGTAAAAATCAAATATTTTCCTAAAAATCATGCTAGAATATAGATTACTTATTAATTTAAAGGAGGTTTGCTATTGGCAAAAGAAACTAAACGTGCCATCTTAATTATTGTTCTCGCTAACTTCATCATTTGTTTAGGTTGGGGACTAATAATTCCAGTGGAACCATTTATTAAACTTGAATATCACTTAACAGCAGGACAGATGGGAATCATGACCTCACTATATGCCTTTGCCCAATTTGTTTTTTCACCAATTGTTGGTAAAATTTCAGATAAATATGGTCGTGCCCCAATTCTAACAACTGGACTACTACTATATATGATTGCAGAATTGCTTTTCGCAATTTCTGGAACTGTCCTGCTATTTAATATTTCTCGAATTATTGGGGGAATTTCTGCTGCAATGGTAGGAACAACTTCCATGGCTATGGCAGCTGATTTATCCAGTAATCGTGATCGCGCTAAAGTAATTGGTTGGATTTCAGCAGCTTTTAGTGGGGGGTTAATCATTGGACCTGGAATTGGTGGCATACTAGCAAACATCAGTTACAAAACTCCTTTTTGGTTTGCAGGTATCTCTGGTTTAATTGCTGCCATAGTTTTTGTAGTAGGACTTCCTCCTCATCTAAAAGTTCAAAATCATAAAAAGTCTTCTACAGAGTTGCCAATTTCGGAACGAAGTTTTAAAACAATCATGAGTAAAGCAGTATTTGTATTATTTGCGATGATTCTAATTTCATCATTCGGATTAGCTGGTTTTGAAAGTATTTATACTTTATATGTCAATCAAGTTTTCCACTTTAACTTAAATGAAATTGCTCTAGTACTAATTTTAAATGGAGTCTTCTCATTAATTTTGCAAGTTATTTTGTTTGATAAAATGGTAGATCTCTTTAGTGAAATCGGTTTAACTCGAATTTGTTTCATAATTGGCTCATTAAGTACTGTTTGGATTTTAATTGCCCATACCCAATTAGAAGTAATCATTGCAACTTTACTTATTTTTTGCTCATTCGATGTTTTACGACCATCAATTACAACCATGTTAACTAGATTTGGAAAAAACAATCAGGGATTGATAAATGGAATTAACATGTCACTAACAAGTATTGGTAACATCATTGGTCCAATTTTTGCTGGTGGATTAATGGATATCAATCCACATATTCCTTACATTATTGTTGCAATTATCTTAGGAATATCTGCTCTAATTACCTTTGTCGTAAGCCACGAAATGAAAATCAATCAAAATATTAAAACAAACTAAAAAGCAGATCCCAAAATGAGATCTGCTTTTTTAATACATATTAATCTTTCACTAATTCTTTGTAAACATCTTCATCAAGCACTGCATCAATTTCTCCAATATATTCCACGGGAGTTGCTTTCACAAATGTATGCTTAAAGACCCAAAGTGGGTCACTGGTTGATTCACTTTCAATTCCACCCATATCGTACAAGGTAATATCTGGCTCATCAAGGGCCCACTGAATCATTTCAGTTTGGATTGCATAAGGAGCGTAATAAGTATTTCCGTCCATTGATCCGGCATATACATACCAAATCTTGTCTCCATACTTCAAAGCAATCCCAGTTGAAAGTAATTCCCCATCACGTTTAGCGACATAAATTCTCATAGTATTTTCATCAAAGGCATCTAACATCCGTTGGAAATATTCTTTAGGACGATATGTGATTCCATGACGATCAGCCATCGTTTGGTAAGTCTCATAAAAATCATCAAGGGCAGCAGCAGCATGTCCCCAGGTAACTTCAACACCATCACGAATTGGTCGTTTTAATTTGCTTTTAGTCTTGGAAGGATATAGGTCTAAAGTTTTTTCTTTGCCAGGAAAATCAGCTAAATTTAAGACCATATTCAACCGTGGTTGAATTGTAGCATGCATACCCTCATCAGCAACATTGTGATTACGAGTTTTGTATCCACGCTTTTTAAGTGCTTCATTTAATTCATCTGAATATTCAATTTCTGGATCCATCCGTAAAACATAAGCATCTGGTAAAATCTTTTTAGCTTCAGCAACTAATTTATCCAAAAGATCTAGGTCAAATTGATTAGCAATGATTGGTCCTTTCGAAGCGTAAGCAAATTTTTTCCCTGCTGGAGTATCAGTCAACAGCATTGACATTGCTGCCACAATCTCTCCATTTTCATTTTCGACAAATACTTCGCGTGATTCCCAATTATTTTTAACTTTTGCCCAACCAAGGTCTTGGGTAAGACGTCCCTCTTTAGTACTACGCATGAACTTTTCGTAGCGCGCTACCATTTCTTTATCTTTTTGGTCTAAAACTGGCATCTATTTCCCACTCCTTCTAATTATCTATTACTGCTAATTATAGCATATTCAAATCAGTTTAATTCCAACAAAAAACTCATCTTTTAAGTAAGAGATGAGGTAATCTGTTCTTATAAATAAGCTTTGTAAGCTAAGTAACCGGCCAACACAAATGAAGCAATTGCAATCAACATTCTAAGCAATTTAACGTTCACATGCCGTACAATCAAGGGACCAGTATACCCACCAATTAGTAACCCAATTCCAAGTGGAACAACCGCAGACCAATCAATCGTGGCTTTAAAAATAAACAAAATGGTAGCTGCTACATTACAAATACAACACATGAAGTTTTTTACCGCATTATATTCGGCAAAATCCTCATGAGTAATTACTCCTAAAATGGCAAGTAAAACCACTCCTCCAGCAGCACCAAAATAACCTAAATATCCACCAACAAACACAATTCCAAAATAACTAATTAACTTAATAATTCCTGCTCGATGTGGATTTTGATCATCACGTTTTAATCTACTTTCAACAGTACTTTCAGTTCCGCGACCGGAAATAATTAACAAAATTCCTGCTGATAAAATGAAAAATGGCACCACTTTTTCAAAAGTTGAAGCCGGTGCAACTAACAAAAGCGAACTTCCAATAAAACTTCCAATTACAGCTAAAATTGTATAGCCAATTACTCGATGCCATTGGCCCTTTAGTTCTCGCAATGATGCTGGAATTGCGCCCAATCCCGTACTAATCAAGGCCACTGTATTAGAAACATTGGCAACGACTGGGGGAATTCCCACGATTAGCAGTGCTGGATAAGAAACAATTGATGCCAATCCAGCAATCGTGGCTAATAAACCAGCGAAAAAACCGGCAACAATTAAAAATAAAATAGTTAACAACATTTTTTAGAAATCTTCTTTCTGTATGCGAATTGTCTAACGTTATTAACCATTATACATGAAATTATTCTCAACTCGACCTTAGATTTTAAGTTGATTATTGTTCGTAAATTTATCAAAAATATAAAATATTATTATTTATTATTTGTGTTTATAGCGATCTTTTGTATAATATTTTACAATACTTTAAAAAGGAGCGGGAATAATCATGTCAAAATCAAAGAATGTTATTGCAAATTCAAAATAAAAAGTAGCCAAATTTAATTTTTTAATATATAGACTACTTAATTAGGGAGCTTCTATTATATGAAAAGTTTAAAAAATCCTGTCGTCCGCTATCTATTAATTTTGTCTATCATTGGAGCTTTAGGAAGTAGTCTTTATCGAATTGTCCTAGTTCAATATGCGGCTGCCTTAGAATTTGCCAAATGGGCAATTATATTCGTTTCTGTTTCTCAAATTTTACCTTTTCTATTACAGGTAATTCCAGGTAAGTATGCTGATAAAACTAAACAAAAGTTCGGTGCAATGTTTTATACTCAATTAATCGCTGGATTTATATTCATTGGCATTGGATTGTTATTAGATTTAAGCAATTGGTTTGCATTAACGATTATTCTTTTTTTAGATGCTATTGTTACCTTAATTTCCCTCTATGAAAGTGGACTAATTGCAGTAATTCAAAAACGATATATTTGTAAAGATCTTATGGAATCATCAACGGGACTAATTAATGGTTTATCCATTTTAATTAACATGATTGGTCAATCTCTAGGAGTAGGCATCCTATTAGTTTCTCATAACGATTTTCAAATTGTGGCTTATATTAATTCATTAACTTTTTTCATTTCAGCAGCATTTATTTATCTAAAACGAAAAAAATTTAATGATCAAAATTTAGCTAATCTTATCCAGCCTTCTGTTTCACGTGAAACAACTAACTCAAAAGCAATGATTAATAAATCTGAATTTTGGAACAATGTTCAAATTATATTCCAGGCTAATCCATATATTATGTTAACTAGTCTAATTTTTGAAAACTTTGTTTTCTCAGGAATGTTTGCTTATGTTAGTATTACTTTGTTAAATGACAAATATATTAAATTGCCTTATTCTGTTAGTATCTTAATTTTTTCAATTTCTATTAGTGCTGGATTCTTTATCGGGAGTTTACTTGCTGATAAAATTTTGAATAAAGTCCCCTTAACAATAATTAGTATGGTAGTTGACTTTTTAACGATTTGCTTTTTTATTTCCATGTTTATCTTTCATCAAGCTTATCTCGCATTTGCAATTATTTTTTTGATTTATCTACTATTTGGTAAATTTGATACTAAAGTTTACTCACGAACCGTAACAACCGTCAAAGAAAAAGTTTTAGCAAGTTTTCGAACTAAAATGAATTCATTGATTAACGCTTCATTGCCGATTGGAACCTTTGCACTCCCCTTCATAGCTACCACATTAGGAAGCATGTCCAGTTGTTTACTAGTAATCTTATGTATGACAATTAATCTGATTATTTTATTATTTGCTACTAAAAAATCCTTTAATCTAAAAAAAATTAAAAATTAAAACAGTCACCACTGAATAACTATTTAGTGGTGACTGTTTTGTTAATTATTTTTAAATTCTTCAATTTTGTTGTATAACTCAGCTTCTACATCTAATAGCATTTTTTCTTTAATTTTTAATTTCTTTTCTTCCTTTTTTAAAATGTCCAATTCCGATTTTATAATAGTTAAATTGTCTTTCAACTGGTTACTTGTGCCGCAATTATTGTCATGGTTAGCTTTTATTTTTTGAATTACTTTTAATGACAATCCTAATGATTTAAGTTGAACTATATTATTAGGATTGTCACTTTCTTTTGGTGTAAAAAGATACCAATTATTCTTTTTTTCGGTGTCAACAATTTTAAATTTATATAATACTTAACTGTATCTACAGTTGTATTATGTTTTTTTACAAATTTAGAAATATGCATTTCTTCTCCTTGTCAGAGGGTTAACCCCCTATGTTTAAATAATCATATAAAAACAATTGGAGGTATACTATGAATATTTTATTTTATCTTTTAATATATCTTTATGGAGTGGGTATGGGAGGCAGTTCAATTGCCCTTTTCACGAGTGGTACTCTGCCATTTTGGGCACTAATAATTAATTGTATAGGGCCAATAACTTTATTTTTAACCCCCAAATCAAAAATTTTCTTTTATGTAGGTTTGTTATTAATAATCATAACTTCAATAATTAATGGCTTTCTACTAAATGGCTTTCCAAATCCAATTCATTTATTAATTAGACTTCTCTTCTCATTATTAATGATATTTTTATATAAATACATTAACAATTAAGCAGCTCAAATATGAGTTGCTTTTTGTTTTATTTGAAAACCAATAACGAAAAACATAATGCTAATAAAGTAATTAGCAAGACTGGAATCGTAATTACAAAACCAATCTGGCAATACTTTTTCCATCCAATTTTAATTCCTTGCTTATTTAAAACTTGAAGCCAAACTAAGGTAGCTAATGATCCAATTGGAGTTAGCTTAGGCCCCAAATCTGAGCCAATGATATTAGCATAGATTAAAATTTGCTGAATAATTCCAGTTTGTCCAGCCGCCTTAATTGATAGTGCATTAATCATAGTAGCAGGTAAGTTATTCATTATTGAAGAAAGTAAAGCCGCTAAAAATCCCATGCCTAGTCCAGCACCTAAAGTCCCTAGCCTAGTAAGTTGCTTAATGAGCGTACTTAAAATATTAATCAACCCGATATTTTGTAAACCATACACAACTACATACATCCCAATTGAAAATATTACAATATTCCACGGCGAACCTTGAATTATTTTTTTAGCATTAATTTTAGGATTTTTATGACAAACAAATAAAAATAGCCCCGCAATTGGTAACGCAATTAAGGAAACGGGAATGTTTAAAGGTCCACTAACGAAGTATCCAATTAGTAAAAAAAATAAAATAATCCATGATAATTTAAATAGTTTTTTACTTACGATAGCGTTCTCAGGATTCCCAAGTAAGTGAACATCATAATGCTGAGGAATGTTTTTTCTAAAGTACCAATACAAAATTCCCATACTACTTAACAAAGCAACCAAATCAGGAATTAGCATAATAGTAGCATATTTTCCAAAACTGATATTAAAAAAATTGGCAGAAATAATATTGATTAAATTACTTACAACAAATGGTAAGGAAGTCGCATCCGCAATAAATCCACATGCAATGATAAACGGAAAAGTTGCTTTTTTACCAAAATGCAAGGCATGCATAATTTCAATTACGATAGGTGTCAAAATTAAAGCCGCACCGTCATTAGCAAATAATGCTGCTACTAAAGAACCAAACATAATAATTAAAATAAATAAGGTCGTTCCATTTCCGTTGGCTAAACGTGCTAGACGTAGTGCAGCCCACTTAAAAAAACCAATTTCATCCAAAGTAAGCGAAATTATCATAATTGCTACAAATGCCAAAGTTGCATTCCAAACAATCCCAACAACTGTATTTACATCATTAAAACTGACTATTCCAAATAATAAGGCAAGAATTGCCCCAATTGTGGTTGGCCAACCAATTGATAGATTTTTAGGCTGCCAAATCACAAAAACTAAAGTTACTATAAAGAGACAAATTGCTAAAGCTATCTTAATCAAGATTGGTACCACCTTTTTAAATTAGAAGCATTGTCTCTATTTTAACCACAAATTACTTTTTTTTAAATCATATAAAACAAAAACACTCCGCAAATTTGCGAAGTGTTTTTTTAGCTATAGTTTTAAAGTTTTACATTATATTCAGCGAAATATTCAGTTAATGGTTTTAAATCTTGACCATCAAACTTATCAAAAAATTCTTCAAGACTATAAGTTTTTCCATCATTTTCAAGATATTTAGGACTAACACTTTCTTCTAGTTTTCCATCAACAACTTTAACCACTAAATCTTCAACTGGTAAAGCCCGATGATCATTAATCTCAATATCAAGTAAAAATGGTTTTCCAGCTTTAGTAACCTTGATTGCTGTATCAAAAGCTGCACGAAGTTCAGAATAATCTTTAACTTTAAGGGCATCAATTCCCATTCCTTTAGCAATCATGGAGAAATCTTGACGTTGTAAATCAAGTCCAAAGATATTCATAGGAAGATCTTCTTGTTCACCTTCAATAAAACTTAAATCACCATTTTGAGTCACAATGTTAATAATGGGAAGATGATACTTAACCATAGTAACTAAATCCTGCATGACCATTGATAGAGCTCCATCACCAGCAATATTAAAGACTTGTTTATTTGGTTCATCTAACTTAGCAGCGATAGCACCGGGAACTCCAAACCCCATCGTGGCAAACAATGCAGAAATAATCCATTGATTAGTAGGTTTTAAATTCAAATATCTAAAGGCACTAATGATATTATCACCAACATCAATTGAAAAGACGGCATCTTGATCAGCAACTCGGTTAACTTGTTCGTAAACCTGAGCTGGAGAAAGACTCTCATTTTGACTAGCTTTAATTTTGGCTAAGTATTTTTTCCAATTTTGTTGATCAGCTGCTGCTGCTTCAAAGAATGGAGATGCTGAAACTGGTTGGCTAGCGGCGATTGCCTTTTCTACAAACGCAGTTGCATCAGACCAAATAGCTAAATCAGGAACATGGTGACGACCAATTTCAATTTCAGCATTATCAATTTGGATATATTTAAAATCATGCCCAGCATAATAACTCTTAGCAAATGGGAAATCGCCACCAATAGCAATTACTAAATCAGCAGTTCCTAAAATTTCATCCGCAGCTTTTGAAGCGGCCCGATTTGCAGTTCCTAAATTACCTTCGTAATCTGGATCAATTAATCCAATTGCTAATCCATCCATAATCAAAGGAATCTGAAGCCGTTTAGATAATTCAATTAATTTTGATCCACCTTGTTTAATTCCACGTCCAACGTGAATTACAGGACGCTTAGCATCTTTAACCATGTCTAAAAATTCAGCCACTTCTGTATCTGTAGCAACTGGTTCTGGCATTGGTTTTTCATAAGTCTTTGAAGCTGAGTCATAGCGAACATCAGGAATTTGCGTAAATCCAAAATCATTCGGAATCACAACAACGGCAACTCCTTTTTTAGCATAGGCCTCATGAATTGCTCGATCAATGACATGAGGTAAACTTTCAGGACTCATTACTAATCGATCATAAACAGCAACATCAGAAAAGATTGGTGTCTCTGGCATTTCTTGGAAATAATTGTAGTTCATATTATCATGACCAACTTGACCAACTAATGCTAAAACGGGTACATGGTCTTCTTTTGCATCATATAAACCATTCAATAAATTAACTGCTCCTGGACCAGCTGATCCAAAGGCAACTCCAATTTTACCCGTCAATTTAGCGTGAGATGCGGCTGCCAAAGCACCGACTTGTTCATGACGAACTTGAATATATTCAAGCCGATCTTTTTCTTCGTCAAGAGCGTGCAAGGTAGAGTTAATTGACCCACCAGGATAACCATAAACTTGTTTAACCCCATATGCTTCAATAACCTTTAACATTGCAACTGCTGCTGGTACTGTTTTTACATCTTTCATAAGAATACCTCCTTTATTTGACTTAAGCATAACCCCATTTGTAAGCGGTTACAACAGTTTTGCTTATGAATTTAATCACAAAAAAATACATCATCAACCGATGATGTATTAACTATTTAGTTAAACTACGTTGTCTATAACGTAAAAAAATTCCAATGGTAACTGGAATCGTTAAAATGACTCCAATCGAAGAAATCAACGTCATAATAAATTCAGAAATAAAAATTTTATCATTAATAATCATTCCAAAGCTATAATGTAACCGCGAAAACCAGATAAAAAGTGCTAACAATTCTCCATAAAAACCAAAGAATAACGTATTAAAGGCCGTTCCAATAATTTCTTTTCCAACTACTAATCCCTCACTACGTAATTTAGCAGATGTAATAGCTGGATTATGTTCTTCAATTTCAAATAAACCTGTTGCGATAGCAATTGAAGCCTCTGCCACCGCCCCTAAACAACTCAAAATCGTCATTGCACATGATACATCAATAAATTTAACCCCGAGTTGTAAAGAAAGTCCTTCTAAGTCTTCTGTATTTTCGGGTCCAAATCCTTGAACTTGTGCCCAATGTTCAACTGGAATAATTAGTAAAATTACAATTCCCACCACAATTAAAGAAGTGATAAAAGCAATGTCAGCATTTCGCCCTTGTTGATTCCCAAAATAAATCGAAATTACTAAAATAATCACTGCATTAATTAATGTCACCATTAAATAAGGAAAACCATACGAAATTAAAACAACTGAAATAAATACTAAACAAAAATTAAACATTAACCCTAAAAAAGAAACAAAGCCTTGTTTTCCTCCAGCTAACAGCATTGATCCAAATAAAATCAAAACTAATAATGTAATCGTCGTCATTTAATCACCTTCGTTTTACAAATTGTACCAGCAATCAACCCCGTAATTGGAACCGTTAGCGCAATTCCAATTCCACTAATTAAACTTTGGACAATTCCTAATGACATAATCATCGAATATGAATATCCCCAACTATTTCCATTTTTCAAAAATAGGACCATCATTGGAAAAGTTCCAGCTACAAAAATTAAAAATAGAACATTAATTAAAGGACCCATAATTGAACGTCCAATCTTACGAGCATCTTCGAACAATTGCCAAAAGCTTAAGGTCGGCTCTTCACGATTAACAGCAAATAAACTTGAAGTAATATCAGCTGACAAATCCATAATGGCACCTAAAGAACCAATCATACTTCCCGCAAAAAAAAGCGGTAATCGTTGTTGTGTAACGTAGTCCATCATTTCAAACTTCATTCCACGTTGATTAGTAAAGGATAATACCAAATAAGCAATTAAGATTGCCGAAAAGGTTCCCATAATTGTAGCCGCAATTGCAACAACGGTCTCCTTCGATCTTCCAAAGATCAAACAAGCTGTTACCACCGTAAAAACAATTGAGAGAATTGCAAAAAGCAGAAAGGGATTAACGCTAGTATGTACGTCTAATTCAATTGCCAAAAAGAATAGCAATCCATTAACCACTAAACTCAACAATGCCATTGATCCACGAAATTTAAGAATTAATAATAAAAGCGTGACAGTTAACCAAATTAGACAAACAATTACCGTATCTCGTTTAAATCCTGTAATCATAATGGCCGACGTCTTTAACTTATGACTACCAAGATGAACAAAAACTTGTTGTCCAACGTGATATTCTTGATCGGTTGCCCCCGTCCCACTAAATTGGTTTTGTGCAGTCACCGTTTTTCCCGCTGCTTTTCCATTTAGAATTTTCAATGTTAATTTTTGATTTTCTTGATAATCATGATTTTGAAATTCATCGGTAGTTTTTGTTTTTCCATAATTATGGACTTGTTCTACTTGTGCCACGGTTTGTTGATAAATTGGTGCATCGTAATGCGTTAAAAAAACAGCTAATAACCCAGTTATCAAAATAAGCAAAATGGTTAGCCACTTAACCTTGGTTTTCGGCTTAATTCTTGTCAACATATCATCTCCTACAAGCTTTTATTTTTAATTTTAGCATCATTTATGATAAGGACTTCCCTGATTAATCATGAAGGCCCGATAAATTTGTTCACAAAAAACTAACCGCATTAACTGATGTGGTAATGTGAAGCGTCCAAAAGAAATTGTCGCATCAGCACGTTGCATCACTTCTTTAGAAAGTCCGAGCGATCCACCAATCACAAAGGTCAAATCCGAGTGTCCGTAAGTCGTTAAATCCTTAATTTTAGCAGCAAATTCTTCAGAAGATAATTGCTTCCCTAAAATAGCTAGAGCAAAAACAAATTCTTTATCGTTAATTTTACTAAGCATCCTAGCACCTTCTTTTTGTTTAACCTCATCCATTTCAGCTTCACTTAAAGATTCGGGTGCTTTTTCATCAGAAACTTGGACAATTTTGAATTTACAAAACCGTGAAAGTCGTTTTTCATATTCAGCAATCCCTTCGCGAAAATATTTCTCTTTGATTTTTCCCACTACCACTAATTTAATGTTCATAACTATCCTCCTTTTAACAATTTATCCACAAAGTTATCCACAGAAATTACAGTGAATTATTTCTTTTTGTGGTTTTATCCACCACGCTTTTTCTGGGAATATTGTCAATTATTTTTTTGTTTTTTACTGTTTTCCACAGCAACGTACGTTCGTTAACCCAAAAATCAGTCGCTGTGATTACTTATACTAAAGGGATAGAAGCAGCAGCTTGATTGTTTCTCAAAGTTATCCACAGTAGTTGTTGATAACTAGATGATTTTTATAAACACTTAACAAATCCTTAATTAACAACCATTTAGCATTCCACACAAAGTTTTGCACAGATTTATCCACAGGATATTAACTAAGTCTGTTTAGTTATAATTTTTTTCTTAATTATTAATTTTAAATAAATAGCTTTGTTCGTAATTAAAAAAACAAACTAACAGAAAGTGGGATTGCTTTTTTTAGTTTACAAAGGACTTCAACATTATTATAACCGACTTTTTGCTTGATTTTTAACTTTTTTAAGCTTCCACACTGCGTTAGACTAAGTACTCATTTATCTTTAATTTCCGTTTAGCCAATTGTGCACACAAAAAGCGCAATTATTCTTACGAAAATCACGCTTTATAAAGTATATAAATCTGAAGGCTTCTCTACGTCAGTTCCATGAATTTGAAAACTTTTGCCAACACCTAAACCATTATTTTTCATCATTGATGCCACCGTTAGGCGTTGTAACTCTTTGGTATTATTGTGATGACTACGATGAGCTAAAAAGATATGTTTAGTTTTGGGACCCATTACGTCCATAAGGACCTGAGTTCCTTCTACATTGGATAAATGCCCAGTATCACTTTGAATCCGAAGCTTTGTGTAGTAAGAATAGTCTCCATTCATCAACATGTCAGTGTCATAATTACATTCAAAAAGATAACCATCTGCATCTCGAATAATTCCAGCTACATTATCAGAAATTGTCCCAGTATCAGTGACCACAACAAAACTTTTACCATTATGATGATAATTATAAAATTGTGCCTGCGCCGCATCATGCGAAACTGCGAAACTTTCTACGTCTAAATCTCCAAATGATTCAGTTTGATCAGGATTAAAAATGTATTTTTGTTCTACGGGAATTTTACCAATTTTGCCATTCATTGCTTGCCAGGTTGGTTCATTAGCATAAATATTCATTCCATATTTTCGAGCTAAAATACCAACTCCTTTCGCATGATCAGTATGTTCATGCGTCACAAACATGGAATCAACATCTTTTAAATCCTTGCCAATTGATTGCATCATTCGTTCAATTCGTATCCCCGACAATCCGGCATCTTGAATGATTTTATGTTCCGGCGTTTCAATGTAAGTGCAATTTCCGCCGCTTCCGCTCGACAATACACAAATTTTAAAATCATCGTTATTCATCTTTACTATTCACACTTTCTAATCCCCGTTGGCTTTCTACTGTGTTTTGAACCTGTTCAGTTTTAAATGATTCCCCAGTAAAAGCATTAATGCGATGAATTTTTATCTCAGAAGTAGCCTTTGCTTTAGTTGCAATCACCCACGTTGGAATATATACATCCTTACCATTAATGTGAAGCAACTTAGTATAAGCTAATTTGATCCAAACCACATTTGAATTATTAGGAATTCCATTATATTGGTACAAGTAAATCACAGCACGTTCTTGCGAAATCAAATCTGCTTTTTCATGTAGGATTTTTATATCATTTAATTTTTGTTGCTTATAACCGACCAACCGCTGATTATCATTCAAATTAAACGTAATCCGAGCTTCGGAAGTATAAAATAAACCATCAACTGCTTTTTGATCATAAACTAATTTAGACTTGGTTGAAGCAATTCGATCAAATTTATATTGCTTACCATCTAAAACAAAACCAGGTTTTTGCATTAATTGATTAATGGTTTTTTCAGGATGTTTTTCATCAACTCTAAGTGGATTATGAAAAGTACTACTAATTGTATCATTTTCATCAATTAGAGCATCCTGATTACGTAAAGTACTAACTTCCTTATCCAATCCATTATCTCGTGTAGCCGCAATGTAATAGCCCGATTGCTTCTTATCAGATAATTTACCTACAGCAATGTTATCACGCTTCATTTCTTTAATAACTGCACTATTTACGTTTTCAGGTTCAGAATTATCATTTTGCATGTTATTAGTTTTCGTCATTAGTACCAAAAAGATATCAATCACAATGAAAGCAAAGAGGAAAACGGCTTGAATTCTTTTAAAGTTCATTAGAATCATCCTTTCCCAGATGCGTATCTAAATAACGATAGCTAATCCATTGATTATTGTATTTAATAAACCAACTTGGCTGAAGGGTCACAATCAGCTTATTTTGAGTATCAGGGATAACTTGGTATCCCAAACGAATTCCACTAATTTTTTTCATGTTAACATTACTTTTTTCCAAATCCATCAACAAAGTCCGGGAACTTGGTAACGTCGTATTTTGCTTATCAGTTGGCACGGGTACTTGAAAATCACGCAATGAGAAAGTATAGCTTTCTGTACTACCATTTACAAACTTATAAGAATAAATTCCAAGTTGTTGGTCACTATAAATCGGAAAGCCTTCAATATAAAATCGATAATTAACGTTATGCCCCTTAGGATGATACGTATCAAACTTAGTATTTTCTAACGGTACACCCAATTGAACAGCATTTTGGTAAGCAGATTTTAGGGCTGCCATTTGTGACGTAATTTTTTGATTAGGGTGATAATTGTTATAAACCACATCATCATTATTATCAAACGTCAAATCTTGATTTTGAGAGCTGTAAATTGTTTTATCCTTTTGATGCTTCACAGAAGCGGTCGTCACATTTCCAATAATCCGATTCAAATATGAATTTTGGGTCTGTTCTTGCAACATATAACCGTAATCTTTCATCTTAACTTGATTAGGGAAGTAAATATACGGATGCCCATTGACCGAGCGTAATTCAACCCGATTACGATTCATTTTTTGGCTAAGAATCTGATTAATTTTTTTCAGTTTAAGCGACTTTACCTCAACTTTATAAACTGACATTTGTTCGTCATTAAGTAAGTAAATGTAATGATCATCCCTATGTAAGGGCACAACGATGCACTTAATGTTTTCTTTATCCTTAAACTGACTACTATGTAGAATTTCAGACAGCATGTCAGAAGCAATCGGACTATTATAATTTAATACCAACGAATTCGACTTATTCACAACTTGATTATATTTAGTTTGGCTTCCTTGTGACACCCTTTCAATATGAGAATAATCGTAATGTTGCATCGTTTTGAAGATTTCAGAAACTAAGTTTGTGGATGAACTAGTCAATAACCACTTCTCTTTTGCTGAATTTTCAATTAATTGCGTTGGAGAATAAACATCAATCATGCCCCGTGAAGTTGCATCCATCTGCAAAGTAGCAGCTTTTTTTTCGTGAACTCGACTACCAAAACGTGCTGGATTAGTTAATAAGGAAACGGATAAAATCACACTAATTAAAACTGAGATTCCTAATAAAATGGGTAGTGCATATCGTCTAAGCTTTACCATCATCCCACAAATCCTCCTCAATTGTTTCACAAGGTAAAGTAATATAAAAAGTTGATCCTTTGCCTTCAGTACTACTTACGTGAATATTTCCACCAAATGATTCCATGATTTCTTTTGAAATTGCAAGACCTAAACCACTTCCGCCTTGAGCACGAGCACGAGCCTTATCAACTCGATAGAAACGATCAAAAATATGTTTAAGCGCTGACTTGGGCATTCCTAGTCCTTGATCAGTAATACTCATCACAATCTGATTGTGATTTTCGTAAAGTCGACAGGTAATAACTCCACCATCAGGAGAGTATTTAACCGCATTATTCATAATATTATCAACCACTTGGGTAAATCGATCGGTATCAATTTCAGCCCACAAGTCTTGTTTCGTAAAATATCGTTTAATTTGATAACTTTTCTTGGTATCATCACTTTTTACAATCATATCAAAACGATCAAGCACATAATTAAACAACCGGGTAATATTGACTACTTCCTTATTATAACTTTGTGTCCCAGAATCCATCCGCGACAACGTCAATAAGTCATTAATCATCCGAATCATCCGATTAGTTTCGTCTTGAGTAACGTTTAAAAATTTAGGCGCTAACTCTTTATCTTTCCAAGCCCCATCTAGTAAAGCCTCAATGTAAGAATGAACGCTTGTTAATGGGGTTCGAAGCTCATGCGATACATTTGATACGAATTGCCGCCGATCAGCATCAATTTTTTGTTGTGCAGTAACATCATGAAAAACACAAACAATCCCATTAATAAATCCGGATTTACGTTGGATTAAAGAAAAATGAGTTGAAAGTATCAATTGATGCTGGTCATTGGAAAAATCTAGAATTAACTGTCCAGGATCATCAATTAAATTTTTCAAAGTATATTTATTTTGCAACTTTAAAACTTCTAAAATTGGAAGACCAACCACTTGCTCTTTTTCATCGTCTAGTAGGTCTAAAGCTTCATCATTAACAATTGTTACAATTCCACGACGGTTAGTTGCCATCACTCCATCGGTCATATTATCAAGAACCGAATCCAAACGTCGCCGTTCCGATTCAGTCGATTCTTGTGATTCTTCAACTTGAACAGATAAATTATTAACAGCATGAGCTAGTTGACCCAGCTCATCATTTCCGTAAACCTGTACGTGACCAGAATAATCACCACGTGCAATTTGTTCAGTTTGTTTCTTTAGTTCATCAATTGGTTTCGTAATCGCACGTGAAATCACTAACGTTAAGATAAAACCTAAAATGATTGATAAAACTGCAGCAAATAAGTAAATCGTCGTTACTCGATTAATATTACGATAAACGGGACTTAAATTAGCCCTTACATAAACAGCTCCCTCAACGTTATTTTGACTTTTATCATCATTAACTAAGGGAATAATCATCGTATAATAACGATTATTGTTATTAGAAGTATTTTTTTCAATCGTTTTTCCGCTGTAAAGTGCACTTTTAATGTCACTGTCAGTATTCTTTTGTCCAACTAAAGACTGTTCACTAGTTTGACTAGTTCCACGGATGTTATCGCGATCATCAACTACCGTAATTTCATCAACATTATTCACATCTGCATCTTGTAAAATGGACCGAATTTGTTTATTCGCTTTAATTTGGTTTTTATTGGCTAATTGATTTTTTAAAGCAGTTGTCACGTAAGGTTTAAGCTGAATGGAATCCTTAAATGTATTTAAGTTTTGATACTCTAGTTGCCGAACGAAGACGGTTCCCACAATTTCAAGGGTTAGTAACATCATCAAGACGAAAATCAGGGCGATCTTAAAATGAATTGATTTAAAAACTTTCCACTGCTTTTTCATTACGCGTTCCTCTTAATTATTTGTTTTCTTCTGCATCACGGACATAGTATCCAACTCCCCGACGAGTTACTAACCAAACCGGATGGCTAGGATCGTCTTCAATTTTTTCCCGTAAACGACGTACGGTCACATCCACGGTTCGAACATCACCAAAGTAGTCGTAACCCCAAACTGTTTGGAGCAGATGTTCTCGCGTCATAACTTGGCCTGCATGTTTTGCTAAATAATGAATTAATTCAAACTCACGATGAGTTAAATCAACCGTAGAACCATTTTTCGTTACTGAATAAGATTCTGGATGAATGGTTAAATCACCAAACGTAATTTCCTTATTTTCATCATCTTCATTACCACTATTTTCGCTAGCAACTGATTGACGACGTAAATTAGCCTTAACTCGTGCTACCAATTCTCGGTTAGAAAATGGCTTAGTCACATAATCATCCGCACCAATCTCTAATCCTAAAACTTTATCTAATTCTGAATCTTTAGCCGTTACCATAATAATTGGCATATTGTGCGTTTTCCGAACTTCTTTAGCAACTTCTAGCCCATCAATTTTTGGTAGCATTAAGTCCAAAATAATTAAATCGGGACTGTTTTCTTCAACTTTTTTTAGGGCATCTTCACCATCATAAGCAACCACGACTTCGTACCCTTCTTTTTCTAAACTAAATTTTTCAATATCGGTAATTGGTTTTTCATCATCTACTACAAGAATTTTAGACATTATTTTCGCTCCTATTAATTGTACATTTTCTAATTCATGATTTAAGTTTGACCAAGACTTAGCTTATGCTCAGTCACCCCTAAGTATAACATAAGTATTTTAAGCACCTTAACCTTAGTGTTTGCTTCCTCTTTAAAAATTACGTATTTTATTGAAAATAGTATTGATTTGATTTGGGGCGTATGATAATATATTAAATGTACTTTGATATGGGCAGTTAGCTCAGCTGGCAGAGCAACGGACTCTTAATCCGTGGGTCCAGGGTTCGATCCCCTGACTGCCCATCATATCAAGCAAGGGCTTACCAATTGGTAAGCCCTTTTTTGTTGACTAAATTTAATCAACAAAAAACGGAACTAGATTCCAGTTCCGTTTAAAGTTATTCGATTTCTTGTTGCTCATCAGTATTCGCTTTATAGCCTACTATCGTAACAATCGATCCACAAATGATAATTGCAATCCCAATCATTGTCTGTAAGTTAATATTTTCACCAATTAAAAAGTACGCAAAAATTGGAGAAAGGACCGGTTTAAAAAAGAAAACTAGTGAAGCCATTGAAACTCCACCATCTTGTAATGCTAGGAAATAAAAAGCAAATCCACCACCGGTAACTGCTAAACCAACAAAGGCTAAAATCCATAAATTAGATAAATTAACGTTAGTAAAAATCGGAATCGCCGCAAATTCTTTGAGCCAACTAATTGAACTCATCCAGTTCGCAACTACAGGAATTTTAGTAATTAAAATAATTATTAATAATTCAGCAGCACCTGCGATAAAAGTAAATCCAGTCATCACAACCCCATCTAAATGAACTTTTAAAGAACTAGCTTGTGACATAATTCCATAAAATCCAAAAGTTGCAGCTGCCAAAATCGCTAATGAAATCCCAATTGGGTTGGTTAATTTAAATGGATTAATAATTACCAATAATCCAATTACTGATAAGACTAGTGAAATGATATCGGAACGAGAAATGTGTTCTCGCAAAATAAAATAAGCAAAAATCACAGCAAATACGGGGTTACAACTAAATAACACAGCAACAATTGCTGGTTCCCCATACACAATTGCTAACTGGTATAGAGTCATTGAAACTACTACACATAAAAATCCAGTCAATGAGAATGTTTTCCAATCTTCCCATCGGAGCTGATGATGTAATTTTTTTAACCGAGAAATGGCAAATGGGAGGATTACAAGACCCCCTAATGTAAATCGAATTAAATTTAACTGAATCGGATTAAACTGATTTCCAGCAATTTTCAATGCAATTTCCATTAAACTAAATAATACGGTTGAAATACAAACATAGATTAAAGATTTTTTCATAATATGTATCGGCTCCTTACTTATTCCAAAATACAAAAGATTACCTAAAATTGCAAATTATACTAAAAAAGCCAGACCAGTCTTAAAACTGGCTGACTTTAGTTATTCACGATAAGAAACATTAGAAAACTTATTAAACGCTTTGATAAACAAAAGCGGAACTGTTCCACGTGCTCCTGAACGGTTCTTTTCGATAATAACTTCTACTTCACATTGTCCATTATCATCTTCATCTCCGCTTGCTGCTTGTGGCAACTTCGGTGCTCCAGAAGCACCATCATTTTCCTCTGCACCATCACGTTCATAATAATCATCTCGATACAAAAAAGCTACGATATCAGCATCTTGTTCAATTGAACCTGATTCTCGAATATCAGAAAGAACTGGCCGTTTATCTTGTCGTTGTTCTACACCACGAGAAAGTTGCGATAAAGCAATAATTGGAACTTGTAGTTCATTCGCTAACTTCTTTAATTGTCGCGAAATTTCAGAAACTTCTTGTTGCCGACTTTCTTTATTATTACCTTCAATCAGTTGTAAATAATCAATCACAATTAAACCCAAACCGGGATCATCGACCCCTTGCTCATGCTCAGCTTCTTTTTTCAGACGACGACAATTAGCTCGAATCGATGCAATTCGATTCCCAGGAGTATCATCAATAAAAATACGTGATTCGGAAAGAGTCCCCATTGAAACAGTCAAAGCTTGCCATTCATCACTAGTTAGTTCTCCGGTTCGCAAATGATTCGATTGAATGCTTCCTTCAGCACAAAGCATCCGATTAACCAATGATTCTGCACTCATTTCCAAGCTAAAAATTGCGACCGTTTTATTGGTTTTTGTCCCTACATTTCGGGCAATATTTAAGGCAAAGGCCGTTTTACCAACGGCTGGACGAGCTGCTAGGATAATTAATTCTCCTGGATGTAATCCCGTAGTCATTTTATCCAATTCAACATAGCCAGTGGCTGTCCCAGTAACTGCTTCACCACCATTTTCCGCTAAGTCCTGAATATTTTTCCAGGAATTATTAATTACCTCACCAATTTTTTTAAAACCACTCTGATTACGTTTTTCAGAGACGTCCATAATTTCGCGTTCAGCGTTATCCAATAAGTCATCGAGACTTTCGTCTTCATTATAACCATCATTAGCAATTTTATTGGCGGTTTCAATTAAGCGTCGTTGAGTAGCCTTTTTGTGCACAATTTTTGCATAATTTTCAATACTAGCTGCCGAAGGAACTGAGTTAGCTAATTCGACTAAATAAGCTACCCCACCGACGTCTTCCAATTGATTCTGTCCCTTTAATTTATCAGCAACTGAGACAGCATCAATTACCTCATCAGCATCAGATAAATCAAGCATGGCTTGAAAAATGAGTTGATTGGCACGACGATAAAATTCATCTGGCGTTAAAAATTCTGCCGCTGTAGCAATTGCTTCAGGACTCAAAAAAACAGCACCAAGGACTGCTTTTTCGGCATCTGGATTGTTAGGGGGCGTATGATCTAGCAAAACGTCATTATTCATACATATCCTCTTTTCTAATTCCTAGCCATTATTTTTCAGAAACATGAACTCGAATCGTAGCAGTCACTTTTGCATGCAATTTAACAGGTACATTGGTGTATCCCATGGTTTTAATTGGTTCTGGTAATTCGATTTTACGTTTGTCAAGATCCACTTGATATTGATCAGCTAAGGCTTTCGCAATTTGTTTGCTAGGAATTGAACCAAATAAACGGCCATCTTTACCCTCTTTAGCCTTTAGTTCAACGACTGTGCCATCCTTTTCCAAGAACGTTTTGAGCTTTTCAGATTCTTCTAATGCAGCTTCTGCATCTGCCGCTTCATGACGTTGAACAGCTTTAACCTTAGCAATTGCTGCTTTAGTAGCCGCTTCAGCTAAACCATTTTTAATTAAGAAGTTTTGTGCATAACCAGTTGGAACATTTTTAACTTCTCCCCGTTTACCCTTACCCTTTACATCTTCTAAAAAAATAACTTTCATGATTAATTCTCCTTTTAATTTTAATTACTCATTAGTGGTTTCAGTTTCTTGCTCCCCATGCAACACATCTAATAGCATTGTTTGAACTTCATCAACTGATTTATCAGCAATTTGCGTTGCTCCAGCACCAAGGTGTCCACCGCCACCTAAGGCTTCCATAATCAATTGCACATTTACATCGCCATTACTTCGAGCAGAAATCCCCACATTACCATCATTACGCCGGAAAATAACAAACGAAGCCGACACTCCATCAACTTTCATCAAAGAATCAACTGACTTAGCTGCTGTTACTGAATCATATTCTTTATCATCCTCAGCCGTAATTAAAGCTAAATTACCATCGATAAATTGTACCATGGATATCAAATGATTTTCATCCATATAGTTGTTAACATTTTCTTTCATAAAGAGCGATATTTCGTCAACATTGGCTCCAGAAGAACGCAAATAACTAGCTGCATCAAAGGTTCTCGTTCCGGTTCTTACGGTAAACGACTGTGTATCGACTACAATTCCTGTTAACATCGTAGTTGCTTCCAAAGTGTTAATCGGATCAGCAGTTTGTGATTGGTATTCAAACATTTCAGTAATCAATTCACAAGCTGATGAAGCATATGGTTCTACGTAAGCTAGTAGTGGATTTTCGGGAAAGTCTTCCCCCCGACGATGATGATCAATAATTACTACTCGGTTTTGTAGCCGTTCAAATAGGCTAGGCGCAAGTCCAATGGTTGGATTAGAATGATCTACCATTACAAGTAAACTATCGTCAGTAGCCATTTTAACTGCCTTATCAGATGTAATAATTGAATCACGAATATCAGGGTAATCATCAATTTCATCTAAAAGACGCTGAATATCACTGTAGACATTCTTTTCATCAAAAACGATATAACATTCTTTGCCATTCATCTGTGCAATCCGACGAATTCCTAAAGCAGCACCCCAACAATCCATATCTGGATGAGAGTGACCATCCACAAAGATTTTGTCAGAACCTTTCATTAAGTCCTGCAAAGCTGAAGTAATCATTCGTGCTCGAACTCGAGTCCGCTTTTCCATTGGATTAGTCTTTCCACCAAAGAAGCGGGCTTCTCCATCACTTGGCTTAATTACTGCTTGATCTCCGCCTCGACCAAGAGCTAGATCTAAATTACTTTGTGCTTGATCAGCTAATTTGTTTAAATCAATGTCATCATAAGCAATCCCAATACTCAACGTAATTGGGAAGTTTTGCTTAGACGTTCCTTGCCGAATTATATCTAAAATATTAAATTTATCAGTTTCAATGGCTTCTAAAGCTTTCATATACATCATAATCATATAATGATCGGAATCAATTCGTTTCAAATAAACTCCATAACGTTTAGCCCAAATACTCAACTGATTGGTAACGTAGTTTTTTAAGTTAGAAATTTCTTGGTCAGTCATTGACTGACTAACTTCATCAAAATTATCTAAATAAACTTCGCCAATTACCACACGTTCAGCAAGATAACGTTTTTCAATTGCAGCATAGTGCGTAATATCAACCATATAAATGGTATTATACTGTCGCTGGATTAGAATCATAAATTGTCTACCACGCCATGTTACTTCAAAAAAATTATTTTGTTCCCAGTGATTTTGAATAATATCAAATAGTTCAGGATCAACTTCCTCTAAAGAACGTTGGATCACTTTTTTACCTTCAAAATAAGGTTGTAAATATGGATTAACCCAAGAAATTCGTTTCGCACGATCCAGCAATAAAACCCCAATTGGCATTTCCAAAAGTGCTTCTTGTTCACCGCGAGAGATTAAGTATGATAAATCAGTCAAATAGTTATTAGCATTTTCCTCAACAGTATTTAAATCTTTTATCGTATACACTAATCCAATACAAGCTAAAATTAAAAGACCAAATCCCAAAAAAATATTGTACAAAAAAGAAATCACTAATCCCAAAATTAGACTAATGGCAATAAAGACTGAAATACTCCGTAAACGCTTGTTTCGCAAAAACGGTGGTAAATTATTCTTTTTTACTTTTTTTTCCATAAATCCACCCCTACATTTAAACTACTTTGTCTTCCATTCTATCACATGCAGTTTACAAATTTCTTAAATAAAAAGAGATCTAGCGGATGCTAGATCTCTTAATTATCAAATTAGTCTTCAACTACAAATGGTAGTAAAGCCATGATACGGGCACGCTTGATTGCACTAGTCAACTTACGTTGGTTTTTAGCACTAGTTCCAGTAACACGACGAGGTAAAATCTTACCTCGTTCTGAAATGAAACGTTTCAATAAGTCAGTATCTTTATAATCGATGTATTCAATGTGGTTAGCGGCGATGAAGTCTACCTTACGGCGACGGTGTCCGCCTCTTCTTCCACCTCTAGAATGTCTTTGTTCAGCCATGTTTTTTCCCTCCTCGGTCATGATTCAGATCAGCGCATTAATTAAAATGGAAGATCATCATCGGAAATGTCAATTTGGTCACCACCAGCAAAAGGATCAGCTGAATTGTCTGAACCTTGACTAACATTTTGGTTGTTATTGTTACTACCAAAATTATTATTAGCTGGAGTGCCAAATGGATTTTGTTGAGGAGCAGCATTGCTAGCGTTGTTTGCACCAGGTTGACCACCATTTTGACGTGGTTCCAAGAAAGTGAAGTTTTCAACAACTACTTCGGTCACATAGACCCTTTGACCTTGTTTGTTTTCGTAGTTTCTAGTCTGTAAACGACCTTCCACTCCGATTAACGAACCTTTATGAACGAAGTTAGCAAGGTTTTCAGCTGATTTGCGCCAGATAACACAATTGACAAAATCAGCTTCCCGTTCACCATTAGAACTGGTGAAACGACGATCAACAGCTAAAGTAAATGTACCAACAGCTGCGCCGCTTTGGGTGTATCGCAAATCGACATCTCGTGTTAAACGTCCAGTTAGGACAACGGTATTAATCATACTGAAAAAGCTCCTCTCAGTTTAAAGTTTATTATTTGTCATTACGAACAACAATCATATGACGTAAAATATCGCCACTGAATTTTGCAAGACGATCAAATTCGTTGATTGCATCAGCGTTATCAGAAGTTAAGTTAATCACGTGGTATAAACCTTCGTTATAACCGTTGATTTCGTATGCAAGGCGACGTTTTGACCAGTCTTTTGAATCGATAATCTTAGCATCCTTGTCAGTTAAAATCTTGTCGAAACGTTCTACTAAAGCTGTTTTAGTAGCATCATCAAGATCGGGACGAATGATGTAAGTAATTTCATATTTGTTTTCCATGAATTGCACCTCCTTATGGACTATAGGCCCTCCAGTGATTTGAAGAGCAAGGGTGAATTAATTTTACTTAGTTCACAATTAAAAATTATATCACGAATAATAATATTATTCAAACCACGACATGCTTTTTTACGATACTTCAATAAATACGGAAATAAAAAGAATTTCGTTTTTTGCAACGAAATTCTTTAATTAATTATGCTTGATTATCATTATCATCTGTAGCTTCATCATCTGTAGCTTCATCATTTGTTTCATCAATAACTTCTGGTTGAACAATTGCCATTGTAGCAACCATTGAATCATCATCGACCCGAATCAGATGAACTCCTAAGGTAGAACGTCCTGTTTCAGAAACGTTTCCAGCTGCAAAACGAATCATGACTCCTTGATCGGTAATTAACATGATATCTTCATCACCATTAACTACCCCCATTCCAACCAGAGGTCCATTTTTCTCGGTAATATTTGAGGTTTTAATCCCTTTACCACCACGTCCCTTAATTGGGTATTGGTTGACTGGAGTACGTTTTCCATAACCTTTTTCTGAAATAACAAATACATCAGAACCAGGCGTCAAAAGAGCGGCCCCAATTACGTAATCATCATCACGTAAACGGACTCCCCGAACTCCAGAAGCAGAACGTCCCATTGCTCGAACATCTTCCACCTTGAAACTAACAGCATAACCCAAGTGGGTTCCAATAATCACGTTCTGATCTTCACCCACTGCGGAAACTTTAATTAGTTCATCATTATCATGAAGACTAATGGCCTTCAAACCATTATTTCGAATATTAGTAAATTCATCAATTGGAGTTCGTTTAACTGTCCCTAACTTAGTAGTAAAGAACAAGTATCGATGTTCATCATTACCATCAGCTTCAATTCGTAAAACTGTTTGAATTTTTTCTTTTTCACCTAAATTAATCAAGTTGACAATGGGAAGTCCTTTCGCAGAACGACCATATTCTGGAACTTCATAAACTTTCATACTGTAAACTTTCCCAGCATTGGTAAAAAAGAGTAATAAATCATGAGTAGATCCGTTAATTAGATGCTCAATAAAGTCATCTTTGTTAACGCCCATTCCTTTAATTCCTCGACCGCCACGATTTTGGGTCTTAAAATCATCAGTAGGAATTCTTTTAATGTAACCATTATGAGTCAACGTAATCGTAACGTTTTTATCTTCAATCAGATCTTCATCTTCAATGTTAGTAATTTCACCAATCATTAATTCCGTACGTCGATCATCACCAAATCGTTTTTGAATATCTAATAATTCATTGTAAATAATTTCATTAACTCGATCATGACTAGCTAAAATTTCTTTGTAATCTTTAATTTGGGTGAGCAACTTTTCGTGTTCATCACTAATTTTTCCTCGTTCAAGTCCCGTCAAACGCACTAAACGCATATCTAAAATTGCTTGAGCTTGTTTGTCATCTAATTCAAATTGTGAAATTAATTCATTTTTGGCAATCTCAGCAGTCTTTGAACCCCGAATAATCGAAATAATCTTATCAATATGATCAAGAGCAATTAATAATCCCACTAAAATGTGGGCCCGAGCTTCAGCTTTCTTTAAATTAAACCGCGTTCTCCGTGTAATAACTTCTACTTGATAGTTAAGATAACTATTCAAAATTTCTTTCAAGCTCAATGTCTTAGGCGCACCATCAATAATGGCTAACATATTAAAGCTAAAAGACGTTTGCATTAACGTTAACTTAAATAAATTATTTAAAACCACTTCTGCACTGGCATCTCGTCGAATATCAATTGCAATCCGCATTCCTTCACGGTCAGATTCATCGTTAATTGCTGTAATTCCATTAATTCGTTTATCTCGAACTAAATCTGCAATTCGTTCAATTAACTTAGCTTTGTTGACCATGTAAGGCAATTCAGTAACTACAATTGTCTGTTTGCCATGTTTATCTTCTTCAATATCCGTCTTAGAACGTACTACAATGTTCCCACGACCGGTTTCGTAAGCTCGTCTAATTCCCGATTTACCCATTACGATTCCACCAGTTGGAAAATCAGGTCCTGGAAGAGCTTCCATCAAATCATTAACATCTGCATCCGGATTTTTCATCAAAATATGGATAGCTGAAATGACTTCACTTAGATTATGTGGTGGAATATTAGTAGCCATACCAACGGCAATTCCCGTAGCTCCATTTAGCAACAAGTTAGGAATTCGAGCTGGTAAAACAACTGGTTCACGTTCAGTTCCATCATAATTAGGAACGAAGTCAACAGTATCTTTATTCAAATCACGCAACATTTCCATTGAAATTTTACTGAGTCGTGCTTCCGTGTAACGCATGGCAGCTGCTCCATCTCCATCAACAGAACCAAAGTTACCATGCCCATCAACTAACATGTACCGGTAACTAAACTCCTGTGCCATCCGCACCATTGCTTCATAAATTGAACTATCACCATGAGGATGGTACTTACCCATAACATCTCCAACAATTCTGGCAGACTTTTTATATGGTTTTTCAGGCGTTACTCCTAATTGATCCATACCATACAAAATTCGACGATTTACAGGTTTCATTCCATCTCGAACATCCGGCAAAGCTCGGGCTACAATAACACTCATGGCATAATCAAGGAAGGAGGATTTCATTTTTTTCGATAAATCAACATTTGTAATTCGTGTTTCTGGCGTCTCGGTTTCATTTGCCAAAGGATTAACCTCCATTCGTGTCCGTTAATGTTTCACATGAAACATTAAACATCTAAGTTTTCTACAAATTTCGCATTATTTTCAATAAATTCACGTCTAGGAGCGACCTTTTCTCCCATTAACATCGTAAAGGCTTCATCTGCAGCTTCAGCATCATCAGAAGTAACCCGAAGTAAGCGGCGATTTTCTGGGTTCATTGTCGTTTCCCATAATTGTTCCGCATCCATTTCTCCTAAACCTTTGTATCGTTGAATTGATGGCTTAGGTGAAACCGGTAGTGAAGCAAGTAAGGTTTGCAATTCTTCATCAGAATCAACATACTCTTGAAATTTATTTCCTTGGCGAACCCGATACAAAGGTGGTTGTGCAATATACACATAACCATGATCAACCATTGGACGCATAAAATTGTAAATTAAAGTTAATAATAAAGTCTGAATATGAGCCCCATCAACATCCGCATCCGTCATAATAATCAACTTATGATAATTAACTTTATTAATGTTAAATTCTTCTCCAAAACCAGTTCCCATTGCTGTAAACAATGATCTAATTTCTTCGTTAGCGAGAATTCGATCCATCGTAGCTTTTTCAACATTCAAGATTTTTCCTCGAATTGGCAAGATTGCTTGAGTTAACCGTGAACGGCCCTGCTTAGCAGAACCACCAGCAGAATCCCCTTCGACAATAAACAATTCAGAAACAGAAGGATCCTTACTGGTATTGTTAGCTAGCTTACCAGGTAAATTATTAATCTCAAGTCCACTTTTTTTCCGCGTTACTTCTCGGGCCCGCTTAGCAGCTGCTCGAGCACGAGATGCTAACATTCCCTTTTGTACAATTTCTTTAGCAATTTGAGGATGTTCATCCATGAATTTAGAAAATTCTTGACTAAAGACGTGATTAGTAGCGGTTCTTGCATCCGAATTACCTAATTTGGTTTTCGTTTGCCCTTCAAATTGAGGATCTGGATGTTTTACACTTACAACAGCCGTCAAACCTTCTCGAACATCGGGGCCAGTCAGATTATCTTCGTTGTCTTTAATAATATTATTGTTTCGACCATAGGTATTAATAATCCTAGTTAAGGCTTGCTTAAAACCTTCTTCGTGAGTACCACCTTCATAGGTATTAATGTTATTAGTAAACGTTTTTAGAGTACTGTGATAATCATTAGTGTACTGAAGAGAAACTTCAACGGTAATGCCGTTTTCCTTTCCTTCTACGTAGATTGGGTCTTTAAAAACAGGAGAGCGACCCCGATCCAAGAATTCAACATAATGCCGAATTCCACCTTCGTAAAAGAAGTCATGTTCCACTGGTTTTTCTGGTCGTGTATCTTTGACAGTAATGCGGAGTCCTTTATTTAAAAAGGCTAATTCACGAACTCGAGTCGTCAATGTTTCCATGTCATAAGTAGTATTTTCTGTAAAAATATCTGGATCAGGTAAAAAATGAACTTTAGTACTATGATCATCTTGCGGTGCATCACCAATTACTTTCATGGGGGTTTTGACATGTCCACGAACAAAATCCATGTAGTACTGCTTACCACCACGGGTAACGGTAACATCTAATTCTGATGAAAGTGCATTTACAACTGAAGCACCAACTCCATGTAATCCACCAGAAACTTTGTAACCACCACCGCCAAACTTACCTCCAGCGTGCAAGATAGTGAACACTGTCTCAAGGGCAGATTTTCCAGTTTCCTTTTGCATATCAACTGGAATTCCTCGACCATTGTCAATCACGGTAATACTGTTGTCTTTTTCAATGATGACATCAATTTTAGACGCAAAACCGGCTAAGGCTTCATCAATCCCGTTATCAACAATTTCCCAAACTAAATGGTGTAACCCTTGGGAATTAGTAGCACCAATGTACATTCCGGGACGTTTTCGAACTGCTTCAAGTCCTTTTAAAACTTGAATTTGACTCGCATCATAATCTCGAGCACGTTCTGCTTTGGTTTCTTGTGGCTTGTCTGTCATGTAAATCCTCCTCAATCAAGTTACTTGGAAATCATTCCATCTTTGATATGAAACATTTTTGGATGATGAATTAATTCGGTAGCAACATCGCTCATGCTCGTTGTTGTCAAAAAAGTTTGGACTTTGTCTTGAATCGCAGTTAAAAGATGGGTTTGTCGTCCCTTATCAAGCTCTGACAAAACATCATCAAGTAAGAGTATCGGATATTCTCCAGTCTCTTCCTTCATCACATCAATTTCTGCCAATTTAGTTGCTAGGGCTGCTGTTCGTTGCTGACCTTGTGACCCAAATTGGGCAACATCCTTTCCATTTACAATAAAACGTAAATCATCTCGATGTGGTCCAAAAATGGAAGTTCCTTGCCGAATCTCTTTTTCGTGATTTTGTTTGAATTTAGTAAGTAAAATCTGATAAATCTGATCAACCGAACCTAATTCTTCTTTTTTTAAAGAAGTCATGTACTTAAACTTTAAAATTTCGCGTTGCTGGGAAACATCACTATGAATCTTTTGCGACCATTTTTGTAATTTCCCTAACAGTTGGACTCGTTGATAAATAATTTCGGCAGCATAGGCTGCTAACTGATCTGATAAAACATCTAAATAAACGATATCAGTTGCTTTATGAAAATGAAGTTGGCGCAAATATGCGTTACGTTGCTTTAAAATTCGACGATACTGCGTTGTATTGTAAAGATATTTATTACTCATTTGCCCAAATTCAATGTCCATAAAACGACGACGTATCTGTGGAGATCCTTTAACAATTTTTAAATCTTCTGGGGCAAATAGAATTACGTTCAATTGACCGATATAAGTTGAAAGTTTCGCTTGCTCAAGGTGGTTAACCTTAGCTCGTTTCCCCTTAGAACTTAGCGTCAATTCTAACTGTAACTTACCCGAACTTCGTTGCACTAGTCCCCAAATGTCAGCTGCTTTATCATTCCAGTTAATTAAATCGCGGTTATTATTAGCCCGATGACTTTTAGTTAAGGCCAATACATAAATTGCTTCCAGTAAATTGGTTTTTCCCTGGGCGTTTTCTCCAATTAAGACGTTGACTCCGTCGGAAAATTGAACATCCACGTCCCCATAGTTACGAAAATTTCGTAATTTTAACTCATTTACCTTCATTTATTTTCCTACTTTGATTTAATCAGAAACATTCCAACATCAGGAACTCGAACTACATCACCATCGTAAAGCTTCTTACCACGTCGATTTTCCGGTTCATCATTGTAATAAACGGTTTTTTCGCGTAAATACCATTTCGCTTGACCACCAGAATCAATGACATCTTCCATTTTGAGAAGTTGGGCCAACGTGATATATGGAGTTGTAATTATGACTTCTTTTTTCATGAATCCACCTGCTTTCAATTAACTTAAATTGTATCATTTTTTGGGTAAAAAGTATATAAAATCCCGCGTCAGTTGCCTTGTAACAAAAATTACACCCTTGCAGCTAAAGGATATTGAAAACAAACAAAAAAGCTCATATCGCAAAATATGAGCTTTTTTTAATTTTTAAAAAGTCCGCACTGGTGTAATCAATTGAATAAAATCTTGATTATTTTCTGTCGGGGTTAAAGTAAACGGACGCAAGGGAGAAGTGAAAGCCACTTCCACATCCATTTTCCCAAAGGCTCTAAGTGCTTCTTTCATATAATCAGGATTAAACGAAATTTCTAACTCTTCACCAGAAATTTCTTTTGGTTGTAAATCTTCTTCTACCTTACCCACGTCAGGAGAGTTTCCAGTAATTGTAACAACTTGATCATTAGGTTTGATGGTTAATTTAATGACATTGTTCCGTGACTCATGAGACAACAGAGAGGCACGTTCAACGGCAGCTAGCAAATCAGGAGCCGAAAATTGAAGTTTAGTAGCGGATGATTCTGGAATTAACCGAGATGTATCTGGATAAACTCCCTCTAATAGACGAGAGTAAAATTTTGTAACTCCAAAATTAAACATCACTTGATTTTCAGATAGATCCATTTTGATTTGTGCTTTTACACTGTCTAACATATGAGAAAGTTCTTTTAAACTGTCTCCTGGAATTACAATGTTATAAGCTCCATCATTTTCAGCTGGCAAGTTAACTTTCCGTTGACTTAATCGATGGCTATCAGTTGCGACTGCTAATAACTGATTTTTTTCTAAAGTAAAATGTACTCCAGTTAAGATTGGTCGACTTTCTTGTTTCGAAACGGCGATTACAGTTTGGCCAATGACTTCCTTAAAAATTTCAGCAGGTAAATCAATTGAATTTTCTGGATTAATTTCAGGAAGATGGGGATATCCGTTAGCATCTAATCCATTAATGATAAATTCAGAATTTCCAGATGTGATTTTGGTTTGAAAATTATCGCCAACTTCTACAACTAACTCTGTGTTAGGTAATTTTTTAACAATTTCACTGAAAAAACGTGCCGTTAATACAATGCTACCAGTTGAACTAATTTTTAAATCATTGTCGGGATTTTCACCACTAATTGTGGTTTGAATTGAAATATCAGCGTTACTGCCAGTTAATGTAATGTCATTTTCAGTAACATCTAATTTTAAACCCGTTAAAATTGGAATTGTAGTTTTAGAAGAAATAGCTCTTTGAACGATACTTAAAGCTTTAATGAATGCAGCACGATTGATTGAAAATTTCATTTTTTGCATAGCTCCTTAGTGTGGTTTTAGTTTAGTTATTTAATAAAAGAATAAAAGCAGTAGTAGTAGTTGCTGTTAATTGTGGGGAAAACTTAATTAAACGCAAGCAAGCGTTAGTTAACATCCTGTGGATAAAGCTGTTGATAAAAATCTAAAATCTAAAATTTTATCCACAGTGCAAATTATACCATTTCTCTTGTTATTCATGCTTAGTGTCTAATTTCGTTTTTTAAATCATCGATTTGATTGCGTAAATCAACATCGGTTGTTATTTTTTTTGAAATTTTATCATAAGCATGAATAACGGTAGTGTGATCTTTTCCACCAAAGGCTTCACCAATTTTTGGAAGGGAATTATCAGTTAATTCTCTTGAAAGATACATTGCAATTTGCCGTGGAACGACGATGGCTTTGACCCGTTTCTTTCCCTTAATATCCTTAGCAGTAGTGTGGAAATAATTCGCTGTGGTTTTAATGATTGTTTCTGGGGTAATCGCACTTCGTTCTTTATCAAGTTTGAGGGGGCGTAATGCTTCTGATACTAAATCAATTGTAATTGGTTCTCTTTTTAATTGAGAAAAGGCTTTAATTCGTGCTAAAGCTCCCTCTAACTCACGTACATTAGAGTCGATTTGACTGGCGATATAGCTCATAATACTTGAATCAACCTTTAACCCTTCTGATTCAGCTTTAGCTCGCAAAATAGCAGCTCGAGTTTCTAAATCTGGAGCCGTAATATCAACAGAAAGCCCCCATTTAAATCTAGAAACTAGACGATCAGTTAGTGAATTAATTTCGTTAGGTAACCGGTCAGCAGTCATCACAATCTGTTTATTGTTTTCATAGAGGGCATTAAAGGTATTGAAAAATTCATCTTGGGTTCCCTCTTTATTAGCTAAGAACTGAATATCATCGACTAATAAAAGATCAATTTCCCGGTACATTTTTCGAAATTCTCGCATTTTACCATTTTGAATAGCATCAATGAAGTCATTAGTGAACTTTTCGGTGGTGACATATTTAACAATGGCGTTGGGATTAGCAGCGAGCACTTTATTTCCGATAGCTTGCATTAAATGAGTTTTTCCTAATCCAACTCCTCCATAAAAAAACAGAGGATTATAAACTTTTCCAGGATCTTCAGAAACTGCGAGAGCCGCAGCATGGGCCATTTGATTTCCCTGACCAATTACGAAACGATCGAAAGTGTAATCAGGATTTAGATGTGGATCAACTCGAGGATGATCAGGGACACTATTTTTTTTATGATAGTCGCGGATATTGTCAGTATTAGCGTTGGGTAAATTTTCACCCTTAACGATGAATTTGGGAGTGACATCAGTTTGCGTAATTTCATACGCATACTCAATAAACTTCGAAACGAGTTGTTTTTCCCAATAGTCCCGGTGTAAATCAGTTGGGAGTTCTAAAACAAAAACGTTCCCATCATATGAAATCGGAGTTGCAGGGCCAATCCAAGTATTAAAATTGATGTTGTCATATTTTGGATCAGTTCTGAATTTACTTTTTATTTTGTTCCATAGTTCAATTTGATTCACTGAAGT